>JAKOTR010000033.1 GCA_029776225.1 Acidobacteriota bacterium | reverse complement strand
CGGCGGCTTACAATCTGTGGCGGCTTCCGAAGTTGCAGAAGGCCGAAGTGTGACTGGACGCGGGACAGCGGCGTTTTTCAACACGCCGCGCCGCCGCTAAGGGTTACCTTTCGCCATCCGAAGAGCCCAATCTGCCCGATTTTCGAGATTCCGGGAAGCAATCGTTCTTGCTGGATCGGGTTTTTCAACAAGCTCCTAGCGTTGTCGCGGCCTGCGCAGACAAAACTTGCTCGACCGTCTGTTCACCCGGAGTGCGTGCAGAGACTACGGCGCTCAACACGCTCGTAAGCACGACTACAATAACCTTCCCCTTCGTAGTCACCCTCATAAGCGCCTCGACAGTGATGACAACTAAGAGGCTAAGTCGATGTTACTCCAACATTACCGCGGCGGCGAGGCTATTACTACCCTAATTTCAGTCGGCAGAGGGGCGGAGGCGCCGGCGCCTTCCCGAATCCCAGGCGATCAAGAAAAAGGGCTCCGGATTGCCGCCGCCCGATCGCCGGCTTTAAGCTGGTATCTGGATCTCTTGGGGAACATGAAAAAAGCACTCCTGGCAGTGATCGCCCTGGCCGTGGGCGCATCATTGCTGCTGCTGGCGCTGTCCTCGGCAACCGCGTTGAGCCTGGATCGCGAGGTGCGCGTGATCGGAGCCGAAACACTCGTCGGGGTGAAAGCGGAAAACCCGCACGGCATCCGCCGCATCACGGCAACAATCGAACAGGAAGGCAGAACCTTTAAGGTCTTCGAGGCCACGCACCCGGCCCGCCGGTTTTTCTTCCTTGGAAAGAGCGAGCCGCCGCAGACGGTCAACTTCATCGCGGGAACCAAGACCGCCCAGGGCCTCCGGGACGGCAAGGCCAGGCTGATGATCGAGGCCGTCGGGAACGATCTCCGCGGGCACACGGCCCGGATCGACATTCCGGTCGAGGTCAACACGCAGCCGCCGCGGGTGGTGGCCGATGGCTTTCAGCATTACATCAACCAGGGCGGCGCAGAACTGGTGACGTTCAAAGTCTCGGGCTACTGGACCGAGGCGGGAGTCCGCGTCGGCCCCTACACGTTCCGCAGTTTTCCGATGCCCGGCAGGCCTGAAAACGAGCGGTTCTCGCTGTTCGCTTTCCCCTGGGATGTGGACGCGAACACCGTCCCGGTCGTCTATGCCCGCAATCCGTCGGGAGCGGAGGCCACGGCGCAGTTCTGGTTCAAGGTGTTCCCGAAAAAGTTCCGCACGCGCGATCTCGAACTGAGCGACGCCTTTCTGGAAAAAGTCGTGCAGCAGATCGACCCCAGCGGCAGCGGAGACCTGCTGGAGAGATTCCTGAGAATCAACCGCGATATGCGCCGGCAGAATAACCAGACGCTGGCCGATCTGAGGTTCAAGACCGAGGAGCGGTTCTTATGGAAAGGGCCGTTCTTGCGTTACGGCAAGACTGAGTCGCTGTTTGCCGACACGCGCAACTATATCTACCGGGGAAAGGCGGTCGATCGCCAAACGCATCTCGGCTTCGATCTCGCCGACGTGCAGCAGGCGCCGGTACGCGCCGCCAACGACGGGAAGGTGGTCTGGGCCGCCGATCTGGGCATCTACGGCAACACGGTGGTAATCGATCACGGCTACGGGCTGCAATCCATCTACGGGCACCTGAGCGAGATCGCGGTCAAGCCGGGAGCGATGGTGAAGAAGGGCGAGCAGATCGGCAGGAGCGGCGCCACCGGCCTGGCAGGCGGCGACCACGTGCACTTCAGCATGCAGGTGGACGGCGTCCAGGTCACCCCGGTCGAATGGTGGGATGAACACTGGATTCAGGACCGCATTCTCAGCAAACTTCCCTCTTGAGAAACGTACTTACCCCGGGTCCTATCCAGGGTAGAATGGGAGCAGTAAGGGATGGGGTCTGGGGCCCTGTCCTGCCGGTCGATGCCCGATAAGGACGGGCGTGCCGGCGCAATCAGCCAACCAAATCTCCATAGAGGGGGGAGAAAACTTGAAACTTGTACACTTTGGGTTGAGTATTGCGTGCGCAGGTGCGCTCGCGCTGACACAGACCGCCGGAGCGCAGACATCCGGCCAGACTTCGCAGGGGTCGTACGGGCAGCAGCAGGCCGGAATGCAGCTCTCCAAGGCCGACAAGGACTTCCTCAAGGAGAGCGCGGAAGCCAGCATTTCGGCGATCAAGTCGGGCCAGCTCGCCCAACAAAAGGCCACCGATCCGAACGTGAAGCGGTTCGCGCAGCAGCAGGTTCAGACGCACCAGAACCTCTACAACCAGTTGAACCAGATCGCCCGCCAGCACAACATGACGCTGCCGTCTCAGATGAGCTCGCGCGACCAGAGAGAGTACGACAAGCTCTCCGGCAAGTCCGGGAACGAGTTTGACCGCGAGTACACCCAGTGGTCGGCCGATCACAGCCAGAAGGCGGTGCAGGAGTTTCAGAAAGAAGCCGAGCACGGCCAGAATCCCGACGTGAAGAACCTGGCTGCGAGCTACCTGCCTACCATGCAGAACCAGATGCAGACAGCCCAGGGTCTGGAGCGCAGCTCGGCCGCCGCAGGGCAGATGGACGGCACAACGCCCCGTTCAGACCAGCAGGACCAGCCGGATCAGGACTGAGCCATCCGCACCGGCACGGGTTTTGCTTCCCGGGGTGGGCTTCGGTCCACCCCCTTTTTGCATTCGTTGTAAGTTGAATAAGTGTTTTCATCAAGACTGCGCTGGGACCTGCGGCCCAACAAGCTTTCGGCGCTGCTCGAGGCGAAGCGCCTTGCGGAGGCGGCGATTCTGGACCTTACTGAGTCGAACCCCACTCGCGCCGGCCTGTCCTATCCCGCCGAGGCTATCCTGGAAGCGCTGGCGGACCGGCGCTCCCTCGTCTACGAACCGCATCCGGCCGGACACGCGGAAGCGCGTTCTGCGGTGGCCGGCTATTACCGCCGTCGCGGCCATGACATAGCTCCGGAGCGCATTCTCATCACCGCCAGCACGAGCGAATCGTACGCGTACCTGTTCAAGCTGTTCGCCGATCCGGGAGACGAAGTGCTCGCGCCGCGGCCATCCTACCCGCTGTTTGAGTTCCTCGCGGGACTGGAGTCCGTGCGCATCGTGCAGTATCCGCTCGTGTATCACGGCTCCTGGTCGGTTGACCTCGAAGCCCTGGAGCGTTCGATCAGCGACCGGACGCGCGCCGTGGTGGTGGTGAACCCGAACAACCCGACCGGGTCGTTCCTGAAGAAACACGAACTGGCGCGGCTCTCGGAGATCTGCGCGCAGCGGCAACTGCCTATCATTTCTGACGAGGTGTTCGCCGACTACGCTTTTCGCCCGGACCCACAGCGCGTGGAAACGCTGGCGGCGTCCGGCGAAGTGCTTACGTTTTCCCTCAGCGGCCTTTCGAAAATTTGCGGTTTGCCGCAGATGAAGCTGGGCTGGATTGTGGCCGGTGGGCCCGGAGCGGATGCGGCGCTGGAAAAGCTCGAACTAATCGCCGACACGTATCTATCGGTGGGCACACCGGTGCAGCACGCGCTGCCTCGATTCCTCGAAGAGGGCAAGGCCGTTCAGGAGCAGATTGCGCGGCGCGTTTGCGGCAACCTCGACGCGCTGCGGGCGGCCGTGGCGGGCTCTGCCTGCCAGGTGCTCGACGTCGAGGGCGGCTGGTACGCGATCCTGCGCGTGCCGCGGACGCGCAGCGAAGAGGAATGGGTTCTCGAATTGCTTGACAAGGAGAACGTCCTGGCGCAGCCCGGATTCTTCTATGACTTCGATTCCGAGGCCTTTCTGGTGCTCAGCCTGCTGACGCCGCCGGATATTTTCCGGCAAGGCGTGTCACGGGTGCTGGCGCTTGCCGGATAGCCTGGGTACTCAACCGCAGGGCAGGGAAAGCGTTACTCCTCCTGGATCCTGGCGGTGATGATGTAGTCCAGCCTCGGGAACTTGCTATTCAGATACTCGTTGCCGAACTTTTCGATAAGCGTCTGGTCCGGTCCGGTGCCGCGCGGCGGGCCGTCGCGGTAGGAGTCGTAGAACTTGTCCACCACCTCCATGCCCTCCACAACCCGGCCGAAGGGAGCGAAGCCCGCATCATCCAGCCGCTCGTTGTCGGCCAGGTTGATAAACACCTGCGTGGTGCGCGTGTTCGGTCCGGCCATCGCGAACGCGAGTGTGCCGCGCTTGTTGCTCTGCGTTACGGGATCGTCCGGAATCGTGAGGTTGCGCCAGCGGGCGGAAACTTTCGGATCGCCGTTGATGCCGAACTGCGCGACGAAGTTCGGCAGCACGCGGAAGAACCGGGCATCGTCGTAGAACTTCTGCTCAATCAGCCGGTAGAAGCGCTCGGCGCCCTCCGGGGCCCAGGACTTGATGACCTCGACCACGAAGCGGCCTTTGCTGGTGTCGAAAACGGCGCGGTAGACATCGGGCACGGGTTTCACCGCCTTTCGCGCGGCTTCCTTTTCGCCGCTGCACCCGACCAGGATAGCAATCGCAAGGCCCGCCGCGGCCGCGTGCAGGAATCTCGCGTGTTTACACATCGCAGACATTCTAACGCCGCGCTGTTCGCGCCTCAAAGCTCTTGATACCGGCTAGCGGCCCGGATCGTACTCGAGAACAGCCAGGCTCATGTCGTCGTTTTGAGCGGCGTCCCGCGTGAAATCTTCCACCGCGGCGCAAATTGCGGCATGCAGGCGTGCGCAACTCAGTCCGGCCTCGGAGCAGACGATGGATTTCAGCCGCGCCAGTCCAAAAAACTCGCCCTGCGGGTTGCGTGCCTCGGTGATTCCGTCGCTGTAGATGAGAAGCTTGTCTCCCGCTTCGAGCTTGCACTCCTCCGCCGGGTACTCAGCCTCATCGAGCATGCCCACGGGCACGCCGGTGGCGCCCAACTCCTCGATCTCTCCGTTCGCGCGTATCAGCAAGGGGGGTGGATGGCCGGCGTTGACCCAACACATCGAGCCGTTCGCCTCCACGGAGCAGTAGAAGAGCGTGGCATACTGTTCCCCTCCCGTCCGGTCGTTCAGAAAGCGGTTCAACCGGAGCATCATCTCCTCGATGGAAAGCTTCGTAAACGGCACGGCGAGGAAGATGCCCTGCAGCAGCGCCGCCAGCAGCGCGGCGCCAACGCCTTTGCCGGACACGTCGGCGATAATCGCGGACCAGCAGTTGGCGTTCAGTTGCCGCACATCGAGATAATCGCCGCCGACCTGAGCCGACGGGAAGCTGGAGGCGGCCGCGCGAAACCATCCGGTTTCCGGCAGCGTGCGCGGCGCCAGGCTCTCCTGAATCCGGCGCGCGACCCGGAGTTCCTCCTCCAGTTGCTGCCGCGCCCACTGCTCTTCGAGAAGACGCGCGTTCTCCAGCACGGTGGAGGCTTCCAGCGCCAGTGTCGTCAGCAGCTCCCGGTTGCCGGACGACAGATCGGCGTTGCGCAGCCGCGAGTCCATATAGAGCAGACCCACGGTTTCTCCCGCGGGGTCGAACCCGGCGCCCGATTCCGGCGAACTGGCGCGAACGCGGACGAGCGGGACGCACACCACGCTGCGCAGCTCCAGATCGGCAATGGTGCCGCCCGCTTCCACCGCGGGGTCGAAATTCATCGACAAAAAATCCTTGCGCTGATTCAGCGCGCGCATTAAGAGCCGCGTGGGAACGCGAAGATCGGTGCGCGCCAGCGGGCCGTTCCGGGCGCGGGCTATGCGGATATCGAGGTCGTCCCCCTGGCGCAGCAGCAGGAAACCGCGTTCGCAGCCGGTAACCGCGAGCGCCGCTTCCACAACCGCCGCCAGCACGTCGTCGGTCGAGCGGGACGTCTGAAGGGCTCGAGCCACCTCCAGCATCGCGCGCAGCTTGCCCAGAATGGTCCCGCCTTCCAGTTCCCGGGGGACCAGCTTGCTCGGCCTGAGAGGGGCGGGCGGTTCGCCTAGCGAGAAGATGATCTGGTAGGAGTCGGGAAAGCCGAACTCGATCCGGTCGGAAGGCCGCAGCCTCTTTCTCTCCACCCGCCGGCCATTGACATAGACCCCGTGGCTGCTCTTGAGGTCCTCCAGAACGTAGTGCCCTTCGTCGAACGTGATCTGGGCGTGGTGGCGCGAGGTGCGGCTGTCGCGCAGCACGAGATCGTTGTCGCCATGGCGCCCGATGCGGAAGGGCAGCGGCTGTAGCCGGACTTGAGTCTGCGCACCCGATGGATTTCTAACCGTGAGGAATGCCGGCGGCGCCGTACTGCCGCGGCCCCGTTCGGAGGACGGCATCTAGCTCCTTCGGGCTTGCTTTACCTTTGTGGTCGAGGCGGCGGCCGGGGCTTCCTTCATCTCTCGCTCGCGCAGCACCTGGCAGTGAGCGCAGTACCCGCCTACTTCTGTCCGGGCCACCAGAATCTGGAAGCCGAAATGCGATTCGATCTGCCGCCGGAGGCGGCTCAACGGCTCTCCGTAAAACTCCTCGACCTTTCCACAGCGCAGGCACACGACGTGCGCGTGTTCCTGCTTCATCCTGGTCTCGTAGTAGTGCTGATCGCCCTCGTAGTGCATCAGGTCCAGCTCGTCGATCAGATGGCCTTCCTTAAGCATCTTGAGGGTGCGGTATACGGTGACCCGGTTGATTTTCGGATCGACTTCTTTGGCGCGCCGGTAGAGCTCTTCGGCGTCCAGGTGCTGCCCGGACTGATCGATCAGCTTGAGCAGGATCATCCTCTGACGAGTGAGGCGGATCCCCCTCTTCTTCAGTGAGCCCTGGATGCCTTCGCCTGCCATAGCCGTTGCTGACACCATAGCACGGTCGAGGAGGCCGCGTGCGGCCTCCTCCGTTGGTGGAAGATCAGATTGCACCGCTCGCTCTTCCTCTCCTTGAGAAGATGCGCGGTGCGGCTCCTCTGATACGGTTTGCTATCAATTTTCCTGTCAACCGGTTCGGAAGAGCTCTGCGAAAACGAAAACCCTCTCCGCGCCGGCCGCCAAAATTTGCCAGAGAAAAACCGTAAGAAATCTTCAAACGGCGTAACTTTGTAGCTGCCCCAAACGTATTACTGTACATAATCCCCTTTACGATAGCGGGCGCACTCACCCTTTCACCCAACCCCGCGCCCGCTTCTCTGCAACCGCGACCCTGTCGCGGTTGCTGTATTCAGATTTCCCAATTGGGGACGTACCTGCTCTGGCGCTCGGTCCAGCGGCGGACGAGCTCGGCGAACGTGGTCTGGTCGATGATTCGGGAAATGGCGTCGTCCACACTCCGCCAGAGTTCGGTGAATGGGGTTTCCGCTTTGCGCTTCGCGGTCCGGGTCCGGGTAGCGTGGGAACCTTCGACATAACGCAGCACCTCCCCGACCGTGATGGTTTCGGCCGGCCGGGCCAGCATGTAGCCGCCCTCCGCGCCGCGCCTCGATTCGACGAATCCCCCCTGCTTCAGACTGGCCAGAATCAGCTCCAAAAATTTCTGCGGGATCTTCTGCCGTTTCGAAATCTCGGCGATCTTCATTGGCTCGCCGGGCGTGTGCGCCGCCAAAGCGAAGACGGCTTGCAGGGCGTATTCACCTCTCACCGAAATGTTCATTTCCGCTGTTCCCCATCGAGGTTATTCGAATTGGACCACGAGAGTCAATTCACCGGATCGGTGCCGGCTTCCGGACCGCCCCTCACCCACGTGGGATCCTCTACAGCGCGCCCCAGGAAGCCGCGGCTCCGCCTGCCACCAGGCGGTGCAATCGCCGCATAATTCGCTGGCCGCAAGGCCGCCGGGGGCAGAATCCCCGGATGGGGGGCCCAGGGTTAACCATTAGGTACTGAAAGGCGGATAACTCATGGGATGCTTGCCAGACAGTCCCATTGAGGGTAAAGTTGAAAATTCCTCCCATGTCTTTGGCGGAACTTGAACCGGAGTATGGCCACTGGGCCATTCACGGCCTTCCGGTGCGCATTGAATATGCGGTCCCAGTGCTCGAGGAGATCGCCGCAACCGCGGTGGACGGTCTGTACCGTTTCCGGCATGGCGGCATAGAGGTCGGCGGGGTGCTGTTTGGGACGGTGGAGCGCGGCGTCGTACGAATCACGGCGTTCCGGGAGTTGGAATGCGAGCATGCTTTCGGCCCGCGCTTCGTGCTTTCCGAGCGGGACAAGGCCGCGATGCGGCGACTTCTCGAACTGCCTCGCACGGAGCCTTCGTTGGCGGGCCTGCAGCCGGTGGGCTGGTATCATTCGCATACGCGCAGCGGAATCGCGCTTTCCCCGCGTGACCTGGAAATCTACAACCGCTATTTCCCCGAAGTGTGGCAGGTGGCTCTGTGCGTCCGGCCGGAGGCCTTCGGCCCCACGCGGGCTGGCTTCTTCGTGCGCGAGCGCAACGGCGATATCCAGGCGGAAGCGCCCTACGAGGAATTCACAATCCTGCCGCGGCGTTCCCAGGGAGCGCGGTCGCAGCCGCGCGAAGTTCCCCTCGCGCCGCTTGCCGCGGATCTGGAGCCCGAGCCCCAACCGGAACAGGCTGCGGTTCCCCCGCAGGTCCCTGCAAAGTCCGAGGAGGCCGCTCCGGAACCTTCCCGGGAGGAGGTTCCGTTGCCCGCTCCCACGTTTGGCGGGTTGGCGCCTCCGCCGGTCCCGAAAGAGGCCCCGGCTCCAGCCGCCGCCGTTCCGGACGACTCAGCGCTGCCTTCATTCGCGAGCAGCCAGCCCCGCGAAGGACGCAGCCGTAAGTGGCTTTGGGTGACCCTGGTGATTCTGCTCGTCGCCGCTGCCGGCGGGGGCGCGCTTTGGTACTACTACTGGGCCCGGCCGGAGCCGCTCTCCCTCTGGGTGGCGGATGTGGGCGGCCAACTGCTGATCGAGTGGGACCGCACGGCTGCGCCGATTCGTAGGGCCAAGAGCGCCACGCTCGAAATCCTGGATGGAAAAGAGCGCGTGGAGATGCACATTGACGCCGAGCGGCTTCGCGAAGGCAGCGTGGATTATGTCAGGCGCGGGGATATCGTCGATGTCCGCCTCACCGTTCATCAATCCGGACGCCCCAGCATGCGGGAATCCATCCGCTTCATCGGCCAGCCGGTCAGGCGCGAGGAAGCCGAAGCCATCAAGCAGCGCGACGAGTTGAAGGCCGAGGTGGAGAGACTCCGGCTCGAGCTGCAGAAAAAGGATGCGCAGCTCCGCCGGGCCAGGGAAGGCCTGTAGCGGGCGCGGCCACAGACCCCGGCCCGCGCCGGTCCGAGACCGCGCGGGCGGGAGCGCCGCTTCAGGGCTACTTGGGGGGCGCGGTGGCAGCCGGCTTCGCCTCGGCGGCCGGCTTTGCCTCGCCGGGCAGACCGGAGTTCTTGTCGTAGAGCTCGATGATGTCCCGCGTGATATCGATGGTGTTCGAAGCGTAGAGCACGGGTGTTTGGGGAGAGCTGACGTCGAGAATCAGCGAGAACCCGCGGTCGTTGGCGTACTTGTCGATGACGACCATCATCTTCTGGCCGAGCTCATTCAAGATCCGCTGCTGTTCCTGCTCGAACTCCGCCTGGGCGTCATCCATGTCCCGCTGGAGCATCTTGGTCTTTTGATCGATCTCGCGCGCGAGCTTCTGCCTCGCCTCCTCGCTCATCGTGTTCGCGCTATTGCGGTACTGGGTCTGCAGCTTGGCAAGTTCGCTCTGCTTCTCGTCGAGTTCTTTTCGTTTGGGGGCGAACTTGGCGTCCATTTCCGCCGCGGCTTTTTGGCCGTCCTTGGTCTGAATGATAGCGTTGTGGATGTGGATAATTCCCACCTTGGTGGGAGGACCGCTCTGGGCGAACGCAATCATCCCGCAGCCCATCGCCACCAGCGGGGCCGCAAACGCAAGCTTTCTCACGGTTTTCAAACTCCTTTGAATTTCCTGATCATAACATACCGCGCTCGACCGCGCCGCGCATACGCCGCGGCTAGAACGTCCGTCCGATAGTAAAGCGGAACGTCCTTCTCGGTTCGATGTACGGTATCACCGACCCGTACTGAGATACTGCGTTCAGGAAAGTCATCTCGTTCGGGAACATCGAGCGGTCCGCCACAATCGGCGGCTGAACGAGTGTCCGCACGACAGTGGGGTTGTACGCCCAGTAGATCCGGAACGGAGCATTGACAACCGGCAGCAGCACTTGCAACTCCAGGCCGGTGGAGGTGCGAATCCTTTGGGTGCCCGGCGCGATTCTTGGCTTGCCGTCGAAGCCCGCCGAGGGGAACGTGCTGTTCAGTTCCACCAGGCGGCTGGGATTCAGCGCAAGCTGACTTGGCCTGATGATCTTGTTCATCCCGGCATCGAAAAACGCCGCCAGGGTTACCGGTCCCGCGATCGGAATCCGGTATTCGAAATTGCCAATTAACTGCGTGTCTCCGCCGACCGGCACAAACTGATAAATCGGAATCCGCTGTGTTACGGGAACAAACTTCTCAACGCCGTTCTCGAGAACCTTCTGCAGGCGCGCCGAACCATCGGCGTTCAAGACCGGGGCGACCGTCTCACTCGGGACGAATGTGATCGGGCTGATACCCCAGATCTCGAAGCCGCGGACGTCCTGCTCGCCGCCGATGTAGTAGCGGTTGAACGGCGGCGCTACTTTCCCGCCGTAGCCGGTGACAAACGCTCCCAAGAACCGGAACGCCAGAATGTGGTTCGGCTTGAACGGTGACGGGCGGAAGTAGCGGGTCTCGATCGTGGGCTGGACCATGTTCACGTTCCCGCCCAGAATGCTGCCCGCAATCCCCAGAGAAATCGAAATGCTCTTCCCGGCGGTCGGATTAATCGGGTGGTTCACCGTGTTGTAGGTGTAAGAAGGAATGATCTGGCTGGTGCGGATGCCCGTCAGCGAGTTCGGGCCCGACAGGTCCTGGAAACTGCTGTAGTTGAAGTACGCCTTGGCCGCCTCGGTGAGCGGCTCATAGCGGGAACTGCTGTAACCGTAGCTCAGCCCGATGCGCGCGAAGCTCCGCCGCAGCGGATAGCTGGTGAACACCGTGAACCCTCTCCCGTTGGAGACGTAGTTCATCAGGTTTTCCTTGCCGAGCGCTTCGAAGTACGGAACGTAGTTGCGGCCGGTGAACAGCGAAACTTCGCGGCCGTAGTCGTAATTGAAGCGCTGGGTGAACACGGTGAAGCCCAACTGGATCGGCCGGTCCAAAAAGTAAGGCTCGGTGAATCCAAAGGTGACGTTCTGAAGGCGGTCGCCAAGCTGCGAATCGATCGAGAGCGTCTCTCCGAGCCCGAGGAAATTGTTGGTTGAGTAATTGAATCCTACAAAGCTGCCGGCGATTCCGGACACGCCTCCGGTCAACCCGACGGTGTTCTTGCCGCGCTCCTTGACCTTCAGCAGAATATCGACCGTGTTGCTCCGGGGGTCGCGGGTGATCTGCGCCGCGTCCTCTTTCTTCAATTGCTCGAAGTAACCGAGCTGGTTGAGGCGGAGAATGCTCAACTCCCACATGTTGCTGCGGAACATGTCGCCTTCATCCAGCAGCAGCTCGCGGCGGATCACCTTGTCGCGCGTCGTCGTGTTGCCCGAGAAATCGATGCGGCGGACGAAAAACTGCTTGCCCTCGTCGACGTTGATCGTGATATCGATCTGGTCCGTGCCCGGAATGGGTTCCGGATAGGGATCGGGCACGAAGTCGATATAGCCGAACGTTCCGTATAGTTCGCGCAGTTGCTCGAGGCCCTTACGGAATTTCTCGACCGAAAAGACGTCACCCGGCCCCATTTTGAACAACTGCGGCGTCAAGGCTTCCGGCACCTTGAAAAGCTTCATCCCGACGTAGTTGAAGTTGCGGATCCTATAGAGGCGCCCTTCCTCCACCGGGATGGTAATATCCGCCCGGATGCCCGGCCTGTTCATATAGAACAGGGGAACGCGGAACTTGCCGCCGCCGACCTGGCGCATGGTGACCGTGTGGTCCAGCGGCCGCGCCATGAAGTATCCGCGCTCCTGGTAGAAGTTGCGGATCATTTCCTTGTCCTGTTCGAGCTTGGAGAGGTCGTAGGTCTTCGAGAACAGGTTTTCCAGCAAGATGGAGCGGGGGATGCCGATGGGGCGCAGATTTCTCATCGCGCGGATGACTGCGCGGTCGCTGAAGATCTGGTTGTTCTGGATGTCTATGCGGCCTACCTTGACCTTGGGACCTTCATTGACCCGGAACGTTACTTCGAGAGAGGACGGCGGAATCTGCCGGATCTCCGGGGTAACGGTCGCGTACTGGCGGCCGCGTTCGGCGAGAAACTCCTTGAGAACCACGCTGGCGCGGTTGACCTTGTTCTGGTCGTATTGCGTTTCCACGGAAAGCCCGACGCGCCGTTCCTTAAAACGGTCTAGGATTTCCGAAACGGTTACCGACTTGATCCCTTCGTACTTGATGGACCGCACCACCGGCCGTTCCACCACGATGAACCGCAGGATGACGCCGGCGGGGCCGTCTTCCCGTTCCAGCGTGATGTCGTCGAAGCGCCCGGTGTTCCACAGCGCCATGAAGTCACGCCGCAGGGTTTCCGGATCGTAGTAATCCCCCTTCTTGCTGAAGATCATCGCGCGGAGGGTGTCCTGCGGAACGCGGCGTGCGCCGCGGAATTCGATGGCTTCAATGATCTGCTTCGCCTCAGCCGGCGGTTTGGGCTCCACGGCGGTCTTCGGGGCCTCTAGCTGCGGTTTGGTCTCTGGAGTGGGCTCGGCCGGCTCTTTGGCCTCCGGAACCGATTCGAATGGACTTGGCTGCTGCTTCTGAGTGGACGGCTTGGCCGGCTCAGTGGCTTGCGGAACCGATTCGAAAGGACTCGGCTGCTGCTTCTGCTGGGGCGCCGCCGCCTCTTGCGCCCGTGCAACCGAACTCAATGAACAGGCGCAAACGAATAGTGCGAGCAGGCGCCCGGGCCTGTCAAACTTCATGCAAATCTAGTTCCTCTCCACTCTGCGCTTCCCTTACGACGTCGAATCCGATAGCGCGGTTTCACCCTTGGTCCCACACAGCGCAGAACTGAACCTATCATTCTAACTGATTGGGTCGGGTGTATTTGCAAACGCAAGCTTACGGCTCCAGGGGCTTCGGGGCGGAAACCGGCTCGCCGTGAACATGCCGCTCGAGCGAGGCCAGGGCGCTAGGGAACCGCGCCAAGATAAGACCGTAAATCAAGTGCGCCAGCAGCAGGGATCGCGGCGGGCCGTAGATTCTCGCCACCACCCCCAGCTTCCTCCAAAACAACGCCTCCGAAAAATAGTACCAGACCAATCCGGCCGCAATACCCAGCAGCGCCACCCGCAGGCGGTTGCGGGACCTGCCGGCCGAGAGGCCAAACGCCAGTCCGATCAATCCGGACACGAAAAAGTGGAGCGCCAGGCCATCCATTGTGACCCAGCCAAAGCTGCGCCGCAGCACATCGCGGCCGTAAAACACCGAGCCCAGCAGGTTCGGAACGATCCAAATTGATTGCCGGTCAAGAGCGGAGCTTGCAGCCAGCCATCCGAGCATCGCCAGGCCTCCCAGAATCCCCGTCTCGACACCCGCGAGTGCGCAGAGAACCAATGGAGATGCCCGCCGCTGATTCCCGGGACCCATTAAAAGAGCCTATACTAGCACAAGCGCACGCCACATTCGCCCAGTAATAGCTAGCGTGGAGATGGGGATGAACCGCAGGGTAGTGGTAACAGGAATCGGGGCCGTAAGTCCGAACGGCATCGGAAGAGAGGCTTTCTGGGAAGCCACCCGCAACGGCCGCAGCGGGGTCCGGCGCATCTCCCGTTTTGACGTTTCCAATTACGCCGTTCAGGTGGCCGGAGAGATAGTCGGATTCAGCGAGGAGAAGTACATCGCTCCCAAGGACAGGCCGCACGTCTCCCGCGTGGCGCCGCTGGCGATCGCCGCGGTCGAGGAAGCGCTGTCCGATGCCGGACTGGAACCCCACGGCATGTCTCGCGAGGAACTGCGCGGCATAGGGGTGATCGTAGGCTCCGGCGGGGGCAGCCAGGAATTCACCGAGGAGCAATACCGGCTGTATTACGCGGGCAAGGAACGCCAGTGCAGCGTCTATGTCATCCCCACCGGCACGATCGGGACGCTGGCCGGGGAAGTCTCCATGCGGTTTGGCTTTCGCGGGCTCAGTCACGTGATCTCCACCGGCTGCACCTCCTCGACCGACGCCATTGGATACGCCTACCGGAATATTCGCGCCGGAGTGCTGGACGCCATCGTGGCCGGAGGAGTGGACGCTCCCATCACCCCGCTGATCCTGCGCGGGTTCATGCTCATGAGAATCATGACGACGCGCTGGAACCACCAGCCCGAGCGCGCCTCGCGTCCGTTTTCCCGCGACCGCGACGGGTTCGTCCTCGCCGAAGGATCGTGGTTTGTCGTCCTGGAAGAGATGGAGCGGGCCCGCGCCCGCGGCGCAAAGATCTATGGCGAGATCGCCGGCTATGGCTCCACCTGCGAGGCGTACCATCGCGTGCGGCTGGAGGAATGCGGCGAGGAGCCTGCGCGCGCCATGCGCCTGGCGATCGAGGAGGGCGGCATTCCGCCCGACGCCGTGCAATACATCAACTACCACGGGACCTCCACCGAGCTGAATGACCGCATCGAGACCCGCGCCACGCACCTGGCCTTCGACGGCCACGCGTGGAAGCTGGCCGGCTCGTCGGTGAAAAGCATCATCGGCCACCCGCAGGGCGCTTGCGGAGCGGCGGGAGTTGCGGCCACCCTGCTGGCCATGCGCGACGGCGTGCTGCCGCCCACCATCAATCTCGATGTGCCCGACCCGGAGTGCGACCTCGACTACGTCACCGACATCGGACGGTGCGCGGACATAGAGTACGCCCTGTGCAACTGCATCGCGTTCGGCAGCAAGAATTCGGCGCTTCTGTTGCGTAAAGTAGCTTAGCGCCGGGCGTAGGCCAAAAACGCCGGTCGAGCCGGCCGTTTTCAGCGTGGCAGCAGGGACGCGCTCAGGAACAGGATTCCAAGCTCGCGCGTTTCCACCTCTCCGGCAGCGAGATACTTGTCAAGCTCGAAATCGGCTTTTACCGGGGCTTCGGTAAACGCTGAAGCGGGCACGTCGCGGACGTAAACGTGTTCGCCTTCCGCCGTGTAGGTTTCCGGCTTGAGCGCGTGCCCTTCTATTGCCGCCGACAACGTGACCGCCTTCCGGCGCGAAATGACGCTCTCCGGCAATACGAACCGGAACTCAAGCCGCGCCCCCGCCTTCTCGGCTCCCGCCGGCGGCTGAAGAACCACGGAGAACCGGCGCTGCGTCCAGCGGAAGGTGTTGTTTTCCAGCTCATGGACGCCCTCGAGGAACTGGGTGGCGGCGCGGAGGTTGGCCGCGTGGAGGGAACTCAATGCAGGCTGATTGCCGTCCTCGATCGGCTCGACCCGCGGCTGCGGCCGTTTACAAGCGGCAGGCGCGATGGCGAGAGCGGCGGCGATCAGCGCAAGCATCAGTCTCGCCGGCAGCGAGCGAGTGTCCGGACAGCCCGGTGTGCGGACGGAGCGGGGAACCAGCAGCATACCTCTAGACTGCCACATCTGCTACTATGCAGCCGTGAAACACAGTTTGGTGGTTCTGTTCATGCTCCTGGCTTCGGTCTGCGCGGCACACGCCCAGCCGGTGCCCATCATATTCGACACGGACATGGGCAACGATGTGGACGATGCGCTGGCGCTCGCCGTCCTGCACGCGCTGGAAAGCCGCGGTGAGGCCAAACTGCTCGCGGTCACCCTCACCAAGGACAACCGCTATGCCGCGCCTTACGTCGATCTGGTCAACACGTTCTACGGGCGCCCGGATATCCCGATCGGCGTCGTGAAAAACGGCAAAACGCCCGAGGATAGCGCGATGATCCGCGTTCCCTGCGAGCGGAAGCGAGCCGATGGCACGCCCGTGTACCCGCGGCGGTTGAACGACGGCAGCACGGCGCCGGATGCTTCCACCGTGCTGCGCCGCGTCCTGGAATCGCAGCCGGACAACTCGGTCACCATCGTCCAGGTGGGCTTCTTCACCAACATGGCGCGGCTGCTCGATACCGACCGCGACCTGATCGCGCGCAAAGTGCGGCTGCTGGTCGTGATGGCGGGCGCGTTTCCGACCGGAATCGCGGAGTACAACGTGAAGACCGATCTGCCCGCATCGCGGAAGGTGTTCGCCGAATGGCCGACGCCGATCGTGGCGAGCGGGCTGGAAATCGGCAATTCGATCCTATACCCGGCCGTCAGCATCGAGCGCGATTACCGGTACGTCGAGAATCATCCTATCGTGGATGCCTACCGGGCCTATAAGAAAATGCCCTATGACCGCCAAACCTGGGACCTGACCGCCGTGCTTTACGCCGTTCGCCCGGACCGAGGCTACTTCTCCTTGTCGCCGCCCGGGCAGATCTCCACGGATGAAAAGGGCCGCACGCACTTCACGGAAAGCCCCGGCGGGAAGCACCGGTATCTCATCGTGAATGACACCCAGCGCGTCCGGGTTCTGGAGGCGCTGGTGCAACTGGCAAGCCAGCCGCCGAAATAGCTTGCGGCGTCCGTTTCCGCGGCTCTGCATACATTGGCATACACTGAAATGGCTGCCGGTGGGCAGCGTGGATTCATGCACTTCTTTCTTTTTCTTTTGCTATCCAGCGTTCTGGCGGCAGCGGACTATGCCGCGCCCGCCGGGACGCGTCCCGCTTTGCCCCGGCCCGGCGCAGAAAGCATTCTTCCCGGCGGCAGGCTGATCACGCCGCTCGGGCGCTCTTACGCCACCGGACCGGCCCCCTTCGGACTCGCCATCAGCCCAAGCGGCAACCTGGTGGTCACCGCCAACGGCGGTCCGCGGTCTTCGCTCACGGTGCTGCGCCGCGACAAGTCGTACTGGTGGGTGAAAGACGCGCCGGTAGGCGAGGGCGAGGGCGACGGCTGGCGCAGCGTGTTCATGGGCCTGGCTTTCGAAAGCGAGCGCTCGCTGTTCGTTTCGGAAGGAAACTCGGGCCGCGTGCGGTTGATCGACCCGGCAAATCACACGACAAAGCACATCTACGATCTCAACGTGGACGGCTTCCAGGACAGCTACACGGGTGATCTCGCGCTCGACCGCGAGCGCGGCATCCTGTACGTACTCGACCAGGCGAATTTCCGCATGGCCGCGATCGATACCCGGAGACACCGGGTGATCGCCTCGGTGCGGACCGGGCGGTTGCCGTTCGCCATCGCGCTCTCCCCGGACAAACGCAAGGCATACATCACCAACCTGGGAATGTTTCAGTACCAAGCCGTTCCGGGTGCCGATCCGGTTCAGGCCCGCGAAACCGGATTGCCCTTTCCCGCCTTCGGATTTCCTTCTCCCGAGGCCTCAGCGGGGGCAAAGCGCGAAACCGCGCTGGGTCCGGTGGATGTCCCGGGCCTCGGAGACCCCAATGCGCCGGAGTCGAATTCCGTGGCCGTCGTGGACCTCAGTGATCCGAAGGCGCCGCGGCTGGAAACATTCATCCGCACGGGACAGCCGTTCGGCGACGGCAGCCTGGGCGGCAGCAGCCCGTCCGGTATCGCCGCCGCGCGGGACGCCGTGTACGTTTCGAACGCCCATAACGATTACGTCACCGTGATCGATCCCCGCACGAACCGGGTCCGCGCCGAGATCCCCATCCGGATCCCGGGTCTGGAGAACCTGCGCGGCGTGCTTCCCATCGGGGTGGAGTACGTGCCGCAGATGAACTGGGTGCTGGTGGCCGAGGCGGGCATTAACGCCGTCGGCGTCATCGACGCGCGGAACCTGCGCGTGCTGGGCCACGTCCCGGTGGGATGGTTCCCCACCCGGGTGCTGGAGGACCGCGGGATGGTGTACGTGGCCAACGCGAAAGGACACGGCACCGGGCCCAGTCACCCCCGACCCGTGCCGGGCGATCTTTCCACCGGCGCGTTCTCCCGCGGCAGCGTCACCATCTTCCCGCTGCGCGACGCCGGCGAGTTCGACAAACTGACCGCGCAGGTGCTGGAGAACAACGGCTTCCGCCCACGGGAAAAGCCTCCCGCCGCGCTGCCGCAGGCAATCCGCCACGTGGTCCTCATCGTGAAGGAGAACCGCACGTTCGATGAGGTCTTTGGGGACATCGAAACGGCTTCGAACGGTCCGGTGAACGCCGAACCCACGCTAGCGCGCTTCGGCCGCTATGCCAACGTCGCTTCCGAGCGCAAGGGGCTGCGGCAGCGGCCCATCATGATGGCCGTCAACATCACCCCGAACCACCACCGCATGGCGGAGCGGTGGGCTTTCAGCGACAACTTCTATGCCGACTCGGAGGGGAACGGGTGCGGCCACCACTGGCTCACCGGCGCCTATCCCAACGCCTGGACGGTAAGCTCGGCGCTGGCGGCCTCCGGGGGCCAGAAGGACTTCCGGCTCTCAACCGCGCCCGGGCGGCTGAGCTTTCCCCAGGGCAGTTCCTCGGTGCACCCGGAGGAGCTGCCGGAAGCCGGCGCTATCTGGCACCACCTCGAGCGCCACGGAATCAGTTTCCGCAGCTACGGCGAAGGCTTTGAACTGGCCGGCGTCGACAAAGGAGAAGGTTTGAAGCCCACCGGCGCGCGCGTCCTCACCAACGTGCCGGCGCCTGGACCGCTTTACCGCAACACCTCGCGCGATTATCCGGGGTTCAACATGAACATCCCGGACCAGTTCCGGGCATCGCAGTTCATCGCCGAGATCGAAAGCAAGTACGTGAAGGGCGGCGAGCCCTTGCCCAGATTCATCTACATACGCCTGCCGCAGGACCACCTCGCGCCCGCCCGTCCCGAGGACGGCTACCCGTATCAGGCCTCCTACATGGCGGATAACGACTATGCACTGGGCCGCATCGTCGAGTACCTCTCAAACACCAAATGGTGGCCGCAGATGGCGATATTCGTCACCGAGGCCGGCGCGCAGGGCTGGGTCGACCACGTGGATTCCCACCGCACCCTGCTGCTGGTGGCCAGCCCTTACGCGCGCAGAAACTACGTGTCGCACGTGAATTCGAGCTTCCCCGGACTCCTGAAGACCATCTTCCGGCTGCTCGGCGTGCCGCCCCTGAACCTGTTCGACGCCGCCGCCTCGGACCTGAGCGACTGTTTTACCGGCGAGCCGGATTTCACCCCCTATCAAGCGGTCCCAATCAATCCGCGCCTGTTCGATCCGGCCAAGGTGCGCGAGCCGCTGGATCCGGAGCGCTAAGCGGGCGGAGGAGGCCCCTTGGTGCCCCAAACAGTACCGGATCGGGCATCAGAGGCCGGGGAGGGGTGGTATAAAGCCACTCCCCCGGTAGTTGGTCCTAAGAGTACCGGGAGTAATGCCCACCCCGGGCCGCGCAAATTGTCATTTCGGGGGAGTAGTATCTCCTTCAGTCACTTGCATATACTGGCAAAGCACCCGATTTTGAGGACACCCATGAAACGCGGAGCGAACGTGCGTCATACGGTCGAGGTTCAGCCCGCAGAGCTGGATCTGCCCTCCTCCTCGGCCTATGAACTCGAATCCCAGGAAGCCTCCTGGCAGTTTTACATGCACCTTGCGGAGGGGTTGTTCTATCTGGGCGACAGGGACGCCTGCCTCAAGTATGTCGCCAAGGCGGTCGAAGAGGCGGGCGAGGCGGGCCGCAGCGATCCCCGATTGGCGAAAAGCCTGAACGCCATGGGCGTACTCCATTGCAACCACGGCAACTTCGGCGGAGCGGAGCGCGCGCTGAAACAAGCGATCGCCATTTACCAGAACGCGCCCGGCCGGAACGATGCCGAACTCGCCCAGGCGTATTTCAACCTGGCCCACGCGTACAAGTTTCAAGATCGCCTGGAGGAAGCCGCGGCCGAGTACGAGCGCGCCCTCGAGATCACCGAGGCCGCGTTGGGGAAGGACCACCCGGACGTCGCGCTGGTTCTGGACGGTCTCGGGGAGGTGTACATGGCGCTCGACCGCCGCTCCGCGGCCCTCTTCGCGTTCCGGCGTTCGCTGAGCATCAAGGAAGCCGCGCTCGGGCCGGACGATTGGAGCACGGCGGTCACCCTCGTCCACCTGGGCGAGTTCTACATGCGCGGCGGCCGTTACAGCGAGGCGGAGCCGGTGCTGACGCGCGCGCTGGCCATCAAGCAGCGCATCGTGGGCCGGGACGACCCCAGCCTGGCCGCGGATCTCAAGCGGCTGGGAGAGGTCTACAGCGCACTGCACAAATACGCCGAGGCGGAATCCCTGTTCGCCTACGCTCTGGAGATGCTCCGGAAAACGCTCGGGCCGAACCACCCGGATATCGTCTCCAACCTGCACGCGCTCGCTCAAACGTACCGCGAGCAGGCGCGATTCACGGAAGCCAAAAAGCTGCTGGAGCTCTCGACCGCCATTCTGGAAAAAGCGGCCGGTCCGGAGCGCGCCGAATCGGCGGTCGCGCTGGAATTCTATTCGGAGATCCTGCGGGTCCTCCACCTGAACGCCGCCGGCTCGCTTGAGCCCGGCTACGCGCTGTAACGGCCGCCCGCTCTCGACCTGCAACGCCGCCGCTCTCGACCTGCAACCGCCGCCCGCGATCCATCTGCAACCGCCTGTTATAGAGTGAAGGCATGCAAGCCATTCGTGCTCCGCGCGGCGCCTCCTTGCGCGCCAAGGGCTGGCGTCAGGAAGCGGCCCTGCGGATGTTGATGAACACCCTCGATCCTGCGGTGGCCGAACGGCCGCAGGACCTGGTGGTGTACGGAGGGGAGGGCAAAGCGGCCCGGGACTGGCCGTCGTTCCACGCCATCGTGCGCGAACTCGAGCGGCTGGAGAATGACGAGACCCTGCTGGTGCAGTCCGGCAAGCCGGTGGGCGTATTCCGCACTCACGAGGAAGCGCCGCGGGTGCTGATCGCGAACTCCAACCTGGTGGGGCGTTGGTCGAACTGGGAGCAGTTCCGCGCGCTGGAAAAGCTCGGCCTCATCATGTACGGCCAGATGACGGCGGGAAGCTGGATTTATATCGGCACGCAGGGAATTCTGCAAGGCACTTACGAAACCTTCGCGGCAGCGGCGCGCAAACATTTCGGCGGAACGCTGGCCGGAAAGCTGGTGGTGACCGGCGGGATGGGCGGCATGGGCGGAGCGCAGCCGCTGGCGGCGACCATGAACGGCGCGGCGCTCCTCTGCATTGAAGTAGATCCCGAGCGCATCAAGCGGCGGTTGAAGACGGGCTACTGCGACATCATGGTGAGCAGCCTGGACGAGGCGCTCCGGATTCTGCGCAACGCCGTTCACGAAAAAACCGCCGTCTCGGTGGGATTGGTGGGAAATTGCGCCGAGGTGCTGCCGGAACTGGTGCGCCGCGGCGTGGTTCCCGACCTGCTCACCGACCAGACAAGCGCGCACGACCCGCTCAACGGATATATCCCGGCCGGTTTGACGCTCACGCAGGCGGCGGAACTGCGCGCGGCGAAGCCGGACGAGTACATCGACCGCGCGCTCGATTCCATCGCCACGCACGTGCGCGCGATGCTGGCGCTCAAGCGCCTCGGAGCGGTCGTGTTCGACTACGGCAACAACATACGCCGGATGGCGGCCGACCGCGGCGTCTCGGACGCCTTCACGATCCCGGGCTTTGTGCCCGAGTACATCCGGCCGATGTTCTGCGAAGGGCGCGGGCCATTCCGCTGGGTGGCGCTCTCGGGAGAGGCGTCCGATATCGCGGCAACCGACGAGCTGGTGTGCCGCCTGTTTCCTGACAATGAGGCGCTGGTGCGCTGGATCCGGCTGGCGCGAAAGCACGTGCGGTTTCAGGGGCTCCCGGCGCGCATCTGCTGGCTCGGGTACGGCGAGCGCGCGCGCTTCGCACTCGAGATCAACCGCATGGTGGGGTCGGGCGAATTGAAGGCCCCCATCGTGATCGGCCGCGACCATTTGGACTGCGGCTCGGTGGCCTCGCCCTATCGGGAAACGGAAGCGATGCGGGACGGAAGCGACGCCATCGCCGACTGGCCGGTCTTGAACGCGCTTCTGAACACCGCCGCGGGAGCAAGCTGGGTTTCGTTCCATAACGGCGGGGGCGTGGGCATCGGCTACTCGATGCATGCGGGACAGGTGACGGTGGCCGAGGGCAGCGAGTCCGGCGCCCGCTGCCTGGAGCGCGTGATGACCTGCGACCCCGGCATCGGCGTGCTGCGCCACGTGGACGCGGGCTACGAAGAGGCCGCGCGATTCGCTGAGCGCGCGGGTATCAGAACTCCTATGTCTTGATGCAAATCAGCCGGCCTGTACACTAATCTTTTGCACATGGCTGACTCCTCAAGTGATATGCCGGTCCTGGTACGCGGCGCCAGGCAACTATTGACGATGCGCGGTCCGCGCGGTCCGCGGCGCGGCGAAGCCATGCAGGATCTCGGGATTGTCCCGGATGGCGCGGTGCTGATCCGGGGCGGCAAGATTGTCTCGCTGGGTCCGAGCAGGCGCGTAGAAAACCTTTCTCTGGCCCGGCACGCGCGCGAGATCGACGCGACCGGACGCGTCGTAGCGCCGGGTTTCGTGGACAGCCACACGCACCTGGTTTGCGGTCCGGCGCGGTTAGTCGATTACGAGATGATACTTGCCGGAGCGACTTACCGCGAGATCGCGGCGGTCGGGGGCGGCATTCTCGCCAGCGTCCGCGCGGTGCGCGAAATGCCGATCCGGCGGCTGCTGCTGCAAGCCAAGAAGACGCTGGCCGGCTGCGTCGCGCACGGCACGACCACGCTGGAGGCGAAATCAGGTTACGGGCTCGACGAGAAAGGCGAGCGGAAGGCTTTGAGGGCAGTCCAGGCGCTTCAGGACGATCCCATCGAACTCATCCCCACTTACCTGGGCGCTCACGCCGTGCCGCCGGAATACGCCGGCCGGGCGGACGATTACATCGACTGGATGTGCCGGTCCGTCATGCCGAAACTCAAGCGGCGAAAACTGGCCCGGTTCGTCGATATCTACTGCGACGAGGACGCCTTTACCATCGAGCAGGGGCGCCGCTATTTGTCGGCGGCCAAGGATTTCGGATTCGGCCTGAAGGTGCACGCCGAGCAGTTCTCGCGCACCGGCGCGGCGATGCTCGCGGTCGAGATGGGCGCGGCCAGCGCGGACCACCTCGCTCACATCAACGACGACGACGCACGCGCGCTCGCCGCTTCCGATACCATCGCCACGCTGCTGCCGGGCTCCGTCTTCCACCTCGGACTGGACTGCTACCCGCCGGCCCGCAAACTGATCAAAGCGGGCGCGGCCGTCGCGCTGGCAACCGATTACAATCCCGGCACCAGCCCCACCTACAACATGCAGATGGTCCTCTCGCTGGCCTGCTCGCAGATGCGGATGACGCCGGCGGAGGCTTTCTGTGCGGCCACGATCAACGGCGCCTATGCGCTCCACTGCGGCGACCATACGGGCTCGATCGAAACGGGCAAGGATGCCGACCTGGTGATGTTCGACGTCCCCGACTACCGCGAAGTCCCGTATCATTTCGGCGTGAACCTGGTAGTCATGACGATGAAGAGAGGCGTGGTGCTGTACGGAAAGGGGAATGTGGGTTGGGACGAAAACTGATCGAGTGCGTGCCTAACTTCTCCGAGGGCCGCGACCCGGAGAAGGTTGAAGCCCTGGTGAGCGCGGTCCGCTCAGTGCCGGGCGTTATCATGCTGGACCGCGAAATGGACGCCGACCACAACCGCTCGGTGCTGACCTTCGCGGGCCCTCCGGAGGCCGTCTGCGAGGCGGCCGTCCGCGCGGCCGGCAAGGCGGTGGAACTCATCGACTTGAACAAACAGAGCGGCGTGCATCCGCGCATCGGGGCTGCGGACGTAGTCCCGTTCGTGCCCATTGAGGGCGTCACGATGGAGGAGTGCGTGCGCATCGCCGTGCGCGCCGGCGAGGAGATCTGGCGGCGGTTCCAGGTCCCGGTTTATTTCTACGAGGCGGCGGCGCGGCGGCCGGACCGCGTGAACCTGGAGAACATCCGGCGCGGGCAGTTCGAGGGCCTGCGCAGCGAGATCGGCGTCAATCCCGACCGCGCCCCGGACATCGGCGAGGCGCGCCTGCATCCGACCGCGGGCGCAACCGTGGTGGGCGCGCGGAAATTTCTCATCGCCTACAACATCAACCTGGGCACGGCGGATGTGGAGATCGCAAAGCGGATCGCCAAGGCGGTCCGGTATTCGAGCGGCGGCTTCCGCTATGTGAAGGCGATGGGCGTGCTGCTCGGTTCCCGCAACATCGCGCAGGTCTCCATGAACCTCACCGATTTCGAACAGACTCCCGTGCACCGCGTCTTCGAGGCCGTTCGCGTGGAGGCGGAGCGGTACGGCGTTCCGGTTGTGGGCAGTGAGATCGTCGGGCTGATTCCCAAGAAGGCCCTCGAGATGGCGGCCGAGTTCTACCTGCGCGCGGAGAACTTCCGCCCGGAGATCGTGCTGGAGAACCGTCTGGCCGAAGAAACGGCCGGCGGGGGACTCGACCAGTTCCTCGATGCGCTGGCCGCTGCTTCACCCGCTCCGGGCGGGGGCAGCGCCGCAGCGGCGGGGGGCGCCATGGCTGCCGCGCTCGGCTCGATGGTTGCGCAGCTCGCGCAGCGCCCGGAATACGATTTCGAAGCCGACCGGCGGTTTCTGGCCGCCGCCGTCGAGCGCGACGCGGAGGCGTTCCGCGGCGTCATGGCGGCCTACAGGATGCCGAAGGAGGAGCGCTCGCCATTTCTCGAAGAAGCGCTGCACAGCGCCGCCGAAGTTCCCATGGAGGTTGCCGAGCGGTCATTCCATGTCCGCGCCCAACTGGAATCTCTGCTGCGGGAGGCGCCCGCGAAATTCGCATCGGACCTCGAAACCGGGCGCGCGCTTGCCACCGCGGCGCTCACCGGCGCTCTGGCTAATGTTCGCGCCAACCTCTCGGCGATTCAGGACGAAGCGTTCCGCAAATCCATGGAGCAGCGCATGGCCGCACTACAATAGACGTAGTGCTGGTAACGATCACGCGGAATCAGCCCCGGCCGCAATGGCTCCGCGCGCCCGCTCCCGTCGGGGAGAACTATCGCGGCATCAAGGCGCTGGTGGAGCGGCTGCGGCTGCACACGGTGTGTGAAAGCGCCGCCTGTCCGAATGTGGGCGAGTGCTGGAACCATCGCACGGCGACCTTCATGATCCTGGGCAACGTGTGCACGCGGCGCTGCGGATTCTGCGCGGTGCAGAAGGGCGGGCCGCTTCCGGTGGATTACGACGAGCCCCGCCGCGTGGCCGAGGCCGTCGCCACGCTCGGGCTGCGCTACGCCGTCATTACCAGCGTGAACCGCGACGACCGCAAGGACGGCGGCGCGGAACTGTTCGCGCTCACCATCCGCGCCATTCGCGAGCGCGTGCCGGATTGCCGCGTCGAGGTGCTGATCCCCGATTTCCAGGGCTCGCACGCGGCCATGGATATCGTGCTCGAAGCCGCGCCGGACGTCATGAACCACAATATCGAGACCGTGCCGCGGCTGTACAGGCAGGTGCGGCTCGGGGCGCGGTATGAGCGCTCGCTCGACATTCTGGCGTACTCGCACCGGGTCAGGCCGGAGATTCCCACGAAGTCGGGCGTGATGCTGGGCCTGGGGGAAACGCGGGACGAGGTGCTCGCGGTGATGCGCGACTTGCGGGCGCACAACGTGAGTATCCTCACGCTGGGGCAGTACCTCAGTCCTTCGCCCAAACACCTGCCTGTCATCCGGTACATTCCGCCGGAGGAGTTCGCCGAGTACCGGCGCGAGGGCCTCGAGATGGGGTTCGCGCAAGTGGTAGCCGGACCGCTGGTGCGCAGTTCCTACCACGCGGCGGAAGCAGCCTCCGAAGCCGGCGTTTAGACTTTTTTTTGCGCCCTGACAGCGTTGCGCCTGCGGTTCACGTTGCGGCACGGGCAGTCGCATCGCACGTCAACATCCTCCGCCCAGGCAGCGCGCGCCTGCGGTTCACGTTGCGGCGCGGAGCCCGCTGCACATACAATGGTCGGTTTCATTTGAAGGAGCTGTCGTGCCGGAAAGAACGAAGTTTTTGCTGTCTGACGACCAGATCCCGACCGCGTGGGTGAACGTGCTTCCGCTTCTCAAGGAGCCGCTTGACCCGCCGCTCGATCCGGCGACGCGGAAGCCCATCGGTCCGGAGGCGCTGGCGCAGATTTTCCCGATGTCGCTGCTGGAGCAGGAGTTTTCGCCTCTTCCCGAGATCGATATTCCGGGCGAGGTGCTGGACATCTACCGGCTCTGGCGTCCGACGCCGCTGTACCGCGCGCGGCGGCTCGAAAAGGCGCTCGACACGCCGGCGCGCATTTACTACAAGTACGAAGGCGTCAGTCCCGCGGGCAGCCACAAGCCGAACACGGCGGTGGCGCAGGCGTACTACAACAAGCAGGCGGGCATCAAGCGGCTTTCCACGGAAACGGGCGCCGGGCAGTGGGGCAGCGCGCTCGCGCTGGCCTGCCGCATGTTCGGGCTCGAATGCACGGTGTACATGGTGAAGGTGAGCCATGAACAGAAGCCCTACCGCCGCATGCTGATGAACACCTGGGGCGCCGAGGTCTTCGCTAGCCCCAGCACGCGCACCGAGGCGGGCAGGGCGGTGCTGGCGGCGCACCCGGATTCGCCCGGCAGCCTGGGCATCGCCATCAGCGAGGCGGTGGAAGACGCGGCCACGCACGCCGACACGAATTACGCGCTCGGCAGCGTGCTGAACCACGTCATGCTGCACCAGACGGTGATCGGCCAGGAAGCGAAACAGCAGATGGCTCTCGCGGGCGACTCACCGGACGTCGTGATCGGCTGCTTCGGCGGCGGCAGCAACTTCGCGGGAATCGCGCTGCCGTATGTGCCCGACAAGCTCAACGGTTCGGCGGTGCGGCTGGTAGCGGTGGAGCCCGCCGCATGCCCCAGCCTGACGCGCGGGAAATACACCTATGACTTCGGCGACACCGCCAAGCTGACTCCGCTGCTCAAGATGTACACGCTGGGCCACGATTTCGTGCCGCCGGGCATCCACGCCGGCGGTCTGCGCTACCATGGCGCGTCGCCGCTGTTGAGCAGGCTCCTCAAGGATGGCGTGATCGAAGCGCGGGCCTACACGCAGCTTCCGGTGTTCGAAGCGGCGGTGAAATTCGCGCAAACGGAAGGAATCCTGCCGGCGCCGGAATCCTCGCACGCGATCCGCGCGGTTTTTGAAGAAGCGGAAGCGGCCCGCCAGGAGGGCAAACCGCGGGCCATCCTGTTCTGCCTGAGCGGGCACGGCCACTTCGACCTCGCATCGTACGACGCTTACCTCAACGGCCGCTTGCAGGATTTCGAGCATCCGGGAGCAGCGATCGCCGAAGCGATGGAAGCGCTGCCGTAGGAGGTGACCGTTCCGAGGCATAGACAATAGAACGTTCTGAAGTTCGAGGTGCACGAGAATGCGCGGAAGGTGCTGCGCCGTATGCGTGAGCGCATTGGCGCCCACGGAGTGCAGAAGGCAGTCGAGGCAGCGAAGGTGACCATTTCTGTCCTTGTGGTTCGGTTGGCTACGCCTGCTGCGCTCTGGTCCAGTGGGAATAATGGTAGCGGGTCAACACTTCTATTCGGAGAACTCTCCGAAGTCCTGACTGATGTTCCAGCCAACGACCTGTTGGGTGCGAGTCTGAAGTGCCCTTGCAAGGTCAGCCCCACCAACGGCAGGCCACATACTGCCTTGAAGAGAGCCGTATGTATTACGCGCCCAGTCCATCGTTACGTTCTTCCACGCGAAGTGGTTTCTTCTAAGCCACGCGGCTGACCCGGCTGCCCGCGCGTTCGAACGTGCCCTGCGCATAGCGCGTGCCAGCCTCCAAGTCACGCAAGCGCTGACGAACAACGGAGATAATGGTGTTCCAGCCCCCTGGGAACAGTCGAGAACGGCCTTCTTCTATCTATCTCTTGATGTGCATTCACAAGCCGCCGCGTCGGCATCTCCGTTCTTGGCTGTGTTCTTCTTGTGGGCTACACGCTAGGGATGGCGGAGGAAGAGGGATTCGAACCCCCGAGGGCCTTACGACCCTAACGGTTTTCAAGACCGCCGCCTTCAACCACTCGGCCATTCCTCCGCACACCAATCTAGCCGATTCCAGCAAGCGATCGCAATGCGCGCGCCGCGGCGGGTTGCCTCCTCAAAAAATCCTCGCCTCCGCGGGGATGCAGGGCGGCGGCAACCTCGGCGAGCGCGTCCCGCTCTCGGCGAGCGCGTTCCGCTTAGGAATAAAAATTCTTCTCCCAGGCGTGCTTTCTTACGATCGCCAGGGTTGCCGGATCGAGCGGCCCGAGGTCGGAAGCTTTGCAGTTGGCCTCCACGTTCCGCACTCTCCTCATTCCGGGAATCACGGTCGAAACCGCCGGGTGCGAAATGCAGAACCGCAGCGCGGTCTCCGGCAGGTTGCGATCGCCGAGGTCGCGCTGGAGCGCCGCGACGCGCTCGATGACCTGCTTCTTGCGGTCGCCCCGGAAATAGAAGGCGCGGAAGTCCTTCGGATCGAACTGGGTGTCCTCGCGGATGGCGCCCGTGAGCGCCCCCTCGTCAAAGGGAACCCGCGCCAGCACGCCGATGTTCCGCTCGATGCAGAGCGGGAACAGGTTGCGCTCGGGGGACTGGTCGAAGATGTTGTAAATCACCTGCACGGTGTCGATCAGCCCCGTCTTGATCAGCTCGAGCGCCGAATCCGGATCGTGATCGTTAATGGAAACGCCAAAAGCGCGGATCTTGCCGGACCGCTTGAGTTCCTCCGCCGCCCGGCGCCACTCGTCGCGCTCCAGCCATTCCGGGTTCCAGACGTGGAGCTGCTGGAGGTCGATCTGTTCGAGCCCGAGATTTTTCAGGCTTTGCTCGGTCGAGCGCATGATGTAGTCGTACGGGAAAACCTGCTCGATTCCGATGCCCGGCCGGGCGGGCCAGAGCTGGTTCTTGGGCGGAACTTTGGTGGCAACGTAGATTCTCTTCCCAGCCTCCCGCACGACGCGGCCCACCAGAGTCTCGCTGTGGCCGTCACCGTACGCCAGCGCCGTGTCGATGAAATTCACCCCGAGTTCGATCGCCTTGCGCAGGGCGGCAAGCGACTCCTCGTCGGTGGCGCCCAACCACTGCGTGCCGCCGACGCCCCATGCGCCGTAGCCGATCTCGCTGATTTCCCAATTCGTCCTGCCGAGTTTCCGATATCGCATAGGAACCTGTAGATTTGAGCTGTTCCGGACCGTCCGGCCCGTTGTCTGCAACTCATTGTACAGACACGGAGACCGGGGTGGAGCGCCCGGCGGCCTCGAACCCGGATTTCCGGGGATCTTTTCACGCCGCTTGCGGCGGCCCGGCTCCGGGTGCGACAGTGAGGGTAAGGAACAGGCACGCGGCTCTGCCGTGTTTGACACCCTGTTGTCCAGGCCTATATACTAAGATTTTCTGGAGTTTGATCTCGAAGCCACTATTGTGCTTGCGAGCGCCTCTCTTCCGGGTCGGAACGCAAAATGCCAAAACGTACGTATCAGCCGAATAATCGTCGCCGGGCCAAAACTCATGGATTCCGAGCACGGATGAAGACCAAGGACGGCCGGGCTGTCCTGGCACGCCGCAGGGCGAAGGGCCGCTGGAAGCTGACCGTCAGCGATGAGCGCTCCGTTCGCTACGCCAAGGCCCAATAAACCCGTCCTTTGCAGAGACCCAGCCGCAAGCGGGGAGAGTGCGGTGCCAGTACGGGCGGTTCAAGCCGGAACGCCGGACCAATCGTTTCCCAAGCGTGTCCGCCTTCTTCGCCCGGCCGACTTTCGCCGCGTTTACGAGGGGGGCACCAAGGTGTCAACTCCGTATTTCGCGGCTTTCTGCCTGCGGCGGGGCGGTACGGAGGGGCCCCGGGTCGGTTTCACCGCCCCAAGATCGCTGGGCAAGGCGGTGGTCAGGAACAGGATCAAGAGGCGCATGCGCGAAGCGGTTCGCCGCCGGCTTTTCCGATTAGAGCCAGAGTGGGATATCGTATTCAACCCTCGCCGGTCCGTGCTCACGGCGCCAATGGAGGACCTGGCCCGCGAAGTCGAGCGGCTGTTTTCCCGATGCAAGCAGTAATCCTGTCTTTGCTGAGGCTCTATAAACGGCTAATCTCGCCGCTGCTGCCTTCCGCCTGCCGCTATCACCCGACCTGTTCGGAATACATGTACCAGGCCGTGGAGAAATACGGGCCGCTGCGCGGCGTCTGGCTCGGATTCAGACGCCTGCTCCGCTGCCACCCGTTCCATGAAGGCGGCTTCGACCCTGTTCGATGAGACGGAAAAAAGGAATTGACTAAGGACCATGGCGGATACCCCCAACGGTAAGAAAAGGGCGGATTTCCAGACCGGGGAAGAACCGTCCATGGAGAAGCGACTGCTCCTGGCATTCGTTCTCATGGGCGCGGTGCTGTTCCTGACGCCCTACCTGTACAGGAACGTGACGCCTACCCAGCCGGCGCCGAAGCCGGCCGCATCCAAGACCGAGACCCCCGCAGCCCAGCCGGCGAAACCCGAGGCCGCAGAAGCCGCGGAAAAGGCGTCTCCCGCTCCGGCTCCGGTTGCGCCGGTCACAGCGGAGGAAGAGCAACTGTTTACCATCGATACCGATGTCTACAGCCTCACTCTTTCGAACCGCGGCGGGGTGGTGCGGAGCTGGACGCTGAAGGACTACAAAGACAGCGCCGGCAAGCCGCTCGAACTCGTGAACACTGCCGCAGCGCCGAAGGCCGGCTACCCGCTCTCGATTGCCTTCCGCGACAAGACCCCGGACGTGAACGTCAATGACGTACTCTATGCGGCCAAACCCACTCCGGACGGCCTGGGCATAGATTACGAGTACTCCAACGGCAAAGTCGCAGTCAGGAAATCGTTCCGTTTCCAAAAGGACAGCTACATTTCGGCATTCACCTCCGAGGTCACTCAGAACGGCGCTCCGCTTCCCTCTTTCGTGGCGTGGCGCGGCGGTTTCGGCGACGCGGCGGTGCAGAATGCCGCCGGCGCCCAGCGTACCGTTTTCTACGACGCCTCGGCCGGCAAGCTCAGGCTGAAATCGGCCAAAGACGCCGAAGATGGCGCGCTGACCGACACGGGCGACTTCACTTTCGCCGGCATTCAGGACAACTACTTCGCTGCCGTGTTCCTGCCCAATGACGGTGGCCAGTTGACCGTCCATACCATCGCCGACAACGTTCCCAGCGCGGTGGACAAAAACGAGAAGCTCCACGTGGGAGTCGCCGTCGGAGGACATGCGCAGAACCAGTTCGCCGTCTTCGTGGGACCGAAAGACGTCGACCTGCTCAAGAGGATCAACCCCAAACTCGAGCAGCTTGTCGATTTCGGCACCTGGTTCGGCTGGCTCGCCAAACCGCTGTTCCTGATGGTGAACTGGTTCAACAACCACCTCGTGCACAATTACGGCTGGGCAATCGTCCTCGTCACCGTGATCATCAACTTCGCGATGCTACCGCTGAAGCTCTCCAGCATGAAGTCGATGAAGAAGATGCAGGCCCTTCAGCCGCAGGTAGCCGCCATCAACGCCAAGTACAAGAACGTGGGATTGCGGGATCCGCGCAAAGCCGAGCAGAACGCCGAGCTGATGGCGCTCTACAAGAAGCACGGCATCAACCCCATGGGCGGGTGCCTGCCGATGCTGCTTCAGATCCCCTTCTTCATCGCCTTCTACAGCGTGCTTCAGGTGGCGATCGAAATGCGCGGCGCGAGCTGGCTCTGGGTGAAGGACCTCTCGCGGCCCGAGGACTTGCCGATTCACATCCTGCCGGTCCTGATGGTCATCGCGCAGTTCGTCATGCAGAAGATGACGCCGGCGCCCGGGCAGGACCCGGCCCAGCAGCGGATGATGCTGATGATGCCCCTCGTGTTCGGCTTCATGTTCTACAACATGTCGAGCGGCTTGGTATTATACTGGCTCACCAGCAACATCGTGGGAATCGGACAGCAGTGGTTCATTAACAGGATCATGCCGACGCCGGCTCCGCAGCCTGCCGAAGCCGCTTCCGGTCCAAAGCGCGGGAAAGGCAAGAGAGGGTGAACGAGCAGCGCATCTGCGAATTCTTGAATCAGGTGATTGGGAACGCCGGCTTCGACCTGTCGTTCCAGCTTTGCCGTGGGGAGATACGGCATCCCGATTTTGAGAACCCGGAAGTGGTGGTGAAGTTTTCCGGGCCGGATGTGGAGCTCTTGCTAGCCAACAAAGGGGAATTGCTGCTGGCGCTCGAACAGCTCACCATGGAGATGTTGCGGATGCGGCCGGAAGAGCACTCCCTGCTGTGCTTCGACGCCAACGACTACCGCATGCTCCGCATCGAGGAACTGCGGCTCAGCGCGCAGACCGCAGCCGAGCGCGTGAAGCGGAGCGGCTTGCCTTACCGGTTCAATCCGATGACCAGCCGCGAGCGCCGTATCATTCACCTGGCGCTGAGGAATGAAACGGCCGTGCGCAGCGAGAGCTCGGGTGTGGGTCCGAACCGGCAGGTGGTGATCTACCCGGCCAATATGCCGTCGCTTCCCGCGGATGGCCGCCAGGCTCCGTCGCCCGGCCCCGCGCCGCGCCGCGGCAAACGCCGATAGCGGGGTGAACCTCTCCGACACCATTGTGGCTGTCTCCACTCCCCCCGGAAGGGGCGGGATCGGAATCGTGCGCCTTTCGGGCCAGGATTCCCGCCGCATCGCGTCGCAAATCCTGCGCTTCCCCAAGCCTCCCGAATGGAAACCCTGGACCGCCGCCCTGGCTGAACTCGTCGGTCCGGATGGCCACACCGTCGATCAGGTCGTCGTGACGTACTTCGGACGGCCCCGTTCCTACACGGCCGAGGACGTGGTGGAGATCTCTTGCCACGGCGCGCCCGTGGTGCTGCGTTACGCCGTGGAGAGGGCCTGCGATGCCGGCGCGCGCCTGGCTGAGCCGGGCGAGTTCACGCTGCGCGCCTTCCTGAACGGCCGCATCGATCTCCCACAGGCCGAGGCCGTGCGCGACCTCATCGAGGCCACCACGCTCTATCAGGCCCGGATCGCCGCGCAGCAAGCCGGAGGTGCTGTTTCCCGCCGCATCGCTCCTCTCAAGGAGCAGTTGCTGGAACTGATCGCCCTGCTCGAAGCGGGCATCGACTTTGCCGAAGACGACATCCCCGTCGCGAGCGACGAAGAGATTCTCGGCCGCATTGGCCCGATAGCGCAAGGTCTTTCCGCTCTCGCCGAGAGTTTCGCCTACGGCAAGCTGGTCCACTCGGGATTCACGCTGGCTATCGTCGGGCGGCCCAACGTGGGCAAGAGCAGCCTGTTCAACCGCCTGCTCGAGCAGGAGCGCGCGATCGTCACAGACATTCCGGGGACCACCCGCGACATGGTCAGCGAGGTGGCCGCCATCGACGGCATACCGGTCAAGTTCATCGACACCGCGGGCATACGCTCCGGGCAGGACCGCATCGAGGCGCTCGGCATCGAGCGCAGCTATCAGGCCATGGCGGACGCGGATCTGACCCTGGTGGTGATTGATCTTTCCGCGCCCGTCGAAGCTGTCGACCTGGAACTGGTCGAACGCGCCCGCCGGCAGGGCCGCTGCCTGCTGGTCGGCAACAAGTCAGACCTGCCGTGGCGCGCCGAAATCGCTGAAGACATCACGGCTGTTTCGGCGCTGACCGGTGAAGGCATCCCCGCGCTGCGGCGCGCGATCGCCGAAAGCATCGTTCCTGCGGGCTTGAACTGCGAGGCCGGCTTCATCACCAGCCTGCGTCACGAACGGCTGCTCAGGGACGCGCTGGCCGCGCTCGAAAAGGCGCGTGCCGCGGTCGCGGAGCGGATCCCGCACGAAATGCTGCTGCTCGATCTTTACGCCGCGCTTCAGGCCATCGACGCCATTACCGGCGCAACCACCGCCGACGACATCCTCAACCGCATCTTCTCCACCTTCTGCATCGGCAAGTGAAGCGCGCCAGCTACTTCAGCTTCACCGGGTCGGGCGGGCGCGACGGCAGCTTCACCGGCTTTTCCTTCAGCTTCTTCATGATCTCGGCTACAGCCCTCTCCAGTTGCGGGTCGCGGCCCTCGATCACGGACTTGGGGTCGTTTTCCACCTCGATATCCGGATCCACGCCGTGTCCTTCAATGATCCATTCGCCCTCCGGGCTGGCGAAGCCGAACTCGGGGACGAAGACCGTGCCGCCGTCAATCAGCGGGCCGCGGTTGGTGATGCCGATCACGCCGCCCCACGAGCGCTTTCCGATCAGCGGTCCGAGTCCCGCCTGGCGGAACATGGCCGGGAAAATGTCGCCGTCCGAGGAGGAGTTCTCGTCCAGCAGTACGGCCATCGGGCCCACAAACACGCCGTCCGGGTAGGTGGAGGGATCTTCTATTGTGCGCGAGAAGGTGACTCCCAGCAGCTTGCGGCGCAGCCGCTCGATCAGCATGCGCGAGACGTTGCCGCCGCCGTTGGCCCTCACGTCCACGATCAGGCCCTCCTTGCGGATCTGCGGGTAGTACCACTTGATGAACTCGCGGATCCCGGCCGCGCCCATATCGGGAATGTGCAAGTACCCGATGCGGCCGCCGGAGAGTTCGGTCACCAACCGGCGGTTGCGGTTCACCCAATCCAGGTAAATCAGATTGCTCTCATCGGTGATCGGGCGGTAGCTGACGATGCGCGCGCCGTCGTAATCCGGTTTCGAGTTGACCGTGAGGCGGACGGGGTGATCGGCGGCATGGCGGAGAAGGCGGTAGGGATCATCCTTCCCGGTCAGCTCTTCGCCATTGATGGCCAGCACGTAATCTCCCACCTTCACGTCCACGCCAATCTCCGTCAGCGGGGAGCGGTAGATCTCTTCCTCGTTCTGGCCCTCGAAAATCTTGGAAATCCGGTAGCGGTTGGACGCCTTATCGAGCTCGAACCGCGCCCCGGGCAGCGCGACTTTCGGGCGGGGCGGGATCTGGAAATCGCCGCCGTCGATATAGGCGTGCTGCACGGTGAGCTCGGCGATCATCTCGCTGATGACGTAGTTGAGATCCGACCGGTGCGCGACGTGGTCCAGCAGCGGGCGGTACTGCTCCCGGACTTTCTCCCAGTCGTAACCGTGCATGTTCTTCACGTAGAAGAAGTCGCGGTAGCGCCGCCACACCTCGTCGAAGATCTGCCGCCATTCCTCGGCCGGAACGCGGTCCACCATCAGGCCCGCGGTCGAGACGGCTTTCTTTGCTCCGGCGCCGGCCGGCGTGGCATCCATCACGAACCAGTTTTGGCCCTGCGCCGCAAGGATTTTCGAGCCGTCGCGGGAGAGCGCGAAGCCGCGAACATCATCCAGCAGGGTCGTCTCTTTGCGTTCCTTCAAGGAATAAATGCGAAGCGAAGGCGGACGCTCCGAATCGCGGCCGTAGTAAGACGTTCCCTGGACCCTGTAGATCAGGTAATCCTTCTTGGCTTTCAGGCCCGAGTAGTTGTCCGCCTGCAGTGGGACGCGCGCCACCCGCTGCGCCAAGCCGTCGAAATCGATGATCAGATCGGCCGGCGGCTTTGCCTGTTCCTTTTCCTTGTCCTTCTCGGCGGGCTTTTCTTCTTCCTTGGTGATGGTGACTTCGTCGCTCTCGGGGGCGAAGGGCGACTTCACGTCCTTGCGCAGCGCCAGCGCGAAAATGCACCGGCTGCGCGTGGTGGCGAAGTTGAACTCGACGCCGGAGATCGCGGGCGCGAATTCACGCATGCCGAGATAGTAGAGATAGTTGCCCTCGGGGTCCCAGGCCGGAGTGTCGGCATCGAAGTATTCATCGGTGATGCGGCGCAGCTTGCCGTCCCCCGCGCTCCAGATATAGATCGAGGAATAGTCGTTCGCGCCGGCCATGCTGAAGGCCAGGTGGTTTCCGCGCGGCGACCATACGAAATCCCGCACCGCGCCCTTGCGGGACCGCGCTACCTCGGTGATCTTGCGGTCCGCCAGCGTCAGAACGTACACGCCGCCATCCTTGTCGCTGAAAGCGATCCGCTTGCCGTCCGGCGACCATTCCGGCGAGTACCGCATCGCCTTGCCGCCGGTGGTGATCTGTTCCGGCGGCTTCGAGCCGTCCTGCGGCACCAGCCAGATCTCCTCTTCGCCGCTGCGGTCCGACAGGAAGGCGATGGTGGACCCGTCGGGCGACCAGGACGGCCATTTGTCGTGCGCCCCGGAAGTGCGGGTCAGGTTGCGCGTCGGGCCTTTCTCGATGGGCGCGGTGAAGATGTCGCCCCTGGCCGCGAACAGCACGCGCTCGCCTTTCGGGCTGAGTCCGAAGTTCTCGACCAGATTGGCGGCCGAGACCCGGCCCGGGCGCCGCGCCAGCCCGTCATCCGGCACCAGAATCGAAATCGCTTTGCTCTTGCGCGATTTCACGTCGAGGATATGCAACTCGCCGTTCAGTTCATACACGATGCGGCTCTTGCGGTCGGTGCTGGGCCAGCGGACGTCCCAGACTTTGTTGAACGTCACCTGGCTGGTCTTGCCGCTGCTGACGTCGTAGGCGTAAAGGTTGAAATGGCCGTCGCGGTCCGAGTTGTAGAAAATCGTCTGGCCGATCCACATGGGATCGCGGCTGGCGCGCGGGCCGTCGGTGATCAGCTTGGCGTCGTAGGTCTTGAGATCGAAGATGTACAGGCTGTTTGCCTGGCCGCCGCTGTAGCGCTTCTCCGAGCGGAAGTCGCGGGAGCGCGGCGAGTAGACGATCTTGTCGCCTTCGGGTGAGTAGGCGCCCGCCCCCGATTCGGGCATGGGGAGCGGCTCGGCGGGACCGCCCTCCAGCGGGACCGTGTAGAGCCGGCTGATCTGAATCGCGCGCGAGTCGCGGTGCGAGCGGAACAGAATGCGCTTGCCGTCGACCGTCCAGCCGTAGACCTGATTGTCGTAGCCCCAGCGCGGGGCGAGCGGGCCGCGCGCCGGATAGTACGTGAGCTGGCGCGGCACGCCGCCAGTGGACGGGATCACGTAGACCTGCTCGTCGCCGTCATATTGGCCGGTGAAAGCGATCCACTTTCCGTCTGGAGAGAACTTCGCAAACAGTTCGACCCCGGGGTGCGCCGTAAGGCGCGTCGCCGTACCGCCGGATACGGGAGCGGTCCAGAGATCACCGCCATAGGTGAAGACGACCTTATCTCCGTGGATATCGGGGAAACGCAGCAGCTTCGTCTGCGAGAAAAGGGGAAAAATACACAAGGCGCACAGCGCCAGGAGTCTGACCACCACAGCACCCTCCAGAGGTGAAAGTGATTATTTTACCAGGGGATCCCGGCATCCTATGCTGGATTTCCGGCCCGCGTGCGCGGGCGGATCGCACTCCGTGGCGTAAAATCAGAAAAGTATGAAAGCGGCGGTTTTGGTTTTCCTACTCTCAAGCCTGTGTTCTGCGGCGGAATGGCAGCAATTGTTCAATGGCCGGGATCTCAGCGGCTGGAAAATGGTGGGCCCCGGGCGCTTCGTTGTCGAGAACGGCCTGATGAAGACCGAAGGCGGCATGGGGCTGCTCTATTACACCCGAGAGAAAATCGGCAACGCCACCATCCGCGTGGTGTTCAAGACCGCCTCGCGCAACGCCAACTCCGGAGTCTTCATTCGCCTGCCCGAGGAGCCTAAGGACCCGTGGTATGCCGTCCACAACGGCTACGAGGTGCAGATTGACGCCGGCGGCGACGAGTGGCACTGCACCGGCGCCATCTACTCCCTCAGCAAAGTCTCCAAGCGGAACCAGAAACCCATGGGCGAGTGGAACACCATGGATATCGTGCTCAAGGGGCAGGTGACCACGGTTTACCTGAACGGCGAGAAAGTCAACGAGTTCCACGGAGGGCAGGAGGTTCCGCCGCGCAAACTGTGGTTCGAGCCCGTGCGCGGGCCGCGTCCCGATTTTGGCTATTTCGGCCTTCAAAATCACGACCCCCGCTCGGTGGTCTATTTCAAGGAAGTCAGCGTCAGAAAGGAGTAGCCGATCGGAACTCTCCGGATACGCGGGCTTTGCCTGCTCGTCTGCGCCGCGATGCTGGGCTGCGGTCCCGCGCGGACCGGCGGCGTGCGCGTCGACCCCGCGCTGAGGCTGCTCGTCCCCCACGACACGGTTCTGCTGGCGGGAATCAACATGGATGCCCTGCGGAAGACGCCGTGGTTCGAAAAAGCCTCTCTGCCGCTGCTGGACCACTTCGAGAAGCGGACCGGGCTGAACGTGCGCGAGGACCTTTGGCAGGCCCTCTTCGTGTCGGACGGTGTGCACAGCGCATTGCTGGCGCGCGGGCGCTTCGCCGAGCAGGGCCTGGAGCCCAGAATCCAGCCGCCTGGCATGGTGCGTACTCCCTACAAGGGGCACACGCTGATCGGCAACAAGGAGAGCGCGTTCACGTTCGTCAACTCGACAGTGGTTGTGGCCGGACCGCCCGAAGCGGTGAAGTTCATCCTCGACCAGCGCGGCCGCTCCCAAGGCCCGCCCGAAGCGTTGTGGCAGGCTGCGCTCTCGGTTCCCGCGGACAACCAGATCTGGCTCGCCGCAACCGGCGGACTGACTCCACTAGCCAAGGCTGCGCCGCCGTCCGGCAACCTGGCAAATCTGGCCAGAATATTTTCCGCGCTGGAAAGCGCCATCGCGGGAGCCGATCTGCGGAACGGGCTCAAGGCGTTCGCTCAGGGAGAGGCGCGAACCGAAGAGGAGGCGCGTTCGCTCGCCGGCGGCATCCGCGGATTGATCGAGCTGGCGCGCCTGAGCGCCTCGGATCCGGTGCTGCAGGAAGTCTGCAACGCGATCCGGTTGGAGCCGCAGGGGCGCATGGTGAGGCTCGATATCGAGCTCTCGCCGGAGCTTTTCGATAGAGCATACACACGCGCGTTGAGTTTTTTTGATTAGCTGCGCCCGTGGGCGCGCGCATTCGCAACCCGCCCGCACATTTCAGAGTCTTGAAAAGCAGGCACGCCGAGAACTCGGGATAAGATAGAGCTATGCCATCTCCGAAGCTGACCCCGCAGGAGATTCAGGCGGCTCTGGGAAAACTGCCGGGCTGGACGCTCAAAAATGACAAGCTGCATCGTGAGTACCAGTTCGCGGATTTCGCGCGCGCCATCGGGTTCATGACCATGTCGGCCCTGAAAATCGAGGCCATGGACCACCACCCGGAATGGTCGAACGTTTACAACCGGGTTACGGTGGACCTCACCACGCACGACTCCGGAGGCGTGACGGCGAGGGATGTCCGGCTGGCCGAAGTTCTCGAGGAGGCCGCGCGGGCTCTGCTATGAAAATTTCCCGCCGTTCCCTGGTGACCGCTCTGGGCGTGTCCCCGGCCGCTTCGCGCGCCGCCGCGCCCGCACCGCAACGCGCGCCGGTTTTTCGCGCTTCGGCCGACCTGGACGCCATCATCACCCAGGCCATCAAAGAGGACCAGATTCCCGGAGCGGTGCTCGTTGTGGCGCATCGCGGGGCCATTGTGCACCGGAAGGCTTACGGCTGCCGCGCCCTTGTGCCGCGCCGGGAAGTCATGACCCTCGACACGATTTTCGATGTCGCATCGCTCACCAAAGTCGTGGCCACCACCCCGGCGATCATGCACCTGTTCGAACACGGCAGGGTGCGGCTGAACGATCCGGTGACGAAATACCTGCCGGAGTTTCAAGGCGGCAAGAGCGACATCACGGTGCGAAGCCTGCTCACGCATTTTTCCGGCTTGCGCCCGACGCTCGACATCGTGCCCGCCTGGAGCGGATATGAGACCGGGATCAAGAAAGCGCTGGCCGAAGTGTCCACCGCGCCTCCGGGCGCGCAGTTCGTCTACAGCGACATCAATTTCATCCTGCTCGGCGAGATTGTCCGCAAGGTGAGCGGCGTGGACCTGCCGCAGTATGTGCGCCAGCACATTTTCGGGCCGCTCGGAATGAATACGTCGATGTTCCGGCCGCCGGCAACGCTGAGGCTGCGCATCGCGCCCACCGAGGTTGTGAAGGGCACGCCGCTGCGCGGGATTGTGCACGACCCCACCACACGGTACATGGGCGGCGTCGCGGGCCACGCCGGCCTCTTCACCACCGCGGCCGATCTTTCCCGCTTCGCCGAAATGATGCTCGGTTGGGGAACCTACCGGGGAGTGCGCATCTTCAGCGCGGCCACCGTCCGGAAGTTCACCACGCCGCAATCGCCTCCAAACCAGCCGATTCTGCGCGGGCTGGGTTGGGATATCGATTCGCCCTATTCCGGAAACCGCGGCGAGCTGTTCCCGATCGGCTCCTACGGGCACACCGGCTTCACCGGCACGTCGCTGTGGATCGATCCGGTCTCGCAGAGCTACGTCATTCTGCTGGCGAACTCGGTGCATCCGCGGGTCCGTCCGGCCATCACTTCGCTGCGCTCCCGGGTGGGGACCGTGGTCGCCGCGGCGCTGAACATTAACGAGCCACGCGTGAGCATCACCGGCTACAACGAAGCGCTGGTGGGCGCGGGCGTCCGGCGCACCGTGGCGCGCAACGCGGAGGTACTCACCGGTTTGGATTCCATGGCGCAGGAGGGATTCGCGCAGCTTGCCGGCCGCCGCGTGGGGCTGATCACCAACCACACCGGCCTGGACCGCGACGGGAAGCGTAATGTCGACCGCATGGTCGAGGCCGGCGTCCGTGTCACCGCGCTCTTTTCCCCCGAACACGGCATCACCGGGCAGGAGGACCGCGAAAACATCGATAACGCCAGAGACCCCGCCACCGGAATCCCGGTCTGGAGCCTTTACTCGGCCAAAACCCGGCGGCCTACGGCGGAAATGCTGCGCGATATCGACGCGCTTGTCTTCGACATTCAGGATATCGGCGCTCGCTTTTACACCTATACGACCACAATGGCGTATGCCATGGAGGCGGCCGCCGAACGGCGCATCCCGTACTTCGTGCTCGACAGGCCCAACCCGATCACCGGCGTTCACGTCGAGGGTCCGCTGCTCGAAGCGGAGCTGAGATCGTTCATCGGGTACCTGGCGGGCTTGCCGCTCCGGCACGGTATGACCATCGGCGAGCTGGCTCGCATGTTCAACGGCGTGAACAAGTTACAGGCCGATCTCCGCGTGGTGCCAATGCGCAACTGGCAGCGCGGCGACTGGTTCGATTCGACCGGCCTCACCTGGGTCGATCCGTCGCCGAATATGCGCAGCCTCAACGCGGCGTTGCTCTATCCCGGAGTGGCGATGCTCGAATACGCGAAAAACTATTCGGTGGGGCGGGGAACCGATGCGCCGTTCGAGCAGATTGGCGCCGATTGGATCCGCGGCGCCGAGCTTGCGGCGTACCTCAATTCGCGTTTTATTCCAGGAATTCGCGTTTACCCGACGCGTTTTCGGCCGTCGTCGTCGAATTTCGCGGGGCAGTGGATTGAGGGCGTGCGTTTCGTGGTGACTGCCCGCGACGCGTTCAACAGCTCGAGGCTGGGGCTGGAAATAGCGGCTTCGCTTCAGAAACTGTATCCCGGCCGGATTGCCTTGGAAGAATGCGCCCGGCTGATCGGCTCCCGCCAGGTGATGGAAAAGATTCAGGCGGGCAGCGACCCCTTGGAAATTCAGCAGGACACCGAGGAAATCCTGCGGGATTTCCTCAAGCTGCGCGAGCAATACCTGCTATACAGATAAGGGGCGAGCAAACCGGTAGACGTCGACTCGCCCTCCGCTACACCCACCGGCAAGTGTCCTTTCACCGGCTTGCCATCAGGCGACCGCGGTCTTCGCAGCACTGGTGGTCTTGTTCTTGCTTCCCGCCGGCCGGCCACGCTTCTTGGCCATCGCCAGCCAGGCGGGCGGACGCCCCCTGCGCTTGCCACGCCCGCGGGCCAACCGCTCCAAACTAATGATCGCTTCCTCGATGTGTTCGCGTTCCTGACGGAGTTCGCCTAGAATTTTTACCACGTCCATCGTTTGCTCCCGCGAGTTCGTTCTTCACAACGGAGGTGCGTTCTGAATTCAGAACACCGAACTCGCATCCAACATGAATGCTAGAAGTGTTTTATCGCACTTTCTGGGACTTTTCAAGACCTTTGTTCCGAATTCAGAACAGAAAAGTGGGGCGCGGTACTGCCGCCTGAGGGAAAGTAGGAGCACTCCGGTACTGGAGGATTAATTCAAGATTAACACGAAAATCGGCGCCGCCAATGAAAATAAAAGGGTAATCCAAGAAAAATAAGTCCCAGGCCCATCAGCGCCTCCCGGGGCGATTGCCGCAGCGTAAAGAAAACCACGCCCAGCGAACCCAGCACAAATAGTACTGGTACCCAGGGATATCCCGCGGCCTTATAGGGTCTTCGCATGTCCGGCCGCTTCCTCCGCAGTACTAATACCGATACCGCTGTCATGCCGTAAAAAATCCAACTGGCGAAAACAACGTAGGTATAGAGTTGCCGGAAATGCCCGCTTAGAACCAGCAGCGCCGACCACGCGCTGAGCACCAAAATCGATACGCCCGGCGTCCCATATTCCGGGTGGACGCGCGCCAGCGGCCGGAAAAACAGCCCGTCCCGCGCCATCGCGTAGGGCACCCGCGCCCCCGAGAGAAGCGACCCGTTCAACGCCGCGAAGATTGAAACCATCGCTGCGATGCTGACGGCGCCCGCCCCGGCGGACCCGAAGATTCGCCCCATCATGTCGGCAGCCACGCGGTTGCTTTGGGCCACTTCCGAAGCCGGAAGCACGTAGAAATACGCAAGATTCGTGAGCAGGTAAATCGCAATGACCAGGGCCGTTCCGGCAATCAGCGCGATTGGAAGGTTGCGCTGCGGGCTGCGAATCTCCGAGGAAACCATGCTGACGTTGTTCCAGCCGTCATAGGCCCACAGAGCGCCCACCAGGGCGGCGAAAAAACCGGCCACGCCGCCGGCCACCGGGATTGACGACGCGTAATTCGCCGCCGAACCCTGGCCGCCGCCCAGTCCGATCGCAATGATTGCCGCGATCAAGCCCACCTTGGCTACGGTAACCGCCAACTGCACTCCGCCGCCGAATTTCACGCCCAGGTAATTTATGACGGCTAGAATTAAAATCACCGACATGGCCAGCAACTGGCCGTAGCGCACTTCGAGCGGCCCCCCGCCCGGTCCAATCGGGAGGCGCACCACGAAAAGGATTCCGTCGAGTTCCGGCCGGAAATTCGCCAGATAATAAAAAAACGCGGTCGCCAGCGTGGCCACCGAGCCTGCTTTCGCGACCCACATTTGCGTCCAGCCGTAAAGAAAGCCCCAGAAAGGTCCGTAAGCCTCGCGCAGGTACACGTATTCGCCGCCGGCTTCCGGCATGGCGGCGGAGAGTTCGGCGTAAGTGAGGGCGCCGAACAGCGAGAGCAGGCCGCCGGCGATCCACACGCAAAAAACGAGGCCCGGCGAGCCGACGGCATTGATCATATCCTGCGGGACAAGGAAAATGCCGCTTCCGATTACGGTGCCGACCACGATGGAGGCGGCGCTCCAGATGCCCAGTTCCCGCCTTAAGCCGGGCTGCGGCCGCTTGTCTTCAATCACGCGCGTGCTCCCTCCAGAGCAATGAGGCGAGGCATCCCGTCAGAAAGGTGACGTTTGTGCCGATCAAAACGTACCAGGTGAAGGCGATCGAGGTGCCGAATTTCACGTAAATCGAGGCGCTCAGCCCGGCCGCCATCCCGGCAATTGCCGCCTTTTCGCCGACCCGCCGGGTGAGCAGCCCGAGCAGAAAAACGCCGAGCAGCCCGCCGTAGGCTATGGAAGCGATGGCCAGGCCGGCTTCGAGGACGGGTCCCCAATGGCGCGCCAGGCTGCCGATTCCGAACAGCACAAGGCCCCAGACCACGGTGGCGCCGCGTGCAAGCCGGAGATACGACCCTTCGGAACGACCCGGATTCGTGGGCTTGCCGGGGCGCTCCTTGAAGGCTTTATAAAAATCCATCACCGTCGTCGAGGCAAGCGAATTGAGCGCCGCGCTCAGGTTGGACATGGCGGCGGCCAGCACGGCGGCCATGACAAGCCCGGCCAACCCGGGAGGCAGGTACTGCCAGACGAATGCCGGGTAAAGCCGGTCGGGCGGCTGCGGAGGCGCCAAGCCGGTGTCGCGGTAATAGACGTACAGAATTACGCCAATCACCAAAAACAGCGCGAATTGCACGAAAATGACAATCCAACTGGCGAGCAGTGCCAGCCTGCTTTCCGCCTGTGAGCGCGCCGCGAGCAACCGCTGCACCATCAACTGCTCGGTGCCGTGACTGGCGGTCGTGAGAAAACACCCGCCGATGATTCCGGCCCAAAACGAATAGGTGCGGGAAAAGAACTCGGCCGAAAACTGGAAACCGAAATCGAAAACCTGGAACTTGCCCGCGGGCGCCGCCACCGCCACGACGTGTTCCCATCCTCCCGGGATGTGGTCGAGGATCACAAAGAAGCTGACGACGGCGCCTGCAATGTAGAGGAACATCTGCACGACGTCCGTCCAGATCACCGCCGTCATGCCTCCCTCGAAGGTATAGAAAAGGGTCAGGCCGACGATCAGGAGAATGGAGGCCAGTTCTCCCGTCCCCAGGATGATGGAGATGACGATCGAGATGGCAAACACCCGGACGCCCTCGGCGAGACCGCGCACGACCAGGAACGTGGCGGCGGTCAGGCGGCGAATGCGCTGTCCGAAGCGCCGCTGCATGAGTTCATAGGCGGTGAACATTTCGCCGCGGAAATAGTGGGGCAGAAAAAGGGTGGAGATCACGATCCGGGCGAGCAGATAGCCGAGGACGAGCTGCAGAAATCCGAGGTTCCCGGCAAAGGCGAGTGTGGGGGTGCCGATGATGGTCAGCGTGCTCGTTTCAGCGGATACGATGGAAAGGGCTATCGCCCACCAGGGGGCGACGCGGCCGCCGAGAAAATAATCCTTCAGGCTTTTCTGCTGCCGGCGGAAACGGGCCCCGAACCAGGTGATGCCGATTAGATAAAGGAGGATGATCGCCAGATCGGGATACCGCAAGGCTCTACACTAGCAAAGGTGCCGGGGGTTTGACTACACAGCTTTGCGGCCGGCTTCGCCGCGGCGCTTCTCCACCCCGGGTTTTCGCCCCCGGCGGCCCTGGTTTTCGCGGAATGCCGCGCTAATGGCGTGCCCCTTAAAATGTGTAAAAAGGACGACGCGGAGGCCGGGCCGGGCAGTCCGGGAACCGCTCCGCCCGTCACCCGGAAGCGAAACAGGATCCCGGTCCGAAACGTCTATTCTAGATGCACCCGCATGTTGCGCCCTATAGATTGATTCGGCTATACTCCGCAATTGCACGTTCGCATCTCCGTTCTCACGCGGGTGAGGAGCGGATTGAGACATTAACCTTACAGGAGCGGATAGCGTAAGGGCAAATTCAGGAGGCGTGAGTGCGCATTCAATTTTCGAGAGCGATTCTGGCGGCCGCGATCTCTTCCACCTTGGGCCTTGGTGCTGCATGGGGACAGGCGCAGCAGAAGCAGCCGAACTGGAAGGACAGGGCTGAATACGACCTTGTTCAGGCGATCGAGGCCGAGAAAGATCCGAACAAGAAAATCGAGCTTCTGAACCAGTGGAAGGAAAAGTACCCCACCTCGGATTTCAAAATCACCCGTCTTGAGAAATTCGTTACGACGTACGCTGCGGCGGCTAACCGCCAAAAGGCGCTCGAGACGGCCCAGGAGATTTTGACCGAAGACCCGAAGAACACCACCGCTGTCTACTACATCAACCTTTTGATAGTGGGCGAACAGCCTACGCCGGCGAACCTTGATCTTGGCGAAAAAGCCGCAAAGACGCTGCTTGGCAACCTGGACGAAGTGTTCGCGCTCGAAAAGAAACCGGCATCTACGCCGGAATCGGCATGGAAGCAGGCGCGCTTGGACCTGGAAGCTCTGGGGCATCGGACTCTGGGCTGGGTCCACATGCAGCGCAAGAATTATGAGGAAGCGGAAAAAGAGCTGACGCAAAACCTCAAGATCCACCCGAACGACGCCGAGGCGTCTTACTGGCTCGGGACCGTGATCCTGGCCCAGAAGAAGCCGGAGCGCCAGTCCGACGCGCTGTTCCAGTTCGCGCGCGCGGCGGCCTACGACGGTCCCGGCGCAATCGAGCCGAAGGCCAGGAAGCAAATCCAGGAGTACATCACCAGGAACTACACCATGTACCATGGTGAGGACCCCGAGGGACTGCGGAACCTTCTGAACCTTGCGAAGAACAACGCCTTTCCGCCGGAGGGCTTCGTCATTCTGAGCGAAGCGGAAGTGATTGCGCAGAAGGAAAAGGAACTGGAAGCCAGCAATCCTTCGCTCGCGTTGTGGGTGAGACTGAAGAGCGCCCTGACCGGCGAAGATGGCGCACAGTATTTCGAAGGCAGCATGAAGGACGCGCTGGTCCCGCCGGAAGATCAGCCGGCCTTTACCGGACACGTGATCAGCCAGGACGGGACTCGCGCCGCGAGATCGGTGGTTCTGGGAATCAGCGATCCCAACACGCCTGAGGTCACGCTGAAGTTCGAGACACCGCTTCCGGGCGTGGCCGCGCCGGGCACGAAAATTCAGTTCCGGGGAGTCGCCAGGGAGTTTACGAGAGAACCGTTCATGGTGACTTTCGAAGCTGAGAAGAAAGACATCATTGGCTGGCCCGAGCCTCCTCCTGCAAAGAAGGCCTCCAAGAAGGCTGCTAAGAAATAGGGAGGGCTTTTGTGTTCTCCTCCTGGGGGGAGGAGGCGCTTGCCAATGCGAGGCTGAGCGCTATTCTGTCCCAAAATCCCGCTCTTACGCTGGTCCGCTCCAGCGCGTGATAATAGGTTGCGAACTGCCGCGCTGAACTCAGGAACCGCCTGGCCGGCTCACTCCGGCTGATGCCGGCCAGGATAAGCGCACCGATCAAAAAGGTTCCGAGACGCTTTCTCCTCCAGCTCGATCCGGTGTTCCTCACACCTTCCTAGACGATTCAGAGCCCGATTTGTTAGCGCCGGCCTGGAGGCCCTTCGCTTCGATCTCCATGACCTTAGCCAGGCGGCGGCGGTGGCGCTCCTCTCCCGAGAAGGTCGCTTTCAGGAAGCTTTCAACCAGTTCACCCGCCAGGGCGTTTCCGATGATCCGCGCGCCGAGAACCAGCACGTTGATGTTATCGTGCTCGACGCCCTGGTGCGCGGAGTACGTGTCATGGCAGAGGCCGGCGCGTATTCCGGGAATTTTATTGGCCGCCACAGATGCGCCCACTCCGCTGCCGCAGATGAGAATGCCGCGGTCCGCCCGCCCCTCGGCCAGGAGCCGCCCCAGGGCAAGGGCGTAGTCCGGGTAGTCGTCCGGTTCGGCGCCGCTGTGGGTCCCGAGGTCAATCACTTCGTGGTGAAGGCTTTCCAATAGCGGCACGAGTTGTTGTTTTAGCAGGAAGCCGGCGTGATCGGCCGCGATTCCGACGCGCATAGATGGACCTATATCCATTATGGCTTCATCGTGGGAGGCGCTCAGCGCGGCCGTTCAAACGCCCAGGGAGCTTTCCGAGCCGCCGCCGAGTGCGTCCGGGCGAATGAAGCGAGCCTGGCTCCAGCCCGCCTCGGCGAAAGCGTCCTCGCGGCGTGCAGTGAAAACGATCTTGCAGCTTGTCTCGCCGCCGGGAGACACCCGGTGCCTGATCGATGCGGGCGAGACGGTCGCCAGGTATCTCAAAATCGTATAGACATCCCCTGTTTCCGGCACCGAGATATCGATCTCCTGGGTAAGAAAACGGAGGCGCGCCTCCTGGGAGGCCATATGCCAGCTCAGGAAAGCGCAGGCGTCCACCGCGCGTTCGAACCACTCGTCGCGCCCCAGGGGAACGTTCAGATCGAGGAAGATTTCCAGTAACCGTTCCTGCTCGCGCGCAAACTCACGCACCTGGAGCGAGCCGACCTTGGCGGAGGCCTTCCAATCGACGTGCCGCGCCGATTCGAGCGCCTCGTAGGGGCGGATGCGGTGGAAATCGTGGCCGCGGCCGCGCTGCTGGGTCTCCAGGTCGCCGCGGACGGCAGCCAGCAGTTCCTCAAACCCGGGCTGCGGCAGGATCGAGGGGTAGACCAGCACGTCGCGGCGAAGCGTCACGTGAGCGCGGTACTGCACGAATCCGAAAGGGAAGCCTGTCGTGAAGAGAAACCCGCTTTCGCGATAGATGCCGCGGCGCGGGAAGCAGACCTCAATGGTTTCATCGAGGGTGGCGCCGCCGGGCACTACGGGAAAGTAAAGCGTGGTGAGCACGTTCTCTTCCGAACCGTTGAGGTGGACGGAGAACGACGGCACCCAGCGCTTGGTGTTCCGGATGTAGAGGCGCCCAATTGCCTTGCGCCGCGCGGTGATGTGCTCGGGCAGGACAAAATCCAGCTCCAGCCCGGAGAGCGAGAGGCGGCTGATGAGGCCGGAAACCATGAGCGTGGAGATCATCGCCGCCAGCACGAGAAAGAGCAGGTTGTTCCCCGAGGCCGCCGCCGCGATGCCCACCAGCAATATGGACAGGGTGAACACGAGCCCGGCTTGAGTCACCGAGTGCTGGGAGAAGCGTTTCAGAAAAGAGCCGAAGAAACGCAAGACTGCAGGCACCGTTTCGATCATGCCACAATCGTTCAGTTATGGCCAGCAGCCCGGTGACGATGGAGGGCGGTCCGCGATTACGGCGCGCCCTCGGATTGTGGGATTTGATCCTGTATGGCGTGATCGTGATCCAGCCGACGGCGCCGATGTCCGTGTTCGGCGTGCTCAGCGAGCGGGGACACGGGCACGTGGTCACCACGGTGCTGCTCGCGATGGTCGGCATGATGTTCACGGCCATCAGCTACGGACGAATGGCGCGCGCGTATCCGAGCGCGGGGTCGGCGTTCACTTACGTCGGCAAGGAGATCAATCCCGCGCTGGGCTATGTGACGGGCTGGAGCATGGTGATGGACTACATGCTCAACCCGATGATCTGCATCATCTGGATCAGCCGCCAGGCGCACATATTCGCGCCCGAAGTCCCGTACGCGGTGTGGGCGGTCTTTTTCGCGCTGGTGTTCACGGGATTGAACGTGCTGGGGATTCGCACCTCGGCGAAGATCAACGCGGGGCTGGCGGCGGGAATGGGCGTGGTGGTCGCGATCTTCTTTGTGGCTGCGGCCCGGTACATCTTCGGGCACGGGGCCGATTTCACGCGGCCGTTCTACGATCCGTCGACGTTCTCGGTGAGGGCGGTGTTGGGGGGCACGTCGATCGCGGTGCTGACCTACATCGGCTTTGACGGCATCTCGACGCTATCGGAAGAAGCGAAGAACCCGCGGCGGAACATCCTGCTGGCGACGGTGCTGACCTGCGTGGTAATCGGCGGGCTGTCGGCGCTTGAGGTCTACGCGGCGCAATTGATTTGGCCCGCGTCGGAGCCCTTCCCGGACGTGACAACCGCGTTTGTCCACGTTGCCGGGCGCGCCTGGGCGCCGCTGTTCGCCGTGGTCGGCGTCACGCTGCTGGTGGCGAACTTCGGGTCCGGGATGGGCGCCCAGTTGGGCGCGGCGCGCCTGCTATTCGGGATGGGGAGAAGCAACGCGCTTCCAAAGCGGTTCTTCGGAGCGGTGGATCCGAAGAGGCGCGTTCCCAGGAACAACGTGATGTTCGTGGGCGCGGTGGCGCTATGCGGCGCGTTCATCATGGACTACGACTTGGGCGCGCAGATGCTGAACTTCGGCGCGCTGATCGCGTTCATGGGGGTGAACCTGGCGGCGCTGGTCCGCTATTACGTGCGGGAGAAGCAGAAGCGGCTTACGAATTTGCTGCCGCCGGTATTCGGATTCGCGATCTGCTTTACCCTGTGGCTGAGCCTGAGCTGGAAGGCTCAGCTTGCCGGGGCGGCGTGGATGCTCGCCGGCGTCGGCTACGGTGCGTGGAAAACGCGCGGGTTCAAGGGCGAGCTGGTGAATTTCGAATTGCCCCCCGAATAGAGGCGTTAAACTGAATGGCAATGCTTAAGAATCGAGTGAAGCGGCCCAGGACGGGCGCGGAGCGGCAGGAGCGCGTCCGCCGCATCCTGGAGATTTTGGAAAAGACCTACCCCAACGCGACTACCGCGCTTCACTATCGCACACCCTGGGAACTGCTGGTGGCGACGATCCTTTCGGCGCAGTGTACGGACAAGCGGGTCAACGAGGTCACTCCGGGACTGTTCGCGAAATACCCCACCATCACCGATTTTGCGAACGCCAATCAGGCCGAACTGGCGATGGACATTCGCTCCACCGGCTTCTTCAACAATAAATCGAAAGCATTGATCGGGGCGGCACAAAAGATCCTGCGCGATTTCGGCGGCCAGGTGCCGCGCACCATGGAAGAGATGCTGACCATTCCAGGCGTGGCGCGAAAGACCGCCAACGTGGTGCTCGGATCGGCCTATGGCATCGCAAGCGGTGTGGTGGTCGATACGCACGTGCAGCGGGTGGCGGCGCGGCTCGACCTGACGAAGGAGTCCGACCCGGTGAAGATCGAGCGGGACTTGCAGAAAACCATTCCCAAAGAGAAATGGATTGTCTTCTCCCACGAGATGATCCTGCACGGCCGCGCGCTCTGCGTCGCCAGGAAGCCGCGCTGCGCCGAGTGTCCTCTGGAATCCCTCTGCTACGCGCCCGACAAAACTATTTGAGCGCCTGCTTGCGAAGATCGTATACGTAGATCGAATAGCCGATTTTCGCTATCGGCTTGCGCTCCAGCAGCCAGCTATACGCGTTCTTGCCGACGTAAACGCCGTGCAGGGACGTGACGCTGATGGCGCCGATGCAATCGGCTTCGGCCTGCCGTTTCGGTTCGTCGGTTCTGGGCAGATCGGTATACTCGAACCGGTAATACTCCATGCTGGAGCGTCCGAAATAGGAGATGCAGACCTTGTCGAAGCCATTCCGGTCGAGATAGTTCTTGAGATTCTTGAGGTCCTGCCCCCAGTCGAGATTGGAATCCACAAGGTAGTTGGGCCCGTTCTCCGGACCGCCGGCGGCGGCGTTGAAAAACGCCAGGTAGTGAGGGTGGATCGAGGCGGATTCGATAACCAGCACCAGCATCAGCGCGGCGGAGAGGATGCGCCAGCGGCGGGCAGCGCCCGCGATCGCGCCGGCAATTGCGGCGTAAAGAAACGGGTAGATGGGAAGCAGATGCCGCACGCCGATATTGATGTTGCTGCCCATGCAGAATGCGAAATACACGAGCGGAGGGAGCAGCAGAACGATCCAATGGAACGGGATCTTGCGCGGGTTTGCCGGGCGCAGCGCGATAGCGATCGAGAGAACCAGCAGCGCAATTACCGAGAGCGACGTTTTGACCGCGAAGACCACCGGGAAGTAATACCACCAGCCTTCACGGGACTGCATTCCCATGAGATAGGCCTCGTGCCCCACCTTGTTGTGGAAGGCGAGATCGGAAATGCCGGCCAGGTAAGGGTGTGCGGGCAATCCGAGGCGTTTCCCGGTCTGAAAGAGCACTTTGCCAATGAGCGTGGAGGGGTCCACGACCTGCCTGAGTTTCGGGCCGCTCCAGCAGCGGATTGACTCGGGGCCGTAGGCCAGCGCGATTACGGCAATGCTGATGGCTCCAACGGTTGCCGTGGCGGCGGCAAAGCGGCGCAGCGACAGCCGGCCGGGCCCCAGTTGCCAGCGGCGAAGCCAGTACAAGACCGCGAGAACGGGCACGAGGAATATAGCGGAAAACTTGCTGATCAGCGCAAGCCCGAGCACGATGCCGGAGACAACGAGGTCGCGCCGCCGCTGCGTCTGAAGATAGCGTTCCCAGGCGAGGGTTGCGAGAAATATGAAGGCGGTTGCGGCGACGTCGCTGGTGACGTAATGCCCGTGCGCGATCAGGTTCGGGTCGAAGGCAAACAGAAACAGCGCCGCGATGCCGGCGGCGGGGCCGAACTTCTGCCGTGTCCACAGGGCCAGCGCGAGCCCCAGCGCGAGAGTGAGCGCCATGATGGCGGCGCGTGCGCGGAACAGCATTGTTTCCGGATCAACGCGGTTCTTGTAGAGAAACAGATCGCCGAATTCGACGCCGTCGGCTTTCTTCCAGGCTTCGCTGTCGAGCGGCAACTCCGGATCGAGCGGGAGCAGCATCGCCCCCGAGAGCAGCTTGGCCAGCGGCGGGTGTTCGCGGTTGAGCCGGTAATCGCCGGTCTTCAGGTAAGAGTAGCCCGCCGCAATGTGGATGGCCTCGTCCCAGATCTGGGTTTCCTGAAGCGCTGAGGTGACTTGCGCCGCGCCCATCGCGCCAAGGAGGACGACTACGGCGGCCCAGAACCAGCACCGCCGCCCACGGCCGGCAGCGGCGTTCAGCCGCTCACGAAACCGCCTAAGCATGCCGCCGGGACTCGAGTTGCGCCTCGGACGATCCAGTGTTGCCGGGACTCAGAAGCCTCGATTCGAGAACGTGGTTCCCCGCGGGGCATTCCACCAAAGTGCTTGAAAAATAGTTTGAAATGAATAGGTTATTGTGGGCTTCGTTCGCTGTGAAGGACTGCATTGAGGCGCGGTACACGTGGATCCCAAATACCAGGGCGATGGTAAAGACGGCTGCGACGCCCGGTTTGCCGGTCCAGAGTCTGTTGAGCACAGGATCTTTATTGTACCTAAGTGGGATTTCAGCTCTGTCCATCTCAGGATATTCGCATCCTCAAACCTTGTGGCAGCATCGAATGTATTTTCGCGGATAATTCGAAGGAAGGGGAGTTTTGGGTATGGATTCCATTCTGGCCCTCCACCGGTTGCACTTCGCATTCACAGTTACGTTCCATTACGTTTTTGTCCAGATGACCATGGGACTGGCGCTGCTGATCTTCGTGCTGAAGACAATGGCGCTCAAGACGGGGAACGACCACTACAACAAAGCGGCGCGGTTCTGGATTAAGTTTTTTGCTATCGGCTTCGCTCTGGGCGTGGTTACGGGGATTCCGATGGAATTCCAGTTCGGAACCAACTGGGCGAAGTTTTCCAAAGCGGCTGGTGGGGTCATCGGCCAGACGCTTGCGATGGAAGGGGTGTTTTCATTCTTTCTGGAGTCCACGTTTCTCGGCCTGCTGCTGTTCGGCGAAAAGCGGCTGAGCCCTCGGGCGCACTGGGCGGTTTCGCTGCTGATGCTCATCGGGACGTGGCTCTCCGCTTTCTTCATCGTTGCGACGAACGCCTGGATGCAGCACCCGGTGGGCTACAAGGTCGCCGCCAACGGCGACCTGGTGCTGGAGAGCTTCTGGGCGCTTCTGCTGAACCCGTGGCTCGGCTGGATGTACGCCCACACCGTCATAGGCACGGTTGTGACGGGCGGCTTCTTAATGGCCTCCGTGGGCGCGTTTTACCTGCTGAACCGGAAGTTTGAGGAGTATGGGCGGACGTACCTGCGGGTCGGCGTGATCGCAGGCGCCGTGGCGTCGGTGCTGATGCTGTTCCCGACCGGCGACCGCCAGGGATATAACGTAGCGCACCATCAGCCGGTTACGCTGGCAGCCATGGAGGGGCTCTTCGAAACGCAGGAGGGTGCGCCACTGGTCATACTCGGGCAGCCGGATCCCGAGAAGCGTAAGCTGGATAACCCTGCGATGATCCCGCGCCTGCTGAGCTTCCTCACCTACAAGCGGTGGGAGGCCGAGGTCAAGGGCCTGGATGCCTTCCCGAAGGAGGACCTGCCCGACAACATCCCGCTTGTGTTCTACAGCTACCACATCATGGTAGGGCTGGGAACCATCTTTATCGCGGTCTCGCTCGTGTCGGTTTTGTTGCTGTGGAAGAAACGGTTGTACACGGCGCGGGCGTGGCTCTGGGTGGTCATGCTTGCGCTGCCCTTCCCATTCATTGCTAACACCGCGGGGTGGACTACCGCGGAGGTCGGGCGGCAGCCGTGGCTGATCTACGGGCTGATGCGAACCGTCGACGGTCCGTCGGCCCACGTTTCCAGCGGCAACACGATGTTTACGCTGATCGGATTCATGGGGATGTACGCTCTGCTTGGCATTCTCTTCCTGTTCCTGACGGCCCGGGAAATCGAGCATGGGCCGGAGCCGGTGGCCCCCAAGACGGCCATCCGCGGGCCGGAGCCCGTCCGGTTATAGGAGGCGCACATGGAAACCATCTGGTTCTGTCTGGTTGCATTAATGATCGCCGTGTACGTCGTGCTCGACGGCTTTGATATCGGCACTGGCATTGTTTACTACCTGGTGGGGCGCACGCAGTCCCAGCGGCAAAAATTGCTGAGGTCCATCGGCCCGGTTTGGGACGGCAACGAAGTGTGGCTGCTGGCGAGCGGCGGCGTCCTGTATCTGGCCTTTCCGGCGCTCTACGCTTCCAGTTTCAGCGGATTCTACCTGCCGCTGATGATCGTGCTGTGGCTGCTGATCCTGCGCGGCATCTCGATCGAGTTCCGCAATCACCTGGAAACGCCTGTCTGGCGGCCGCTTTTCGATTTCGTGTTCGCCGGGGCCAGCATTCTGCTGGCGATCTTTTTCGGCGCCGCGCTCGGCAACGTCGTGCGCGGGGTTCCGCTGGACGAGACGGGGTACTTTTTCCTGCCGCTGTGGACGCACTTCACCACCACGGGAGAGGTTGGGATCTTGGATTGGTATACGGTGCTCGTAGGGGTGTTTGCTTTCCTGGTGCTGGCGCAGCACGGCGCGCTGTGGCTGGTATACAAGACTGAGGACATCTTGCAGGAACGGGCGCGGCGGGCTGCGAGCCTGGCGTGGTACGGCGTGGCCGGCATGACGCTGATCGTGACCGGCGCCACCTTCCGTGTACAGCCGCAAGTTCAGGCCAATCTGAGTGCCTACCCGTGGGGCTACGTGTTTCCGGCCTTGGCGCTGGGCGGGCTGGCGGCCATCCCGTGGTTCCGCAGCCGGGGAGAGGAACTGAAGCCGTTCCTCGCATCCTGCGTGTATATCGCGGGTATGCTGACCAGCGCGGCGTTCGGCGTGTTTCCTTATGTGCTTCCTTCCAATACCGATCCCGTTCGCGGCCTGACGATCTGGAACGCCACAACGGGGTCCCACGGGCTTACCGTCGCCCTGGCATGGTGGATTCCGGGGATGTTGCTGGTGGCGGGATACACGATTTTCATTTACCGCCACTTCGCGGGCAAGGTGCGGCTGGAGGAAGAAGGGTATTAGGAGGCGGGGCCGGCGCCCCAATGCAAGAAAGCGGCTCCGGCTTCCGCAAAGTCAGTAAGCTCTTATGTCATGCGAGGGTGGAAGTGTGCTCTCCTAACCAAGGGCGCCGTGCCCGTTGCGCGCCGCGCGGGTCGATTCGGTTTCTGCCCTGAAAACTGAGTAAGCGGGTTTGCGGAAGGGCCTTCACCGCGTCCGGCAACGGAACACCCACCCTCTTCACTCTGTTCTCAAGAGCTTCAAAGCGGCTTTAGAGAACCAGCGCCGGCTGCTGCTGGTGAGGAAGAGCCACGAGAGTATACGCACCGAGAGCGGGGGATTTGAGGCGACCAGTTCGCTAATCGTTTCCCGCGGCTTTTCGCGCAGCTTGTCGAGCACGGCAATCTGGTGGACGCAGGTGATGGTGCAGAAGGGCGCGCACGTTTTCTCGGTGTGGTACTCGCGCTCGATGTCCGTTGCTGTGTAGCGCTCCAACGGAATGCCCGGCCGGCCGCGCTGCTGCGAGCACCAGTGCACCAGGCCGTCCTCGCAAACATAGAGATAACGGCTTCCGGCGCGGCAGTGCCAGTGGTTCGGCAGGCCCCGCATCAGGTTCCGCTGGAAGCCGTTGTGCCGCACGAATGAAAACAGCGGTTTGCGGAGACGGTGCAGCGCGTCGAGCACCGCGCGGTCGCGGGCTCCCAGAGGGCGCACCTGGCCGGAGCTGTCGTGAATCACGCCGGTGGTGATGTGGAGGCCGAGCTCCCGCGCGCGCCGCGCCACCGTCAGCGCATCCTCCGGGGCGCCGACGCCGGAACCGACCACCGCGTTCACGTTGACATCGAAGTGGGCGTATTCGGCCAGCCACTGCAGCTTGCGATCCAGCACCTTCAGGCTTTTCTTCGACACCTCGTCCGGATTCACGTTGTCGATGCTGATCTGGAGATTGTGCAGGCCGGCGCGGTTCAGGCGGCGGATGCGTTCCGGCGTCAACAGATAGCCGTTGGTGATGAGGGTCGGAATGATGCCGCGCTTGCCGATATGGGCGATGATGCGGTCGAGATCGGGGTGCAGCAGTGGCTCGCCGCCGCTGATGGTGATCATGCTCACACCGAGCTCGGCCAGACGGTCGATGCGCGCCAGCATCGTATCCAGCGGCACGGGGGCGGAGACGCTGTCAAACTCGTTGCAATAGGCGCAGGCGAGGTTGCAGCGGCGCATGGGAACGATGTGGGCGAGAATCGGGCGCCGCGGGAACTGCATGGCGCGAGCGAACATCCGGGCTTCACGAAAACGGCGCGGAATGCCCAGAAGTTTCCGTCGTACGTTCATGCCGTCTCTCTCAGTTTACCGGCGAGGAAGACGCTGCCGCGGGATGATAGAATTTCGGCATGCGCTCTCAGAATGGCCACAGCGGCGTCACGATCCTGGTCGTCGACGACGAGGCGTCGGTGCTCGCGCTGGCGCGCACTATGCTGTGGCGCGCCGGTTTCAATGTTCTGGATGCGTCGAACGCGGCCGAGGCACTGAAAATTTGCGCGAGCCACCCCTCAACCATTCATGTTCTGCTGACCGATGTTCTCATGCCGGACATGAACGGTTTTGACCTTGCCGGGCAAGTGAAAGCCAGGCGGCCGGACGTCAAGGTGCTCTACATGTCGGGGTTTACCGACACAGTGCTGTTGGAGAGCACGGGGCAATCGCTTTCAGGGCTTCCTCTCATTCGTAAGCCTTTCACGGCGCATCGCCTGATTACGACCATCTCCGGCCTGCTGGAGGACCACTCGGCGGCATTACCGTCCGAGGCGGACGACCAGGCTCGGTCAGGAAAGACGGACTAATTTCACACCTGCCAGACAACCCGCTTCAAGCGCTGCGCAAGGAGCGGGTTGTCTTTGCCCGGCAATCCCGATAAGAATTTTCAATTACCCGTATAAAAATGTTTCGCTGCCCGGAAGCGGACTCTCGTTACCAATAAGAATTTTCAATTACCCGTATAGAAACGTTTCGCTTCCCGGAAACGGACTTCCGATGCATGATTAGGGTGAGGTTACCTAACGTGCATCGCTTCAATCAAGTTGTTTCTCTCGCGCTGTTTCTGTCTTCAATGGCGTCCGCTGAGACGGATGGGAACGTGGACGCCAGATGGGCAGCCCTACAGAGTACCGTCGAAGCTGCGCAATCCGCCGGCGACAATGCGTGGATGCTCGTTAGCGCCGCGCTGGTTCTTATGATGACCGGCCCCGGGCTGGCTCTCTTCTATGGCGGGCTCGTGCGCAAGAAGAATGTGCTGGCCACCATGATGCAGAGCTTCATCATGATGGCTTTGGCGACGGTGCTGTGGGCTGTCGTGGGCTACAGCCTCGCGTTTGGCGAGGGCAATATGTTCATCGGGGATCTGCGGTACGCGTTCCTGAATGGGGTGGGCTCGGAGCCCAATCCCGATTACTCGGCCACAATTCCCCAGCAAACGTTTATGGTTTTCCAGCTCATGTTCGCCATCATCACGCCGGCGCTGATCACCGGCGCATTCGCTGAGCGCATGAAGTTCAGCGCGATGCTGCTGTTCATGACGCTGTGGTTGTTGTTGGTGTACTTCCCGATGGCGCACATGGTGTGGGGCAAGGGCGGGCTGCTGAACGCGTTCTCGGGCGGACGCGTGCCATGCTTCGATTTCGCCGGCGGAACGGTGGTCCACATCACCTCTGGCGTATCGGCGCTGGTATGCGCGGTATATCTCGGGCGACGGAAGGGATACCCGGGCGAAACGATGAAACCGCACAGCCTCGTGCTGAGCGTCATCGGCGCCTGCCTCCTCTGGGTCGGCTGGTTCGGATTCAACGCTGGCAGCGCGCTCTCATCCTCGGCGCTGGCGAGCAGCGCGTTCGTGGCCACGCATTTCGGCGCGGCGGCGGCGACGCTGGGATGGGTGATCGCGGAGTGGATAAAGTCCGGCAAGCCGAGCGTGCTCGGGGCAGTTTCGGGCGCGGTTGCCGGCCTGGTGGCGATCACGCCGGCGGCGGGATTCGTCACGCCGCTCTCCGCACTGGTCATCGGCTTCGCCGCGGGCGTGGTGTGCTACTTCATGGTGACGTCGGTGAAGCGCAGGTTCGGCTATGACGACTCCCTCGATGCTTTCGGCGTACACGGCGCTGGAGGAACGTTGGGCGCCATCCTCACCGGCGTTTTCGCCACCTCCCTGGTGAACGACGGGCTCAAAGACGCTTCGGGAAATCCCGTAGCGCTGGGCTGGGTAGATGGGAACGCGGCGCAGGTGATCAACCAGTCGTTGGGCGTGGTGATCGCCTGGGTGCTGGCTATCGTGGGCACGCTGGTCATTCTGAAAATTTGCGACATTCTGGTCGGCTTGCGCGTGCATCCCTTGCATGAAACCGAGGGCCTCGATCTGAGCCTCCACGGCGAAGAGGCCTACAACTTCGAAGCATAACAGCTGCAGGTATCAGAGGACTCGATGAAGAAAGTCGAAGCGATTATTCAACCGTTCAAACTGGAAGACGTCAAGGACGCGCTCAAGGCCATCGGGGTGGACGGCATGACGGTTACCGAGGTGCGGGGACATGGGCGCCAGAAGGGCCATAAGGAGGTCTACCGCGGGCAGGAATACCACGTGGACCTTCTGCCCAAGATCAAGCTGGAAATGGTGATCTGCGATAACCGGCTTGAGGAAGTCTTGCGGACAGTCACGCATGCGGCCCGCACCGGGAAAATCGGCGACGGCAAGCTGTTCGTCTACGACGTCACCGACGCCATCCGGATCCGCAATGACGACCGCGGGGAAGCAGCCCTCTAGCGCTCGCCAGGCGCTGCTCAGGCGAACTGAGCTGGTGGAGCGGCTGGCGGTGGAAGCGTACGAACGCTTTCTCCGCCAGCTCATGCCGGAGGGGATCGCGCTGCTCGCCGTCGGAGGCTTCGGCCGCCGCGAGCTGTTTCCGCACTCGGACGTCGATCTGCTGCTGGTGGTGGAGCGGCAGTCGCTCGCCGACCGGCAGAGGCCGGCCATTTCCAGGTTCCTTCAGGAATTGTGGGACGGCGGGCTGCGCGTCAGCCACTCGGTGCGCACGCCTTCGGAATGTTGCGAGTTGCAGGACGGCAACGTCGAGCTGAGCATCAGCCTGCTGGACCACCGGTATCTCGCGGGCGACCGCGCCCTTTACGACCGCCTGAGCGCGGCGTTTGCGCGGTTCGTTCACGCGCAGCGGCAGGCAATTGCCAGCGGGCTTTGCCACCTGGCGCGCGAAAGGCATCTGAAGGCCGGCGGCTCGATTTACCAGCTCGAGCCGAACGTGAAGGACGGTCCGGGCGGGCTTCGCGACTACCAGGTGGTGTGCTGGTTCGGACAGCTGCGCGCCTGTTCGCCGGAGCGGCTCCCGCCACCCGAGGTCCCTGCCGGGCTCGAGGCGGCGCACGACTTTCTCACCGAGCTGCGTCACCACCTGCACCAGCGCATCGGAAGGGACTCCAACCTGCTTACCTTCGACTTGCAGGAGGAAGCCGCCGCGCGCGCGGGCGTGGATCCCTCGGTGTGGATGCGCGAATACTACGGGCACGCGCGCGCGATCCATCGCGCCGCCGCACGCGAGCTGGATTTGGCCGAGGAGCGCGTCAGCACGCTGCTCGTGCAGTTCCGACAGTGGCGGTCGCGCGTTTCCAACGCCGAGTTCTCGGTAACACGCGAGCGCGTCTATTTTCGCCAGCCGCACCGGCTCGAACACGAGCCCGAGCTGGCGCTGCGCCTGTTTCAATTCGTGGCGCGCCACGGGCTGCGGCTGGCGCCGGAGACGGAGCTCCGCATCGCGAACTATCTGCCTGCGCTGCGGCGCTGCTTCTCCGAGCGGCGCTTTGATCTCTGGGGAGAGTTCAGGAAAATCCTCGAGGGACGTCACCGCGCTCACGCTCTTCGCCTCATGCATCAGACCCGCGTGCTCGAGGCGCTGTTGCCGGGGTGGGAGGCAATCGACTGTCTGGTCGTGCGCGACTTTTACCACCGGTACACAGTGGACGAGCACACGCTGGTGGCTGTTCAGATCCTGGAGGACCTGTACTCGCCGCAGCGGGATCCCTTGAAGCAGCGCTTTGCCGGGTTGCTGGCGGAGGTGGACGATCCGGCGACGCTGTGGCTTGCGCTGCTGTTGCACGATCTCGGGAAAGCGAATCCCGAAGGGCCGCACGTTGGCGAATCCGTGCGACTGGCGGAAGCGGCGATGGAACGCCTCGGCGTGCCCGAAAACCAGCGCCGCGACGTGCGGCTGCTCATCGACCGCCACCTGGACTTCTCGCTCGCGATCGCATCGCGGGACCTGGACGAGCCGGGCACGGCGCGAACGCTGGCCGAACGCGCCGGCACCCTCGAGCTGGCGAAGAAACTCGCCCTGCTGACGTTCGCGGACATCGGCGCGGTAAATCCCACCGCACTCAGCCCGTGGCGCATGGAGCAGCTCTGGAGCGCTTATCTGGCCGTGCACAACGAACTCACCAGGGAACTGGAGGAGGACCGCCTTCCATGGGCGCCGGACCGGGCGGAGTTTCTGGAAGGCTTTCCGGTGCGCTATCTCCGCACGCATTCGGAATCCGAGATCGCGGCCGATTTGCAACTGGACCGGCGCAGCCGCGAGCGCGGCGTGGCTCTCGATATCCGGAAGGAGAACGGGTTCTACCGTCTCAGGCTGGTGGCGCGCGACCGGCCGTCGCTGCTCGCCTCACTGGCTGGCGCGCTCTCGGGCTTCGGAATGAACATACTCAAGATGGAGGGCTTCGCCAATCGCCACGGCACCGTTCTTGACACGTTCGTTTTTTCCGATCCCCACCGCACTCTCGAACTGAACCCCTCGGAGGCCGACAGACTCCGGATTCTGCTGGAGCGGGTGGCGCTCGGAAAGAAGGAGGTGAAGCCGCCGAGCCGTCCCAGGCCCTCTCCGGGCCAGCGCCCGCGCGTTCACCCGTCGGTTACGTTCGATGGCGCCGCTTCCCAGACAGCTACGCTGATCGAGGTGGTGGCGGAGGACCGTTCGGGCCTCCTCTATGACCTGGCCACGGCGATTTCATCGGCCGGCGCCAATATCGAGCTTGCATTGATTGACACTCAGGGGAGCAAGGCGGTCGATGTGTTCTATGTGACTGTTGAAGGAAGAAAGTTAAACGGCGCGGAACAGGCACGTTTGGCTGCCATGCTCCGCGCCGTCTTGAATTGACAATCCCCGAAGTTACTAAGTCAGTCGGTCTGGATCGGCTGACTGTTCTGCATGTGCGCCCTGTTTACACGTTCCACCAAAGCCGTATATTCCGGCGTCGAAAGGCCGGTGCCGCTCAGAATGCGGAAGTTGAACTGGTTGCCCACAAATGGTCTTACTCTCAAGTGGAACGGGTCTCTGCGCTCAACCCTCTGGATCGAAGCCATTGACCACCGGCGGGAGGCGCCCGGATTGCTCAGCGACTGGAAAATAATCTCGTTCGGCGTGAGGAACAGGCGCCCGGTGTCGGAACCGATGAAGCGGTCGCGCTCCACGTCAAAAACCAGTGTCTGAGGCTCGGTCGACGTTACAGTCGACTGGCTCAGGGAGCCGTTGGAGACGGCCGGGGCCCGGACAGCCTGCGGCTGAGGATGGGGCTGGGCTTGCTGGGCCTGAACCTGGGGCTGGGGCTGTGCCTGCGTCTGGGGCTGGGCTTGAGCCTGCGCCTGGTAGCCGGTTTGGGCGGGCCGTGAAGCCGCCGAGCTTGAGCCCAGCCATGAGGTGATGATGCTCGCTGCCGCAGGATTTTGGAACCGGAAATCAACCGAGCTGCGCTCGCCCGAGCTGTCGTGCACCGGGCGGCTGAGCGTCATTGAAACCTTCGCCCCGTCGTATCTGATGTTCTGGACCTGGTCCCGCCTGATAACAAAGCTGTTCTGAGGCTGCTGGTCGTCGATGAAAATCAGGTCGTCGCCTGAGGTCACCAGCCGGCCGTCAACGGCGCCGAAAGGAACTGACACCTGAACCGGCTGGGTTTGGTTGCTGGCGGGCATTCCCTGGCGCATCTGTCCGCCGTAGGGTTGCTGTTGGCCCATAGATTCCTGCCGCGGGGCCTGCGCCAGGAGCAGACCGGCGGAAAGCAGTACGGGCACCATCGTTAGTTGGATCTTACGCATCTCCCCCCCTCACTACTCTAACTTCAGTGTAGGGGTAGGGTAAGTAGCTTTCAACTCTCAAGCAACACTCAAACAACCGGATATATTTAGGGCCTGTTACTCACTTATTCGGGCCGGAAGCGGCGGCGCCGGCCGCAGGCGCGCACCGTTTGCCGCAGCAAGTGCGGTGGTTAGTCCATCTGCCTGGCCGCGGGCGTAGGGCTATCATTTCCGATGTCGAGCGCCACTTTCCATTCCCCGCGGTGCCTTTTCCAGATGGTGACGTACTTACCATATGAGGCGAGGCGCTTGCCGTCTGAATCCGTGCGCGAGGACTTGAATACTCCGTACGTATATCCAAGGTCGCCCGATGCGTAGGCGTCGATAGGCTCCCAGCGAAGGCTGAATCCGGGCGTGGAAAAGCGCTTCTGCACGAATTCGCGGATCGCCTTCTTGCCCACCACCACGTCACTGCCGGCGGGCAGCATGACGGCATCGTCGGCGAAAAAGGAAAGCCAGCCCTCGGCGCCTTCGGCGGCGGTGGCCTCATCAAAGGCCCGGTCGGCTTCCATCAGTTCGCGGGCCCGGTCCCGGGCGGCGCTGGCGACAGTCACTCTCCACCCGGCGAGTTGATAACCGATCAGCGCAGCGGCGATCGCAACAAAAATTGCGGAACGCAACGATATGGTTTTGGCGTTTCTTTCGCGCAGTTTCATAGAAACCTCGTTTGGCTGATGCTCGCGCGATGTTGCAGCCGCGCGCGGCAGCGAGCGGAATCGCGGACTAAGTGCCTTGAACGGGTCAGGCCAGCTCCCCTTCGAGCAGCGCTCCGATGCGCGGCGCCGCTACCCGGACGCCGAGGTAGAACGATCCGAACGAGGCGTAGACGGCGCTAACTTCATCAAACCGCATCTCGTAAATGAGTTTCTTGAAGAGCAGCGGATCGTCGGCGAACAGGTCGACACCCCACTCCCAGTCGTCGAAGCCCATCGACCCGGTGATGATTTGCTGCACCTCGCCGGAGTAGCGCCGGCCGACCAGTCCGTGCTCACGCATCATGCGGCCGCGCTCGAGTATGGGCAGCGTGTAGAAATTCTTTCCCTCGCCGCGCCTGCGGTCCATCGGGTAAAAGCAGATGTAGCGATGCGCAGGAATCTTGGGGTAGAGCCGCGGATGCATTGCTTTTCTTTGCGTTTCGAGCAGAGCCTCGATCTCCCGGTTCCACTCCGCGGAGTGCGGCTCCACTCCCCGTTCCATCAGACTCCTGTAGAGCTTGATACTCGATTCGTACAAGCCAAGCTCGATTACGGACAAATACGACGTGGTGGGTTCGAGGAAGTCCGCCAGCCGCAGCCTGGACAGCCGCAGTTCCGCCCGGTTTAGTTCGGCGAAGGAATTACGAAAGTGGAGGAACATCAGATCGCCTTTGTGTCCGATCAGCGAGTAGACGGCGGACTGGCCTTCCTCGTTCTGCTCCATGCTCTCCAGCACGCGCGCGGCTTCTACCAGCGCTTCCGCGCGGTTATCGCGGCCGAGTGCCTTCCAGGCGGGCCAGCGCAAGCGGAACATCTGGTGCAGCACACTGTAGCCCTCAAGGGTTAAGGGCACGGCGGGCAGTTTTTCAACGGCGGTTGCGGTCTGGATGTTCGCGGACATAGGCATCTGGCTCCTCTTTTTCTTCTATATAGTGTACGGCTTTCAGCACGCTGCGATGCGCGCCGCCGGAAATTGGCTGTAGAATTCTGTAGATGCTCACGAGGAGAACTTTGCTTGCCGCTACCGCGGCCGCGGCGTTTGGCCGTCACGCCGCCGCGAAGAAGTCAGGACTGCGCATAGGCGTCATGGACGGCTGCTTCAAACTCGAGGGAAACGTAGAGGCCGTGGAACGGGCGGCCGCTCTCGGCTTTGAAGGGTTGCAGATCACCATTGGCAGGGCGAAGCCCGGAGGCGCGCTGCCGCTCTCCAACCCTGGCCTTCAGGGCGCGTTTCTCGCCGCCTCAAAGCGGCACAAGATGCCCATCGGCTCCACGTATCTCGACATCCTCCACGTCAACTGCTTGAAGAACGACGAGCTGGCGAAGAAATGGGTCCTCGACGGCATCGAAATCACGCGCAAGCTGGACGCAAAGATTCTGATGCTGGTGTTCTTCGGCAAGTGCGCGCTGACTACCACGAATCAGCAGGAAATCGACGCCGTAACGGCCGCGCTGAAGGAACTCGCGCCGGCGGCCGAAAAGGCCGGCGTGATTCTGGGGTTTGAGAACACGCTGCCTGCCGAGGCAAACGCGCGCGTGCTCGATCGCGTCGGTTCGAATGCGCTCAAGGTTTACTACGACGTCGGCAACACGACCAACCAGGGGTATGACGCGCCGAAGGAGATCCGCTGGCTAGGCAAGGACCGCATTTGCCAGTTCCACTTCAAGGACAGGGGCTACATGGGAGAAGGCAAAGTCGATTTCCCGGCGGTGATGCGGGCTATCGAGGAGATCGGCTTTACCGGGTACGCCATGCTGGAGACTTCGGCGCCTTCGGGCAACATTGAGAACGACCTGCGGCGCAACCTGTCCTTCGTCCGGAAGCTGATGGACGCATAGCGCCCGCGCATGCGGACGCTCCCGCGCGCTAACGGAGTTCCACCGCCCGGTCGAACGCGACATCGAGCGTGGCGCCGCGCCGGAGTTCGACCGGGCGTCCGCGCGTGAGCAGCACGGTAGCAATGCCGACTCCGGCGCCCACGCCCGCTCCGACGCCCGCTCCTTCCCAGCCGCGGTCCGCAATGCCGCCGAGCGCCGCGCCGCTGCCGGCGAGAAACACGACCTGCGCCGCATCGCCGCCCACGCCCGGGGCCTGCCTGACCACTTCCTGCCCGCGGTCGACCTGTTGGCCGGTTTCATTCGGGTCCAGAGAATCAAGGCTGGGCGAAAACCGAACCACCTTGCCCCTCGGCAGAGTGAGTGTTTCCAGCCGGATTCCAAGGGCCGCACGCCCTTTCACCCTGCCACTTCGCTGCACGTGGCTCACGACTCCTTGCACGTATGAGCCTACCGGCACGATGATCCGGTTTCCGTCCGTGATCGGACTTGCCGTCCGCAGGTAAACGTAGTCGCCCTCCTGCGCGGTCCGCGTGCTCACGGAATTCACCATCCTCAAGAGCACGTGCGTTCCTTTTGGGATCACCTGCGCGCACGCCGTCCCAGAGATTAGAAGCGCGGCGGCAAGCTTGCAATGAAGCCGCATGGCCGGATGCCTCCCTGCTTATATTGAACCCCGTCCCCGGGCCGGAGTTGCGGGCGGCGCCTACCAGTGGAAACGCAAACCAGACAGGCCTGGGGCGCTTACTGCCCCTGATTTCTTACTGTCCCCTGATTTCCGCGCGGAGGAACTGCCAGTCGGGCAGCTCGTAGGCGCGCAGCTTGGTATCGACGGGCACCTTGAGGTCTTTCGCCTCGTACGGGCCGAGTGAAGTTTTGAATTCGAACGTTCCGACGGGCGGGTCCGCCGGGTCGGCTTTGAGCGACTTGAGATCAACTTTACCGGACAGCTCGCCAAGGTCCATCGCGGAATGGTTCACGAGCACGAATTGCAGGACCACCCTCCGTTTTTCTTCCGTCAGGCGCAGGCCGGTGAGTTCCACGTGCCGGAAGGCGGGATTGATCTGCGCCGCCGCCTGCTGGACCGCAGGGGTTTCGAACGCCGGGGAGGCAGCCTGTGCGGTCTGGGCCGGCTCTTCTCGCGGAGCGCGGAACAGCATAAACGCTCCAACGCCCACGCCGACGAATACGACGGCGGACAAGATGGTCCAAAGCCAGGCGGGTACACCGCGGCGCTGGGGCCGTGCCCGAAGCACCTGCGGGGGCGCCGATGGCGGCGCAACTGATTCTGGAGAACCCGCTTGCTCGGGAGCCGCTTGCGGGGAAGCCGCTTGTTCCGGGGCGGACTGCTCTTTCACGTCGCAGTTGGGGCAGTCCGAATAAGACGGCGGGACTTCTTTCCCACACTTCGGGCAGATCCAGGTGAACATTTCACTTCCTAATGTAACGCAGGCAGCCACTGGCCCGACTGGGCCGATTTTTCAATAGCTTCAAGCACTGTCTGAACCCGCTGCGCATCGGCGAAACTCGGATGGTATTCCTCGCCTTTCGCGAGCGCACTCAGGAAATCGCCGAGCGCGATGATGAACGTGTGCTCGTACCCGATGGTGTGCCCGGGTTTCCAGAACACGCCGGCATAGGGCTGGTCCGGCCCGGTCACCAGGATGCTGCGGGCGCCCTGGACGTTGCGCGGTTCGCAGGCGTCGTAGAACTCAAGGTGGTTCAGGTTCTCCAGGTTGAAGCGGATCATGCCGCGCTCGCCCTGGATCTCGAACGTATTTCTGTTCCGGCAGCCGACTCCGTACCTGCTGGCTTCAAGCGAACCCACGCTACCGTTGGCGAAGCGCACAAGCGCGATCGCGGCATCGTCGACGTCCCGGCCGGGCGCGAAGGTTTCGGTCAGGGCGGTCACCTCACGGATCGGCCCATTCAAATACATCGCCGTGTCCACTACGTGCGAGAGCAGATCGCCGATGACGCCGGAGCCCGCCAGCGCCCTTTGCGTCTTCCAACTCGGCGGGCGCGTGGGGTCGTTGCCGGATTGCTGCAAGTAGGATGCACGGTAATGAAACACGCGGCCGATGCGCCCCTCATCGATGAGCCGCCGCGCGAAGACCACCGCCGGCGCGCGGCGATAGTTGAACCAAACCATGTTGGGCACGCCGCGCGCCGCCTCCACTATCCGCGCGCCCTCTTCGGCGGACACTGCGAGCGGCTTTTCGCACAGGACGATCTTGCCGGCCTCGGCAGCCGCGATGGATATGGGCGCGTGCAGGGCGTTGGGGACGGCCACGTCCACGAGGTCGATATCCTTGCGCGACACCACGGCGCGCCAGTCGGTTTCGATTTCCCTCCAGCCCCACGTCGCGGCTGTGGCTTCCAGGCGGCTGCGGTCCCGCGCGCAAATTACTGCCCGTTCGATATCAAACGGAACGTCATAGAAATGTTTTACCTGGGCAAATGCGTTCGAGTGCGCGCGGCCCATGAAACCCTGGCCGATGAGAGCCACGCGGATTTTGCGGTTCTGCATATCCGATAGGATGCCACGTTGCGGATAGGATAAGTTCATGGACTTCTTTCGCCGCGCCGCTGTGACTCCGCGAAAGCTCGGCGTGCTGGCCGGGACCTTCAACCCGCCCACGCGCGCGCACCTCACTCTGGCGCGCGCCGCACTGGCGGCCGTCGACGAAGTCCTGTTCGTTCTCCCGCGCGTGCTTCCGCACAAGGAATGGGAAGGAGCGAGCTTCGAGGACCGCCTGCGCATGCTCCAGACAGCCATCGGCGAGGAGCCGCGGTTCTCGATCGCTGCCAGCGAGAGGGGTCTGTTCATCGAGATTGTGCGCGAGTGCCGGGAGGAGTACGGTCCCGGCGTCGAGCTTTATTTCCTGTGCGGGCGCGACGCAGCCGACCGCATCGTGAACTGGGATTACGGCCGCCCGGGCGCGTTCCTGGAACAACTGCGCGAGTACCAGTTGCTGGTCGCGCCGCGCCAGGGCGCGTACGAGCCGCCGCCGGAGATGCGCGAGCGGATTCACTCGCTTGCCGTGCCGGCCGAGTGCGACGAAATCTCCGCCACTGAGGTTCGCCGGCGCGTCCGGAGCGGGGAAGCGTGGGAGCACCTGGTTCCGGAAGAGATCGCCGGGCTGGTGCGGGAGATCTACGGGAGTTAGCCGAGCAGCCGGTCCACGGCTTCCAGCGTGCGGGCGAGGACGCCGTCGGGGTCGCGATTCTCCACCCGGATAATTTCGACCGGTCCGGAACCGGTGGGACGCCAGCGCGCGGTGAAGCGCGGGCAGGGAGCTCCGGCAAATACGGTAATGAGCGGTGTGCCGCAAGCCGCAGCCGCGTGCTGCCCGGCGGAGTCGTAGCCGATATAGAGACGGCTGGCCGCGATAATGCTTGCGAAGGCGGCGAACGAACCGCGGAATATCCGGACGGAATCGCCGCACGCGGCTGCCGCGCGCCGGACGCGCTCTTCCTCCTCGCCGCCGGGTCCGGAATCCACGACGATGCGCAGACCGCGTCCGGCAAGCAACGCGAGCAGCCGCTGCTCGAAGGGATGCGGCATGCCCTTGGCCGGGTTCTCTCCCACTCCGAAGCTCACCGCGACGTCGGCGGCGATATCAGGCGCCTCCTTGGCGGAAATGAATGCCCGCGCGCCGGCGATTCCGAACACCTCGGCCGCCCAGCGCCGCGCCAGGATGCCGAGGGAATCGTCTGTTTCGCCGCCATACGAGCGGCTCTCAAAAAAGTAATAGTTCTCCTCGGGGCAGACCGGCAGCAGGCCGAGCTGGGTGAGGCGCGAATCGGGATCGATCACAATGCTGCCGGGCTCGTCGAGGCGCGGGCAGGCAGCCAGCCGGTCGCGCAGGGCGCCGCGGCGGACGTAGGAGACCGGCAGATGAGCGATGCGCGGGTCCGCGGCGAACAGGGCATAACTCTTTTCGCTTCCCACAAGCACGATGCGCGCCTCGTGGAAACGCCGCCGGGCCGCATCGAGCATTACGCTGGTGATCGCCACGTCCGCGCCGAGCGTAACGCGCGAGAGCACGTAGACGGTCCGCGGGTTCCCCTGGATCCGGCGCAGCCGGCGGACGCGCTCGTATCGCGCGCGAAGCTCATCGGCGCGATACTGCGGGAGCGCCGCCGCGATCACTTCCGAAAAGATGCGCGCGTAGGCGTCCACAAGGCGCGGCTCGAACAGATCGCTCAGCCCCTCGGCCAGAATGCCGAACAGCGCTGAACTGCCCTCATCCGTTGCGGCTTCCGCTACGAGCCGGGCGAGATCGCCATCCGCCCACGCTTCGCCGCGGATGGCGCAGTCTCGTATTCTTTTGGCAACTTCAAAGATACTTTCCGACAATCAGTTCCAGCTTCTTTCGAGTGAGTTCGGGGACCTTCGTACGATCCGTGATGATGGCGTTGGCGAGCGCCGAGCCGCACTTGCACTCCCGCGCATCCGGCATCTGCGCCACCGCGCGCTTCACCACCCTGCAGGCGTTCTCGGCGTTCCGGGTCAGGTTGCTGACGATCTGGCTCACCGTCACCGCGTCGTGATCCGGATGCCAGCAATCATAATCCGTCACCATCGCGATGGTTACGTAGCAGATCTCGGCCTCGCGCGCGAGCTTGGCTTCCTGCAGGTTGGTCATCCCGATCACGTCCATGCCCAGGCTGCGGTAGAAGTTGGACTCCGCCTTGGTCGAGAACTGCGGCCCTTCCATACATACGTAGGTTCCGCCGAGCTTCGCTCTCACCTGTTCGTCGAGGCAGGCTTGGTAGACCACCTGGGACATCTGCGGGCAGATGGGGTCGGAGAAACTGATGTGCACCACCAGACCCTCGCCGAAGAACGTAGACGGGCGGGACTTGGTGCGATCGAAGAACTGGTCCGGGATGACGAAATCGAGCGGCGCGTGTTCCTCCTTGAGCGAGCCGACCGCGCTGAGGGAAACAATGCGCTCGACGCCCAACGCTTTAAATCCGTAAATGTTGGCCCGGAAGTTCAACTCCGAAGGCGAAATGCGGTGGCCGCGCCCGTGCCGCGCCAGAAAGGCAACGCTCTTGCCTTCCATCTGGCCGACCATGTAGTTATCCGAGGGGCGGCCCCACGGAGTATCAACCGTTACCTCCTGCTGAAACTCGAATCCGGGCATCGAATAAAGCCCGCTTCCACCGATGATTCCGATCTGTGCTTTCAATGTGCGCTCCGTATTGTGAATTCGGTTCGCCTGCCCGCGCGTTTCGGCGCTACATCCGTCTCAGCCACTCCTCGATGACGGAGTAGGGATCGCGGATGCGCGCCGCAACATCCCACGCAGCGGCTTCGAGTTCTTTTTCGGGCAGCCGCTCCAGCAGGCGCTCCCGCAGCATCTCGCGCAGGCGCATCCGCCACAAATCCGCGCGGCGATTTGCCCGGCCGCCGGGCTCCTGGAACTTCCGCACCGCATCCAGGATTTCGCCGATCCCGCGCCCCTCGGTCGCAACCGCTTTGAGGACCGGCGGGCGCCAGTTTCCGTTCTGCCCGGCCATCTCCACGAGCGCTTGCGTTTCGCGTTCCAGAGCGCCGGCTCCCGGGCGATCGGCTTTGTTGATGACGAAGATGTCGGCGATTTCCATGATACCTGCTTTGATCGCCTGCACATCGTCGCCCATTCCCGGAACCAGCACGACGATCGTGACGTCGGCGAGCCGCGCCACCTCGACTTCGTCCTGGCCCACTCCGACCGTCTCGATCAACACCACGTCCTTGCCCGCGGCATCGAGCAGCAGCGCCAGATCGAGCGTCGCCGGGGCGATGCCTCCGAGCGAGCCGCGGGAGGCCATTGAGCGGATGAATACGCCAGGATCGGCATGGTGCTGCTGCATACGTATGCGGTCGCCCAGTATCGCGCCGCCGGAGTACGGGCTCGTCGGGTCGACGGCGAGAATGCCCACCTGCCGGTTCTCGCGCCGCAGCGCTTTCGCCAGTTGATCCACCAGCGTGCTCTTGCCCGCGCCGGGCGGCCCGGTGATGCCCACGAGCAGCGCGCGGCCGGTGCGCGGGAACAGCTCCTGCATGAGCGGGACGGCTTCAGGCCGGCGGTTCTCCACTGCGGTGGCGGCGCGGGCAAGCGCGCGGACATCTCCGGCAACGATCTTTTCCGCCCACTCCGACATGTCAACCTTTGAGAAGCTGGCGCGCGATCACCAGGCGTTGGATCTCGCTGGTGCCTTCCCCGATGGTGCACAGCTTCACGTCGCGGTAAAACTTCTCCACGCGGTAATCCTTGATGAAACCGTATCCACCGAGCACCTGCACCGCCTGCTCGGCCACCTTTACCGCCGCTTCGGAGGCGAACAGCTTGGCGATGGCGGCTTCGCGCGTCACGCGCCGGCCCTGATCTTTCAGGTAAGCGGCCCGGTAGGCCAGCAGCCGCGAGGCCTCGATGGATGCGGCCATATCGGCCAGCTTGAACTGTATGGCCTGGAATTCTGAAATCGGCCGGCCAAACTGGCGGCGCTGCCTGGAGTAGCTCAGCGCAATGTCGTAAGCACCCTGAGCCAGGCCCACCGAAAGCGCCGCGATGGAAATGCGCCCGCCATCGAGAATTTTCAGGCTGTCGATGAATCCCTCGCCGGGCTTGCCGAGCAGTTGCGAGGCAGCGAGCCGGCAGTTCTCGAAGATCACTTCGCCGGTGGGGCTGGCCCGCATGCCCAGCTTGTTCTCCTTGCGCCCGAGGCGGAAGCCCGGCGTGCCGGCTTCGATGATAAAGGCCGAAATGCCGTGGTGCGAGGCGGTGCGGTCCGTTACCGCCATCGCGACGCAGACATCAGCCTCGTGCGCATTCGTGGTGAATGTTTTCGAGCCGTTGAGCACCCAGCAGTCGCCGTCACGCACGGCATAGGAGCGGGTGCCGGCGGCATCCGACCCGGCCTCAGGTTCGGTGAGCGACCAGCAGCCCAGCCACTCACCGCTGGCCAGTTTCGGAACGTACCGCCACCGCTGCTCCCCCGTCCCCGCCTCGTAAATATGGTTCGTGCAGAGCGAGGTGTGGGCGGCCACGATCAGCGATACAGAAGGATCCACGCGCGCCAGTTCCTCGATAATGATCGAGTACTCGATGTAACCAAGGCCCGCTCCGCCCAGTTCTTCCGGAAAAATCGCGCCCATGTAGCCGAGCGCGCCGAGCTTGCGGATGGCCTCGCGGGGGAAGGTCTGCGATTCATCCCATTCGAGTACGTGGGGAGCGATTTCCGCCTCGGCGAATTCCCGCACCGACTTGCGGAGCTGAACCTGCTCGGCGGTGTACTCGAAATCCATCCAAATTTCTAGATGATTTCTTCTTTAACGGGATCCCAGCGGACGGTCCTTTTCTGCAGGTAACTCTCCACCGCCATCCGGGTTGCGATTGTTACGCGGTAGCCCAGTTCGAACGGGCAGTTCGGTTCCTGGCCTGACCGTATGCAATCCAGGAAGTTCTGCATGTGCGCGTGCCGCTGCGTCGGGGTCTGGCCCATCATCTCGGTGCCGTCCGGACGGTTCACTTTCTGCGGCAGGTAACGGATATGCTGGCCCTTGGATATCGTGCCGTCGGTACCGAGCACCTCTTCCGTGACTCCGTAGTAATTGTTGCCGAATCCCGAATCCCAGGTGAACAGCATCTCCTCGGGCTGTTCCATCGCCACGTTCATCGTGTCCGGAACTTCGCGGCCGTCCTTCCACAGATAGATTCCGCCCACGGCGGTGACGGCTTTGGGAATTTGCAGCCCGAGCGCTTTGTACCAGAACGCTACCTGGTGGCACATGTTCTCGTAGAAATTGCCGCCGGAATAGTCCCAGAAGAACCGCCAGTTCAAATAACGGTTAGCGTCGAAAGGACGCTTCGGCGCTTCGCCCAGGAACGCGCTCCAGATGATGTTTTCGGGAGTCATGTCGGGGTATATCGGCCGGCTCCACTGCGGTTTGCCGTGCGGCGTGTTGCGGTACATGTGCGCGTGGATGGCGGTGATCTTTCCCACGTACCCGGTGGCCAGGATTTTCATGGCATCCGTCATCTGGCCGGAGGAGCAGGCCTGATGGCCGATCTGCACTGTGCGCTTGCCGGCGCGCTGGAGGGCCGCCCGCATGCGCTTGGCGTGCTCGACGGTGAAGGCCATCGTCTTTTCCTGGTAGACGTGCTTGCCCGCGTCGAGCGACGCGCAGAAGTGCTCGCAATGCAGGTGCTGTGGCGTGGCTATCAGGACGGCGTCGATGCTCTTGTCGTCGAGTAAATAGCGGTAATCGAAGTAAGTCTTTGCCTCCGGGGCCAGCTTCTTCGCCTCTTCGAGCCGCCTCGTGTAGACGTCCGCAAATCCCACGAACTCCGTGTTCGCGCACGCGAGGGCCTCGCGCGCGAGCTGCATGCCGCGATCGCCGGCGCCGATGAGGCCCAGCCGGATGCGATCGTTTGCGCCCAGTACCGCCGGGGGCGCCGCGAAACTTCCGGCGATGCCTCCGGTCATTTTCCCGATAAACCTTCGACGTGAATCCATAAGGGGGCCGTTCGCGCCTATTCTATCAGAGCGCAGCCGGGATACGGCGCTCCGGTTAGACCGGTTCGTTGCCGGCGTCCAGCGCGCCGCGGCGCACATCGACGCGCGCCAGCACCGCCATTCCCGAAATGAAAAACACCACCAGCGAAAGGATCGCCAGCCGGTAGCTCTGCGTGAGCTGAAGCGCCAGCCCGAAAATCAGCGGCGCCAGCCAGCTCGTGCCCTTGTCGCTGACCTCGTACAATCCGAAATACGCCGCTTCCTTGCTCTTCGGGATCATCAGCGAAAACAGCGACCTGCTCAGCGCCTGGCTGCCTCCCAGAACCAGCGCCACCATCGCCGCCATCACAAAGAACTCCGCCGTGGTCCGCACTGCGAGGTAGATGTTCACCAGCACGCCCGTCCAGATCACCAGCGCCAGCAGGATGGCGCGCTTGGCCCCGATGCGGGCGGCGATCCAGTTGAACACCAGCGCGCCGAAGAACGCCACGAACTGCACCATCAGGATCGCCAGCGACAGCGTCGCGATCGGCATCTTCAACTCGTCATAGCCGAACTGCGCGGAAAGCGCGATCACGGCCTGGATGGCGTCGTTATAGAGCAGATAGGCAAGCAGGAACAACAGCGCCTGGGGATAGTGGAGCAGGTCGCGGAGCGTAGCCATCAGGTTGCCGAACGGCCGGGCGGCTGCGCGGGGGACTTCCGCGGCGCGGTTGCGCAGCGTGGCCACCGGGACCACGGTGAATAGCGCCCACCAGACGCCGGCCGAGCAGAGATTGATGCGGATCGCCTGTTCCTCGGTCAACCCGAGCGCCTCCGCTTGCGACGCGAGCGCCAGGTTCAGCGCCAGCAGCAGCCCTCCGCCGAGATAGCCGAATCCCCAGCCTTTGGACGACACCTCGTCGCGCTCCCGCTCGCTCGCGATGTCCGGCAGAAACGAGTTGTACACCACGACCGAAGCGCCGAAGGCGAGGTTCGCGATCAGAAACAGCACGCCCCCCGCCAGATACGCCGCGCCGCGTACGAAAAACATCGCCGCCGTCGCCGCCGCGCCTATGTAGGCGAACAAAGCGAGGAGTTGCTTCTTCTTCCCGGTCGCATCGGCCAGCGCGCCCGCCAGCGGCAGAAAAAAGACCTGCGAAAGCACCGAGAGCGCGACGAGATAGCCCCAATACGAGCGCGCGTAGACGGGAATGCCGAAAGGATGCACCAGCCCCTGCGCATCGGCCGCTGCCGCGGCCAGCGAGCTCAAATAGGGGCCAAGCAGCAGGGTGATCGCCGTTGTGGAAAACGCCGAGTTCGCCCAGTCGTAGAAATACCAACCGATACGCTCCCGGGTGGTGCTGAGCGGCTCGCGCATGGATCAGCTTGCGACGGTCTGCGAGGACTGCAATTCCCGAGCCAGGCGGTTCAGCGTGACGTAGTCCGTCTTGCCGCTGCCGAGCTGCGGAATCTCGTCGAGCATGATGATCCGGCGCGGAACGGCCAGCTCCGGCGCCCCGATGGCGCGCGCGGCTTCCAGCAACCGCTCCCGCCGCAGCGTGCGGTCATCGGTGAACAGGATGATCACTTCGCCGCGCCCCGGTTCCGCAACGGCGGTCGAGGCATGCGCGGCTTGGGGCGATGCGGCGCGGGCAACCCTCTCGACCTGGTCCAGCGAGACCATTTCCCCGGCCACTTTGGCGAACCGGCGCACGCGCCCGTGAATGGTGATGAAACCTTCCTCGTCCACCTCGGCGATGTCGCCGGTGTTATGCCAGCCCTCGCCGAAAATGGAGCGCGTGGGTTGGATGACGCCGGGCTGCTCTTCGGAAATATAGCCGAGCATGACGTTCGGCCCCCGCACGTGCAGCAGGCCGCCCTTAGCGATGCCGGGCACCGGTTCGATGCGGTACTCCAGGCCCGGGAACAGCTCGCCCACGGTGCCGGTCTTAAAGGCCATCGGCGTATTCACGGAGAGCACCGGGGAAGTTTCTGTGACACCGTAGCCCTCATGGATGCGTATGCCGAATTTTTCAAAATACAGCTTGCGCACGTCGTCGCTGAGCTTTTCCGCTCCCGCCACCACCAGCCGGAGACTGCGGAAGTCGAACGGGTTGGCGTGCCTGGCGTAGTTGCCCAAAAAGGTGCTCGAGGAGAACAGCACCGTGCAGTCGTAACTGTAAATCAGCTCCGGAATCACCCGGTAATGCAGCGGAGAAGTGTAAAGCAGGACGCTGCAGCCGCGCGAGAATGGCAGAAAAATGCCAACCGTCAGGCCGAAGGTATGAAACATCGGCAGCGCGCTCAGCAGCTTGTCCGCGGGCGTGAACTCGATCACCGCGCGGATCTGCGCCAGGTTGGAGATGAAATTGTCGTGGCTGAGCGCCACTCCCTTCGGCTTGCCTTCCGAACCGGAAGTGAAGACGATGACCGCGGGCTCTTCGGGCCTCGCCCGCCGCGCGGCCGCGCGCGGGAACCAGAGCGCCCAGCACATCAGCCAGAGCTTGTCGGTCAGCCGGAACTGCGACCGCAGATCCTCCAGGCAGACTACTTTCACTCCGTCGAGTTTGCCGGGCAGCCCGGTCAGCCTCATTTTCTCGAGGAACGCGCGCGACGTGATCACCGTGCGCAGGCCGGCCGCGCGGCAGGTGCTCCGTATGGTCTCGTGTCCGGCGGTGTAATTCAGCAGCGCGGGGACGCGCCGCATCGCGAACATGCCGTAGAGCAGCGAAACCGTGGCGGCGACGTTCGGCATCAGCACGCCTACTGTTTCTCCTTCCCGGCTGAGTTTCGCAACCAGCCGCCCCAGCGCCAGGCTGCCCTTCAGGATCTGGCCGAATGTGACCTCTTTCTGGATGTCGCGGAGCACGCGGCGGCGCCTCCCGTACAGCGAAATGGAGTCGAGCAGGGCGGGGAACAGCGTGGTCTTTTCGTAAGAGGCGAACGCGGCCTCCTGCATGATTTTGCGCAGCGCCTCGGCGCCCATGCGGTGGCGCGCGCGCGACGGCACTCCCTCGGGCGCGGTTATTGTCCGCGGCGGCAGAATGGTGATGGTGATGCGCGGCCTGAGCTTTCGCGGATATCCGGTGCGCGCGCGGCTGAAGTAGGTATAGATCGCGCCGTCAATGTGGACGGGGACCACCGTAGCGCCGGTCTTGGCTGCCACAAAGGCCGGGCCCTCGTAGATCTTCATCATCGACCCGGTGGTTGTGACGCGGCCCTCCGGGAAAATGAGAACGGGCCGTCCGGATTCCACCAGAGCGATGACGGACTTCATCGCCATCGGATGCGTGGAGTCTACTACCAGGTGGGGAAGGAAGCGCATCGGCAGCCGGACCCACCAGTGGGCGGCAACCTCCGTGTGCAGCACCCAGACCGGCTGTACCGGCAGCGACGCCCCGAGCAGAATGCCGTCGAGCAGCGACTGGTGATTCGCGACGATAAGGAGCTTCTCGTGGCGCCCGAGCGTGCCCCGCACGCGCACCCGGAAGATGAATCGCAGCAGCCGGGAGACGAGAGACCGGATCATGCGGTTGCCCGGGCCAGCCCCCTTCCCCTCTGACGAGATCCACGAACACCCGGCGGAAACGATACGATATGCGCCCACGCTGCGCGGCCGCCAATCACACCGGGCACGTGGTTGAGAGTCACCTCCCCCTTATCCTGAATGTTGCCTGTTTGCATTGGAACAATGATACGTCAACTGCGAGCGCCATCGCCTCGCCCCCAGGGACCCTAACTTACATCCAGGGCCCGGCCAGAGAGATGCCGCGCTTCGTTTTGCCGCACAGGGCTGGCGTCATCAGTCTGCTGGGGCACTGATGGCTGGACAGATATAGCATTTATAGCTTTTGTAGCGGATAATGGTTGCGGAGGCTTTCGCCATGCTGCCGAAAAGAAAGGCGCGCGTCCCGCTTGCTTTCTCAGAGAGCGACCAGAGACAGGTCTTGGAGTTGTACCAAAAAATCCAGCGAAGCCGGGCCAGGCTGGTCGGCCCGGACGGCAAGACTCAGAAGTTGCCCGCCTCCCTCCACGAGTTCCTGGTGAAATTGATCGCCGGCCTCTGCGAGGGCCGGTCCGTCGCTATCGTTCAAAACGATGCGCAGCTCACCACCGTCGAAGCCGCGCGGATGCTCGGCGTCTCGCGCCAGTTCCTGATCAAACTCCTGGAGCGAGGCGAGATTCCGCACCACATGGTCGGGACGCACCGGCGCATCTATGTCCGCGACCTGCTGGCGTACAAGGCCAGGAGGGATTCCAGCCGGCGCAAGATCCTCGATGACCTCACTCGGGCCGAAGCCGACGAAGGCCTGTACGATCTGGACCCGCCGGATGATCGCGGAGAGTAATCAGTACATCGCGGTCCTTGACACCTGCGTGCTCGCGCCGATGCCGCTGTGCGACACGCTGCTCCGGCTCGCGGAGGATCCCCCCTTTCTACATTCCAAAGTGGTCCGCCGATATACTGCGCGAGCTTCGATCCACCCTGGGGCGGATGGGGTACACGCCTGCGCAAGCGGACCGGCGTTGCGCCTGATCGTGGAAAGAAATTCCGGAGTCACACCTCCGGGGTTCCGCAAATTTTGCCGCCTTGCCTCGTACCAGAAGCGTGACAAGCCCTTGGGGATAAAGCGCCTTCGCGTGGCGGGCCGATTGCTCAGATATTGACGGTAGTCAGGAGGAGCTATGGGAAAGCTACGTGTGATGATAGCGGCTTTGCTGGTACTCGCATTTGCCGCCTGGGCGGACGTGCTTGTTCTCCGAGACGGATCTTTCGACCGGGGCAGATTAATCTCCGCAACGGGCACGACGATCACCTTCCAGAGCGATACCGGCCAGACGCGAACGTATAACATTGACCACGTGGAGTCGCTGCAATTCCAGAACAACCAAGCGGCTCAATATCCAGCAGCTCAATATCCTCAGCAGAGCGCATACGGACCCTACCGGACCGGCTCAAGCGCTGCTCAGTCTCAGTACGCGGTAATACCGGCCGGCACACAGATCACGGTACGCACCAACGAGGCGATCGACACCAGCACTATGGTCAGCAGGTCCTCAACGCCCGAGGGAGTCGTGGGCGGCAGGACATACTCGGCCACTGTGGCCCAGGATATTGTTGGACAGTCGGGCAACGTCGTGGTGCCGTCGGGCTCGCCCGCGGTTTTGGTCGTCAGAGAGGTTTCCAGCGGCGGGACGTTCGGAACGCCTGAGGTGGCTCTGGACCTGCAAAGTATTTCCGTCGGCGGGCGCAGCTTCCTGGTGGCCACCGGTCCGGTGACTCAGCAAGGCGAACAGGGGTTGGGCGCGAATCGCCGCACAGCCGGTTACGTGGGCGGCGGCGCCGCGCTCGGAACACTTCTGGGCGCTCTTGCCGGCGGCGGTAGAGGGGCCGCCATCGGAGCTGTGGCCGGAGCGGCTGCCGGAGCTGGAACTCAGATACTGACCCGCGGGAGTGATGTGAAGGTGCCTGCGGAAACACTACTGACGTTCCAGACTACGGAGCCAGTGCAGCTCGTGCCCGGACAACGCTAGACCTGGATTGCTGGCTGTCAGGACCGGGGAGGTTTCTGCAGCCTGCCGCAGCGCCGGGTGCAGCGGTGCTCCGGATACATTTCGCTAAACGAGCGCTGCAGGAAGCGGAATGCCTCCCGCAGCGAATTGAACGTTTCCACGCCATCGAGGTGAGCGCCCTGGAACCGCGCGATCCACTCACGTCCACGCGATCGTGTGGCTTCCAGGTTCACCTGGCCGTCGGCCGTATCGTGACTGAATCCTACGTAATCGAGGAGCCCATCGGCATCTGCGATGCCCTGAACGAACATGTCGAGCTGAGAGAGCCGGTCCTGGCACTCCTCGCAAATCAGCAGGTGTTCTTCCAGCTTCGCCAGCGCCGCGCCCCGAATCCGGCCTAACGCATATTCCTCAAGGGCGTCATCCGTGGCGTGTTCGCTACGGGTCTTCGCCGCCACAATTCCTCCACCCAAACATATCGCCATTATTATGTAGCTGGTGTATACTTTGTTTTCCGAAATCGGCCCCGGAGCGCCAGTGGATGAACTTGTGCAAGTACGAAACCCGGGAAAACAGAAAAAACACACCGGATTTTGCTCTGGCGTGTGCGGGGGTATTGGCTACTCTCCTCGCTCTCCGCGCGCTGATGCACACCGGAAGCGACGCTCTGGTTCGAATCGCCCCGTCGGACTTCGCCGCCCTGCTGCTGCTCGGAGCCGGTCTGGCGGCGACAGCCTTTGGAAAGCGCATTCCGGCGGCGCTGTGCGGCATCGCTGTGCTCGCCGCGGGCATGCTCGACATCACACTTGGGTTTTACGAACTCCTGCATCTCGATGCCCTCTCTCCGCTGCCCCTTTGGCAGATAACGCCTCCCGTCGCTTTGTGCGTCTCCTTGTCTGCTTCGGCCCTCCTGCTGAGGAACACGAAAAACAGGCCGCATTGGCGGCTGTGGCTGTCCGGGGCCATAGGATCGATTGTCGCATCGGCCGGCTGTGCCGCACTGCTTGGAGATTTGTGGTGGGCTGCCGCGCGGCAGAGTTGGGTCCGCACGCCGGCGGGGCGGAGCATGGCGGCTGCATTCATCGTGCTCGGCGCCGGCATTTTAGTCTCCTCGTGGCGCCAGGTCCGGCCAGCGCCGAAGTGCAGGCTGGCTGCGCTGCCCGCCGGCGCTAGTGTAGTGTTGGCTGCTGTCTGCCTCTCGTTCACCGCGATGGCGGCGGAGACGCGGCAAGCGTGGGGAACCGTGGAGCCGGCCGCGGAACACTTGGGGCAGGCGGGCGGTCCCGGCATTCTCCCGGCGTTTGTCCCGATCTCAATTCCCGCAGCGGTGCGCGCCGCTGTGCCGCCGCTGGATTCCCCAACCGTGCTGCTGTGGGTGGTGGGCGGAGTTGGAGTCCTGGTTGCCCTGCTGGGCGCGATCGCGGGTTATCTGGCGCAGACCGCCAATCTGAGGGCCAAGGAACTGGAGAAGGCGAACGCGGAACTCCAGCGTGAGATCGCTGAGCGCAAGCGCATTCAGGAAGCCCTCGATGCCGCGCGGGTCGAACTCGAAGCCCGGGTGGAACAGAGGACTCTGGAACTGGCTCGCGCCAACGAGGAGCTCAAGGCGGAAATTGCCGAACGCCGGCGGGCCGAGGAAACTCTGCGCGCCAGCGAGCACCGCTACCGCGAGCTGTTTGACGGCGCCAAGGACCTCATCTACGTTCACGACCTGAACGGCAATTTCACCTCCATCAACAAGGCCGCCCAGAAGATCACCGGCTACACCGCCGACGAGGCGCTGAAAATGAACATCGCCCAACTGGTTGTGCCGGAGGATCTGGAAACCGTCTACGCCATGGTCGCCCGCAACCTGGGAGGCGACCCGAACGCCACCTACGAACTGAAGATCATCACAAAAGATGGACGCCGGCTCACGCTGGAGGTGAGCACGCACCTTGTCTACCGCAACGGCAATCCCGTTGCCGTCCAGGGCATTGCCCGGGACATCACCGAGCGCAAGCGGCTCGAAGAGCAGTTCCTCCAATCGCAGAAGATGGAAGCAGTCGGGCGCCTTGCCGGCGGAGTGGCGCACGACTTTAACAACCTGCTCACCGTCATCGGCGCCTACAGCCAGATGATCAGCGATTCACTGCCCGATGACGACCGGCTCCGGGGCTACGCTCAGGAGATCCTCTGGGCCGCCGAGCGCGCCGGAACGCTCACCAACAGGCTGCTGGCTTTCAGCCGGCGGCAGGTCGTCCAGCCCCGGATCGTGGATCTGAACGGTCTCATCGTGACTCTCGATAACATGCTGCGCCGGCTAATCGGCGAGGACATCGAGCTGAAGATCGTGCTCGAGCCCGGGGCGGGTGCGGTCAAAGCCGATCAGAGCCATCTCGAGCAGGTGATCATGAACCTGGTGGTGAACGCGCGCGACGCCATGCGGACCGGCGGCAGGCTCAGCATAAAGACGTCGCGTGTCGAGTTGAGCGAGTCGGAAAAGGGCGGTCCCGATCTTCCCCCCGGTAGTTACGTCGTGCTTGAGGTAATCGACACCGGTGTGGGCATGACCCCGGAAGTGATGGGCCACTTGTTCGAGCCCTTCTTCACCACCAAGGAGTCCGGCAAGGGCACCGGGCTTGGGCTGTCCACCGTCTACGGAATTGTCAAGCAGTGTGGAGGGGACATTCAGGTGCGCAGCACTCCCGGCGTGGGCACGCACTTCACTCTCTACTTTCCCCGCGCAAACGGCCAAATCGCGCCTCCGGCAGAGCGCGCCCCCGCTTCCACTCCGCCTCCGGCAGACCGGGAAGTCATCCTGCTGGTCGAGGACGAATATGGAGTTCGCAAGCTCGTCCGGAAGATGCTCATGCATCAGGGCTACCGGGTGATCGAGGCGTCCTGCGGCGAGGAGGCCCTCCGGATTTGCGAGCAGCACCCCGGTCCCATTCACCTGCTGCTGAGCGATGTGGTGATGCCGAACATGAGCGGCCGGGAACTCGCCTCTCGGCTGTGCGCGGTTCGCCCCGAACTCAAGGTGCTCTACATGACCGGCTACACGGAGGACGCCATCGTGCAGCACGGAGTCCTGGAGCCCGGGGTCGCGGTTCTCAACAAACCGTTCCTCTCGGATGTGCTCGCGCGCAAAGTGCGTGAGGTGCTCGACAACGGAAAGCGGTGAGTTCGCCGGCTATTTTGCTTCCGCCGGAAGCCGGAACTCCACCTTGCGGCCTTCGTTCAGCTTTTGGGAGATGTCCCGGTCCACGAGCGCGAGCGACACCTGGTTGGCTTTCCCTTGCGGCGTGATGTAATGGAGCGATTCCCCCTCCACCCAGTAGGCAACCGCGCTGTAGACGGAGCTGTCCTTAAGCGCGATCAGAAACATCACTGGCTCTTCGGGAGGCGCCTGCGCCGCGGGAGTGGGAGCCTGATACATCCGTAGCCCCGAGGAGGGCTGCGGCGGAGCGCTTTCCGGCGCCTCCGGCGCGTACTCCTGAATCACTTCCCGCGAACCTTCGGGCAGAAAATTCTGATTGATTGTCACCGGAGCGCCGGCCTGCGCCGGGTATTGCTGCGGCGGCATCACGATCGTTACGTTCGGCGGGTATCCGCCGCCGTCAAACCCGCCCCCGTAGACGGGAATGGGGTAGGGAATCACCGCCGGTCCAAACCTGTCAAACCGGCCAAAACGCGACGGCGCGCCATTGAACCCCGGGAACCCGCTGACGGTTGCCCCCAGGCGGTCGGCGAAGGTCGAAGGGAATGAGAACGGGCTGATGAGCGGAGGCTGCGTACCCGTGCCCGGGAACACAACGTTTCCGAAGCCGAACGGCGAGCCGTACGTTCTTATGGGAATCGTGCCCTTCACCACCAGGGGTGGAGCGATGACGCGCGACCCTGTACCAGCCCCTCCGTGGCCGCGGAAACCGCCGCGTTGGGCGAAGGCGCCGGTTGCGAAAACCACAACCAGGACCGCTGTGCTTAGAAGCCTCATGGCTGCCCTCCCTATGCGAGCATACTATTAGGACGGCTAGCGTGGCGAGCCCGTTGCCGCCCCCGGCTAACGAATTCGGAATTAAGGGCTTAGAAAAGCCTACTCAGGGAGGGAGAAAGGGATGCGCGGGAACAATGATGTCCAACCACCCCGGCGCGCGAGCAAGGCACGCGCCGGAAAGAACAACTCCATTCAGCTCCTCGAAGACAAGGCAGTCCGCCTCCGCATCCATTCGGTGCGGTCAACTACGGCGGCGGGCAGCGGCCACCCCACCACCTGTGCTTCATGCGCCGAAATCATGTCTGTGCTGTTCTTCTCGGTGATGCGCTACGACCCGGCCAATCCGGGCGATCCGCGCGCCGACAAATTCGTGCTCTCGAAGGGCCACGCGGCCCCAATCCTTTACGCCGCCTGGGCCGAAGCGGGCGCGTTCCCCGTCGAGCGGCTGCTCACGCTGCGGCGCGCCGATTCGGACCTCGAAGGCCACCCCACGCCCAGGCTGCCGTTCGTCGATGTCGCCACCGGTTCGCTTGGCCAGGGATTGTCGGCGGGAGTCGGCATGGCCCTCGCCGCCCGGCTCGACGGCACCGGCCGGCGCATCTATGTGCTGCTGGGCGACGGCGAAACTGCGGAAGGCTCCGTGTGGGAGGCGGCTCAGATGGCCTCCCAGAGAGGGCTCGGAAACCTCTGCGCCACCATAGACATCAACCGGCTCGGGCAAAGCGAGCCGACGGCTCTGCAGTACGACCTCGACGTGTACAAGAAGCGCTGGGAAGCCTTCGGATGGCAGGCCATCCCGGTGGACGGGCACAGCATCCCCGAGTTGCTGAAGGCCTACGCCAAAGCCGCAAAGACGCCGGACCGCCCCACGGTCGTGCTGGCCAAGACCATAAAAGGAAAGAGCTTGCTCGATGTGGAAGGGAAAGAAGGCGAGCACGGCAAGCCCCTGAAGCCGGAGCTTGCCGAAAGGGTCGTCGCCTCCCTGGAAGCGCAACTCCAAAGCCCCGTTCCGCTCTGGACGCCCAATCTGCCCACCGCGGCGGAGCCCGAAGGCGGCCTGCCTGAGTCCCGCCCGTCCGGCCTGCCGCCCTACACGCCGGGCGAGAAGGGAATTGCGACCCGCAAGGCATTCGGCGACGCGCTGGCGGAGATTGGGTGCGCGAACCCGCGCGTCGTGGTTCTTGACGGCGACGTCAAGAACTCCACCTACACCGAGGAGTTCCACAAGGCGTGCCCGGACCGCTTTTTCCAGTGCTACATCGCCGAGCAGAATATGGTCGGCGCGGCCACGGGACTGGCCGCGGCAGGCAAGATTCCTTTCGCGGCCACCTTTGGTTGTTTTTTGACACGCGCGGGCGATTTCATCCGCATGGCCGCCATCAGCAAAGCCAACGTCAAGTTCGCCGGCACGCACGTCGGCGTCTCCATTGGCGAGGACGGCCCATCGCAGATGGCCCTGGAGGACATCGCGATGATGTGCGCTCAGCCGGACATGGTGGTTCTGTATCCGTCCGATGCGACCAGCACGTGGAGAGCGGTCGAACTGGTGATGAATTGCCGCGGTCCGGCGTACCTGCGGCTGGGCCGCCCGGCCTCTCCGGTGATCTACGGCCCCGACGAGAAATTCGAAATCGGCCGGTGCAAGATTCTCCGGCAATCCGGCAGCGACCGCGCGCTGATCGTTGCCGGCGGAGTCACGCTGTTTGAGGCGCTGGCTGCCTGCGACGACCTCGCCAGGGAAGGCATCGCGGCGCGGGTCATTGATCTGTTCAGCATCCAGCCGATCGACCGCGAGGCGCTCATCGCCGCAAGCCGGGAAACAGGGGGAAACGTCATCACGGTGGAGGACCACTACGCGCACGGCGGCCTCGGCGACTCCGTGCTGGCCGCGCTCGCCGGCGAGCGCGTTCAGCTTCGCAAGCTGGCCGTCAGCGCCATTCCGCGCAGCGGCAAGCCCGCCGAACTCCTGGACATGTTTGGCATTTCCCGCCGGCACATCGCCAACGCCGTCCGGCAGTCTGTGGCGAGCAGTATGCAGGCTCGTGGGTAAGCGGGTTAGTAGTGCCTTTCCGGGGGGACGCTACGTCCTGAATATGCGGTCCCCCCACTGGACCGCTTCCATGTAGATCTCCGGGATTCGTTCCACTGGTATCGCCAGTTGCCTGGCGATCGCCGCGAGTTTGTCCCAGTCCGCCTGCTCATTGGCGCGCATCAGCGCGTAGACGCTGGCCACGCGATCGCCTTCCGGAGCGCTTTCGAGCAGCGCCGCCCGTATGTCGTCGGCCGTATTGAGCTGATCCAACAGGGCCTCCATCGGCTGGTCCATCATCACGTCGAGCAGTGAAAAGAGCCCCATCAGGAACAGTTCCTGCTCGCGTGACTCCAGCCCGGCCGGCTTTGCCATCAGTTCGCAAAATCGCGCCCGCACCGCCGCCGTCACCACGAGCTCGCCCGGTTTGTTCCCCGCCATCTGCGGCAGCACCACTACCGAAACCCACTTCCGGATTTCGTTTTCTCCCACCAGCACCAGCGCTTCCTTGATGGATTCGATCCGCCGGTTAAACCCGAATACCGCGGAGTTTACGTACCGCAGCAGTTTGTAAGTGAGCGATACCTCCGGCTTCAGCAGCTCTTCCAGACGCTTGTAGTCCAGCTCCGGCTGGTGTACTTCGCGCAGAATACGCAGGTAGTTGAGCTTGAACCCGGGTATCTCCCGCCCGTGAACGATCATCGGACGGGCGAAGAAATACCCCTGGAAATACGAGTAGCCCATTTTCCGGGCCCGCTCGAACTCCGCCTGCGTCTCTACTTTTTCCGCCAGCATGCGTATGCCGCGCCGCCCGTACCGGCGGACCAGTTCCTCCTGCTTGGCGGGCTCGGTGACCCGGAAATCAACCTTGATGATGTCGGCCAGTTGGGTGAGCGGGGACGCCTTCTTCCCGTCAGCGAAGTCGTCCAGCGCCAGCAGATACCCCCGCCGCCGCAGCGCGGCGCACGCCTCCAGTACCTCCTCGTCCCCTTCGACGCCTTCCAGGATTTCGATTACCGCCACTTCCCGCGGCAGCAGCGAAGCGCAGTCTTCCACCAGCAGCTTCCGTGGAAAATTGATGAACGCCCGCTTTCCCCCCAGGATGTTTTCGATCCCGATCGAATAGAAGCTGCTGGAAATCACCTGCGAGCTCGCCAGATCGCCGTCCACGCCGTCATAGGCGTTGTTACGGCAGGACCGGAACAGCAGCTCATATCCGAACACTTCCAGGCGGCGATCGAAAATCGCCTGCCGGGCCACAAAAACATCCACAATGGTTTTATCGGCGGATCGCCAAAATGCTTTATTACACTCAGGCAGCGGCTGGTAATAACCAGGACCAGGGGTTCCGGCTGGTGGAATTCCGTTAGCGGGCTCCTTGCGGCTGCGATCCAGTAATCTTTTCGTCAAATTGGAACTTTCATTTCGAGACACTTCGCATATACTGCTCTCTATATCCAAAATCTGCTGGCTGGTTCTGGTTTCTGCTTCCTGTGTTCTGGCGGCGGGCTCCACTTACTCAGCCAGACCGACCAGGAACTGCTCGATAACTACCGGCAGTTGCGCACCGTAACTCCGGACGCGAACAACTCCTTTGTTCTCGAAAACGCGGTGCTCGATACCGGGAGCGGCACGACGTTTCGTTTCACCCAAGGAACGCTGTATATGCTCACGCCGGTTGGCGGGCGCGTCTCCGGGGCGGTGTTCCTCGGCGACGGCAGCTTTTCCCTAAAGCCTCCCGATGAGGTTGAAGACCGCCAGCTCCGGCGATTTACCGGCGGCAGGCCCGAAGTGGAAGAGCCATTTCGAGAACTGGTGCTCGTCGCAACGGATGAAACCGTAACGAAGCTCGCCGCCGGACTCAACGCGCGGCCCGCGCCGGAGCTCTCCAAAGCCGGCGATGTCCTGCAGGATTTTCGCAAGCTATTTCGCGATACGCTCCGGAGAAACATCGAGGCCCGCCTGCTGGCGGGCTTCTGTTCTCCGAGAGAGCGCCTGCTGATTGCCGATATTCACGGACGGAAAAACGGCCGGTCCTGTTCGTCATCGATCCGCAGGGCGACGACGAAGTGCTGCTCCTCCATCAGGAACGCAATATGTTTGACACCTGGACGTCGTTTCACCTGCCCGGCGACCCGGGTCCCGCCGCCCGTGCGCTGGTCGACACCCTGGCCACGAAGATCGATGTGACGATCGAAAAGAGCGGCAAACTGAGCGGGGCCGCGGAGATCGAGTTTGCATCGCTAGCGGACGGCGCCCGCCTGCTGAATGTGCGCCTTGCTCCCCGCCTGCGCGTATCAAGAATGACCGCCCGCGGCGCCGAGTTGAAATTCATTCAGGAAGACGAGAGAAAAGACGCTGACCTGTGGGTGATCTTTCCCAAGCCGCTCGTGAAGGGCGAGAAAGGCGTCTTGACAGTCGAGTACGCCGGCGAAGACGTAGTCCAAAAAGAAGGCAACGGCAACTTCTATGTGGGGAGCAGGTCAAGCTGGTTTCCGAAACTGGACATCCCCGGCGATCCGTTTACGGACCGCGCGGTGTACCAGCTACGGTCCCGGACGCCGAAGGAATTCACGCTGGTCGGAACCGGCAAACTTATAAGACGTTCCACCGAGGGAAATTACTCGATTTCGGAACGGAATACGGAAATTCCTTACACCGTGGTAGGGTTTAATTTCGGCTCGTTCAAGACTAAATCGGCCAAACAAGGCGGCACGGAGATTACCGTCTATGTAAACGACAGGCTCAACGACGAGCTTAGGCAAATGGACATGATCGCCAGCCAGAGGGGCGCGTCCCAGTTGGGCATTGGAGGGGCTATCACCACTACCGGCATGGCCAATGCCGCTTTGTCGGAAGCTGTGGGTTCAATTCAACTCTTTACCCATTACTTCGGTCCGCTCGGGTTCCCAGCCCTGTCGATCACCCAGCAGCCTGTCAGATCCTACGGGCAGAGTTGGCCTACGCTGGTCTTCCTGCCATACATTGCATTTCTCGATCCGACCATCCGCAACCAGTGGGGGATCAGTCATTCCAGATCGACGCGGGAGTTCCTTGAGGGGGTCGGGCCGCACGAGGTCGCGCACCAGTGGTGGGGGCACCTGGTCGGCGTGAAGACCTGCCACGACGAATGGCTGTCGGAAGGCTTCGCGGAGTACTCGGCAGGCCTGTACCTGCACGCGACTGGAGGAGACGCCAAGTTCCGTACCTATCTGGAAGGGCAAAGAGACTCCATCTTCGCCCCGCTGTATAACTCCAGGCTGCGCGCCTGCGATGCCGGCCCCATCTGGCTCGGGCGGCGGCTGAGCACGGTTAGAAATCCCGACGCATTCTCGCGGCTCGTCTACGCCAAGGGCGCTTATGTGCTGCATATGCTTCGGATGATTGCGTACAACTTCGCCACCCGTGACGACTCGCGATTCATCGCAATGATGCGCGACTTTGTCGAAACCTACCGCGGCCGCGATGCTTCCACCGAAGATTTCCGGAAAATCATCGAAGAGCACTTCGGCATGGACATGTCCTGGTTCTTCAACCAGTGGGTCTACGGTTCGGAACAGCCGTCCCTAACCGTACGGTACGGCATTACTCCCAATGAGAAAGGTGCTCTGTTCCATGGAACGGTTGAGCAGCGCGGTGTGTCCAAGAACTTCCGGACGGTGCTGCCTGTCCTGATGTTTGCAGGACAAAAAGGCATGTCCGGCAAGCTTATCGTCGAGGGCGAAAACACTCCGTTCAAGTTCCAGTTAGGCTTCGTGCCGGAGCGGGTGGAGTTCAATCCTCTTCACGCGGTGCTTTGTGAGATGGAAGTGAAAAAGATGTGAGAGCTGAGAGAGCAATTGCCGGCGGCAGTGAAGCAAGATGTGCTTCGGCGTCACCGCCGCCGGTAGATAACGCAAAACGGCGTCCCGCTCAGGCGCTCGTACTGCGCCAGCCAGGGTTGTAAGTCCGCGTACTTCTCGATTGCCAGCCGCGGGTTATAGTTACCTAACCCGTCTACGATGAAGCTTGGCCGGGAACGAACCAGTTCCTCGCGGTTCCGCCGCGCCCACTCCGGCGCCACCGAATCGGTGGCGAACAGGTGGCGGTCCGCCAGCACGCCGCTCAACGGCTGCGATTCCAGAAAACGCGTTGCGGCGGGCAGCCGGGTGTAGATATAGAGGTCCGGGCGGTATCCCCAGACGAACAGCGTATCCCCCGGCCGCGCCTGCTCGCCTATCAGGCGTGCCGCCTCCCGGCTGTCGCGGTCCATCGCCACGTCGACCCACTCGGAGGGCCGCCCGGAGAGCGCATCCCGCGCCAGCAAGACGTACCGCGGTCCGAACCGCACGAACGGAACCGCCAGCGTGAGCGCGAGCAGCGCCGCCGCCCGCCGCCGCGGCATCAGCATATACCCCCGCGCCGCGGCCAGCGCCATCACCGGCAGCAGCAGGAAATAGTAGCGCGGGAAAAATCGCCATCCCGCCGTCACGCCCGCCAGCGCCAGCGCCGCCCACAGCGCCATGCGCAGCCGGTCGGGTTTCCGCTCCCGCAGCCAGTACCAGGCCGCGCCCGCCACGAGCGCCGCGTGGAAGCCCATCCAGTTCGCGGTCCGCCTGAGCCCGGCTGCCACCGGATTCTCCAAGAACGTGTCCCCCGCGTAGAGGAAACCGAGCCGCCACACCTGCTCGAGGTAATCCCCGAACGCCCCGCGCATCCACAGCCAGCCGAGCGCCGCCGCGTTGGGAATCAGAAAGCCCAGGGCGAGCTGCGGCAGCGCGCGGTACTGCCACAACGCGCATGCCGCAATCACGAACACCGCCTTGCTGCTGACGAGGAAAGCCACTCCGGCCAGAGCACCGCTCCACAGCGGCCGCCCGCGCCAGGCCAGGTACACGGCCGCGATGTGCGGAGCCGCCATCAGCAGGTCTGACGCCAGCGGAATCACGGCCGCCGGAATTCCGAACGTCAGGAAAAAGCCCAGCAGCGCGGCGGCCAGCATCCCTTCCCGCTCGCTCCACATGCGGCTCGCGAAACGGTAGAGCAGCACGCACGCGGTGAAGACGTACAGCGCCCCGGCAACGCGCAGCAGCCAGCCCGCCTGCGCGCCCCACAGCAGATAAACCGCGGAGGTCAGCGGCGGCTTGTCGAACCAGACGTCGCGGTAAAGCGTCTTGCCGCCGAGCATCTGGATCGCCGCCGCCATCGGCAGGTTCTCCTCGGTCCACAGCACGCCGATGTGGCACAGGCGGCAGGCCGCCAGTCCCGTCAACAGCGCCGCGAAGAACAGCCGTTTCATTCAGGATTTTTGAAGGATGCGTTCCAGGAACGCGCGCAGGCAGGGGCCGTGGACCGGGTCCGCCAGCGCGAACTCGACGAACGTCTCGAAGTAACTCGCAAAATTACCGATGTCGTAACGGCGCTCACCGGGCGGCAGCTTCAACGCCAGCACGCGCTTGCCTTCCTCGCACATCAGTTGGATGGCGTCGGTGAGCTGGATTTCGCCCCTGTGATCCGGCTGCACCCGCCGGATCATGTCGAAGATCAGCGGCGAGAACACGTAACGCCCCGCAATGGCGAGATTGCTGGGCGCCTCTTCCGGTTTCGGCTTCTCCACCAGACTCACGATCCGGAAGGCCTCACCTTCCCCGTCTTCAGCCGGCTGCACGATGCCGTAATGCATGGTCTGCTCGGGCGGAACTTCCTCCACCGCGATCACGGCGCTCGCCCGCCGGTCCTCGAACACCTTGATCATGCGCGCCACGGTTTGCGAATTCGCGTGCAGCCCGAGAATCGAATCGCCCAGCGCCACCACGAACGGCTCCTCGCCGGCGAAATTCTCTCCGCACAGCACCGCATCGCCCAGCCCGCGCTGGAAACGCTGCCGCGTGTAGAAAAAGTGCGTCTTGAGGTCCTCAAACGCCAGTTGTTCGAGCAGTTCCTGCTTGTTTGCCGAGTTGAGCGTGCGCAGCAGTTCGGGGTCGCTGTCGAAGTGATTTTCGATGGAAGTCTTGTTGCGGCCCGTGATGAACAGCACCTGGTCGATGCCGTTTGCCGCCAGTTCTTCCACTACGTACTGCACGATCGGCTTCCGCGCCACCGGAAGCATTTCTTTCGGCTGGGACTTTGTAGCGGGCAGCAATCGCGTGCCAAGGCCCGCCACCGGAACAATTGCGCTTCGAATCACCTCTTGAATATAACAGGCCAACTCCTCGGAATAGGACGTTTCTCCGGGTTCCCCCCTTCGACCCGCCGCTGTTATCCTGATCCAAAGTGTTGCGCAATCTTAAGCTCCTGTTTGAGTTGTTTCACCATCCCGCCTCCGCGATGAGCGGCATACTCGACCAGGGCAGCCTCCTTTTTGCCGGTTTCGCCGCGCTCGCGGCCGGATGGCTGCTGCCGTTCCGCGTGAGCTTTTATGTCCCCTTGCTGCTGCTGGCAGCCGTCTATGTGCCCTCCACGATCCTGACGGCGACGCTGCTCGGCCGGCTGGGCGCGTTCGGAACGGTTTTCGAGCGCGACTACTCGCCGCTGCTCACCTGCACGGCGATGGCGTGGACGGCTTCCCAAATCCCCCTGCTCGCCGCCCTCATGTTTCTCCCCTACGCGGCATTCCCGATCGCCGCCGCGCTCGCCTACGCTTTCTTCGGGGTGCTGATGTTCTTCGCGGTCCGCACGGTTTTCGGCGTGGGCAATGGCATTTCGGCCGGAGTAGTGGCGCTCTCCTGGATTCCGCTGATCGCGGTCGCTTTCTTCTGGATGCCTCTTCAGTACATCCTCCGCTGGATGGCGTCCCCGTTCTTCCTGATTCTGATCTTCTTTTACCTTGGCGCCGAGTTCAGCCGCCTGGGAGCGGGACTGCGCCGCCGGCAGGCCTTCCGCCGGATGCTCGATGCCGCGGCGGTGAATCCGCACGACGCCGATGCGCAATACCAGCTCGGCCTCATCTACCAGCAGAGGCGCCAGATTGGCGAAGCCGTGCGGCGGTTCCAGAACGCGGTGGCGATCGATCCATCCCTCACCGACGCCCATTTCCAGTTAGGCCGCATTGCGCGCGCGCAGGGCCGCCTGAAGGAGGCGCTCGAGCACTTCCAGACCGTCGTCAACCAGGACGAAACGCACAGCATGAACGAGATCCTGCGGGAAGTCGGCGCCGTGTACCTGGAAGCGCGGCAGTACGGCGACGCGCGGCGCGAGCTGGAAACCTATGTCGAGCGGCGCCCCTATGACCCGGAAGGTCTGTACTACTACGGCCAGGTGCTCGAGAACCTGGGCGACGTTGCCGCTGCCCGGCGTATGTACGCCCGCGCGATCGAGGCGGCGCGCACCGCCCCCCGCTACCGGCGCCGTGAGACCGCCCCGTGGAGCCGCCTGGCGCACAGGCAGCTCCGGAGGCTTGGCGGCTCCTAAGTGTAAGGTAAGCCGCCGGGAAACGGTACTCTCGCCAGAGCTTTGTACGACTTGAGTGGCAATCCTTGATTCTGATATCCTGCGTTTGATCGGTTCACGACACCGGTATTCTGTTCCTCCCCGAGGTTCGCATGTCAGGACATTCGAAGTGGGCGACGATTAAGCATAAGAAGGCCGCCCTGGACGCTAAGCGGGGAAAGATATTCACCCGCATCATTAAAGAAATCATGATTGCCGCACGAAACGGCGGCGACCCGGACTCCAATCCGCGACTGCGAACCGCCATTCTCGCGGCCAAAGCAGTCAGCATGCCGTCTGACAACATCAAACGCGCCATCCAGCGTGGCACGGGCGAACTGGAAGGCGGTCAGATCGAGGAAGTGACCTTCGAAGGGTACGGGCCGGGCGGAGTCGCCCTGCTCGTGCACGCGGCGACGGACAACCGGAACCGCACCGTCAGCGAAATCCGGCACCTGTTCTCGAAATTCGGAGGCAAACTCGGCGAGCAGGGCAGCGTGGCCCGCCTGTTCGAGCGCAAGAGCCAGATCCTCATTCCGCAGGAGAACGCCACCGAAGAGCAGCTCATGGAAATCGTGATCGATGCCGGCGCCGAAGACATTCGCAACGATGGGACCCAGTGGGAAATCATCTCTCCGCCGGAAGCGCACGACGCCGTGGTGGCAGCGGTTCAGCAGGCGGGGATTGAAACCAGCTCGGCCAAGCTGGCCATGATTCCGAATGTGCTGGTGAAGTTGGAAGGCAAGGAAGCCGCCTCCATGCTCAAACTCGCCGAAGTACTCGAAGAGCACGACGACGTGCAGGACGTCTTCGCCAACTTCGATATCGACGAGAGCGTGATGGAAGCGCTGGCTCAGTAGCGGGCCGGTGATGCGCGTTCTGGGCATCGATTGCGGCACGGAGCGCACCGGCTACGGGATTATTGACAGCGACGGGCGGTCGCACCGCCTCATCGAGGCCGGAGTGATCCGGACCAGCCCCGCCCGCCCGCTGGAAACGCGGCTCGCACACATCGCCGGCGAGTTGAGGGAATTGATCCGGCGGCACGCGCCGGAGGCCGCCGCCATTGAGGAAGTCTTTTACGGCGCAAACGTGAAGACGATGCTCAAACTCGCGCACGTGAGGGGCGCCGTAATGCTGGTGATTGCCGAAGCAGGGCTGGAATGCGGTGAATATTCGCCGCTTGAGATCAAGACCAGCGTGGTCGGCTACGGCCGCGCGGAGAAGCAACAGGTGCAGATGATGGTGGGTTCCCTCCTGAATCTCGACCGTGCCCTGGAATCTGAGGACGCTTCCGACGCTTGCGCGGCGGCGATCTGCCACGCCACGCGCCACATCGTGGGAGTGACGCGATGAGAACGCTGCTGGTTTCCCTCGCAGCCGTTGCGATGCTGTCCGCGGCTGAGTCGCCCAAAATCATCTACTCGAAGTCTTTTCCGGGCAGCGACCCCGCTTATGTCGCCATCGCGATCGACAAGCAGGGGCGAGGCGAATACAAAGAAGCACCCGACGACGACAACCCGCTCGTCTTCAATCTCCACCCCAAGGAAACCGAGGAGATCTTCGCACTCACGGAGAAGCTGGGCTATTTCTCGCGGCCGCTTGAATCCGGGCTGAAGGTCGCCAAGACAGGAATCAAGACCTTCCGCTACGAGAACGGCCCGGAAAAGAAGGAAGTCCAGTTCAACTACTCCGTGGAACCCGAGGCTCAAAAGCTGCTCGACTGGTTCGAACGCATCTCTGAGAGCCAGCGCCACTATATCAACCTCGAACGCGCGGCGAAGTTTGATAAGCTCGGCGTGAACCAGGCGCTTTTGCAGTTGCACGTCTCGTATAACCGCGGGCGGCTGGTCGCCGCCGAGCAGTTCCTGCCGCTGCTGGACCGCATCGCGAAGAACGAGACGTACATGCACATGGCCCGCGAGCGCGCCGCCACCTTGGCCGACCTCATTCGCAACCCGAAACCGGCGGCGGGGCAATGAAGGCGCGCATCCCTGCCGTCCTGTGGATCCTCTGCGCTGCCGCACTGGCCGCCGGCGCGCAGGATAGCCGGGAAACCGAAGACGAGGCCCTCTACCGCGCCCTCGTCGAGGCCGGTTCCAGCACCATTGATTTTGTGCGCGGCCTCGAAAATCACCTCGCAAGATTTCCGCAAACCGAACGGCGCGCCGATCTGGAACGCGGGTTGGTGAAGGCCGCTATCGAGCTGAATGACAACCGCCGCATCGCGCTCTACGGCGAGCGCGTGCTGGCGCGCGATCCCGGCGACGTGGAGCTTCTCGGCCGCGTGGCGGAAGCACTGCTTGCATCTGAGGACAAGCCCGCCGCCGGACGCGCGCTCAACTACTCCCGCCGCCTGGAAGAGGCATACCGCGAGCTTGACGGGACCGAGCGTCCTTCACGCATCCGCGCGGCGCGCTGGCGCGAGCGGATCGACCGCGGCCTTGCCAAGGCGCTCGTGCTGCAGGCGCGCGCGGCAGGCACGCTGGGCCGCAGCCCCGAGGCCGTAGAGCTGGCGCGCAGGAGTTACGAAACCTGGCCGACCAGTGAAGGCGCGCGCGAGATCGGCCGCTGGCTGGCCGAAGCCGGACGGCTGGAAGAGGCGATTCCGCACTACGCCGACGCGTTCACCCTCCCCGACCCCCGCGCCAGCGATGCCTCCCGCGCCGCGGATCGCCGCCGGATGGGCGAGCTTTACCGCAAGCTCAAAGGCTCGGAGACGGGGCTGGGCGATCTGATCCTCCAGGCGTACGATCGCACGGCCGCGCTCATCGCCGAACGCCGGGCGCGGTTGCGGGAGCTCGATCCGAACGCGGAGCTTTCCGATCCCATGGAGTTCACGCTTTCCGGGCTTCGCGGCGATAAGCTTGCGCTCTCCTCGCTGCGAGGAAAGGTGCTGGTCCTGGATTTCTGGGCTACCTGGTGCGGTCCGTGCCGCGCTCAGTATCCGCTCTACGAAAAGGTCAAGCAGGAGTTCCGGAGCCGCCCCGACGTGGTCTTCCTGTCGATCAACACCGACGAGGACCGCTCGCGCGTGCCGGAGTTCATCGCCGAGAACAACTGGGACGACAAGGTTTATTTCGAGGACGGTCTTTCTGCCGCGCTGGGTATCGATGTCATCCCCACCGCCGTCCTGATCGGTAAAAAGGGCGAAGTCGAGAGCCGGATGAGGTTCAACCCCGATCGCTTTGTGGACATGCTGACCGCCCGCATCCGGCAGGCGCTTGGCGAATGAGGTTCCGCCGCGTCGCCATCATCGTGCTCGACAGCGTGGGAGCGGGCGAAGCGCCCGACGCCGCCGCGTACGGTGATTCCGGCAGCGACACCCTGGGCAACATCGCGCGCGTGCGGCCAATGCGGCTGCCCAATTTTCGCGGCCTCGGGCTGGCTAACATCCGTCCCATCGCCGGCCTGGAACCGGTGGAGCGGCCCGCCGCCTCATACGGGCTCTGCGCGCCGGCTTCCCCCGGAAAGGACACCACCACCGGCCATTGGGAAATTGCCGGCATCCATCTCGCCCGGCCGTTCCCGGTCTATCTGAACGGTTTTCCGCCGGAGATCATCGGGGAGTTCGAGCGGCGAACCGGCCGGAAGACGCTCGGGAACCGCCCGGCGTCGGGCACCGAGATCATCAAGGAACTCGGGGAAGAGCACATGCGCACGGGCTCGCCGATCGTATATACGTCGGCGGACAGCGTCTTTCAAATCGCGGCACACGAGGACGTGATCCCGCTGCCCGAGTTGTACCGCATGTGCGAGATCGCGCGGGAGATCCTGCGAGGGCCGCACGAGGTGGGACGCGTCATCGCGCGGCCGTTCGTGGGTGAGCCCGGCGCTTTCCAGCGCGACAACGCCAGCCGCCACGACTACGCCGTGCCGCCGCCCGAGGGCATGCTGCTCGACCGCCTGGCTGCGGCGGGCGTTCCGGTGGTTACGGTCGGAAAGGTATCCGATGTTTTTCTCGGGCGCGGCGTCGCGCGTTCCTTGCCCACCAAAGGAAACGCCGATGGCATGGAAAAGACTTTGGCCGCGCTGGATAGCGCTTCAACTGGACTTATATTCACGAATTTGGTAGATTTTGACGCCTTATACGGCCATAGAAACGACGTCGAGGGCTACGCGGCGGCGCTGGAAGCGGTGGACGCCTGGGTTCCCGAGTTGCTTGGGCGCCTGCGCGAGGACGACCTCGTGATTTTCACCGCTGACCACGGCAACGACCCAACCACGCCCTCGACCGACCACAGCCGCGAGTACGTGCCGCTGCTGGTCTACGGCCCGCGCGCGCGCCGGGGGCACAACCTCGGCATCCGCGCGACGCTTGCCGACATCGGCCGCACCGTGGCTCACAATTTTGATCTTCATCTTGAGAAAGGAACTAGTTTTCTAGACGAAATCCTATGAGAAGACCACTAATGGCGGGCAACTGGAAGATGTACAAGACCGCCTCCGAGACTACTGAATTCTTTGAGAAGTTCCGGCCGCTGGTGGAGAAATCCGATCACGCCGACATCGTGATCTGCCCCCCGTTTACGAACCTGGCCGCCGCCGTTGCCGCGGCCAAAGGCTCGCGGATCGAGATCGGGGCGCAGAACGTGTTCTGGGCGAAGGAAGGCGCCTATACCGGAGAGGTTTCCGGACCGATGCTGACGGCCCTCGGCATACAGTGGGTGATCATCGGCCACAGCGAGCGGCGGCAGTACTTCGGCGAGACCGATGAGACGGTGCTGAAGCGGACGCAGGCGGCGCTTGAATACGGCCTGAAGCCGATCGTCTGCGTCGGCGAACATCTGCAAGAGCGCGAGGCCGGCAAGACCGAAGCCGTGCTGGAGGCGCAGTTCGCCGGTGGCATCGCCAAGCTAAGCGCGGAGCAGTTCGCGAAAATCGTGATCGCGTATGAGCCGGTATGGGCGATTGGCACGGGCCGGACGGCCACGCCCGAAATCGCCGAGGAGGCGCACCGGTTTCTGCGGAGCCGGGCCGAGGCCGTCTACGGAAAGGCTGCGGCCGACGCCGTTCGCATTTTGTACGGCGGCAGCGTGAAGCCGGACAACGTGAAAAACCTCATGGCGCAGCCGGATATCGACGGCGTGCTGGTGGGCGGCGCGAGCCTGGATCCCGCCAGCTTCGGCAAGATCGTCAATTTCTAAAGCGCTCGCCGAAAAATCCCCGTCACACACCGGAACCGGCGCGGCTGGTTCTGCCGCACGGCCGTGCGTATAGCTCGACTCCAATACGCCCGGCCGTGCGGTGCTGCTGTTGGCCGGGCGCCGGAGTCGTTAAAAAGCCGCCAGCTTTGTCTTAGAGAGGCAGGAGATACGAGCCATGAGCGCATTCCGGACGGCGGCACTCCTTCTGATCTTCACCGGCGCCGCGGCGGCCGCTCCCAAGCTGCGGCTGGCCCACACGGCGATCGGCCCTTACTCGATTGCGAAAGGCCATAACGGCTCGCCCCAGTTTGTCGATGCCTGGAATGCGGGCGACGGCCAGCTCTCGCTCTCGCTCGCGACGTCGGCCTCATGGGCGCAGCCGTCGCTCGGCGCGCCGCGGGCTTGCGCCGCTCCCGCGGGCTCGTGCCTGCCCATCGAGGTTGCGCTCCTGACCGCCAATCTGGAACCCGGAACTCATACGGCCACGATCACCGTAAGCGATCCTGCTGCGGTCGATGCGCCCCAGACCATCCTGGTTATCGTGCAGATCGGCGGGGGCGTGCCCGACGGAATCGAGTTGTACGCCGCGCCGAACGGGTCGGCCTCGGCAAAGATGACAACCAACCAGCCGGTTCGATGGAACGTGAAGACCCAGGACGGCCGGCCCTGGCTTGCCATTGCCACCCATGGCAACGGCAGCTTTCGGTTCGGGTTTACGCACATCGTAACCGCAACACCCCAGGAAGGGATGGGGCCGGGGCGATACTCCGGCTCGGTGACGATTTCGAACTCGGAATTCGCCGCGGATAACAAGCGGGTCAACGTCACGCTGCACGTCACGACGGAACCCATCGTCGAGCCCTCCTCGCCCAAAATCTCCTTCCGCATCGCCGAGAGCACGCCGAAACAGTCCCAGAGTCTGTACCTGCACAACCGCGGCGAGGGAGAGCTGAGCGTCTCCAGCGTTGCGGTGTCCACTACATCCGGCGGGGAGTGGCTGTCGTATTCCCAGGAGGAGTCTCTGGTCACGGCCGATCCGGCGGGCCTCGGGCCCGGGCTCTACCGGGGTTCGCTCGCCTTTGAGAGCAACGCGGTGAACGGCACGGTCACGGTTCCCGTGGAGCTTGAGGTCGTGGCGCAGGGGCCGCCGCTGGCTTTCTACCGCGGTACCGTGAACGCCGCCACCTTCCTGCCGCAGGACCCCGTGGCTCCGGGGCAGATCATGGCGCTGTTCGGCGAGCAACTCGCCTATGACGGACCCAAAAGCGCCGAAAGCATCCCCCTGCCCACACAACTCGGCGGCACGCGCGTGCTGGTGAACGGCGAACCGGCCCCCCTTTTCTATGTCTCTTACGGCCAAATCAACTTCCAGATGCCGTTTGAGACGCCGCTGGGCGAGGTTTACGTGCAGGTGGAGCGCGACGGATGGCTGGGCAATACCGTGGCGGTGCAACTGCACGAGCGCGGGCCGCGCATCCTGCCTTTCGGCGAGTACGGCGTAATCCAGAATGCCTCTCGCGGCTACACCCTGCCGATGCCGCCGGCGCCGGGCCTTCCGGCGCAACGCGCGCGTCCGGGCGACATTTTGGTGGTCTACGGATTCGGATTCGGGCCGGTTTCTCCGGAGATCCGCACGGCGGAAGCCGGTCCGTCGGAAGAACCGCTGGCGCGTCTCACGGCGCCGGTAACGGCGTTTTTCGGGCCGCGCTGGCCGTTCGGCGATCCGCCGTCCTCGACGCCGGATTATGCGGGCCTGGCGCCGGGTCTGGTCGGGGTCTACCGGATCAACGTCCGCATACCGGACGACGCGCCGAAAGGCGACCGGGTGCCGTTCTGGATGCGGGTAGGGGACGACGTCACCAGAGAAGTGCTCGTGGCGATCGAGTAATCGCTCCTTGCGTCCGCCTTCTTCTTGAGCCCGGAAGGCGGACGCTTTTTTTGCGGCCTTACACCCAAGTCTGTGAGGTAAGGTCTCGCTCCTGCGCGCAATCCACATCGCGAGGCGGACTCTTTTTGCGTTCTCAAAATCTCCTTGCGGGCTGGTTCCTGTGCTCTTCGTCTCTCAGGCGCGCCGGGGACGCCCTTTTTAAGTTCCTTAAATACTTTGCGGGGGCATAATGGGGTATGACTCGCCGCTGGGTTTTCTACGCCGGGGCTCCGCGCGCCAACATCCTGATACGGCTTATGGTGGGAGGTGTATTCCTCTCCGAAGGGATCCAGAAATTCCTGTTCCCGGCGGCGCTGGGTGCGGGGCGGTTTGCGAAGATCGGTATCCCGCTGCCGGACGTCACGGCGCCCTTCGTAGGCGGCGTCGAAGTGGTTTGCGGGGCGCTGTTAATTGTCGGGCTGGCCACCCGGCTGGCTGCCATTCCACTTATTATCAATATGTTAGTAGCAATCGCCACAACGAAAATCCCGATTCTCATGGCGAGGGGCTTCTGGGCGATGGCCCATGAGTCGCGGACGGACTACTGTATGCTTCTCGGCTCGCTGTTCCTGCTGGTTAGTGGCGCGGGAAGCCTGTCATTCGACCGCGCGCTGGCCCCAGTTTTACGTAAGTCTCTGTAGGCAGACAACTTAGCTTTCAGTTCCCACCTCGCCTCCCTTGGCTTCCAAAGAAACCGTCTCACGTCCCTTCCGGCACAGGATACAGGAAATGCGGGATGGGCACGCCAGGGCCGGGTTCGTATCCTAAGAAAATCGGACACCGGAGGAGATTCTTGGAGCGCATTGTCCCGCGGGAAAGTCGCGTGGGCCGTTTCGATGTCGAAGCCAGGATCTGGATCGCGGAGCATCAACGTGCCGTCCATCGGGACCGCCCGCAGATTCCGCTGTTGCTGGTAGGTCCTTTCGACAACGACCACGCGGCCCTCAGGAGCATACTGCGGAAGCCTGATTTTCGCCTGCTCCGGGCGCGCAGCCTCCGCCGGGCGGATGTCCTGTTGCGAAAGGCAACAATACCGGTAGTCGTCGTGGAAAGGACATTTCCGGGCGGCTGCTGGAAGGACGTCTGGGCCGCAGTGCAGAAAGCGTCGCTGCGTCCGGCGCCCCGGCTCATCGTGGTGGCGAACCGCGCGGACGATCGCCTGTGGAACGAGGTTGTTCACGCAGGCGGGTACGATGTGCTGGCCAAGCCCTTCGAGTCAGAGGAACTTGTCGGCATAATAACCGCTGCCTGGGATCACTGGCGGCTGGAAACCGAAGCAGCGGGCGTTAGTGCCTGAAAAAGAGCCCCTCTACGGCGTTTCCCGTTTCGGGGTGGAAACTAGCCAGTATTGGAACCGCTGCGATCGGTCATTAAGCTTAATTAAGGAGGCAAAAATGGGCGATTTTTACCAGACCGGAATGGTCACGACGCTCCACCGCCTGAACCCTGACGGTCTGCCCAGGCTGGAGGCTGAGCTCGAGGAGTTTGCCGAGCAGAATCCCATCGGGTTGGTTCTGCCGGCCCTGTATTCGGAGTTTGAGACCTCAGCCATGATTCGCATACGGGCGGAACTGGCGCGGGTGCGATACCTCCGGCGGATCGTGGTTGTTCTGGGCCGCGCCAATGCCCGCCAGTACGAGCACGTGCGGGAATTTTTCAAAGACTTCTCTAACGTGACCATCCTCTGGGTCGACAGCGAGCGGACGCAGGCGCTTTTCCGGATGCTGGAAGATGCGAACCTTTCGGCTGGCCCGGACGGCAAGGGCCGGTCGTGCTGGCTGGCCTACGGCTATTTGCTGGCCCGCGGCGACTGCAACGTCATCGCCCTGCACGACTGCGACATCCTGAACTACGACCGGCGCATGCTGGCCAGGTTGTGCTACCCGGTTGCGAACCCGAACCTGGGATTCGAGTTCTGCAAGGGGTACTACGCGAGAACGACGGACCGCATGCACGGCCGCGCCACCCGGCTGTTCATTACGCCGCTGATCAGGGCCCTGAAGGGCATGGTGTCCGGTGCCCCGTTCCTCGAGTTTCTGGACAGCTTCCGCTACGCACTGGCCGGCGAGTTTGCGATGAAGGCGAAACTGGCGCGCGTCAACCGGATTCCGGGCGACTGGGGGCTGGAGGTAGGCGTTCTGGCCGAGGTTTTCCGCAACTGCAGCACGGCCCGGGTGTGCCAGGTGGACCTCGCCGACAACTACGAGCACAAACACCAGAGCCTTTCGGAGAACGATCCGACGAAAGGGCTGCGGCGCATGACGGTGGACATCTCCAAGTCGCTGTTCCGCACCATGGCCGGGGAGGGAATCGTGCTTACCCGGGATCACTTCCGCAGCCTGCAGGTGCGCTATGTCCGGCTTGCCGAAGACACCATCGACCGCTACTATGCCGATGCCCTGCTGAACGGCCTGTGCTTCGACCGCCACGCTGAGGAGCTCGCCGTCGCGACCTTCGCCAAGAGCCTCCAGGAGGCGGCCGAGGAGTTTTGCGAGGACCCGCTCGGCCGGCCGCTGATCCCGAGCTGGAACCGTGTGCTGTCGGCGATTCCCGAGTTTTTCGATCTTCTTCTTGAAGCAGCCGCCGAGGATACGGCTGCCCCAGCCGAAGCCTGCGCGGCATAGAAAGGGGTATGCTGAGCAGGAAGGGAGATCGAGTGGACAGCCTGCTCTCTGAACAGGCGATTATAGCCTTGCAGCGTATCCAAACGGCCGATATTGTGATCGGCATTCCAAGCTTCAACAACGTCCGGACGATCAGTCACGTTGTGCGGGCCGCCCAGGCGGGGCTCGCCAAGTACTTTCCGCAGTTTCCGGCGGTAATCGTAAACTCGGACGGTGGATCCACGGACGGCACGCGGGAGGCGGTGCTATCGACACAACTCGACGATGCCCGGCTGTTGCTGTTATCCACGCCCATGCTGCCCGTGCACCGGCTGTCGTTCCCCTATCACGGGATTCCGGGGAAGGGCAGCGCGTTCCGGATGATTTTTGCCATCGCGCAGCGGCTAGGCGCCAAGGCGTGCGCGGTGATCGACTCCGATTTGCGGTCGATTACCCCGGAATGGATCGACCTGCTGCTGCGCCCGGTTCTATATGCCGGCTACGATTTCGTGGCGCCTTATTATCACCGGCACAAGTACGACGGCACCATCACGAACAGCATCGTGTATCCGCTGACGCGGGCGCTCTACGGGGCCCAGGTGCGCCAGCCGATCGGCGGCGACTTCGGCATGTCGGCGGCGCTGATCGACCGTTACCTGCAAAGGAACGACTGGGAAACCGACGTCGCGCGCTACGGCATAGACATCTGGATGACGACAATCGCCATCGCCGAGGGTTTCCGGATCTGCCAGAGCTTTCTCGGAGCGAAGCTGCACGATGCGAAGGACCCGGGAGCGGACCTCAGCGCCATGCTGCATCAGGTGGTGGGGAGCGTGTTCCTGCTGATGGAGCAGTACGAGCCGGTCTGGCGGAACCGCACCGGAAGCACGCCGGTGGACCTGTTTGGTTTCCGTTTCGACGTCGGACTGGACCCGATCGCGGTGAACCTCGACCGCATGCTTGGCGCATTCCACCGGGGCTGCCGCGAACTGCCCGAGGTCTGGGCGATGGCGCTCGACAAGGAGACCCTGACCGCGGTGCTGAAACTCGACCGCAGTCTCCAGGAAGGGCATGGTCCCTTTCATCTGCCCGACGAGCTGTGGTTCCAGATTATCGCCGAGTTCGCTTGCGCCCACAGGGCGAAGCCGCTGGAACGCGGCCACCTCCTGCGGTCGCTCACCCCGCTTTATCTGGCGAGGGTCGCGTCGTTTGTCATCGAAACCGAAAACCTGTTTTCCGCGCAGGTGGAGGAAAAAATCGAAGAGCTTTGTCTGTGCTTCGAAAGAATGAAGCCGTATCTTATCGCGCGCTGGGACCAGAAGGATACCGCTGCGCACGAACGGCCAAGCGGAGGGAAAAAATCCCGGGTGATGCAAAAAGCCGAATTGGAGGCTAAACCATGATTGCGGCGTTACAGCAAATATTAGAAAGGACGCTGGAGCGTCTGGGGTCAATCACTACGGCTTATCTGCCGCCGTTGTTGGCGGGCCTGGTCATTTTCCTGGCTGCGCTGCTGTTCGCCAAGCTGGCGCGGCTGCTGCTGCTCCGGGTGACCAATGTGTCGGGCTTCGATCAGTTTCTGTCCCAGAGCGGCCTGTCTTCGATGCTGGGCCGTTCCGGCAGACTGCGCGCCGCCCGGCTCGTGGCGTCCACCGTGTTTTGGGGCATTCTGCTGGCCGGCGCTCTGACGGCGCTGAGCGCATTCAACACCGAGCTGACATCCAGGATCATCGAGACCGTAGTGTTTCTGCTTCCGAAGCTGATCACCGCGGGCGCCATCGTTCTGGCGGGCGTATGGCTGGGCCAGTACCTGGGGCGGAGCGTGCTGGTGTGGGCCTGCAATGACGGCATCCCGTACCCGCGGGCGCTGGCCACGGCGGTGCGCCTGTTCACCGTTTTCGTATCGGTTGTCGTTGCGGCGGACCACCTGGATTTCGCCCGCACCGTCTTTCTGGCGGCGTTCATCACGCTGGTTGGCGGGATGGTGCTGGCCGCCAGCATCGCGGTGGGCATCGGAGCCCATGACGCTGTGCAGCGCCGCGTCCGGGAAGCTCAGCAGCAGCCTGCCGCAGCGCAGACGCAGGAACGGTCTCTCTGGGACCACCTGTGAGCCCGGCCGGCAAGAAGCGAGACTTCCCACGAGCAGTGCTGCATTTGCGAGACAATGCTAGTTTAGGATGCGATTGCGGACCTGGCCGTTTCTGGCCATTGCCTTTGGCACCCTCATTGTGCTCATTGCGCTCTCGGGGCTGACTCAGCTTCAACGGGCGCAACGCATCTTCGGTGAGATCTCCTCGCTCCATCGCAGGTATCAGGAAGGCGAACGCATTCTAAACGAGGTCCGCAATGAGATTCACCTTTCCGGCGTGCTGGTAAGGGACTTTCTGCTGGACCGTTCCAATCTGACCGCGGAAAGCTACCGGCGCCAGTTGCTCGAGATCCGCGCCGCCACCCCTAACCAGTTGAAGGCCCTGGAGGAGGTCCTGGGGGGCCACGAGAAAGAGAAATTGGTCCAGCTTCAGTCGGAGCTGGAGCGGTACTGGGATTCGCTGGATCCGCTGTTTGAATGGACGCCTGAGCAGAAACTGGCCTTCAGCACGGTCTTTCTCCGGCGGGAAGTGCTGCCGCGGAGAGATGCCGCCCTGGGAATGGCGCGCGAAATTCGCGAGCTGAACCGCGCGAATCTGGAACGGCAGCGGGAGGAAGTCGAACAGAAAGAATCGGAATTGCCGCTGTACGTGGGCAAATTGCTCACCGTTACCCTGCTGCTCGGACTCGCGGTGGCGGCGGGCAGCATTTACAGGATCAGCCGCCTGGAGCAGAGATCGGAGGCGCAGCGCGCCAGGGCGGAGGCGGCCGAACGCGAATTGCGCAGCCTGTCGCAGCAACTGCTGAAAGCGCAGGAGGAAGAACGGCGAGTCATCGCCCGGGAGCTGCACGATGAAATCGGGCAAATGTTGACGGCGCAGCGAATGGAGATCCGCAACCTGAGGCATGTGCGGACCGCCCCGGAAGCGGAGTTCGTGGCGCGGCTCGAAGCCACGGTGCGGCTGTCGGAGGAGGCGCTGCGCGCGGTCCGCAACCTGGCGATGGGACTGCGGCCCTCGATGCTCGACGATCTGGGCCTGGGGCCGGCGGTGGAGTGGCAGGCGCGCGAGTTCTCCCGGCGCTTTGGAGTTCCGGTGACGGTTCAGCTCGAGGGGCGGCTCGATACGCTCCCCGACCAGCACCGCACCTGCGTGTACCGCGTGGTGCAGGAAGCGCTCACCAATTGCGCGCGCCACGCGAAGGCTAAGGAGATCCGCGTTTCGGTCCACGGCGGCGGGGACGCGCTGGCGATCACGATTCAGGACGACGGGATTGGTTTCAACGCGGCGGAGTCCCGCGGGCGCGGGCTCGGCCTGATCGGAATCGAGGAGCGCGTGCGGGAGCTGGGAGGCCGGTTCTCGGTATTCTCGCAGCCCGGCAAAGGGACGGTTCTCTCGGCCGAAATTCCGCTCCAGAAGGAGAAAGAGACGGCAACGGCATGAGCGACAAGATCAGGATTCTGCTGGCGGACGACCACGGCCTGGTGCGCAAGGGGCTGCGCTTTGTGCTGGAAAGCGAACCCGGAATGGAAGTGGTGGGCGAAGCGAGCGACGGCCGCGAAGCAGTGCGCATGGTCGAGGAGCTGAACCCCTCGGTGGTCATCATGGACATCGCCATGCCGAACCTGAACGGCATCGACGCCACCTCGCAGATCGCCAAGCGAAGCCCCGGAACGGGCGTGATCATGCTGAGCGTGCACTCGGACGAATCGTATCTTCTCAGGGCGCTCAGCGCCGGGGCGAAGGGCTACCTGTTGAAGGATTCCGCGGAACTGGACGTGGTGCGGGCGGTGCAGGCGGTCTCCAAAGGCAGGCCGTTCTTCAGTCCCACGATCGCAAAAACGCTGCTGGAGGACTACATGCGATATCTGCAGCAGCGTGGCATGCAGGATTCCTACGAGCTGCTGACCGACCGCGAGCGCGAAGTGCTTCAGTTGCTTGCCGAAGGGAAGTCGAACAAGGAAGTGGCCCAACTGCTGAATCTCAGCCTGTACACCGTGGAAACGCACCGCACGCACATCATGCAAAAGTTGAACCTGCACAACACGGCGGAAATCGTGCTGTACGCCGTGCGCAAAAAAATCATTTCGTGAGGCCGGAATTGAACCTGCACAATGGATGGCGGGCCGCTCGGGCGTGTGCCGCGCTGCCTGAAGCGGTAGCCTTTCGCGTTTTTGAAAATGGCAGCTCGCCGGTCAAGCGCTCTCTGCCCGTTTGCTGGTTGGGAGCAGGGAGGCAGAGTTGACCGGCGACTCCACGTTTGAGTTCTACACGGAGCGGCGGCTGATCCAGTTGACCGGAATCTCCGCCCGCAACCTGAGCGAGCTGCTGGCCGGGCTGGAACGCGTGGGCGGGTCCTCGATTTTCTACCACACGCACCACCAGTATCTCGCGCACCATTTCGAAAAGCCGCTCTTCTATAACGATTTCGCCTTGTGGATCTCCGAGGCGCTTCAGCTCGACGTGCTGGCGGAACAATTGGCCGCGATCGACTTGCTTTCCTTTTCGTCGATCCGCGCGCTGCGCGAGGAGATCATCGCCAAGATCCGGGGCTATCTCGCGGAGAACCCGGATAACGGCAGAACCGCGCCGCCCGGCGACGAGTTCTATTTCTCACGGTCGAAGAGCTTTGTGCTGCCGACCGGCAACATCGCGCAGGATCCCGCCGACTTCTTCCGGCGGCTTCCGCAGGTCACGAACGAATCCCTGTTCTATCACTTTTTCGAGGCGCGGCTGCGCCTGGAGCGCAACACCAACGATTTCTCGCGCTGGCTGGCGGACCGCGGGGAAACGGAGCTGGCGCGCGAGATCGACTCGTTGGATCCGTATCTGAGGAGCCTGGACGAATTGAAGGCAGACATCATCGAGCTGGGGGCGAAGCGCGGATGGCGGTAACACTGGAAGATTATGCCGGCGTGATTGGCCACGCGGTGGTAGATGAGATCCGCGCGCTCGCCCAGCGCGTGCGCGGGCGGCGGTTCAAGAACATCAATTCGACGGCGGTGGGCGGAGGCGTGGCGGAGCTGCTCACCAGGATCGTGCCGCTGCTGGCGGACCTGGGCATCGACGCCACCTGGGACGTGATCAAGGGCAACCAGGCGTTCTTCGAGGTCACTAAGGCTTTCCACAATGCGCTGCAAGGTAAGCCGGAGACCATCACGGACGCCATGCTCGAGACGTACCTGGAGACGACGGAAACCAATCTGCGTTCGATGAACCTCGATGCCGACGTGATCTTGATCCACGATCCGCAGCCGGCGGGACTGATCCAGGCGAGGGGGAACGATCACAGGCGCTGGGTATGGCGCTGCCACGTCGATATTTCGAATCCCCAGCGCAAGGTCTGGGACTTTCTCCAGCCGTTCGTCGAGCGTTACGACGGCGCCATTTTTTCGATGCCGGATTTCGCCCGGCAACTCTCGATTCCGCAATACATGGTGCCGCCGTCGATCGATCCGCTCAGCGACAAGAACCGCGAACTGGACGAGGAAGAGATCCGGTGCACGCTCGAGCGGTTCGGAATCGATCCCAGGCGGCCGATCCTCACCCAGATTTCCCGGTTCGACCGGTTTAAGGATCCGCTCGGGGTCATCGCCGCTTACCGGATGGTGCGAAAGCGGTTCGACTGCCAGCTCGTGCTGGCGGGCGGCGGGGCGACCGACGACCCGGAAGGCGAAGAGGTCTTGCAGCAGGTCCGCGAAGAGGCGGCGGGCGACCCCGATATCCACGTGCTGGAGCTCCCGCCGTTCAGCGACCTGGCCATCAATGCGCTGGTGCGCGGGTCCACCATCGTGTTTCAGAAGTCGATCCGCGAAGGCTTTGGGCTGACGGTCAGCGAGGCGCTGTGGAAGAGAAAGCCCGTGATCGGCGGCGCGGTGGGCGGCATCAAGCTTCAGGTGATCAACGGCGTGACGGGGTACCTGGTGCACTCGCCGGAAGGCGCGGCCTATCGCGCTCTGGAACTGCTCGGCAATCCTGAGCTCCGGCGCGTTATGGGCGAAAATGGATACCAGCACGTCAAGCAGAACTTTCTCGTGACCCGGCACGTCGAGGATGCCGTACTGCTTCTGCTCGCGCTCGATCACCCGGATGAGGACATCGTCCGCCTGTGGTAGTCCTCCGCCGGGCGCGCCGGGAGGGAGAAGACCATGTCCGGTGTCCGGAAATTCGGCGGTCTGAGCTGGAAGGAGCTGCTGAAGCGGGTCTGGCACGAAGTGGGCGCGGACGACGTCCTCGGGCAGGCCGCCCAGCTTTCGTTTTATTTTCTGCTCGCGCTGTTTCCGCTGCTGCTGTTCCTGACTACCCTGTTCGGATATTTCGCCCAGAGCGACGAGCTGAGGGACAGCCTGTTGGGATACTTCCGGAGGGTGGCGCCGGTCTCGGCGTTCCGGCTGATCCGGGAGACGCTGCTGGAAATCTCTTCGGGTGCGGGCAGGGGCAAACTCTCGATCGGTCTGATCGGGACGCTCTGGGCGGCGTCCAAGGGCATGGCGGCGCTCACGGCGGGCCTGAACAGAGCTTACGACGTTAAGGATGAGCGGCCGTGGTGGAAAGTGCGGCTGATCGCAATCGGGTTGACCGTCGCTCTTTCCGTTTTCACGGTGATTTCCCAGACGCTGATCCTTGGCGGCGGCAAGCTGGGAGCGGCCCTGGCCGGCTGGTTCGGATACCAGAGAGCGTTCGAGGTGGCCTGGAAGGTCGGGCGGTGGCCGGTGGCGGTTTTCTTCGTGTTGATCGGCGTCAACCTTCTTTACCGCTTCGCGCCGTACCGCAAGCGCCCGAAGTGGGAATGGATGTCGCCGGGCGCCCAGGCAGCCGTGCTGCTCTGGCTTGCGGCGTCGCTCGGGTTCCGCTTCTACTTGCGGTACGCGAACCACTACCACCTGACCTACGGCTCTTTGGGCGGCGTAATCATTCTGCTGCTCTGGCTTTACATCGGTGGCATTGCGATTCTGGTGGGCGCGGAGATCAACGCCGAGATCGAGCGCGCCCGCGCCTCGGGCGCCGGAGCGAGCCGTAGTAGCTGAGTTCGCCCGGCGTCCCGCGCCGCCGTGCAACGGCCCGCCGTTCGCGGTTTACCATGGAATAGGATGCAGTCTGCTGTGCCCCGAGGCGGAGTCCGGACCAGCGCACTGGTTGCGGCCGTGGTTCTGGGCAATGTTTTTGGGAATTTTTCACTCAGCCAGGGAATGAACGATTTGGGCGCCTTGCTCACCACCTCGCTTCCCGCTTTCCTTGCCGGAATTCTCAACCCCTGGGTGGGCGCCGGGGTGTGCGTGCTGATTCTGGCCTTCCTCGCGCAGTTGTCGCTGCTCAGCCGGGCGGACCTGAGCTATGTGATGCCGGTGACTTCTGTCAGCTACGTGGGCACCGCCATCATGGGCCGGGTTTTTCTCGATGAAGAGATCGAACTCACGCGCTGGGCGGGGATCGGATTGATCACCATCGGGGCGGCTCTGGTAGGGCGCACAAAACTCTGTACGACACCGCGGAAGGCGGCCCAGGAGGCCGGCGCCGGCCGATGAGATGGCTGCTGCTGGGACTGATTCTGGCGGGCAACGCCACAGCGGACTTGCTGAACGCCGCCGGGATGAGGCGCCACGGCGAGGTGCGGGAGTTCAACCCGCGCGCGGTCGGGCGGCTGGTGGCAACTGTTCTGCGGAACCGGTTTGTGCTGGGCGGAATCGCCGCCATGACGGTTTCCTTCTTTTCCCTGCTGGCCTTACTCTCCATCACGGACTTGAGTTTTGCCATCCCCGCTACGGCCGCCACCTACCTGGTTGAAACCGCCCTGGCCAGGCTGATCCTGAAGGAGCGCATCGAAAGGATGCGCTGGATCGGGGCGGCGTTTGTCGCGGCCGGGGTCGCGCTGTTGATGCTGTAGGCGCCCTCCGATGTAAACTGGTGTTATCGCGAACACAGCCATATTACTAATCGATTGCCCGGACCGGAAAGGAATTGTCGCCGCCATCGCCAATTTCCTTTACGAGCACGGGGCCAACATTCTGCACGCCGACCAGCACCAGGATAACGACCTGGGACTGTTCTTCATGCGCGTGGAATGGTCGCTGGATGACTTCGACCTTCCCGCCGAAGAACTGCCGGCCGCCTTCGAGCCGGTTGCGGAGCGCTTCGAGATGCGCTGGCGGGTGGAGTACTCCGGCGTGCGGCCCAGAGTGGCGATCTTCGTTTCCCGTTACCTGCACTGCCTGATGGATCTGCTGCACCGCCACCAGACGGGCGAGCTTGCCTGCGACATTCCGCTGATCATCAGCAATCATCCCGATGCAGCCCCGCTGGCCGCGTTCCACGGCATCCCGTTCCATCACGTGCCGGTCGAAAAAGACAAGAAGGCCGAGGCCGAGTGCCGGCAACTGGAGCTGCTCGAAAAGTGCGGGGTGGACCTGATCGTGCTGGCGCGTTACATGCAGGTGCTCTCGCCGGGCTTCGTCGCCAGGTATCCCCAGCGCATCATCAACGTCCACCACTCGTTCCTGCCGGCTTTCAGCGGCGCGCGCCCGTATCATGCCGCCTTCCAGCGCGGGGTGAAACTGATCGGGGCCACCAGCCATTACGTAACCGAGATCCTGGACGACGGGCCGATCATCGAGCAGGACGTGATCCGCGTCTCGCACCGGGATCAGTTAAAGGACCTGATACAAAAAGGACGCGACCTGGAGCGCGTGGTGTTGTCGCGCGCCGTGCGGTGGCACCTCGAACACCGCATTCTGGTGTACGGCAACAAGACGGTGGTGTTCGACTAGCCGCCGGTTCCGGCTTCAGGCGGCCAGCCGGTCCAGGTCCGCCTTCCAGAGGCGCGCCGCGGCCGTGGGGGTGCAGCAGCGTGCCGGCTTCGGCGCTTACTCGATCCGAACGTTTCCGGAATCCACCTCTATGTCTACCCGCGGTCCACCGCCGCGGATCGTGCCTTCGACGCGATTTCTAGACGTGGTTCTGCGAACCGTGAGCTCCGTGTCAATGCGCCCGTTGTCCGACCTTGCGAGGAGGGTGTAGCCTGCATTCGGGGCGAGTCTCACCTCGGCGCTTCCGGAGTCCACTTCCACGCGAACAGGGGCGGGAGTGGTCTGCGAAACACGGACGCCGCCGGAATCGGTTTCCACGTCGATGGCGCCGGCGACCTCGAGCGCTTCGATCCCGCCCGAATCCGCGCGCGCAAACACCGGCCCGCTGACGCGGCGGATTTCGATGCCGCCGGAATCGGTTACGGCTCGCACTTTCGAGCCGATGCCGGCTGCCACAATGCCTCCGGAATCGGCCTCGGCATCAACCGGCCCCTCAATTCCCTCGACCCGGATTTTGCCCGAATCGGCTCGGGCAACGAGGCTGCTGTCGGGAGGCGCCAAAACTTCAAGACGCATCGAGACGCCTTTCAGCAGCTTCTTGCTTTCCACGTGTCCGACGCGAATCGTGTTCCCGGTCTGCTCTATCGGGGGATTCTGTTCCAGGGCCCGGATTCGCCGCTCGACTTCGCCGGGGTCCGCCCCGCCGCGGCCGTTCAGAATTCCGCGGATCTGCACGGTCCCCGGTTCTCCGCGCGCGACCGAGATTCCGCCGGAATCGGTGATCAAATCCAGGCGCACGGGTCCGGATACGCGCAGCGTACGCTCGAACCTGCCTTCAGGGACCTGGGCGAATGCTGCGGCTGCGGCCAGCAATACAAATGGTGTCAATAGCCTCATAGGAAGCGCACTCCAAAGGGGCGCTTGTTAGTGTGACGAGACGGGATGCGGTAAGGTTCGGCCGGAAATCCGATTACGCCGGTTGCATTTCCGCTGCCGGCTGCTCCTGAAGGAGCTCCAGAAACAACGCCGCCGCCTTGTTGAACTTCTTGCGCTTGCGGTGGATGATCCCGAGCGGGCGCACCAGCTCCGCCTCGATGGGAATGCCCACCAGGCGGCCGAGCTTGATTTCGGCGGTCAATGAGCGCTGGGGCAGGATGCTCACGCCGGCGCCCAGGACAACGGCCTGGATGATCATCTGGATGTTGTCGAAGTGCATGGTGCGATTCACTTCGATGCCGCGGCTCTTCAGAAAACGATTGATTTCGCGGCAGATGGGCAGGTCCTCATCGAAGGCAACGAAATCCACGCCGGCGAGTTCCTCCGGCTGAACGCTCGATTTGCGCGCCAGCGGATGCGACGGGGAGGCGGCGAGCACCATCCGCTCCTGACGCCAGGGGATCGCGACCAGTTCCCGGGAGGGCGTGGCGTAGCTGAGCAACCCGAGGTCCGCACGGTCATCCAGCACCGCCTCATAAACCTTCTCGGGCCGAAGATATTCGACGTTCAGGTGCGCGGAGGGATAGCGGCGGGCGAACTCTTCTTTGAGGAAGGTCATCTCCGAGAGCCCGATGGAATAGATGGATGCAACGCGCACGACGCCCTCCACCTCGGTTTTCAGGGCTTCGAGGGCGATCTCGAATTCCTCGTAGCGGCGGAGCACGTCCCGGCAGAGGTCGGCGTAGAGGCGCCCGGCCGGGGTGAGGGTAAACGGCCGGCTTGAGCGGTCCAGCAGGGGCGCTCCCAACCTGTTCTCCAGTTCGCGGATGTGCTGGCTGGCCGCCGACTGGCTGATGCCGTTCATGGCTGCGCCGCGGCTGATGCTGCGCGACTGGACGATATCGCGAAAAAGACGTTGATGTTCGAAATTCACATCTAGAATCCACTATAACATAAGATCAACTTATTTTTAAAACATTAGATAAACTAATGTTGCAAATGTGTCAATTTCCAATTGACTTATATCCAAACATCCGTTATGCTGACTGGTAACTCTGGTGTGTTCATTGGCTTAAGCCGATGGGGCGCAGAGTACACACCTCCTTCGCGGGGTGAGTGGTTTCAACTATGAGCGAACAAAGGGTTTCTATAGGTCTACCCGCTCCGCAGGGGCTGTACGATCCCAGCCGTGAACGCGACGCCTGCGGCATAGGCTTTGTGGCCGACATTAAGGGACGGAAGTCGCACGACATCATCACAAAGGGCATTCAGATCCTCGTGAACCTGACCCATCGCGGCGCCTGCGGCTGCGATCCGGAAACGGGTGACGGCGCCGGCGTGCTCATTCAAGTCCCGCACGCCTTCTTCGCCCGCGAGTGCGCCAAGTTCGGCTTTTCACTGCCCAACCCGGGCGAGTACGGGGTGGGCATGGTCTTCCTGCCCGTGGAGAAGCACGAGCGGCTGATCTGCGAAGGCATTCTGGAGCGCATTGTGCGCGAGGAAGGCTTGACGATGCTCGGCTGGCGCGACACGCCGATCAACGCGAATGCCATCGGCCGCATCGCGCGCGCCTCGCAGCCTTATATAGAGCAGGTGTTCATACAGCGCGCGCCCGGAATGGATCAGGACGCGCTCGAGCGCAAGCTCTACGTCGTCAGAAAGCGGGTCGAAGCGGAGATCGCCGCCTCGGACATCCGCGGCAAAGGGTTTTTCTATATCCCTTCGTTGTCGTCGCGGACGATCGTCTACAAGGGTCTGCTGCTGGCGCCTCAGATTGCGAATTTTTACAAGGAACTCTCGGACCCCGAAGTGGTCAGCGCGCTGTGCCTGGTTCACCAGCGCTTCTCCACGAACACCTTCCCGACCTGGCAACTGGCGCACCCGTTCCGCTACCTGTGCCACAACGGGGAGATCAACACGCTGCGCGGAAACGTGAACTGGATGCACGCGCGGCAGTCGGTACTGGCCTCGCCGCTGTTCGGCGACGACATCAAGAAGCTGTTTCCGATCTGCACGCCGGGAGGCAGCGACTCGGCCACGCTGGACAACGTGGTGGAGCTGCTCACGCTGGCGGGCCGGAGCCTGCCGCACGTGATGAGCATGCTGATCCCGGAGGCGTGGGCGGGCGACCCCTCGATGCCGCAGGAGAAGCGGGATTTCTACGAGTACCACGCATCGTTGATGGAGCCCTGGGACGGCCCCGCGGCGATCGCGTTCACCGACGGCCGCGTGATCGGGGCCACGCTCGACCGCAACGGCCTGCGTCCGGCGCGCTATCTGGTGACGCACGACGACCTGGTGATCCTCGCCTCTGAAACCGGCGTGCTTCCGGTGAAACCCGAGGAGGTGCGGTCGAAGGGGCGGCTGCAACCCGGGCGCATGTTCCTGGTGGACATTGAAGAAGGCCGCATCATTCCCGACGAGGAGATCAAGGCGCGCCTGGCGTCACGCCGGCCCTATGGGGAGTGGCTCCGGCAGAACCAGATCACGCTGAACGATTTGCCCGCGCCCAGGCGCTGGCATCCCACCGAATTCGACCAGTTGCTGGTGCGGCAGCGCGCGTTCGGTTACACCGACGAAGACCTGCGGGTGATTCTCACGCCGATGGCGGTGAACGGCGAGGAGCCCGTGGGTTCGATGGGAACGGACACCCCGCTGGCGTGCCTCTCCGACAGACCGCAACTGCTGTTCAACTACTTCAAGCAGCTCTTCGCACAGGTTACGAACCCGCCCATCGACCCGATCCGCGAGGAACTGGTGATGTCGCTCGCGAGTTTCATCGGGAACGAGCGCAACATCCTGGATGAAACGCCGCTGCACTGCCACACGCTGAAACTCGAGCATCCGATTCTGACGAACTACGACCTGGAAAAGATACGGCGGGTTTCCTGGGGCGACTTCCTGGCCACGACGCTGCCCACTCTTTACCGGGTGGAGGGAGGCGAAAAGGAACTCGAGCGCGCATTGGAGGGCCTGTGCCGCCGGGCTTCCCTGGCCATCAAGAGCGGCTACTCGCTGTTGATTCTTTCCGACCGCGGCATCGACAAGGATTACGCGCCAATCCCCAGCCTGCTCGCGCTTTCCGCGGTTCACAATCACCTGATCCGGGAGGAGACGCGCACGCAGGTGGCGCTGATCGTGGAATCCGGCGAGCCGCGCGAGGTAATGCATTTCGCGCTGCTGATTGGCTATGGGGCCAGCGCGGTCAATCCGTATTTGGCTATCGGGACGCTGGAGGACATGCACCGCCGCGGCCTGTTCCCGCCGGAGATCACCTTCGATATCGCGCTGCGCAATTACAAGAAAGCCATCAACAAGGGCCTGCTGAAAGTCATCTCAAAGATGGGCATCTCGACGCTGCAAAGCTACCGCGGCGCGCAGATCTTCGAGGCGATCGGCCTTAACCGTTCGCTGGTGGAGAAGTACTTCACTGGCACAGCCTCGCGGATCGAGGGCGTGGGGGTGGACGTGCTGGCGCGCGAAGCGAAGATGAGGCACGATTACGCGTTCCGCGAGCCTTCGGAGTCGGAAACGGAACTGGCGGTGGGCGGCAGCTATCACCATCGGGTGAACGGCGAGTATCATCTGTTCAACCCCCAGACCATCAGCAAGCTCCAGCACGCGGTGCGGCAGTCGAGTTATAAGACCTACCAGGAATTCAGCGAGCTGATTAACAACCAGAATCAGAACCTCTGCACGCTGCGGGGGCTGATGCGGATCCGCACCAATCCGCGGCCCATTCCGCTGGAGGAGGTGGAACCCGCATCGGAGATCGTCAAGCGCTTCGCCACCGGAGCGATGTCGTTCGGCTCGATCAGCAAGGAGGCGCACGAGACGCTGGCGATCGCCATGAACCGCATTGGCGCGCGTTCGAACACGGGCGAGGGCGGGGAAGACGAGGAGCGGTTTCGCGATTCGCGGCGGAGTTCGATCAAGCAGGTGGCCTCGGGACGCTTCGGCGTCACCACGAACTACCTGGTCAACGCGGACGAGCTCCAGATCAAGATCGCGCAAGGCGCCAAGCCCGGAGAGGGCGGCCAGCTTCCCGGCCACAAGGTGGACGCGATCATCGCGCGCGTGCGCCACTCGATTCCAGGCGTGCAGCTCATTTCGCCGCCCCCGCACCACGACATCTATTCCATCGAGGACCTCGCGCAGTTGATCTACGACCTCAAGAACGTCAACCCGCAGGCGCGCATCTCGGTGAAGTTGGTGGCCGAGGTGGGAGTGGGCATCGTGGCGGCCGGCGTGGCGAAGGCGCACGCCGACGTTATCCTCATCAGCGGGCACGACGGCGGCACGGGCGCTTCTCCGCTCACCTCCATCAAGCACTCGGGCGTGCCCTGGGAGCTCGGGCTGGCCGAAACGCAGCAGGTTCTGGTGATGAACGACCTGCGCAGCCGCGTCCGGCTGCAGACCGACGGCAAGCTTCAGACCGGCCGCGACGTGATTATTGCCGCGCTGCTGGGCGCCGAGGAATTCGGCTTCTCCACCGCGCCGCTTGTCTCGATGGGCTGCATCATGATGCGCAAGTGCCATCTGAACACGTGCCCGGTGGGGATCGCGACGCAGAACCCCGAGTTGCGGGCGAAGTTTCAGGGCACGCCGGAGCACGTCATCAACTACTTCTTCTTCGTCGCCGAGGAAGTGCGGGAATGGCTGGCGAAGCTTGGTTTCCGCACGCTGGAGGAGGCGATCGGCCGGGTGGACCGGCTGGAGATGGCCGGCGCCGCCGATCACTGGAAAGCCCGGGGTCTGGACTTCTCCTCTATCCTTTACAGCCCGCCGGTTCCGGGGCGCGTGGCGCGCCGCTGCACTACCCGCCAGGACCACGGCCTTGAGCAGGCGCTCGACCACAAGCTGATCGAGCACGCGCGCGCAGCGATCGAAAACGGCACGCCGGTCGAGGGCCGGTTCCCGATCCGCAACGTGCACCGGACGGTCGGCGCGATGCTCAGCGGCGAAGTGGCCCGGCGCTACGGCTCGGCGGGACTGCCCGACGACACCATCCGGTTCCACTTCACGGGCTCGGCCGGCCAGAGTTTCGGGGCGTTTCTCGCCAAAGGCGTGACGCTGACGCTCGAGGGCGACGCCAACGACTACACCGGAAAGGGGCTTTCAGGCGGCAGGCTCATCATCTACCCGCCGAAGAACTCTACCTTCCGCCCCGAGGAGAACATGCTGGTTGGAAACGTCGTGCTCTACGGCGCTACCGGCGGCGAGGCGTTCTTCAGCGGGATGGCGGGCGAGCGGTTTGCGGTGCGCAACTCCGGAGCGACCGCGGTGGTGGAGGCCGTGGGCGACCACGGCTGCGAGTACATGACCAAGGGCCTGGTGGTCGTGCTCGGCCCGACCGGCCGCAATTTCGCGGCGGGCATGACGGGAGGCATCGCTTACGTGCTTGACGAAACGGGCGAGTTCTCCTCAGTGCGCTGCAACCGCGCCAGCGTCGATCTCGACCCGTTAGAGGATCCGGCGGATACCGGGCTGCTGAAGAACCTCATCAGCCGCCACCTGGAGCTTACGGGCAGCCCGCGGGCCGAATGGATCCTCATGAACTGGGAGGAAATGCTGCCGAGGTTCGTGAAGGTATTCCCCCACGAGTACAAGCGGGTGCTGGGCATCCCGCGCGCAGCCGCGCCGGCATTGCCCCTGGCGACGCCCGCAACGGCGGCAAGGCAGGTGGTGCATGGGTAAACCTACTGGATTCCTGGAGTACAAACGGGAGTTGCCTCGGCGGCGGCCCGTCGCCGAGCGCATCAACGACTACTTCGAAATCTACGAGGAGTTCCCCGAGGACAAGGTGCGGACACAGGGAGCGCGCTGCATGGATTGCGGCGTGCCCTTCTGCCACACCGGATGCCCGCTGAACAACATCATTCCGGACTGGAACGACCTCGTCTACCGCGACCGGTGGAAAGACGCGATCCGCGTGCTGCACTCCACGAACAATTTCCCGGAGTTTACCGGGCGGGTCTGCCCCGCGCCGTGCGAAGCGGCGTGCGTGCTGGGGATCAACGAGCCGCCGGTGACCATCAAGCAGATCGAAAAATCGATCATCGAGCACGCGTTTGACGAGGGTTGGGTCGTTGCGGAACCGCCGCGGACGCGCACTGGAAAGAAGATCGCCGTGGTGGGTTCCGGTCCGGCGGGCCTGGCCGCCGCGCAGCAGCTAAACCGGGCGGGCCACACCGTCACGGTGTTTGAGAAGGCGGACCGCATCGGCGGGCTGCTCCGGTACGGCATTCCCGATTTCAAGATGGAGAAGCGCGTCCTCGACCGCCGCCTCAGGCAGATGGAGGCCGAAGGTGTGATGTTCCGCCCCAACTCGCACGTGGGCGGCAACATCCCGGCATCGCGGCTGCGTGCGGAGTTCGACGCCATTCTGCTGGCGGGCGGAGCGGAGAGCCCGCGCGACCTCAAAGTGCCGGGCCGCGAACTGAAGGGCATCCACTTCGCGATGGAGTTTCTGGCGCAGCAGAACCGCCGCGTGGCCGGCGATCCCATTCCGCCGCACGAGGAAATCCTGGCCACGGGCAAGCGCGTCGCGATCATCGGCGGCGGCGACACCGGCGCGGATTGCCTGGGTACCTGCCACCGGCAGAAAGCCGTTTCGGTTCACCAGCTCGAGATCATGCCCATGCCGCCCGAGCAGCGGGCGCCCCAAACGCCGTGGCCGCTCTGGCCGCTGCAACTGCGGGTGGAGAGCTCGCACGAGGAAGGCGGGATACGCGAGTGGTCGGTGGCGACAATCAAGTTCACCGGGGACGCCAACGGCAATGTGACGCAGCTTCACGCGGTTCGCGTCGGCCCGCCGCCGGCGTTCGAGCCGGTGCCCGGAACCGAGTTCGTGCTGGAAGTTGACCTGGTTCTGCTGGCCATGGGCTTCACCGGGCCGGCGAGGGGCGGAATGCTCGAAGAACTGGGTGTGCAACTGGATGCGCGCGGCAACGTCGCAACCGACGCGACCTACATGACTTCGGTGCCGGGAGTGTTCGCTGCCGGAGACATGCGCCGCGGCCAGTCGCTGGTAGTCTGGGCGATCTCCGAAGGCCGCAAAGCGGCGCGCAGCGTCGATGCGTACCTGATGGGGCGAAGCTCCCTGCCGTAGTTCCGGCCGCAGTCATCGGGCGGATCCTGTGTTAATCCGCCCGAGTTCGACAGAGCAGGGGCTACAATGGGGGCATGTGGTTGCGGGCCGCGGCTGCCCTGTGGCTGCTACTCCAAAGCCAGGATTTTGCGGCGGAAGGGCTCAAGGCTCTCGAAGAGGAGAAGTACGAGCTGGCGGCCCAGCATCTGGAGAAGGCCGCCCAGGCTGCTCCGGACGATTACGCCATCCAGTTCAACCTTGCCCTCGCGTACAGCCTTGCCGGGAAGGACGAGCCGGCGGTCGCCGGTTACAAGAAGGTTTTGGAGCTCAAGCCCGGGCTCTATGAAGCCCAGCTAAATCTGGGGATGGTGCTGCTCCGAATGAAGAAGGCCGCTGAGGCCATCCCGTACCTGGAGGCCGCCGCCGAGGCTCGTCCGAAAGAATTCAGGCCGCGGCTCTACCTGGCCGACGCGCTTTTCGACACCGGCGACTTCGCGCGGGCAGCGAAGGCTTACGGGGCGGCTGCCGAACTTGACCCGAAGTCAGCCCCGGCCGCGCTGGGACTGGCGCGGTCGAGCGCCCGCAACAATCAGCTCAAGGAGGCGGAGGCGCACTTCCGCAGAGCCGCTGAACTCGATCCCACGCTGAAGGAGGCGCTGCTGGAACTGGGGCCGCTGTACGAAAAGAATGGGCAGGCGGCCGAGGCCATCGCGGTGTATCGCGAGTTTCCGGAGAACATTGCCGCTCGGGAGCGGCTGGGTCATCTGCTGATCGAGACGGGCAAGGCGGCCGAAGCGATTCCGCATCTGGAGTGGGCGGTGCAGAAGGCCCCCACCTCCGCCAACCGGCTGGCCCTGGCCCAGGCTTATCGCGACACCAAGCAACCCGATAAGGAGCTGCCCCTTCTCCAGCAGGCCGTTGACGCGGATCCGGACAACCTGGATCTGAGGCTGGCCTACGGCCGCGAGCTGCGAGACCAGCGCAAATTTGCGGAAGCCGCCCGCGAGTTTTATCGCGTGGTCCAGGGGCGGCCCGATTCGGTGGAAGGGTGGAACGAGCTCTCGGCCATGCTCATTTTGCTGGAGGACTATCCCAAGGCCCTGGCGGCGCTGGACCGGATTCGCGAGCTGGGGGCCGAGCGGTCCGTTCACCACTTCCTGCGCGCGATCATGCTGGATAAGATGCGTGATTTGAAGGGCGCCCTGGCCAGCTATCAGAAATTTCTCGCCACGGACAACGGGCAGAACCCGAACGAGGAATTCAAAGCGCGCCAGAGAGTGCGTATTATCGAAAGGGAGCTGAGGAGATGATCGCTTGGAGCTGGCTGACAACCGCGGTTTGCTGTTGCGTTCTGGCCATTCCATTGCGAGCGGACCTTGCGTCCATCAAAACCGAACGCAATCTTGAAAAACGCGCCGACAAAGCCCTCAAAAACGCCCAGGAAGCGTTCAAGCACGCCCGCGACGCCTATCTGGAAAAGGGAGACCTGGCCCAGACCGTCGCATTTCTGGATGAGATCAAGGAATCGGTTCAGCTGGCTTACGACTCCTTGAAGGAAACCGGCAAGGACCCGAGTAGAAGCCCCAAGCATTTCAAAAGGGCCGAGATCAGGACCCGCGAGCTGCTGAAACGGCTCGCCGACTTCCGCGAACAGATGAGCGCGCTCGACCGCGACAGCATCGACAGGATCAGCGAGTCGATTCAAAAAATCCATGACGATTTGCTGGCGGGCATCATGAGCGGCAAGAAGGACTAGTATGCTCCGACTTTTGATGGCCTTTTTCATGGCCGTTTCGCTGCCGGCGCTCGCGCAGCGCGATTTTCTCACCACCTACGAAATCGAACGGATACGCGAGGCGCAAGAGCCGAACGACCGCCTCAGGCTGTACACCCAGTTCGCCCGCCAGAGGCTTGACCAGATCCAGTCGCTTCTCAAGGAGGACAAGCCGGGACGCGCCGTCATGGTGCACGAACTCCTCGAGCAGTACACCGAGATTATCGACGCCATTGACACGGTGGCCGACGACGCTTTGCGGAAGAATCTCGACATCAGCGCGGGCATGAAGGCGGTCAGCGAAGCCGAAAAACAGATGCTGGCCGTGCTCGAGAAGATCAACGAGAGCAAACCGAAGGACATGAGCCGCTACGAGTTCGCCCTCGCCACGGCCATCGACACCACCCGCGACAGCCTGGAGGCCGCCGCCGAAGATCTCGGAAAGCGCACCGAGGAGGTCCTGGCGCGGGAAGCCCGGGAGGAGAAAGAGCGGGAAGCGTTGATGCAGCCGAAGGACGTGGAAGAAAAGAGGGCCAGAGAAGCGAAAGCAGCCGAGGAAAAGAAGCGAAAGCCCACCCTGCTGCGCAAAGGCGAGACGATCAAGAAGAAGTAAGCCGCCACCGCCGCGGAACTTGCGGCAGCGCTTCAGATCTTTCTGTGCTCCTTCAGAATACAGCGGTCCATCACCACGGTAAGGCCGGCTTGCCGCGCCTTTTCTGCCGCGGCTTCGTGAACGACTCCCTCCTGCATCCAGATCACCTTGGCGCGAATGCGAATCGCCGCGTCCACAATTTCCGGGACGAATTCCGATCGCCGGAAGATATTGACGATATCAACCGGTTCGGGGATCGAATCCAAATCCGGGTATGCCCGCTCGTTTAGCACCTCGGTTTCATTCGGGTTCACCGGGATGATCCGGTAACCCGCCCGCTGCATGTACTCTGAGACGCCGTAACTGGGGCGGGCGCGCTTGCTCGACAGGCCCACCACGGCGATTGTTCGTGCTCCTTGCAGGATCTCAGGGATGCTTGTCATCTTTCGCTTCGCCCAATTTCAGTATCCTTCGAAAGCGCCCGATCTCAGCAGCCGTGAGGGGACGGCACTGGCCGGGCTGCAAGGGGCCTAGCTCCAGAAATCCGATTTTAACGCGCTTGATCTTTTCGACCAGTCTGCCGAAATGTTTGAACATCTCGCGGATCTGATGGTGCCGGCCCTCAATGATCGTTACCTCGTACCAGGGGTTCTGGGCGGGCTTGATGAGGCGGAGCCCGGCCGGGGCTGTCCTTCTGCCGTGCAGCGGAACGCCGGCCCGGAACCGCTCTTCCTGCTCCGGCGTGAGCCTGCCGTTCACCTTCACGAGGTACGTCTTGGGGAGGTGCGTGGACGCCGACATGACGCGGTTTGCGAACTCGCCATCATTGGTGAGCAGCAACAGCCCCTCGCTTGCGTAGTCCAGACGGCCTACGGGGAACACGCGCTCCTTGATTCCCTTTACGAAATCGAGGACCGTGGGACGCCCCTGCGGATCGGAAGCGGTGGTGACCACGCCCTTCGGCTTGTTGAACGCAAGATAGACCATCCGCTTCGGCAGGCGGATCAGCTTCCCATCCACCTTGATGTGATCGCGCTCGGGGTCCGCCTTCGTGCCGAGTTCGGTGACGATTTTCCCGTTGACGGTGACCCTTCCGTCGACGATGTACTGCTCGGCGTGCCGCCGGCTGGCTATGCCGGCGCGGGCAAGGATTTTTTGGAGCCGCTCTTCAGGCATCCGGATTCGCCGCTGGTTCGGGAGTTTTTTCGGGTTCGGCCGCCGCGTCTTCAGACCCCGGTTGAGTTTCCGCGGTTACGGACTGCGGTTCAGCCTCCGCAGTGTCGGGCTCCGGTTCAGTCGCCGCGGTTTCAGGTTCGGGTTCGGCCTGCACGGTTTCGCGTTCCGGCTCAGTCTCCGCCGTTTCAGGCTGCGGTTGAGCCTGCGCGGTCTCAGGCTCCGGCTCAGTTTCGGAGCCTTCAGGCTTCGGTTGACTCTCCGCGGTCTCGGGCTCCGATGCAGTCTCCGAGGCCTCAGGCTCCGGTTCGGTCTGTGCAGCTTCGGGTTCCGGTTGAGTCTGCGCAGCTTCGGGCGCCGGTTCACTCTCCGCGGCTTCAGGCTCGGGTTGAGCCTCAGAGGTCCCGGTCTTCGGTTCGCTTGGCGCAGTTTCGGGTTCCGCTTGAGTCTCCGCGGTTTCGGGCTTCGGTTCAGCCTGCGCCGTTTCCGGTTCCGGTTGAGTCTGCGCGGTTGCGGACTGCGGTTGAGTCTCCGGGGTTTCGGGCTCGTCAACCGCGAGCCGCCGGAGTTCTTCGAACTCCTTCAACGTGGGAAGTTCGGAGAGGTCCTTCAGGCCGAACTGGACCAGAAATTCCTTGGTTGTCTTGTACAGAATCGGCCGGCCAATGACGTTCTTGCGGCCGCAGGTCTGAATGAGCTTGCGGTCCAGCAGGGTTTTTAGCACGCCCGTGCCCTGGACGCCGCGGATTTCCATGATCTCGGGGGCGGTGATGGGTTGCTTGTAGGCGATCACGGCCAGAGTTTCCAGGGCGGGCAGCGACAGCTTGAGCGGCGGCTTGAGACTCTTCACAAAGGCGCGGATCGTCTCGTGGTGCTCGGGCTTCGTGGCCATCTGAAAACCCCCGGCCACCTCGCGGATCGTGATGCCGTGGGCGGGGCCCGCATACTCGGCCATGAGTTCGCTCAACACACGCCTGACGTCCTTTTCGGGCCTTTGAATCGCGGCGGCGATCTGCGCGGCCGGGACTGGCTCCTCGGCCACATAGACGATGGCTTCGACCACGGCCTTAAGCTCCGCATCGTCCTCGGCGGCGGGGGCCTGGTCTTCAAAGAGTCCGGGAAGCTTGTCGGCCGCGGCTGCTTCCGTATCGCCGGTACTTTCGGCGGCGGCCGCCTCGGTTTGGTCCGCCTGAACTTGCTCTGCTTCGGCCTGGTCCGCCTGTGCGGGCTCTACGGCGGTCACTTCGGCCTGATCCGTCTGGGCCAATTCCTCGACAGCCGCCGCTTCGGCCCGGTCCGCCTCGGCGGTTTCCACGGCCGGCGGCTCGGCTTGATCTGCCTGAATCTGGTCCGCTTCGCTTTGCTCCGCCTCGGCCGACTCCACGGCTGTTGGTTCGGCTTGGTCCGCCTGTGCGAGCTCTACGGCGGCCGCTTCGGCCTGCTCCGCCTCTGCGGGTTCCACGACCGCCGCTTCAGTTTGGTCCGCCTGAACCTGGTCCGCTTGGGTCTGCTCCGCCTTTGTGGGCTCCACGGCCGTTGGTTCGGCCTGCTCCGCCTGGGCAAGCTCCACAACGGCCACTTCGGCGTGCTCCGTCTGGGCGGGCTCCTCCCTAGCCGCCGTCTCGGATGACTCGGACAGAGACCGGCTCTCTTCCGCGGCGGCTTCCGGCGCCGTCAATTCCGTGGTCGCGGCGGACGCATTCTCTGGCTTCTTTCCTGCTTCTTCCATTCGTCTCCTGGCGTTAGTGTTAGCTTTTATTTTGCCGCAGCCGGCGGCTAGCGGGCCCGCGGATCAGCGTGTACTAGCTGTAACCCTCATTGATGGCGGCGATTGTTTCGTCGGTGAAGATTTCGTCGAACCGTTTGTGCGCCCTGAGCATGATTTCCCCGAACGGATCCTTTTGCACCAGAACGAGTGCCTGGAGTTTGACCATCTCCAGGATGGCCAGAAACAGGCAGATCATCGCGCGCCGGCTGCGCTGCTGTTCAAAAAGCTGGACAACCGACAGCCGCTCGTTCCGCGGCTTGCTCTTGAACAGCGATCTCAGGTAGCGGACCATGTCCGGGACGGTAACGTCCTCGTGATTCAGTTGATAGACCGGCCGGTTCTTCGCCCTTTCGAGCACCTGCTCGAACGTTTTTACGAGGTCGATGAGCGTCACCGCCAGTTCCGGTCCCTCGTCGTCGGGAAGGAATTTCTGAATCTGGGGGTTCGACCAGACGTTTTCCTCGATCAGCCGCTTCTGCTGGAGCATCTCAGCGGCGTTCTTGAACCGTTCGTGTTCGAGCAGCCTTTCCACCAGCTCTCGCCGCGGGTCTTCCTCCGGCGACATCTTTTCGAGTTCTGGATCCCTCGGAAGCAGCATCCGCGACTTGATGTGGATCAGGGTGGCGGCCATGAATATGAACTCCGCGCCGAGTTCTATGTCCAGAGCGGCCGCGCGGTCGAGGTACTCCAGGTACTGGGCCGTGATCTTCGCGATAGGAATGTCCCAGATGTCGATCTTCTGCTTGCGGATCAGATCAAGCAGCAGATCGAGGGGGCCCTCGTATTGCTCCAGACGAACGTTCAGCGGCGAATCGGACACAACTTTTTCACGATAGCATGACTGCCGCGTGTTTCCGGACGTTTAGAACCTGGATGGCTTGGGCTTCGGGGCGGGTTCTCCGCGGAAGATGAGAGTGACATCTGCAGTCTTGGCGGCCTCGTCAACCTTCACGACGGCCTTGGTCTCGCCGAGGTTGTCCAGCACGCCGTCTTCTTTCACGCGGCGGAGAAAGTAATCGGGATAATCGGCGTTGAACGGGTCGCCGGGCTTCATGCCCCACATCTTGCGGATCGCCGGCTCGGTGATCACGTCCAGCCCTTCGATCGCGAGGCGGCCGAAACGGTAGCGGGGCCCTTCGGTCACGTGGACGGCCAGGTCCACCGTTTTCGCCTCGTCGTCGATGCGCCGCTCCTGGGTGGATTTTACCTGCATGAAGCCCTCGCGCCGAAGTCGCCTCTCGATTTGCTCCACAGCGGCCTGCAGCTGCTTGATGTTGAAGACGTCGCCCTTCTTGAGGTTCTCCGCCTTGAGCAGTTCCTCCCGGGGAATGCCCGTCCCGTCCACCGTGAACTCGCCGAGCGAGTAACTCGGGCCTTCGACCACTTTGACGGTGAGCACCACGCCCTTGACCGCCGGGTCATTTTCCTGCTGAATCTCGGGGAATGAGACGCGGACGCGCCCCCGGGCCTCGTACAGCGGGCGGACATTGGCGTCCAATAGTTTCCGGAACTGTTTTTCCGTGTAGGGAAGGCCGATGGCGACGGCGTTGATCGCGTTTTCGAGCGCGCTGGAGGGCAGCACCTCATTGCCGGTGAAGCGGACGCGGGAGACGGCGGGCAGCGGCCTTGCGGAGCGGAACACCACCGCCAACTGGCCGGCCTCGTCCGGCGCCAGCCTGCCCACAACCTTGTCCTTGCCCGCCAGGTGATTTTCAATGACCCGGGCATAGCGGTTGACGATCGCCTCGGTGGCGGGGATTCGGGGGCCGAAGAACGGGTCGGACTGCTTGAGCACCTTCACCAGCTCCTCCTCTGAGGCGGGAAGATCTTCGAACCGCACGGGAAAGAAGGGGCCGGCTTCGGAGACTTCGAAAGAGACGGCGTAGCCTTTGCCACTGGCGGCGGGCTCGAACCGGACGGCGACTTCCTCGAATACCCCCGTGTCCAGCAGGCGTTTCTGTGCGGCTTCGAGGTCCGGCGGGCGGACCATCTGGCCTTGCCTGATTCCCGCAGCCGCCAGGATCTGCTCGCGCGAGTACTCACGATTGCCTGTAATCGTGATGCTCTCGATGGGCCAGGCCATCTCCGTGGCGGGCCTGGTTTCGCGGGCCGCGGGCTTCTGAGCCGGCGCGGGCATCGCTAACAGGAGGGCGGCGGCGAGCAAGAGCATACTTTAGTGTGACGCCGGGACTACCGGACCTCGTTTCGTATAGCGGAGTCCGCCGCCGTGTCGTAGATCACGAAGGTTGACGCGACGTCCGTCCTCGTGCCGTCGGGCGCGAACGTAGCGCCCATCAGCGGGCCCGGGTTGATGGCCAGGGTGCGTCCAATGCGGCACACCTCGTAAACATGGTTGTGCCCGAAGCACACCACGTCGAACTCGCCGGAACGGGCTATTTCCCGCCCGACGTTGTCGAAGTGGTGCACGGCGAAGCGCTTGCCGTCAAACTCTCCCTGGAAGAACTCCCCGTGCACTCGCACGTGCGCGTAGTTGCGCGCGTTGAGTGCGATCCGGAACCGGTCGCCGTCGTTGTTTCCGAAAACGATGTGGATGGGGTTGGAGAACGCCCGCGCCATCTGGTGCACGATGAACGGGGAACAGAGGTCGCCGCAGCAGATGAGCGCGCCGGCGTCGGCGGCCGCCTCCAGCGCGCCCGCGAGTTTCCAGACGTTGTCGTGTATGTCGGAGAGAATGGCAATCCGCATACTCTCAGCTTATGGCCTCGCGAATCACAAGGCGAGGCCGCCAGCGCCGCCGGCGTATTCCCTACCGTCTCCGCAAAGCGATCCCCAATTCCCGCAGTTGCTGTTCGGACACGGGGGAGGGAGCGCCGCACATCAAGTCCGTGCCTTTCGCCGTCTTCGGGAACGGAATCACGTCCCGGATCGAGTTTTCGCCCGACAGGATCATCACCAGGCGGTCGAGCCCCAGGGCGATGCCGCCGTGCGGAGGCGCGCCGTATTCCAGAGCTTCCAGCAAGTGGCCGAAGCGCACGCGGGCGTCCTCGTCGCTGAGTCCGAGAGCCTGGAAAACCTTGGCCTGCACGTCGCGCCGGTGGATGCGGATCGAGCCCGAGCCGAGTTCGACGCCATTGAGCACCAGGTCGTAGGACTTGGCGCGGCATGCCTCCGGGTCTACGCTGAGCTTGTCCAGGTCCTCATCATGCACCGAGGTGAAGGGATGGTGAGCGGCTTCCCAGCGGCCCTCCTCCTCGTTCCACTCGAACATGGGGAAATCCATCACCCAGGCAAAGCGCAAGTCGCGAGGATCGAGGAGCTTGTGCTTGTCGTTGTACTTCTGCCCGGCCTGCAACCGCAGTTGGCCGCACGCCTGCAACACGGCGTGCTCGGGGCGGTGCGCCGGCGCCGGTCCGGTCCATCCTGCCAGCAGCAGCAGGTCCTCGGGACATGCCCCGGTGCGCGCCCGCACTTCGGCCATCGGGCCGGGATAGTCGCGGTCCAGGCGCTTCACGTCGTCGTAAACGCGCAGCCCGCGCTCGGCTCCGAAGGCTTTCCATTCGTCGCGTTCCTTGCGGCTGATGCCGCCGGCCTTGGGTATAACGATGGCCACCAGGGGAAGGCCCTCTCCGGTCAACATCGCGCCGGGGAACAGATCCTCGACCGTGTAGAACGGCGGCAGCCGCAGGTCAGGCTTGTCGCTGCCGTAGCTACGCATCGCCTGCTCGTAAGTCATGCGCGGGAACGGAAGCTGGAGTTCATATCCCGCCGTGCGGCAGATTGCCTGCACCAGGGGCTCGATGACCTCCATGATGTCCTCCTGCCGCACGAACGACATCTCGAGGTCGATCTGTGTGAACTCGGGCTGGCGGTCGGCGCGCAGGTCTTCGTCGCGGAAGCAGCGCACGATCTGGAAGTATTTTTCGAACCCGCTCACCATCAGCAGTTGCTTGAAGATTTGCGGCGATTGCGGCAAAGCATAGAAGCAACCCGGCTGAATGCGGCTGGGTACGAGGAAGTCGCGCGCGCCCTCGGGCGTCGAGCTGGTCATGTAGGGCGTCTCGATTTCCAGAAACCCCTGCGAAGAAAGGAACTCCCGCGCCGCAAAGGAGGCCTTTGCGCGCAGCATGATATTCCGCTGCATGAGCGGCCGGCGGAGATCGACGTAACGGTATTTCAGCCGGACGTCCTCGGAGACGTCCACCGTGTCCTCCATCGGGAACGGCGGCGTGCGCGAATCGTTCAGGATCCAGAGCTTGTCCGCGACCAGCTCCACCTCGCCGGTCTCGATATTCGGATTCACGGTGTCGGGCGTGCGCAATGTCACCTCGCCTTCCACCGCGATCACGTACTCCGAACGCAGAAGTTCCGCCTTCTGGTGGACTGTCTTCTCCGTATCCTCACGAAACACCACCTGCGTCACGCCGTCGCGGTCCCGCAGGTGCACGAAGATCACCCCGCCGAGGTCGCGCCGCCGGTGGACCCACCCCATCAGCAGCGCGCGCGAGCCGGCATGGGATGCGCGCAGTTCGCCGCAGGTATGCGTGCGGCGCAGATCGCCCAAGAAATCAAGAGGCACACAGTTTTCAGCCACGTACCACCCTCAACAACTCTTCCATTGCAACGCTTTGCTGCTCTCCGGAGGCCATGTTCTTCAAAGTATACTTCCCGGATGCGATCTCGTCCTCGCCCACGATGAGTGCGAAGCGGGCCGCCAGCTTGTTCGCCAGTTCCATCGCGCGTTTCAGCCGCCCCTCGGGAGCGATCTCGACCGCCAGGCCGCTCCGCCGCAACTCGCGCGCCACAATCGCGCATTCCCGCAGCGCAGGCTCGCCCAGCGGAGCGATGAAGACGTCCAGTTCCGGCGTGAACTCCGCTTTGCGGCTCTCCTCCAGGCTCATCACGAGCCGGTCTTCGCCGATCGAAAAGCCGATGCCCGGCGAATGGATCTTCGACCCCAACGCTTCAGCCAGTCCATCATACCGCCCGCCGCCCATCACGGAGTTCTGCGCGCCGAGCGCGCCGTGCACCACCTCGAATGTCGTGCGCGTATAGTAATCCAGCCCGCGAACCAGCCGCGGCCGGATTTCGAACTCGATGGCGCGGTCCGTCAGATACCGCTGCACGGCATCGAAGTGCGTGCGGCAACCCTCGCAGAGGTGGTCGAGGATCGACGGCAGCGCGTCGATGATGGGCTGATCCTCCGGGACCTTGCAGTCAAGCACGCGCAGCGGATTGGTTTCCGCGCGGCGGCGGCAATCGGCGCACAGCGAAGGCGCCACCTTGGCCAGCTCCTCACGCAGTTTGGCGGAAAATGCTTTGCGGCACTCCGGGCAGCCCACCGAGTTGAGCAGCAGCTTGAATCCCTCGAGGCGGATGGCGCGGAACAGCTCCACCACCATCTCGATCACCTCGGCGTCGAGAAACGGCGACTCGGATCCGATCGCCTCCGCGCCGATCTGAAAGAACTGCCGATAACGGCCCTTTTGCGGCCGTTCGCGGCGGAACATCGGCCCTATGTAGTAAAGTTTTTGAACCCCGGGCCGCTGGTCGAGCCGGTGCTCGATGTAGGCGCGGATGACCGACGCGGTCGCCTCGGGACGCAGCGTAAGCGAGCTGCCGTCGCGGTCTTCGAAGGTGTACATCTCCTTCGTGACGATGTCGGTTTCCTCGCCCACCCCGCGCGCGAACAACTGGGTCTCTTCGAGGACCGGCGTGCGAATCTCGTGGTAATTGTACGAGCGGAATACCCGCCGCGCCGCGTCCTCGACGTAGTTCCACACGCCGGTCGCAGGCGGCAGCAGGTCCCGCATTCCTTTCACAGCGCGAATCAAATTACTTCATCCTTGTAGACTTGGCGGTATCGAACATAGTTGGCGGAGCCTTCGCGGATGCGTTCGAGTTCGGCGTCGGTCACTTCGCGGCGGACTTTGCCCGGGATCCCCATCACCATGCTGCGCGGGGGCACCTGCATTCCTTCGGGTACCACCGCGCCTGCGGCGATGATCGATCCCGTGCCCACGCGCGCGCCATTCAGGACGATGGCGCCGATGCCGATCAGGCACTCATCTTCGATCACGCAGCCGTGGAGGACAGCCGAGTGTCCCACCGTTACCCGGTTGCCAATGATCAGCGGCCACAGGTCGTGCTCGACATGAAGCACGGAGTTGTCCTGTATGCTGGTGTCGTCGCCGATGCGGATGTAGTGCACGTCGCCGCGCACGGTGACGTTGGGCCAGATGCTCGAGCGCTCCCCGACGGTCACGTCCCCGATGACCTGGGCGCTGGGATCAACATAGGCGGAAACGGCGATTCGGGGCAGAATGCCGCGATAGGCGCGAATCATGAAAGTCGGTTGAATTCACTATGCTAGCACAGTGGGAGACAGGCCAACCGGCTCCTCACACGTTACAATTCCAGTATGCCGCTGATTTTTCTACTTCTTGCGTTGGCTGCTCCCCTGTGCGCGCAGAAGCCGTTCGACGTGGACGCGCTTCTCAAACTCGCGCGCGTTTCGGACCCGCAAGTTTCGCCCGACGGCCGCACCGTCGCGTTTACCGTCCAGACGGTGGATGTCGACGCGAATAAGAGGTCCTCAAACATCTACGTTGTCCCGGTGAGCGGCGGCGCTCCGGTGCGCATTACCCATAGCGGCGACAGGAATGAGCGGCCGCGCTGGTCGCCCGACTCCCGCCGGATCGCCTTCATCTCGGATCGCAGCGGCACCCCTCAGGTTTGGATCATGGACGCGGACGGGTCGAATCCCCGCCAGGTGACTTACCTCGCCACGGGAGCGGGCGGCGTACTCTATTCCCCCGATGGCGCGAACCTGCTCTTTACGAGCGAGGTGTACCCCGAGTGCGGGGCCGACAACGCCTGCAACGCGAAGCGGCTCGAGGAAGAGAAGAACTCTAAGGTCAAAGCCCGCATCTACACCACCCTGCTCTACCGCCACTGGTCGGAATGGCAGGGGGCGCGGCGCCGCCACCTGCTCGTCGTGCCGGCGGCGGGCGGGGAAGTGAAGGACCTCACTCCGGGCGACCGCGACGTTCCCCCATTCTCGCTCGGCGGGCCCGACGATTACGCCATCTCGCCCGACGGGGCAGAAGTCGCCTACGTTGCCATATCCGATGAGGTTCCGGCCGTCAGCACGAACTCGGACATCTACGTGGTCCCGATTACGGGCGGCGAGCCGACCAAAATTACCCAGAACCCCGCCGCCGACAACTCCCCGGCCTACTCTCCGGACGGCAAGTATCTGGCTTGGCGCGCGCAATACCGGCCCGGATACGAGAGCGACCGGTGGCGGCTCGTGGTGCTCGAACGAGCGACCGGAAACCTGACCTCGCTGACCGAAAGCACCGACCGGTGGGTCACCAGCTTCACCTGGTCGCCCGATTCCACACGCATATTCTTTACGCTCGAGGACCGCGGCAGGCAAGGCGCCCAGATGGTCCCTGTTTCCGGCGGCGGCGCTCTGACGATCGTCTCGGGCAGCAGGACCATTGATGATATCCGCCTCACGCCAGACGGCAAGACGCTCGTCTATACCCAGCAGACCGGCTCGCGGCCGAGCGAGATTTTCGCCGCGCCGAGCGGGGGCGCCGAACGCCAGCTCACGCATTTCAACGACGTGCTGCTGAGCGAATACGATCTTCCCAGGTTCGAGGAATTCACGGTGGAAGCCCCGGACCAGGCCCGCGTTTCGAGCTTCCTGCTCAAACCGCCGGGCTTCCAAGCCGGCAGGCGGTATCCGGTGCTGTTTCTGATCCACGGCGGCCCGCAGGGCGCCTGGGGCGAGAGTTGGAGTTACCGCTGGAACGCCCAGGTGTTCGCCGGCGCCGGCTTCGTTGTTGTCATGCCAAATCCGCGGGGATCAACGGGATACGGCCAGAAATTCATCGACGAAATCAACTCGGACTGGGGCGGCAAGCCTTTCGACGACATCATGGCCGTGGCCGACTACGTCGCGAAGCAGCCGTGGGCCGACCCCGAGAAGATGGCGGCTGCGGGGGGCTCCTACGGCGGCTACATGGTGAACTGGATTCTGGGCCACACGCAGCGGTTCAAGGCGCTCGTTTCCCACGCCGGCGTATACGATCTGGCGAGCAAGTTCGGGGAGACCGAGGAGTTGTGGTTCCCGCTCTGGGAGTTTCGCGGCGCGCCATGGGAGAACCCGGAGGTGTACGAGAAGTTTTCTCCGAGCAAGTACGCGAAGGAATTCCGCACTCCGACGCTGGTCATCCACGGCGAGCTGGATTTCCGCGTGCCCTACGGCCAGGGGCTGCAACTGTTCACCGCTTTGCAATTGCAAAAAGTGCCCTCGAAGCTGCTCGTGTTCCCCGACGAGGGCCACTGGATTTTGAAACCTCAGAACAGCGTTCTCTGGTACAAGACCGTTCTGGACTGGCTCACGGAGTGGGTGAACAAGCCCCGCGTGCCCGCCCCGCAGGCGGAACCGGCCCCGCAACCGTAACGGGAGCGCGCCCCTGCGGCTGTTGCCGCTCTGCGCTACAGTGCGCTAAGAGGGGAGTCGAAGATGGAGATCGTGGCGCATGGCTTGTGGACGGCTGCAGCCGCGGTGGCAGCAAAGCGAACGAGGGGAATCCGGCTGCGCACCGGCTGGGCGGTCTGGTGGGGAGTGTTCCCCGATGTGCTGGCGTTTGGGCCGATGATCGGCGCGGGGCTCGCTCTCCGGCTGGTAGAGGGCGCGGGAGCGGCGCAAAGCGGCCAGTTGGTGCCACGCGTCCGCCTGGGGCTGCCGCTCTACCCCACGGGCCACAGCGTGCTCGTTTTCCTGCTGGTGTTCGGCATCGCCTGCATCCTGGCGCGGCGCGTCTTGTTCGAGATGCTGGGATGGCTGCTGCACATCATGCTCGACATCCCCACCCACAGCTACAGCTATTACTCCACCCGGTTCCTCTGGCCGGTTTCCAACTTCAGTATCGACGGCATCCCGTGGTGGACGCCCTGGCTATGGGTCTCGACATATGTCGCCCTGCTGGTGGTGTATCTCCTCCTGTGGAAGAAAGGATGGCTATCGCGGGGCGTCTCGCCGCAAGAGAAGCCCGTGTCCGCCCCCGTGGGCCGCGAGTAAAATCGCTCACATCCAGGCCTGGCAGAGCTGCCGGAGTACGTTGCGGGGCAGCTCTGTTTCCGGTATGCTGATCTGATTCGCCGTACCGGGCTGATTTCGGGTGCGGCCTCGGGTCTCATCCGATGGAAAAACCCTCACATCTCAATGGGATGCAGTTCCCGCCGCCGAGCGGCGACACGTCAGGGGCCGCTGACCAGTACCGCATCCTGTTTGCCGGAAATCCCCAGCCGATGTGGGTTTATGACACCCGGACGCTTCAATTTCTGGAAGTGAATGAGGCCGCCATACGGGATTACGGCTACTCCCGCGAGCAGTTCCTTTCGATGACTGTCGCGCAGATACGGCCCGAGGATGAGGTCGCCGGGTTTGTGGAGTGGCTTGATGCGGAGCCGGGGGGCACACGAGTACGCCAGGGGCGGCATCGCAAGAGCGACGGCACGATCATCGAGGTCGAGGTTCATTCCAACGCGATCGTGTATAACGGCAGGCCGGCGCGGCTGGTCATGGCGGTCGACGTCACCGAGGCGAGGAGGGCGGAAAGGGAGATCACCGCGCTCAATCAACGGCTGCGGGACCGCGTGGCCGAGCTGGAGACCCTGCTGAACCTGATCCCGGTGGGCATCGCCATCGCCGACGACCGCGAATGCAGCCGCGCGCGCATCAACCCGGCTCTGGCGCGTCTGCTGGAGATCCCGGCTGGCGAGAAGGCGTCCATAACCGCTCCGGCGGAAAGTCCGCCCTGGAGGTTCTTTCGCGGGGGCCGCGAGCTTCCGCCGGATGAGTGGCCCATGCGGAAAGCGGCTTCGGAGGGCATCCGAAGCGATAACGTCGAGGTCGATACGGTGTTTCCGGACGGCCGCCGCATCGGGTTTCTGACCTCCGCTGCGCCTCTGTTCGACGCCGACGGGACGCCGCGAGGCAGCATCTCTTCCTTTCTCGACATCACGCAGCGCCAGGAGGCCGAGGACCGGCTGCGCGAAGCGAACCAGACTCTGCGCGCGCTGATCGAAGCGCTGCCCCTGGCAATCATCGCGATGGATTTCGAGGGGAGGGTGAAAAGCTGGAACTTCGCCGCCCAGCGGATGTTTGGCTGGACCGAGCAGGAGGTCCTCGGCGAAGTGTTCCCCGCGGTGCCCGAGAACGACCAGGAGTTCTTCCGCGCGAACCTGAAGCGGGCCCAAAGGGGCGAAACGCTGTCGGGAATCGAACGGCAGCGCCGCCGCAAGGATGGCAGGCTCATCGACGTGGCGCTCTGGAACACGGTCCAGCGTGATGCTTCGGGCAATCCAGCCGGCGTGATCTCTGTGATTGCCGACATTACCGACCGCAGACATCTCGAAGAGCAGCTCCGGCACTCCCAGAAAATGGAGGCCGTGGGGCGTCTGGCGGGAGGCGTGGCGCACGACTTCAACAATCTGCTCACGGTGGTGACCGGGTTCAGCCAGCTTCTGCTTGACGGCATGCCGGACGACGATCCGCGCCGCCCGCCGCTGGAAGAGATTTTGAAAGCCGGCAACCGCGCCGCCAGCCTGACCAACCAGTTGCTGGCCTTCAGCCGGAAGCAGATGATCCGGCCGGCGATCATCAATCTGAACCGCGTCGTCACCGATACCGAAAGCATGCTGCGGCGGCTTATCGGCGAGGACATCGAGCTGGTGCTGGCGCTCGACCCCAATTTGCGCAGCGTGCGGGCGGACCCGGGGCAGATCCAGCAGGTCCTCGTAAACCTTGCCATCAACTCGCGCGACGCGATGCCGCAGGGGGGCGTTCTCACGATCAAGACGTCGAACGAGACCCTTCGGGAACAGGACCTGACTGAACATCCGGAGCTGCGGCCCGGCCCTTATGTTCTGCTGACCGTCGCGGACACCGGCGAGGGCATGGACGAGACAACGCGGTCCCGGCTTTTCGAGCCGTTCTTCACGACCAAAGGCCTGGGCAAGGGTACAGGCCTGGGGCTGAGCACAGTCTACGGAATCGTGAAACAGAGCGGGGGCGACATTGCGATCTGGAGCGAACCGGGCCGCGGCGCCATCTTCCGCATCTACTTGCCCGGCCTGGATTCGGAAACGGAGCCGCCGCGCGAGGCCGAAGAGCCTTCCAACCGGATGGAAAGATCGGGAACCGTGCTGCTGGCCGAAGACGAGCCGGGCCTGCGCAACATGATCCGGCAGGTCCTCAAGACCCACGGCTATAGCGTGCATGCGGCCCGCGACGGCCGCGATGCGCTGCGGCTCTACACGGAGCTTTCCGAAAAAGTCGACCTGCTGCTAACCGATGTGGTGATGCCCCAGATGAACGGCCACGAACTCGCGCGGGAGCTCACGGCGATTCAACCCGACCTCAAAGTGGTCTACATGTCGGGCTATGCCGAGCACGTGCTGGCGCGGTACGGAGTAAGCCACGAGGGCGCTGCCTTTCTCAAAAAGCCGTTCACGCCCCAGGAGCTGCGGAACAGGGTCCGGGAAGCTCTGAGAGCCACTCCGCAGGAGCGGTGAGATCCTCAAAAACACTCTTGGCGGGCCGATGAGCCCACTGTGAGCACCTTCCTGGAGAACGCGCGCCAAATCTTCGATGCGGCCCAGGCGGCCATGCGCGCCGGGCAGACGCCCTCGGACCTGACGATCCTCATCAACGAAGAGGGCCACATTGAGGTGCTGGCGGAATCCGACTGGCCGCTCGACAGGCTGCTGGCGGACCGAGGCGCCCGCATCGCTTACCGCGTGCGCGCGGAAAGGCGCGGGGGAGGGATATGCCTCGAAGGCCGCTCAATCTCCGAGTACTGCCGACTGGAAACCGCGGACCGTGCCCGCGAGGCGCTCCGGGGACCGTGCGCTACGCCAGACCGGCGTCCCTCAGAAACTTTGCCGATTCTTCCGGAGGGGTAGGGTTGATGTAAAAACCCGTGCCCCATTCGAATCCGGCCACCTTGGTGAGCTTCGGAATCAGCTCGATGTGCCAGTGATAGTAGAGCAGCTCGGGGTCTTGCAGCGGCGCGGTGTGGATGATGGCGTTGTAGGCGGGGCGTTCGAGCACGTTGTCGATCTCCCTGAGCACGGTGGGCACCACCCATCCGAGGTTGCGGAACGTGGGCACGTCGGAATGCTCGAAATGGGAGAAATGCCGGCGCGGCAGAATCCAGATCTCGAACGGGAACCGGGCGGCATACGGGCAGATCACCAGAAAGTAGTCGGTCTCGAGAACGACGCGCGTGCCGGTGTTGATTTCCTGCCGCATGATGTCGCAGAAAATGCACCGCTCCTTCATTTCGTAGTAGCGGCGGGACCCTTCGAGTTCCTCCTGGACGCGGCGCGGCACCACGGGCAGCGCGATCAGTTGCGAATGCGTGTGCTCGAGCGAGGCGCCCGCGGCTTCGCCGTGGTTCTTGAAGGCGAGGATGTAGCGCATCCGCCGGTCTTTCTTGAGGTCCTGGAAACGGTCGCGCAACGCCCAAAAGACGTCCTCGACGCGCTTCTCGGGCATGTCGCTCAGCGTGGCGTTGTGGTCGGGAGTCTCGATGATGACTTCATGCGCGCCGATGCCGTTCATCTTGTCGTACAGGCCTTCCCCCTGGCGGTCGAAATCGCCTTCGACCCGCAGAGCGGGGAACTTGTTCGGCACCACCCGCAAGGTCCACCCCGGCTCGTTCGGGCCGCCGCTCTGCCGGAAAGCCAGCACTTCCGGTGGAGTTTTCTGTTCGTTGCCCGGGCAGAAGGGGCAGAAGCGGCCTCCTTTGAGAACCACCGGCTGCCGTGAAAAATCGCTGGGACGCCGGCTGCGGTCCGTGGCGATGATGACCCAACGGCCGGTGACCGGGTCTTTTCGAATTTCAGGCAATGACAGAAACCTCCATGATTGTTGCAGCGACCGGGGAATGACAATTATATCGTCTATCTAGAGCGCCCGGCCTGTTTTGAATGCGTCTCGGGTGTGCGTGAAAGCTGGTGGATCGGAGAGCACGACGCTGACCAGGTCGAACCGGACGCGCTCCCAGGGCACGCCGGCGCGGCGTGCATAATCGCGGGCCGCACGGAGCAGGGCATTGCGCTTTTCCGCATCCACGTTGCGCTCCGGCACACCGAATTCCACGCTGTGCCGCGTTTTCACCTCGACGAAGACCAGCGTATCGCGCTCCCAGGCGACCAGGTCAATCTCGCCCCGCCCGGACGGCGCGCGGTGGTTGCGCGCGACGATCGAGAAGCCTTGCCGTTCGAGGTAGCGGTGCGCCAGGTCCTCCCCACGCCGCCCGGCGGCCTGCGTTTTCTCCCAGCGGCGCATCCGTGCGCGGTGGCGCGCCGAATCAGCCATCCGGAGCAGCCATCCGATCACTTCACCACCTCGATCTCGAACACGATCACCTTACCGCGAATCACGTAGCAGGCGTAGTGTTCCCAAAACAATCGCACGCGCCGGAAGCGGTTCACCAGGTACTCGAACCCCAGCATTCTCCACAGCGCGAGCAGCTTGACGCGGACCGAAAGCTCGCGGAACCGGACTGGAGAGTAGTAGCCGAATCCGCCGTGGTTTTCCCCGAAGTAGCGGAACGAGAAGCTGTTCAGGTGCCAGCGGTGCGTGGGATCGCAGTACGAGCTGAAATCCGTGTAGTGGGGTGTGACCACGCGTATACGGCCGCCGGGGCGCACCAGCCGGTGGAACTCCTCCATGGTGCGGATGACGTCGGAGACGTGCTCAATGACGTGGACCGCCTCGAGGCGGTCGAAGCTGTTGTCCCGGAACGGGTAGGGGAAATGATCGAGGTCGCAGAGAACGTCGGCGGCGCTGGCGGGGTTGCGATCGATGCCGATCGCTCCCGGCGCTTTGTTGATCCCACAGCCGACGTCGAGGATTCTCAATCCACGTATCTTAGCAGCCTGAGGCGGAGGTGTCCCGTGTTCCCGCAGCCGCTCCGGACCGTGCAAACTTTACGCGCCGGAAGCGTGCATGTCGCCTGTCTGCCGCAAACAACCGTTGGCGCGGCGCGTGCTCCTCCGGATTTTAGAAGTGTAACCAGGAGGGCGAATGGGAAGAGAAACATCGCGGGACATCATAATCAGCTATCTGCAGGATGCGATCGTTGCGGAGCGCAGGATAGAAAGCCAGCTCAGGGCGCTTGCGCGGACCGGCGATCAGCCGGAGGCGCGGCAGTTGCTCGCACAGCACGCAGAAGAAACCAAGCGGCAGCACGAGCGGCTCAGCGCCCGCCTTGCGGCTCTCGGTGGATCGCCACCCAGACTGAAAAGTTTTCTGGCGCAACTGGCCGGCCAGGAATCCGGCGGCAGAATGGCGCAGGATCTCGTGACCGCATACGCGCTTGAGAACGCGGAGATCGCGATGTACGAAGTCCTGACCATTGTGGCGGCAGCGGCTGGGGATGTTGAAACCGAGCGCCTCGCGCGCGACATTCAGGCCGAGGAGCGTGCCGCGGCCGAGAAGCTGTGGAACGCCCTGCCGCGAAGCGCGCTCGATGCCTACTACCGGCAAACCGGAGAGGAAATCGCGGGAGGCGGAGCCGCTATCTGAAAGACAAATCTACGCCCGCCGCGCGCGAGCGGGCAGCCTTGCAATCCGGCAGTGCCGGTGCTACGTTCGTGGTAAGGACCTGCACTCGAAAATCGGTCTGGGGGAGCCGAAAATGAGCATCCAAAACGCATCAAACTTCGCGCGTACTGTTCTGCTGGTCGATCCGCACGTGCCCACCCGTATGGCGGTGCGGAACGCGCTTGCGCAGCACGGATACCGTGTGATCCAGGCCCGGGACGGCATGGACGCTCTGGCCGCAAGCGAGGCCCTCGGCGGACCGGTTCACGTCCTGATCACCGAACTTGTTCTGCCCGATATGGATGGACTGCGGCTTGCGCGGCGCCTCGCCACTCGTTCGCCTTATGTCCGGCTCCTGATCCATTCGGCCGACTGCCAGGATGTTTACTTTCTGCATCCCAGCATGGCCCACCGCGCCGCTTTCCTCCGTAAACCGTGCGAGCCGCGCAGCCTGGTCAACAAGGTTGGCCAGATGTTTAACAGGGCCGCGAAAAGCGCCGGTTCGTAAACGCGCCGGATTGCGGTTGCGGGCAGCGCCGGGGACAGCTCAGCCTGCAACTTCCGCCCACTTGACTCCGCGCATGTCGCCAGTGCGGTGAAACTGCTCGTGCATCTGGAATGCGGCGCAGAGCGTCTGGGGCGTGTGGCCGGTCTCCACCATCTCCAGGTATTCGCGCAGCGTGTCGCGGAATTCGGGGTGCGCACAGTTGTTGATGATGAGGAAAGCGCGCTCGTAAGGTGAGCGCCCGCGCAGGTCCGCGATCCCCCATTCCGTGGCGATCACCTGAACCGAGTGCTCGCTGTGGTCCACGTGGCTGACCAGCGGCACGATGGTGCTGATCTTGTTTCCCTTCGCTGTGGACGGGCAGGTGAAGATCGAAATGTAGGCGTTGCGAGTGAAGTCGCCCGATCCGCCGATTCCGTTCATGATCTGCCGGCCCATGATGTGCGTGCTGTTTACGTTTCCAAACAGGTCGACTTCGATGGCGGTATTAATCGAAATGATGCCGAGCCGCCGGACCACTTCCGGATGGTTAGTGATTTCCTGCGGGCGCAGCAGAATGCGCGGCCGGAACCACTCCAGGTTCGAGTAAACTTCGCCCATCGCCTCGCGGCTCAAGGTGAGCGAGCAACTGCTGGCGAAGGTCACGCGCTCCTGCTTCATGAGCTGGATGACGGAGTCCTGAAGCACTTCCGTATACATTTGAAACGGCGGAATGGCGGGATGCCGGCCGAGCGCTCCGAGCACCGCGTTGGCGATGTTTCCCACACCTGACTGTATGGGCAGGAACTGCGGAGGAATGCGCCCCGCGGCCATTTCGGCGGCCAGGAAATCCGCGACCAGAGCGCCGATTTTCTCGGTGACCGGCGTGGGCTGGTCGAAGCCGCGGGTTTCGTCCGCGAGGTTCGTTTCGACGACGCCAACGATCTTCGACGGGTCCACCTTGACGACCGGCGAGCCGATGCGGTCCGAAGGATGGTAGATCGGAATCTCCCTCCGGTGCGGCGGATCGGCGGGCTCGTAAATGTCGTGTATACCGAGCAGCGTTGGAGGGTGATAGCGGTTCAGCTCGATCAGAATCTTTTCGGCCTTGGAGCAGAACGTGGGCGCCGCGCCGACTGACGATGTGAGCACCACTCCACCGCCCGAGGTGAGATCGCACGCCTCAATGACGGCCCAGTGCAGGGGGCCGAGGAAGCCATAGCGCACCGCCTGCGGCATGAGCGAGAGGTGCATATCGAAGAACCGCGTCTGGCGTTCGTTGATCCGGGCGCGAAGCTCCGCGTTCGACTGGTAGGGTGTGCGGAAACTGATCGCCCGCGCTTCCGCCAGGGCGCCGTCGAGCGAGGGGCCCGTGGAAGCGCCCGTCAGCACGCCGATGCGGAAATCGCGGCCCGCCTCGTGTTCCGCCTTTGCGCGCTGCGCGATCGCGAGCGGGATTGCTTTCGGCGCACCCGCGGGCGTGAACCCGCTGAACCCGACCGTCTGATCGTGCTGAATCATTTCTGCGGCTTCCGCCGCGGTCATTGCCGGAAACTGAAATCTCATTACGGAATCCGATCTTTCTGGTAGTAAGCAAGCAGGCGTTCCGCCGCGTGAAAAGCGCTCAGGCGGCCTTCGGCCACCTGCCGCTCCAGTTCCGGCAGCTTTTGCCGGACCAGGGGATGCTCGCGGAACAGATTGAGGAGCGCCTCTTCGATCATATCGTGGAGCCACGCCCGCGACTGCTCTTGCCGCAGTTGCTGGAGCAGCCCGCGGTCTTCAAGCAGCCGCCTGTGCTCCAGCACGGCCTCCCAGATTTCGGCGATACCTTCTCCGGTGACGGCCGAGCAGAGGACGGCGCGGGGCGTCCATCCCCACGGCTGCGCGGCGAACAGGTGCAGCGCGCTCCGGCACTCGTGAAGCGCGATGCTGGCGCGGTGGCGGTCCGTATCCGCCTTGTTGATCGCGATCAGGTCGCACAGCTCCATCACGCCCCGTTTCAGGCCCTGCAACTCGTCACCGGCGTTCGGCAGCAGAAGGAGAAGGAAGAAATCCACCATGCCCCGCACGGCGGTCTCGGACTGCCCGACGCCCACGGTCTCAACGATCACGTTCGGGAATCCCGCCGCTTCGCACAACAGGATGGTTTCGCGCGTGCGCCGGGCGACGCCGCCCAGGGAACCGCCGGAAGGCGACGGCCGGATGAACGCCAGCGGATCGCCGGCGAGCGAGCTCATGCGCGTCTTGTCGCCAAGAATGCTTCCGCGCGAGATGCGGCTGGAGGGATCGACCGCGAGCACCGCCACTTTCTCTTTGCGCTCGCGGGTGAGATGCTTTCCGAGCGCCTCGATAAACGTACTCTTGCCCGCTCCAGGCGCGCCGGTGATGCCCACGCGCACGGCGCGTCCCGTGTGGGGCAGACAAGCATCGAGGATTTCCTGCGCCAGCTCGGCGTCGTCGGCGCGGCGGCTCTCGATAATGGTGATGGCGCGCGCCAGCGCGATGCGATCGCCTTTCAGGATTCCCTCGACGTATTCCTGCGCGGACAGCCGCCTGCGGCCGGCGCGAACTGCGGTTTGCTTTTCCAACTCAGGCCTTCTCTTCGTGCACGCGAGCCATCAGCATCTCTAGAATCTCGCGGGCGCACTCCGGTATCACGGTTCCCGGGCCGTACACGCCGGCCACTCCCGCCTCGCGCAGGAAAGCGTAATCCTGCGGCGGGACGATGCCGCCCACTACCACCAGGATGTCACTGCGCCCGAGCCTTCGCAGCTCGTTGATAACCTGAGGAACCAGCGTGTCATGGCTTCCCGCCAGCGACGAAACGCCGAGCACATGAACATCGCTCTCGATGGCGTGGCGCGCCGCCTCGGCCGGGGTCTGGAACAGCGGGCCGATATCCACGTCGAAACCGAGGTCCGCGAACGCCGTCGCAACCACTTTGTAGCCGCGGTCGTGCCCGTCCTGTCCCATTTTGGCGAGGAGAATGCGCGGGCGCCGTCCTTCGTGGGCGGCGAACTCGTCGGCCATCTCGCGGACCTGGCTCAACCTGTCTTCCATCTTCATCTCCGAGGCGTACACTCCACTCACGGCGTGAGTCGAAGCCTGATACCGGCCCCAGACTTTTTCCAGTGCGGAGGAAATCTCACCCAGGGTGGCGCGCTTCCTGGCGGCCTGCACGGCGGCTTCGAGCAGATTGACCTCGCCTGTTTCCGCGGCCCTGGTGAGCGCGTCGAGCGCCTGCCGGACCTCTTCCGGGTTCCGTGACCGCTTCACCTGCTCCAGCCGCCGGATCTGCGCTTCGCGCACCGCGGTGTTGTCCACCACTCGCACGTCCAGCGGCGGCTCCGATTCGAGGGTGAACGCGTTTACGCCGACAATAATATCTTTGCCCGAATCGATGCGCGCCTGCTTGCGCGCCGCCGCCTCCTCGATTCGCATTTTCGGCAGCCCTCTTTCGATGGCCTTCGTCATCCCGCCGAGCTGTTCCACCTCCTGGATAAGTTCCCAGGCGCGCCGCATGAGTTCGTGCGTGAGGCTCTCGACGTAGTACGACCCGCCGAACGGGTCAATGACGTGCGTGATCCCGGTTTCCTCTTGTAAGTCGAGTTGGGTGTTCCGTGCGATGCGGGCGGAGAAATCGGTCGGCAGCGCGAGCGCTTCGTCAAGCGCGTTGGTGTGCAGCGACTGCGTGTGGCCCATCGCCGCCGCCAGCGCCTCGATGCATGTCCGCACGACGTTGTTGAAGGGATCCTGCGCCGTCAGGCTCCAGCCGGACGTCTGCGCGTGGGTCCGCAAAGCCATCGATTTTTCGTTTCGCGGATTGAACTGCTTGACGAGCTTCGCCCACAGCACGCGCGCGGCGCGCATCTTGGCGATCTCCATGAAGAAGTTCATCCCGATGTCCCAGAAGAACGAGATGCGGGGGGCGAAGCTGTCGATGTCGAGGCCGGCGGCAAGGCCGGTGCGCAGATATTCCAAACCGTCCGCAAGCGTATAGGCGAGTTCCAGATCGGCGGTCGCGCCCGCTTCTTGCATGTGATAGCCGCTGACGCTGATCGAGTTGAAGCGCGGCATCTTCTGCGCGCAGTACTGGAAGATCTGCCCGACAATGCGCATGGAGGGCTGCGGCGGGTAGATGTACGTGTTGCGGACCATGAACTCCTTGAGAATGTCGTTCTGGATGGTTCCGCTGAGTTTTTCCGGGGGCACGCCCTGCTCCTCGGCCGCCACGATGTAGAACGCCATGATGGGCAACACGGCGCCGTTCATGGTCATCGACACCGACATCTGATCGAGCGGAATTCCGTCGAACAGGATTTTCATGTCCTCGACGGTGTCGATCGCCACGCCGGCTTTGCCCACGTCGCCGGTGACGCGCTCGTGGTCGGAATCATAGCCGCGGTGCGTGGCCAGGTCGAACGCCACTGAGAGGCCCTTCTGGCCGGCTGCGAGGTTGCGGCGGTAAAAGGCGTTGGATTCTTCGGCGGTGGAGAAGCCGGCGTACTGACGCACGGTCCAGGGCCGCAGCGCGTACATCGTTGAGTACGGGCCGCGCAGATACGGGGGCACGCCGGCCGCGTACTCGAGATGCTGCATCCCCTCCAGATCCTCCGGAGTGTAGACGGGCCGCACGACGATGTGTTCGGGCGCCAGCCATTCGCCGCCCGCGGGCAGTTCGGCGCGCCTCCCACCCTGCGGGCGATAGTCGATTTTGGAAAAGTCCGGCCGCATTGCTATTCCCCAATCCCCAGCCTTGCCTGCCAGGCCGCCAGGGTTTCGGCCGCGTTGCTGCGGATGTGTATGAAATCGGCCGCGCCCGCGCGGCGCAGTTGTTCAACCGTTTCCTTCGGGTATCCCGCTACGATCACGGGTACGCCGCCGGCGCCTGCAACCACAACGGGCAGGGCGGCCGGATACTCTTCGTCGGAACTGCACAGAACGACGGCGTCCGGCTTGCGCTTTGCCGCTTCGGCTGCCGCTTCCTCCGCGTTTGCGAAGGACGCGGTTTCGGTTTTGAACCCGGCGCATTCGAAGAAGCCGGCGGCGAACTGCGAACGCGCCCTGCGCATTTTCAGGTCGCCGAACTCGGCCAGCAAGAAGAACGGGACGCGCCCGCCGCGTGCCGCATGCCGTTCCGTGCGCAGGCGCAGGCGCTCGAACACCTCGGCTGCGCGCGGCGAAATCGCATCCTCGGGCTTGCGCTCGATGCGGTCGAGCATGCGCTCGTGCGGGTCCGGGTGCTGATTCGTGCCTATGATGGCGGTGCGCCTGTGCGCCACCGCGTCCTCTTTCGCCTTCCGCGATTTTTCAATCTCGGCCTGTATCGATCCGCGCTTCCAGTTTTCGGAAAACCCGCCGGATTTTTCGACCTCCTGCATCAGTTTCCACGCCGCGCGCGCCAGCGAGTCGGTGAGCGCTTCCACGTAGTAGGAACCTCCGGCCGGGTCGGCAACACGGTCGAGCCACGCTTCCTTCTTCATGATGATTTGCGTGTTGCGCGCCAGCCGCCGGCTGAAGTCGTCCGGATAGCGGAAGCATTCATCGAACGGGGGCGTCTCCAGGGAATCGCAGCCGCCAAGGACCGCCGAGAGCGCCTCCGTCGTGCTGCGCACGATGTTCACGTACGGATCGTAGATGGTCTTGTTCCAGCGCGAGCCGCGGACGTGAATCGCCGCTTTCGCCGAGTCCGTCTTCGACGGCCCGAACGACTGCACCGCCTGCGCCCACAGCATCCGCGCGGCCCGCAGCTTGGCGATCTCAAAAAAGAAATTCGACCCTGCGGCGAAGCTGAAGCCGAGCGAACGCGCCGCGTCGTCGACACTGAATCCGCGGGAGGTGAGCCCGCCCAGGTAATCGATGCCGGCCGCAAGCGCGTAGCCGAGTTCCTGCACGATGCTTCCGCCGGAATCCCGGAACCGGTGCGCGTTCACCGAAAGGGGCCGGAACGTCGGCGCGCGGGAAGTCACGCTCCGGACAAGCTCCAGCATCGCGTCCACGTCGGACGCTTCGATGCCGTTCATGTGCGGGTCGTAATCGAGCGACCCCGCGAGGCCATGCCACGTCCCGGCGGCTTCGGCGAGCAGGCGGAGCACGTTCAGCCCGGCCGGGCCGGCCTCGAAGTGTACCGGGCAGTCGAGCGAATCCACCAGCGACAACAAGTCGGAGGCGGTTTCGACCCGGATTTTCCGCAAGTCGAATGCGATCTCCTCGGCGCCCGCCGCCACGGCTTTGCGCGCCCTCTCGTTAGCCGACTTCACGTCGCCCGCAAAGATTCGTTCTCTGATCCGCCAGGCGTTCGACAGTCGCGTCCCGCGCAGGTAAGGGAATTCGCCCGGCAGGGTATCGAGATTCGGCAGCTCCCGAATGTCCTCGCTCCGGTAGAACGGTTTTACATCGATGCCTTCTTCGGTGCGCCAGATGAGCTTTTTTTCGTAGTCCGCGCCCTTGAGGTCCCGGCGGATGGCATCGATCCATTGCTCTGTCGTAACGGGCGGGAAGTCGTCAAGCAGTCTGTCCGGCATGCGGGTCCTCCACTACTTCCATCAGAAAACCGAACGGCGCATCCTGACGCGACTTTGGATGGACGAAGAATACCGTCGTGCCGCGCGAGCCTTTGCGCGGAGCCTTGTCTATGATTTGAAAACCCGCTTCCTTCATATAATTGAATGCGGCCTGCGCGCTGCGCACGCGGAATGCGATGTGGGCGAATCCGCCGCGCCCGCCGTTGCGGTCGATCAATTTTTGGACCGGGCTGTCGGCGGTAAGCGGCTCGAGCAACTGGATCAGGTTCGGCCCGTTTCCGATCGCGAGCAGGACCTCGCGCACCTGGTCGCCTCCGTACACTTCCTCGCGATGGACCTCCCGGAACCCAAGCTTGCGATAGGCATTCACCTGCGCTTCCAGTTCGCCCGGCTTCACCGCTATGGCGACATGATCGATACACAAGAAGCCGGGAACCGCGGCCATGTCTTCTGCCGATCCCATGGATTCACCTCATTCGAATTCGACCAGCACTTGCCCGGGCTTCACGGCGTCGCCGAGGTTTGCATTGACCGCCTTCACCGTACCCGCAACCGGCGAGGTGATGTTGGTTTCCATCTTCATAGCTTCGAGCACGAGCAGAGGGTCGTTCACCTGGATCTGCTGGCCGGGATGGGTGTTGACCCGGACCACAATGCCGGCGACCGGGGCGCGGCAGACCTTGCTCTCATCGGCCACGTCGTGCGCCGGAGCGGTCCCGCCGCCAAGTGGCGGAGGCGTTGCCGGCGCACTCCGGAGCGCCGTCGTCGGACGCGGAGGATAATACACCGGAACGCCCGCGCGCCGCTCCTCCTCGCTCACCTCCACGTCGACTTCATAGGCCTTCCCGTCAATCGTGATTTTCAGCCGCACAGTCCAGTCCCTTCATAACCTGATCTGATGTGAGCCCTGGATGGACACGCGCCCCGCCTGGGCCCAAAGGCTGGGAGTGGTCTGGAGTTGCCGCACCGACCGCACGCGAGCCGGTTTCCCCAGATACGCGGCGACAGCAGCCGAGATCACCGCCAGCACCTCGGGGCTGATCTCCTCGGAATTCTCTTCAACCGGCGGCGCGGTTTCTTCCACGGGCGCTGCGGGCGCAATAGCCGGCGCTCTGCGCGGATGCGCCTTGATGCGCGGCTCTGCAGTCTTGCGTCGCGCCAGGAACAGCGCTGCGAGCGCGCCCGCGGCCGACCCGAGAAGCGCCGCGGGCATTGTCCGTGTGCGGTTTGTTTTCTGTTCCAATGCTCCCTCCTACAACGGTATCAGGCCGTGCTTCTTGGGCGGCCTCAACTCGCGTTTCGTGTGCAGCGCCTCGAGCGCGGCCGCAAGATACGGCCGCGTCTGCGCCGGTTCTATGATGTCGTCCACGAGGCGTCGCGCGCCCGCCACATAGGGGTTCGCGAACGCCGCCCTGTAATGCTCGATCAGCTCCTTGCGCTTTGCTTCCCGGTCGGCGGCTTCGGCCAGCTCCTTCCGGAATACCACTTCCACCGCGCCCTCGGCGCCCATCACGGCGATCTCGGCGGTGGGCCAGGCCACAGCGCGGTCCGCGCCCAAGTCTTTCGCACACATGGCCAGGTAAGCTCCGCCGTATGCCTTGCGGATCACTACCGTGAGCTTGGGCACGGTTGCCGCCGAGTAGGCAAACAGCAACTTCGCTCCGTGCCGGATGATGCCACCGTATTCCTGCTGTACTCCCGGCAGAAATCCGGGAACGTCTACGAAGGTAAGCAGCGGAATGTTGAATGCGTTGCAGAACCTGATGAAGCGCGCGCATTTATCCGACGCATTGATGTCGAGCGCCCCGGCCAGCACCGCGGGCTGGTTCGCGACCACCCCGACCGGCCGCCCCATCAGCCGCCCGAAACCAACGATCGCGTTTTCCGCAAACGCCGGCTGCACCTCCATGAAATCCCCGAAGTCGAGCACCCGCGTGATGACTTCGTGCATGTCGTACGCGGTTTTCGGATCGTCCGGCACGACTTCGGCAAGCGAGGGATCCTCATGCGGCTCTTCTTCGAACGGCAGGCGCGGAGGATCTTCGAGGTTGTTCGAAGGCAGGAAGCTGAGCAGGCGTTTGCAGATGAAGATCGCGTCTTCGTCGTCCTCGGCGGTGAAATGCACCACGCCGGAGTACGTCATTTGTGCGGCCGGGCCGCCGAGTTGCTCGGGCGTCACCGCCTCGCCGGTGACCTGCTTGATCACCGACGGGCCGGTGATGAACATCTGCGCGGCCTTGGTCTGGATGATGAAGTCCGTCAGCGCCGGGCTGTACGCGGCTCCGCCGGCGCATGGCCCGCAAATCAAGGATATCTGGGGCACGACTCCGGAGAGCATTACGTTGGTGTAGAATACGCGCCCGTATCCGGCCAGGCTGTCGATACCTTCCTGCACGCGCGCGCCGCCGGAATCGTTGATGAAGATGAACGGCGACCCGGTCTTCAGCGAGTACCGCATCATCTCGGCGACCTTGTCGCTGTGGACCTCGCCGGCCGACCCGCCCGCCACGGTAAAATCCTGGCTCGCCAGGTGAATCATACGGCCGTCTACCGTGGCGACGCCAGTCACCACGCCGTCCGCCGGCAGCTCCTTCCCGGCCATCCCGAACAGTGTCGCGCGGTGCGTGGCAAACAGCCCGATCTCCTGGAAACTCCCTGGATCTACCAGCCGCTCGATTCTCTCGCGCGCCGTAAGCTTTCCGCTGGCCCGCTGCTTTTCCAGGCGCTTCGCCCCCCCGCCTTCCAGCAAACGTTCGCGAGTGCGCCTCAGCGCGGCAACTTTTTCCTCCATCGGCATGGGCGGTTTGTCCTCCGGGCCGCGGCCGTCATGCAGCCGGGGCAACAGTTACTTTATGGGACTTTCCTTCGTAAGTAATCATGTAAGTCACCGGCTCGGTGATACCCTTGCGCGGACCAGCCGCGGGGGTCTCCGTTGGAACCGGCTCCTTACTCAGGTTCTTCGGACCTTGCGCCCGCGTCGCGAAGAACTTAGGCGCGACCTGCGGGAACATCGCGTAAGTGAGTACGTCCTCGTCCGTTCCGTTGCAAGCGGGGATCGCGATGGCCTCGGCGCGCAACTGGTCCCACTCCGGTGGGATCAGGTCCGCGGGCCGCACCGTGATGGGCTGCTTTTTCGCCTGCTTGATCGCGATGTCTTCAACCTCCGGGTTCTTTGCGCCGATCGTTGCGCCGTAGTAGCCCAGCATCAGATCGGCGAACTCACCGGTGATTACTTTGTAGCGTCCCATCAGCACGTTGAACACGGCCTGCGTACCGACGATCTGGCTGGACGGCGTGACCAGGGGAGGATAGCCGGCGTCCTTGCGCACGCGCGGAATCTCTTCGAGGACTTCGCGGATCCGGTCTCCCGCGCCCTGCTGCTTCAATTGGTTCTCCATGTTGGAGATCATGCCGCCCGGGATCTGGCTCTCGAAGATTTCCGTCTCGACGCCGGTGAAGCCGGTCAGGAACCTGGAGTAACGCGGTTTCACCTGGTTGAAGTAATACTTGACCTCCAGAATTCGCTTCATGTCGAGGTTGGTCCGGTATCCCGTCCCCTCGAGCATCTCGACGAAGGATTCCGTGGGATTATGCCCCGGCCCCAGGCTGAGGCTGCTGATGGAGGTGTCCACGGCGTCCGCGCCCGCCTCCACGGCCTTCATCAGGCTCACCATGGTCACGCCGGTGGTGGCGTGAGTATGCACGTGCACCGGCATTTCCGGCCCGAGCGCTTCCTTGATCGCGCTTACCAGTTCGTACGCCGCCGCGGGTTTCAGCAACCCCGCCATGTCCTTGATGCAGATCGAATTGGCGCCCATGTCGGCAAGCTGCGATGCGAGTTCCACGAAGTGTCCGGTGGTGTGCTCCGGACTGATCGTGTAGCAGATGCTGCCCTGGGCATGCTTTCCGCTCCTGCGGACGGCCTCCATGGCCGTGCGCACGTTGCGCATATCGTTCAGCGCATCGAATATCCGGAATACGTCGATGCCGTTTTCGGCCGATTTCTGAACGAAACGCTCGACAACCTCGTCCCCGTAGTGCCGGTAACCGAGAAGATTCTGGCCGCGGAGCAGCATCTGGAGGCGGCTGTTCGGCATTAACCGGCGGAACGTCCTCAGGCGCTCCCACGGGTCCTCGTTCAGAAACCGGATACACGCGTCGTAAGTAGCCCCACCCCAGCACTCGATGGACCAGTAACCGGCTTTGTCCAGGATTTCGCACGCAGGCACGAGATCCTCGAGCGCCATGCGAGTCGCCAGGAGACTCTGGTGGGCATCGCGCAAAATGAGTTCGGTGACATTAATCAGGCGAGACATTGATCCAGCCAGCCCTCTCTGATGCGATACGCAGGTTGGCCTGCGATGTGCATCCCCTAGTGCCTATTTTACCTGATGAACGCCGCGAAACCGGTAAACCGGGACCGGAAAAAACCTGAAAACGCGACAGTTTACAAAGAGTGCATGCTCCTTTACAAAGCGTGCATAACTCCGATGGCCGCACGCATGGGCCCCTTTGGACGAGCGGTCCGAATCGTCCCGGCCGCCTTGGCTTTTGCTGCCCCGCAGGTTGTACTTGTAGGCAGAGGGGTCAAGGGGCATACATGAGCAACACCGTTACCGCAAGGGAACGCTACGGCGCCGGGGTCATTCCGTACGCCAGGATGGGCTACTGGGATCCCAGCTACATTCCGAAGGACACCGACGTGCTGGCGCTGTTCCGCTTCACGCCTCAGGAAGGAGTGGACCCGGTCGAGGCCGCCGCGGCAGTCGCGGGCGAGTCCTCCACCGCTACATGGACCGTGGTCTGGACCGACCGGCTGACCGCCTGCGACGTCTACCGCGCTAAGGCTTACCGTATCGACGCCGTTCCAAATTCACCGGGGCAGCACTTCGTCTACATCGCTTACGATCTCGACCTGTTCGAGGAAGGCTCAATCGCCAACCTGACTGCCTCGATCATCGGCAACGTGTTCGGGTTCAAGGCGATCAAGGCGCTCCGCCTGGAGGATATGCGTATTCCTCCCGCTTACGTGAAGACGTTTCAGGGGCCGGCGACCGGCATCGTGGTGGAGCGGGAGCGGCTGGATAAGTTCGGGCGCCCTGTGCTGGGCGCAACGGTAAAGCCCAAGCTGGGGCTTTCGGGCCGGAATTACGGGCGCGTTGTCTATGAAGCCTTGAAAGGCGGGCTTGACTTCACGAAGGACGACGAAAACATCAACTCGCAGCCGTTCATGCGCTGGCGAGACCGGTATCTCTACTGCATGGAGGCGGTCAACCGGGCCTCGGCCGCTACGGGCGAAGTAAAAGGGCACTATTTGAATATCACGGCCGGCACGATGGAGGAGATGTATGAACGGGCCGACTTCGCCAAACAGCTTGGCTCCGTGATCGTCATGATCGACCTCGTGGCGGGCTACACCGCCATACAGTCGATGGCAAAGTGGGCGCGCAAGAACGACGTCATCCTGCATCTGCATCGTGCAGGCAATTCCACTTACGCACGCCAGAAAACCCACGGGATGAACTTCCGGGTGATTTGTAAGTGGATGCGGATGGCCGGAGTCGATCACTTACACGCAGGAACGGTGGTGGGCAAGCTGGAAGGCGATCCATTGATGGTCCGCGGATTTTACGACACCTTGCGCGAGCCGCGCCTCCCGGTGCGCCTGGAGCACGGCTTGTTCTTCGAGCAGGACTGGGCGTCCATGCGGGCGGTGATGCCTGTGGCTTCCGGGGGCATACACGCGGGCCAGATGCACCAGTTGCTGCACTATCTGGGTGAAGACGTCGTCCTCCAGTTCGGCGGCGGCACGATCGGCCACCCGCAGGGGATCGAGGCCGGCGCAACGGCCAACCGCGTGGCCGTCGAGGCGATGATCCAGGCGCGCAACGAAGGCCGCGATGTCCTGCATGAAGGCCCGGAAATCCTGGAAAGGGCCGCCCGCTGGTGTGCTCCCCTGCGCGCCGCGCTGGATACCTGGAAAAACGTGACTTTCGATTACGAATCGACCGACACCGCCGACTTCTTGCCCGCGGTTACGCCAACTTACTAAGAAGAGCAGATATGCGACTTACTCAAGGAACATTTTCGTTTCTTCCCGACCTGACGGACGAACAGATCCGGATGCAGATCGGATATTGCCTGAACAATGGCTGGGCGATCAACGTCGAGTACACGGATTGCCCGCACCCACGCAACTCGTATTGGGAAATGTGGAATGCGCCGATGTTCGATACGGCCGATCCGGAGACAATCATGACCGAGATTGAGGCCTGCCGGAAGGCACACCCGAACGAATACATCAAGGTGAACGCTTACGACTCCACGCGCGGGCGGGAGACCGTCGCTCTGTCGTTCATCGTCAACCGGCCCGCCGTCGAACAGAGCTTCCGCCTCGACCGGCAGGAAGCGGAGGGGCGCACGATACGCTACACGATTCACCCCTACGCGGCGGATCAACCAGAAGGTGAAAGGTACGGCAAATCATGACCAGCGGGCAGCAATCCGCCGCCGTGGATCTGGATGCCGTGCTCAGGGAGTCCAAGGTCGAAGAGGTGTTGGGGGAACTTGACCGCGAGCTCATCGGGCTGGCGCCGGTGAAGCTCCGGCTCAGGCAGATCGCCGCGCTTCTACTGGTGGAGCGCCTGCGGGAGCGGGTGGGGCTAACAGCGGCGCCGCCTTCGCTGCACATGTGCTTCACCGGGCGGCCGGGCACTGGCAAGACCAGCGTGGCGCTGCGCATGGCAGAAATTTTGCACCGCCTCGGGTACGTCCGGCGCCCGCACCTGCTTGTGGCGGGCCGCGGCGACCTGGTCGGCCAGTATGTGGGCCACACCGCGCCGAAAACGAAAGAGGTGTTACAAAAGGCCGCGGGCGGCGTGCTGTTTCTCGATGAGGCCTATTATCTGTACCGCGCCGAAAACGAACGCGACTACGGCCAGGAAGCGATCGAGATGCTGCTCCAGTTCATGGAGAACCAGCGGGACAACCTCGTCGTGATCCTGGCCGGCTACAAGGAGCGGATGGACGCGTTTTTTCACTCCAATCCCGGTCTCCACTCGCGCATCGCGCACCATTTGGATTTCCCGGATTACACGGTCGACGAACTGATGGAGATCGCAAAACTCATGGCCCGCCGGCAGATGTACACGTTCGACGAAGAGTCGAAAGCGGCGTTCCGGGAGTACCTGGAATTGCGGATTGCGCAGCCTCATTTCGCCAACGCGCGAAGCGTCCGCAACGCGATCGACCGCATGAAGCTGCGGCAGGCCAGCCGCCTGGTGCGCCGGGGAGGGCTTGTCAGTAGAGAGGAGCTGTTGCGGTTTGACGCGGCCGACATTCGCCAGAGCAGAGTGTTTCAGGCCGGCGCGAAGCCGTGAGGGAACGCCGTATCGCAAGGAGTGTTCTTGTCTATGACGGGACGAAGACCGGTCCTGCTGGGAATTATGGGTGACAGCGCCGCCGGAAAGAGCACGCTGACGCAGGGATTAACCAACCTGCTCGGCCCCGAGTGCGTCACTCGCGTCTGCACGGACGACTATCACAAGTTCGACCGCCGGCAGCGCGCCGAGATGAACATCACCGCGCTTCATCCGGACTGCAACTATCTCGACATTCTCGAACTGCACCTGGAGCGCCTCCATTACGGGCAGCCGATCCTCAAGCCGGTTTACGACCACACGACCGGGAGCCTTCTCCGGCCCGCCTATGTGAACCCGGCCGAGTTTGTGATTGTTGAAGGGCTGCTCGGATTTTACACGCCCGCGATGCGGCAGTTTTACGACGTCAAAGTTTACTTGCAGCCGCCCGAGGATCTCCGCAGAGTGTGGAAGATCCGCCGCGATACGGCCAGGCGCGGCTACTCCGTTGAGCAGGTGCTCGCCGAGCTGGAAAAGCGGGAAGCCGATTCGCGCGACTACATTCGCCCGCAGCGGCAGTATGCCGACATCGTGGTTCAATTTTGCCCGCCGCCCGGAGTGCCTCCGGAGGAGGCCGACGGGCGCCTGGACGTGCGGCTGATTCTGCGGCCGACCATCCCCCATCCCGACCTGTCGGGCGGTTCCGGCGGGATCGAAAGCTCCGCCATCCGCCTGGCGCTCGCCCGCGACACCGGCCGCCCGGTCGACATCCTGGAAATCGACGGCAGTGTGACGCCCGAGCAGACTGCGCACCTGGAAGAGATGATCTGGCGGCAGTTGCCTGGAGTAAGCCGGATCCCGGCCGACCAGTTCGGAAGTTACCAGGACCGCGGGGAGACGCGCCACAGCGATCCCCTGGCGCTTACCCAGTTACTACTGACCTACCATCTGCTGCGCGAGTATCGCAGCGGAGCGCAAAGGCTGTTCGCGCCACCGCTGGCTCCCTCGGGCCGCCTCCGAACCACGCAGGCCGCCGACGTCGCATAATCGGGAATAAATGCGAACGCATCTGGAACGCCACCGTACGGAGCGAATGGGATGGCTGCGCGCGGCCGTGTTGGGGGCGAACGACGGCATCGTCTCCACGGCTAGCCTTGTGCTTGGGGTGGCGGCGGCCGATGTAGCCCGGAGCGATGTTCTGATAGCCGGGGTGGCCGGTATGGTCGCGGGGGCCATGTCGATGGCGGCGGGTGAATACGTTTCCGTGCACTCGCAGGCGGACAGCGAGAAGGCCGAACTCGACCTGGAGCGGAGGGAACTGAGCCAGGACAGAGAGGGCGAGAAAAGGGAACTGGCCGCCATCTATGTCGCCCGCGGGCTCGACCCGGAACTCGCCTGGCAAGTAGCCGGCCAGCTCATGGCTCACGATGCGTTGGGCGCGCATGCCCGCGACGAACTCGGCATCACCGACACTCTCCGGGCTCGTCCGCTTCAGGCAGCGCTTGCTTCCGCCGCCGCTTTCGCCAGCGGAGGAGTTTTGCCGCTGCTTGTTGCCGCGGTTGCCTCGCAGGAGATTCTGATGCCGCTCGTCTCGGTGAGCACGCTGCTGTTTCTGGTTATTCTCGGCGCGCTCGCCGCTCGCGCAGGCGGCGCTGATATGGTCAAAGGCGCGCTGCGCGTCTGCTTTTGGGGCGCGCTGGCGATGGCCGCGACCTCAGCCATCGGCGCCATCTTCGGCACTGTGGTCTAGCCTGTCCTAGAGCAGGCGGGGGCGGCCCACTTTAACTTCCACTCCGTGCGAGTAGTGGACCAGGGGCGGACCCTGCGGCGGCGGCAGGCCCGCCGCTGTCACCAGGTTCTGCTCGATGCGGCGGACGCGGGCGCGCGCCAGGGGCCACGGCGGATGCTCGACCTGAGCATAGCCGAGACCACGCGGGAGGAGAGTGTACAGCCGCCAGCGGGCCGTAAGGAAGTGATCCAGATCGTGTGACTCGACCGGCGTCAGCGCCTCGTCGGGTTCGATCCAAATGTCGGCCGAGGCGTCATCGCCGGGCTCCCTCCTGCTGCTGACGTAATGCACGCCCCCGGGAACGCACTCCACGCTCATCGCTGCCAGCTTGTAGGGGAGATGGTACAAGGCACGGGCGCCCAGAACGGCCACTTTCCGCGCCGCGTCGAGCGAGAAGAACCACACGCCGGTGCTGCCGTCGGGAGCGCGCACGTAGGTGCGTACGTTGGTTTCGGGAAACCTCAGCGCCAGCATGGCCGGCGCCAGGGGCGGCCGGACCTCGGCGACGAACGGCGTCAGGCCCACCCAGGCCGAACCGTCAAACACGTCCACTTCCAAACCCTCGGGCAAGAGCCGCGCCACGAGGGCAGGATCGTAGCGCCAGTGTAGAAACGTCAGCCGCTTCCACCACTGGAGCATCACCGGCCGCTCCACTGTTTCGGTCGGAAACGGCGACAGTTCCGGCCGGCCCGGGTTCACCTTTGTACGCTCCGCGCGGCTTAAGCCGCCTGACGGACCATCTTTTTCAGAAGCCGCCCGCCAAGCTGATCGAGTTTCTTGTCCATCCGCTCCTCTTCCGTGAGCGTCTGGCGCAGAAGGCGCGAAACCGCTTTGTGCCCCAAAGCCTCGGCCAGTTCGATTGCGGAATTGTAGCCGGCGATCTCGTAATGCTCTACCTTTTTCCCGCCGTCGATCAGGACGGAGTCAATCAGGTCCCTGGCGCCGCTGTACTCCTCCAGGTGTTCCTGGCTTTCGTCCAGAAGGCCTTTCATGCCCTTGCACGGCCGGCTCTTGGGTTTCTCTCCGAGCGCCTGGAAAATCTCTTCGAGGCGCGCCACCTGGCTCTTTGTCACTTCCAGGTGTTCCTCGAACGCTGCGCGGATCTGGTCCGAGTCGGCCGCCTTGGCGATCTTTGGGAGCGCCTTCGTAAGCTGCTTCTCGGCGTCGTAAAGATCCTTCAGTTCCTCGCTCAACAACTCTTGTAGTGATTCGGCTGGCATACAGGTAGCTAAAGAGCAAATCCAGGGCCAGCCGTCACAAATTGAGCGTGTTCAACCGCACGGACCAGTCCGGCAGGGAAACAATTTCCGCTTCAATGAAGAATTTATTCAGTTCACGCCGGAACGTGCGTGAGCCGCTTCGGGCCGGCCTCGACGATGTGCGGCGGGCACCCGTCCTTGATCAATTTGAAGTTCTCGATGAAACGGGCCGCCAGGGCATCGTACTTCCGGTAATACTCCTCGCGGCTGCCCCAGGTGTTTGCCGGGTCGAGGATGTTTGTCGGCACGCCTTCGCAAAACTCCGGCACCTCGAAGCCGAACACCGGGTCGATGCGGAACTTTACCTTGTTGAGCTTGCCGCTCAGGGCGTTATTCAGCAGCGTGCGGGTATGCTGGATGCTCAGGCGCTTGCCGACGCCGAACGGACCGCCCGTCCAGCCGGTGTTGACCAGCCAGCAAGTGGCGCCGTGCTTCACAATCCTGGCCTTGAGCATTTCCGCGTAGGTGTAAGGGTGATGCACCATGAACGGGCCGCCGAAACACGGGCTGAACGTAATCTCCGGCTCCGTGCCGAGTCCGATCTCGGTGCCCGCAATCTTGCTGGTGTAACCCGAGATGAAGTGGTAGATCGACTGGTCCGGCGTGAGCCGCGCAATCGGCGGCAGCACCCCGCTGGCGTCGCAGGTCAGGAAGATGACGTTTCTCGGGTGCCCGGCGCGCCTGGCCGGCCAGTAGTTCTCGATGTACTCGAGCGGGTAAACGCCGCGTGTATTTTCCGTGATGCGGTCGTCGTCGAGGTCGAGACGGCGGGAGGCGGGGTCGAAAACCACGTTCTCGAGAATCGTGCCGAACCGCCGGGTGCAGGCGTAGATCTGGGGCTCGGCCTCTTCGGAGAGCCGGATCACCTTCGCGTAGCACCCGTTCTCGAAATTGAAAATCCCGTTGTCGCTCCAGCCGTGCTCGTCGTCACCGATGAGGTGGCGCTGCGGATCGGCCGAAAGCGTGGTCTTGCCTGTTCCGGAAAGTCCGAAGAAGATCGCTACGTCCCCGTCGTCTCCGACGTTGGCCGAGCAGTGCATGGGGAGCACGCCTTCCAGCGGCAGAAGAAAGTTGAGGACGGTGAAAATGGTCTTCTTGATTTCACCGCCGTAGTTCGAACCGCCAATAATGGCGAGGCGCTCGGCGAAGTTGGCGATGATGAACGTCTCGCTCCGGGTGCCGTCCACGATCGGAGACGCCAGGAAGGACGGCGCCGCGATGACGGTGAACTCGGGCACGTGCCGCCGCATCTCCTCGATCGTGCGCAGCTTGGTGAACATCGTGCGCGCAAACATGCTGTGCCATGCCTTCTCGGTGATGATGCGGATGGGCATGCGCACGTCCTGGTCCGCGCCGGCATAGCAGTCCTGCACGAAGATGTCGCGGCCCTGGAGAAAGCCTTGCAGCCGGGTCAGCAGGGCGCTGAACTTTTCCGGCGTGAACGGGCGGTTGTACTGCCCCCACCAAACCTTATCTTCGGTGGTCTGCTCGCGGACAATGTACTTGTCGGCGGCTGCCCGGGCGGTGTGCTTGCCCGTATTCACAACGAAGGGGCCACAGTGGGCGATGACGCCCTCGCCGCGGAAAACGGCCTCTTCGTAAAGCGCCGGAGTCGGCAGATTCCAGTAGACGCGATGTAAATTCGTCAGGCCGTGATTGTTCACGCCGTACAGGCTGGCGTTCTCGGTGGCCTGCTTCATCGCAGGAGACGGGATGTCGGCGTAGATGTTCATTTCCAATCCCTCACCAGCTTGCGATCACCCAAATACAATTCGTTCGGCGAATTCGGGTCCAGCGCCCACTTGATGCGCTCGATCCCTTCGGTGATCTCCTTGATCGTGCCGCAGAAACTGATCCGGAGGTGGCCCTCCATGCCGAAATCCTTTCCTGGAACGGTGACCACGCGCACCTTCTCGAGGAGGAAACGCGCGAGCTTCTGCGAATCCTTCATGTAGGCGCTAAAGTCAGGGAACGTATAGAACGTGCCGTCCGGTTTTGTAACCTTGACGCCGTCAAAGGCTCTCAGGCGCTCGAGCAGCACGTTGCGGTTGTTCTCCAACGTAGTGCGCAAAGCCTGTATGGACGACTGCACGCCGTTCAGCGCGCCGACCGCCGCCCACTGAGCGGGAACCGACGGCCCGGACGTCTGCTGCGACTGGATGTTTGTCATCGCACGGATCACTTCCTCGTTGCCGATGGCCCAGCCAATGCGGAAGCCCGTCATGGCATACATCTTGGAAACACAGTTGATCAGGATGAGCTTTGACGTCTTCCAGTCGGCCTTGGTGTAGTTGTAGCAGTTCGTCGGGGTCTTACCGTCGAAAATCAGACGGTTGTAGGTGTCGTCCATGATCAGGTACAAGTTCTTCTTTTCGCAGAACTCGACGATATCCGCGATGAACTCTTCCGAGTACATGACGCCCGAGGGATTGTTCGGGCTGTTGATAATGATCGCTTTCGTGTAGGGTCCGACGGCTTCGGCGATCTCTTCGATTCGGGGGTGGAACGAGCCGTCCTCCGCGGCTACAGGGACCGGGACGCCTCCGGCGAGCTTGACCATTTCCGGATAGCTCACCCAGTAGGGAACCGGAAAGATCACCTCTTCCTTGGGCTCGAGAATGGCATAGAGCGCGACCATGATCGCTTGCTTCGCACCGTTGCAGGCGATCACGTTTTCCGCCCCGACCAACTTGCCGTAATTCTCTTCTGTGTACCGGATCACCGCCTTTTTCAAAGCCGGGATACCGTCCGGCGGGGTGTAGCGCACCTCGCCTGTATTGAGCACCGCTGTGCAACTGATGATTGCGTCGATAGGCGCCCGGCTTTTCGGTTCGCCGCCGCCGAGGTGAATGACCGGTTCGCCTTTCTCCCTGAGCAGTGCAGCGGTCTCATTTAGTTTCAGAGTCGGCGATTCACATATAGATCTGGCTAGTTGACTGATGCTCACCTGTGTCCCTTAAACTGTCTGTTTGTCTTCTGTGTATACTCCTGGGGCCATGGAGCTTAGCCCAGGGGGTATTTGTACAAGTATACTGGAAAACCCTAAGGGGTATGCAAATGAAGGAATTTTAGCCTTCCCCGGGTATCACCCTAGATTATACACCCGGGCGGATGGGGTTCCGGGTTTCCGGGCGCGGCAATCGTTATTATGAAAACTCATGCCGGGTGATACCGTCCGCATCGCGCTCCAGCCGCTTGGAGAAACCTTTGAGGTCCCGCGAGGTACTCCGCTTCAGGATGTGCTATTCGCTTACGGCGTGGAGTTTCCGTGCGGCGGCCGGGGCCGCTGCAAGCGGTGCCGGGTGAAGCTGCTGGAGGGGGCGCTGCCGGTAACGCCGCAGGAGGCCGCCCTGCTCTCGGCTGGCGAGCTCGCCGAAGGCTGGCGGCTGGCCTGCCACGCCAGGGCGGACGTTCCCCTGACGCTCGAAATCGCGCAGTGGGACACCGCCATCCTGGCCGACGATTCCACCTTTGAGTTCACGCCTGGCGAGGGGCTGGCCATTGCCGTCGATTTGGGGACCACCACCCTGGTCGGGCAACTGCTCGATCTCAGCACCGGCCACGTCTTGGCGGTGCGGACGGCGCTGAACCCCCAGGCAGTCCACGGCAGCGACATCATGAGCCGGGTGCAGTTCGGCCTGACGCCCGGCGGAGCGGAGACGCTCACACGCCTCATCCGGGAGCGCATGGGCACACTGATCGCCGAACTGGCGGCGGCGGGGGCAGGGAATTGCCCGGTGCGGGACATCGCGATCGTGGGCAATACCGTGATGCATCACCTGTTCTGCGGCATCGATGTCGAGCCGCTCTCGCACGTGCCGTTCGAAACAGAGCGCGGCGGGCTGGAGGTGATCCCCGCGCGGGCGCTCGGCTGGGATGTCCCGGGCGACCCTCCGGTGCGGTTTCTGCCCTGCCTGGGCGGGTTTGTGGGCAGCGACATCCTGGCGGGCATTCTCGCGACGAAAATGCACGAGAGCGCGGCGCTGATCGGGCTGATCGATCTTGGCACGAACGGCGAGATCGTGTTCGGCAGCCGCGAGCGCATCGTCTGTGCGTCGGCGGCGGCCGGCCCGGCGTTCGAAGCCGGGCGGATCTCGATGGGGATGCGGGCCGCGACCGGGGCGATTGCCGAAGTCGAAGCGGTGAATGGCGAGCTGCGGTGCCGCGTGCTCGGAAACGTCGAGCCGCGGGGGATCTGCGGCAGCGGCCTGGTGGACGCCGCGGCGGCGGGACTGGAACTCGGCGCGATTCTGCCCAGCGGGCGTCTCGCCAACGGCGAGCGCACGTTTCGTCTGGCGCCGCCGGTGGCGCTCACGCAGGGCGATATCCGCGAGCTTCAGCTTGCCAAGGCGGCCGTGGCCGCGGGCATCCAGATCGTGCTGAAGGAACTGGGCGCGGCGCCCGGGGACGTCGAGCGGCTGTATCTGGCCGGGGCCTTCGGCAACTATGTGAACCGGGCGAGCGCGCGGCGCATCGGGCTCATCGGCTTCCCGGACGAAAGAGTGAAACAGGCGGGCAATACCGCCCTGCTCGGCGCCAAGCTCGCTCTGTTCGACCCCGGGCTGGATCTGACCGGCCTACTATCGCGGGTGCGGCACATCTCGCTGGCCTCCGACGCCGAGTTCCAGGAGATTTACGTCGGGGAAATGGGGTTCCCCCAGCGCTGAGCCTGTGGTATCAGGAGAAATATGCCAGCGAAAAGAATTCTGATGTTAGTGGGCGACTTCGTGGAAGACTACGAAGTGATGGTGCCCTTCCAGGCGCTTACGATGGTCGGGCACAGGGTGGATGCGGTATGTCCCGGCAAGAAGGCCGGTGACACGGTGCGCACCTCCATCCACGATTTCGAAGGCGACCAGACGTACAGCGAGAAGCGCGGCCACAACTTCGCCTTGAACGCCACTTTCGACCAGGTGAAGCCGGAAGTCTACGACGCGCTGGTCATCCCCGGTGGGCGCGCTCCCGAGTATATCCGGCTGAACGCGCGGGTGATCGAGATCGTGCGCCACTTCGCCGAGCGCAATAAACCGATCGCCTCTATCTGTCACGGCCCGCAGGTGCTCGCCGCTGCCGGCGTGCTGAAGGGTAAGTGCGTGAGCGCGTACCCGGCAGTCGGCCCGGAGGTGAATCTGGCCGGCGGTAAGTATGTCGAAGTCGGGATGGACCAGGCTTACGCCGACGGCAACCTGGTGACCGCCCCTGCCTGGCCCGCTCACCCGGCCTGGCTCGCGCGGTTTCTGGACGTGCTCGGGACCCGGATCGAGCCGTAGTTCACGCGCGTTCTGGCGCCTCTCAACCGCAAATACCGACACGCGGCGCGTCGCGGGTGTCGTGCCGGCTGCCGCTCTGTCATAATAACGACTTATGCGGCAAGTCAACGTTGGGATCGTGGGGTTGGGAAATATCGGCACCGGCACCATGACCATTCTGGCGGAAAACGCCGATCAGATCGCGCTCAAGCTGGGTTTTCCCCTGAAGGTCACCGCCGTCTGCGACCTGCTGATCGATTCGAAGAAGATTCCCGAAGCGCTCGGCCCAGTCGTGCGCACCGCCAACTGGCGGGAAGTCACTAGCGATCCCAACGTCGATATCGTGGTGGAACTGGTGGGGGGCACCACCGTCGCCTCGGAGATCATCCACGCCGCCATCGATAACGGCAAGTCCGTAGTCACCGCCAACAAGGAACTTATGGCCGCCTGCGGCCCGGAGATTTGGGACCGCGCCATCAACGCCGGCGTCAATGTGGCGATGGAGGCCAGTGTCTGCGGCGGCATTCCCATCCACGCGGTGCTGCGCGAGGGAATTTCGGGCGATCGCATCGAAGCCGTCTACGGCATCCTCAACGGCACCAGCAACTTCATCCTCACGGAGGTGGAAAAGCACGGCACGGCTCTCGAAACCGTGCTGGCCGAGGCGCAGCGCCTGGGCTACGCCGAAGCCGACCCGAGCGCCGACGTGGACGGTTTGGACGCCCGCTCGAAGCTCGCCATCCTGTCGGCCCTGGCGTTCGGCGCGAAGATCACCCCTTCGGACATCTACGTCGAAGGCATCCGGCGCATCACGCCCACGGACTTCGATTACGCGCGCCAGTTGGGCCACACCATACGGCTGCTGTGCGCCGCCCGGCAGACGCCCGAGGGGCTGATTCTCTCGGTGCGTCCGGCCCTGATCCCGCTCAAGACCATTCTGGCCGGGGTGCGCGGTTCCTACAACGCCGTCTGGGTCAAGGGACACTACGGCGAGGACACCTTCTATTACGGGCGCGGCGCCGGCCCGCGTCCCACCGGTGTGGCCGTAGTGAGCGACCTGATGCGGGTGGCGCGGGAAATCCGCAACGGCAGCCCGCAGCGCGTTTCGCCTTTCGCTCACGCGCGCCTGAACGAGTACAAGCCCGTTCCTGTCACGATCCAGCGGCGCGCTTACTACCTGCGCTTCCGTGTCAAGGACCGGCCCGGCATTCTCGCCACGCTGGCCGGTATCCTTGCGCAGAAGAAGATCAGTCTGGAGGCTGTGCTCCAGCAGCCCTACGACGACAAGAGCGATCTGCCTTTCGTGATCACCGTGGAGCCGACTTCCGAGCAGGCCATCCGGGAAGCCGTCGAGGAGATGTCCAAGCTCGACTTCCTCACCCAGGCGCCCCTGGCGCTGCCGATGGAACCGCTGCTGTGAGGCGTCTGGCGGCGAGCTCTACGCGCGCCTTGTTCGCCGTGAAGGCCAGGCGCAAATAAGCGCCGCTCGCCGGGTTCATCGAAGACTGGGACAAGTCACCGAAGAGGCGTTCGTGCAAATCTCCGCGCAGACCGCCTCCACGGTTCCGCTATAATCCGAAGGCTATGGCAAGCCTGGCGGACATCGAGGACTTTTTGGCTCAAAAGCGGATCGCCGTGGTCGGCGTCGCCCGCGATCCCAAGAATTTCAACCGCATCTTGTTCCGGAGCCTCCGCAAGCGCGGCTATGACGCCGTTCCGGTCAACCCCAACGCTCGGGAGTTGGACGGCGTGCGCTGCTACTCCTGCGTTCAGGAGATCCAGCCGCCGGTGGATGCGGTGCTGATTATGACGCCCGCCGAGAAAACGAACTTCATCGCGAAGGATTGCCTTGACGCCGGCGTGAAGCGAATCTGGATGTACCGCGCCGTGGGGACGGGCGCGGTCAGCCGGGCGGCCGTCGAGTTTTGCCGGAAGAACGGTATGCGGGTGGTGGACGGCCACTGCCCTTTCATGTTCCTGCGCGACACGGCCTGGTTCCACCGGCTGCACGGCGCCGTGATGAAGATCGCGGGCAGCTACCCGAAGTAGCTCAATTTCGCAGCCGGCGCGGGCCTCGAATCCCGCCTATTTCTTCTTCACCTCTTCCAGCAGTTCGGAGAGGAACTGGAACAGACCTTCGCCCGGATCTTCGCATGTCGAGATGATCGGTTCGATGCCCCGGGCGTGCAGCACGCGTTCCTGCACCGGGTTGGCCGCCCTCAGAAAGATATACGATTTCGGCCGCAGTGCGACGAAGGAGGACTGTTCCCACAGCCGGTGCAGCTTGTACAGCAGATACCGGATGTTGATATCCGACAGGCTGTAGCCGATGAACAGCACGGGCCGGCTCAGCACGTCGGATTGCAGCTTGAGGTCCAGGGCGCTTTCGAAATTGAGCCGTTCATAATAGCTGGATTCGGTAAGCACGAGCGAAGCGTCGTCGTCGAAGTCGCCGTGGAACTTAATGATTTGGGTGACACCGGGGCGCACTTCGAGCAGGTCTCCCACGTGCGCGATCTTGGTGTACGGCTTGCCGTAAGCGTCGTAGGCCTTTTCGAGCCAGCGGTCATAGTTCGTCGTGTAGACGACGGGAAAGTCCAGCTCGACGATCAGGCGATGAATGCGGGATTCGCGCACCGAAACGTCGGCACGGTGCCAGGTGACGTCCATCCAGCTCCGCAGCGGGCCGAGCGTGCCCTTGACGAGCCTGTAGTATTCGGCCAGCGTGCGGTGGTCGCCCAACGAGCGGAACCACTCGGGATCGTAACCCAACTGCTTGGCGATCTCGGCGACGATCTCGTCGGTCGTCGGAACGCCGACGTTCTTGGAGACGCCGGCGCCCACAAACAGAATGGCCCGCTTCTGGCGGATCGCTTCCACGAGGTCGGCGCGGCTCACTGCTTTTAACCTACTTCATGATCAGCTTCCGGGCCAGGGGAACGGCTGCGGCTGCGTTGGGGCCGTAACCGTCTGCGCCGATCTCGCGCGCCCATTGCTCCGTGACCGGCGCGCCGCCGACCAGCACGCGCACGCGGTCCCGAAGACCGGCGTCCTTGAGCGCATCGATGGTGGTCTTCATCGAGGGCATGGTCACCGTAAGCAGCGCGGAAAGACACACAAGGTCCGGGTTGCGTTCGCGCACGGCTTCGACGAACCTTTCCGGGGCCACGTCCGCGCCGAGGTCGATTACTTCGAACCCGCCGCCCTCCAGCATCGAACTTACGAGGTTCTTGCCGATGTCGTGGAGGTCGCCCTTCACGGTGCCGATCACCACGCGGCCCGCCGGCTCGGTTCCCCGCTCGGCCAGCAGCGGGCGGATCAGCTCAAGGGCGCCTTTCATGGCGCGCGCCGCCAGCAGCAGTTCCGGAACGAAATACTCCTCGCACTCAAAACGCCGGCCGGCCTCGTCCATCGCCGGGACCATCTGGGTATTCACGATCTCCAGCGGGTCCGTTCCGGCGGCGAGCGCCTCCTTCGTAATCGCGACAGCGGCCTTGCTGTCGCCTGTAAGAATGGCTTCGTATAACTTGGACAACTCAGACATGGGTTCCCCTTGATTTCATACCATTGAATTCCCGCACCGCTTCGATCATCGCCACGATATTCTCAACCGGCGTTCCGGCCTGCACGTTGTGCACCGTGTTGAACACAAACCCGCCGTTGGCCGAGAAAATCTCGCACCGCTCCAGCACCTGGGCGCGGACTTCCTCCGGTGTGCCGAAGGGCAGCGTTTTCTGCGTATCCACGCCACCGCCCCAGAACACGATGCGGTCTCCGTACTTCGCCTTCAGGTGCGCCGCATCCATGCCCGCGGCGGAGCACTGCACCGGGTTGAGAATATCGAACCCCGACTCAATAAAGGTATCGATGAATTTCTCCACCGCTCCGCACGAGTGCTTAAACGTTTTCCAGTTAGTATGTTTGTGGATCCAGTCGTTGACCTGCTTGTAATACGGCATGTAGAGCTCGCGGAGCGTCGCGACGGAGCAGAACGAGGACGTCTGGGTGCCGAAGTCCGTGCCGCAGATGAAGACGACGTCCACGCAGTCCCCCACCACGCGGTGAATTTTTTCGAGATTTTGCAAGGCAATCTCGCACTGGCGGGCGAAAACCTTGTGGATGTAGTCGCGGCGCGTGCTCGTGGAGATGTACCACTCGGTGATATCGCGGATGCCTTTCGGATACTTCAGAAACGGCGCGGGCACGAGCGCGATGTCTCCGAACGCCGTGCCTCCGAATGAGGCGATAACGGCCCGGCCTGTGGCCGCGGCGGCGGGCGCCGCCTGCGAGAGCTGCTCCAGATAATCTTCGGCGACTGGCGTGAACTCTTCGAGGTTGTCCTCCGGGTTGAGGCGGTCCTCGTCGATCGGTTCCTGCCGGATGATAGTGTCGAAAAAGTAGAAGCCCTTGGGCATTTTCCCGCTGGGAGGCGCGGTGGTGTCGCCTTCGGGGAAGATGAGGGTGTCGCCGTTTTCGTCGGTGATGGTCCGGAAATCCTCGGGTACGAGGATCTCCTGGCCCCAGCCGGTGCGCCACATCTTCCAGTTCACGTTCTTGAAGCCGAACATGGTGGTGTACGGAAACACACCCTCCACGTCGATGCCCATCGCCTGCTTCAGGTCTTCGTCCACCCAGCCGAGCATCTGGTACGGCTCGTGCAGCTTCACGGGCCGTTTTTCCAGGCCATAGTAGTCGCGCAGCGCCGCGACGCAACTGATGTGGATGCCGGTGACGCTGGTGCCGCCAAGATCGATCGGCACGCGATCCGGCTCGCGGTGGTTTAAGGTTGCCAGAACTCGTTCCTTGCTTGTCATTCGGTCTCCCAGATTACAACACCTCATTAGCCCGCGCCAGATTGCAATTTGGGCCGCAGCTTGCCATTTGGAGGTCAGCTTACTAAAGTGGGAAGGGTGAACTGGACCAGGAACGGGCTGATCGCCATCGCGGCGATCGCCGCGATGGGAACTGCCGCTGCCTGGCTTTGGCCGCGCCCGGATGCGCGGAATGCCAAGCCCACCGTGGAGCAGGCCGCGCCCGCCGCGCCCGAGCCCCCGCGAGTTACGAAAGAGAGCGTTACCATCGAGCGGGGCGACACGCTCGAAACCCTGCTGGATAACGCCGGCGTGGCTGAGGCCGAACGGACGGCGATCATATCCGCTGCAAGAAGCGTCTTCGACGTCAGAAAGCTTCGCGCCAACACCTCGCTGAATCTCACTCGCTTCGAAAGTGGCGAAGTCGAGTCGCTGGATTACATCATCGACCCGGACCATGAGCTTCGCGTTACGCGCGCCGCCGATGGTTTCCAGGCGGCCGTGGTCACGATTCCGGGCGAAATCCGCGTGGTTTCCGTCTGCGGCGTCCTGCAGGATTCCCTGTTTCTCAGCATGGAGCGCACGGGGGAACGGCCGGAACTGGCCATTCAAGTTGCTGACATTTTCGCCTGGGATATCGATTTCTACAGCGACCCCGAGCCGGGCGATACCTTCTGTTTCGTTGTCGAGAAAAAGGAATACTCCAACGGCCAGCCGCCCACTTACCGCCGGATCCTTGCCGCCAGGTATGTGAACTCCGGGACTACTTATGAAGGCTATCTGTTCTCGGACGGCGACGGAAAGGCGGCTTACTACTCGCGCGACGGGCGTTCGTTGCAGGCGGCCTTCCTGCGCTCGCCGCTGAAATTCGACGCGAGGATCAGCTCGCGGTTTTCGCTGCGGCGATTCCATCCCGTGCTGAAGGTCTACCGCCCGCACCTGGGCATCGACTACGCGGCGCCGCTTGGAGCGCCCGTTCAGGCCATCGCTTCGGGGCGCGTTACGTTTGCCGGGCGTTCGGGCGCTTCCGGAAACATGGTGCGCATCCGGCATGCGAACGGTTACGAAAGCATGTACCTGCACCTGTCGCGCATTTATGTCAGAAACGGCCAGTCGGTGAACCAGGGGCAGAGGATCGGAGCGGTCGGCTCAACCGGCCTCTCCACCGGCCCGCATCTTGATTTCCGCCTGCGAAGAAACGGGACGTACATCAACTTCGAGCGGCTCAGGCCGCCCCGCGCGAGCAGGCTGGCGGAACGCGACATGCCCGCCTTCACACAGGAAAGCGCGAAACTGGCAGCTCTGATGGATGCAGCGCTCAACGCGAATTCCACCCTGCTGGCCGACGCCGCTTCAGGGTCCGCCGCCGTGGAGTAACCCCTAACTGCCGCTGTTAGCCGGCAGCCGCAAGCCTCGCGGAAAGTGTGGGAGAATCTCGCGGAGGAGGAACCACCAAGGTGAACCGCAGGGATTTTCTTGGCGGCGTGCCCCTGATCGGCACGGCGCTGGCGGCCGGCCCGTACCAGCCCACGACGGTTGCTTCATTGAAGGGGGCCGTAAAATCCGTCGTGATCCCCACGCACGAATTCGCCGGCAACCTCGACGAGCGCCTCGACTTCCCGGCGGACTGGGAAGTCAACGTCATGGATATGCGCGGCCGGAACGCGCCCGTCTTGAGCAGCAGCGAGATCCGGCGCCGCCTCGACCGCCCGATCGGGACAAAGACGCTCCGTGAGCTCGCCGAAGGCAAGAAGACCGTCGCGATCACGTTCGACGACCTCACGCGCGCTACGCCGACATACGCGGTTACGCCCTGGGTGGTCGAGCAGCTCAAGGCGGCCGGCATCGCCGACGAGAACATCCTCTTTATCGGTTCCTTCGCCACGCACCGTCCCATGACGGCCCTCGAGGTGCAGGCGAAGCTCGGCAAGGACATCGCGCGCCGGTTTCCCTGGGTGAACCACAACGTGTTCGCCAACGTGCGTGAGGTCGGCGTCACGAGCTTCAAGAACAGGGTGAGGCTAAACCAAACCTTTCTTGCCGCCGACCTCAAAATCTGCCTCAGCGGCATAAAGATCCATAACGACGCCGGTTACGGCGGGGGCGCGAAAGCGGTTCTGCCGGGACTGGCGTGCCTGGAAACCGTCGAGTACAACCACAATGTTCTGATGAGGAACAACCCCACGGTCGGTCCGCTCAAGGTTTTCAAGAACGAGATGCGGCTGGACATGATCGAAGCGGCCCGGATGGCCAAGGTGGACTTCTCGGTCCAGATCCTGTACAACCACAAGCTCCAGCCCACCCACGTCTTTTCCGGAGACATCGTCGAAGCCCACCATGCCGGCGTGCGCGTCGCGGCGAAGCACTACTGCACGCCCACATTCCAGGACGCCGATATCGTGGTGACCAACGGTTATCCGCAGAACGCGCAGGCGTTCCATGCCCAGCGGTGGATCGCGCGCTCGGTGCGGGAGGGCGGCACGGGCGTGCTCATCATCCAGCATCCGCTGGGGCTCGACCCGGTTCACTACCTCAACAACCGCACCGCCGGACGCAACGGCAGCACGTATTATCAGATCGCGGAGCGCCGCCGCAACGCGCGGCTGCCGAGAAACAGCGCGCTGATCGTCTACTCACAGTACATGGACCGCCAGCAGATGGACACTTATCCCCGGGCCACGGCGTTCGCGGACAAGTGGGAAGACGTCATCCGGATCCTGCGCGAACGCCACAAGGGCACGGTGCGCGTGGCCGTGTATCCCTATGGCGGCATGCAGCACCAGGAACTCGAACTGGATGGCTAATCAGCGGCCACCCTGGCGCTTCAGTTCGTCCTGAAGCTCCGCGAGTATTTGCAACGCCTCAATCGGCTTCAGTTCGTCGAGCTTGAGGCCGCGGATCCTCTCGGCGATTTCGTAGTTGACGGGTTCGAACAGGGAGATCTGGACCGGGTACGGGCGCGATGCCGGCGTCAGCTCCTCGGTGACTTCGTGCTCGGTCTTTTCGTGCAACTGGAGCACCTCGCGGGCGCGCTCGATCACGCTGGGCGGCAGCGCCGCCAGCCGGGCCACCTCGATGCCGTAGCTGCGGTCGGCCGCGCCGGGTTCCACCTTCCGCAGAAAGATGATCTGATCGCCCGCTTCCTTTACCGACACGCGCAGGTTGTGCACGCCGTTGATCTGCCCGGCCAGCTCCGTCAGTTCGTGATAGTGGGTGGCGAACAGGGTCTTGGCGCGAATGTGGTCGTGGATGTGCTCGACCACCGCCCACGCGAGGGCCAGCCCGTCGTAGGTCGCCGTGCCGCGCCCGATCTCATCCAGAACAATCAGGCTGCGCTCCGTCGCCGTGTTGAGGATGACCGCCGTCTCGGTCATCTCCACCATGAAGGTTGAGCGCCCGCGCGCCAGGTTGTCCGATGCGCCGATGCGGGTGAACACGCGGTCGAACACGGGCAGCAGCGCCGAATCCGCCGGCACGAACGAGCCCATTTGCGCCATGATGGCGATCAGCGCCGCCTGCCGGAGATAGGTTGACTTGCCTCCCATGTTCGGCCCGGTGATGATCGCGATGAAGTTCTCCGGGGAGAGATACAGATCGTTGGGAATGAACCGCTCCGCGTCGCGTTCGGCCAGCTTCTCGATAACAGGATGGCGTCCTCCGGCGATTCGCATTTCGCCGCTGTCTGAAAACCGCGGCCGCACCCAGCGGCTCTCCGCGGCGACCTGGGCCAGCGCGGCGGTCACGTCGATGGCGGCGATGGCGACGGCAGTCGCGCGGATCCGCGCAGCATGCGACGCGGTGAACGAGCGCACCTCGGCGAAAATCGCCCGCTCCAGGTCGAGAATCTTTTCCTCCGCGTCGAGGATCTTGCGCTCGAGTTCTTTCAGCTCCGGCGTGGTGAACCTTTCGGCGTTCACCAGCGTCTGCTTGCGCTCGTAATCGCCGGGCACAAGGTGCAGGTTTGGCTTGGAGACTTCGATGTAGTAGCCGAAAACGTTGTTGAACCGGACCTTGAGCGACTGAATTCCAGTGCGCGCGCGCTCGCGCGCTTCCAACTGGGCGATGTACTGGCGGCTGTTGCGGCTGATGTCGCGAAGCTCGTCGAGTTCGGGGTGAAAGCCGGCGCGAATCGTGCCGCCGTCGGCGATGTTGGCGGGCGGCTCGTCCGCGATCGCGGCCAGAATGCGCCCCGCGACTTCCTCCACCGCATCCAGGCGCTCCTTGCCCCACTTTTCACTCAGCTCGGGAACCTTTTGCAGCGAGCGCCCGAGCCCCAGCAGGTCTCTCGGCGCCGCCGTGCCCAGCGTGACCTTAGCCAGCAGGCGCTCGAGATCGGAAATCTGCGACAGCACCTTGCGCACTTCGCCGCGCCGGATGGTGTCGCGAAAGAGGTCCTCGACCGCATCGAGGCGGCTCTCGATCTCCTCGAGCTTCATCGAGGGACGCAGGAGGCGCGACCTGAGCAGCCGCCCCCCCATCCCGGTCAGCGTCGCGTTCATCACGCCGAGCAGGCAGGCTTCCTTGCGCCCGCCAAGCTCGGCGGGGAAGATCGGTTCGAGCAGCTCCAGATTCCGCACCGTGACGGAATCGAGGATCATTGCCTCCGACCGGTCGTAATACGAAGGCCGGTCGAGGTGATCGAGCGAGGATTTCTGGGTCTCTTTGAGGTAGTGCAGGATGGCTCCTGCGGCGCCGATGGCGAGGGGACGGTCCGCCAGGCCGCAGCCGTCCAGCGACAGCAGGCGGAAGTGGTCGAGCAGGCTGCGCTCGGCATGGCTGGGGGTGAAAACCCAACCTTCCACTTCCGTCCGCAACGCGGGGATCCCCTCCAGGGTAGTTCCGGACGGGCACAGCACTTCGCGCGCGCCCAGGTGCTCGATGGCCGCGGCCACCTCGTGCTCTTCCACTTCCGTCGCCCGGAATTCCCCGGTGGAGACATCCACGTGCGCGATCCCGGCGCGCTTGCCCGCAAGCGTGACCGCCGCCAGATAGTTATTCTCGTGTGGCCGCAGCAGGCCGCTTTCGGTGGCGGTGCCCGGCGTCACCACGCGCGTCAACTCGCGCTTCACCAGCTTCTTGGCGAACCGGGCGTCTTCCACCTGGTCGCAGATAGCCACCCGGTAGCCCCGCTGGACCAAACGGGCAATATAGTTCTCGGCGGAATGATAGGGCACGCCGCACATGGGGATCGGCTGCCCTTTTTCCTTGTTCCGGGATGTCAGCGTGATCTCAAGTTCACGCGCGGCGGTTACGGCGTCCTCGTAGAACAGCTCGTAAAAGTCGCCGAGGCGGAACATCAGCAGCGCGCCAGGCACCTGCTGCTTGATAGAGTGATATTGCCGCATCAGCGGCGTGGACGCCTGGGAATCCATCTCGCTCAAGCGTATATACCGCGGAGCTTGATGGCGAAGGCGACACGGTCGAGCGCCAGAATATTCGCCGCGATGCGGTTATCGACTTTGTACTTCTTGGCGCAATCGACGACGCGCCTGAAGTTCTCGACCATGACCTCCTTCAACCGCTGGTTGATCATGTCCTCGTTCCAGAAGAAGCCCTGGCGGTCTTGCACCCACTCGAAGTAGGACACGGTTACTCCGCCGGCATTCGCCAGAATGTCGGGAATCACAAAAATGTCTTTATCTTGGAGGATCTCGTCGGCTGCCGGAGTGGTCGGCCCGTTGGCGCCTTCGCAGATGATGCGCGCGCGAATGCCGGCGGCGTTCATGGAAGTGATGACGTTCTCCCGCGCCGCGGGCACGAACACCTCGCACTCCAGGCACATGGCCTCGCCCGGATCAATGTTCTCGCCGCCCGGGAAGTTGGTGATGGAGCCGGTCTCCGCCCGGTGCTTCCACAGGGCCTCGACATCCAGACCGTTCGGATTATAAACGGCGCCGTCGATCTCGATGATGGAGATCACTTTGAAGCCGGCCTGCGCCATCAGCTTCGCGGCTGTGCCGCCCACGTTTCCGAATCCCTGAACGACCACGCGCGCTCCTTCCTGCTTCAGACCAAGGAGCTGGAGCGCCTCCTGCGTGACGATCATGCAGCCCCGCCCGGTCGCCTCGCTCCGGCCGCGGGAACCGCCGAGGTCGAGCGGCTTGCCCGTTACCACGGCCGTTACCGTGCAGCCCACGTGCATGGAGTAAGTGTCCATGATCCATGCCATTGTCTGCTCGTTGGTGTTCATGTCCGGCGCAGGGACGTCGCGCTCGGGGCCGAGGAACGGAAGAATTTCCGCCGTGTAACGCCGCGTGATTCTTTCCAGTTCTCCTAGCGACAACAGGTGGGGATTGCAGATGACGCCGCCTTTGGCTCCGCCGAACGGGAGGTTGACCACCGCGCACTTCCACGTCATAGCGGCGGCCAAAGCCCGCACTTCGTCGAGCGTGACATCGGGCGCGAAGCGGATGCCGCCTTTTCCCGGACCGCGGGCTCCCGAATGCAGAACCCGATAGCCGGTGAATACCTCGAGCCGTCCGTCATCGAGCTGCACCGGGATATGCACGGTAATCTCTTTCGACGACGTGCGCAGGATCTTGCGTAGTCCTTCGTCGAGGCCCAGGTGGTCCGCCGCGATATCAAAGCGTGCCTCGGACGCCCGCCACGGGTTCAGCTCCTGCTCCATCCCTTCCGTTCCCATTACTATTGTCGTCGACACTACCCGTGTTGCTCCAGAATTGCCTATTATCCCACCCGGACGGCTCGGACGGCGTGCCGAAAAGGGGCGCCTCAGGCCGGAAGTGCTCGCGCCGTGTCCGCGGCGGTGGCCTTGCATGCACGGGTTCATCAGCAACGATATACGGCGATACGCGATAATGGGAGCCTGTGAATCAGGCGCGCGAATGGATCCGGGAAGCCCGTGCTATCGCTGTGCTCACCGGGGCGGGCATCTCGGCCGAGAGCGGCGTGCCGACGTTCCGCGGCCCGGGAGGGCTGTGGCGGCAGTACTCGCCGGAGCAGTTGGCCACTCCGGAAGCCTTCGCCCGCGATCCGCGGCTGGTATGGGAATGGTATGACTGGCGGCGCTGCAAGGTGGCCGGCGCGCGGCCGAATGCGGGGCACCTGGCCCTGGCCGCCCTGGAGGAAGCGAAACCACGGTTCACGCTGATCACCCAAAACGTAGACGGCCTTCACGACCGCGCGGGCAGCCGCAGCATCATAAAACTGCACGGCGATCTGTGGACGGTTCGCTGCACGGCCTGCGCGCGCGAGCGGCGCGACGAGCGCGTTCCGCTGCCCGAACTGCCTCCCCGGTGCGAGTGCGGCGCGCTTCTACGGCCGGGCGTGGTCTGGTTCGGCGAACCGCTGCCTGCCGGGCCATGGGAGGAAGCCCAGCGCGCTGTGCGGGAGGCCGACGTGCTGCTGGTAGTGGGCACCTCAGCCGTAGTCTATCCGGCGGCCGGGCTGGTCCCGCTCGCCGCGGCCTGCGGCGCGCGCGTGATTGAATGCAACCTGGAAGAGACGCCGTTTTCGGCGGAAGTGGATAAATCGTTTCGAGGCAGGGCGGGCGAACTGCTGCCTCAACTGATCGCATCATGAAAATCTGCTACCTGGACGCCTTTTCGGGAATCAGCGGCGACATGCTCGTCGGCGCGCTGGCCGACGCCGGCGCGGACACGGCCGCCCTGTGTGGCGCGTTGAACGCGCTCGGCACGGGTGCGGTGTACGAGTTTGAGAAGACGAAACGCCGCGGCATCGCCGCGACCAAGTTTCACGTGCGCTGCGGCGAGCAGCACGGGCACAGGCATCTCTCGCACATTCTCGAAATGATCGACAAAGCCGCGCTGCCGGAGCGCGTGAAGCGGAACGCCTCCGCCGTATTCAAGCGGCTCGGAGAGGCCGAGGCGCGGGTTCACCAAGTCCCGGTTGAGCGGGTGCACTTTCACGAAGTGGGCGCGGTGGATTCCATCAGCGACATCGTGGGTGCCTGCCTCGGGTTCGAGTTGCTCGGCGTCGAACGCATCTGCTGTTCGCCCTTGAACCTCGGCAGCGGGACGGTGAAAACCGAGCACGGCGTTCTGCCCGTGCCCGCTCCGGCCACGGCGGCGCTATTGGAAGGGAAGCCTGTGTACGCCCGCGGCCCCGCCGTAGAGCTGACGACGCCCACGGGCGCGGCCATCGCCGCCACCCTGGCCTCGTCCTTCGGCCCGCTCCCGCCGATGAGGATTTCCGCAACCGGCTACGGCGCTGGTGGCCACGATTTCCCCGAGCACGCCAACGTTCTGCGCGTGATCGTGGGCGAAGCGAGCGGAGCGGCGGAAGCCACCACCGTATCGGTGCTCGAAGCCAATATCGACGATTCAAGCCCCGAGGTGCTCGGCTTCGCCCTGGAGCGCCTGCTCTCTGCCGGTGCGCTCGATGTGACGCTTTCGCCCGTCATCATGAAAAAGAACCGGCCGGGCACGCTGCTGCGCGCGATCGTGCGCCCGGAAGACCAGGAGACGCTTGCAGGCTTGCTGTTCCGCGAGACCTCCACACTGGGCCTGCGCATTTACCAGGCCGAGCGGCGCGTGCAGCCGCGCTCCATCGTCGAAGTCCAGACGCCGCACGGGACCGTGCGCGTGAAGGTCTCCGGGGAGGGCAGCTTCGCGCCGGAGTACGAGGACTGCCGCCGCCTGGCGCTTGAAACCGGCGTCCCCCTGAAGGATATTTTGGCCGCAGCTAACTTCGCTTATCTGACACAAAATCGATGAAGTACTATCTCACAACTCCCATTTACTACGTAAACGCCGCGCCGCACATCGGCCATGCCTACACCACGATCGTGGCCGACATGGTGCGCCGCTTCAAAGCGATGCAGGGCTTTACCGCCGTGCTCACCACGGGCTCCGATGAGCACGGGGTCAACGTTGAGCGCGCCGCGAAACGCGTGGGCAAATCGCCCAAGGAATTCTGCGACGTGATCGCTGCCGAGTTCGAGCGGCAATGGCAACTGCTCGGGCTGAAGATCGACCGTTTCCAGCGCACCACCAACCCGCAGCACGCCCGCGTCGTGCAGGACTTGTTCGACCGCTGCCGCAAGAACGGCTATATATACAAAGGCGCCTACACCGGCCAGTACTGCATACACGACAACCTCTATGTGACGGAAGCCAAGCCGGGCGATCCCTGCCCGGACTGTGGCCGCCCCACCGAGACCATCACCGAGGAGAACTTTTTCTTCAAACTTTCGGCGTTTCAGGACAGGCTGCTCGAGCTCTACGACAAGCATCCCGAGTTCATCCAGCCGGAAACGCGGCGCAACGAGGTGATCGCGTTCGTGAAGCAGGGGCTGACCGACCTCTCGATCACCCGCACCAACATCAACTGGGGCATCCCGGTGAAGGGCGAGGCGCCGCATGTCTTCTACGTGTGGTTCGATGCGCTCAGCACGTACATGAGCGCGGTGGAGGGCGAGGGCCTCTGGCCGGCCGACCTGCACCTCATCGGCAAGGAGATCGTGCGGTTCCACGCCATCTACTGGCCCGCATTTCTGATGGCCGCTGACCTGCCGCTGCCGAAACGCATCTTTGCGCACGGCTGGCTGCTGTTTGAAGAGAGCAAGATGAGCAAGTCGCGGGGCAACATCGTGCGTCCGGAACCGATCCGGCAGACGATCGGCGCGGACGCGCTCCGGTACTTCCTCATGCGCGAGGTCGTCTTCGGGCAGGACGGCAGCTTCAGTTACGACGCCCTGGTGGGCCGCTACAACTCCGACCTCGCGAACGGTCTCGGCAACCTGGCCAGCCGCACGCTGACGATGATCAACCAGTATTGCGGGGGCGCGATTCCCCCGTGCTCGATGGACGGGACGATCCCGCAGCTCGCCGGGCAGACGATTGAAAACTCCATCGCCGCCTTTGAGGCCTTCGAATTCTCCAAGGGACTCGAGACCATCTGGGGGCTGCTCTCGGCCACCGACAAGTTCATCGTCGAGCAGGCGCCGTGGGCTCTGGCGAAGAAGCCGGAGGCGCGCGCGCAACTCGAGGCGGCGCTCTATACCGCTGCCGAGGTGCTTCGCATCGCCACCGTGCTGCTGGCGCCGGTGCTGCCCGAATCCACTGCCAAGATCTGGGCGCAGCTCGGCATGACGGAGCCGCTCGAATCCGTCCGCTTGCAGGAGCTGAAGTGGGGGCAGTTGCAGCCCGGGCAGAAGGTGGGCGAGGTCGCGCCCGTGTTCCCGCGTATCGAGGCCAAGTCCGCCATCGAGAAGATGCGTGCGCTGGAAGAAAAGGAAGCCGCGCGGCAGGCGGCGCTCCTGGGTAAAACGCCGGAGGCTCAGCCCGCCGCACAGGGCGAGAAGATCTCCATCGACGACTTCGCGAAGATCGACATGCGGGTCGGGCTGGTTCTCGAAGCGGAACCGGTGAAGGGCGCGAACAAGCTGCTGAAGCTCAAGGTCGATATCGGGGAACCGCAGCCGCGGACGCTGGTGGCCGGCATTGCCGAAGCGTACACGCCGGAGCAGTTGATCGGGCGCAAGGTGGTGATTGTCGCTAACCTCCAGCCCAGGAAATTGCGCGGCATCGAGTCGAACGGCATGATCGTCGCGGCGTCGCTGGAAGGCGGCAAGCCGGTGCTGGCGGGCTTTCTGGAAGACGTGCCGGTGGGAGCGCGGCTGAAGTAAGTGCTGGCCGATTCCCATTGCCATCTCGACGACCCGCAGTTTGATGCCGACCGCGACGCCGTGATCGAGCGCGCGCGCGCCGCCGGGGTCGAACGGCTGCTTGCGGTTGGCACGGGCAGCGGGCCGCCGGACCTCGAAGCGGGCATCCGAATCGCCGAGCGATGGCCGCATATCTGGGCGACCGTGGGCGTGCATCCGCACGACGCCGCCAAGGCTGTCCCGGAAACGTTCGAGCGGGTACGGGAACTGCTGGAGCACCCGAGGGTGGTGGCCGCCGGCGAGATCGGCCTCGATTACCACTACGACTTTTCGCCGCGGCACGTGCAGCGTGAGGTGTTCGCGCGGCAGGTGGAAATCGCGCGCGCGGCGGGGAAGCCCATCATCATTCACACCCGCGAGGCATGGGCGGACACCTTAAGCGTTCTCGGTCCGGGGCCGCACCGGGGCATTTTTCACTGCTTTTCGGGCGGTCCCGAGGAGGCGAAGCAGGCGCTCGAACTGGGTTTTTACATCAGTTTTTCGGGCGTGGTGACGTTTCCCAAGGCTGCGCGCGTTCAGGAGGCCGTGCGGATCGTGCCTGCGGACCGCCTGCTCGTGGAAACCGACGCCCCCTATCTGGCCCCGGTACCCAGGCGCGGCAAGCGCAACGAGCCTGCGTTCGTCGTCGAGACCGCCCGGAAGGTGGCCGAGCTGCGCGGCGAAACCTTCGAGCAGGTGGCCTCTGTAACCTGGAAGAACTTCGCGCGCGTGCTGGGCCTCGAATGCTAGACTGAGTAGATCCATGGATTCAGGCAAAGCTGGGCTAACAGTGGCGGTACGGGATATCATCGGCCTGATTGACGAGGAGCTGAGTCGGGTCGAGCGCGAAATCAGCCTCGAGTGGATGGCTTCCGTGGACGCGATCACCATGATCGGCAACTACCTCCGGTCGAGCGGGGGCAAACGGCTGCGCCCCGCGCTGGTCATACTCACTTCCAAGTTGGTCGGCGATGGTGGGGAGAGTGCGATCCGGCTGGGCGCGGTGGTGGAAATGATCCACTCGGCCACGCTCGTCCACGACGATGTGATCGACGGCGCGCGGACGCGCCGCGGCCGGGCCTCGACCAACATCATGTGGGGCAATCACACCGCGGTGCTGGCCGGAGACTGGCTTTACATGCAGGCCTTCCAGATTGCCTTGCGCGAGCGGGACTTCCGCGTGCTGGACCTGCTGATCAACGTGACGCAGTCGATGGTGGAAGGCGAGCTGCTTCAGCTCAAATACCTTGGCTCGATGACCGTTACCGAGGCCGAGTACATGGATCTGGTGGACCGCAAGACCGCGGGCCTGTTCTCCGTAGCCGCGCGCCTGGGGGCGGTTGTGGCGGGCGCGGATCCGGCCACCGAGGAGAAGCTGGGCGAGTACGCCTGGAATGTGGGCATGGCGTTTCAGCTCATCGACGACGTGCTGGACTTCACCGCCCACGAGAGCGTGCTGGGCAAGCCCGTCGGCAACGATTTGTGGGAAGGCAAGGTGACGCTGCCCTTGATCTACGCGCTGGAAAGCAGCGACGAGGCAGACCGGAACATGGTCGCCACCGTGCTTGCGGACCGCAGCTACGAGCGCGTGCCGTTCGAGCGCATTCTGGATCTGATCATAAGGCGCGGCGGCGTCGAGCGTGTGCGCCAGCGCGCCCGCGCGTTCACCGAAAAGGCGCGCTCGATTATCGGGGAGTTCCCGGAGTCGCCCTATCAGCGCGCGTTGTATGCCGTCACCGAACTCGTGACCGAACGGGATTACTGATCCCTGAAGTCAGGAACTCCGCCTCAGCACGAACCTGAAGCTTGCGCCTCTGCCTACGCCGCGCCACGGGCTGCCGGGGCAGCGCGTTGCCAGCGCTCCTCGAACAGGCCCCGCATGGCCTCACCCAAACCGGCGTGATCGAACAGAACGGATGTCCAGGTCGGCCGCGTGATCACCGGATCCAGCAGCGCAATCAGCCCCTGGCGGCAGTCGAACAGCGCCAGTTTCATCGGCAGCGACTCCGCCACCCGGACCTCCACCCCCGCCTGCTCCAGGTCTGCAAGCAGCCGGCTGTGGTCCCTTGCGGAGGCGGCTTCAAAAAGCAGGCGGCAGCGCGCTCCGCGGGCGTGCGCCTGCCTGACGAGGTTTTCATCCACCGGATCGACCGCGTAGGGCGCCCTGGCAAACTCCAGATATTCGGAGGAGACTTCGGCGAGCATGCGGCGATACTGCGCGGCGGCCAGCGCCGGCTCGTTGATTATGCGCAGGAAATCCAGCGTTCCGCGTTCCCCTTGTCCTTCCAGGTACGCGCGGCCGAGGTCTTCCACCAGCATGGCCGCGCTGCGCGACTGGTCGGAAAGTTCCTCCTCCAGGGCCTTGCGCTTGCGCGACAGGTAAGCCGGAATGGCTAGCGCCGGCTCCACAGCCGAAAACAGTTTGGTCTTCTCCTGCACAACCTGGGCGAATCCTTTTTCGACCAGGCTGTCGAGTACTTCGTAGATCTTCTGGCGTGGCACGTGCGCGCGGGCGGCCAGTTCGAGCGCTTTGAACCGCGAATGCCCAATCAGCACAAGATACGAGCGCGCTTCGTATGCGTTCAGGCCGATTTGTTGCAACCGCTTCCAGAACCGCTGAAAAGCTGTGTCCGGCATGGACTCTGATCCTTTCACCCTTTCCAAGGAGTCCAACATTTATATACGATTAGTTCATCGGGCGCAAGGCACCCCCCACCCGGCAGTACTTAGGCGGTCTGGACTCAGAAGGCTACTTAGATCCGATAATCACCAACTCTACTCCGCCCGCGATTCCACGTCCCGGCATCGCGACGCCGAGTACTTCCTCGTAGACAGTTCCCGTCAGGTTGGTGAGTTGCAGGAAAGGGCGGAGGCGGCCACGCGCATACGCGGCGCCGGCGTCCCACACGGCATATGGATCGCGGCCGCGCCGGTCGGTCACTGCAAGGCGTGCGCGGGCGATGAAGCCTCCCGCCAGCGCGGCTTCCCAGGATACGAGCCCCGCATGCACCGGGTAATTGAAAACGTACTTTGTGTATACGCCATCAACCGCTTTGGATGCGCCGCGCAGCCCCGAGTAGCGGAAATCGATAAGCTGCGCACGCCCCACCCGCGCCGCGGCGGAAATTTCCACGCCGGTGAAGTTGAGCTCTGAGAAGTTCGCCGCGCGCCAGATGTCGTCGAGCGAGCGCCGGATGTAGTCGATGCCGTCGCGCTCGCGCCGGTGAAACACTGTGACGTCGCCGCGGAGTCTCCCGCCCGCGTACCAGTCCAGGCCGGCCTCATAACTCCACGCAGTTTCCGGACGGAGATCCGGGGAACCGATGTTGGCGGGGTCGTGGTAGTAAAGCTCCGTGTAGCTGGGCAGGCGGAAGGCCCGGCTGGCTCCGGCGCGCAGGCGCAGGCGCTCAGAGACCCAGAATCCGGCGCTGGCGCTGGGACTGAACTCGCGCCGGCCGCCGCTGTAAAACTCTTCGCGTGCAGCCAGGGAAAACGCGAAGCGGTGCAGCGAGCGCACGTCCAGGGCAACGTATCCGGCGCCCCGGCCGCGGGCATGGTTTCCCAGGTTCGTGCTCGCGATGGAGTCGCGGTAGCCCTCGGCGCCGTAATTCAGGGTGACGTTCGCTCCGAGCGGTTCCCGGCGCCTCACGGCCACCTGCCCGTTTTCCACCGCGTGGCGGTTCGTGTATATTTGCGGCCGGTCGCGGTACAGCACAAACAAATCGGTGTGGCGGCGGTAGGCTCCCGAGACGTCCGTTCGCGAGCCGAGCTCCTGCCGCGCCGCCGCGAACCACGTCCGGGTGCGCTCCCAGGAGTTGAAGTTGCCGTAAAACTGGTCGGCGCCGTAAGGCCGGTCGGTGTGCGCGAGCAGGACGCGGGTCCCGCCCAGCCGCGAGCTCGCGTGCGTGATCGAGGCGAGCGAGAGGTTGCGGTAGTCGCGGTTCGGCGCAAAGCCGGAGGAGAAGTCGCGCGAAAACGAAAAGTGCTGGCTCAGGGACCGCCAGACAAGCCCTGCCGCGCCGCTCTGCGCGTTGCTGCCGAAGTTGCCGCCCGAAGTGCGCAAGCGGAACTCGGCCGCTTCCGGTTTGCGCGTGATCAGGTTGATTACCCCGCCGACGGCGTCCGACCCGTAGTAGGCTGAGCCGGCGCCCTTCAGCATTTCGACGCGGTCCAGCGCATCGAGCGGCGCCGGAATATCCAGGTTGAAATGCCCCGTCTGAGCGTCGTTAAGCCGCATGCCGTCGAGCAGCACGAGCGTTTGGCCGAAGCTGCCGCCGCGGATCGAGAGGTCCGCCTGCACGCCGTTCGGGGCGCGTGAGCGCAGGTCGAGCGACGGGTCGAGCCGGAGAAAATCGGCCGCTGACGGCGCGAGCAGCCGCTGTTCCTCCCCGATTGGCAGCGCGCGCACGGCGCGGTCGGCTTCCTCGAGAGGCACAGGCTCGTAGACGCCCGTGACAACGACCACGTCGCGCCGCGGCGCAACAGGCTCGTCCGCCGGCGGGCACAGAAGGAGCAGCAGGATCACCCAGGTAGACATGCGTTACACCATCGTAGCAACGCCTCGCAAGTCTCCGCGATGCTAGACTGCAAATTTGATGCAGGGGTGTGTTGAAGTCAGCGATCTGGTGAAGCACTTCCGTTCCTTTGAACGCAAAGAAGGGCTTTGGGGCGCGCTTCAGAACCTTTTTGTTCGCGAATACAAGACGGTGGCCGCGGTCGACGGCATCTCGTTTACCATCCAGCGCGGGGAGATGGTCGGCTACATCGGTCCCAACGGAGCAGGCAAGTCCACCAGCATCAAAATGCTCGCGGGCATTCTGTCGCCGACCTCCGGGACGGTGCGCGCAAACGGATTCGAACCCTTCCGCGAACGGGCGCGCTACACCCGAACGATCGGGGCGGTCTTCGGCCAGCGTACGCAGTTATGGTGGGACATCGCGGTGGTGGAGTCCTTCCGGCTGCTCAAGCGGATTTACCGCGTTTCCGATGCCGACTACGCCGCGCGCATGAAGGAGTTTGACGAGGTGCTCGAACTGGGCCGCTACCTGCACATGCCGGTGCGGAAACTGAGCCTCGGGGAACGCATGCGCTGCGACATGGCCGCCGCGCTGCTCCATAACCCGCCGCTTCTCTTCCTCGACGAGCCGACCATCGGGCTCGACATCGTCGCCAAGGAGAATATCCGGGCGTTCCTCAAGCGCGTGAACCGCCAGTACGGCACTACCGTGCTGCTGACCACACACGATTTGTCCGACATCGAGGAACTGTGCCCGCGGCTCATGATCATCGATCACGGGCGGTTGCTGTTCGACGGCGGGCTCGCCGAATTAAAACGCCAGCTCTGGAGCGAGACCACCGTCAGGTTCGACCTGAAAGACCGCGACCAGGCGCTGATTTTTGAAAGCCTGGAGATTCCCGGCGTGCGGCGCGAGAAGCTGAGCGACCTGAGCTACCGGCTTTCCTTTCACCGGGATTCGCGGACGGCGGCCGACCTCATCCGCCAGGTTGTCACGGCCGTCGATGTCCTCGATATCTCCATCGAGGAGCAATCGATTGAAGACGTTGTGAGCCGCATCTATCAGGGTGGCCTCTCGGAAGCGGTACGATGCCTTCGGTAGCGCTCGCCTTCGCCCGGATCGGCTTCATGAACATGCTGGCCTTCCGGCTGCGCTATTACACCGGCGTCTTGACTTACTTCATCAACGTAAGCGTCTACTATTTCATCTGGCGCGCCATCTTTCAGGCCGATCCGAATTTCGCCGGGTTTACCTTCCCCCAGATCACAACTTACGTGGCGGTGGGCTGGATCATCCGTTCGATGTATTTCAACAACATCGACACCGAGATGGCCAGCGACATTCTCGAAGGCAAGATCACGATGGCGTTGATCAAACCGGTGAGCGTGCAGTTGAGTTATGTGGCGCGGTCTGCCGGGGAATCGGTGTTCCGGCTGGGAATGCTCTCGGCGCCGACGGCGGTTGTGCTGGCGCTGATCTTCCCGGTGTTGCCGCCCGCCAGTCTCGCGCACTTAGCCGTTTTTCTGGTCTCGCTTGCCGGAAGCGTGCTGCTGGTGGCGGCACTCAACTTTATTGTCGGCAGTTGCGCGGTGCGGCTCACCTCGATCCTCGGGCTGCTGAGGGCGAAGTTCTGGATACAGGATCTGCTCTCGGGCGTGCTCGTTCCGATCACGCTTTTTCCGGCGCCTCTGCGGGAGGTTTCCCGTCTGTTGCCGTTTGAGCACATCGGGTTCACGCCGTTGATGATCTACCTCGGCAAGATCTCCTGGAGCGAGATCGCCACGGCGCTCGCCGTCGAGGCGCTCTGGATCGTCGGACTCTTTGCTTTCGGGGCGTGGTTCTGGCGGGTGATGAGCCGGCAAATCACGGTTCACGGGGGCTGACGTGCTGCGTTACCTTTCCCTTTTCGGGCAATACTTCGTTCAGTACGCGAAGGTGCGGCTCGGGTACCGTGGCGACTTCCTGCTTTCCGTGGCGACGATGGCCCTCGCTACCGCGTGCGGCATCGCCACGGTGTTCTTGATCTTCCGCGGTGTGCCCCAGATCTCCGGGTGGTCCTTCACCCAGATCCTGTTCCTCTACGGTTTTTCGCTGCTGCCCCTTTCGCTCTACAACATGATCAGCATCAACCTGTATTACTTCGCCGAAACTTACATCGTGATGGGGAAGTTCGACCAGGTGCTGCTGCGGCCCGTGAACCCGCTTTTCCAGATTCTGTTTGAAAAGTTCCGGCTCGAGTCGGTGGGCGATACCGTGCTCGGAGTCTTCATTGTGGCCACCTGCGCGCGCGCGATGGACCTGGCGCTGGGCTGGCGCGAGTGGCTCATCATCGCGCTGGCTTCGATCTGCGGAGCCGCGCTCTATACGGCGATATTTTTGATGCTGACCTGCGTCTCGTTCTGGATGGAGGACCGCGTCGGCGTGATCCCGCCCGTTTACAACATGCTCGCCTTCGGCCGCTACCCACTGGATATCTACGGCCAGTTCATCCGCTTTCTCTTGAGCTGGGTAATTCCCTTCGGATTCGCGAGCTTCTATCCCAGCGCGTTTCTGCTCCGGAAGAGCATCGGAACGTACATTTACGCGCTTCCGGTGGTGACGGCGGTATTCGTGGCAGCCGCGGCCGTGATCTGGAACCGCGGCGTCCGCAACTACTCCTCGACAGGCTCATAGCAGCGGGAACGGCGGCGCGCCCGGTCCCGGCAGGCGGCGCGGGTGGCTGTTAACCCGCGCGCTCCAGCAGTTGCTTCAGGATGACCTGCGCGGCTTTCTGCCCGGCGCTCTTTTTGGAGGCGCCCTCGGCCTGGGCGATGAGGTCGGGCGGAATCCGCACTTCCACGGTGAACGTGCGGGCGTGCGGGGGACCGTGCTGGGAGATCACCGTGTAGCGCGGCGAAGGCAAATTGAGCGTGCGGGCGGTTTCCTGGAGCGCTCCCTTGAAGTTGGTGAAGGGCGCTTCGAGGCTTTCTTCGAGGACGGCCCCGGGTCCGACAATGTGCCGCAGGACGAATGCCCGGGTCGGCTCGATGCCGCCATCCAGATAGATGGCGGCAATCAGGGCCTCGACGGCGTCGGCCAGCAGTCCTCGCTTCACCCGTCCGCCGCTTAACTCCTCGCCGCGGCCCAGCAGCAGGAATTCGCCCAGCCGCAGCTGCTTCGCGACGTCGTGCAGGTGGGATGCGCTGACGAGGTAATTCTTGATGATCGACAGCCGTCCTTCACGATATTCCGGGTAGCGGCCGACGAGGCACTCGGAGATAAGAAAACCGAGCACCGCGTCGCCCAGAAACTCGAGTTGCTCGTTGTCGCTGAGCGGCTGCTGGTTCTTCTCGTATGCGTGCGAGGAGTGGGTGAGAGCGCGGATCAGGAGGTCGCGGTTATGGAACTCATAACCGATGATCTCTTCGAGAACCTCCAAATCCGCGCACATCGACCGGGTCAGGGCTTGGGCTCGGGAGCCGCCGGCGCGGGAGCAGCGCTCTCGGCCGGAGGGTTGGCCTTTGCCTTAGCCTGCATCGCCCGTGCCCGCTCAGCCTGCGCGATCTGCCTGATCTGCGGATGGAGGTCCGGCGTTTCCATAACCTGGTTCAGCGTGGCGATGGCATGGTCGTACTGGCCGGCGAGATTGTATGCTGCTCCGAGCCGCACCTGGGTGGCGGGATCCGGCGTAGAGCTCACTTCAACGGCGGTCTTAAACTCCGTAACGGCGGCCTGGTAATTTTTACGAGCCATCGCCGCTAGTCCCAACGCCTCGTGCCCTTGGGCTTTGAAGTCGGCCTTGGCTTTGTTCCAGTCATCGTCCGTCACGTCGGGACGTGGCCTGGGAGCTTTCTCGACTAGCTCGAGGGCGGTCTTGACGTACTTCTCCACACGGCCGAGCTTTTCCTCCCGGTCGAGATCGTGCTCGCGTGTTCGCTGCGCGATCGTGGAGGCTAGCAACAGCATGGCCATGAAATTCTGAGGGTCGGCTTCGAGACAGCGCTCGGCGTAGATCACCGTGTTTTCGTAGTTGTTCATCGCGCGATAGGTCTCTGCCATGACCATCAGTATGAAGGGCTTGAATTCGGAATCCGCAAACTTGACGAGGAACTCGTCGGCGGCTTTGATGCGGCCGTTGGCGTCGGTCGCCTGAAAGATCGCCTGCAAGGCCTCTCCTTCGGCCTGCGACTTCACACTGGGTTGTTTGGCAACGGGAGACCCGCCGGCTGCCGCCTGCTGGCCAAACATGAGACCCGCGGTGGCGAGGACCAATATCGCCCCCGCTATGAAATGCTTGTTCATGAACTGACTCCTTTTCCTTCTGCTGATTGTAGTCTTTTCCGAGCTAGGGCTGCTGGCTCTTCGGTCCATAAGCCGCCCCTAAGCCTTGCTGTGCGGCGGTGCGAGCCGCTTCCGATCCGCCCTGAACATTCAGAGCGGCCTGGTAGCGCCGGATGGCCAGCTCGCGGTCACCGGCCGCATCCGCCAGCCTCCCGAGGTAAACGTTGGCCCAAGCCGCGGTTTGCGGGTCGGGTGCGGAATCCAGGGTCTTCTGAAACAGCTCCTCGGCGAGCTCCGGATCCCGCTGCAGTGCCGCAATGCGCGCCAGGCCGTAATAAGCGCGGGCGTGCATCGTTTTCTCGCCGGTTTCTTTGAGCAGTTGCTGGTAGAGGGCTTTGGCCTTATCCAGCTCGCGGCGCGTGTAGAGCTGCTCGGCGTCTTCCAAAGTTTTTTGCGGGCCGGTCAGCGCGGCCGGCTGCTCGGCCGGAACCTTCACGGTACGTTCGGGGCGGCTGGTAGCGAACTGGACGTCGGCCAGACGCTGATCCTCACGCGCCAAATCGATAGCGTTCACCAGCTCGGGAAAATAGAACCGCAGGGCCTGCTCCTGCTTTTCGTATGCGGGCAAGGCCTCGGCAAACGCCGGTGTGAGGATGAAGCCTTCCCGGAAAGCCTGATCGACGAGGGCCTGGCGTTGTGAAGCCGGAGCCAGGCGGCTTTCGATGGCCTTGATGAGGCACTCGGTCGCCAGCAGCAGAAAATCGGACTTGTAAGAGGGCGCCAGCAGCGGGGCCGGTTGAGCGAAATCGAGCAGGGCTTTTTTCTTCTCCAGTTCCTCGGCATAGCGGACCGCGAGCGCGTCGAGGGTGTGATGCAGGTATCCGTGGCGGATCTCCTCTTCGTGCAGGTCGGACGACGCGGTCAACACGATGAAGTAATCGTTCTTGTAGCTGCGGGTCTGAATCTGGTTGGGTGCGCCGAGCAGATCGACGTAGATCTGAAACCGCGAACCCATGGCGGGGCTGGTGGACGAGCGGACGTAGGCGTTCACCTGGAGCACGGCGTTCATCGCCGGCCGTTGATAGCGCGCAATCGCTTCCTCGTACGCCGGCTGCGCTTTGCGCCACAACTCGTCGATTTTCGCTTCCTTGTAGAACCGGATGAGCAGCTTCCGGAAGCCATCGAGGGCCACGACGTCCGGAGGCAGCTCGTTCTGCCTGTAGCGGTAATCAAAATCGGGCGGATCGCCCACGGACAGGGCAAAGGATATGTACTGGCTCAGCTCCGCCGTGGGGTCCTTCTGGCGATGGGTGGCAACGAAAGTCTTGAGTTCGGGCAAACAGGCGGGCGGATTGGCTGCAATCGCCTGGCGCACCATCTGGCGGACCGGCGAGTTGGAGGGGGAATCAAGGTCCGCGTCGTAGCCCGCCGCGTTAATCGCCGCCATCACCGCGAAAAGCGTGGGGCTGGCATCCAGCTGCCCCTGTTCGAGCGGAGCCTGGGCAGCGGCGAATAGAGAACTACCTGCCAGAAGAAGAACTGACAGCAAGCCGCGAGTCAAACAAAACCTGCCTAGCCACCCCATTGCGGACATCCGGGGCCCGGTTGGGGTCTCACACCAGTGTAGCCCAACAAGAGCCGCTGCGCGTTGCCTGTCAAAATTAACATGAACGGGCTATCCTGGTTCAGAGAAGCTGCTTATGGATAGATACGAGTGGTTGATGCCGGCGGCTCCGCGCCAGGCGCCCAGCATTCACGAGCTGCGCGCGGAGGCGCGTGCGCTGCGCGAGGCCGCCGCCCGGTGCGTCGAACGCGCCGGAGAGAGCTTGATCGCACGGCAGCACGCCGATGGCTACTGGTGCGCCGACCTGCTGGGCGGCGATATTTCGCTCGAGGCCGACTACATCCTGACCCAGCTATGGCTCTATCAGCCGGACGAGAACGGCAACTGGAATCCGCCCACGAAACGCCGGATCGAAAAGGCTTGCCGGCAGATACTGAAGAACCAGATGCCGGACGGCGGCTTCTGGATCTATCCAGGCGGCCCGGCCAACGTAAACGCGACGGTTAAGGCATACGCGGCGCTCCGGGTCGCGGGTTACCAGCCGAACGAAGAGCCGCTGCGCCGCGCCCGGATCCGGGTGCTCGAACTCGGCGGGCTGCAGGCATGCAACAGTTACACGAAACTGAACCTCAGCCTTTTCGGCCTGTTCCCGCGCCAGTACGTGCCCACGGTCCCGCCGGAGCTGGTAATGGTTCCGGGCGGAACGGTGCCCGGAGGAATCCTCTACGAAATGGCATCCTGGACGCGGACCATTTTGGTGCCGCTGTCGATCGTCCAGGCGGTAGGGGGCGTGCGCCGCGCGCCTGCGGGCGTGAAGCTGGACGAACTCTATCTTCCCAATCAGAAACTTGTGCTGCCCAAGCGGGACCGGCTGCTCTCGCCGGTTTTCCACCAGGTCGACAGGCTGCTGAAGCTCTGGGAGCGCCGCGGGCACAAGGATATCCGAATCGGCGCCATACGCCTGGCTGAGCGCTGGATACTCGAGCGCACGCGGAATTCCGACGGGCTGGGCGCCATCTACCCCGCCATGCAGTACACCCTCATGGCGCTCGATGCCCTCGGCTACGACCGCGATCACCCCGACTTCGTCGAAGCGTTGCGGCAGTTTGACGGGCTGCTGACCGAAAAGGAAGACGAGCTGTATTTCCAGCCGTGCTTCTCGCCCGTGTGGGATACGGCGCAAGCGATGTTCAGCCTCGGCGAGACCGGCGCCGCCAGGCGCTGCGAAGAGGCGATGAGGAAGGCGGCCGACTGGCTGCTCTCAAAGGAAATCCGCCGCCGCGGCGACTGGTCGTTCAAACGCCCGCGCCTCAACCCTTCGGGCTGGGTGTTTGAATTCAACAACGAGCACTATCCCGACATCGATGACACCGCGATGGTGCTGCTGGCCCTGCTGCACGCCCGCGCCTCGGACCCCGAACGGCAAGCCGCCTGCGAGCAGCGGGCAATAGCCTGGGTGCGCGGCATGCAGTCGCGCGACGGCGGCTGGGCCGCTTTCGACGCCGACAACGACTGGGGACTGCTCAACCGCGTCCCGTTCGCCGACCATAACGCCATGCTCGACCCCACCTGCCCGGACATCACCGGCCGCGTGCTCGAATCCCTCTCGCGGCGCGGCATACGCGCGGACGAGAGCGATATCCAGCGCGGCGTGGCGTACCTGCTCGGCACACAGGAGCCGAACGGAAGCTGGTACGGGCGCTGGGGCGTCAACTACCTGTACGGCACTTTCCTGGCGCTTCGCGGCCTGCGAGCCGCCGGGATTCCCCCGAATTACCCTCCAATACAGAAGGCCGCACAATGGGTCCAGTCCGTGCAGAACCCCGACGGCGGCTGGGGCGAGAGCTGCCACAGCTACGTGACCGGGCAGTTTGAGCCCGCCCCGAGCACGCCCTCGCAGACCGCCTGGGCGCTGCTTGCGCTCGAAGCGGCCGGCCAGAAGGACAGCCGGGCGGCGGCGCGCGGCGTGGCTCATCTCGTCGAGACTCAGAAAGACGACGGTACCTGGCCCGAGGAACTGGCCACCGGTACCGGCTTCCCCAACGTGTATTACTTGCGCTACCTGATGTACGCGCATTATTTTCCGATGCTGGCGCTGGGGTATTACAATGTGTAATCCAGCCGCCAACGCCGCTCCGCGGCCACATTCCTGCCGCGGAGACGGTTTTTTGCCACTGGAGACCTCGCGTAAGTCGTTGAAATTGAACAACCGCGCTCTGGCAGGAGGCGTGCATCGCCCCTTTCGGCATGCTGGATCCGATTGCGGGAAGCCTCGAACGGTACATGGATCTGCTGAGCGTGCGGCAAAAGCTTGTCGCCTCAAACATCGCCAATGCCGACACGCCGGGGTACAAGACCCGGGACATCGACTTCGCGACTGAGTTCCGCAACCTCATCAAGGGCGGCTCGCCGCGCGTGATCGAGGTAGCGGGCCTCGAAGTCAAGCACGACGGCAATAACGTGAGCATGGACCGCGAAGCGCGCCTGCTCGCGGAAAACGCCCTGCGCTTCAACGTCGCCGTGAACCTGCTGCGCGCCGAGATCCGCGCCGTGCGTTCGGCTATTCAGGAGGGTAGAAACGGATGAGCCTCTTTTCTCTTCTTTCGGTCAGCGCTTCGGGTATGGCGGCGCAGCGGACGCGCGCCGCGCTGCTGGTCGAGAATCTCGCCAATGCCGAAACCACGCGGACGCCGGAAGGCGGGCCCTACCGCCGCAAGGACGCGGTTTTCATGAGCCAGCCCGCCGATTCCCCCTTCGCTTCGGTGTTCCGGGCCGAACTCGGCGAACTCGGCACCGGAGTAGCCGTCGCGGAGGTGGTCGAGGACACGCGGCCGCCCGAGCGGCGCTACCTTCCCGGGCATCCGGACGCCGATGCCGACGGCTACGTGGCCTTTCCCAACGTGAATCCTGCCGAGGACATGGTGGACCTGATGAGCGCCACCCGCGGCTATCAGGCCAACGTGGCCGCCATGTCGGCAGTCAAGGACATGATCCACAAGACGATTGAACTGCTGCGATAGGAGGCGCGCCCGATGTCATCCCCCATCAGTGCCATCACCAGTATTACCCTTCCGTCGGCCGTTCAAGGCCCGGCGGAAGCCAGCCGGCCTGGAGCCTTTCAGGCCGCGCTTGAAAGCGCCATCAACAAGGTCGAAAACCTCAGAGACACGGCCGCACAGAACATAGAACGATTTCTGGCCGGAGAGGGCGGGGAACTCCACAGCACCATTCTTGCGGTGCAGCGGGCGGAACTGGCGTTCGAAATGTTCCTCCAGGTCCGGAACAAAGTCGTGCAGGCCTACCAGGAAATTATGCGGATGCAGATCTAATCCGGCGCCGACATGGACCAGATCAAGAAACTCTACGCCAGTCTCAGCGTGCGCCAGCGAATCTCCATCGCTGCGGCGGCCGTGCTTGTTATCGCCGGGCTCGTTGCGTTCACGAACTGGCGGCGCGAGCGCGATTTCCGTCCCCTGTTTAGCGGCATGTCGCCCGAAGACGCCGCCGCGGTGGTGCAGAAGCTGCGCGAGAGCGGGACCCCGTACCGGCTGACCGAAAACGGCACGGGCGTGCTGGTTCCGTCGGCCCAGGTGGCGGAACTGCGGCTCCAGATGGCGGGCGCCGGCCTGCCGAAGACGGGCCGGGTGGGCTTCGAGTTGTTCGACCAGACCAACTTCGGCGTCACGGATTTCACCGAGCATGTCAATTACCGCCGCGCCGTCGAGGGGGAGCTGGAGCGGTCGATCATGGCCCTGGCCGAAGTCGAGCAGGCCCGGGTGCACGTGACGTTTCCCAAGGATTCGGTGTTTTTGGAATCGCGCCAGCCGGCCAAGGCCAGCGTCATGGTGAGGCTGAGGCCCGGGGCGAAGCTGGCGCCCGCGAACGTGACCGCAATCTGTCACTTGGTTGCGAGCGCGGTGGAGGGTCTGGCCCCCGAGTCCATCTCCGTGCTCGACATGAACGGCAATCTGCTGAGCCGCCCCCGCCGGGAGTCTCTGGACGGCGAGCCGCCATCCGAGGCAATGCTCGAGTACCGCCAGAAGGTCGAAAAGGACCTGGTAATGAAAATCAACTCCACGCTCGAACCGCTGCTCGGGCCGGATAAGTTCCGTGCCGGCGTTTCCGTGGAGTGCGATTTTTCGGGCGGCGAACAGAGCGAGGAAACCTTTGATCCGTCGCGGTCCGTGATGGTGAGTTCGGAAAAAACGGAGGACGTGAGCGGGGCGAACCTCGCTTCCGGAATTCCGGGCACGGCTTCCGCTTTGCCCCGGCCGACATCGCGCCCGGGTATGTCCGGCGCCGGGGCCGCGAGGCGGACCGAGAACATCACCTACCAGACCAGCCGGCTGGTGCGGAAGACCCGGCTTCCGCAGGGCACGATCAGGCGGATGTCGGTGGCGGTCCTGCTCGATCAGAATGTGCGGTGGGAGGGCGCCGGGCCGAACGCCAAGCGCATTATCGAGCCGCCTTCGCCCGAGAGAGTGAAGGCGATCCGGGACCTCGTCGCGGCGGCGACGGGCCTCGACGCGAGCCGCGGCGACCAGTTGATCGTGGAAAGCCTGCCGTTTGAGTCCACCCTCTCGGCTGAGCCTCCTCCGCTTCCGGAATCTCCTCCACCGCCCCCGGCCCCATTCGCGCTGCCTGCCTGGCTTCAGCAACTGATACAGCAAAGGGACCCCGTGCTGATCGGCGCTGCAGCGCTCGTGGCGCTGCTGGTGCTCCTGGGGGCCGCGTTCCTGGTCCTCCGCCGCAGGAAACGGCGGAAAGTGGAGATGGCCAAAGCGGTCGCGGGCGGGCAGGCCATGCCCGAGTTGGCGAGCCCCGAAGACGTCGAGCAGGCGGAAAAGCAGCTTGAAGCCCAGCTCGCCGAGCAGCAGGCGATGAAGCACCGCCTGGAGGTCGAGGCGCTGAAGTCTCTCAAACTCCCTCCGGTGACTACCAAGAAGGCCGAAGTGCTCACCAAACACCTGACGGAGACGGCCAAGAAGGACCCGGTCAAGACCGCACAAATCCTGCGGTCCTGGCTGTACGACCTGGATTAGGCGCGAAAGCATACAGCTTCACCGAAAACAGCCGATAAGTATTCGTCAGCGAAAAACAGGAGTGTGCATGCAAGCCAGCGCTGTATCGACACAGGAAAACGCCCAACAGGGAAAAGCTCAACAGGCAAGAGTGGACCAGAGACCCGGCAAGTACTTGACCTTTGAACTCGGCCGCGAGGAGTTCGGCATCCAGGTGCTCAAAGTCCGCGAAATCATGGGTGTTCAGGACATCACGGCCGTGCCTCAGACTCCCCCGTACGTGAAGGGGGTCATCAATCTAAGGGGAAAGGTCATCCCCGTCGTGGACCTGCGGCTGAAGTTCGGGCTCCCGGAAGTGGAGTACGGCCAGCGGACCTGCATCATCGTGGTGCAGATTCAGGGCGAAGCGGGTCCCATGCTCATGGGCATCGTCGTGGACGGCGTCTCGGAGGTGTTGAACGTCACCGCCGCGGACATCGAGGATACGCCGGATTTCGGCAACGGCGTCGCCACCCCCTACATTCTGGGAATGGCAAAGGTGAAGGGCAAGGTGAAAATCCTGCTCGAAATCGACCAGGTGCTCACAGCCCAGGAGCTGCAAGGCCTCGACCAGGTTCTGCAATAGCGGCCGGGACGGGCGGGCGGAAATATGTCTACCAGAGTGCTCACGGGCGACGCCGCGCGGCCCATCCAGCCGGTTGCCTGGAAAGTGGTTGCGCCCGCCGAATCGCCTGAACAGGAGGAGCCAACCCGCGACGGTGATAGAGCGGCGGCGGAGGCGGAAATCGCATCGCTGAGGGCGCGCGTCGCCCAGCTCGAGCAGGAGGCGCAGCAACAGCAGCAGCGGGAGCAGCAGGCGTTCGCAGCCGGATACCGGAAGGGGGAGTCCGACGGCCAGGAACAGGCGGCCGCCCGCTTGAATCCCGTCATCGAGCAGTTTGCGCGCACCGTGGCCGAGCTCTCCCAAATGCGCCGCAGGCTGCGGCGCGAGGCGGAACAGGACGTCGTCAAGCTGGCGCTGGCGATCGGCCGGCGGATCGTGCACCGGGAGCTAAGCATCGACCCGGAGGCGATTTTGGGCGTGGTGAAGGCGGCGCTCACCAAGCTGGAGAATCGCGAGGTCGACCGTGTTCGGGTGAGTCCCGAGGATGCCGAAATCGTCAGGCGGCATCTGGACCAAATGGGCCACCTGGGACGCATCGAGGTCGTCGCAGATAACCGCCTCGGGCGCGGCTCGGCCGTGTTTGAGACCCCCCGGGGAAACCTCGACGCCTCCGTGGAAACGCAGCTCGAGGAAATCCAGCGCGGGCTTGCCGACAGGCTGCGGCATTGACCATGACGGAAGCCGAAGGCCTGGACCTCAGGCCGTTTATCGAAAACGTGGAGAAGCGCGAATACTATCGCTGGACCGGGACGGTGCTGGCGATGGTAGGAATGCTCGTGGAATCGGCGGGGCCCTCGGTGGCGCTCGGCGACTTCTGCGAGATTCACTGCGCCGACGGGCGGCGCATTCGCACGCAGGTGATCGGGTTTCGCGACGGCCACGTGCTGTCGATGCCCTTCGAGGAGACCACCGGCCTCGAACTGGGAGACCTGATTGTCGCGCGGCGCGAGGACGCGAAGGTGGAGGTCGGACCGGGCCTGCTCGGCCGTGTGCTGGACGGCTTCGGGAAACCAATGGACTCGGGCCCGCCAATCGAGGCTACCGCCGCATACGAGCTTTACAAGGCGCCGCCGGGTCCGCTGGAGCGCGAGCACATCGTCGAGCCGCTGGTGACGGGAATTCGCGCCATAGACAGCCTGCTGCCCTGCGGCAAGGGCCAGCGAATCGGCATCTTCGGCGGGAGCGGCGTCGGCAAGAGCACACTGCTGGGTTCGATGTGCCGGCACAATTTTGCCGACGTCACCGTCGTTGGGCTGATCGGCGAGCGCAACCGCGAAGTGCGCTCGTTCATCGACCACGATCTCGGACCGGAGGGGATGAAACGATCGGTGCTGGTGGTGGCGACCTCGGACCGGCCGGCGCCGCTGCGCGTGCGCGCCTGCTTCGTGGCGCTGGCCATAGCCGAGTATTTTCGCGACCAGGGGGCGAACGTGCTGCTGGTGATCGACTCGGTGACGCGGCTGGCCATGGCGCAGAGGGAGATCGGCCTCGCGGCTGGCGAGCCCCCGAGCCAGAAGGGTTACACGCCCTCGGTGTTCAATCTGCTGCCGCAGGTCTTCGAGCGGGCGGGCAATTTTCGCCGCGGATCGATCACCGGATTTTTCACGGTGCTGGTCGAGGGCGACGACCTGTCCGAACCGATTTCCGATGCCGTCCGCGCCATCCTGGACGGCCATATCGTGCTTTCCCGCCGCCTGGCCGGCATGGGCCACTACCCTGCAATCGATATCCTGAATTCCGTCAGCCGGCTTACGTCCCAGGTCGCCACGCCCGAGCAGCGTGAAGCGGCCAGAAAACTTCGCGAGGCGCTCGCGACCTATCATCAATCCGAGGACCTCATTCAGTTGGGGGCCTATGTCTCGGGCTCAAATCCGAAGCTCGACGCCGCCATCCGCGGGAGAGACCAACTGCTTGACTTCCTGCGGCAGGATGCCGACGGAAAATCGACGATCGAAGAAACTGTGAACCGCATGCAGGCGCTGGCGAAGCTGCTGTCCTAGAGCCTGGGGAGACTCGCGATGCGCCGCTTTCAATTCCGTCTGGAGACTGTGCTCGGCTGGCGCCGCCTTCAGGTGGACACCGAGGAAGCCAAACTGCGCGCCCTGTTTGAGGAGTTGCGGCAGGTCGACGCCGCCCGCGAGCGGGTGGAAAAGGAAAGAGCGGAAGCCGAACGCCAAGTTCTGTACGCTGCTTCGACGAGCGCGGACGAGCTGGCGGCGCTGGAAGCGTGCCGGGCGTTCGCCGCCAGGGAATTGGAGCGGCTGGCCGCCGAGCGCCGCCGCTGCGAAGAACGCATTGCCGCCCAGCGGCAGCGGCTCATTGAAGCCCAGCGTAAATTGCGGCTGCTCGAAAAACTCCGGGAGAAGAGTTACGAGGAGTGGCGCCAGGCTGCGGACCGGGAACAGGAAGCGGTTGCCGCTGAGCTCTTTCTCGGACAATGGAGCGCAAGGCGGCAGCTCGAGCGGAAGACCCGGCGCCCGCCGGACACCGGGTCATCGTCTCGAGCTATATCTTAGAACGGCCTACTTGCGCAGTTTCCGCACGATTCCCGCGGCGGCCAGCGACGCCATGCCGGCCAGTGCGGCCAAGGGCATCGGGCTCGCGGTCCGCGGCAGCTGGTATTGATCGGGCTGCTGCTGAGCCTCGGGCTGCTGCGGTTCCGGCTGCTGTTGTGGCTGCTGCTGCTGTTGTTGCTGCTCATCCTGCGTCTGAGGCGGAGGCTGTTGTGTCTCCTGGGCCGCGGCGCCTGTCGCCAGGGCGACGCCTAAGCAGGAAGTGGCCAAGAACATTCCCCAACTTTTCATGTTTGCTTTTCCCTCCATGGAAGCTTTCTGATTGGCTCCTGAGCCTGCCTGGAAGCGGCCCTACAAACCTGCTTTGGCGGAGGCCGGAGCCTCGCTGCCAATCGAGAGGGCACGTCGCCTGCCAATCATGCAGTCGCGCGGTTTGGCAAGTGCGCCGTTGTGGCCTTTGTGTACAAATTACACCGATGAGCTCCGGACCGGTGAAGACTCGATGCGCTGCAACGCCGGATAATAGGCTTATGAGAGCAGGGCTGCGTGCCTTGGCGGTACTCGCACTCGGGGGAATGAGCGCCGCGGTTTCCGCTCAGGATGCGGATGCGAACCGGGAAGTGATCGAAAGCCTGAGGCGCTTCGAGGAATCGCTGGGTTTGAAACCGACCCGCAATTTCGAGAAACGTTCCGATAAAGAAGCCGCCTCTTACCGCTGCTATTACACGGGCAAGCTGGAACTCCCGCGAACTTACGACGAACTCGAACTGCGCCAGGTAAAAGGCCCGGGCTGCGGGATAGACGAAACCCGGTACGACGTTTTCTACTACGCAATCGAGGCGGTGGCCAGCGGCAACACTCCGGTCACCGCAAGTCTTGAAAGTGCGCCGCTGGAGCGCGTGCTGGTGGTGGTGCCGCACGAGGACCTGCACGACGCCCGGGAATTGAAGGACCTTCCAACGGCCGTCGCCGAGGCTGCCACCACGCTGATGGGTTTCCACACGGCGGCGGCGTTCGCGCGCGAACGCTATGGCGCCGAATCCGCGACTTATCAAAACCTCGCACGCGAAGCCGAGCTCTTTCTTCAAAAAGCGGAGATCGTGAACCGCTACTTCGACCGGCTGGAAAAACTCTACAAAGATGTGCGGGATGGCCGGACTTCGGTTGACTCCGCTCTGGCGGCCAAAGCCGAGGCATACGAGCAGTTGCAGCGGGAGTGTAAAGGCATCAGCCCCGCACCGGCATCTTTTAATGCCTGCCCGGCGGCGATGAACAACGCCGGACTTGCGTTCGACGCTACTTACACCCGCTACTATCCGCTGCTTTATAAGTTGTATGTTGCTCAAGGGAGCGACTTAGCGCCGCTCCTGCAAGCGCTCAGTCCGTCCGCGCGCGGAAAAGCTAAGTCCGAATCCGAAGTTGCAGCCTATCTGGAAAACCTGATCGCCAGGTGACGCGGATGATCGGTGCGCAGCCGGCGCCGCTCATCCTTCACCGCGTGCCCTACCTCGCGCGGTCGAGCGCACGCTTTACAGCCGGAGTCGGATTGGTGATGTCGGTGGCCGAGCGGACTGTGATGGTTGCCAGCGCCTCGTGCTCCTCGTGGATGCGCGCCCGCAACTCCTCGGCGGGATTCCGTCCGCTGAGTCCGGAGTAGCCGAACGAGCGCGTCAGTTTGCCAAAAAGGAAGTTGTTCAGCGGGCA
>JAKOTR010000024.1 GCA_029776225.1 Acidobacteriota bacterium | reverse complement strand
CTTGCATCCCGGCTTAGAGCGCAAGAGCACTGGTTCATACTACACCCCCGCGGAACTGGTGGCCGAGCTGATCCGCTCCGCATTGGATCCGGTGATCGCGGAACGTCTGAAGGCCGCGAAGACACCCGAGGAAAAAGATAGGGCCCTCCTTTCCATCCGTGTTTGTGACCCCGCCTGCGGTTCGGGGCATTTTTTGCTTGCTGCAGCCCGCCGCCTGGGAAAGGAACTTGCCCGCATCCGCACCGGCGAAGATGAGCCCGCCCCGGAACACGTCCGCGAGGCCATTCGCGATGTTGTTTCGCACTGCATCTATGGTGTGGACAAAAATCCGCTGGCTGTGGACCTCTGCCGTGTGGCCCTCTGGCTGGAAAGCCACACCGGCGACAAGCCGCTGACGTTCCTTGACCACCGCATCCGCTGTGGCGACTCGCTGGTTGGAGTTTTTGACCTGTCCGTGCTCCGGCGGGGTATTCCCGACGAAGCCTTTGCTCCCGTGACCGGCGACGATAAGGGGTTTGCCCGCACCGTGGCCAAACGCAATCGGGAGGAGTGTCGCGGCTACCGAGACCTGATCCATTGGAATGCCGAGACGGCCGTAAAAGAATTCGCCCAGCACAGTCAAGATATTGATGCCATCGCCGACGACTCACCGGAGGCCGTCCGCCGCAAAAAACAGCTTTACGACGCCATGCGCCATTCACCCGCCGCCTTGCGCCAGCGCCAGGCCTGCGACCTATGGACGGCCGCCTTCTTTCAGTGGCTGCGGCGCGATTCCAACGTCGTGATTACTACCGCCGCGCTGAGCGATCATTTGGCCGGCCGCCCCGTCGATCCCCGCGTCTTGGCCCAGGCCGAGGCCCTTGCGGCCCGGCATCGCTTCTTCCACTGGCCGCTTGAGTTTCCCGAGGTCTTCGCCGCCGGCGGCTTCGATGTGGTCCTGGGCAATCCGCCTTGGGAACGCATCAAGTTGCAAGAAGAAGAGTTCTTCGCGGCGCGCGACTCGCGCATTGCCAACGCGCCCAATAAGGACGCACGCGCTAAGTTGATTAAGGAGCTAAGAACCTGCAATCCCGCCCTTTATGCCGAATACCAGGAGGCTCTCCATACCGCCGAAGCAACCAGCCTTTTCTTGCGACACAGCGGGCG
>JAKOTR010000110.1 GCA_029776225.1 Acidobacteriota bacterium | reverse complement strand
AGCCGCAAAGTTCACCTCGCCTTGTTGCTATGGAACAGCCAAGGTTGTTTGAAACCGCATGACCGCGCTCCGTGCTCCTGAGGACCAAACTACCGGGCGGGAAGGGTTGCAGTGTGAAATCGACCGCTGCCACGCCGAGATCGCCGAAGCACAGCGGCTGTTGCGGGCCGGGCACCCCGATGTGCAGGGCCTGTGCCTTGCATTGTCGGACTGGTCGGCGGAACTGAGGATCCTGGAGCGAGAGGAACGAGACCTGCCGCTGGAAGGAACGAACTCATGAATGGAAACATCGTCGGCCTCCTCGTCCCAATCATCGGTCTTGTTTCGGGTCTGATCGCGACGTACGTGAGCCTCCAGAACCGTGCGTTGCTCGCCGAGGTGCGCAAGGAACTCGCCGAGCTGGAGAACCGGATTATCACCCGACTTAACAACGGAACCTTTGTGCGCGCCAGCGAGTGTCATCTGCGCGAGAGCCACCTCCGCGAGCGGTTCGACACGCTGGCTGAGGAGTTGAGGAAGAGAAACGCCGCCGGCTCGTAATGCCGGACGGCGGGAGGAAGGCTACTGCGGTTTGATGCGGTAACGCCGGCGCAGGTAGGCGAGGTAGAGGCGGCCGATCAGGAGCCAGAGGCAACCTGGTCTCGGCGTGTGGATGGCAGGCGGCTGCGACTTGGCGGCCTCCAAGTAGCGGAGGAGGAGCCGCCGCTCCTCCTCGCCGTGGTCTCCGAACTCGATCATCATGGCGGTCGGCCTATTCGGCGTTTCTGTACGCACGCTCGCCGTCCGGCCGTTTGAAGGACTCGACGGTGAGGCCCATCTTCTTGGTCAGGCTGCCGGAGATGAAGCCGCGCACGCTGTGCGCCTGCCAGGCGGTGGCTTGCATGATGTCCTTGAGGGACGCGCCATCCGGGCGCTTCAGCAGGTCGATAACGATGGCCTTCTTGCTGCCCTCGCGCGCAGTGGGCGTGGTGTCCTCGGGCTTGGCCGCCTTCCTCGGCTCCTTGGCCTTTGGCGCGACGTCGGCCGCCTGTGGCGCGGGGGCGGCGTCCAGGCGTTGGATGGCCTTCCAGATCCGGGCGACGGCCGTCTTGCGGTCGGTGAACTTCTTGACCTGCTTCAGCTCGTCGAAGGGCGCCACGCCGGCGAAGCTGTTCCAGACCTGGACCAGCCGGTCGGTCGGCCAGTTGGCGGCGAGCTTGCCCAGTTCCTTTTCGCTGGCGAAGTGTTCCTGGCCTTCCGGAATCTGCTCGGCGGCGGGGAAGGCCGTGATGTTGTTGTCGGTGTCTATCGCGAAGAGTCGCATGATTCGGTTTCTCCTTTCTCAGAACTTGAGGCCGCCGAGCTTCCCGTCGGCGGTGATGGTGAGGTCTTTGTAATAGCCGCTGTTCACACGTGCCCAACCGATCGGCGTTGCGATTTCATGCCGGACGGCGATGCGGCTCAACTTGAGCCGGTGCGTGCCGTTGTCGAACTCCTTCTTGAGGTGGCCCCAGCGGTCGAGCTTCCAGCCCTGCCGCGTGGCCCAGGCAATCAGTTCGTCCTTGGTGATCATGGCGAACCCATTCATCGCTTCGGTTCGCCGGAATAGCAAGTCGTTCCTCGCGAGAAAGAATCGATGCCCGTCGTCAGTCTGCGCGCTTATGCCAAGCATCGCGGCGTGACTCTGAAGGCCGTCCAGAAAGCGATTCAATCCGGGCGGATTCGGACCACGAGCGACGGCAAGATCGACGTCGATCAGGCCGACGCCGACTGGGTGCGCAACACTGGACCGCGCCAGGCGACCATCGCCACTTCATCGCCGGCGCCGCGCCGTGCGCAGACGTCCGCCGAAACGCCACGGCCGGAACCCGCCGCGGCCGGCCCGCTCGATTATGCTCGCGCCCGGGCGGTGCGCGAGAACTATCTGGCGCGCCTCGCCAAGATCGAGTTCGAGGAGCGCTCGGGAAAGCTGGTCAGCCGCGACGAGGTGCAGGTGGCGGCGTTCAACAAGTTCCGCACGTTCCGCGACGGCATGCTGAACATCCCGGATCGCGTCGCGGCCGTCCTGGCTGCGGAATCCGATCCCGCCAGGGTTCACGAGATCCTCGCAACCGAGATCCGGAAAGCCTTACTGGAGTTCGCCGATGGCGCCAACCGTTGACGAGGTCTATCGCGCGGCTGCCGCCGCGGGTGCGCGTCCCGATCCGCTGCTCACGGTCTCGGAATGGGCCGACCAGTATCGCGTGCTCTCGACGCGCGCCTCGGCTGAACCGGGCCCATGGCGCACGGAGCGCACTCCTTACCTGAAGGAGATTATGGACTGCCTGTCGCCGTCGTCTCCCGTTGAGCGCGTGGTCTTTATGAAGGGCGCTCAGGTGGGCGCTACCGAGTGCGGCAACAACTGGATCGGCTACGTCATCCACCAGGCGCCCGGCCCGATGATGGCCGTGCAGCCCACCGTGGAAATGGCGAAGCGGAACTCGAAGCAGCGCATTGATCCGCTGATCGAGGAATCCGAGGTGCTGCGCAAGCTGGTCCGCGATCCACGGTCGCGCGACTCCGGCAACACGGTCCTGGCGAAGGAATTCCCCGGCGGAGTGCTGGTGATGACCGGCGCCAACAGCGCTGTCGGCCTGCGCTCGATGGCGGCGCGTTACCTGTTCCTGGACGAAATCGACGGCTACCCGGGCGACGTCGACGATGAAGGTGATCCGATCCAGCTTGTGGCGGCCCGTGCGCGGACCTTCGCGCGGCGGAAGATTTATCTCGTATCGACGCCCAAGATTGCGGGATTGAGCCGCATCGAGGCCGCGTTCGAGGAAAGCGATCAGCGCCGGTACTGGGTGCCTTGCCCGGTTTGCGGCGAATATCAGACGCTGAAGTTCGCGCAGCTTACCTGGCCAAAGGGCAAGCCGAAGCAGGCGGTATATGTCTGCGAACACTGCTCGGCGCGCCTCGAGAATCATCAGAAGCACACGATGCTCGCGCGCGGCGAGTGGCGGCCCAGCGCGGTGGGCGATGGGCGCACGGCGGGATTTTGGCTGTCCAGCCTCTACAGTCCTGTCGGTTGGTTCAGTTGGGCCGATGCCGCGGAGATGTTTGAGAAGGCGCGCAAGAATCCAACGCTGCTTCAGGTCTTCGTCAACACCGTGCTCGGGGAGACGTGGGCGGAGGCGGGCGATGCGCCCGACTGGCAGCGGCTCTATGACCGGCGTGAGAATTACCGGCTGGGCACGGT
>JAKOTR010000106.1 GCA_029776225.1 Acidobacteriota bacterium | reverse complement strand
GGCGTTGCGAGGGCGTTCCAGATGCCTGCACAGCAGGCGCTCATTGCAAAATTGGTGCCGTCGACGCTACTGCCGCAGGCGATGGCGTTTAGCGCCTCTGGCCTTCAAGCTGCCGTAATCGCCGGACCGGCGCTCGGTGGCGTGCTGTTTATCGCGGGGGCGTTGACTGTGTACGCTTTCTGTGCCGGCCTATTCGTTTTTGCTGCGCTTTGTGCGGTGACGATTCGATACTTGCACGTCAACGGCTCGGACAACAATTTGACGCTACAGAGCCTGTTCGCCGGTGTGGCCTTCATTGCCAACCATAAGCTAATTCTTGGCGCAGTTTCGCTAGATTTATTCGCAGTGCTACTCGGCGGCGCGGCGGCGCTCCTACCGATATTTGCGCGCGATATTCTGCATGTCGATGCGTGGGGGCTCGGGTTGTTGCGCGCGGCGCCAGCGGTGGGGGCGCTGCTGGTGTCGATTGCATTAACGCGACGGCCACCAGATCGCCAAGTTGGAGCGAAATTGCTGATCGCCGTTGCCGCATTCGGACTCGCCACGGTGGTGTTCGCTGTGTCGACGAACTTCTGGGTTTCGCTGCTTGCGCTTGCCGTGTCCGGCGGTGCAGACATGGTAAACGTCGTGATCCGACAAACACTCGTTCAGCTCGAAACACCGGACGCGATGCGCGGTCGCGTCAGCGCTGTGAATTCGGTGTTTATCGGCGCAAGCAATCAGCTCGGCGAGTTCGAGTCGGGTGCGACGGCCGCTTTGCTCGGACCCGTAGGCTCTGTTTTGTTCGGCGGGGTGGGCACGATTGTTATCGCGGCGGTCTGGTGGAAAATTTTTCCAGCGCTCGGTCAACGCGATGCAATGACCGCAAAATAGGCTACTTCGGCCATAAAAAAACCGGGCCTAGACCCGGTTTTTTAGTTACGCGAGGTAACGCGCAGCTTAGTAGTTGCCGCGGCCGCCACCACCGTAGCCGCCACCGCCTCCGCCACCGCCGCCGTAGCCGCCACCGCCGCCGCCACCGCCAGTGCGGGGACCACGGAAGCCGCCACCGCCACCAGGGCCGCGT
>JAKOTR010000034.1 GCA_029776225.1 Acidobacteriota bacterium | reverse complement strand
GGTCAAACGCCTGTTTTCGGAGTCGAAATCGAGCGGTAGCAAATGGTGCCGCTTGGCGAGGTCGCGCGGCACGAAATTCAGCGCCGAGGGGTCGATGATGGCGTTCGACAAATCGACGCTTTGTTTTCCCAGGCTTTCCGACAGCGCATCGCGCAACGTCGCTTCCGTGACGAAGCCAAGCGAAACCAGCAACTTGCCGATTGGCCGGTTCGACTTCATTTGTTCCAGCAGCGAGATCCGCAACTGATCTTCGCTGAGGATGCCTTTGTTGATCAGAATTTGACCAAGCGGCCTGGCGTGGCGGTGGGCTCCCGGGGCGTTCACGAGTGGCTGGGCGGGCGGTTCAGGTTTGGCGGTCGCCATCGGCCGTGACCATCATGGTTGCAGTTCGGCAACGCGTCTGGCGATGGCATTCTTGTCGAACGTGCCATGGCGGGTTTCGGCGGCGCTCAAGGCCATCCGATAATACTGGGCTGCCAGTTTGGGCTGGCGAAGATGGTCCAGACTGACAGCGACATTGAAAATATAGTCGGCGTTGTCCGGTTCGAGCGCATAGGATTGAAAGAAAGCCTGTTGTGCCTCCTTCCAGCGGCTTTGCCGCGCATACAGGTTGCCGAGCGCGAAATGAAGCGACGGTGAATCCGGCTGGTTGACAAGCAGGGTTCTCAGGCGGCTTTCCGACTGGCCGCCATCGTTGTTCTGTGCCCGCAGATTGATCAGCGCCGCTTGTGCGGTGGGTTCGTTGGGGTCGGCGTCAAGTACCCGTTGATACAGGTGTTGCGCCCGGTCGTTTTGTCCTTGGCGGGAGGCGATTGCCGCCAGCCCAAGCAAGGCGTCCGTATTTCTCGGGTCGCCGCGCAGCACGTGTTCATACGCGCGCCGGGAGTCGTCCAGCCGGTCCGCCAGCCAGGCCTCGTATGCCAGATGAAGCGTGTGGTCCGTCGGGGTGCGCCTGTTTCCCGGGCGGAGGATGCTGGTGCCGGCAAGGCCCTCTTCCGCCGGGTAAGCACGCGGCGGGCGCCGGTTTAAGCGACTTTCGCGCGTCGGAATCCTGGGTTGGGTCGCGGTCGGCGGCGACAGCCGCACACCGCTGGCTTCCGCCTTGGGCATTGCTGTTTGCGCCGCTGTTGCGATTTCCGCCGTTGTCATTGGTTCGGGGCGAGGCGCTGGCACGGCCGACGGACCGGGGGAGACACTGGCGGCGGGATTTGTAGCGGGATTCGTGGCTGGAATCGCGGGCTTCGGTGCGGCCGCGGTTGTCGATTGCGCCAGGGAACCTCCTTTGGACATGTTTTCCAGTTGCCACCAGAAGTAGCCGCCGATGGCTACGGCCGCCACGCCGGCAAAGCCGAGAAACAACCACAGCGGATTGTATCGGCGCGGCGTTTCCTTGGCGGAAAAAACGTTTTTCACCGCCAGACGCTCGGCGGTCTGGCGAGCCTCGTCGCGGTTTTGGGCGGCGTTTACTTTCGCAGTCGACGGCGCGGGCGGCGGTGTCGGGAGGTCGAAGGTCAAATCGGTATCGGCCCCGTCGGGATCATCGACCAGCGGTGGTAGAGCGTGGTTGCGGGGCGGCGACGTTTCTAGCGGGTCGAGGCGAAGCTCAGGCGACGAGGCGACAGTTTCTGGCCTGTCCGCCAAATGGTTGGTGCGCTTGGCTTCTTCCGCCCGGCGCAGGGCATCCATCAGCAAACTCACCTTAGCGGCTCCGGAGACGGTGGGGCGAAAG
>JAKOTR010000097.1 GCA_029776225.1 Acidobacteriota bacterium | reverse complement strand
CGGCGGCTTACAATCTGTGGCGGCTTCCGAAGTTGCAGAAGGCCGAAGTGTGACTGGACGCGGGACAGCGGCGTTTTTCAACACGCCGCGCCGCCGCTAAGGGTTACCTTTCGCCATCCGAAGAGCCCAATCTGCCCGATTTTCGAGATTCCGGGAAGCAATCGTTCTTGCTGGATCGGGTTTTTCAACAAGCTCCTAGCGCAGCTGCCCTCGCGCGGCACAACTGGGGTTTGCTCTGGGGCGCTGCTAAGGCGTTGATATCTCAATGCACTGCAAGCCCGTCTTGAGACGAACAACTGAGGGCAACTGGGCGGAGACAAGAGTCTCGGGTATGATCGGATGCTTGTCCGTACCTTCGCACTTCTCTGTGTCGAACTCGAACATACAGGTAACCTCAAGAGTGTGCTCCCGGCCAGAAGCTCTAAACCGCCACTGCTTTAGAGCTTTTAAGACGAACGTTGTGCTTAGGGATGAGTAGGGCTGATGTGACCGCGGTCACTGCCGTGAAGCGCGGGTTCGGTCATTCTGATTCCATGGCAAACCAGGAAATCGACCTTCGCGAGATTCCGCACGGGAGGCGCCATGGTCTCGTTTTCGCCGCCTTCGACGCGCTGAAAACGAACGATTCCTTCGTGATCATCAACGACCATGACCCCAGCCCGCTCCGCAATCAGATGGAGTTCATGCGGCACGGGCAGGTCGGCTGGGAGTATCTCGAACGCGGACCGGAAGCGTTTCGCGTGCGGATCACACGGGTTGCCGAACCAGCGGGCAGCGGCCCGAAAGCAAGCGGCGCCGACAACGCCGTCTTCACGAACTTCTAGCGGGCCGGGATCGCTGATCAGAGGGGGTTTGTGAAGTGGCATACGTGATCGGCGAACCTTGCGTCGGCGTGAAAGACACTGCATGCGTGGCGAAACGGGGCGTCGCCGGCGCGAGTTCGCGAGCGCTTAACCTGCCCAGGCACTCCAGGTGCAGAAGCGCGAGATCGCACGCGCACTTGTGCCCAACGGGAACGCCAATCGCTCCCGCCTGTTGCGCCGGCGCGGCCTGATCGGAAGCCCCAAAAACGCACGGACGCCGATCGAAGAGGCAGTCACGCTCTTTCTGGCCCACGTCGCGGCGCACTCCCTTTCGCGCCCATCCTGAAGGCAAAGGGCATCAAGGATGCAGGCGAGCGACCGGCCAAACGATCAGCCTGGCGGAAGCGGCTTGCCGAAGTATGCTTCATAGCGGCGGCGAAAGGCGTCCGCGGGAGTGGTGAGAGCCGGATGAATTCCGTTTACGAAATACATCTCGGTTTCCTTGCCGTCCTTGGTGCGCACGCGGCCACGCGGCTCGCAGGCGAAGAAATCTTTAACCCGCACATAAGTGCGCTCGGATATGTTCAGACGGCCCGGCTGGCTGCCCGCTTCCATGCGCGCGCTGAGGTTTACCGTGTCGCCCCACACGTCAAAAGCGAACTTCGATTCCCCGACCACGCCCGCGATCACCGGCCCTGTATGCACGCCGATCCGCACCCGCCACGTGCAGCGGGGATCTTTCTGGTGCATGTTGGCGACCGCGTCCAACATCTCGAGTCCGGCAAGCACCGCGTCCACCGGATGCGAGGGCGTGCGCTCCGGCAGCCCGGCCGCGAACATGAAGCTGTCGCCGATCGTTTTCAGCTTTTCGAGTTCATAGCGCGCCACAATGCGGTCAAACGCCGTAAAGTAAGTGTTCAGAATCTCGACCAGCTCCTGGGCCGCGAGATTCTCCGTGGCGCAGGTGAAACCCACAAAGTCAGTGAACGCGATCGTGGCGTCCTCGTAATAGCGCGGCGCCACCGAACCCTTCGTGCGCAGCTCCTCGGCCACACTCTTCGGCAGGATGTTGCGCAGCAGCGCCTCGGCGGCCTGCCGCTCGGCTTCGGCCTCCTCGGCCCGCCTGCGCTCGGCGTCGGCCAGGCGCTTGCGCTCGATCGACGCTCCGATGCGCGCGCGCAGCACAACCGGATTGGGTGGCTTTGCCAGGTAGTCCTCGGCGCCCATCTCGATCGCCGCGGCCACGCCGGCCATGTCGTCCTCGGCGGAGACCATGATGACCGGGATGGAGGCCAGCGCCGGATCGCTTTTCATCTGGCGCAGCACGGCCGCGCCATCCATCTCTGGCATGATCATGTCGAGCAGCACGACATCCACAGCCTCCCGGGCCAGCAGTTCCAGAGCCTCGCGGCCGTCCCGCGCCTCCAGGATGCCGTAGCCCTGGGCCGCCAGTTCGCGAGAGATCAGAGTTCTGCCGAGCAGACTGTCGTCCACCAGGAGAATACGGCCTTTTACTCCGGATTGCGGTTCACCTTCGCCCATGTTTTCTATTGTGAGCCCCCTGAAGCCTCGATGACGATGCCGCTCTCCTCAATGATGGTATTCATGGCCCGCTGCAAGGCCGTGATCGCGTTTTCGTAGTTGATGAGCGCGTTCAATTCCCGAATGCGCGCCTCGGCATAATCGCGCTGGTAGCGGAGCACCTCGAAGTTGGTCGAGAAGCCGGCTTCGAAGCGCGCGGTCTCGCCCTCCAGTTGCTCGAGCGAAAGCTGCGAGGCCAGGCGCGAGACTTCGAGCGACTTCTTGCGCGTGACGATGGCTTCATACGCATTCCGCACCTCCACCAGAATCGCGACCTCCCCTTGCTTCATCTGGGTCTCAAGGCGCCGCTCGGCAAGCACCGCCTCGGCGTAGCGCGCCTGGGCCGCGCGGTTTCCGATCGGCAACTGCACCTGGATGCCGGCGCTCCAGTTCAGGAAATCGAACCCCATCACCTGCTGGAAGGAAGTACTCAGCCCGCCGAAGCCCGGGTGCGTTGGGTTCAGCACGCGCGAGGAGCCGGGATCCAGGTCGGCCTGCGGCAGATACACGGTGCCCGCTCTGCCGACAGACCCAATCGTACCCTGCAGGTTCACCGCGGGTTTGGTCTCCTGGGCGTAGTATTTGCGATTCAGTCTGCTCTGGCGCAACTGAAGCCGCAATTGCTCGAGTTCAGGCCGGTTCTCAAGCGCCGTGCGCACGGCCTCGTCGAGGGTCACATGGATGTCCCGCGCCTGCGGCCGGTCGGTGGGCAGAATGATGGCGTTCCAGATCGGATCGTTGGGGCCAGGCGCGATAAGCTGTTTCAAGACATTCTGAGCGTTGATGATCTGCACCTCGGCCTCCAGGATCTCCTGATCCCGCAGCGCCACCTCGGCCCGCGACGACGTCAGCGCAACTGGCGTCAACATGCCGTTTTCGACCCTCTGGCGCGTGTTCTCGTATTGCCGGATGGCGAGTTCCTGCGACTGCCTGCGCGCCTCGTATCCCTCCACGGCCCCGACGAGCGCCCAGTATGCGTTGCGCACCCGGTGCACGACCTCGGCGAGCACCTGGCGGAACTGCGCTTCGCCAACCTTGCTTTCCAAGCGCAGCAGCCGGATCTGATTCTCGGCCGCATTCCAGCGGAATCCCCTGAGCAGCGGCTGCGTGAGCGTCAGGGTCAGGCCCGAGCCGTAGATGGGATTGACGAACGTGTAGGCGTCGTTCGTTGAGTTCCGGAAGCCGCTGATTGAGATGCCCGCCGTGCCTCCGCCGGGAAGGAACTGCTGGATGCCAGGAGCGAACGTGGCGCTGCGGGACTTATACGCTGAAAGCCCGGTGCCGGTTTGCAGAAGACTGGTGGCTGGCGAGCTGTCGCGGTTCAGACCCGCGGAAAAGGAAAGCTGCGGATCGAATACGCCTTTGGCGCCGTGCAGGCGCACGCGGTTCGTCTCGACGGTGAAGCGCTGCACCTTGACGTCCAGGTTGCGCTCGATGGCCTGTTCGAGTGCGGCCTTCAGGCTTAACTCGATTACCGGACCGCGCTGGCGCGCGCGCTCGGCAAATGGCTCGGCGCGCGTGAACTCGTGCGGCGTCTCCTCGGCCGCGAAGGCGGCGGCGACGATCAAGACCGAGATGAACGGCCGGGTGTGCATGGCTTCTACAGGTTCAGTTGCTGTGTCGCGAGATAGTAGTACAGTCCCTTTTGCGCCATTAGCTCCTCGTGCGTGCCGCGTTCGATGACGTTGCCACCGTCGAGCACGACGATGAGGTCCGCGTTGCGCACCGTCGAGAGCCGGTGCGCGATGGTGATGACAGTTCGACCGGCAAAGATGCAATCGAGATTCTGCTGCACGTAGCGCTCGGATTCGTTGTCCAGGGCCGAAGTGGCCTCATCCAGGATCAGCATGCGCGGGTTCTGGAGGATGGCGCGCGCAATGGCGATGCGCTGCCGCTGCCCGCCGCTCAGGTTCGCCCCGGCTTCGGCCAGCGGGGTGTCATAGCCGGCGGGCAGGGCGGTGACGAAATCGTGCGCACCGGCAAGGCGCGCCGCCTCAATCACTGCCGCCAGGGACGCTCCCGGCCGCGCCTGGCTGATGTTCTCCCGTATCGTGCCCCGGAACAAGTACGATTCCTGCGGCACCACCCCCACCTGCCTGCGCAGCGAGGGCAGCCATAGCTCGGCGAGATCAAAGCCGTCGATCGTGATCCTGCCCGACGTTACCGGATAGAACCCCAGCAGCAGCTTGATGAAGGTCGATTTTCCCGAACCGCTGCGCCCCACGAGCGCCACTTTCTGTCCCGGTTGAATTTCGAGATCCAGGTTCTGGAGAACGTTCTTGGCGTCCGGGCTGTAGCGGAAGGTGACGTTCTCAAAGCGAATGTGCCCACGGAGGGTCTTAAGCGTTACGCGCGCCCGCGCCGCAGCGGAGTTGCTTTCCTGAGCGCCCGAATTGGTGAACTCGGGGAGAGAATCAAGCACGTCGTTGATTCGCTCGGTGGCGTTCAGGGTTTCCTGGAACGTGTTCCCGCTTGAGACCAGCTTCAACACGGGGGCGTTGACCGCCTTGGTCATCGTGGTGAACGCCACCAGCTCGCCCACGCTGAGCCGGTTTTCCAGTACGAGATACGCGCCCAGGAAGAGCACCGCCACATCGGAGCAGTTGCTCACGAGCTGGCTTGCCAGGCTCCCCAACACCGAGTAGCGCACCGTGCGAAAGTAGGTGTTCATCTGGCGGGCGAGCAGGTGATCCCACTTCCAGCGCACGTAATGCTGGATACCCAGCACCTTGATGGTGCTCAATCCGCGCAGCGATTCGACCAGGTGGCTTTCGCGGTCGGCGGTCTTCTGAAAGACCTCGCGCGCTGCCTGGCGCAGCTTGGGATAAATCACCCGGATGTTGACCACGTGCCCCAGAATGAAAAGCGCGGCCACCACTGCGAGCGGCACGCTGTAGTAGAACATCAGTCCCAGGTACATCAGCGCGGTGATGATGTCGATCACGCTGTCGATACCGGTTTGGGTGAAAAACGTGGTGATCTTTTCGTTTTCTGCGAAGCGGCTGGTGATGTCGCCAACTTTGCGCCGCTCGAAAAACGGCAGCGGCAGCGTCAGAAGGTGGCGGTAGAAATCGGAAAGCAAGTCCAGGTTCAGGCGCAGCGAAACGAATAACACCAGCCGCTGTCGTGCCCAACTGGCCGCAAGATGAAACGCCGTGACGATCGAGACCCCGACAATCGCGGGCACGAGCCAGCGCTGGTCCTGTTTGGTCAGGACCTCGTCGATGACGAAGCGCGTAAAGACGGGCATCAGCAGGCTGAGCGCCTGAATCGCAATTGAGGCAAGGCCGATTTCAAACAGCAGGGACCGGTAGGGACGGATGTAGCCAGCGAATTGTTTGAGCGCGGGGCGGCTTTCCTCAAGATCCCGAAACCGAATCGTCGGGCTGAGATAGATCGTGTAGCGCGTGTAACCTTCGAGAAACTCCTCCTTGCTCCACTTCTGGAGACCCTGGGCGGGGTCGGCGACGAGCACCGCGTCGTCCATCACTTTATAGACCACGATCCAGTGAAAGCCGCGCCAGTTGACGATTGCGGGCAGCTTATTGTGCTGGAGGTGCTCCCAGGTAGCGAGCATGGGGATCGTCTCAAAACCCAGCGTCTCGGCCGCCTGTATGAGGTGCAGCATCGAGGCGCCCGAGTGCCCGACGCGCGCCAGATCCCGCATGCGGTTCAGATCGATGCGTTTGCCGTAGTAGGCGCACACCGTCGAGAGGCAGGCCGCGCCGCAGTCCATGGAGCTCTGCTGCCGGATGGCGGGAGGTTTACGAAGCTTCCAATTGGGCCGCTCGCTTTCGGGCAGCGGCGGCTCCTTCCAGGTCAGCACCTCGGGCGCTTCTCTGGAGCGGTCGGCCTCGAGGCCTTCGGGTTCGGGAGGACGGCGCCGCGCAACCAGTTCATCGATCGAACCAGCGAAGCGGGACTGCTGGTCCATCAATCGGAGGAACAGCTCACCCGGAATCCGGTAGACCGAACCATCCGTTTCCGCCCGCACGTTAGCCGTGCGCGGACTGCGCGTGACGACCGCGATCTCGCCGGCGATATCGCCGGGCCGCAGCGTCGCGATCGTTCGGGCCGGGTTCTCGTTGAGATAAACGGCAAAGGTTCCACTTTCGATGACAAGCACATCCCGGGCGGAATCGCCCTGGCGGATGACGACCTCGCCCGCCGCAACCTCGTGGCGCACGAGCGCGTACGCCAGCATCTCGAACTGCTCCGCACTGAGCAGCGAAAAGACCGAGGAGCGGCGGAGAAAATCCTCGATCGCGGCGAGCGGCCGGTCTTGCTCGAGCGCCCGGGCGATACCCGGCGCCACCGTCACGGCCTGATCGTAAGCCGCTCGCGTCAGGCGCAGCAGGGCGCCGTCCTGGAGCGCCACCGCCGTATAGGGCGCCCGCTCCCCGGCGAGCAGGCAGCGCTCACCAAACGACGCACCGCTCGAGAGGACATCAATCGCCGCTCCGCCTTTGCCTTCCTCGAGCCGCACCTGCCCGGCCAGGATGACGTAGAGCGCGCGCGAATCGCCGCCGGCTTCGACAATTGTCTCCCCGGCTTTGACACTGACGTATTCGCCGAAGCGGGCGAGCACGGCGCGGTCGTCTTTTGAAAGCGCCCTCAGCGCGGGCACACCGCCGAGGATGTCCTGTTCCGCAGACGCCCCTACCACTTATTTCTTCTCCTCGCCGCCCCTCTTGAACAGGAGCCGGATGAGCCGCTGCTTGCCGGTAAGCATGTCGGCCTCGACCGTAAGCCCCGGGAAGAGGTAGAGTTCGGAACCACCCTGGCAAATGCGGTCTTCAAGCAGGCGCAGCGTCACCAGAAAGTTGCCATCGCTTGCAGGCAGCACGCGCTCGACTCGCGCCCGCACCACGCCGAACTGCTCGAAGGGGTAGGCATCCACCTTGATGCGCGCATCGAGGCCCGGGCGGACGAAACCGACGTCTTTGTTGGGCAGCGTAGCTTCGACTACCAGCGGCACGCCTTCCGGAGCGATGCTTGCCACAACCGCGCCCGCCGATACCAGCTCGCCCGCGTTGCCGATCTTCAGCGCCGAGATCGTGCCGGCAACCGGGGCGGTGATCGTCGTCAGCGCCACGTTGCGCTCGGCCAATCCGATCCGTTCGCGCTGCGTGGCGAGTGCGGCTTCGGCCTCCAGGATCTTGGATTCGAGCTCCGCCGCATCCCGCCGCAGCGCGGCCAGACTCTGCGCATAGGCCATCTCGGCCGACTCGACGTTCTGTCGCCGGTCGCGTTCTTCGTTCTGCGCCTTAAGCTCCAGATCCGCCAGCCGAAGCTTCTGGTTGGAGATGTCGATCGCCTGCTGGTCCAGCCGCTGGCGCAAGCTGAGCAGGTTGTTGGCCTCGGAGCGGTAGCGGTCCTCGTGGGAGCTGAGTTCGAAAGAGGAGATCAGCTTTTTCTCGGCCAAAGCACGGTAACTCTTGAGTTGCTCGCCCTTTTGCTTCAACAGCCGCTCCTCTTCGGCAAGCGCTGCCTGCTGAAGGCGGTAGTTCTTCTCATTGACGGCGATATTCTCCTTGGTCAGCTCGATCTCGCGCTGCTGGAGCCGGCGCCGCTCGGGCGCGCGGGCCAGTTCCTCGCGCGCAGCCGCAAGTTTCCGCCGCGCCTCCTCGAGATTCGCGATCGACTGCAGGGTTCCGCCGGTAAGGTTCGGATAGTGAGCTGTGGCGGCGTGTTCGGGATCGGCAAGCGCCGCGCGCACGGCCCGCAGCGAGGCACGGAGGCTCTCCAACTGCGCCGTGTCGATGGCCTCCTTGCGCCTGAGTTCGGCGAGGTTGATGCCGGATTCAGAGACATCGAGCCGCACGATCGGGTCGCCCGCGCGCACGCGGTCGCCCGCTCTCCGGAGAACCGCATTCACCACGCCGGATTGCAGCGCCTGGACCACGACCACATCGCCCTCCGGCAGAATCCGCCCCTTCGCCGTCACCGATACGTGCACCTGGCCGAAGAACAGCAGTGCAAAGGTGGCCGCCACCACGCCCGACACCCAGTAGATGATGGCCCGCTCCATCCAGGGCGGCATCCTGCGGATGACCTCCGAACGCGCGGCTTCCTCCCGGCTCTGACCCGCGTAGCGTTCGAGCCGTGCCATAGAGTCCGCTGTCGCTGCGCTGGCGCTCTTTTGTCCCGTTTCCATCAACCCGTCCTCGTATGGAGGTAGTAGTAAAGCCCCCGCGCCTCCATCAGCTCCGAATGCGTTCCTTTCTCGACGATGCGGCCCTGGTCCATGACCACGATCAGATCCGCGTTGCGCACGGTGCTTAACCGGTGGGCGATGATGAAGGTCGTTCGCCCCGCCATCAGCCTGTCCAGATTGCGCTGGATGATGCTCTCAGATTCGGTGTCCAGCGCAGCCGTGGCTTCGTCCAGGATCAGCATGCGCGGGTTGCCCAGCACGGCGCGGGCAATCGCGACCCGCTGGCGCTGCCCCCCGCTGAGCGAAATGCCGCGCTCGCCGATCTGGGTGTCGTAGCCCATGGGCAGCTCTTCGATGAAGGAGTGCGCGCCGGCGAGCGTTGCCGCGGCCACGACCTCGTCGAAGCTCGCCCCCGGATTGGCTATCGCGATGTTCTCCCGGATAGTGCCGCTGAACAGGTGCGGCGACTGCTCGACGACGCCCAACTGCCTCCGGTAAGCGTTCCGGTCCAGGCGGTTCAACTCGACGTTATCGATCCGGATCTCCCCTTCCTCCGGCTGGTAGAGGTTCAACAGAAGATTGGCAACCGTAGTCTTGCCCGAGCCGCTGCGTCCCACCAGCGCCACTTTCTGTCCGGGCAGCACTTCCAGCGAAAAATCCCTTACGGCGTCACTGCGCGAGCCGGGATAGCGGAAGGTCACGTTGCGGAACTCGACCCGGCCTTCAATCACGGGCGCCGCCGCGTCCGGCGGGCTGTCTTCGAGTTCGGCCGAAAGCACCTCTCCGGTGCGTTCGAGCGAGACGCGGAGTTCCTGCATTTCATCCCACATCCGCACCAGACTCAACAATGGCGCCAGCGCCGAGCCGAACAGGGCCTGAAAGGCGACCAGGTCGCCTGTGGTCATCTCGCCCTTCAGACAGAGCGCCGCTCCAAACCCAAGAATGGTGATCGCGCCCGCCTGGTTGATGGCGTTGCTTGCAAGGCCGAGGTTGAAGCTGAAGTTGGCGAACCGAAACTCGGCCACCTTGGTGGCATGGAGTTGGCTGATGCCGCGCTGGAACATCTGGGGTTCGGCGGCCAGAGACTTGATAGTCTGAATGCCGCTCACTGCCTCGACGATGTGAGATTCCGACCCCTGGCGCTGGTCGAAAATGTGGCGTTCGCGCGCGCGGAGCGAGGGCGAGGAGCACAGCATGAGCAGCGCGGCCGCCCCGATGAAACCCGCCGCCACACCGCCCAGTTTGCCGTTCATACCGATGAGCAACGCGGCGTAAACGGCCACCATGACGGAGTCAATGACGATCTTGAATCCGCTCTCGGAGACGATCCGCAGGATCTTGTCGTTTTCGGCGAAGCGCACGAGATAATCACCCGTGCACCAGCGCGATGCCGCGGCCTGCTTCAAGCCGAGAATGTGCTGGAAGAAGCGCAGGTGCAGCGCCGCGCCGACCTGGCGGGTGAGATACGCAACCAGGTACTCGCGCAGCGCCGAGGCAGCCATCTGGAAGCCGGTGGCCACCAGAATTCCGGTAAGCAGCAGCATCAGAAGTGAGCGGTCGGCGCTGACGAGGACCTCATCCACGATGGTCTTGCTCATCAGCGGGCCGATGAGGCCAAACAACTGCACGAGCAGCGAAATCACGACCAGAGCCAGGAGCCAACCCTTGTACTGCCTGACCAGAGGCGCGAACTGGCGGAACAGCCCTCTGAGTTTGCGCCCGGCGGCACCGAAGTCCGGAATCAGCGCGGCGGTGAGTAGCCGGCCGTCCCACCCGGCAAGCTCGTTGAGCCGGATGCGCTCGAGACCGCGGGAAGGCGAGGCAATCACGACACTTTCTTCCGAGGCGGCATAGATTACGGCAAATTCCTCGCCGAGCCGCACGATGCCGGGTAAGGAAACCTCGCGCAGCGTTTCTTTGTCGATCCGCAGCAGCCGCGTCAGGTAGCCGCGCTCCTCTGCGTGCCAGGCCAGGCTGAGGAGGCCCTCGGGCAGAGGCTTCGCGGCCATCTCGGCAAACTCTTCGGGGGTGAAGGCGGGCCGGCGGTTCCGAAGGTCGAGCATCATAAGGCACGCGGCACCGGACGCTCCGGCCTCCGTCGTGCGCACGACGGGATAGTGCGGCGCGAAGATGCCCTTTTTCAGCGGCTGCCAGTCGAGCGCATAGGCGGGCGGCGCGGCAGCGTCCGCGGCATCGGCCGCGTCGAGCAGGTTTTCGTTTTGCAGCAGGCGATCGGCCGCCTGCCGGGCGATGAGATCGCGCACGCCCTCTTTTCCGAGATAGCGCTCGAAGACTTCGCGGCGAAAGCCGAGCAGCATGGTCGGTTCCGCGGCCACGGCATCGGCCGAGCGGGGCTGCCCGTAGAGCAGGGACATTTCGCCCACCAGGGCGCCCGGCCCAAGGCTCGCCAGCTTCACCCGGCCCTGTCCTGAACCCTTGTAGATATCGAGCCGCCCCTCGCGGATCAGATAGCACGAGTCGCCCTCCTCGCCTTCACGGAAGAGAAACTCGCCCGCGGCGAGTGGGACGCGGTCGAGCGCTGCCATCAGCGTCGCGGTCTCGGCAGGCGTCAAGTGTGGAAGGAAGTGGAGGCGGCGGAGGAAATTGAACTCGGTGTCGGCGCGGATGCGCTCGCGGAAAGCTTCAAGCAGCGCCGGATGCGCCGCGGTCAGGGCGTCGAAGTCCGCGGCCGAAAGCCGCAGCAGCGTCAGGGTGCTGCTCGCGCGCACGGTGGCGCCGCGCGGGGCGCGGTTCACCAGCGCCTGCTCGCCGAATGTGTCCCCGGGCCCGAGTACGGCGAGCGTAATCGGGCGCGCCGCATTGGCGTCATCCACCACCCGGGCTTTTCCCGAATAGACGATGTAGAAGGCATCGCCGGGGTCGCCCCGTCGCAGCACGACATCACCGAGCTGGTAGACAACCACTTCGAGGCGTTCCACCAAGGCGTGCAACTCATCGTCCGGAACTGGCGCCAGCAGCTTGACCTGGCGCAAGAATTCGTAAAGCCCGGCAATCTTCATCGGTTCTCAGCCGGAGAAACCCGGCTGCTTCTGCGGCCCGACACCGATGCTGTCGAAGAAAGACCGGATGCGCTCCAGGTACTCGGGCGGCATCTCCCCTTTCCACTTGTTCCAGATGACGCCGTCTTCGATCAGCAGGGCGGTTGGAAAGGCGTCGGTCATAAGATTCATGAGGCCCTTGCTGACGGTCGTAACGGGGAACCGGATCATGTGTTCGCCAAGAAAGCCCTCGAGTTCCGGGTCGCTTACGGCGAGCAGCCCCAGCACGGAGGGAAACTTATCCTCAACGTGGATGACGTTGAGCAACGGCACCCAGCGTTTGCAGTAGCTGCACTGCCGGCTCAACAGCACGACGAAGTGTGAGCCTTTCTCCAACGAGGGCGCGCCCGCTTTGAGCCAGTTGGCCTTCCAGCGCCGGCCCGGCTTGAGGAGCTCGAAGGCCATAATGGGCCCCTTCTTGTAGCTCCGCCAGGCGACGGCGCCGGCGAGAGTTGCGGCGGCGAACGCCGCCACCCACTTCCATGCCGGAGGCGGCGCCCCGGGCAAGAATCCGCCTCCCGCAAGCCGCCATCCGGCAAGCGCGAGAGCCACGTACACCGCGTCCAACGCCACGCTCTGCCAGGGCCGGAGGTGCAGGAGGCCGCCGTAGCAGCCGCAATCCTCGACCCTGCCCGAAGCCGTGCCCCAGATAGTCAGCGCCGCCATGGCCACAAGAAGCGCGGCCACGAGCAGGGGGACTGCGGGCGCGAGTTGCACGATCAGTGCCACGCCCGCAAACCCCTCAAAAGCAATGAACGCGAGCGACGCGTTCCTCGTCCAGCGGTGTGGCAGGAAACCATATTCCGCCACCTGCCGGATGAACTGGCGCGAGTCCAATGCTTTGATGGTGCCTGTGCCAAGGAATACGAGTCCCACCAGGCACAGGCATACGAAGGCTAACATCACTGTCCCCCCGGAGGCCGCCTCAGGCGACGGCCACCTCTTCCGACTCGAAGATCGGGTATTCGATCTTGGCTTCCGCTCTCAACTTGGCAAGGAGCTGGAGGAACAGCGTCATCTGGATGTTGCTGCGCACCTCCGCCAGCGTGGGCTTGTGAATCTTCGCCACTTTGAACAGATTCCAGCCCTTGCTGGTCTTGATGGGACCGATGACGTCGCCGGGCTTGGCCTTAAAGACGGCGGCTTCGATTTCACCGCTCAGCATGGCGCGGGTCATCTCGCCGACGTAGCCGCCCTTGGGTGCGGTTTCGGAATCGGTCGAATGCTCCATGGCGAGCACATGGAAGTTGGCGCCCTCTTCGGTGATCTGTGCGTAGAGCTCTTTGGCCTTCTCTTCGGAATCCAGACGGATGCTGTACAGCGTTACTTTCTCAAACTCCAGCTGGTGCTCGGCGTAGTAGGCCGCGATCTGTTCCTCGGGAATGCTATTGCGCACTTTGTTGCGGATCAGCATGCCGTCAATCGCATCCTGCAGGGAAAGCTCGGTCTGGTGATTGGCCTTCATCCACTGCCGGGCCTTTTCGACGCTCTCCAGCCCGCGCTGGTAGCGCATTTCGTCAAGGGCCAGCTGCAGCTGCTCGTCGGTGTTCACGATGCCATGGCTAGCGGCGTACTGGCGGAGCAGAAGAAGCTCGATGGAACGTTCCAGGAACTCTTCCTGATGAATGATCGAGCGCCGGACAGCATCGGCGGCGGGCAGGCCTTCACCATTAACGACAATCAAATCGGGCATTATTCATCTCCTTCGATAATCCACGGCGGATCATTAGATAGAGAAATCAGGTGCTCTGAATCCGGAGACATTGGCATATCGTCCCCGGTCATGCATGCACTCTCCTTGTTATCGGCGGGATGACTTATAAGCGTAAGAGCGAACGGACAAAAAATTCACTTACCGAATCTGACTGAATCGTCAGACGCATTGTCCAGAGCGGCCTCTGGCGGGCATTCCAAAAGCCTGTAATCCGCGTATTTACAAAGCGGCCCGTCGCGTGCTTTTAGGACGAGTGACTATGAGCACCAAACGCTTTCGACTTCACATCGGCGAATTACCGCCGCGCAGCACTCCGTTATCCACCGAGCAGCTCCGCACCGTGATGGGCGGCTGCAATGGCGACAACCAATCCTGCAACATGTTCAGCTAATGTTGTGCTGGCCTCCAGTGCCGGTGGGTCATCACGAGTCAAATCTTCCTGTGCCTTCCGGAATGAGCAACACCGGGCCAACCCGCCAGCGCATCCGGATCGGCGCACTCCAGCCACGGGATGGCACATCCGGCCAGGAAGAACTGCGCCGTGTGCTCGCCAGTCTCGGAAACGCCGAGGGCGCGCCGTGTCGGGCCAGTTGCGACTGCGCCATCGGTCTCATCTGCCGCGACAACGTATGCGAGAGGGATTGGTAACTACATGGGCGGGGGTCACACGGCTGTGATGACCCTCGCTTCCATGCTCCGCCGGACCGCCGCTTCACCTCGGGCGGCGGTGCACTACCTGAACGAAGACGGCTCGCGCCAGGCCGAGCCCGCGGGCGAACTCATGGTGACCGCTTCGCGCGTGCTCTCGGGGCTTCGCGCCGCAGGCATCCGGCCCGGCGAGCCCGTGATGGTCGTATCGGCCCGCAACCGGGAGTTTCTGGCCGCCTTTTGGGGCTGCGTGCTCGGAGGCATGCTGCCGGCGCCGCTGGCTGCCGCGGGCGGGATCCGGTCCGCGCCCATTGAGGAGAAAATCGCGCGAGTGGCGGCGCGGCTGGGCCGCCCCTGGGTACTCGTAGACGACCAGGCGTCGGTGCGGGGCGCCGTGGACTGCGCCAGGATCCTGCGCGTGGCGGACCTGCTGCGCCAACATCCAGCAGACTCCTTCCATGAGGCCGCCCCCACGGAACCTGCATTTCTCCAGTTCTCATCCGGGAGCACGGGCGAACCCAAAGGAGTCATTCTCACCCATGCCAACCTGATCGCCAACATGGAGGCGATGACCCGCGGCGTCGAGCTAGGCGAAAACGACTCACTCGTAAGCTGGATGCCGCTGCACCATGACATGGGGCTGATTGGGTTTCACCTGGCAGCGCTTTACCGGCAGGTGCCCCACACCTTGATGGAGGCGCGCCTGATGGCGCGACGGCCGCTGCTGTGGCTCGATGCCCTGGAGCGCTACCGGGCCACCATCACCGGCTGCCCGCCCTCGGCGCTCGCCCTCGTGCTGCGCGCGCTCGAACGGGAGCCGGAACGGCCGCGCGACCTCTCATGCGTACGGCTCATCATAAACGGCGCCGAACCCATCCCGGTGGATCTCATGCAGCGCTTCATGGCGCGCATGGCCCCGTTCGGACTGCGGCCTGCGGCCATGTTCCCGGTTTATGGGCTGGCCGAGGCAACGCTGGCGGTGGCCTTCCCGCCGCTCGGGGCGCCGCCCGAAGTCGAAAGCCTCGACCGCCGCGAGCTGCAGGAAAACGGCCGCGCCGTTGCGGCCGAGGGTGCAGGCGCGATCCGCTTCGCGGTCGAGGGGGCACCGGTCGCAGGCGTCTCCGTGCGGATTGTGGATGCCGCCGATCGGCCCCTCCCCGACGGCTGTGTCGGCCACATTCAGGTGCGCGGGCCAAACGTCACCTCCGGCTACTGGCGCGATGAAAGTGCGACGCGCGAGGTCTTCTGCGGCGACTGGCTCCGCACGGGCGATCTGGGCTTTCTCCGCAACGGGCGCCTGTGCGTGACCGGCCGGGCCAAGGACCTGATCTTCGTCAACGGGCAGAATCTTTACGCGCACGATATTGAAGCCGTGGCGGCCAAGGTCGAAGGCGTTGATGCGAGCCGCGTGGCGGCCTGCGCCTGGCGCGCCCCGGGCGAGGACCGGGAACGGCTGGCGCTGTTTGCCGCCTGCGCGGCTGACGAGGCCGGCGCCGCCATCTTCGCCGACATCAAGCGTCGCATCCGGCGAACCTTTGGCATCGAGCCCGATACGCTCGTGCCGCTGCGGCCGGCAGGCTTCCCCAGAACCACGAGCGGCAAGCTCCAGCGCTACCTGCTGCGCCAGCGTCTGGAGCGCGGCGAATTCGACGCCGAGAGCGCGCGCATGGCCGCACTCGTTGCGGCCGAAGAGGCCCGCCGCGCCGTCAAGGTGATGCCATCCACCGCCACCGAGTGCGCTCTGCACCGGTTGTGGTGCGAGCGGATGGGCCTCGCCCCCGATAGCGTCGGGGTGCGGGACGATTTTGAAGACCTCGGAGGCACCTCACTCGATGCGGCCTCCCTGATCGCCGAGATCGAAAGGCATTTCCGGGTGAGGCTGCATTCCGAGGTTCTGGCCGCTAACCCGACGATCGAGCGCCTGGCGGCCTATATCGACAGGCATGGCGCAGCGCTGGAGAGCAGCCGCCGCCCGCGATTCGCCGGTTAGCCGGCCGCGGCCACGCCGGCCCCTGCCCAGTTCAAGCGTTCAAGAAAAAGAATGATGAGCAAGCAGCGGTGCGACTGGGGCCGCTGCGGCCGGCAGGCTTCCCCAGGACCACGAGCGGCAAGCTCCAGCGCTACTTGCTGCGCCAGCGTCTGGAGCGCGGCGAATTCGACGCCGAGAGCGCGCGCATGGCCGAATTGGTCGCGGCCGAAGAAGCCCGCCGCGCCGTCAAGGGTGATGCCATCCACCGCCACCGAGTGCGCTCTGCACCGGTTGTGGTGCGAGCGGATGGGCCTCGCCCCCGATAGCGTGCTACGAAGCGAGTGACAATCGAGATCCGCGAACTGCCGCCGCGCACGCAAAGCCTTTCGGCGGCCGAGTATGCCTCGATCTTTGGCGGAGAATGCGGCCACGAATACGCCTACTGCTCCAAGGACGAGGACCGCTGCGAGGGCATGGTCTGCAATTACTGGGATAGGTCCGCCCCCATGTCCTACTGCCAACACCCGTAGCGAGCGCGCGCGGGCTCCTCTTTATCCCGTCTGACCAAACGGTCAGAAAAGCGGGCGCGCCGCCCCGCCAGCTCCCGATGTTTCAACGGCTTACGGGAGAAAAGAAATGGTCTCAGCCGTGCATAAATTCAGGCGGAACTCAAGGCAATTGGCACGAAAAGCCATGGAAAACAGGTCGAGAATGGTCTTCGAGGCACTGCCGCCACGGCCCAGGGGTTTATCACAGGCGGAATACTCCTCCGTGGTGGGCGGTTGCATTTCACTAGGCGAGAAGTGCACCAAGTCGGCTGAGTGCTGCTCCAGCCTGGTCTGCGCTGACTTTTCGCCCTATTCGAACGATCGATACTGCCGGGTGAACTACCTTTCTTAAAGCAAACGGCCGGAGAACTGATATATGAAAAACCTGCGGATCGTGATGAATGAATTGCCTCCGAGGCCCAGGGCGGCGAAGGAGGCCGAATACTCCGCCGTTGTGGGCGGCTGCATGGGCAAGAACATGCCATGCTTGAAATCGACAGAGTGCTGCGCAGGACTGGAGTGCGAGAATTACTTCGATTCGGGCATCTGCCGCAGCCCGCAAAGCCGATTGTGATCTTGACCACGAAACTGACGCATGACAACTCGTCTGAAAATCGCGATCAAAGAATTGCCCCTTCGGCCCAGGGAAGCGACTGAGGCCGAATACGCCGCCATTTTCGGCGGTTGTATCGGAAAGGGCGAAAGCTGTTCGAAATCGGAAGAGTGCTGCGCCGGCTTGGTCTGCCAGAAACTTATACCGTTGACCAAAGGCAACTGCACGCAATCCATTGTTCCCGGCGGCAATAGCCCGAGCCGTCCGGAATTATTCTAATCCGGTGTTATTACCTCTTTCTGCGCTCCCGACTATGGGTTGATGCAAGCGAAGGCCAGCGCCGCCCGCGATTCGCCGGTTAGCCGGCCGCGGCCACCCCGGCCATGCCCAGTTCAAGCGTTCAAGAAAGAGAACGGCGAGCAAGCAGCGGTGCGAGTGGATCACCCACTCTTCGCCGCCGCCGGAAACTACATAGGAGAGCAAGAAACTATGGGTCAAGTGAGAATCGAAATCCGCGAACTGCCGCCGCGCACGAAAAGCCTCTCGGCGGCCGAATACGCTTCCATTTTTGGCGGAGCGTGCAGCGCGAAGGGGCAGCCCTGCGACAAGGACGAGGACTGCTGCGAGGGCCTGGTCTGCAGGTCCGTAGACCCCCTCTACCCTTACTTTGCCTACTGCCGAAACAAATAACCTTCGTCCCGCTGCGGCTCCGGAGTGGGTCCGCGCCGCGGACGTTCTGTACATCAGGTCTGGCCAAACGGTCAGAACGGCGGGATGGCCGTCCCCACCTCCGGGTGTTTCAATGGCTTACGGCAAAAAGGAATTGGTCTGGGTCGTGCAGGGAGAGCACGTTGAGCTAACGACAATTGGAGCGTGAGTCATGGAAAACCGGCCGAGAATTGTATTCCGGGAATTGCCTCCGCGGCCCAGAGAGGTGACGGAGGCCGAGTACTCCGCCGTCATCGGCGGTTGCGTTGGAAAAGGCGGGAAGTGCACGAAATCAGGAGGCGAGTGCTGCTACAACCTGGTTTGCGTCCACAATTGGCCCTTTTCAAGCGAAGGCTACTGCGCCGAGGACTACTTCCTCGACTAGAGTAGACAGCTTGAAAACCGATATAGGGAAAACCGATATATGAATGGGCTGAGAATCGCAATCAAAGAATTGCCTTCGCGACCCAAGGAAGTGACGGAGGCCGAGTACTCCGCCGTCTTCGGCGGTTGCATTGAACAAGGCGGGGCGTGCTCGAAATCAGAAGGCGAGTGCTGCAACGGCCTGGTCTGCCACCTGAATTGGCCCTTTTCAAACGACGGCCACTGCTTCGAGTCGCTCATCTATCGCTAAAGTAAAAAGCTCGACCGCCCGGCTGGCCTCTCTCACTGGCCGCCGGGCTGACTGGGGCGAGCAGTAGATCTAAAGTAAGAAGCTCGAAAACCGATATATAAAAGGGCCGAGAACTGCGATCAAAGCGTTGCCCCCGCGGCCCAGGAACGCGACAAGAGGCCGAGACACCGCCGTGTTCGGTAGTCGCACGGTTAGCGGCGGGACGTGCACGAAGCCGGAGGACTGCTGCGCCAACCTGGCCTGCCTGAAGCTTGCGCCTGGGACCGAGGGGCCTGAGACCCAGGGCACGGTGCAGCGAGTCGTATGCCACGGGCGGTAGCTCAAGCCGACCGTGCTTACTCTGAATCGAGTGCTATTATCTCTTTCTGCACTCTCGGTTATGGGCTGATGCAAGCGCGAATCAGGATTGCCGATCTGCCCGACGCGGGCAGGCGCCGCTGTACGGGATGGCAGCTTTCGCATGAAATCGACGGAGAGCGCCGCAGTCACCTCTTATCGGAGGGCGAATTCTGCGTCGGCAGCGGGGCGGAGGCGGACGTGCGCATCTGCGCGCCCGGGGTGCGAAGCCGGCACCTCCGCCTCAAGTGCGATAGCACGAGCGTCTACCTGCAACCGCTCGGCAACGCGGCGGTAGTCCTGGATAGCGAACTGGTCAGGGGCCTCACCCGGGTGTCCCCCTCCGAGCCCTTCCGCTTCGGCTCGGTCTGCGCGTGGATCGAGCGGCTGGCGCCGGAGGACGACATCGCGGCGCTCTCGATACCGGCCGCCTCGGTTCATCCCCACACCGAAAAGGAACGCGACAGCGCTGCGGCCAGTCTCCAGGCCTTGAACGCCGTACTCGAAGACGCCCTCAGCACGGGCACGATGCCCACAGCAGACCGGCTGTTGGAAGCCCTCGACGAGTCCCAGGCGCCCATATCGGCGGCACTGTTTCGCATCGAGGGAGACGACCGCGCGGTGCTTGCCGAGCGCGCCAAGCCCGGAGCCCCAACGGGCCAGGCCCTGCTCGAAGCCGAGGGAACGCGCACCTACCGGTGGACGGCCAGAGGCGCCGGCCGGGAACTCGCAGTGCTCTACTCCGAATCGAGTGCGCCTGTCTGGCAGGACCAACTGGCGTACCAGATCCTGCTGCTCTCGGCCCTCTCCTCGATCGCCGTAGCGACACCGAAACCCGCGGCAACGCGCGACAGCTCGGCCGGTGTGGACCGCAGCTCGCCCTGGCACAGGCTGATCGGAAGCGTGCTCAGGGCCGAACTTGCGCGTTCGACCGACATGTGCCGCTGCGCCGACTCGGTCCTGGTGCTCGGCGAAACGGGCACAGGTAAGGAGCTTGCGGCGCGCTCTCTGCACGAGCTGTGGGGGCGATCGGGCGAATTTGTGGCGCTTAACTGCGCCGCCATTCCCGGCGAGTTGCTGGACGCCGAGTTCTTCGGCATCGAGCCCGGCACCGCCACCGGTGTCGCCCCCCAGGCCGGGCGTATCGAGCAGGCGCGGGGCGGCACACTCTTCCTCGACGAGATTTCTGAGATGCCCATGGCGCTCCAGAGCAAGCTGCTGCGCGTGCTCCAGGAGCGCGAATATTTCCGGCTCGGCGGCGCCAAGCTATTGAAGGCCGACGTTAAAATCGTGGCCGCGAGCAATCTCCCGGAGGAGGAACTGCGGGGCGTGAAGATGCGCGAAGACCTCTTCTTCCGCCTGGCCCAGGCCAAGCTCGTGCTGCCGCCTCTGCGCAACCGCACGGCCGACATCGCCTCCCTTGCCGAGCACTTCCTGACCGAGATGGAAGCCCGCTGGCAGCACGGGATCAAGGGGCTAAGCGTCTCGGCGCTTGCGGCCCTGAAGGAGTACTCGTGGCCCGGCAACGTGCGGGAACTCCAGAACGTGCTGCGCTCGGCCTACATTTCGGCCCCGCGGGGCGGCCTGATCCGGCGCACGCATCTGCCGCTGCAGGCCCGCATGGCGGCGGCCTCCTCCGCAGCCGCAGCGGCGCTCCCGGACGGCGGCGGCACGCTGGCTTCTCTTCTCGATCAGACCGAGCGCGCCGCAATTGAAAGAGAACTGGCGACCCACGAGCGCGTCCCCGATGCCGCCCGGGCGCTCGGCGTGAGCGAAAGCTATCTCTACCGGCTCATGAAGAAGCACGGCATCAGGCGTTGAGGCCCCGGCAATGCGGAATGGTTCGGAAGACAATCACTCGGGCGGCCTCGAAGTAACTTTCTGGGGCGTTCGCGGCTCAATACCCTCGCCGCGCCCCGACCTCATGGAGTATGGCGGGAACACGTCCTGCGTCGAGGTGCGGAGGCCCGGCGCGGCGCCGCTTGTCTTTGATACCGGTACGGGCGTGCGGGCGCTCGGCCAAAATCTCGACGAACCCGCGGTCCACATCTTTTATTCCCACCTGCACTGGGACCACATCCAGGGCCTGCCGTTCTTCCGGCCGCTCTACGACCGCGGCTCGACAATCACGTTTTGCGCGGCCATGCCGGCCGCGGCGCTCGAAGCGGCCTTGCGTCACCAGATGAGCAGCCCGTACTTCCCGGTTACGCTGCCTGAAGTGGGTGGCGTTTGCCGCTTCAACCAGGCAACGGAGGACGGCGTCGAAGCCGCTGGCGTTCGGGTCGTGCCGTTCCCGCTCAAGCATCCGAGCGGCTCGACGGGCTACCGGATCGAGGCGCCCGATGCGGTCGTGGTCTTCATCACCGATCACGAGCACGGCGACCGGGAAATCGATGCCCGCGTCGCCCGCCACTGCCGCGAGGCCGATCTGCTGATCTGCGATGCCCAATATCTGCCCTCCGAGTACGCAGCGCGACGCGGCTGGGGCCACAGCACGTGGGAGCATGCCGTGCGGCTGGCAAGCGAGGCCGGCGTGAAGCAGTTGGCGCTCTTTCACCACGACCCGGACCGGAAGGATGCGGAAGTCGCACAAATTGCCTCGGAGGCGCGCGAGCGTTTCGAGCCGTCGATTGCGGCCAGGGAGGGATTGCAGATTAGAGCCTGCCGCGCGGCGAAGGAGACCAGATGAAAGCCTCGGTAAAGACGAAAGTGATGGTGCTGGCAAGCGCGGCGGCGATCCTGCCCCTGCTTGCCACCCTGGCGTTGACGCTCGAATTCAGGGGCTCGGTGAGCGGCCAGGCGGCGCGCGAGGTGAACAGCATCGCGCGGGAAAACATCCGCCAGGTGGCGCGCGATGTCTACGCGCTCTGCGCCACGGCCGAGGCACTGAAGTCCGGATCCGGCGGCCGCGAGCAGGCGATGGCGGCGGCGCGCAAGGCGATCCTCGAGCTTCAGGTCGGAAAAAGCGGATATGTCGGCGTGATTGGAACCAAAGGCGCTGCCCGGGGCCGCTATTTCGTTTCGCAGCACGGCCGCCGCGACGGCGAAAACATCTGGGAGGTGCGCGACGCTCAGGGCCGGCCCATCATCCAGCAGCTCGTAGCGCGCGCCGCCACGGTCCAGCCCGGTGAGATCTTTTTTGAAGAGTACCTCTGGCGCAATCCCGGCGATACCGCCGATCGCAAGAAGATCAACGCCCTCGTTTACTTTGAGCCCTGGGACTGGCTGATCAACGCGGGAACTTACGAGGACGAATACCAGTCGGCGGTCGCAACCATCGATGACTCCGTCCGCGCGCTGCTCGCGAAGATCACGGGCGGAGGTTGTGCGGCGCTCGCGATCGCCCTCGTCCTGGCCGTCTTCTTGAGCGGTCGTCTGGCCCGTCCGCTTGCCGTAACGGCCGCGGTGGCGGAAAAAATCGCCGCGGGCAACGTCGTCGAGGCGCGCCGCGAAGTCGCTTCCTACTCTGGCAAGGTCAACGGAGGGGGGCGGGCGCTGTTCGCAGATGAAACTTCGGACCTGCTCAAGGCTTTCGACGCCATGGCCGGCAACCTCGATTCGCTCATCGGCGAGGTGCGGCGCTCGGGCATTCAGGTTAACTCCACCGCCCGCCAGATAGCCGCCTCGGCGCGCGAACTCGAGGCCGCGGCGGCCGAGCAGGTGGCCTCAACGCGCGAAGTCACCGCCACGAGCAAAGAAATCTCGGCTACGTCGGCCGATCTGATGCGCACGATCGAGGAGATGGGCGCCGCGGTGAATGAGGCGGGCAGCCGCGCCGAAACCGGCCAGGCGGATCTCGCGCGCATGCGCGCCGCGATCGATCATCTCGCCCGCTCGACCGATTCGATTGCGGCCAAGCTCGGGATCGTCAGCGACCGCGCGGGCAAGATCTCCAGCGTTATCACCACGATCAACAAGATCTCCGACCAAACGGGAATGCTGGCCTTGAACGCCGCCATTGAAGCCGAAAAAGCGGGCGATTATGGCCGGGGCTTTTCCGTGGTGGCGCGCGAAATCGGGCGCCTGGCGGACCAGACTGCAGCGGCCACAGAAGACATCGCCGCGGTCATCCGCGACATGCAGTCCTCGGTTTCCAGCGGCGTCATGGAGATGGACAAGTTTTCGGTTGAAGTGCGCAGCCGCGCCGAAGAGGTCGAGTCGGTGGGGAGGCAGTTGAGCGGCATTATCCACCAGGTCCAGACGCTGGGAGCGCCTTTCGACGCGCTCCGGCAGGGCATGCGCGGCCAGGCCGAAAGCGCGCAGCAGATCAGCGAGGCCATGACCCAGCTTTCGGAAACAGCCGAGCGCACGCGCCAGGCGGTGGCGGAGTTCAAGTCGGCCACGGATCAACTCAACAGCGCGCTCGAGAGCTTGCAGAAGGAAGTCGGCCGCTTCCATATCACGGCTTGATCATGAACAGGTATCTCGCCCGTTTCACGCTCGCACAGAAATTGCTGATTGGCGGCGCAGGGTTTGCGCTGCCGCTGGCGATTCTGCTCTATTACACGGTGGCCGGCTTCAACCGGACGATCCGTGACGCGGAGGCTGAAAGAGCCGGCCTCGAAGCGATGAACTCACTCCGGGAACTCGCCGAACTGGTTCCCCTGCACCAGCGCCTGGCGGCATACGATCTCGGGCGCGCGGGCCAGGCGGCAAAACAAATCGACGTGGCGTTTGAGCGGCTCGGGCGCACGCGCGGGGCCATCGACCGCAAACTCGTAGCAGGCGCTCTCGAACACTGGCGGCGGCTGCGCGAGAGCCAGGGAGCGAGCCCCGAAGAGACCGACCCGCGCTACACCGAGCTGCGCGAGACGATCACCCGGGCCATCAAGCGCCTGGCCGACGACTCCGGCCTCGTGCTTGATCCGGAGTTGGAGTCCTACTACCTGATGCAGGTCGCCGTAGTCTTCATGCCGAAGATCCAGGACGATCTGGCCGACGTGCTGCTCTCGGTCCGCCGTGACCTGCCCAAGGGCGGCGGTGCGCTCGCCTTTGCCACCCGGCTCTCGACGCTCGATTGGGCCGAGCTCGAACACATCCGCGAAACCGCGCGCAGCGCGACGGCCGGCATGCAGTCGCGCATCCCTCAACTGATCGAGGCCCACGCGGCCGCAACATCGGCTTTCCTCAGCAAGGCGGGGGCCGTCAACCTCGAAGATGCCGCTTCGATCGAGGAGCTCTACGCCTCCGGAGACCGCCTGCTGGCAGCCGGTTCCTCGCTCTGGCAAGCCTCCTGCGAAGAAGCTGGCGCGCTGTTGAACGCGCGCGTTGCCGAGGCCCGCACCCGGCGCCTCGTCGCGCTGCTGATCACGCTGACTTCGGTTACGGCGGCGGCGGGCCTGATGCTGAGCGTCGCGCGGAATACCGTGCGGCCGCTTGAACATGTCGCGGCCGTAGCGGGCGAGATCGCGGCCGGCCGTCTGAAACAGGCCCAGCGCGGCGTCTCGGAGGACCAACTGCGGGCGGTCATCGGCGCCGCGGCGGTTCCCGGCTGGGCCCGGGACGAATCGTGGCGCCTGCTCGACGCCTTCCGCGGCATGTGCGGATCGCTCCACGCGCTACTCGGCGACGTCCGTCAATCGGGTGTTCAGGTGATGGGATCGGCTACGCAGATCGCCGCCGCCATCCGGCAACTGGAAAGCATGGTCGGCCGGCAGGCCGCCTCGACCAGACAAGCCGAGGCCACGAGCAAAGAGATTTACGCGACGGTCGAGGAACTCGCCCAACGCATGGAGAGTCTGAGCGAGATGGCTTCGGACGCTGTGAAGCTGGCCGACGACGGGATGCGGTCGCTGAGCGGCATTACAGCCACGATCGACACCCTTTCCCAAACCGCCGATGGCCTTTCGGGTGTGCTCGATGAGATCCGGCGCCAGTCCGAGCGCATCGGCGCGGTCGTCGAAACCATCACCCGGATTGCGAACCGCACCAACCTGCTGTCGCTGAATGCCGCGATCGAAGCCGAGAAAGCAGGCAAGCACGCCGCGGGGTTTTCCGTCGTGGCGCTCGAGGTGCGGAGACTCGCGGACCAGACGGCGGTGGCGGCGCTCGATATCGAGGAGTCGATCGGCGCCATGCGGGAGTCGGTCCAGAACGGCGTGGCGGCTGTCGAAGAGTACACCGCGCAGGTGCGCAGGGGGGCGGCCGAGGTCAGCCGGACGAGCGAGAGCCTGGAGCATCTCATCGAGTACACGCGCAAGCTCGGGCCGCATTATGAAGCGGTGAACACGGGCATGCAGGGGCAATCCGAAGGCGCGGGCCAGATTACGGCGGCCATGCGGGAGTTGAGCGGCGCAGCGGCCGACACGAGCAGCGCTCTAACGGAACTGCGCGCCGCGGCCGACTCGCTCCGTAGCGCGGTCGCGGTGCTGCGCCAGGGCGTGGCGCGGTTTTCGGAGGAGGCATAGGAGGACGCACAGTGCTCTTGCTCCTGTTCCAGGCCGCGGGCCAAAGCTACGGGATTGAGGCCGGATGCGTCGTCGAAGTGGTGCCGGTGCCACGGTTGCGCCCGTTGGCGCTCGCCCCCGCCTGGCTGGCCGGGACCTTCACCTATCGCGGCACGACGATTCCGGTTGTCGATCTTCCGGCGCTCGTTGGCGGCGCGCCAGCGAGGCCGCTGATGAGTACGCGCATCGCGGTAGTGCGCTACCAGGGCGAGCACCTGTTGGGAATCATGGCCGACAACATGACCGAGACGCTCTCGTGCAGCCAGGAAGAGCTCAGCAGCCCCGGCGTCCGCATGGATGAAGCGCCCTTCCTGGGCGACCTGCTGCCGGCAGCGACCGGCGCTATCCAGCGGGTGACAGTAGACCGGCTTCTGCCGGACGAGGTAAAGGAGCGGCTGTTCCCCGATGATTGAGTGCGCTCCCATCGCGACGTTGGTGCAGGAGGCGATCGGATATGACCCGGCATCCACGGGCGCCGGCACCTTCGGAAGCACCGTGCGTGCCCAGATGCAATGCAACGGGCAGTGCGGCCCGTGTGCCGAGCGGCTGCAAAGTTCACCGGAGCGGCTCCAGGCGCTGCTCGACGCGCTCGTGGTGCCCGAGACCTGGTTCTTTCGCGACCGCCAGACGTTCGCGTTGCTCGCCGCACTCGCCCGCGAGCGGCATACGCACCCGATCCGGATTCTCTCGGCCGCCTGCGCCACCGGCGAGGAACCGTACTCCATAGCCATGACGCTGCTCGATGCCGGCATCGCGCCGGAGCGCTTCGAAATCGACGCCGTGGACGTGAGCACGCGGGCAATTGAGGCGGCGCGGCGGGCAGTCTACGGAAAGAGCTCATTCAGGGAAGGGCCGCCCAACGCGTACTTCACCGTCGATGAAGACGGCGCGCGGCTTGCGGCCGAGGTCGCTCGTCTCGTGCGCTTCCTTCATGGGAATCTCGTGGACCGCACCCTGTTGGCCGGCGAGGAGATTTACGATTTCGTCTTCTGCCGCAACGTCCTCATTTATCTGAGCGCCGGGGCGCGAAAAGTTGTTTTCGAGAATCTGAAGCGGCTGCTCAAGCGCGACGGCGTGCTCTTCACCGGACCCGCGGAACTCGCCGCGTTCGTCACCGAAGGCTTCCGCCCGCTGCCGCACGCGGGCGCCTATGCATGCACGCGACCGGCGGCGCCGCGCGCGAAACCCGCCGCCCGCGCCGCGCGGCGCCCCGCCCCAGCGGAGCTGCCCAAACCCTCCCCGGCGCCTTCGCCACCGGCATGGAAACGCCGCCTGGAAGACGCGCGCCGGCTCGCCGACGCCGGCGAACTCGAACGCGCTTCCGCGCTGTGCGACGAGGTCCTCGCCGTCGAGCCTCTCGCCGCCGACGCCCACTTCTTGAAAGGTCTCGTCGAGGAAGCCCAGGGCCGCATGCGGAGCGCTGAAGAGTGGTTCCGAAAAGCGCTCTACATCGATCCGGACCACTACGACGCGCTCCTGCACATGAGCGTCCTCAGCGGCGGCAACGCAGAAGTCTACGCCAGGCGGGCGCACCGGCTGAGTGAAAGGGAGGGGCAACATGGCTGAGCGCTGTTGGAAAACCGTCGGAATCGAGGGCGACGGTTCCTGCCCGGAACTGGCCGCGCTGGCGCATTGCCGGAACTGTCCGGAATATGCGCGGGCCGGGCGCGCGCTGCTTGAGCGCGAAGTCTCCGAAGAACAACGGGACCAATGGACGCGCGCCGTTTGCGAACCCCCGCCCGAGCAGGAGGCCGAGACGTTTCCGGTGGTTGTCTTTCGCGTGGGGGAGGAGTGGCTCGCGCTGAACGCGCACGCCGTCCTGCGCGTCGTCGAGGCTCACCCGCCGCATACCGTTCCCGGCCGCACGGGGGGCGCCTTTTTGGGTCTTGTGAACGTCGATGGCGAGTTGCTGCTGAACTGGTGTCCGGCACGACTGCTGGGCCTGGAATCCCAGTCGCAGGCGCGGCGCCTGCTGGTTGCCGCGCGCGACTCGGAGCGCTTCGTCTTCTCCGCCGAGGAAGTGCTCGGGCTGCGCCGAGTGCCGCGAACGGCGCTCCAGAATCCGCCCGCCACGCTGACGCGCGCGCCCGCCACATTCACCACCGCCATCTTCGAGCTCGACGGCCGCAACGTCGCGCTGCTCGATGAGAACCGGCTGTTCGACAGCGCTAACAGGAGCCTCGAATGAGCGCCGGCCAGGACCCCTTCCTGCTCGAGCTGTTCCGAACGGAACTCGAAACCCACGCGCGCGCCCTCGAAACGGGACTGGCCGCGGCAGGCACGCCGAACGCGAATCTCGAGCCGTTGATGCGGGCCGCTCATTCGATCAAAGGCGCGGCGCGCATGACCGGCATCGATCCGGTGGTCACGCTCGCTCACGCGATGGAGGATGCGTTCTCGGCGGCGATGAAAGGCGAGGCGGCGCTACACGCGGGCCGCGTGCGCGCACTCACGGAGGCCACCTCTCTCTTGCTCTCGCTCGCCGCGCTCGCGCCCGAAGCCATTCCGGATGAGGCAGCGGCCAGGGCGGCTGAAATGGAGCGGCTGGCCTCGGCGGTCGCGTCGGCCGAAGAGCGGGCTGAAGCGAGCGCCCCGGCGGTACAGCCTGAGCTTGCCATGCAGGTCACGGCCGATCTGCCGCTGCTTGAGCTGTTCCGCACGGAGCTCGAAACCCAAGCCCGTGCTCTGGAAACCGGTCTCATCGCCATCGAAGGCGAGACTTCGCCCGCGGCCATCGAGCCCATGATGCGGGCGGCTCATTCGGTGAAAGGCGCGGCGCGCATGGCGGGACTCGATCCGGTGGTCACGCTCGCCCACGCCATGGAGGACGTTCTTTCCGCGGCACAGCACGGGCGCCGCGTGCTCGGCAGTCAGGAGATTGATCTCCTGCTGCGGGCTAACGACGTCTTCCTCGCGCTTGCCGCCGCCCCGCCCGACCGGCTCGCCCGCGCCGTGGCCGGGCAATCCGCCCGCATCCAGGCCATCGCGGCCGAGATTGCCGCCGCTCCTCCGACCGCGCCGCCACCACCGCAAGAGCGCGCCGACAGCACCATTCTCGACCTTTTCCGCGCGGAACTTGCGACCCATGTCGACGTCCTGGAACGTGAACTGGCGACGGCCGACGCCGGCCTGACGGAGGACCGGCTCGAGCCGCTGATGCGCGCAGCCCATTCCATCAAGGGCGCCATCCGCATGGCGGGACTGGAAGGGGCCGTGGGCCTCGCGGATGCGGCCGAGGACGTCTTCTCCGCGGCGCGGCAGGGCAAGCGGAAGTTAGGGGCCGCGGAGGTCGCTGTCCTGCGGGAAGCGGTGGCCGCCTATCGCGCACTCTGCGAACTCGCGCCAGAAGAGATTCCGGCGGGCATCGAGGCGCGCCGGCAGGCATTCGACCGGCTGGCGGCAAGACTCACCCAAGGCGAGCGCTCAGTAGAAGAGGCGCCGGCAGCAGCCGCCTCCGCCACTCCGCATGAGCGAGCTTCCGACGGCTACGTTCGCGTCTTTGCCGAAAACCTCGACCGTCTGGTGGGCCTTGCGGGCGAGTGCCTCGTGCAGGCTGAAACGCTCAAGGTGTTGCAGGCCGGTCTGCGGCGCCTCGAACAGTGCCACGCCGCGCTCACAAGAAAACTTGCCGTCAATGGTTCGCCACCCGACGGCATCGAGGAACTCGACGATCTCATCCGCGTGCACTCAAGCGCCTTCACCGATTACGCGCACCGCATCGAGCAACTGACGGCGCGTCTCTACCACGAGGCCGTCGCCACGCGCATGCGTCCCCTCTCCGACGCCCTGCACGGCTATCCGCGCATGATTCGCGATCTCGCCCGGAACATGGGAAAGGAGGTCCGCTTCGAAGTGGAAGGCCGGGCCACACAGGTGGACCGCGAGATTCTGGAGAAGCTTGAGGCCCCGCTCACGCACCTGCTGCGCAACGCCGTGGACCACGGGATCGAAGACCCCGCGCGGCGCTTGGCTGCCGGCAAGCCCGCTGAAGGACGAATCGTTCTGTCAGCCCATCACCGCTCCGGTCTGCTGAATATCACGGTTTCGGACGACGGCGCCGGCATCGACAGCGAGGAGCTTCGAAGGAAGGTCGTCGAGCGCGGATATGCTCCCGCCGAGATGGCCGCCGGACTCACCGAAGCCGAACTGCTGGAATTCTTGTTCCTGCCCGGCTTTACGACGCGCGGCGCGGTGAGCGAGGTCTCCGGGCGCGGCGTGGGCCTCGACATCGTGCATTCGATGGCCCGAGAGGTCGGTGGTTCCGTGCGCGTCGAATCCCGGCGCGGTGAGGGCACGGCGTTTCACCTGCTGCTGCCGCTCACGGTCTCGGTCGTCCGCGCGCTGCTGTTTGAAATCTCCGGCGAAACCTACGCCATTCCGTTCACCCGCATCGACCGTTGCCTGCGCGTGCCGCTCGAGGAAGTGCGCACCGTCGAGGACCGCCAGTACTGCACCGTGGACGGCGCCCACGTCGGCATTGTGGAAGCCACCCAGGCGCTCGGGCTGCCCCCAGTGCCCCGCGAGAGCAGGGTGCTGAACACCATCATCATCAGCGACCGGCTGACGCGCTACGGCCTGGTGGTAGATCGCTTCTGCGGGCAGCGCGAATTGGTTGTCGTACCGCTTGACCGGCGGCTGGGGAAGCTGCAGAATATCAGCGCCGGCGCCGTGCTGCAGGATGGTTCGCCGGTTTTGATCCTCGATACCGAGGACCTGGTGCGCAGCATCGATAAGCTGCTCTCGGCCGGCGGGCTGCAGAAGCTCCGCGCCGGTGTGGAGCAGAGCGGCCCGAAGCGCAAACGCGTGCTCGTGGTGGACGACTCCCTCACGGTGCGCGAGGTCGAGCGGCGGCTGCTCGAGAATGGCGGATACGACGTGACCGTGGCGGTGGATGGAATGGACGGGTGGAACGCCCTGCGTTCGGGCAACTTCGATCTGCTGTTGACCGACGTGGACATGCCGCGCATGGACGGCTTCGAACTGGTGAGGCGCGTCCGCGCCGCGCCCCAGACCAGTTCACTTCCCGTGATCATCGTCTCCTACAAGGACCAGGAAGAGTACCGGATCAAGGGACTCGAAGCGGGAGCCAACGCCTACCTGACGAAGGGCAGTTTCCATGGAGAGGGCCTGCTGAAGACCGTGCGGGACCTGATCGGTGAGGCCTAGCTAGCGATGCGCATCGCCATAGTCAACGACCTCCCGATGGCTGTTGAGATTCTGCGCCGGGTGGTCCTTTCAGTTCCGGGCTATGAAGTGGCCTGGATCGCGCGCAACGGCGCCGAGGCCGTCGAGAAATGCGCCGCGGACCGGCCGGACCTCATCCTCATGGACCTCATCATGCCGGTGATGGACGGCGTGGAGGCCACGAGGCGCATTATGAAGGAGACGCCCTGCGCGATCCTGGTAGTGACCGCCACGGTGGCCGGCAATGCGGCCAAGGTCTTCGAGGCCATGGGACTGGGGGCTCTCGATGCCATCGCAACTCCGGCCTACGTGCCGGGCGAGGGTCTCAGGGGCGATAGCGAGTTACTCAAGAAGATCGCCACCATTCAGATGCTCATCTCTGGGGCACGCGCACCCGCGGCTGCGGCATCCGCTCCCGCGCCCACGCCCCTGATCGCCATCGGCGCCTCGACTGGCGGACCTGCGGCTCTGGTCGACGTGCTGTCGCGCATGCCGCACGACGCCGGGGCGGCCATCGTCGTGGTGCAGCATGTGGACGCGCAGTTTGCTCCAGGGCTCGCGGCATGGCTCGGCGAGCAGTGTGTATTACCCGTGGTGCTGGCGCGAGAAGGCGAGCGCCCGGCGCGAAACACCGTTTATCTTGCGGGAACCAACGATCACCTCGTATTCGGCGCGGACCAGGCATTTCACTATACTCGAGAACCCACCGACTACCCCTACCGCCCCTCGGTGGATGCTTTTTTCCTCAGCGTGAAGCGCCACTGGCAAACTAAAGGCGCCGCCATACTGCTCACCGGAATGGGCCGCGACGGCGCAACCGGCCTGCTCGCCCTTCGCCAGGCGGGCTGGCACACCATCGCCCAGGACCGCCAAACCTCGCTCGTCTACGGCATGCCCAAAGCCGCCGCCGACCTCAACGCCGCAGTTGAAGTGCTCCCCGTAAGCGCCATCGCCACCGCGGCCCTGCACGCCATCCAACGCCGCGGTTGAGCAAGGGCGCGAAGCCTCCCCAACGGCCCATGGCCCAGCCCGCGGGTCGGACCGGCTTCGCCATCGGCTCGCGCGGCACAAGCTGGATTCCGGCCGGCGCCTCGGTGATGCGCTGGGTGGCCCTTGGCGCTTCTCGGCCTGAGGGCTGGAAGCGATTACTGAGAACGCGAAGAGGCTTAGCTGGCGTCCGGTTCGGACACGTCTTTCGCGATGGCCAGGATCTCCGGCGGGAAGGTCCAGGGTTCCTTCAGCCTGCGCAGCTCGGCGCGGTTGATGACCAGCCGCTTGGGGAAGCTGTAGATGATCGGGATGCGGTTCATATCCTCGCCGGCAAGGACACGCGCGGCAAGGTCGCCCGTTTCGCGCCCGATCCGGTAGTAGTCGGCGCCCATGGCCAGCAGCGCGCCTTTGGCCGCCATGGCAGCTGCGTGGCGAAGGCCGGGATGCCAGCGCGGCGGCACTCCGCAATCACCGCGTCCATGGCCACCGTAACGGTGAGGTCGCCGGCGGTCAGAATCAGATCGGCGCCGCGCGCGGCGAGCGAAGCCACGACTTCCCCCACCGCGGGCGTTGCGTCGACGGTGCCTTCGAGCAGTTCAAGCCCCATCTTGGCCGCCTTGTCCCGCGCCATCAGGGTGTAGACCTCCGAGTTCGCCTGGGAAGGATTCCACGGCAGCCCCACGCGCTTCAACCGCGGATTCATCTTCTTGGCCATCTCGAGCAGCTCGCCCACGGGCACGAGCGTCCCGATCCCCACCATGTTCTTGGGGTGGTCCAGCGGGTCGTTGGGATTGATGCCCACACCCGCCGCCACCGGGTCCGCCACTACGCCGAAAACGTGTTTGACGCGCCCTTCGCGGTTGAACTTGGCTAGGCCTGGAGGCAGTTGGTGCTCACGGTGAAGACGTAATCGAAGCGGCCGCCGGTGAGTTCCCGAGCGATCGAGGTTGCCGTGGGAAGGTCATTTTCGGCGTTGAACTTCTGAATTTCAATCGTGCGGCCGTCCTCCCAGCCGCGATCGCGAAGGGCATCGATGATGCCCGCAATGCCCTCATCCAGGATCGCCTGGGAGCTGTACTGGAAGAGCGCCACGCGCGGCAAGCGGCCGCTCTTGCGGGTCTGCGAGTCCGATAGCAGCAGCACGGCGGAGGTGCCCGCAATCAGAGCCAGGCCCAACGCCAGCCGCCGGAAGCTCTGCCAGGGGCCTTTCACACGTAGCTCCGCGCCAGCATCTCCGCGGCGCTCTCGTCCAGCAGGTCCGCACGCCGCACCTCTTCGAAGCGGTCCAGCAGTTCCTCGGCACGTACGCGCTTCTTCTGGATGCCGCGGAGATCGAGCAGCACCTTGCCGCGATGCATCATGAGCAGCCGGTCGCCGAGCCGCGCCGCCTGCTGCATGGAGTGCGTCACCATCAGGGCGGTGAGGCGGTCGCGGGCGATCACCTTCTCGCTGAGCGCTACCACCTGCTCGGCGCTCTTGGGGTCGAGCGCGGCGGTATGCTCGTCGAGCAGCAGCAGTTGGGGCCTTTGCCAGCTCGCCATCAACAGCGTCAAAGCCTGGCGCTGCCCACCGGAAAGCGTCCCGATGGGCGTATCGAGGCGATCCTCAAGCCCCATGTTCAACTCCCGCACCAGGTCGCGCATTTGGCAGCGCAACTTGGAAGTGATGGCCAGACCCAGGCCTCGCCGGCCGCCGCGCCGGGCCGCGAGCGCAAAGTTCTCCGCGATTGTGAGGTTGGGAGCCGTGCCGCTGAACGGGTTCTGAAAGACTCGGCCGATGAGGCTTGCGCGCCGGAACTCGGGCCAGCGGGTGATGTCGTGGCCTGCCAGCCGCACCCGGCCATGATCGACCGGAAACGCTCCGGCGATAGCGCTCAGCAGCGTCGATTTTCCCGAGCCGTTCGTCCCGATGATGATGGTGAAGGAGTTTTCCTCGATCTTCACCGAAACGCCCTGGAGCGCCCGCACCTCGTGCGCGGTCCCTTCGTTAAACGTCTTGCGGACATCCTCGAGTTCAAGCACTGGCCACCCTCCTTTGCCGCCCCGGCACGCTGCGCAGCAGTTTCGGCAGGATCAGGGCGATGAAAACGAACGCCGCGGTGATGAGCTTCAGATCGTTGGGATTCAAACCCCACCGCAGCGCCACCGCCACCAGCAGGCGGAACAACACCGACCCCATCACCGCTCCGGTGATGGCGAAGCCCAACTGCCTGGTGCCGACCAGCGCCTCCCCGATGATCACACTCGCGAGACCCCAGACCACCATACCGATCCCCATCTGGACGTCGGCAAAACCCTGGTACTGAGCCAACAACGCGCCGCTCAGCGCAATCAGGCCGTTTGCAAGCGCAAGACCCAGGATCACCATGCGGCGGTCGTCGCCGCCCAGCGCGCGGATCATCTGCGCGTTGTCGCCCGTGGCCCGCATGGCCGTTCCCAGATTAGTGCGGAAGAAGGCGAACAGCAGCACGCTCACCACCGCCACCAGCAAGGGTGCGACGATCAGCAGCGAGAGGTCCCGCACGCTCACCTCCCACCCCAGCAATGACATTTCGGCCGTTCCGAACACGCGCTGCCCGGCCTTCTCCGCCATCGTGACGACGGTGTACTCGTTGAGCAGCGGGATGTTGCTGCGGCCCATGATCCGCAGGTTCACCGAGTAGAGCGCGGTCATGGTCAGGATGCCCGAAAGCAGACGGTTCACGCCGAACCTCATGGCCACCACACCGGTGACGGAGCCCGCCAACAGGCCCGCGGCGAAACCCATCGCCGTGGCCGCGAGCGGATTCCAGCCGTTCACCACCAGCATTGCGGTCACCGCCGCTCCCAGCGTAATCGAGCCCTCCGTGGTGATGTCGGCAAAATCGAAGATCCGGAAACTGATGTATACCCCCAGGGCCAGCAGCGAGAGGATGAAACCGATGGTCAATGCGCCGATCAGCAGGCTCATGAAGTTTGCTCCGGGGAAGAAATCGACTCGAGCGGCCCCACCCAGCAGGCGCCGCGCGTGAACTCGCTCTCTCCGGCGCCGCAGCCGGGGCGATGGTCGGCGAGCAGATGCAGCACGCCCTGCAGTCCGCCGCCTTCAAAGAGGCGCCGTACCGTGGCTTCCATTTCGATATATCCCTTGCGCAGCGGGCGATAGCCGAAAGCCGCGGCATGGAAGTGGCCCACAAGTTTGCCATCGGCATCGAGGGGGCGCAACAGCTTGGCTGGCGGCTCGGGAACGGGCGCTCGCGCCGCAACCCCCACCACGACCGCAACAGCGCGCGTGTGGCTGCGGACTGGCGAGAACGACAGCCATTGCCGCACCTCCGGGTGACGGAAGAGCGCGGCGTTGCCATTCCCCACCGGGGGGCGCTTGAGCGCCGCCCCCAGCAGGCCGGCCGATTCGGCCACCAGTACAACTCCCGCGGCCGGCGCGGCTTCCCCCGCCGGTCCCGCTGCCGCCAGACACCCGCGCACGATTGTCGTGAGACCCACCGGCCCGCCGCCTCCGGCACTTTCAAAGCGCACGAGGCGCGCGAACTTTCCCTGGCAGCTCAGGCTGTGAAGCGTCATCAGCGATGGCGTGAAGGTACCCGTACTAACCATATCGTCCGCGCAGCCGGTCTCATCCGTTGGCTGGCAGGCTGCGCAGCCCCCCACCGCCAGAAACTCGCCGAAGCGCTCGCGGCACGCGGCCCAGGAGTCGCCGAACGCGCCGATCCCCAGGGCCATGACGTCGCGGGAGAGTTTGAACGTCGCCGCATGCCGCTCCTCAAACGCGGCCGCAGGCAGCAACTCCGGCGAGCCCTCGACGCGCCACGCCAGCCGCGCCCCGCGCTCGCAGTCGTAAGCTTCAAAGGCGCAGCCGTCTTCTTCGAGGCGCCACACGACGGCGTCGCCGCGAGCGGCCTCTTTCGCCGGCGCCACCGCCGCCGTGCCGAGCAGTGTCCCCAGCCCGGCCAGATCCAGAACCTCCCGCACCCTCGCCGAAGGCTCCACGACCACAAGCGCGCCGCCCACGGCCACGAACTGCTTATAGGCCTGCAGGAGCACCCGGATGCCCGCGGAGCTGATGTAGCTCGTATCCGCCAGGTTCAGGCGCGCGCGGTGAATGCCTTCGCGCAGCAGCTCATCGATGGCCTCGCCGAGGTGCCGGGACCAGTAGCTGTCGAGCCGCCCCGATACGCGCAACTCCGGGCAGCCATCCACATCCGCCCGCGTGATTTCCATTGCCAATGGTACGTGTCCTCCTTGGTCACAGCGCGCTGTCGTCGTCATCCGCGACTACGGGTTTTGCGAGGTAGAGCCAGTTGCGGGCCTCGCGGCGCTCGTAGCGAATATCCGGTATCAGGCAGCGCACGAGATGAACACCCAAACCGCCCACGGGCCGCTCGACCACGCTGGCCGTCAAGTCCGGCGCCGGGACGGAGAGCGGATCGAAAGGCCTGCCGGTGTCGCACAGCGTCAGCCGGACCTCGCCCGCCTCCATACGCATCGCTAACCGTATAGCGCCCTGCGGGGGATCGCAGGCGCCGTGGCGAATCGCGTTCACCACCAGTTCCTCGATCGCGACGTGCAGGTGATAGCGCGTCTTCTCGGGCAGGTTTTCGCGCTCACAGAAAGCGTCGATAAATGCCTCGAGACGCTCCAATTCCTTCAGGTCGCTGTCCAGCACGATGGCGCTCTCGCTCGAGCCGCCGTGCTCTTCAGGCTGCGCCACGGTTACAGTGTAAGCTGCGAGATTGCATAGAATCTCACGCTAATTGGGTGCTATATTCCAAAAAATTCTCTCATCCTACTAATCGGTATGTCCGATAGGATTCAAGAGAGTGAAAACGGTTGCTGCACGCATCGGGCTCGGCCTGACGTTGATCGTTGCGGTATCGGCCCTCTTGCTGTACTCGGATTCGGCGCAGCGGCGCGGCGCCCGCCGCCTGCCGCGTGTCGCGGTGCTCCAGTTCAGCAGTTTTCCGCTCATCGAAGAGGCCGTGGAAGGCACGATCGAAGGACTCAAGAACAAGGGCTTCGAGCACGGCAAGACGGTTTTGATCGAACGTTTCAACGCGCACGGCGACCTTCCTACGATGAACGCCATCGCGCACACCGTCGTGGATTCCCGCTTCGACCTGGTCGCGACGCTCAGCACGCCGGCGCTTCAGGCCATGGCGGCGGCCAATCTGGAGAGTTGCATTCCCCACGTCTTCGGCGCGGTGACCGATCCATTCGCCTGCGGCGTGGGCCTGAAGCGGGAGGATCCGGCAGACCATCCGCCCTATCTCGCTGGTATCGGCACCTTTCAGCCCGTGCGCGAGACGCTCCGGCTGGCCAAACAGTTGTACCCCGGACTCAAGGTCGTGGGCACGGTGTGGAACCCGGCCGAAACCTGCTCGGAAGCGTGCGTGCGTCTGGCCAAAGCCACAGTCAAAGAGCTTGGCATCGAGTTGCTGGAAGCGAACGTTGAAAACTCAAGCGGCGTGCTCGAAGCCGCCAATTCGCTCATCGCGCGCGGCGTCGAGGCACTGGTTCTGGGCGGCGACAACACGGTCGAGACCGCCATCCCGCCGGTCATCCAGACCGCGGCGCAGGCCCGCATACCGGTGATCACCTACGACTCCGGCTGGGCGCTGCGCGGCGCGCTGATCGGATTGGGGGCCAACTACCACACGGTGGGGATGACGGTCGGGGAACTGGCGGGCGACGTTCTCCAGGGGGCAAGCCTCGCCAAGATCCCGATTGTCGACACGGTGCCCAAGAAGCTGGGGCTGAACCTGACGGTGCTTCGAGGATTGCGCGCTCCGTGGCGCGTGCCGCCGGAGGTGCTCGCCTCGGCCGATGTCGGCGTAGACGAAAAGGGCGTCCCCTGGGACCGCACCGCCACCAAAACCGCCGGGGCTCCAGCGAAGAAGTGGAAGATTGCGCTTATTGAGCAGGTGGATGCCCCGGCGATTGAGGAGTCCCGCAAGGGCGTGTTCGCCGGGCTGAAGGAGGCCGGCCTGGTCGAGGGGCGCGACTACGAAATCCGGATCCTCAACGCGCAGGGCGATTTGGCCGCCCTGCCCGGGCTGGTCGATGCCGCCGTCACCGGCGGAGCCGACATGATCTACACAATCACGACCCCGGCCCTGCAGGCAGCCATGAACAAGGTTCGGGACCGGCCGGTGCTGTTCACCCTCGCGCTCGACCCGCTGCTTGCGGGCGACGAGGGCACGCACGGGAACCACCGCTCCAACGTCGCCGGCGTCTTCGACCGCAGCCCGTTTGAGCCCATGATGGAGCTCATCCGCCAGTGCCTGCCGCAGGCGCGCGCGATCGGGACGCTGTTTGCCCCCGGCGAGGCCAACTCGGTGAATTTCCGGAACGAGCTCGAAAAGGCCGCGCGCGCAGCCGGGCTGCAGCTCGTCGCCGTGGCTTCGAGCTCGCCCTCCGAAGTGCCGGACGCGGCCCTGGCCCTCACCGGCCGGGGCATCGACGCCATCTGCCAGATCAACGACAACCTGCACGACGCCGCCTTCCCGGCCATCGTCGATGCCGCCCGGCGCGCGCGCCTGCCTGTCTTCGGCTTCAGCGCGGGCCAGGCGGAGAAGGGCGCGGCGCTCGTGCTCTCAAACGACCACTTCGATGGCGGGCGCGAGTCGGCCCTCATTGCCGCGCAGGTGATCCGCGGGGCGAGTCCCGCCTCGTTCCCCTACCGGGGCATCGCCAAAACCAGGTTAGTGGTGAACAGGAAAGCCGCGGAGGCGGCGAACATGCGCATCCCGGAGGCGATCCTCCGCCGCGCCGAAAAGGTCCACTAGCGCGGATCAATTGAAATCGATCCGAACAATGGAAAAATCGTCGTCCAGCACCTCAGCGCCGCGCATGCGGCGCACGTGCTCGTAAAGCTCGCCGAGCTCGGCGCCCGCCTCCACGGGCGGCGTCAGAAAGGCCTGCAAACCGTCGAGGTCCCACATATCGCCCGAGGGCATCTCGATCTCATAGACCCCATCCGAGTAGAGGTACAGGCGCGCTCCGGGCGCGACTTCCGTTGCGGCTTCACAGAAGGGCATCTTCGGAAACGCGCCGATGATCGTGTTGGGAGTGATCAGGCGCTGGACCTCGCCCTCGGGCGGTATCAGGAGGGCCGGCGGGTGCCCGCCGCTTGCATAGGCTAGCTGCCGCGACCGCGTATCGTAGACCCCGTACCAGCACGTGAACCACAGGTTGTTGTGCGCCTGCATTGGAAAGGCCTCGTTCATGGCCGCGAGCACCTCGGCGGGCCGTGCGAAATCCGCGTGCGGGAGCGATTGGCCGCGAATCGCATCGAGCGCCGATACGGAAAGCAGCGCCGCGCCCACGCCGTGGCCGCTGACGTCCAGCAGGTAGATGGCAAAACGCGAGGCGTCGATCCAGTGGTAGCCGAAGCAGTCGCCGCCCAGCTCGGCCGAAGGGTTGTAGCGCCACCAGGCGCGCACCGCGCCCTCGGTGATGGGCTTCGGCAGCAGCGACAACACATACTCGGAAGCGCAGGCCAGCTCAGCGGCCAGCCGCTGCTCGCTCCGCCGCAGCGCCTCGTAAGCCTCGTTACGCTCCAGCAGGTTGATGTACCCCTGGGAATGATGGCGGATGCGCGCGATCAGCTCGATGCGGTCCGGCAGCTTCACCAGGTAGTCGTTCGCTCCCGCGGCAAAGGCTTCAGCCTTGGTCACCGGCTCCTCGCGGCTCGACAGCACGATCAGCGGAATGTCCCTCAGCTTCGGATGGCCGCGGAAGAAGCGCACCAGCGTCAGGCCGTCCACTTCCGGCATCACCAGGTCTTGGAGAATCACCGTCGGGGCGAGTTCCGTGGCCATGGCCACGGCGCGCGTGGGGTCCTGGCAGAAGTGAAAGTCGATATCCGGCTCGCCGGCGAGCGCGCGCCGGACCATCTCCCCGACGATCGCCTGATCGTCCACCAGCAGAACCTTGACGCGATGATTGGTGGTCATATTGCTCTTTATATCGGCCGAATTTTATATCGGCCGAAGCGGGGGCGAGGCGCCCAGCCCGCCAGCCTTTTCCGGGCCGGGATCGCCAGGTGGGTTTCGCCGCCAGGCACTTGATCAGCGTAGCGCGTTTGCGGGCGTCTTCGGGAGGGGCGGACCGGCGGCGTCCGCCGGCGTGGCCATGTTGACGAGGCCGCCGGAGACCGCAGCATCGCTGATCAGAGGAGGATGGGAAGTGGCGTACGTGATCACCGGGAGGCGCCGGTGGCGATCTCACAATTTTCACAAATCGGTACCCGAACCTCTGCGATACGATGGAAACAAGGTCACTCAAGAGGGCGCACGGGGACTCAAGCACTTACAAAGCTCTCCTAAGTGACGGCCCAACCGGGCAGAAGACCGAAAACGCGGCCCGAAGGCGTGGAGGTCTGAACCATGATCAAACTGAAGCGGGTTTACGAGGAGGAATCTCCCGGCGACGGAGTGCGTTACCTCGTAGAGCGGCTCTGGCCTCGCGGGGTGAAGAAGACTTCGCTGCGCATCGACGGCTGGCTGAAAGATGCCGCGCCCAGCACCGAATTGCGGAAGTGGTTCAGCCACGATCCCGCAAAATGGCAGGAGTTCCGGCATAGGTATTTTGCCGAGCTCGATCGCGCAACCGAGGCATGGGCGCCGATTCTCGACGCCGCACGGCGGGGCACGGTAACGCTGCTGTACAGTTCGCAAGATACCGAGCACAATAACGCGGTAGCGCTCAAGGAATACATCGAGCAGAAGGCGGGCGTGAAGACCCGTGCTGCCGGAGGACGCAAACGGCATGGCTAAAGCTGCGATGGAAACAATCACGTCCGCGGTGCGGTCGGCTATCACACGGGGTGACCTCCGGAGAGCGGAACGTCTGGCCCTGAGCTACCGCGGCGAGAGTGGCGCGACACCGGAAGCGCTGGAGGCACTGTCGTGGCTGGCGCGCGGCTTCCTGAACAATCGCCGGTTCACAAAGGCCGCGGATTACGCGAAGGACGTGCACCGTCTGGCCGTTAAGCTGCTACCGGACACGCCGCTCGATTCGAATGCGCACCTGGCCACGGCGCTCGGCGCTTCCATCGAGGTCGCCGCGCAGGTCATGGCGCGGCAGAAGCGCGGCAGCGAGGCAGTGCGGTTCCTGAAAAGGGAACTCTCCAGGGACGGCACAGCGCCCATCCACCCCCGCATACGAAAAAACCTGAATCTTCTAACCCTGACCGGCCAGCGGGCGCCCGAACTCGAGATCCGGGAGTGGCTCGGGCCGAAGCCGCCGGCGCTGGCAGAGCTGCGCGGGCGTCCCGTCCTTCTCTTCTGTTGGGCGCACTATTGCGAAGATTCCGAGGCGCAGGGCCGCGTGCTGGTTCGCATCCGGAACCGGTTCGAGCGGCAAGGGCTGGTGTTGATCGGTCCCACGCGGCGCTACGGCTACCTCGACGAGGAGCGGATCCAGCCCGCCAGCCCGCGGCGGGAAAAGCAACACATCAAGCAAGTGCTGGCCGAGCACTATGCGCACCTGTCCGGGATGGCAGTCCCCATCAGCGAGCAGAACTTCGTCATCTACGGCGTGAGCACGACGCCGACACTGGTGCTGATCGATCCCGAAGGCAAGGTGTCCTTGTACCATCCCGGCAAAATGCCGTACAACGATCTCGCCAAGCGCGTGTGGAACGTGCTGAGCTAGTGCGAGCCGCCGAACAGCGCTTCACACTCGTCAAGGAGAACGCCTGTCACCACAACGGGAGGCGACCCCCAGCAGGTGAGGGCGGGATCACACAGAATCGGATGGCGGGAAGTGACGCCGCCGGCCGCAGGATACGGGCGCCCAATGACCACGCGAGCGATTTTCAACTGCCGTATGGCGAAGGAACACAGGTAGCAGGGCTCGGTCGTGGTGTAGAGGCACGCTCCCGAGAGGTCGAGCGCGCCGGTCTTGCGGCAGGCGGCACGCAGCGCTTCGATTTCCGCATGCGCCGCCACGTCCAGTAATCGCCGGGTGCTCTCGACACCGCTGCCCAGAATCTCCCCATCGCGCACGACCAGCGAGCCTACAGGGTGGTCGCCGGACCTGACGGCCTCGCGAGCCAGTTCGATGCACCGCTGCATGTAGCGCAGATCGAGTTCTGTCGCCTCTGTCTGCATGAGAATGGTTATGCGACAGGGTTACATAGCGAAATCCAGGATGTCAAAACGCACGCAGCTCGTTACGCGTGCCCGGCCCCGGTGCGCCGGGAAAGCAATCAGTCCCGGCGGACCTTATACGCCGGCGCCTGGGCGAACAGCTTGGGCTCTACGCCATTCAGAACTGCACCGATAGGAGCAGGTCTGCCTGATTGCGGCGCAATATACTCACAGGGTGCGGCGCCCAGTGGGTGTAACGGATGGTGGGCGCGAGCTTCGAGGCCCGGCTTGCATCTGAATTCCTGCCGTGGCGGACAAACCATAGGGGGACACCCACCGATGGAAGGTTTGCCGCAACCGGAACGAAGGCCCGGCGCCCAGGAACCATGTGCGGCCTCGCAGCGGAAAACTGTATTTGGCCAGCACGGGAAAATGCCAGATCACACCGGAGCGCAATGCATTGAGTACAGAACGTCGGTGCCGGCGGGTCCCGTGCTTTCCAGGTGGCGGTTCCAGATAACAGGCCGGTGCAGAGCGTTTACCTCCAGTAACCAGCGCTCCCTCATCTGAAATTCGATTGCAGGCCCGTTTCCGCTCCCGTCAAGTGGCCCAATTGTCCCTTGGCGCATGCCCGCGCGGACGGCCTGAAGGCGCGGAAGCCTGCTAGGTAACGCACTCCGCCGTCTGGAGATTCATGGCAAGATCGAGGATGTCAAAACGCACGCAGCTCGTTACGCGTGCCCGGCCCCGGTGCGCCGGGAAAGCAATCAGTCCCGGCGGACCTTATACGCCGGCGCCTGGGCGAACAGCTTGACCCACGCTACATACCGGTCTCTTACTCAAGCCGGAGTAGTCAGTCTCATGAGGATCAGGCCCGCGACGATCAACACTGCGGCAACGACCCGGCCGATGTTCAACGGCTCACCAAGGACAACGACGCCGACGGCAAAGGTGCCCACAGCGCCGATGCCGGTCCAGACGGGGTAAGCCGTGCTTAAGGGCAGGCTGCGCATTGAGATGGCGAGCAGCCCAACGCTGGCGCCCATCGCGAGCAGCGTCGCGGTTGCCGGTCCCGCGCGAGTAAAGCCTTCCGACAGCTTCATCGCGAAGGCCCAAACTACTTCCAGAAGGCCGGCAGCAAGCAATAGAACCCAGGCCAAAACTTTCCTCCTTGTGTCAATGAGTGAAAAGCCCGAGCCGCCCTCGATGTCGTCCGTGCCGGCGGGTAAAGGGCGCAACTCTCGGGCGGTGAGAAATCTATCGTCCGTACTCAGAGCTGCCGCCAGGAAATCATGTCGCTGAGGCCTGAGCCTGGACGGCTTTCAGGCGCTCCTTGGCGGGCGGATGCGTTGAGAGATATTCGAGAACCGAAGATTCAACTCCCGCAGACCGGCTAAAAAAGGCAGCGGCTCCCGCCGTGTTGAAGCCGGCGCTCTTTATGATAGAGACCGCCTCGCGGTCTGCCTCCAGCTCGTCTTCTCTCGAGTACGCCAGGGTAAGCAGTCTTTCCGCTATCTGTCCGACGCCGCCGGCGCGGGCGGTGATCCGTCCCAACAGCAATCTCCTCAATTGGGCTTCCCGGGCGTGGCCCAGCAACACGTGCGCCATCTCGTGCGCAAGGACAAAGGCCAGAGCGTCGTCGTCCGCGCCGAGCATGTCCAGCAGCGGCTCGTAGACGAACACAAACCCGCCGGGCAAGGCGAACGCGTTTGCCACCGGCGCGGAAACGACTCGAAACGAAAAGGGCCACGGCGCTTTTCGCTGCGCGCTAAGCCTGGCGCCGATGCGCTCAACAAGGGCTTGCTTGACTTCCGCGACGGGAGCGGGATACTCGCTCATGACTTCCCGCGCCAGTTCCTGCCCAAACGCCCGCTCCTTTTCGAGTGCCTCCTCCTCGCTGCCTGTTGCCGAGGCCCATAGCCATTTGGCTCGAAGCACCAACTGCTTCACCTTCTCGCCGGCCAGCCGGCCAGCCTTGGCCAGCCAGCTACCGCCGAACAGAAGCATGACCAGCACCCCGACAACGACCAGCTCCGGAGCGCCGAACGATCGGAACATGTCTGTACCATTATGGCGCGACTTGCGGACCTGCCCGGCGCTCTCGCCCGGTTGCCATCCGTCTTTCAATAGGAATTCGCCAGGGTGACCTTTGCGCCGCTCACGCGCGGCCTGCCCACCGAGTGAACATTGTTGTTAGCGGAGACAACCTGGAGCGCGTCTCCTTTGCCAACCTCGTAGGACAGCCCCGTGTCGCGCTCCGTTCCAGCGCCACGGATCACGTTGTTGACGACGTTGAGCACTCCGGTCCCGCTGTTCACTTGCGGAACTCCTATATAGACGAAGCTGCCGGTTTTGCCTCTCGCGCCGAACCGGAATACCTTGTTGTCCCGAATCACGCTGGCCGCGCCGCCCTGCACGGTGCAGGCTACTCCGTACCAGGTGTTTCCCTCGCCGCCGGCGGCGCCGAAGTCCTCAACGTAGTTATCCGCGATGGTACTCCCCCAACAGCGATGAGCGTAGATGCCATGGCGCTGCACGCCGTAGACATGGTTGCCCACTACTTTCCAGCCCGCAGCGTTGTCCAACTGAATGGCAGATTCTCCCGAGCCCGCGATCCAGCAATCCAGCAGGTCCCAGTCGGTCACGGCGTTTCCGGTGTCGAGGACGCGAATGCCGTTAGCGCCCGAGCGGTCGATGAAGCAGTTGCTAATGCGCCCGTTCACCTGTGTGGTCTTGAGACCTGTCTTGCCGTCCCTGCCGAGGTTGGTGAGGCGTATTCCGTCCACAGGCGCGTTCCTGCTGACCACATCCTCGATAACCGTGAGCCATGACCGGATGACGAGATTGCTCGTGTTCGTGTTGTTGGCCCTGTTGCCGTCGAGCGTCAGGTGCGCGATCCGGACGGGGCTGCCGGTTGAGGCCGCGTTATTGTTCCAACTGTCGGAGGCCACCAGCGCTGGTAAGTTAGCGCCGTCCGCCTGGCGAAGCACGGTGCCTGTTCGCGAGTCGCCCATGTAGCTCCGGTTTCCGAGCAGAACCACCGTCTCCCGAATGAGGCATGTGCCGTGAATCCGGATGACGTCGCTGGGCTTGCTCTCCCGGATCGCGTTATTCAGCTTCGTAGCGTCGCCCGCGGCATTTTCGCAAATAACATGCACTTCTCCCGCGGCCGCCGTAATCGCGAGCGCCGGCAGCAGGAAGTACACAAGACGGCTCGGCATCGAATCCTCCTTCGGAGGAATGTTAGCAGGACGGTTGCGCGGTGAGTTGCTTTGCGCCAGGTCTAGCTTTCACTTGTTCGCCGTCGCGAGGCGGCGGTTGTTTTTCCGGGGTACCCTCCAACTATTCTCCACTTCGGCTGCGGGCACGAGTTCCAGCACTCGATCCATTCCATACCGGATGTGAGCGCGCATGGCCTGGTCCGCTTCTTCCACGGTGCCCTGGGTCAGCGCCGCGGCGAGGTCGGAATGGAAGTTCGGCGGAAGGTTGCGCTGGTGGGCGGCGTCGTCAAACAGCCAGTTGAAAATGAGGACCTGCTCGCGCTCGATCGCGCCGCGCAGCAGCGAGTTGCCTCCAAGCTCCGCGATGCGCAGGTGAAATGCCATGTGGTAAGTGTGCACGGAATAAAGATAGCCTTCGTCGGCGCCGGCGGTCGAGGCGTACAACTTGTCAAGCTGGTAGGCCATTTTGATCAGCTCCTGCCTGCCGCTCTCGTCCGCGTTTTCAGCGCACAGCCGCGCCGACTGTGTTTCCAGAGCTTCGCGCAGCGCGTACCGCTCCTCGATCTCCTTCCGTGTCGGAACCCGAACGCGCGTGCCGACGCGGGGTCTGCTCTCCACGAGCCCATCGATTTCAAGATGTTGCAGCGCCTCGGATACCGGCAGAAAGCTCATCCGAAGCTCCTCGGCCAACTGCCGTCTCGACAGGGCAGCCCCGATAGGATACTGGCCGCGAAGTATCTTCTCACGTATCAACTCGTAAGCTCGTTCGGCCAGGCTTCCTTTGGAACGAAGTCCTTGGCGTTGTGAGGTCATTCTGATTCTTGCCTTAAAAGGGGCGTCCATAAAAACTTGGAAGGCAGCGGCTGAACTGAGCGGTATCGCCTCTCTTTCTTGTGCAAACCGGGCAGATGCAGCAGTTCCGCCTGCGTCAGACCGGATTTACTAGTATATCAGTTCCGCAGTTCCGCTACGCTGTGAGATCAGCCGTGCGCTCCTGTTTGGCCTCCGGCAGGCACCAGACGATGCCCGCCGCAATCAACGGCAGAATACCGAATCCTATGAATACCGGAACGTACGAGTAGTGATCTATCACCCATCCCGTCAAGAGGCTGAAGACCATGCCGCCGAAGCCGGCGCCCATACTCGCAATGCCCCAGACCGAACCTACCGTGTTCCGCGGAAACCTGTCGGCTGGCATCGCCAGCATATTCGCCAGCGCCCCCGTGTATCCCAGAGTCGCCGTTGAAATCAGCGCAATGGAGACATACACGTTGGACACAAGCACGGCTGGAATCGCCGAAGTCATCAGCGCCGCGAAAAACAGAACCGATATCTTGCGCGCCCGCACCGCCGGAACTCCGATGTGCAACAAAGCGGCCGAGAAGGCGCCTCCGATGAGGTTGCCCGCGTCGGCGGTGAGGAACGGAATCCAGGCGAACTTGCCAATGGATGCGAGATCAAATCCGCGCGCGCTTTTCAGGTATTGCGGAAACCAGAAGATATAAAAGTACCAGGCCGGGTCGCTGAAAATTTTCGATATCGTGAACATGCAGACCCATTTCGAGCGGAACAGCTTCGAAGCGGGCACGGGGCGCTCGGCCACTTCCGCCCGGACGTTCGCCGGGGTCGAGTAGATCATCAGCCACAGAACCAGCCAGACCAGGCCGGCGCCGCCTACGATCAGGAACGCGCTGCGCCAGCCCGATTGAAGGACGATCCACGCGACGAGCGGCGGCGCGATCACGGCCCCGATAGCGGAGCCGCTGTTGAAGATGCCCGAGGCGAACGCGCGTTCCTTCGGCGGGAACCACTCCGAGACTACTTTCACTCCGGCCGGCCAGTTCCCTGCCTCTCCCATCCCCAGAAGGAAACGAAACACGCCCAGGCTGAGCGGCCCGCGAGCGAGCGCGTGCAGCATGGCGGCGATGCTCCACCAGCCGACGCACACGGCGTAACCCAGCTTGGTGCCGAGCCGGTCCACCATCGGACCCGAAACGCCGTTCATGATTGTGTAGGCCAGCATGAACGCGAACACGACGCGCGAGTAGTCCACATTGCTCATGCGAAACTGCTCGGTTATAACCGGCGCTACTACGGAAAGGGTTTGGCGGTCCAGATAGTTGATGACGGTAGCCAGGAATGCCAGGCTGATCATCACCCACCGGAGTCTGGACGGCCCTGCCGCGAGCTGGTCCTTTTCTGCCACGCTCGCGCTGGCGTTCGGGGTCACGGTTCGCGTTCCTCGACTAGAGTTTCTGGCGAACGGCTTGGTGATAGCGGCCGCATCAGGCGGCCTCCGGGTGAATCTCGAATCCCCACGCAAAACGGCAGGGGCGCCGCGATTCGTCTTCCATGCCGGCCGGGAGCTCGATTTCCAGTCCGGCTTCGGACAGCTTCCAATTAAGCCGCTCGGACGTTCCCAGCATGCGAATCGTGGAGCCTTTCGCCGGGCGGACGGTGTGCAGCAACAGCTTATTGCCGGGCCATTTCAATGCGAATGCGTAGATGGTTTTCCCGTCCTTGGTCCTGGTAAACCTCACGTCGTCGCCCTCGTGCCACAGGTCCCCTTGACGGGGCCGGGTAGAGTAAATGCCAACGCCGTTCACCTTCAACCAGGCGCCGGCCTCCTTCAACTGGCTTACGGCAGTGGGATGGAACCGCCCGTTGCCGTCCGGGCCGATCCCGACCATGAAGTTGCCCCCCTTGGCCACCGAATCCACCAGGTTGCGCACAATCCAGCCGGCTCCTTTGTGGTTCTCCGCGACCGATTCGTAGGAGAACGACCTTCCCAGCGGATAGATCACAAACCAGGGCATGTCCGTGTTGCTCTTTTTGCCTGGGACGAAGCCCTCCGGGGTGTAATAGTCCCCGTAATTGCCTATGCCCCGCGCGCGCAGCATCACGTCAGGCTGAATCTTTCTTATATGCAAAATAGTTTCGCGGATTCGCGGCCATATCTTCGGGCCAAACCACATGTCCAGACAGAGCATGTCGATCTTGCCGTACTGCGTCAGCAGTTCGGTAAGTTGCGCGCGGTGCCGTGCAACCATGCGGTCGACCTCTTCCGGCGTGGGATCGGGAACGGTCACCATCAGATCACCAAGCCGCTTCTTGGCGGTGGCGAAATCCAGGGTGAGGACGTCTGAGGAAGGCACCTGCAAGGGATGATAGACGTAAGGCCGGAAGTCGGCGTCGTACCAGTCCGGGTGCGAGAAGTAGAGGTCGATCTTGATGTTTCGCTTACGTGCCGCGTCGCAAAGCTCCTTCACCACGTCCCGGCGGAACGGCGTTTCGGCGATGCTGTAAGCCAGGTCGCAGGACTCGATGCGCGGCCCGCCGGGCGCCGTCCAGTTCGTCCGCCGCTTCACGCGCGTACGCGTGTGGAACATGGAGAAGCCGTCGTGGTGCTTCGTGGTAAAGGCGAACATCTTCATTCCGCTTTCCGCGAAAAGATCCATCCACTCGTCGGCGTTGAAACCTTGCGGATTCCACGTCTTGTACAGTTCCTGGTAGCGCTGCCGCTCCTCGAAGGACATTTTGAGGAACGGCCAGGACTCGTTCGGCTCGCCCTTAATCGAGTACAGCCCCCAGTGCAATCGCACGCCGTACTTCATATCGCGAAAAGCTTCGTAGGCCTTTTCGGAAGCCCAACGGTATTCGGGCACCGGCACTTCCTCGATATAGGTGTGCACTTGCCGGTAGTGGCTGTCGGTCTTGGGCAGCCCCTGATGCGGGCGCCGTGCCGCGCCGCGGGCGGCCGACAGCGTCGACGCCAGACCTCCGGCCAGAAATGTTCGGCGATCTATATCCATTTCCTCCTCCTGCGACTATCGGGCCTAGACCATTCGCATCGTCATGCCCCCGTCCACCGGGAGCTCGGCGCCCGTAATGAAATCATTTTCGGCCAGAGCGACCAGCGCCGCGGCCACGTCCTCCGGCCGCCCCTCGCGGTGGAGCGGAATGCGGTTTTGGATGTTGTTCTGAACCTGTTCGGGAGTGAGATAGTCCTGAAACCGCGTGCGGATCACTCCGGGAGCAACGCAGTTCACGCGTATGTTGTAGTCCGCCAGTTCGCGAGCGAGTGCGCGCGTAAATTGCGGTATCGCCCCCTTCGCCACCCCATACGCGATAGCTCCCAGGCATCCCCGATATCCGGCCGCCGAGGAAACCAGCAGAATGCCGCCGCCGCCCTGCTTGATCAGCCACGGCACGGCGGCCCGGGCCAGGTGAAACACAGCGTGCACGTGAATATCGAAAGCCTTGTACCAGGTCTCCTCGCACACCTCCAGCAAGCTGCCCGGTGCAGGTCCTCCCGCGCAGTGGACGAGAAAATCCAGTTTCCCAAACGCCTCCACAGTTTTCTCGACACAACGCACTGCTTCGGCAGGCTTCGCGATGTCGGCCGTCATAGCCAGCGCTTTGCTGCCAAAACCTTCGAGCTCCTTTTTCACGCTCAGGCCAAGCGCCTCGTCCTCGGGAAGGCCACAGATCGCGACATCCGCTCCGCGGCGCGCAAACTCGCGCGCGGTCGCTGCGCCAATGCCGCAGCTTCCGCCGGTAATCAAGCAGACTCTTCCATCAAGCTTCATCTTGTCCTCGTTCTTGAGTTGCCGGCGCCGGCTTGTTGAGGCCCGCGCTCGAGTATCCACTGCGCTGCAAGCACATTGAATATGTAAGTTCCAGCGCCATGTATTACGTATTCCGTTTGATTGAAGTGATAAGGAAACTCTTTCAGCTCCATGAACTCCGGGCGGACAAAAGAAGCGCCTGGAATCACTCCCCCCGGAATATATGACCAGTCGTCGCGGTTGAATCCGTAGGCGGCCAGCGGCGACTTTGTTCCCACTCCGGAGACATAGCTCATATTGGAAGCCGGATGACAACCAAGCACGAAGTTCACCACGTTCAGCACGGTGTTCTCGTCGAAAATCTCAGGCAGGTGCTTGTGATAGAAGTAATCGCGCATGGCGTCGCTCTGGAGGTTCCAGCTGTAGCCCATCATTGCGGATCCGTTGAGGTCCTTGGGCGAATCCAGTTTCCAGGACGCATTCAGAACCGACAAAGGGAAGCGCACGCCGTAAGGATTGGAGGCTTCCCGGCGAGCAGTGGCCTCCCTCCATTTCCTGGCGATGTCCAGTATCAAACCGCGAAATTCCGGATCCGAAATCCGCGGCAGCAGGCGCGCCAGCGTCCACCCCGGACCGCCTCCGACCTGCTCCGCGGGCGCGGACTTTATCCGGGGGAGCAACTCATAGAGGCGCTTTTCATACACCGCATCGTTGGTCGTGAGCCACAACTCGGCGGTGGCGGCAATCTCGTCTCCGGGAAAGCTCCCGCCCCGGCCCACGTAGGCGTTCGGCGCATACTGCGGCGGATGGGTTTGCTCGAACTCCCAGAGTTTGCGCGCGGCTGCCAGACACTCCTCGGCCAGCGCCGGCTTCTTGGGCCGCAGCACGCGGCTGGCGACGGCAAGGGTCTGCGCCACCCGGTATTGCAGTCCGGTGTTCCGGTTAGTGAACGCCCACCTGTCGTCGGGCGTTCCGGAGCGCTCTCCCCTCACCTCGCCGGGCTTGAGGCTGCTGTCGTAAACCCGGTTGTCGGTGACGTTCATCGGATCGCCGGTGACGTCGTATTGCGCGCGCGTGCTTTCGATGATGCCGGGGAAAATATGCCCCGCTACCCGGAATGAGGCCAGCAGGCCTTCCACCCCGTACTCTATCTGTTGCAGCAGGTCTTCTTCGCCGTCGGGCACATGGAGCAGCACCTCGCGCGTTTCGCGCCGCACGGTTGTGCGGTCGAGGCCCGGCTTGAATTCCTCCTGGGCCAGCGCCAGCGCCAGCGTGGTGTTAGTGATGCTTCCCGCGGGCAGATCGTAGTCTCCGGCATCGTGCCACCCGCCCCAGTTCAGCCCGGGTATGTGTTCGTAATCCGCGAATCGCGTTTCCCTTTCGCCCTGCTGGTAGCTGTCGAAGTGCCTGCGGCCCGCGGGCGCTTGCAGCGCGTCGTCCAGGTGACACGCCCCGTGCCAGAACCTGTTGCGCTCGCGGACCGCCACATGGCACATCTGTACTGGGAGGAAAACCGTCAGCGTCGGCTGCCACGCTTCGTCATATACCTGGCGGTCGATGCGGAATGGGCCGGCCGTCTGTCCCTGGTACTCCAGAAGATACACACCGGGACTTACGACGTCAGTGAAGTCGAAAATCGCGTATTTATAGTAAAGGAACCGTCCCCAAAGCTTTGGGGCATCAGCCTTAACAAGTTGCTTTTCCCCATCGGCGCTTAACTTATAAAGACTTACTTTTCCCGTCGCCTCGACTCGCGGGTCGAGTTCCAGCACGGCGCGCTTTGGTTGCCGCGGATGATATCCCACCTGGGAGACGCCGATGACCGGGGGCCGGCGCCACTTAGGATCGATCGAGGGCCTGATTTCTATGTTGATCTCGGTTTCGCTCGAGCCCGGCTCCAGAGGCGCAGTCACCGAGAACCATGCCGTCGGGTGGCTGCCACGCTCATCCGCGAGCTGTAGCATGCCGCCGCCGTGCCGCACCAACGTGACACTCCGCTGCGGATCCTCCTGAGCGAATTTCAGAATGCCTTTCGACTCCAGAAGCAGCGGCTGCCCCCTGTACTGCCGCGGGAAAACCCCCGCCATCGAGTCGCCCTGGAAGGACTTGTGGAAATAGGCCGGAGGGTACAGGAATATGCGGAAAGCCGCACGGCGCACCTTGCTCCAATCCAGCGGCCGGTCAAACCGGGTCGTGACGAACATGTGCTTGCCGTCCGTGCGACAAATCAGCTGGTAACCCACTCCCAGGCCCGTGACTTCTCCGAAGATCGTCGCGGTCGACCGCTCGCGATCCACCACACGGCGCAGAACTTGGGCCCCAACCCGGACATTGGAGTCTCTCCCAACGATCTGCAAGCCCCCCGAATCGAGCAGCCGCTCGCCGTATTGCATCATCTGGAGCCCTCCCTGCATGCCCGAGTAGTTGTTGTGGTACATGAGGAAGACAAATCCAGGCCCTTCGAAATACTCTTTCTCGGCGAGCACGATGCGCTCTGAGGCGCCCTGCAGCAAGGCGCTCGAACAGATCAGCAGGGTGAATAAGACAACCAGGTCTGTGAATCTCCTCACCACGAAATCTCCCTCACGAGCGGCCCGTGCGGAATATCCGGCAGCGCCGGGGACGATCACACTTAAGTGAACTGCCAGCCCCGCGCTTTGTCCACTTCGCTGCGGCTCCGGTTCAAATATGGCCGGCGCTCCTCCAGGCCGTACTGCCGTGCCAGCGCGCGCGCACTGACTCCTGGGCGCCTGGCCTTGAGCACAAACAACCCTTCCATCGGCAGCCATTTCTCCCGCTCCACGTCGTCGCCGCGCTCTTTGAGCAATTTCGCTAGTCTGCCGGGCAGGTTGAGGTCCTGATGGAAGATGCAGCGGTCCAGATCAAACGTAAAGCGGGTTATATTGAAGTCTCCCGAGTTGCCCTTTTCATAGACGAGCTGCTCGCCGTCGATGTCGAAGATCAGGCAATCGGGGACCCACGTCGCGCTCATGATGTAGTAACTGAAATCGATCGCCCGCGCCTGAAGCGTTTTTCCCGCCGAATATGCGCTCGGCCAGACGACCAGTTCCGCCCCGAAATCCGAGAGCCTCTGCCAGAGAGGCGCCCAATTCACGTCGAAGCAGATGGCAAGCCCCAGGCGGCCGAAATCGGTGGAAATCACCGTGACTTGCTGACCCGGGCTGACGGGGGGCTTCCTTCGGAACTCTTCGACCCAAAACGGATACAGCTTGTCGTAAACGCCTGCGATACGCCCGCGGCGGTCCAAAACCACCGCGGAGTTCAGCCGCCGCTCGCCGTCTTTCCGGTCGATCGGAGCGACGATGTAGGTCCGGTGTTTCTCCGCCAGCGGGGCTAGCGCTTTGATTGTCGGCCCGTCCAGCGTTTCCAGGCTCTGTTCATTCTGGCCCCGGAAAGTTTCTGGTAGGGCGATGAGGTCGGCGCCACGCGCTCCCTCCTGGTCCACTAGCGCCGCGATTTGTTCCAACGACGGGCCGGGCCTAAAACCGATGCTCACGGCTCGAACCGGCCGCCCAATGCTGCCCTGCGCCGCCCCGCCCTGCAAGGCGGATTCCGCAACTTCGGCGGAGTTCAAAGCGCCCAGGGCAATCGCTGAGTTCGTGATGAATTTTCGTCTGTCCACGTCCATGCTCCTCGGCAGATCAGATTGACCTGCAACCGGCTCCAGGAAAGGCGCCGGTGCCTGCTCCGTGGCCGGGATTTCCGTCCCGGCCACGGAAACGGCCGTTCCACCCGGGCCGTGAAATGCACCGCGGGTGGTCCCGCCCTGTCAGAGTACTACCAGGTCAGCCTCGCCGTGAGCTGGAGCATGCGCGGTGAGTTGTTGGAGTTCTGCAGGCTCAGAATGCCGTTGCCGCCAGGCAAGCGGAGACCCGGGTTGTTCAGCACGTTGAAGAAGTCGGCATTAAACCGCAGGTTCACGCTCTCAGTCAGCACAACGGTCTTGAACAGCGAGGCGTCAAGCCCGAACGTCCACGGCCCGGCGAAGTACTGGTTTCGCCACGGGTGGTAGTTCGTGTCGTAGGCGGTCCGCACCACAGAGTTGTCCTTCAACCGTATCCAGACGTTGTTGGAGTCCCAGTACTGGGTAATGTTGGTGCCCTCAGGCGCATTGGGCGGCAGCTCCGTCATGCCATAGGGAATCAACGGAAGGTTGGAAGGCTTATAGTGCTCCGGTATCCCGCAGATTCCGGTGCAGCGGCCATTCTCGTCCCTCCTGTTGATGAGCGGCGGCGAGATGTACCCGTTCCAATAGAGATAGCCTGGGATGCACGTGTTCCCCGAGCAATCCTCGATCTTATACTTCGTCCCGTAGACTTCCACGTTCCCGTGGTAGCCCCAGTTGCTCGTGGGCAGAGACCAGTACCGGCTGCTGTAGGACCCCAGACCGGCGAGCTGCCAGCCGCCGATCAATGCGTTCAGGAACCTTCCCGCATTGCGGCCCAGCAGCTTGTTGCGCCCGAACGGAAGATCCACAACCCAATTCCAGCGCAGCTGGTGGTGGGGGATCGCGGTATCTCTCGTGTAATAGAGGAACCGGTTCAAGGAGTCGAAATCCTCGGGAACCACGCCCGGCAGGTAGGTGGTCGCCGGGAAGATCGTCGGCCCGCCTCCGTTCCCTACAAAGGTGGAGTTAGTGAATGCATTGGTCATCTGGTAGAAGAACTGGAAGCCGTAGCCGTCGGAGAACCTGCGCTGTACTTCAAGTTGAAACGCGTTGCTGTTCGAGTAACCCGTCCTCTGGAAGCTGGTAATGCTTCCATAAGTCGTGTTGTTATACGGGTTCATTCCAACCGAAGCATACGTTCCCGTCGGCTTTCGCAGGCCCGTTCGCATGTACCAGACAAAGTCGTTCGGCGCCCGGTTGAAGTTGTACTTTTGGGGAAGGTTCAGACCGTGGGTGCCGACGTAGCTGGCCGTGGCCACAATGCCGGCAAACAGTTCCTTCCCTAAGGATATGTTCCACTCGTGGGCCATGCTGGGCGGCTGGTCCGGATCCGTGTATTCGATGCCGATCCCGCGGGAAATCTGAACGAAACGCGGATTGTCGAGAGCCTCGCGAGAATTGACTCCGGCCACGAACTCGGGAGCCGAACGCAGCGCATAATTCGGCAACCCGTCGCCAACCAGGCTCTGGTCGTTCACCTGATACTGGATCGGGTAGCCGAAGGGCACCAGGCTGCCCTGAGTGTTGTCCCAAACCCGCAGGGCCACCTGCGAATTGTAGATGCCGTAGCCTCCGCGGAGCACGAACGGTTTCGAGCTGTCGCCGAACCGGTATGCAAGCCCGACCCTGGGAGCGAAAATCCATGGATTGCCGTACACGAGGGCCTTCGGCAGACCCAAGACGTCCCGCGGCTCGAATTCCACGCCAATCGCCTGGAACTGTTCGATCGCTTCCGGGGTGGTCTGCTTGTGCTTGTACATGTCCTCAAGTGAGCGCCCCAGCACCAGCCTGCCGGTGTTCTTGTTGAACGACACCATGAAGTAATCCTTCTCAAACATCGCAGGCTGGTTCTCGTAGCGCAGCCCCAGGTTGATCGTCAACTGGGGAGTTACCTTCCAGTTGTCCTGAATGTAGCCGGCGTATGCGTACTCGCGCAGATTATAAGGAGGACGCTTCACCGTGAGCTGGTACTGAGAAACTGCGCCAATGTGAAAACTGGCCGCGTTATGGCCGGTCTGCGGCACGGAGCCGTAAGCCGATCCGCTCAACGGGTCGAAAAGCGCCGTGAATTGGTTGCTGTACCATGAGCCGGACGTAGAACTGTCGATCGCTACTTTCAGATACTCATGCCGCAGCTTGCCTCCGAACTGGATCTCGTGCCTGCCGTGCTGCTTGGTGAAATCCTGCTGGATCACGAGAATGTTGGTAAAGTTCTGGCGCATCTGCTGCTGCGAGAAGTTCAGCCCGAACCCGGAACTGTACGAATGGTAAACAACCATGGGATCGTTGCGAGGGTTGGGCATTTGCAGTATGTCGGCCATGGGCTGCCCGGTCGGAGTAGCCGGCGACCCAACGAACTTGTCCTCGCGCGAGAACGACACCATCGTCTGCCCGATAAACGTGGGCGAGAAAGTCCGCGTGTACGTTGCGACGCCGCTGGGCGTGTCGTGGGTTCCGTACACGATGTTGAGCAACCTGTCGAGCGATGGCACGCCGTTCGAGTACATCACCTCGTTGAAGTTGTAGGAGACTCTGAAAAATATCTGATCGTTGTCGCTAAGCCGCTGGTCGATGCGGGTTGTCCACATCCAATCCCTGGTGTTGGAAAAACCCAATCCGAAGTAGTTGTTTGTGACTAAGGGATTGGCGTTGTTAGTCGGCTCGGGCATGATGCTGTACGCATACTTGGCGATAGGACTTTGCCGGCTGGCCGGAATCTGGTTTCCCGGAAAAGGCGTCCGCTCCCAGGTCGGACCGGCGCCGGTGGTGAAGGGATCGTAAATCGCGTAGTACCGGTTGAGGTTGTCCACCAGGCCGCTGAAGTCGCCCTGGCGCATGGCCATCGTCGGCATGGTGGTCTGGGTCGTAGAAGAGCTGGCGATCCGCTGGAACTCCAGCGAGGTGAAGAAGAACGTGCGATTTCTGCCGTCGTAAATTTTTGGAATGTACACGGGGCCGCCGATCGATCCGCCGAATTCGTTTCGCACGTAGTGGGGCGGCTTGTCATAGTAGTCCTGGCGGCGCCGGGCAACGCCGATGGCGCTGTTGCGGAGCGTTTCGAAGAGCGTTCCGTGAACTCGATTGCCTCCGCTTTTCGTAGAGAGAATCACGGAGCCGGGGCGGTCAAATTTGGCCGAGGAAAGACTGGTTTCCACGCGCAGTTCTTCAACGCTATCCAGTCCGGGAAGCCGCCCGGCGAAGTTACCCGTATCGCGGTTCTTGATAATAGCGCCGTCCTGGTACAATTCCACGCCGTCGCGAATGCCGTTCACGATTGGGTTCATGGCGCCGTCCTGGCCGCCAAACAACCCGGGAGTGCTGATCAGTACCAGGGACGCGATGTTGCGCCCGTTGAGCGGCAGTTGCTCGATGCGGGTCCGTTCCAGGTTTCTCGAAATGGTCGCATCCGTTGTCGTCACCAGCGGAGTAATTCCGCCCTCCACGGTGATCTCGGTGGTAACCGTTCCCACTCGCAAAACCGGGCTGATCTCCGCCGTCTGGCCAACTACCAGGAGGAGTTTGCCCACCCAGGTCTGCATGCCTGGCGCGGTCACCGTGACTTCATAGGAACCGGGTTGAGTCGGCGGAAAGGAGAAAAAGCCGACTTCGTTAGTCGTCGTCGTGTATTTTCTGTTCGTGTCGGCGTGGACGATCGACACATTCGCTCCAGCGACGACGGCGGAGGTGGTGTCCCTCACCACGCCTTGAATAACACCGCTACCGGTTTGCGCCGTCGCAATCAGAGCGAACAGGCCAATCAGTGCCGCTAGCCGGAACACTCTGCATGAAACCATCGATTTTCCCCCAAAGTTCTGTCAATCCCACACTGTTACTCAGTTCGCGCAGAACGAACGGGCTTCCGCCTGCGCCGTCTTGCCATATCAGTTACCTCGCCCTCCGCACGCATTCCGTCCCTTGAGTGTACTCCACCCTCGGGGACGCTGCGTGGTCTTCGCGAGGCGCTCCACAACTATTCTCGGCGCCGCTCGGCCCGCAACCTCAGGCGCTTGCGTCCGAGGATCCGGGCAACCGTGCTTCCGAGTTCTGATATAGCAGTTAAACACAATCCGGAATAGGCGTCAATAGTTTTTTTGGGGATGAAACGGCCGTAATAAACGGCCCATGAGATTGGCAATAAGGAAAACAAGCCGGCCGCCCGGCCCGGCGAAGGACTTGAGTTGTCCCGCGTCACTGCTATCGCAGTTATCGCAGTACAATCGCCGGAAATCAGGCGGCCGGCAGCGTGATGGCTTGACTCTCTAATCGAAGCTGCCGGTTGTGCCCCGGAAGCCGCGCAGCGCCTGTTTCATGACCCACTTGAGCGCGCGCCCCGCATCGTAGCAGTACGCGAGGTTGTGGTTCAGCGTGGAGTAGCAGCGCGGCTGGCACTGCCGCTTCATTTCCGCAAGCTGAGCAGGGTCGAATTTCGGCTTGCCTGCCACGCCCCAGTCATGCGTGGCCGAATACAGAGGAAAGCACGGCGCCAGCGTGCCGTCGGTCCGGATAATCAACGAATTCTGGCCCGCGCGGCAATTCCACTCCTGTAACTGGCCGCGCATAAACTGTTTCATTTGTTGCAGCCGGGCGACCGAATTTACCATCTTGTATCCCGACCGGTTTTTCTCGATCAGCCAGTCGATCACCGCATCCACCCGGGGCCAGTCCTCCTGTGTGATGAAGGTACTGTTGTCCTCCAGGTGCTTGAAGTGCGGTTGGTCGAGCATCGGCGCCTCGTTGATGTGGTAGTCGGTGGCGATGCCGACCTCGTGTGCGATCTCGGTGAGGGCTTTCACGTCTTCCAGGTTGATCCGCGTGATGTTGATGTTAAAGAAGACGCTGTAATCGTAGACATACTGCTTCCTCACCAGGTATTCGAACTCTTCCCGGATGGGGTTGAGAGCCTTGGGCAGCTCGGGACGGGCTTCCACCGAATCTACCGCCAGGTTGAACGTGGCCACGCCGGCGTCGGCCAGCCGGTCGATGACGTCCTTCCGCATCAGACGCCCGTTCGTCGGCACGTAGACCCAGAAACCCTTCCTGGCCGCATAGTAAACCACCTTGTGAACGAACTGCGGGCGCAGCAGAACCTCTCCGCCCATCAGCGCCAGGACGCGGCAGCCGATGTCGTGTAACCAGTCGATGGACCGCCGGGCGGTCTCCTCTGTCATCCCCTTTACGCGGTTGTCGAAAGCCCAGCAGTAATGGCAGTCCAGGTTGCACTTCCACTCGGTAAACAGGTAAGCGATGATCGGGTGGAAATCCCCGGGCAGCACCCGCGACCTCAAATAAGGATATAGCCACCCCCGGAGCGCGCGTCGCACCATAAAGGGCGTGACATGCGTCCGGTACGGGCTTCCGTTCTTAGGCAACGAACGTGGATTGGGCGGAACATCGCCGCATTTTTCCGGATGCAACGGGAACACGGGTTCCGGCAGGGAAAGCTGCTCGCCTTCGGACGAGGGCTGCGCAAACCCAGGCCGGTTGGAGATGGTTGACGCTTGCTCTTGAGTTCGCATGCCGGGCTGCGATAGGGCAGTTCGCGTTCCAAAAGCGGGCAAGGCGGACATACTCCGCAGCCGGCCGGCCGCTCACCCGCCCCAGAGCCCGCTCGGCAAGCGCCGAACGCACGTGGAGATACCCGGCCCCCCAAGCCTTTCCGCCCCCCGGTGTAGCCGGGGAGAGTGGCGGCGCTCCGCCTGCCCTCCCACTTGAGGATTTCACGGGCGTTAGCGCCGATCTGTCGGCACTTGGATCGTCAGATGCCGACAAAAAGGGGAGTTCCGCATCCGTTTACCGGCAGTTTCGGGCCGTAGATGCGCCACGGCGGGTTGGGTACGCGGAATGCTATGTGGGCTTGCGAAGGAGGTGATCCGGCATTTTCAGGATCAGCCAGAAGACCGGCCGATCCCGAACGATCGTAAACATAGACGGTCAACTTCTCGGCGATTACGTTCGCCTGGCGGAGGAGTACTGCTCAAAAGCTCTCTCCAGCGGAAAGCCACTCTGCGTATACCTGCGAAACGTCTCCGCCATCGACCAGGCCGGACGGGAATTCCTTTCCCGTCTTGCCGCCAAAGGAATCCGCCTGCTCGCGTCCGGCGTGTACACGTCTCACGTGGTGAAATCGCTGAAGCGGTAAACGGGGGAGCGCGGCTAATTAGGCCGGCAGGAGAAATCCCAGATCTGGATGTTGCGCTTGCCCGGCGTGAACTCGACGACTGCGTATTCGCCGGGCTCGAGCGGAGCCGTCGGCCAGATCTTATACAGCTGGTTGTCCACCTGCGTGCGAAAGATCTCCACGTCCTCCTGCTCTTCGACGATCTCGTTGGTCACCGGGATGACGGTCCATTTCTGCACTACTCGCGCGCCTTTTTTCTTCGACAGGCGGACGATGCCGAACTGCTCGTCCTCAGAGAGGCGGAAGTAAAACTCCGGCCGGTTGCTGGAGATCACGGTGTCCGAACGCTCGCCGTCAAGCTCCACGGTGACCTTACCGGTAACTACCGGGATCGGGGCGAGCACTTTCAAAATGCTCCGCCCTGTTGAAGTAACTGCTTTGGATTCCGCCTGCTTGAGGGCTTTCAATTCCTTGCCATCCAAAAGGTAAACGCCGGGGTTTTGCGGCACGCGGGCGCGTTCCTCGGCCTGCTCGCGCTCAAATTTCTCCTCCGCGGCGAGTTCTTCGGCCGCCTTGCGGATGGCCTGCTCCCGGCCCTGACGCTCGGCTTCGGTGCGCTTGAGGTCCACCAGCGTCAGCGGGATTTCCTCCCAGTCGCTGCGCTCGACGCTGTAGTAGCGTACGCGGTCGCCTTCCACCTTGTATTCCCGAACGATGTGGTAGTCGCCGTCCTTGAGGTAAAGCTTGAAATTGGCGGCCAACAGAGCCGCCGCGGAGAGGACTAACGCCAGGATCGTTCGCACCATCTGACACTTAGATTCTACCGCCGCCCGGCGGGTTTCCCCTTCTAGCTCCCGTTCAGGCCGGAATGGGCCTCACCGGGGAGGAGGCGATCCGGATGGCTTCCTCCGCCGAAATACCCTGGTGGACCAGGCCGTGAATGGCGGCCAGCATCGAGTGTTCGACCAGTGCGCTGTCGGCGAGGACCACGCCTTGAGCCGTTTCCTGCACCAGATCGTACAGCGTCTCCAGGAGCTGCGGCTTGGGGAGCCGATGCTGCCCCACGGTCACCAGAAACTGCCGCCCGGTGCGGCGCAGGAAGTGCCGGTCCGCAAGGAGGTCCGGCGCAAAGCGCGCCTGGACGACATCAGCGCCGAAGTCGGCGGCCAAACGCGCGGTTTCGTGCCAGTTTTCTCCGGAAATCGACGCAATTACCGGCATACCGAGGCGCCGGGCGTCCTCGGTGATGCGGCCGAAACGCTCGAGAACATCGGCCGGGCCGGGCTCGAAAACCACCAAAACGGCCTCGGCGCCCATTTCGAGCGCGGCCTGCACGCTGACCAGTTGCTGGGCCCGCTGCAAGCCGCCGTCGATACGGAGGATGACGGAGAGCGCCTCCAGCTCATCCGCCACGAGGTCCAGCAGACCGGGAGTAAGCACGACAGCGTCGGCGCCGGAGCGCGCAAGAAGCCGGACTCTGGCGACCGGATCTTCGGCGAGCGTGCCGCAATCGGCGATTAACGCGCGCCCTTTGGCGAAAATACGCCTCAGCCGCAGCGATTTCCCTAGCATCGTCCTTACTCAATCATACGGCCGGATACTGCCGCCGGCGAGCGTTTTTCGGAAATTCAGACCAACTCCTCCCCCGGCAGGCTCAGCGGTTGCGGGACAGAACTTGAAAAGCACCAGCCCCGTTGCAAGCTCGACAATGTATAGTGAGGGTGTAGATGAATTTTCCGAACCTGCTCACGCTACTTCGGATTTTTTTCGTGCCGTTGCTGGTGGCGGTGCTGGTTCAGGAGAATATATCGCTTACCGCCGGCGGGCTGGTAATCACCAATAACCTGCTCGCCCTGGCGATTTTTCTGGCCGCCTCCTTCACCGATTTGCTGGACGGATACCTGGCGAGGCGCTGGAAGCAGGTGACGACGGTAGGCACGCTGCTCGATCCGATCGCCGACAAACTGCTGATCTCGTCCGCGCTCATCGCCCTGGTCCAGGTCCACGCCGTTCCTGCCTGGATGGTCGTGATGATCGTCGGCCGCGAGTTCGCCGTCACGGGGCTGCGCAGCATCGCCGCCTCGGCGGGCTACACAATCCGCGCCAGCGATCTCGGCAAGACCAAGATGGTGGCCCAGGTCATCGCGGTCTCGCTTGTCATGCTGGGCATGGATTACCCGCGGCTGGTTCCGTGGGCCGTGCTGTGGATGTGGATCGTGGTGGTCTCTTCGGTGGCCTCGGCGGTGGGGTATTTCCGGAAATTCTGGCGCAAGGTGGACGACGAGATCAAACGCCGCGGCCGCCTGGAACTGCTGCTGCTCGAGCGCGAGAAGAAGCGCCAGCTCAGGGAACTTCGACGGGCGCAGCGCCGGGCTTTGGAGGGGGAGGAGAGCCAAAAACCCGAAACCCGGAGGGTGTGAATTCCGCGTTGCGCACCTGGCCCTCACCTCCAAGCGACCCAGCAGACTTCCCGTTCCAAATCACTTCCAGCCCCGCCGCGTTCCCGGTGCGAAGCTCAACTAACTGCTGCGCTTCGACCGCCCGTGTCTCATCCGCCTGGAGCGTACCGCTGAAGACCTCTTTGCCGTCAGCGGCCAGCCGGACCCAGGAAGGAGCGGTCGCCCGGATCTCAACCTTAACTGGGGACGACTGCGGCTCGGCCGGGGGCGGCGCCTCCTTCGGGGGTTCCGCTGGCGGCGCCGGGGCTTGGGACTGCTCCACCGCGGGCGTAACCGCCGGACCGGGCTCCGCGTGAACCTGCTCGACCTCCGGTGCGGCGCCGGTTTCAGAAGGCGCCTGCGTATTCCTTTGCCAGAGGATGTACAGTCCGGAGCAGACCGCAAGAATCACCACGAAGGTTGCCAGCGCGCCGAGCGAACGCGGGGAAGGCGAGCGCCCGAGGCCCCTGTCCACGGGGGGCACGCTGATCGCCTCACGCTCGAACTCAGTTTCGCGCGTCAACTCATCACCGGCGCCGGCGATGCGGTCGAGTTCGGGCTCCAATTCGGCGGGGTCGATTCCCAAGGCATCCGCGAACTGGCGGATGAAGCTGCGGGTGAAAAACGCTCCGGGCAAGCGGTCCCACTCGTTCGCCTCAATGGCTTCGAGCAGGCCGGGGTTGATTTTCGTGGCTTCGGAGATCTGCTCGATAGTGAGGCCCAGTCGCAGGCGTTCCTCACGGAGTTTATCCCCGATGGAGTTCATAAGTAAATTCTGGATGGATCCCCACGGGTATAATACCAGAATCAGTTTCGTGTTTTGCTGTCCGGCGTGGGTTATTTTCGCCGGTTTCTTATGCCGCCTGTTGCCCCGGAGATTTCGGTCATCGTGGTGAACTGGAACCGGCGCGAATTGCTGCGCGCCTGCCTCCAGTCGCTCGCGGCGCAGGAGGGCGTGAATTTTGAGACCGTGCTGGTGGACAACGGCTCCACGGACGGCTCGGTCGAAATGGCGGAGCGGGAATTCGCCTCGTGCCCGAAGCTCGGGTTGCGCGTGATCGTCAACAGCGTCAACCGGGGTTTCTGCGCGGCCAACAACCAGGGAATCGCGGCGGCGCGCGGCCGTTACATCGCCCTGCTGAACAACGACGCAGAGGCCGATCCGGGATGGCTGGCGGCGCTGCGGAGCGCCTTCGATTACGGGCCCGACATCGGCATGGCGGCGTCGAAGATTCTGGTCTGGGAAGACCCGAGACGGATCGACAAGGCCGGCCACGTGATCTACCCCGACGGGCAGAACCGCGGCCGGGGCTCCGGCGAGCTCGACATCGGCCAGTACAACCGTCTGGAAGAGACTCTCTGGCCGGACGGTTGCGCTGCGATGTACAAAAGAGCGATGTTGGACGAGATCGGCGGTTTCGACGAGGACTTTTTTGCGTATGGGGATGATGCCGAATTGGGGCTGCGCGGCCGGATTGCCGGCTGGCGCTGCCTGTATGTGCCGGGCGCCGTGGTGCGGCATCACCGCGGAGCCACTCTTGGGCTGGGCTCGGCGCGGCGGCTCGAACTCATCGAGCGCAACCGCGTCCTGCTCGCGGCCAAGCTGTTTCCCTGGAGTCTGCTGTGGCTAAACGGCGTGTATTACGCCGCGCGGCTCGGCGCCGGAGCGTGGGCGGCCGTGCGCGGCAAGGGAGAAATCTCCCACTATCCGGGAATTCGGGGCAAGTTGAAAGCCGCGGCGGCGATCTTGAAAGGCGATCTGGCGGCGCTGATGATGCTGCCGCGAATGCTGCGGAAAAGGACGTCGGTGCGGCGGTTCCGCAAGCTGAGCCCGCGCGAACTGCGGGCGCTGATTCTGAAAAACCGGATCTCGCTCAGGGACCTCAGCCAGAAGGCGGCGTAGAGGAAGCCTGCCCCGCCTGCGGGTCGGCCGGTTCGCACACCCTCTTCGAGGCCACCGACCGCCTCTACCGCACCACGGACCGCTCCTTCCGCGTAGTCGAGTGCGATTCCTGCCGCCTCTTACGGCTTGAGCCCAAGCCTTCCCCCGCCGAACTGCGCAGCTACTACCCCGAAACCTACTGGTTCGAACCGGACCGCACGGCCGCGGGCCGACTCGAAGAGCTCTACCGCCGGACGGTGCTGCGCGACCATCTGGGCTTCGTCACCCGCGCGCTGCGGGAGGCCGGCGAGGGGCTCGTGCTGGACGTCGGTTGCGGCGGCGGCCTGTTTCTCGGCATGCTGCGCGAGCGCGGCGCCAGCGTGCTCGGAATGGATTTGTCGGTACCGGCCCTGAGGGTCGCATGGCGCGCACAGAGCGTTCCCTCGGTCTGCGGGACGCTCGTCGATGCTCCACTGGCTCCCGCGAGCTGCGCCGTCGTCACTATGTTTCACGTGCTCGAGCACCTGGAAGAGCCGGCGGCGTACCTGATGGCCGCGCGCGAGCTGCTCCGGCCTGAAGGACGGCTCATCGTGCAGGTACCGAACGCGGCGTGCTGGCAATTTCTGCTGCTCGGAGAGAACTGGAGCGGGCTGGACGTCCCGCGTCACCTGCTGAACTTTCGCGTGCAGGACCTCGAAAACCTGCTCGACTACTGCGGTTTCGAAGTGCTCCGCCGCAAGTTCTTCTCACTGCGGGACAACCCCGCCGGGTTCGCCACCAGCCTGGCGCCCGGGCTCGATCCGATGGCGCGCCGGGTGCGCCGCGTTGTAGAAAAACCGGCCGTCAAGCTGATCAAGGATCTGATTTATTTCGGCCTCGTGGCGATTTCGCTGCCGTTCACGCTGCTCGAAGCGGCTTGCCGGGCGGGTTCCACCATCATGATTGAGGCGCGGAAGAAAGAAGGATGAAAACCCAGGCGATCGAGCGGCGCCTGCCGCGCTTCCTGAGGCGCTACATACTGGATTTCGAGGCACGCATCGAGGACGCGGTGAGGAGCTTCGCCGCCGGTCTCGCGCCGGGCGTCCGCGTGCTGGATGCCGGGGCCGGCGAGTGCAGGTACGCCAAGGCGTTCGCCCGGCAGCGCTACTGCGGCGTCGATCTCGGCGTCGGCGACGCCTCCTGGAACTACAAGGGCCTGGACGCCGTGGCCGACCTCATGGCGCTTCCCTTCCCCGAGGGCTGCTTCGATGCGGCCATCAACATCGTTACGCTGGAGCACGTGCGCGAGCCCCGCTGCGCGGTGGCCGAGATCGCCCGCGTGCTGCGGCCCGGCGGCCAACTGCTGCTCGTGGTGCCTCACGAATGGGAAGTTCACCAGGCGCCGCACGATTACTTCCGGTTCACCCGGTACGGCGTGCGGCACCTTCTCGCGGAGGCCGGGTTCGTGGACATCCACGTGCTCGCCGCTGGAGGCTACTTCCGCCTGCTGGCGCGGCGGCTGCTGAACGGATTGCAATTCTTTTCTGGCCTGTGGGCGCTGCCGGCGGTGCTGCTGCTCGCGCCGCCCGCCCTCATCCTGCCCGCCCTCGATTTTCTCGACCGCGACCGCAATTTCACCCTGGGGTATTTATGCACGGCAAGAAAACGCTTCTGACACTGCTGGCGCTGGGACTCGTTTCCGCGTGCGCCGCCCAGAAGCCGGCCCGGTCTCCAGCCGCGTTCAGCGGCGCCTCCGCGCTGGCGTTCACCGCCAAGGCCGTCTCCTTCGGCGCGCGGCCGCCCGGCTCCCCCGCCATTCGCAAGCTCCAGGACTACATCACCGGCCAGCTCAAAAAGTACCGCTGCGAGGTCACCATCGATGCGTTCACGGCGCAGACGCCCATCGGCCCCGTCCAGATGCGGAACATCATCGCGCACTTCCGCGGCACTTCCGGCCGCGCGGTGGCGGTGACAGGACACTACGACACCAAGTACATGCCCGGCATCAACTTTGTCGGGGCGAACGACGCCGGCTCCTCCACGGGGTTCCTGCTCGAGTTGGCGCGGGTGCTCTCGGCGCGGCCTTTCCAGAACGATGTGTACGTGGTGTGGCTGGATGGAGAAGAATCGTTTGGGCCGTGGTCCGACACAGACGGCGTCTACGGGAGCCGCCATCTCGCCGCGAAGTGGGCGGCCGACGGCACGCTCGGCCGGCTCAAAGCGCTGATCAACGTGGACATGATCGGCGACCGCGAATTGGGCATTCTCCAGGACATGAATTCTTCGGAGTCCCTGCGCCGGTTGATCTGGGCCACGGCGGCCGAACTCGGGTATTCCCACTACTTTTTGAACGATCCGGGCGCCATCGTGGACGACCACATCCCGTTCATACAGAGGGGAGTCAACGCCGTGGACCTCATCGATTTCGATTACGGCCCAAACAACTCCTACTGGCACACCGAGAAGGACACGATGGACAAGCTGAGCGCCGATAGTCTGCAAGTAGTGGGAGACGTGGTTATCGAGACATTGAAGAAACTCGACCGGTAGCGCGGACTTCGGCCGGCGGTTCCGGGCAGGACACGGTTGATAAAATTGGCATTGTGACCCGGAGTTCCGGCGGCGTGGCAGCCTCGGTGGACCGTTTTTTCGAGCTTTCCCTGCTCGGGCTGGTCGCCAGCGGCTACTTTGCGGTCCTGAGTTCGTCCTTTCTGGATGTCCCAACCGCGGTCTCCATGGCGGCCGCGTTACTGCTCCGCACGCTGCTCGTCACGGGCGTGATCCGCTTCGAAATCCCCGCCCGCTGGGTCACCGCCGCCGCCCTCGCTTACATCGGTTTCTACCCGCTTGATTACTTCTTTGTCTCCAAAGGTTTCCTTCCCGCCACGGTTCACCTGATATTCTTCCTTGCCGTCGTGAAAATACTCACGGCACGCCTTGCGCGAGATTATGTCTTCCTCGCCGTGGTCGCGTTCTTACAGCTACTGGCGGCCGCCCTGCTCTCTAGCAGCCTGAATTTCTTTCTGTTTCTTGCTTTCTTCCTGTTGTTCGCGGTGGCGACATTCGCCGCTTCCGAAGTGCGCCGGTCGATCCGTAAGCCGCACATCGTGGCGCGGAGCAGCCCGAAAAACCTGCACTGGAGGCTGGCCGCCACGTCCGTCTCGCTGGCGCTGGGCATTCTGATCCTCACCGTTGGCCTGTTTTTCCTGCTGCCCCGGACCGCCCAGGCGGCGTTCCGGCATCTGGCGCCGCAGCGCTTCAGCGTTGCCAGCTTCGCGCACGAAATGGTGCTGGGCGATGTCGGCGAGCTGCAAAGGCGGCGCACGGCGGTGATGCACGTGCGGTTTTTCGATGAGGACCCGCCCGTAAACCTGAAGTGGCGCGGCGGGGCGCTTGCCTACTTTGACGGAGGGCGCTGGTACAACCCGTCCGATCCGGGAGAACCGCTGCGCGTCGTGGATGGCCTGCTGGCCTTTGGTGAGCGGACGCAGGGGCCGGGGATCCGCTACGAGGTGCAGTTCAGTTCCCTGGCCTCTGACACTCTGTTCTTTGCCGGTACGCCGCTCATGCTGCGCATCAACTCGCCGATCGTGATCCGCACCGCGACGGACGGCTACCGGCTCGGCTATGGCGCCCCAGGTGGCCTTCATTACGGGGCCTACAGCGCGCTCAACTTGCCCCCGGGACCAAAATTTCTGCGAGAAGAGGAGCGGACGCAGTACCTCCTGCTGCCGCCGGTAGACCGCCGCGTCATCGCGCTGGCGCGCAAGATCACCGAGGGCCTCCCCACAGCCGAAGCCCGCGCCCGCGCCATCGAATCCTACCTGCGGCGCAACTACCGGTACTCACTCGACCCACTCCCCCGCGAAGTGCCCGACCCGCTGGCGCATTTTCTGTTCGAGCGCCGCGCGGGCCACTGCGAGTACTTCGCGTCGGCGATGGCGGTGATGCTGCGCATCGTCTATGTCCCGGCGCGCGTGGCCACCGGGTTTCAAAACGGCGAGTACAACCCGGTGAGCGGGTGGGTCGTCATTCGCGCTTCCGACGCGCACAGTTGGGTGGAAGCATGGGTGCCCGGACGCGGCTGGACGACCTTCGATCCCACGCCGCCAGATTCGCGCCCCTCTACCACGTCCGTCTGGACCCATCTGGGCTATTACCTGGACGCCGCCGAGACGTTCTGGCAGGACTGGGTGCTGAACTACGACCTCGACCGCCAGCTCACGCTCGCCGCCCGGATGGAGAACTCGGGCCGTCTCTTTGGCGCTCACTGGATGGACCGCATCCGGCTGGTGGAATGGAAACAGACGGCGGCGGCTTGGGGCAAGCGCTACGGGGCCTTCGCGGCGATCATCGCAATTCTCGCATTCGCGATCTGGAAATACGGTCCGGGAGTCTGGATGTGGTCGCAAACGCTTGCCCGCGTCCGGCGGGCGCAGCGCGGCGCGGCCCGCGCATCAGACGCCACACTGCTCTACGCGCGCTTGCTTGCCCTGCTCAAACGCAAGGGGTATCAAAAGCCTGCCTGGATCACCCCCTTGGAATTCGCCCGGCTGCTCCCGCCGTCGGAGACCGCTACCCTGGTAGCGAGCTTCACGGCGGCTTACAACGACTTGCGCTTCGGCGGCAACCCGGCGGCGGCATCACGCATGGTCGAAGCGCTGGATGCTCTCGAGCGGCTGTAAAAAAGTACCGCGAATTTTTTCTCGCCCGCGCCACTACCTCACTTAGGGCGCATGGACCTGATCGACAACTGCGTGCTCGCGGTGCTTTTCCCGCTGGCCGTCTGGATCCTCATCAGCGGCGCGGACGATTTTTTCCTGGATCTGGTCGGCGCCTGGATCTGGCTCCGCAAGCGGCTTCCCCGCCCTCCCTCCGCGGCCGAACTCGCGCGCCTGCCGGAAAAACGCGTGGCGATCTTCGTGCCGCTCTGGCACGAGCACAAGGTGATCGGCCGGATGCTCGAGCACAATGCCTCCGCCATCCGCTATTCCAATTACGATTTCATCGTCGGCACTTACCCGAACGACGAGCTGACGATCGAGGCCGTGCGCGAGGCTAGCGAGCGGATTCCCAACGTCCGCCTGAGCGTCTGCCCCCATGACGGCCCGACTTCCAAGGCGGACTGCCTCAACTGGATCTACCAGCACATGCTCGGCGTCGAGGAGAGCACCGGCACGCAATACGAGCTCATCGTGGTCCACGACGCGGAAGACCTCATCCATCCCCTCGAACTGCGCTGGCTCAACTACTACTCCGAGGCATACGGCATGGTGCAAATTCCGGTGCTGCCGCTGCCGACGCCCCCGCGGCTGTTCACGCACGGGGTGTACTGCGACGAGTTCGCCGAGTACCAGACCAAGGACATCCCCGCCCGGCAGGCGCTGGGCGGTTTCATTCCCTCGAACGGTGTGGGAACGGGCTACGCGCGCTGGGCGCTGGAAAAGCTGGCCGAAGAGAACGCCAACCGGATTTTCGATCCCGGCTCCCTGACCGAAGATTACGAGAACGGACTCCGCCTGCACCTGGCCGGCTGCCCACAGCTTTTCGTGCCGATTCAAATGCTCCCGGACGGGCCCGTAGCCACCCGCGAGTACTTCCCGCAGCGCATCCGGCAGGCGCTCCGGCAACGCACGCGGTGGGTGACGGGCAACGCTCTGCAGTCCTGGGAGCGGCACGGGTGGCGTGTGGGGTTCAGGCAGCTCTACTGGCTCTGGCGCGACCGCAAAGGGCTGTTCGGCAACCCGGCGACCGGAGTCGCGAACCTTATCCTCCTATACTGCTGTGCCTCGTGGCTCTGGAGCCGGTACACCGGGGCGCCCTGGGCTTTGGCCAGTGCGGGCGAACATCCCTGGGCGGAACCGCTGCTGTGGGCGACGCTGTTCTTCCAAACCGTGCGCATCCTGGTCCGCGCGGGATGCGTGGCTCGGCTTTACGGCTGGCGGCTGGCGGCCGGCGTTCCGTTGCGCATCTTCTGGGCGAACTGGATCAACTGCGCGGCGACGGTCGCCGCTATCGTGCGGTACGCCTCCGCCCGCATCCGGGGCCGGCCGCTGGTCTGGGTGAAGACGGAGCACATGTATCCGTCTCGCGCCGCCCTGAGTCCTTCGGAGCCGCGCCTCGGCGAAATCCTCGCGGGGCTGGGTTACGTTGAGGAAACGAGCCTATGGGAGGCGCTTGCCGCCATGCCCAAGAACGTGCGGACCGGTGAATACCTGGTATCGCTCGGGTTGCTGAGTCAGGAACAGTTGTACGAGGCGCTCAGCCTCCAGCACAACGTCTGCTTCGCGCCGCTCAGGCCGGAGGAAGTTCCGCTTCAGGTGGCGCGGGCGCTTCCCGCCGCCGTGGCCCGTAAGTACAAGCTCGTGCCGTTCAAGGCCGCCTCGGGCAAACTGCACGTGGCCGGACCCGAACTGCCCACGGCCGAAGTCCACCGCGAACTCGGCAAACACACCAGCCTGGAAATCAAGTTTCAGTACATCACCCCGGAGAACTTTGTCGAGTTGACCGAAGAGCTGCTCGGCCTCCCGCTGGCCGTCCGGCGATAGGCAAGCCAACCGGGCCCGGACAGCACCCGCAAATTCGCCGCATGCTAAAGTAAAAATTCCCCCTTTTTCGGAGCCTCTCATTGGGTGCAGGTGAAAAATTTCAGCAACTGACGGAGATTATGGCGCGCCTCCGGTCTCCCGGCGGATGCCCCTGGGACCGCGAGCAGACGTTCGATAGCATCAAACCGTATCTGCTCGAGGAGACTTACGAGGTGCTCGAAGCCATCGACGCGCGCGACTGGGCGTCGCTGGCCGAGGAACTCGGCGATTTGATGCTCCAGGCCGTCTTTTTCGCGCAGATGGCCGCCGAGCAGGGTTTATTCCGCATCGAAGACTCCCTCGACGCCATTAATCAAAAGCTGGTGCGCCGCCATCCGCACGTGTTCGGTGACGGCACGGCGAAGACGCCCGAACAGGTCAAACAGCGCTGGGATGAAATCAAAGCCGAGGAGAAAAAGCAAAAGAACAAGCCCTCGGGACTGCTGGCCTCCGTCCCGCGTTCCCTGCCCGCACTGGTAGAAGCCACGCAACTCACCGGGCGCGCGGCGGGCGTCGGCTTCGACTGGGAGAACGCCGACCAGGTGCTCGAAAAGCTGAACGAGGAGCTGAAGGAACTGGCGCAGGCGCGCGTGAGCGCCCGGCGCGACGAACTCGAAGACGAACTCGGCGACCTGCTTTTCGTCCTGGTCAACCTGGCGCGCTTTCTCGACGTGGATCCCGAGCAGGCGCTCCGGCGCACGAACCGTAAGTTCCGCGAGCGGTTCGCTCACATCGAGCGCAAGCTGGCGGAAAACGGGAAAACGCTCTCCGAGTCCTCGCTGGAGGAGATGGACGCGCTCTGGCGCGAAGCAAAGCGCAAGCAATGAGCGAAATCCACGTGCGGCAATTGACGGCTCATGAGGAGTTCGAGGAAGCCGTGCGCCTTCAACAGGAGATCTGGGGCTTCGCCCCGGTGGATCTTCTGCCCGTGCGCCTGTTCGTGGTGGCATCCAAAATCGGCGGGCACGTGTTCGGGGCATTCGACGGTGACCGCATGGTGGCGTTTTGCCTTGCGATTCCGGGCTTGAAACCCGGCGGCAAATATTACCTTCACAGCCACATGCTCGGCGTGCTGCCCGAATACAGGGACCGCGGCATCGGCCGGATGCTCAAGCTCGAACAGCGCAAGGATGCCCTGGCGCGCGGATTCGATCTGATCGAGTGGACTTTCGATCCGCTCGAGCTGCGGAACGCCCATTTCAATATCGAACGGCTGGGGGTCATCGTAAGGCGGTACGTCTTGAACCAGTACGGGACCACCACCAGCCGTTTGCACGGCGGGCTGCCGACCGATCGCTGCGTGGCGGAATGGTGGATCCGGACGCCGTGGGTGGAAGCCACGCTGGCGGGCCGTCACCCAAAACCGCCCGTGGAGGAGCGCATTTCCGTCCCCGCCGAGATCGGCCAACTGCGGAGCACCGACCGCCGCCAGGCGCGCGAGATCCAGCGCGAGGTGAGCGAGCGCTTTCTGGATTGCTTCGCACGCGGGCTGACCGTCACCGGCTTTGAGAGATCGGAAACCGCGGGAACGTACTTGTTGGGGCCATGGGAATCCGCATAGAGAGGATCATTCTGCGGCAGATCCGCATGCCGCTGGTTCACTTTTTCGAGACGAGCTTCGGCCGCACCACCGAACGGCAGATCGTGCTGGTGGAAGTGGCGGCGGAAGGCGTCTCTGGCTGGGGCGAGGTCACGGCGGGAGAGAACCCGTTCTACAACGAGGAGTGGACGGACTCAGCCTGGCTGATCCTGCGGAACTACGCCGCCCCGCGCGTGCTTGGGCGCGAACTGGAAAACGCCTGCGCGGTCGCGCCGCTTCTCAGCCACATTCGCGGCCATCGTATGGCCTGCGGCGGTTTGGAGGCGGCGGTGTGGGACCTGGAAGCCCGGCTGCTCGGCCTGCCGCTGTGGCGCCACATCGGAGGCGTGCGCCGGGAAATCCCTTGCGGCGTTTCCATCGGCATACAGGAATCGGTGCCCGCGCTGCTCGAAAGGATCGAACGCGAGCTGGCCGCCGGTTATCAGCGCATCAAAATCAAGATCAAACCGGGATGGGACGTCGACGTCGTACGCGAGGTGCGGCGCGCCTTTCCTCAAATCCGCCTGATGGTGGATGCGAACTCGGCCTACCGGCTCTCGGACGCCGATCGCCTGCGCGCCCTCGACGACTTTTACCTGATGATGATCGAACAGCCGCTGAGCCACGACGACATCATCGACCATGCCGAGCTGCAATCTAAGCTCCTGACGCCGATCTGCCTCGACGAGTGCATCCGTTCGGCGCGCCACGCCGAGCAGGCCATCCGGCTGCGCGCCGGCAAAATCATCAACGTCAAGCTGGGGCGCGTGGGCGGGTTCGCCGAGGCGCGTCTGGTGCATAATGCGGCGCAGGCCGCCGGCGTTCCCGTCTGGTGCGGAGGGATGCTGGAGTCGGGCATCGGGCGGGCGCACAACGTCGCCCTCTCCACACTGCCGAATTTCATTCTGCCGGGCGATGTCTCCGCGAGTAAACGCTACTGGGCGCGGGACATCATCGAGCCGCCGATCGAGGTTACGCCGCGCGGGACCATCATTGTGCCAGACGGACCGGGCTTCGGCTACGCAATCGACATGGACTATCTGCGCAGCATCACCGTCCGCGAAGAGGTTTTGGCTTAACTTGCGCCGCAGAGCGCGACTACAAGGACTTGGCGTCCGCTACTGAGAGCTAACCTGCGGCCAAAATGGGCTGACTTCCGCGCAAAGTACCATTACAAGGACTCGACGTCCAGCACTGAGGGCCAACCTTGGCCACACTTAGCTGAGTTCCCGCAAAGCCCCATTAAAAGGTTTGACAGGACCGCCGGCGGCGGCATACCTTCATAACATTCATGGAACCGTGGCAGAACCCCGTCAAGCAGAAACTGTGCGAAGGCAAGCCCGTCGTGGGCGTCACCATAACCACCAGCAGCATTGAAGTGGCGGCGCAGGCGGCAACGATGGGATTCGATTTTCTCTGGATCGAGATGGAGCACTCCCCCATCACGCTGGAGACGCTTCGTAATATGGTGCTGGCCACGCGCGCGCTGCCGGCCGTGCCCTTCGCGCGCGTTCCGGTCAACGAAGTGTGGACGGCCAAGCGCGTGCTCGACGCCGGCGCCTGCGGCGTTATTTTCCCCTTCACCAGCACGCCGGAGCTGGCCCGCCAGGCTGCGGCGGCGTGCCGCTATCCGCCTGCCGGCTGCCGCGGGTCGGGACCCGGCCTCGCCATGTTTTCCTGGCCGGAGCCAAGCTATCACGATTCGGCCGACCGCAACGTGATGGTCATCGCCATCATTGAAGAGGCGCGCGCCGTGGAGTGCGTGGACGAGATTGCGGCCACCGAAGGGATTGACGCGCTGTTCATTGGAACCAGCGACTTGTCGTTCTCCCTGGGCTTGCGCGGGCGCCAGGACGATCCGTGCCTCGATGAGGCAATCGCCCGAGTGGTTGCCGCCGCACACCGGCACAACAAACCCGTCGGCAGGCCGGCCCGCGACCCCGCCCGGCTCAAGGAGTACATTGACCAGGGCTTTTTGCTTTTCCAGGGGCCCACGGACACCCGCCTGATGGCCGCGGGCGCCGAAAAATACCTGGGCGCGCTGAAGTAGTTCGCGTTGCCAAGGTGAAGGTAGTCTGACTTACTCACCCGCGACTGACGACGAACTCCGGCGAACTCCGAGCTTCTCGTGTGCCCGCAGCCAACCCGGGTAAAATCAAAGCAAGAAAGCCGCTTGGGGATGCGGCTTTGCCGATGGCCTGCCTGTCCGCTGCAACCACGGTTTCGCCCTCGAAGGTTATCCGCCCTCAATCCTGGTTCGGTCCGAGCACCACCGTGAAAACGCTACGCTACATCGTGGCTGCGGGCTTCTGGTGCGCAGCGGCGCTGAACGCAGCGGCGGTTGAGGCACGCGAAATGTCAGGCGTCAGGATGCCGGAGGTGGTCAGCGTTGCCGGGGAGGAACTGCGGCTGAACGGAATAGGCGTGCGCAAGAGGCTCTTCTCAAAGGTCTACGTCGTCGGGCTCTACCTCGAAAGGCCGACGACGGACGCCTGGGCGGCGATTACGACCGACGAGACCAGGCGCATTGTTCTTGTGATGCTGCGCGACGTCAGCCGCAAGGATTTTGTCCAAGCGGTAGAGAATGGGGTCAAGCGCAACTCCGGGCCGGTGATGCCAGCATTGCGCGCCCGGCTCGATCTGTTGAAACGGGCGCTGCCCGCCCTCAAAAAAGGGAATGTTCTCGATATCATGTACCTGCCGGGCCGAGGCACCCTGGTGCGCGGCCAGGGCCGCGAAATGTGGATCTCCGGCAAAGACTTTGCGGACGCGCTGCTTTCGGTCTGGCTGGGGCCGAAGCCGGTCGATGAAGACCTGAAGCGCCAGTTGTTAGGCGGATAGCGGTGCCGTCCGAACTCCACGGTCAGCAGCGTGCCGGCTCACGGAGTACCGGCAGGCCCAGGCAGCGAGGCGCGCCCCCGAAACCCGGCCCGCGGCCGGTTAATCCGTCAGGTGGAACGTGCCGACGAACGAGCTGCGCTTCCCCGGGCTGCTCCACTTTGTGCCCAGCCCGTTGCCGTCAAACCGGTTCGCGAGCGTGTAAGCGGGCATCGCGTGGTCCACGCGGGTCAAGGGCGGATAGAACGTTTCTTCGTTGTGGCAGATGTCGTCCGCGCCCGTGATCGCCCGCGTTTCGATTCTCGCCACGCCGGCATTCACCACCGCCGTTGCGGTATGCGGGTTGTTGTCCCGCAGCTTGAAAATGATCGGCTGGTATTCCACGCGGACAATGTGCTGAAGCAGGTCGCCGCCCATCCGCTGCGCGAAGCTTTTCAGCGCCAGCCGCTGCTCCGGGTTGGCGCGCTCGTCGATGATGAGCACGGATTTCACCGGGTAGACCGTCTCGTCCACGCCCAGTGTTCCGCTCGCCTTCACCACGCCGACTACCGAGAGCCCATCCAGCTCGACGCCCTGCCACGTGCCTTTCTCAATGCTCCAGCCGAACACCGCGAGGTCGCCCACCTGGTTGGCCTCGCCGTTGGCGAAACACGGTCCGGTGTAAACGTCGGCCGTCCGGGACTCCACGTAGTCGCCTCGCAGGTTCGTAACGGCAAGCGATCCCGCGAAACTGAGAGCGGGGACAGTAAGCGCAAAGCTAACTTTGCGTAACAGGTGTTTCATGGCCAGCCTCCTCTGAGTAATACCATTCTACACCCGTGCTCCCGGAATCAGAGGCAGCAGGCTGGATGTTACAGCGCCTTATAGCAGCTACGCGCCGCGTTGCACTCGTACTTATCCACGAGCTGGCCGTCGGGCCCCAGCGCAAGCTGCGTTTTCAGGCACCAGAAGATGTGGTCGCTGCCGGTCGGGGTGTCCCGTTCGGCGTCGATGAACATCCCTTTCCAGCGCAGGTTTTCGCAGCGGTCCGAGCCGATGACGTGAAAGCCGGTCTTTTCCATCGCTATGTCCTCGCTTGGGCGGCTTCCTCGAGCGCGCGTTTCACCGCCACGCTCGCAAGCTGAACCTTGTAGCCGTTCATGCTGAGCGGTGTCGCCCCCTGCACGGCAGCCTTGGCCGCTTCCTCAATGGCCGCGGCGTTGAGTGTCTTTCCGGTGAGCGCCTTCTCCGCCGCCTGCGCACGCCATGGCACCGGCGCCACGTGGCCCAGCACGATGCGTGCGCTTGCCACCGTGTTGCCCCGCATCCGCAGCGCCACGGAAGCGGTCGCCAGTGGATAATCGAGCGCCATCTTCTGCCGCACTTCGTAGGTCGCGTTCCGCACCCCCGCGGCCGGGGGCACGAGGATTTCCGTCAGGATCTCATTCGGCGCCAGCACGTTCTCCCGGGCGTTCTCGGTTGCCGGCGCTACGAAGAATTTTTCAACCGGCAGTTCGCGCGTGCCCGATGGCGAAACCAGGTTCACGGTGGCTCCGAGGGCCACCAGCGGCGGTCCAAAACTCGACGCGCTGACGAAGTACGCCGGCCCCCGGTTGTTGAAGATCGCGTGATAGCGGTTGTCGCCGGAGGGCACAAGGCTTTCTCCGTTCGGGCCCTTCGCCAGCAATCCGAAGCCGAGCCGGAAGTACCAGCAGCGCGGGCGCTGGCAGAGGTCGCCGCCGACGGTCCCCATGTTGCGCATCTGCGGGCTGGCGACACCGCGCGCGGCCGCGGCCAGCGAGGGGTACTCCTTGCGCACGTCGGGGTTCCGCAGCAGCTCTTCCAGAGTGACCAGCGCGCCGATCCGCAGGCCTCCCGCCGACTTCCGGATCCCCTCCAGTTCCTTAATGCCCTTCAGGCTCACCAACCGCTTGGGCGTGTGGATGTAATCTTTCATCAAACTCAGAAGGTCGGTGCCGCCGGCCAGGAGATTGGCATCCTCCCAACTGTTCCCAAGCAAGCTGACCGCCTCCTGAACCGTTGATGGGCGCGCATACTCAAAGGCTTGCATCAGGCCCTCCCTTCCAGTGCTTTCAGCACCTTGTCAGGTGTCAGCGGAACAACCGGCACCCGCACTCCGATGGCGTTGGCCACTGCATTGGCGATGGCCGCGATTCCGCCGACCACCGGCGGCTCGCCGAGCCCGATCACGCCGCGCTTGTCGTGCTCCGGCTCGACATTCAAATGCACGATGATCTCGCCGACGTCGCCGATACCCGGCAGCTTGTAGAACTCGAAACCGGGGTTGAGCATACGGCCGGTAATCTGATCCATGATGCGTTCCTCGAACAACGCGCCGGCGATGCTCAGCATGACCGCGCCGTAAACCTGGCTTTCCGCCGTTTTCGGATTGATGATCAACCCGCAGTCCTGCACCGCGACCATGCGGTTCATCTTCACCAGGCCGGTCTCGGTATCCACCGACACGTCGGCGATCTGCACGCCGCCTGCGCCGCCGTTGATCAGCCCGCCCGGCCCGCGCTGCGCGTTCTCACCCATCTCCTGAATGGTCTTCGTGCCCAGCTTCTTACAGGCCGCCTGCCAAGTGATGCTCTTCGACGGATTGCCCTTCACCTGGATTTTTCCGCCGACCGCCTCCAGTTCGCCGGGCGGCGCGCCGAGCGCATCCGAGACCACTTCAAAAAGCTTCACCAGCGCGTTCATGGACGACTTGCGGGTGGATGCCGAAACGCCGCCCACCGTCGTCGAACCGCCCGAGGCGCCCGAGGGCGGGTAGGCGTTCTCGCCGATCTTCACCTTGATGGCGCTCACCGGTAGCCCCAGCGTCTCCGCCGCCACCATCGCGATCACCGTGCGGGTCCCGGTACCCAGATCCTGGCTGCCGATTTCGACTTCCACCGATCCGTCCGGGTGAATCCGGGTCAGGGCCCTGCTGGCGTGGCCCAGCCCGTACCACATGTTGAAACCGATGCCCAGGCCGCGCTTTACGGGACCCGGGCCGGACTGCCCGCGCGGCCGCCACAGCTTTTTCCACTCGGCCAGCTCCGCCGCCTTTTGAAGCTGCGCGCGGAAGACATCGGGGCCCGGAGCGCCGGCGTACTCCAAGTTCTTGTGGAAGAACTCCACCGGATCCATGTTGAGTTTCGCCGCCAGGTCCTCCATCGCGGCGCAGGTCAGGTAGGAGAGCTGCGGGTTGTTCGGGGCGCGCCAGGCCCTCTGCGGCGCCGCGTTGATCGAAACCGAAGTGTGCGTCATCCGCTTGTTCGGCACGCCGCGGAAGACGTACGGCAGGCTGCCCGCCGGGAGGTTTGCCCCACCGGGACCGCCTGTGGCCCACGATTCGGACTCCCACGCCGTCACCATGCCGTCTTTCTTCGCCGCCAGCTTGATCCTTGCGAAGAACGAGGGGCGGTTGCCTGCAATCTCGAGTTCGGTGGAGCGGTCGAGGAACAGCTTGACCGGCCGCCCGCCGGCTTTCCGGGAGAGCCGCGCGCAGGTTTCGCCGATGCGGTCGTGGCTGAACTTGCTGCCGAAGCCGCCGCCCATCGCCTCCATGTGCGTGTGAACGTTGGTGGCCGGGATCTCCAGGACCTTGGCCAGATCCCCGCCCACGCCCGAAACGTTCTGGGTCGAAGGCCAGTAGTCGAAACGGTCCGGCTTCCACTCGATCACCTGGCCGTGGGCCTCCATGCAGCAGTGAGTCAGAACGGGGATGCCGTAAAAGCCCTCGGAGACGACGTCGGCTTCTTTGAAAGCCTGGTCCGGGTCGCCGGACACCTGCTCGCCGCTTGCCTTGGCGCGGCTGCCCGCTTTCGCCAGGTCCCTCTCATCCACCAGGTGCGGGAGCACTTCGTAGGCGACCTTAATCTTGCGGACCGCGTCCCGGGCCTGTTCCAGCGTAGTGGCCGCCACCGATGCGATTTCATATCCGGCGTACTGGATTTCCTCGCCCGGCCTGGCCATCAGATCGACGGCCATCACCCCTGGCGATTTCTCGGCGGCGCTGGTGTCGATGCTGGTGATTCGCGCGTGAGCATGGGGGCAGGTGAGCAGCGCCCCGTAGAGCATGCCCGGCCGGTGCACGTCGTAGGCGTACTTGGCCCGCCCCGACGACTTGGCATACCCGTCAATGCGGGGCAAGGGCTTGCCGATTACCCGGCGTTTCTCTTTCGCCGGCCAACTGTAGTCGAGCGTCTCAGCCATTTGCCGCTCCTTTCATCTGTTTTGCGGCCTGAAGAACGGCGTTGCGCAGGCCGATGTAGGTGCCGCAGCGGCACAGATTCCCGCCAAGGCCCGCCTTTACCTCCTCATAGGTGGGATTCGGATTCTGCTCCAGAAACGCCTTCGCCGCCATGACGAATCCGGGCGTGCAGAAGCCGCACTGCTGCGCGTCGTTTTCGACGAACGCGGTGATGAGCGGATGGTATTTGTTGCCGGACGAGAGGCTCTCGACCGTCTGGATGTCCTGCCCCTGCGCCTCGATCGCCAGCATATTGCACGCGTAGACCGCCTTGCCGCCGACAATCACCGTGCAGGCGCCGCACGATGCGCGGTCGCAGACTTTTTTCGCGCCAGTGTAATTCAGGTGGTCGCGGAGCGCGTCCAGAAGCGTGACGCGCGGCTCCAGGTTGAGGGTGTGCTGTTTACCGTTGACTTTGAGCGTGACCTGCGCCGGACCCGGCCCCACGACTTGCACCGCCGGCGCGGCCGCCGCCTCGGTCTCCAGGATGCCGGCCCCTGCGACGCCGCTTCCCAACCCAACGCCGCGAATGAAGCCGCGGCGCGTAACCCCCGGCTCGGGTTTTTTCTTTTTCACAAGTGCCTCCTGATGTCTGCCGTTGGATACCAGTAGGGCTGTCCAGGAATCGCGTTGATAGGCCCCAGCCCAGCCATACCCGCGCCGCGCGCCTATCAGCGAGTTCCAGGCACACAACGATTACGGATATTTCACCAGCCCAAATTCGATGTTCTGAATATATCAGAGAACGCCGTCAAATGAGAGGACCAAGGGTGGTTTTTTACATCCGGAGGCAGTCCCGGGAAGGCTAATTTCTCACCTCCCCTGGACTGCAAGGCTCAAGGATGTGGGCGCGAGGTTCTTTGGCGGGAAAACCGTTCAGAGTGATGAAGAAGCGATGCTGGCGGGCAAACAGAGGACCAAACCATCATTCCTTGAGCCTTTTCTCGATGTCATCACGCCCTCGAAAAAGGCAATTGCCTCACCAAACGTAACATCCTGAAAAGACTGAACCAAATCGTCCCCGCCGTTTTGCAATCCGCGCAAAAATTTCATCATCACGGGTGCGCCCATGCAATTTGGTACCAGCTAAGCTGTGCAAAATGAAAGGGCGCGGCCGGAACCGCGCCCTACCAATCCGAAAATCTCAAGCCTCTATGGAATCGCCGGCAGCGGGTCCGGCGGCCGCGAGACTCTTCCCTTCTCCGCCTCCTCAATCGAGATGTTGTAGGCCTCAAGGATCCGCCCCACTGCCTGGTCGAGCATCACTTTGGCTTTCGCGTAGGCGCTCTCGGCCGCCACTTCCTGCGAGCGCGCCTGCGCCAGGTCGCGCTGGTATTGGATCACGAAGAAGATTGTCGAGGCGCCGAGCGCGTACTTTTTCTGCTCGGCGTCCACGGTCTGTTCCGCCAGTTCCCGCGCCTTAACCGCGGCCTGGTATGCGGCCCGGGCCTGCTGCAGCGCGATCAGCGCATTCCTCACGTCCATGCGGATCGAGTTAATCAGCCGCTGCTGCTGGAGCTCCTGTTGCCGCAGGCTCACCTGGTCCATGATCATATCCGCCTTGGCCGCGCGGTTCTGCAGCGGCACGTTCAACTGGAACGCGATCGAATAGTCCGGAAAATTGCGCCGGAAGAGCTGGCGGAACGCGGTCCCCACTCCCCCGATGAAGAACGGATCGCCGCCCACGCCGCGCTGGAACTGGTTTGGATCGATTCCCGGAATGTTCGGAACCGGCACCGTGTTGAGCTGGCCGGCCAGAGCGTTGTTCTGGAAGGACGCCTGGATGTCGAGCGACGGCAGAAGCTGGCTCTTGGTGCCCTTCAGCCCGATCCTCGTGCTCTCGATACTGATGCGGCTCTGCAGCAGCTCCGGACGGTTCTCGAGCGCCTGCGCCACGAGGTCCTGGATCGGTTCGATCTGCTCCTCCTCCGGCACCGTGATCCGGTCCGTGGGGATGATGCGCGCCTCGGCGATGGTCGGGCTGGCCACGCCGGTGCGGCTCAGGGCGTTCTTCAGCGCCGTCTCCTGCTGGAGCAGCTGCGTCTCCGCGTTCACCAGCGCCTGCTGGTTGGAGGCGACCTCGGCTTCGGCGCGGACGATCTCGATCGGCGCCAGAGTCCCGATCTCCACCTGTTTCTTGTTGTCTTCGTACAGTTTTTTCGAGAGCTCCAGGGCCTGCCGCCTTACTTTCACGTTCTCGTGGAAGGTCACCAGATCCCAGTACCCGGCGATGACCTGCGAAACCGTCGCGATCACCTGCTGTTTGAAGGCCAGATCCGACACCTTCCGGTTGTTCTGCGCGATCCGGATGTTCCGGCTGTTCACCGCCGGCCCGAATCCCTGCAGCAACCGCTGTGAGATCGTGAGTTCCAGGTTCGCATTCGTGTAGGGGTTGTAATCGTTGCGGAATGCATTCGTTTTGACGTTGTTGTTGTTCCAGCCCAGCGAGACAGACGTACCGGTGAGGAACGCCTTCTGAATGCCGGCGCTGAAGCTCTTGTTGCTGAGCACCAGCGAGTTCGTCCCGGTGGTGAAGGAGTTGGTCTGCGGATTCGTCCGGTGCCCGGCGCTGCCAGCAACGTAAAACGAAGGATCCAAGTTGGGAATAGAGGTGCCGGTCGCGGTGATGATGGTGCCGCCCGCGCCCCCGCCCGAGCCCGAAACCGAGCCGCCGCCCCCGCCACCGGTCCCCGAGCCCGTACCGGTCACTTGCGAGAGAATATTCGTGGTCACGGTTTGCACGCTCGTCGGCACGCCGCGCAGCGGACCGCCCGCCTTCGCCCGCAGCAGGCTGGCCTCTGCGTTAATCGGAGCGTAGCGCTGGATCGCAATGTCCAGGTTGTTTTCGAGCGCCAGCGCGATGGCGTCCTGGAGCGACAGGTAGATGTTCCCTCCGCGCAGTAGCTGCTCCAAGCGGTTTGAATTCGACAAATCGATTGGCGGCAACTCTCTGAACTTGTAGGAGCTGAACCAGCCCCCGCCGCTTTCCGTCAAGCCCGGGACTTGAGCGTCCGCAAGGGGGGTCAGAAGCAGCAGGACACAAATGATCGCAATCCCGCGTCGTATACAGTCCATCGAGTCACACCTCTATGTAGGGTCAAATTCATCAAGCAACTAAGACGGTACTCTGTCCCGTTCTGTTCCTTGAATCTGCTATGGTATCGCACCTGGTGAGCGGAGCTTCGCCGAAACACACGACGCTTCCTCCGCGCCTGCTGGTATAATCCTCCGGTTTGTGCAGTCAAAATCCATCCTGGAGAGATCGTTTGAATGACTACTAGCGTTCCCCCGGCCGGCGGCGTTCCGCCGGCGAAGAAGAAAAGTCCCCTGCTCTACATCCTGATCGGCTGCGGCGGAGTCCTCGTCCTGGCCGGCATCGCCCTGGTACTCGCAGTCTCTTTCGGACTGTATAAGGTCAAGCAGGCCGGGCTCGATCCGGACTTGATGAAGAAGAACCCCGCTGTCGCCATGGTCAAGATGGCGGTTGCGGCCAACCCGAATCTCGAACTCGTCTCCATCGACGAAGACCGTGGCATCGTCACCGTTCGCGATAAGAGGACGGGGAAAAACGTCACCATGAACTTCGAAGACATTAAGGAAGGCCGGATCAGCTTCGAAGGCGAGGGAGACGACGGCGGTGCCGTCCGCGCGACGTTCGGCGCGGGCACGCCCGCCAATTTGCCCTCCTGGTTCCCGTCCTATCCGGGCTCATCGCCTCAGGCAAGCTTCGCCATGCAAGGCACGGAAGGCGACGGCGCACACTTTCAATTCACTACCGAGGATTCCCCCGCCCAGGTCTTGCAGTTCTATGAGGCCGGCTTCAAAGAGGCCGGTATGACCGTCAACACTTCAAGCGGCGGCAACGGCGGCAGCATCACCGCCGAGGACGCGTCCAGCGGAAGGCAAGCGGTTGTCCTCGTGACGTCCTCCGGTGGAGTGACCAATGTCAACGGCAGTTTCAAGAGCAAGAATTAAGGTAAGTTAAGTCAAGACGGATGAAGCCCCGGGCTTGGGAACTCGGGGCTTCACTCAGAGGGGCTAGCGACGGGCTGGGCCCCGTCGCCGGGGATGCTAAATAAGTCGATGAGACTTATTATTTGCCTTACAGAGATGCAATTTCCGGTCCAAATCTCCAAAGCCTGATAATCCACTCATCGGTCGCGTGTTTGGGCTTGTTGGGCCCTGTTGCCCTCCCCCGGCGTGGGCATTTTGGCCCACCCAAACCCTTTTTTCACCCACCCCCACCCCTCAGCAAAGGCCTGCCGCAACAGTGTATATTTTTGTAATGCGCCTATTGTTCGTTCTGATTGCGATTTCACTCCTACCTGTTGTCGCGCAAGAAAAGAAAGCAGCGGACAAACTGACTTTCAAGGCGAAGACGGGCGATGTTACTTTCGACCACGCCGCCCACTCCAAGCGGGTCAACGAGGACTGCAAAGTCTGCCACGACAAACTGTGGCCGGAGTCGGCGACCGCACCGCTAAACTACAAGGCAGCGATGCACAGGACGGCCGAAACCAAGCAGATCTCCTGCGGCTTCTGCCACCGGCCCGGCGGCACCTCTTTCGAAAGCAAGGGCAACTGCAACAAGTGCCACGTCCGGGGCGCGAAAAAAGGCTGAGTCTCTCACTGCCCGAGGCCTGGGATTAAGATAGTTTTAAGACCGAACTCGGAGGGGAACCATGGCCAAGGTAGTCAATTGCAGACAAGTGGGCGTCGATTGTGATTTCGAGGCCCGCGGGGAGACTGAGCAGGAAGTCCTCGACAGGTGCAGGGAGCACGCGCGCGCGGCTCACGGCATGCAGGAAATCCCCCCGGATCTGATGGAAAAAGTACGCAATGCGATCCGGGAGGAGCCTTCCGGCCGGTAAAGCCCGCGCGCGAGCGTTCTTTCTTTACGGGACGTTCCTGATCACGGCGAGATCGCCGCTTGCCGCGGCCTGGAGCACAGGCCCCATATAATCGTCCACCATCTCCGCGGTGAGGGGCACGGGCATATTTTCCAGCTTCATCCGTAGCTGGGGGTTTTTGGCTGCTGTGAGCGCACGCTCGATGTGCGCGCCGCTAAACCCTGGGACGTCGCTGAGCCTCGCCGGCAGGCCCAAGCTCTGGATGAAGCCGATCAACACCTCGGCAACCGCCACGCCAAGGTCGCGCCCGGAAAGTTGAGCGATCGGCCGCTTGGCCACGCCGGTATCCTCGCAGATCCGCGCAACCAGCTTCAGCGGCTCCTGGATCGCGGGAGCGAAGAACACCGTGTAGTACGGGTTCATCAGGGCGCAAGCCCGGCCATGGGACAGGATATCGATGAGCGAAAAGCTCGTGAGGTGCGCACCGTTGGTGCCGCCGAGCATGATCGAGTACGCTCCGAGGTCGGTTGCCAAGCCCAGGGCTTCGCGTCCCGTACGGTCGGCCGGGTTTGCCATGACCTTGGGGAGATACTCGAGCACCATCCGGATTCCCGCCGCGGCGACATCGGCGATCAGCGGATAACTGGGCTTGCCGACCGCGCCGTAAAGCACCTCCAGACAGTGGGAAACACCGTCGAGCGCGCCGTCGGCGGTCAGCGCGGGCGGGGCGCTGAGTGTAACGCCGTAGTCGAAAAGCGCGCGCGGGGGCACGATCGCGTCGTCCACGATCAGCTTCTTCTGCCCGGTGGCAAGGTCCGTGATGTTGGAATATTTCGTCAGGTGGGCGCCGGAACTGGCCGCGGTCTGTATGGCGAGGTGCGGGATCAGTTTGCCGCCGCTACTGGCAAGTTTGGCGGTCACCAGCCCGGTGCCAAAGTAGTCCTCCACCGTGCCGCCCACGCTGCCCAGCACCGCGGCGGCCTTGGCGGCGTCAATCGTGCTTCCGCCACCGAAACTGACCACAACGCCGGGGTTGGTGGAGCGCACAGCCTCGGTAATTCGCGCCAAGTCCTCGCGCGGCGCGTTCGGAGCCGCACCGTCGATCTCGCCGCAGATCTCCAGCCCCGCCGCGGTCAACGATGAGCGGATGCACGCGGCATGAGATTCCGAGCCGGGGAACCGGTCGCAGACAAACAATACCTTTTTTCCGAGCGAAGCAGCCAGCGATCCCGCCTGCGGCAGAACGTCGAACCCGTAGACGTACTGGCTGCCCTTGAATTCCTGCAAAAGACGCCTTGCGTTGCTGAATGCTTCCATCTCACGACCAGTTCACCACCATTCGAAGGAGCTTGGCAACCTTTTGCAGCCGCATCCACGTTTGATCTGCACGCGCTCAGGCTGCTGCCCCTTGAACAGCGGTTGGCGGGCTGGCGAGGCGCTACCCGCGCTCGATCCGCACCAGCTCAGGTTGCGCCCCTTGAATTGCGGTTTGAGAGCGCCGGCGATGGGCTACCGGCGCTCGATCTGTACCAACTCCGGCTGCTGCGGCTCCTTCAACACGTACTGGCGGTAGAGCTTCGCCATGCGCGCGTCTTCCTGCATCCGGCGGAGGCGTTCGTCGCGGGCTCGAGCCTTCTCCTCGCGCGCCGTCTTGGCGATGCCGAGCGCGTCCAGATCGTGCTGCTCCTCGATCGTTATGAGCTCCTCGCGCAGCACAAGACTGTGCTCGGTGCTGTCCAGCTTCACGCACTTGCCGCCAGCGTAGATTTCGTGGCGCCCGCGCTCCTGATACCACTTCGTCAGGGTGGCGGTCATGTGCATCTTCTCGACGATGTTTCGCCAGCCGATGCCCGTGTTGTAAGCGCAGAAGGAGATTTCGCCTTCCTGGGTGGCGTACGGAATGATGCACTGTTCGGTGCGCCGGAAGTCGTAAGTGTACAGGTCCTGGAACCACATGCCGGCGATGAACAGGAAGTTCCAGCGGTCGCGGCGGCGCTTCTCGATGTCCTCGCGCGTGCGGTCGCCGGACACCTTGCCGTAGTCGCGGCCGGTCGCCCCGAAGGTCTTATCGAACTTCTGCAGAAGGTCAATGATGCGGAAGTGGCGCGGCGCCTTGAACGGATCGTAGTTCTTCATCAACGCCAGCGCCATGCCAAAGATGGAAAGGAACTTGCCGCGCGCGGCGTCGTTGATCGAGGCCACGTCTTTGGCAAGCTGGTCGGCGTGCAGGAACGCGGTGACGGGAACCGCCTCGCGCGTCTCCTTGTCTACCATGATCGCCATGCCGACCCCACAGTTCGGATGGCATCCGCAGCTCAGCGTGCCCCAGTCGTAGCTCGGCCCGTGCACCAGGTCGCCCCAGTCCGAAAACGTGCTGATGAAGGAAATCGGGAACCAGTCGCGCGCCGGTTCGCCGAGCCCGGTCTGCTTCTTCACGTCGTGCGCCAGGTGCGATAGCGTGTAGCGCTGCGCCTTCCGCCGTTCGTCGGTTATGGCCTCGTCGCGTCCGGTAAAGGAAACCGGCTGGAACGAGCAGAAGGCGATTTTCTTCGGGTTGTCGAGCGCGAACTGGATGATGCGGCCCACCTGCTCGTTGTTGATGCCGTTCACGATGGTGGTCACCGGCACGATGTCCACCCCCGCCTTGTGGAGGTTTTCGATCGCGCGCAGTTTCACGTCAAAGAGGTTGCCGACCTTGCGGTGCGAGTTGGCGGCGTTGCCGATGCCGTCGAACTGCAAGTACGCGTAACGCAGGCCCGCGTCGGCCGCCCGCTTGCAGAAATCGTAGCTCTTGGCGAACTCGATGCCGTTTGTGGCCGCCTGGACGCTGTTGTAGCCCACCTTGCGGGCGTAAGCGATGGCATCGATGAAATACGGAGACAACGTCGGCTCACCGCCGGAGAACTGCACCGACAATTGCCGCTTCGGCTTGATGGAGATCGCGTTGTCGAGCAGCGTTTTGATCTCCTCCCAGGAGAGCTCGTGAACAAAGCCCACCTGGTTGGCGTCCATGAAGCACGGATCGCACATCATGTTGCAGCGGTTTGTCAGGTCGATGGTGAGCACGGCGCCGCGCCCGTACCGGACGGTGCTCACCCCGTGGCGGTGCAGCCCCTCGTCGTTGTGGGCGGGTATGTCGCGGCCCGGGAACATCCTCTCCACGTGCGCGGAGAACTCCGGATCGATCGACAGGACGTCCTCGAAGCGGCCGTGCTTTGGGCACTCCTTCTCCATCATGATCCGGTCGCCGCGCTGGACGATCCAGGCCTTGATCACCCCTGGCCGCCCTTCGATCAGCTCGCTCAGCGGCCGTTTGCCCTCGAGCACTTCCTGGCGGATTTCCGGTACGCACTTCGGGCAGAGGGAGTCGGTTTCCCGCGGCCAGCCGAGCGGCGGCTTGCTTTTCTCCCACGACTTCAGCAGCGGCTTATCGGACCACTTCGGCGTGAACGAAGGGTTGGGCCGGATCCGGTTCAGGCGTTCAAAAACGAACCACGCGCCACGCGCTGCATAGGTGGCGGCTTTCTCAACGTATTTGATCGGTTGGTGCATCCTTGCCCCTCAAAGCCACAGGTTATCCGGGGACCGTCCCCAGGGCCACCGGAAATAATCAAAACGCGCAAAATCCCCGCTCTACGGAGCCAAAGAGGAGTTGAAAAAGGGCCGGCCCGGCAGAAAAGCCGGAAGACTCGAGCCAGGAGGCAAGCCGCCGGGCCGGGGCTTTCAGGCGTACTGTTCTTCCCTGATTTCCGAAAGACTGCGGCTGAGCGCTTCGGCCGTGACCGGTTTTTGCAGCGCGGCCAGGCCCGGACCCAACAGGCCCCAGTACATGATCTCCGCGTCGGTGTAGCCCGACATGTGGATCACACGCATCTCGGGCTTGAGCAGGGCGGCGTGTTCGGCCAGTTCGCGGCCGCTCATTTCCTGCATCACGACGTCGGTCAGCATGATCTCGATGGGGCCGGAGTGGCGCTCCAGGATCAGCAGCGCGTCTCCCGCGGACGGCGCTTCGAGCACCTCGTATCCCAGATCCTGGAGCATGGAATTGAGCGCGCGCCGGCTCTCCTCGCATTCATCGACTACCAGTGCGGTCCTGGCTTGCGGCCTCCGCGCCGGTGTATCCGCCGGCTCCGTGCTCGCCAGGCCGAACCCGATTGAAGCGAGTTCGTCGGTCAGTTCCGAGACAAGAGTGGCAGCTTTCAGAATCTCATCGTGAGTTTCGGAATCGTGTGGCGCCCAGCGGCTGAAGCCGTGGGCCAGGCGTCCGGCCAGACGCTCAATCTTATCCATCACTCTTCTCCGCCGATGTGCAAACAGACGCGCTCTTTGGATCGCGGCGCGTTTTGTTCCGTAGATCTAAATGACGAACTTACCCCGCCGGAGGGTAACACCTTTTCGGGAGTTTGGGATCTTTTTTGTGGAGGGGCGCACGGCGAGTTTTCGGGCGTGCGCAAGCCCCGGCCCACTCTGTTTAAGTTGCTGAAAGTGCGTGGTATTGACTACGATGGTGGGTTACCATGCTTCGGTTCGAGACGGCTGGGGAATCCCACGGAGAGTGTCTGGTGGCTACGGTTACGGGCCTGCCCGCAGGCATTCCCGTCTCAGCCGCAGCGGTGGACCGCGAGCTTTGGCGCAGGCAGCAGGGATATGGCCGGGGCGGGCGGATGAAGATCGAGGCGGACCACGCCGAGATCGTCTCCGGCGTACGCCACTCGCAGACCATCGGGGCGCCCATCGCCATTCTCATACGCAACCGGGACTGGCAGAACTGGACCGAGGCGCTGCCGGTGGAAAACTTCGAGGGCGCGGAGGAGAAGAAGCGGCCGGTGACGCGCCCGCGCCCGGGCCACGCCGATCTCGCCGGCGCCATGAAGCACGATTTCCGCGACGCACGCTACATCCTGGAGCGGGCGAGCGCGCGGGAAACCACGGCGCGGGTGGCCGCCGGCGCCCTGGCCAAAGCTTTTCTCGCGCAGTTCGGCATCGGCGTGTTGAGTCACGTCGTGGCGGTCGGCCCCGTGCGCCTGGAGCGGCGCGCGTGCTGGGAGGAACTTAAGGCGCTCAGCGAGCGCGACGAGATCCTGCTCGGCTGCGTGGACGCTGAAACCGAGCAGCGGATGAAGGCCGTTGTGGACGAAGCCTACCGCACCGGCGACACCGTGGGCGGCGTCTTCGAAGTGGTCGCTCACGGCGTTCCGCCCGGCCTGGGGTCGCATGCTTCCTGGGACACGCGGCTGGACGGCCGGCTCGCGCAGGCAATCGTCTCGATACAGGCCGTAAAAGGAGTCGAGATCGGCGACGCCGCGCAGGCCGCCTCCGAGTTCGGCTCGCGCGTGCAGGACACCATTCACTACGATGCCGAAGGGCGCCGCTTTACCCGCGGATCCAACCGCGCCGGCGGACTGGAAGGAGGCATCACCAACGGCGAGGACGTGGTGGTTCGCGGCCTGCTGAAGCCCATCTCGACGCTGCGCAGGCCCCTGGAATCGGTAGATCTCGCGACCCGCCAGCCGGCGCTCGCATCCTATGAACGCAGCGACGTGTGCGTGGTCCCGGCGGCGGGAGTCGTCGGCGAGGCTATGGTCGCCCTGGTGCTTGCCCAGGCATTTCTCGAGAAATTCGGCGGCGACTCGCTGCGCGAAACGCGGCGCAACTTTGAAGCTTATCTCGATCAGGTGAGAGATTTCTGATGATTTACCCGATCGTTAAATACGGCGATCCCGTTCTGGAGACCCCGGCGGAACCTGTAACCGAGTTTGACACCCCCGAGCTGAACAAACTGCTCGAAGACATGTTCGAATCGATGTACGCCGCCAAGGGAGTGGGACTGGCGGCGCCGCAGATCGGCATCTCCAAGCGCATCGCCGTGATCGATACGTCCGTCGGCGAGGACCCGTCGAAGCGCCTGGTGCTCATCAATCCGGAGATCGTCGCCTGCGAAGGTGGTCAGGTGGAGGAGGAGGGCTGCCTCAGCATTCCCGGTTTCCGCGAGCCCGTGAAGCGGCCCAAGCGCGTCACCGTGCGCGCCCGGAACGCCAAGGGTGAGGAGTTCGAAATGACGGGCGAGGACCTGCTGGCCCGCGCCTTCGTCCATGAAACCGATCACCTCAACGGCAAGCTCTATATCAACCACATCAGCGTACTCAAGCGCGATCTCATCCGGCGCAAGATACGCAAGCTGATCAAAGCGGGCGAGTGGACCTAGCGCGTGCGGATCGTTTTTCTGGGCACTCCCGAGTTTGCCGTACCCACCCTTGAAGAGACCGTAAAGGCGGGGCACGAGGTGGCTGTCGCCATCACGCAGCCCGACCGCCCGAAGGGCCGCAGCCGCGCGCTCGCCGAACCGCCTGTAAAGCAGGCCGCGCGGAGACTGGGGATCCCCGTACACCAGCCGGAGCGGATCCGCACGCCGGAATTTTTGGAGTTCCTGAAAGGGCTCGGCGCGGACGCCGGAGTGATGGTGGGCTACGGCAAGATCATCCCCCAGACGGTCATCGACGTTTTTCCGCATGGGATCATCAATGTTCACGCCTCGCTGCTGCCGAAGTATCGCGGGGCGGCGCCGATTCAGTGGGCCATCGCGAGCGGGGAAACGCGCACCGGAGTCACCACGATGAGGATCGACGCGGGGCTCGATACGGGGGACATCCTGCTCCAGCGCGAAACCGAGATTGGCCCGGAGGAGACCGCCACAGAGCTGAGCGCGCGGCTGGCGGGAATGGGGGCCGAACTGCTCGTCGAAACGCTGCTCCGGGTCGAGGACGGCACCATCGTGCCGCAGCCGCAGGATTCCACGCAGGCCAGTCTCGCTCCCATCCTTAAGAAGGAAGACGGCCGCATCGACTGGACGCGGTCCGCAAGCGAGATCCACAATCGCATTCGCGGCTTCCAGCCCTGGCCCGGCTGCTACACGCGGTTTCGCTCCCGGCAACTTCAGATCTGGCGGGCGCGCCCCGGCGGCGAAGCGAAGGGCGCGCCGGGATCGCTCGCCGTGCGGGACAAGCGTTTGTTCGTGGCATGCGGCGCGAATACGTCGCTCGAACTCCTGGAGGTCCAGCTCGAAGGAAAGAGGCGGATGACGGCGGTTGATTTCCTGAACGGTTATCAAATAAGAGACAATGATCTCCTGGAGATGAGCGAGTGAAACTTCCGGCCGGGTATCGATACGCTTCCACCTACGCAGGGATTCGGAAGGAGAAGAAGGACGACCTGGCGCTGATCCTGTCGGAGCGGCCCGCGTCCGCCGCGGGCATGTTCACCCGCAACCGCGTTAAGGCTGCTCCGGTGCTGCTAGCCCAAGAGCATCTGCGTGCCTCGCGCGGCATCGCCCGCGCCATTCTCGTAAACGCGGGCAATGCCAACTGCGCCACGCGCACGGGACGGCGAACGGCACTCGCTACGTGCCGCGCGGTGGCGAAGCTGCTGAAGGCGCCGGTAGCGGAAGTTCTGCCCGCTTCCACCGGCGTCATCGGCGTGGATCTCGATCCGCAGTGCATCATTAATGCCCTGCCCCGCCTGTTTGACCGTCTGTCCGAGGACGGTTTCCCGGACGCCGCACGCGCGATCCTTACCACCGACACCGTCCCGAAGATGGCCTTCGGCGAAGTGCCGCTTCGCAACGGGACCGTTCACATCGCCGGCATGACCAAGGGCAGCGGCATGATTCACCCGCAGTTAGCCACGACGCTCGGCTTCGTAATGACCGACGCGGTGCTGCCTCCGCAAGCGCTCCGGACGATGCTCGCCGCCGCGGTCGAGCGGAGCTACCACAGGCTTTCGGTCGACGGCGACACGTCCACCAACGACACCATCATCCTGATGGCCAACGGCGCTTCCGGCATAAAGCTCAACCAGAAGGAGCGCCTTGTGTTCCAGGAAGTACTGTGCTGGGTGATGGAGGATTTGGCCGAAAAAATCGCGCGCGACGGCGAGGGGGCGCGCAAGCTCGTTACGATTCACGTTGTCGGCGCCCAGGACGACGAAAAAGCCAGCCGCATCGCGCGGGCGATCGCAAACTCTCCGCTGGTGAAGACGGCCATCGCCGGATCCGACCCGAACTGGGGGCGCATTCTCTCCGCCGCCGGCAATTCCGGCGTCGAGTTCGATCCCACCAAGGTCGATATTTACTTGCAACGCGTGCTTGTCTGCTCCAAGGGGGTGGGCGTTAAATTCTCCGAGCGCGAACTGAAGCAGAAGCTGGACGCCCAGGAATGCCTGATCCGCTTTGTGCTGAACGGCAGCGGAAAGGGCGAGGCGCGTTTCTGGTCCTGCGATCTCACGGAAAAGTATATCGACATCAACGCCAGCTACCGCACCTGAAAAGCGTGGCCGTTTCTGGCGGCCGCGATGGATCGCATCTGCCTGCGTGGGTCCGATTTACACGCTCAGGTAGCGGCACAGGTATACACAACCAACCACCACGGTGCGGGGATAAGGTGGCCGCGTTACTTGGGCAGCGGTGTCCGTAAACTGGTCCACAGCACAGCTACTCACCTATTGGCGCCGGAGCTGTTGAGTAAGCCCCTGGGAGATGGGCATCCCTAACCCGTTTCCACTAGTACTTTTCGGGGTTCTCGTCAGGAGCGCGGGGCTTGTCCGACTTATGCCGAGTACTCCGGCGGAAACAGCCGCCGCCCTCCTTCAGGAGGAAACCAGCGCTCGAACAATTCCAGGCGCCGCCGCAGCCATTTCGGGGGAAGATGCTCCGGTCCCACTCGCACGCCGACATCGTGCCAGAGCGCGTGGACGTATTCCGCCAGCGTGCCGGCAAACGCCGCGCCCGCGTACCGCAGCAGACGCCTCGAACTGCGCGCAAGCGTCCGGCTGGAAAACAGGCGCCGCTTTTCTTCGAGCGCGTCCTCGTCGATTTCGCCCTCGACCTTTGCCCGGATTTCCTCGTCCAGCAGTTTCAGCCAGGCCGCCGTTTCTTCAGGCGCCAGCGTCTCCCAGACAGCTTGCCCAAGGCAGAGGAGCAGTTCGAGCGCCACGTCGTGAGGTTCCGCCTCTCCGGCGGCGAGTTCCACCTCGATCCGGCCGCCGCCCGCTTTCCAGCGCGAAACCGTTTGGGGCGGCTCCAACCCCGGCCTCAGGATAACCACACACGCGCCCAGCCGCGACGCCAGGCTTGACGGCACGGAATCGAGCGCCGGGCGCACATACTCGCTCACCGTCTCGGGCGAACCCGAGTAATCGACCACTTCGGCCCAGGTAATCATGAAGTCCTAAGTGATTCGCCGGTTGCTTCTTCCCAGCGTACGGCATCCGCCCGACTAACTTTCTGAACACATCACAGCACGAAGTTGCTCACATAAGCTATAATTAATCGGACTCTGAAGTTTTAAGCTGTACAAGTATTCAAGCAAAGGAGACCTCTGGAAATGCCCCGTGCGATAGGCATCGATCCCGCACTACTCCAAGCGGCTCTGGAAGGCCTCGAACACCGGTTAGCAGACACAAACGAGAAGATAGCCGAAATTAAGAGGCTTCTCCGAACCGGCAATTCGACGGCTGCATCCCCTGTGAAAGATACAAACAAGAGCCGGCCTAGAAGGAAGATGAGCGCTGAAGCGAGAAAGAGAATCGCGGAAGCACAGCGCAGGCGATGGGCGGAGTTTCGCGCAAGAGCTGCCGCCAAGGCGGCAAAGAAAGGCCGCAAGAAAGCCTCAGCCACGGAGGCCGAATAAATCACGAATGCGAGCGGGGCTAACTGCCGGGCCCCGCGCAGCGCGAAGGCAACAAGCGTAAACTAGACTTGGCAACCGGGCATGACCGGCGCGGAGAAAACCCTCCACTGCGATGTCAGTACCGGGAAAACCGTGCGGGGTGCCCGCCTGCTTTGGACAGCGCCGAAACAGCACCGGCCCGAAATGTTGTTGTCTGCGTGCCGGTGGCGTTTTTCATAGGAGGGTCGTGATGCGCCTTGTCTTTGTGCCGCTGATATGCGCCGTCACACTGGCTGCGCAAGAAGGCTTGTACCAGTTCTCCATCCAACAGGACCGGCTTGCCGGCGCTCCCAATTTCAGTTTTCTGAACCGGCCCATCGAGCCCGCCGATCGCTTGTTCGTCCGCGACGGCCACTTCTTCCGGGTCGGTCGCGACCTCAAACCGAACACCGCGGATGACGAGCGGGTCCGCCTGTTCGGCGTCAATCTGGCTTTCGGCGCGAATTTTCCCGAGGAAGCCGACGCCGTGCGGCTGGCGAAACGCTTCCGCCGGCTGGGCATCAACCTGGTTCGCCTGCATCACATGGACAGCTCGCCGGACGCCGAACCGGAGAACTGCCGCAGCATCCTGACCACCGGGCCATATCCGACGCTGAATCCCATTGCGGTGCGCCGGCTGCGCGCCTTCATCAACGCAATGCGGGCGGAGGGCGTCTATATCAACCTCAACTTGCACGTCGGCTACCGGTTCCGGCCCGACGTGGACCGGGTACCCGATGTCGAGGGCGGCATCCCCACACAAAGCAAGCCGCTTCACATTTTCTTCCCGCGCATGGTGGAGCTGCAGAAGGTTTTCACCACAAAGGTGCTGGAAGCGCTGGCGCTGAAGGACGACCCGGTGCTGGCGATGGTGGAGATCAATAACGAAACCTCTCTGCTGGAGGCGTGGCAGAGGGGCAATCTGGAACGCCGGGCGCTGGGCGAGTACGAAGCGGAACTGCGCAGGCAGTGGAGTGCGTTTTTGAAGGCCAAGTACGGCAATGAGGAGGCCGTGCAGCGCGCGTGGGGCGTGGCGCCGGGCGGAAGCCTCGAGTCCGGCACGGTTCCCATCATCACCGTCGAGCAGAAGGAGCCCGTTGCCCGGGTCAACGACTGGCTGCTCTTCCTGGTGGACCGCGACCGTTTCTACTTGAAGGAAATGCTGGCGGCGATTCGAGCCGGCACGAACGCGCTCGTGCCGGTCACGGGCACGCAGGTCAACTTCAGCGGCCTGCTGCACTACGACTCGCACCAGGACATGGACTACCAGGACAGCCACTTCTATATCGACCACTACAATTTCCCGAACCGTTCCTGGGATGGCCGCGACTGGCGCATTCGGGACGCCTCCGCGGTGGGTACGGGATTAACGCAGTTTCTGAACATGGCCGCGGCGCGCGAGTACAACCGTCCTTACACGGTCAGCGAGTTCAACCAGAACTGGCCGAACCGGCACGCCGCGGAGATCGATCCGGCGCTGGCGGTGTTCGCCGCTTTCCAGGACTGGGATTCCATCATGCACTTTGCCTACTCGCACGGGCGTGAGTGGGACAAGCTGACGCCGGGCGGCTTCGATCTCAACGGCGATTGGACGAAGTACCCCGCTTTCGGGCAGGCGGCCTGGCTTTTCCGCACAGCCGCGATTCAGCCGGGCGAAAAGCTCATCCGGATAGCGGCGCCGCTTGAGGCGCGGCTGCGGGCGGCGCGGGAGCGCAGAGTCGGCAACATCGCGGGGAGTCTCCAGGCGACCGTCGCCTACGACCCGGCCATCGCGTTTCTCCACCGGGTGGCGATAACACGGGATGGCGGCGAGGTGCCGCAGCTCAAGGCGGCGCCCCCTTACCGCTCGGATACGGGCCAGCTTGTGTACGACCCGAACAAGAGGCTGCTCTCGGTGGCGGCGCCCGCCGTGGCCGGCGTTTTCGGCTTTTTGGGAACGAGCAAGGGGGCGGCGGGAGATCTGGAAGTGACGCTGGCGCCCAGTTCCCGCGGGTTCGCGGCCATTTTGCTGACGGCGCTCGACGGTAAGCCAATCCGCGCTTCGCGCCGCATGCTGCTCACGAATCCCGGTTACACGCTTTCCAGTTTGCCCGGCAGTCCGCCGCGCCCGCAGAAGCTCATCCCCTACCAGCGCGCGCAGGACTGGTGGACGCTCGAACCGGAGCCCGGCAGCAGCGGTCCCTCAGGCAGCCGCAATGGCGGTGAGCCACCCACGTGGATGGAGCGGATCGAGTGCAGGCTGTTCGTGCGTTCAAACGCCGCGGGTATGTCCGTGTATCCGCTGGACGGCGCCGGCGCCCGCATGCGCGCGCTTCCACAGGAGGCCGTCCGGCGCACGGAGAACGGCTTTGAAATTCACTTACAGGCCGACGGCCAGGACTTCTCCCCGTGGTATGAGATAACCACGGAGCCGTAATTAGATCGTCCAGAGGGGGCGTTGCGGCCCGCCTCGCGGAGTACGCAGCCTCAGAAGCGAAAACCCGCCCGAGTAGTGTGTTTCCCTCATGCGCCTGAACCGGCGCTACTGCCGATAGACAAGCAGCTATGAAACGAGTGTTGGTGTGCGGCGCCGGCGGGTTTATCGGCGGACATCTGGTCAAGAAGCTGAAGAGTGAAGGCTGCTGGGTGCGGGGCGTCGACATCAAGCCCCACGAATTCTCCCCTTCGGCCGCCGACGAGTTTCTGCTGCTCGACCTGCGCCGGGAGGAGAATTGCAGGAAAGCCCTCAGCATCGACGGAGGCACGTTCGATGAGGTGTACCAACTGGCCGCCGACATGGGCGGAATGGGCTACATCCACTCCGCCGAGTGCGAAATCATGCACAACAGCATGTTGATCAACGTGCACATGTGCCATACCGCGGCGGAAATGGGCGTGCCCCGGTATTTCTTCTCGTCCTCGGTCTGCGTTTACCGCGACATGAAACCCGGCGAGCCGGAGATGACCGAGGAGCAGGCGATTCCCGCCAATCCCGACAACGAGTACGGCTGGGAGAAACTTTACTCCGAGCGGATGGCGATGGCCTATGAGCGGCGCACTGGAATGCAGGTGCGCATCGCCCGCTTCCAGAACTGCTACGGCCCCGAAGGCGCCTGGTGCGGGGGACGCGAGAAGGCGCCGGCCGCGATATGCCGTAAAGTGGCGGAAGCGGAAGACGGCGGCTGGATCGAGGTCTGGGGAGACGGCACCGCGGTGCGCTCCTACACTTACGTGAGCGACATGGTCGAAGGCATCTGCCTTCTGATGCGCTCCGATCTCCACGGCCCGGTAAACATCGGCTGCCCGGAGTACGTGACTGTCAACGAGCTGGTGGCCACGGTCGCCGAAGTCGCCGGGAAGAGGATCCGCATACGGTACGTGGACGGGCCCGTGGGCGTGCAGTCCCGCAACTTCAGCAACGCAAGGATTTACTCGCTCGGCTGGAAGCCCAAAGTCTTTCTGAAAGACGGGATCCGGCTCACCTATCCCTGGATCGAGGCACAGGTCAAGGCCCGGCTGGCGCTTGCGCGATAGACAGTTTACAAAGCCTGGCCGCGCCATCGCCCACCACCATGCAGGGGCCGGGCGTGTGGGCTGGAGACAGTTTACACGGGCCGCCCGCCCATTCGCGAGCAGGTAGTCGACAGGCCGTGGCGCGTGCCCGGTTGACAGTTTACACGGGCTGGCCGCCGGGGTTTTGTATACTGTTCTCATCACTGGGATAAACCCATGCGAAAAGCCGGAATCTTCTTTTTAGGTTCGGCGGCGATTCTCATGCTCGTTTCCGCGGGCTGCGGCAAGAAGAGCACGCCGGGAATCGATCGCGCCAAACTGCAAATGTTTCAGCCCCTTCCGGAGGCTGTTCCCGCCAAAGATGGGAAGGAGGCGTCCGAGGCGAAGATCGCGCTCGGCAGGATGCTTTTCCACGACCCGCGTCTTTCCGCCAACCAGCAGATTTCCTGCAATAGCTGCCACACCCTCTCCAACTACGGCGTGGACGGAAAGCCGACTTCCGAGGGTTTCAAGGGCCAGCACGGCGATCGCAATTCGCCGACGGTTTATAACGCCGCGCTCCATTTCGTGCAGTTCTGGGACGGCCGGGCGCCGGACGTGGAGGAGCAGGCCAAAGGACCGATGCTGAATCCCGTGGAAATGGCGCTGCCCGACGCGAAGGCTGCCATTGCGGTGTTGAAGTCGATACCCGAGTACGTGGAGGCTTTCAAGGCGGCATTCCCGGGCGAAAAAGACCCGGTCACCTTTGAGAACGTCGCCGCCGCCATCGGCGCCTTCGAGCGCAAGCTGCTCACGCCCTCGCGATGGGACAAGTTCCTGGCCGGCGACAACTCGGCGCTGACCGAGCAGGAGAAGGCCGGGTTGAACAAATTCCTGGAACTGGGCTGCCAGACTTGCCACATGGGCGTGCTGCTGGGCGGCAACCTGTACCAGAAACTCGGCCTGATGAAGGCTTACCCGGATACCTCCGACCCCGGACGCTTCCAGGTCACCAAGAGCGAAGCGGACCGTATGGTGTTCAAGGTGCCGTCGCTGAGAAACGTCGAGAAGACCGGCCCGTACTTCCACAACGGCAAGGTGGCCACGCTGGAGCAGGCGGTCACCGAGATGGCGGAGTACCAGCTTGGAAAGGCGGTGACGCGGGCCGAGGTCGAATCCGTGGTGGCATTTCTGAAGGCCCTGACAGGTGAGCTTCCGGCTGAGTACATTCAGGCTCCGGCTCTGCCACCGAGCACGCCTCAGACTCCCAAGCCGATTGCGGCGGATTAGTTTTCTTTTACGGTAGAACTGCCGGGATCGCGATTACGGGCAGTGAGCGCCGACTCATACCGCATCGTAAGGAGCCGTACGGGAAAACTTCCGGGTCCGCGGTTGCCGGCGGACGGCGGCTCCCTGCTTTTGCCACACAGTGGGAAGCCGCACAAAAATTTCCGCGACCACGGTTCCCGGCAGAGAAAGGCGAACTGCTCACACTGCTCGCAGGAAGCCGCACAAGAAATCCCGAGGTCGCGGTGACCGGCAGAGAACGCCGGGGGGTATAGAGTACTAGTCCCCTCTATCTTATGGACTAGAACGCTTGTTTAAAGGAGGTACGAGCGGAACTGCGCGCGGGACTAGTACCGGTATATGCCAATCCCCTTCTAAACCCTAGAACAGCTCTCGCATCCTTTCCTAAGAAGCGTTTAGATGAATGTAGGACTTCCTCCTGGAGCGCTTGATCCAGAGGTGCGGCATGAAGAAATACGCGTGGATTTCGGTCATCGCTTGCTCGCTGGTGGCTTCTGGGTGCCCCAGCGTCAGCGGCAGGCCCAAGGCTGCTGTTTACCCCAATACCAGGACCCTGGAAGCGCCGTGCAACGTGGCCTGGCCGGAAGTGCTGGAAATGGCCGGCGACGCCGGCTTCCGTCTGGTGGCCAAAGACGATGACGGCTACATCGCCCGCTTCCTTTATCTGGAGCCGCAGTTGCCCGAAGTGGTCCTTGGCGTCACGGACGCGGACAATCTGGCGCTTGCCAATGACGGCTCCGGCCAGCCATCTCAGAGACTGCGGATCCAATCGGCTGTGCTGGCGCTTTCCCCCCAGAACGGGGGTTGCGAGGTCAAGATGTCGGTTTCGTACCAGGGCCAGAACGGCATGTGGGGCCGCAACTGGTCGAGTCTGGAAAGCAGCGGGCTGCTGGAGTACAGGTTGCTTTCGGGGCTTGAGGTGACGAAACCGGCGGTTGGGACGAGGCGCGCTGCGCGCGGCGGATCGAGGCGCAAGCCTGCAAAGACGGAAGTGAGTTTCGCGCCCCTGATCATCGGCGGCGAGACCGAGCGCCAGTAGTTGCGGCCTGGGGCGGCACAAGGCCGCCGTCATCTGCTAAAATCAGAACCGAAGGTCGATGTACGCCACGGCCTTCACTCGCAAAGCCCAAGGAGAGCCACCCTAGCTCAGCTGGTAGAGCGGCTGATTCGTAATCAGCAGGTCGCCGGTTCAAGCCCGGCGGGTGGCTCCAGAACAGCCGTCCACACTTGGGCTCTACGCCATTAATGGGGGCACCCCGCTGCTGACCATCACCCACACATTATCCTAACCCTCAACCGGTAGTTGTTGAAATTGCGGAAGCCATAGGCTTGCCGCTGCAAGAGCTCCATCTTGTTATGGAAGCCCTCGGTGATTCCATTGTTCCGGGTAAAGCGCCACATCGTGGCAATCTCCAGGGACCAGGCTTCGAGCGTCTCGCCTAACTGCACCAGTTGCGCCAGTCCGGACTG
>JAKOTR010000089.1 GCA_029776225.1 Acidobacteriota bacterium | reverse complement strand
TCTCCAGGGCGTCGTAGAAGGCGAGCTCATCCTCCGTCATCCCCAGCTGCCTGGCGCGGTCATCCGACTGGCGGACCTGGCGCGCGAGCTCGATGAGCTCCTCCAGGATCTGGGCCGCCTCCACCATGCGGTTCTGATACTTGCGGATGGCCTCCTCCAGCAGCTGCGTGAACGAACGCGCCAGGACGACGTTCTTGCGGGTTCGGCTATTATGCAGTGCCACTGCATGATAGCCGAGGCGTGAACGAACGCGCCAGGACGACGTTCTTGCGGGAGCGCGAGCGGATCTCTCCCTCCAGGAGCTTCCGCAGCGTGGCCAGGTCCTTTCTGCTGGTGATGCAGACGACGGTGTCTTCCTGCTGAACACATACCTTGTCTATCTTCTTTGCCGCCTCGACCAGGGCGTGCGCCCGTTCTTCCTGCCCGGCATTCCTGGCAAAGCGGGCTTCTGCCAGGATGAGGGCGCACCGCCACAGCCTTGCGTCCCCGGCGTCCAGTTTCTTGACGGTCTCCAGCTGGAAGGAGAGAGGCGTCATCTTCCAGCCGCGGAGCAGGTAAGCCCTTTTGGAGAAGGAGTCCCGGGACCACTGCTTGCCGTAATCGAAACACACGACGACGCTGACACCCGTATCCCAGCCTTCCTGCATGGCGATGAGGAAGAGGTGCTTGTCTTCATAGGGAAGGCGCATGAACTCCTGCATGGTCATCTGTCCCTCATAGCCGTTATGAGAGACGCAGGAGCCCAGGGCGGCATCCAGGGGAATGCCCAAGGCTTCCCCGGAGCGCGCGGGCGGGAGGGCGGAGCAGGCCGCGGCAATGACAGCTGCAGAGATGATGATGCGTTTCAAGGCGATGTCTCCTTTCCGATGAACTCCTCCGCGTCCTTGACCCTGAGCTCTCCGGAGATGAGCCTGGGGAGGAGGGCGTCGCGGATGGCGGCGAGGGTGCGGGACTCGTGGACAGTGGAAATCAAGCGCTCAACCGCACGCTGAACTGTGCTGGTCAGGATTTCGGCCAGCGCTTGGGGGGGCAAGACTACACGATAGCGTGCCATATCGTTCCAACTTGTCCGGGGCATCTTGGTTCCAAATGAGTGCGAAGTGCAGTAAGAGATGAAGGGGTCACTGGAAAGATGAAGAAGGACGAGGCTTAACCAAACCTGCTCCTTGGGAGCGATCACGACAATATCGGTCGAACAAATGCCGTTGACGGGGGCAATACCTACTTTATGGAAATATGGGCGGAGCTTCCCGAAGAGGATTTCACCAGCTTTGAACTGGAGCTTACTGCTATCGGTTTGCCCTGCCGTTCCCCAATCCGACAAGGCTATGGATTTCCGCGGCATGTGCTCAAGACCTATGTATGGCGTGTCCTGCGGTATGTTATCTGGGTGTATGGCTCGCCGTAGTGTGTCGGCGATTTGGCCGAGCCTCGCCACCTCCCACCCCTCTGGGATCTCGCCGAGTTCTGAGGGGACGAGGCGGTCCGGGAAGAGGTTCCAGAGGTGGGCGGGGAGGCCGGGGAGGGACTGTCCTTTTTTCCAGCGGCCTTCCATTTTGGCGCGGACGGGGTCGAAGTCCACGAACCAGCTTTTGAAGAGGGCGCGGGCCATCTGCTCCAGGGTGTGGCTGAGCTGGCGGTTGAGCTCGATCTTGTCGTCCAGGGAGCCCAGGATGCTGGCGATGGCGCGCTGCTCGGAGAGGGGGGGGATGCATAGACGAATCCGTCTTAGAGAACTACCAGAGATCTCTTTGAAGGTTGTTCCATTGGCGTGCTGTTCCAAGAGCGAAGTGTTGCATTTGAGCCAATAGTAGATGAATCCTGAATCAAAGCCATCCCGCAGGACCAAGCTGCGGCATCCTTGATTGGTCGCAAGCGGGTTCTTTGCGATAGCGACGTACCCGATGGGTGCTCTGGACGAAAGTAGGACTGAACCGGGCGGAAGCAGTTTAGCGGAACAGCTCGCCAGCCCCTTAGGTGATAGATTCCGCTCGCCGCGGGAGACATAGCGCTCTTGCAGATTGGCGAGGTCTCGCGGAGTGATCCACGGGATGGAACCGTCGAAATTGGCAGGATCGGTGGTCGACGGCGTACTGCCGCCGATGACCTCAGCTATTTCACCAATACAGAACTCACGCCACTCACTCCCCATATCCCAGCTCCTTCAGGTTGGCTTTTGTGCAGCCTGGATAACGCGCTGGCAGCATTAGAAATGCACGCGTTGTTACACGAAAACGACGCGTGGTTATTTTATGCACGCGGCTCATACCAGGATCCTCTTTTTTCCCCGTGGCGCAGCAGCTTGCCTGTCCTGCAGAGGCGAGACAGAAGGCGATAGGCCTGCGGCGGCGAGAGCTGGCAGAGCTCCGCAGCCTGGGCGCGGGTAATGCGGCCGTGGCGGTCCGCATACTGCAGGATCATCTGCTCCTGCTGCAGTGGCTCAAAGCCGCGCTGACGGATATATTCGGACGGCTGACCCAACCGCCGATATGTGGCGGCAGAGAGGTGCCAGCTGCGTCCCTTGCGCTCACCGCGTGACTCTACCAGCCCTCTCTCTAGGAGGCGATTCAACACCGCCCGCGCTTCGTCTTCTGGCTTCTGGGTGAGACCTGCAGCATCGGCGGTTGTTAGGCGCCTGTCACGCCAGAGGGCGTTCAGGATAAGGAGGTCGTCGAGCAGGAGAGGACGGCCGGCGCGTGTCTCCTCAACCAGGAAGCGCACGAATTCGAGGTTGGCCTGGCCGCCTGGTAGAATAAGGACGACTGATCGCTCCGTGCTCCGGCCATATGACGGAGCGGGGCGACCATTACGGAGCTGCTCATAAAAGATGGTGTCTATCCCCCTGCCGGTACGCTCCACGATGCCGGCCCTTTTGAAGGCGTCGGCTAAGAGGGGATTACGAGGGCGTGGCGCGGTGACGAGCAGGTTGTCTAGCCGTACGCCCTCTGGAAATCCGCCCGGATTGGAGATTTCGATCCGGTCGGGGTGCCATTGAAAATGGACAGCGCCGAGTTGGGTGTAATCTCTGTGGACAAGTGCATTCGCGAGGCCCTCCCGAAAGGCCAAAGGGGAATAGTCCGGCACCGCTACCCGGACCACTCCGACCGGAATTTCCTCCTGGTGATTGCGGGCTTCAAAGCGTTGTTGGCATTCCTCCATCAACCGTAGCAACGGCCAGCGGAAAAACTCGTTGACCAGTACTTTACTCTCCGAGAGTACTTGAAATGCGAACTGGTGGGTGGGCAAAAGACGGGATATGGACTGCTCCCTGCCGAACAATAGCAGGCCGGCGACTCGCACCCCATCAGATTGGCCGTCTGCCGGGACGACACCGAGGGCTTTGAGCATCTCTAGGTCCGAAAGGCCAAGTAGCGAGGAATCGCCGCGGCTGTCCTGCACACAACGACGGAACCTTTCCAGTTCCGGCGGGTCAAGGTCGCCAAGGCTTGCGTCCGGCAGGCTCACAGCGGAGAAATCGGAGGCGCCTACAGAACCCTGCCAAGACTGAATGTCGTGAAAGAACATGGGCTGACAGCAAGGCTTGCCATCGGAGCCGATGCTTCTGCGCAGATATTTACCGCCCGTGGTGGCCACGGGCACGGAAGAAGCCGGAACTTCAATGGCCACGACATCTTTTCCGTCCAGTGATACGACTGAAATGCGCGGGGTGAGGGAAGGACGCGTGCGGCTGGCGATGAGAGCCGTAAGCCGCTGCGGATCGGTCCGTCCGGCCTCGTGTCTGGGTCTGGAGCCTGTGACCCGCCCGTCATCCTCTACTCCGATGAGAGGCCAGGCCGGCTCACGAGATGAACGATTAGCTAAACAGACCACAGCCTCCACAAGATCATCGTCCGACAGGGACTGACGCTCCTCGCCCTTAAACTCGATATTCAGGGTTTCTCCGGTTGCGATGAGCTTCTTTAAGCTTTCAGGTGTCATAGTGCCCTTAGAATCCCAGATTCTCCAGGTTGATCATAATGGCTGCGTCTAGGCCCACGGCGCGGGCCTGCTGCTGGCGCAGCTGGGCGACCAAGCGCGCCATCTTTTCCGGGAACGGCTCGGCGTCGTCCTCTTCCTGATCCGGGGCGGAGCCGACATAGCGCCCGGGGGTGAGGACGTGGCCGTGCTTGCGGATCTCCTCCAGCGTGACGCTTTTGCAGAAGCCGGGGACGTCCTGATACTGGCCGGCGTCCGGCTCCCCGCGCCAGGCATGGTACATGCGGGCGATCTGCTGGATCTCCTCAGGCGTGAGCTCGCGGTGGGTCTTATCCACCATGCGGCCCATCTTGCGGGCGTCTATGAAGAGGACCTCGTTGCGGCGGTCCCGGAAGGCCCCGTTTGAGCGGTCCCTTGCCAGGAACCAGAGGCAGGCCGGGATCTGCGTGGAGTAGAAGAGCTTGTCCGGCAGGGCGACCATGCAGTCCACCAGGCCGTCCTCCACGATGTTCTTGCGGATCTGCCCTTCCGCTCCGCCGGCGGACATGGAGCCGTTGGCAAGCACGAAGCCCGCGATGCCCCGCGGGGAGAGATGATGGATGATGTGCTGGACCCAGGCGAAGTTGGCGTTGCCGGCCGGCGGGACGCCGTACTTCCAGCGGATGTCATCCCGCAGGTTCTCGCCCCCCCAGTCGCTGATGTTGAAGGGAGGATTGGCCAGGATGAAGTCCGCTTTGAGGTCCGGGAAGCGGTCGTTGTGGAAGGTGTCTCCCTGCCTGATGTCCCCGTCTATGCCCCGGATGGCCAGGTTCATCTTGGCCAGGCGCCAGGTGGTGTAGTTGAGCTCCTGGCCGTAGACGGAGATGCGGTCTATGCGTCCGCCATGGGCGCGGATGAACTCCTCGCTCTGGACGAACATGCCGGAAGAGCCGCAGCAGGGGTCGTAGACGCGGCCCTCGAAGGGCTCGATCATCTCGACCAGGAGGCGGACGACGCAGCGGGGGGTGTAGAACTCTCCGCCGCGCTTGCCCTCCGCGCTTGCGAACACGCCCAGGAAGTACTCGTAGACGCGGCCGATGACGTCCTTGGAGCGGGCCTGGCTGCCTCCCACCTGGATGTTGGCGATGACGTCTATGAGCTGGCCGAGCCGCTGCTTGTCGAGGGCCGGGCGGGCGTAATCCCGCGGGAGGACGCCCTTAAGGGAAGAGTTCTCCTTTTCGATGGCCTCCATGGCGCGGTCCACGAGCTCGCCGATCTGGGGCTGACGGGCGTTATCCTGCAGGTGTTTCCAGCGCGCCTCCCGGGGTACCCAGAAGATGCCTTCGGCGCGGTACTCGTCGGGGTCCTCCGGGCCCGCTCCCTGGTCCTGCTCGGCCTGGAGCCTTTGATAGAGCTCCTCGAAAGCGTCCGAGACGTACTTCAGGAAGATGAGCCCGAGGACGACGTGCTTGTATTCGGCTGCGTCCAGGCTGCCGCGGAGCGCATCCGCAGCTTTCCAGAGCTGGTTTTCGAAGCCGACGTTGGCTGCGGTGGCCTCGGTGTTGCTGTTGTTGTTGTTGTTGCGTCTGGGCAAGGTGAGAAGTCCCTCCAGAGTTCAGTAATGAGATGTTCGCGGGGCGGCGGAGACACTGCGACGGACCCGGCGCGGATGCCGAACTCCGGGCGCATGATGTATTCGTATGCGATCTCGATCTTGGCCTCGCGGGTGGGGGCCTCCTCGATGGCCTTGCGGACCGCCTCCGGCGGAGGCGGGACGGGCATCTGGTCGTCCCGCTCCCGGGCGGGCTGCTGAGCGCCCTCCGCCTCCGGGATGGGGTCGTAGCCTGCCAGCTGCAGCCACTTGTTGACAGGCTCGCCCAGGCCGCGCGCGAAGTCCATGACGGTGCGCCGCTGCGGGACGTGCCCGCGCCCCATGTCCATTATGGTGGTGTGGTCTAGACCGGTCTTGTAGGCCGCGGCCCGGAGGCTGAGCTTGCGCTGCCCCAGCAGCTGACGCACAGCCGCTCCGAAGCTCGCGTCCGTGCGCCTTGACGGCATCCATTCCCTCCTGCCCCAGCCTGCGAGCTCAGGTTATCATACGTCCCCCCGCTCATCCGCTTCGCAGGAATCAGATTTTTTCCTTTGATGGCCGCAAAAAGGTATTGACTTTCCACCAGATTAGCCCTACAATATGGGCAGAAGTGGTGGAAGTCCATCACCGGAGACGACCTATGGCCATGACCACAGGACAGAGACAGGGCGAAGAGATCCTGCTGGCGCGGCGGCGGGCCGGGATGACCCAGCGCGAGCTGGCCGAGCTTCTGGGACTGCCGGAAGCGGTGGTGATCGCGGCGGAGAAAGGCCGGCTGCGCAGGGGACTGAGCCAGGAAGAGTTTCAGCGCTGGATGGACGCGCTCAGCGCGGCGCCGGCGCGGCGGCAATAGGGCCGCAAACGAACAGGGTGCCCGGCCGCAGTTTGCGAGCAGCCGGACACCCTAGAGGAGGTAACAAAATGAACCTCTGCAGTCATTCTAGCACGAAGGGCGCCCGCAGGCAAGGAGGCGGGCGCACTCCGACGGACCGGCACGGGATCCCCGTGCTCACTCGACCGTATGACCCCGAGCCGGGCGGGCGGGACTGCTGCCCCGTCTGCAATGGCCGGGGCTGGAGCCTGGACCAGTTCGGGCGCTTTCCGATCCCCTGCCCCTGCGAGGACTGGCGCAGGGAGTGGCCGGAGGTGCTCCGCGCGCGATGGGAGGCACGGCGATGAGAATGGAGATGCGGCGGGCCCTGCGGATGGCCAACCAGGCGATCCGCGCAAACAGCATCTGCCCGGTGTGCGGCAAGCCGCGCGAGGGCTTCCAGGTGGTGACCGGCGGGCGCTGGCACGGGACCGGGCAGGAGGGCGTGGCCGCCCACACGGGAGGCCAGCCCCAGACCAGAGAGCAAGCAGGCCTGTGCACCTGCGGGGGAGAGCAGAGATGACCACGGAGCTGGCTGTTCAGAACACAGCGCCGGCGCTGCCGGCCATGACCATCCAGGAGGCCGTGGAGCGGCGTCAGCTTCTGGTGGAGTTCACCCGGCGCATCATGCAGGACGGCGTGGATTATGGAGCGGTGCCCGGCACGGACAAGCCCACCCTCCTGAAGCCGGGGGCGGAGAAGCTTTGCACCTTCTTCCACCTGGTTCCGATCCTGGAGTGCGTGGAGGAGGTCAAGGACTGGACGGGCGCCGAGCACGGCGGCGAGCCGTTCTTCTACTTCCGCTACCGCTGCACCCTGCTTTCCCAGTCCGGGGCGCAGGTCTGCTCCGCGGACGGCAGCTGCAACTCCTGGGAGTCCAAGTATCGCTGGCGCAAGGCCGAACGCGTCTGCCCGGAATGCGGCGCTACCGCGATCATCAAGGGCAAGCAGCAGTACGGAGGCGGCTGGATCTGCTTCGCCAAGCGGGGAGGCTGCGGCGCCCGTTTCAAGGCGGGAGACGCCCGGATCGAGCAGCAGATGGTGGGCCGGGTTCCGAACCCGGACATCTTCGACCAGGTCAACACGATGCAGAAGATGGCCGCCAAGCGGGCGCTTGTGGCGGCGGTGCTGCTGGGGATCAACGCCAGCGAGTTCTTCACGCAGGACGTGGAGGACACTGTGGGCTTCGAGGTCCGGCAGGTGAACGAGGAGACGGGGGAGATCCAGGAGAGCGCGCCCGGGCCGAAGAACGGATCCGGCTTGAAGGAGCCTCAGCCGGGGCCGGCTCCCGTCTCCAGCGAGGCGGAGAAGCTGGCGCGCAAGGCCTTGATCGCGGATCTGCAGGCCGCCCTGACCGATGCGGGCGTGGTGGGCTCTGAGGCCGTCTCCACCTGGCTGAACTACCACTTCCCCGGAAAGAGCAGGGTGGCGGATCTGGCCACATCCGAGCTTGCGGAGGCCGTGAAGCTGGCGGTGGATGAGGCGAGCGCGCCCGGCGCCAGCCTAGAGTTCGAGGAGGAGGTGGCGGGATGAACAATCAGGAGCTGGCCAAGAGGATCATAGTGTCCAGCTATCGCGCGAGCAAGGCACTGGACGAGTTGAGGGCGGAATGCAGCGCCGCATGGCGTGCCGCCAACGGCGACTCCGGCGACCACACCAGAATGATGGAGACGTTTGACGTTATCTCCCGGACACTCTCCGCGATGATAAAGGTCGTTGCCGAGGAGGTGGCGGGATGAGGCGCCTGTATCCCCCCTATGGGATCGAGCCGGAGCCGCCCGAGCCCACCCTCTGGGAAGCCCTGCAGATGGTGATCTCCTGCCCGGCTTTTCAGGTGTTCGCGCTGTTCGTGGCGGCCGTCACGTTGTTCCTTCTGGGGTTCGTGACCGGCAGCCGGTGCGAGGCGACGCGGGCCGCTATGATCGGCCCGCCGTTCTGAACGGAGGAAGCAGATGGCTGACTGTGCAGTCTTGCATCTGGTCGAAGGGGAGGAGCCGGAGCCGCTGGCTCCTCCCGAGTTCCACATAGACTCCGACGACCGGGTCGAGTGGCTGCTTGGCAAGCTGGCCGACCTGGATGCCCGGGCGGACCGGGTGAAACGGAACGCCGAGGAGATCCTGGCTGACATCCAGCGCCAACAGGAGCGGCTGCTCGCCCGCTTCGGCCGCGAGCTGGAGGACTACTGCCGGCAGAAGCTGGGGCCGGAGCCACGCTCCAAGACCCTGAAGTTCCTGCAGGGGAAGGTCAACTGGAGGACGGTCAAGGGCGGCCCGCGGCTGGTGGACCACGAGGCCGCCCTGGCCTTTCTGGACGAGCACGACGAGTACTTCGAGCGGTGCGTGACGGTGACGCCGCGCGTGCGCGCAAGCGACTACATCGCCCTGGTCGAGGAGACCGGCGAGCTCTTGCCCGGGATCGAGGTCGTCCCGGACCGCGAGGCGTTCTACGTGAACGGGCAGAGGTTGGAGATGGGGCAAGCAGAAGAGGAGGATAGCGATGTCTGGCGCGTCGTTCCAGGTGGTGTCGCCTCCGCGGCGGACGGACCTGACCCTTGACGAGGTGGCTGAGATCCTGCGGTGCTCCCGCTACCTGGTGCGCCGGCTGGTTCAGGACGGCGAACTGCCGGCCTACCGGGTGGGCAAGTTCCTGTTCCGGCCGCTTGTTGGACGACTTTTGCGACTGGCCCGGCCGCATTTTCGTGCGGCAGTTGCGACATTTGGGCCGGTTTTCGGGTGGACGGGGTGGTAATTCAAGTCATTTTACGGGGGGGCTCCGGGGTTGAGCGTCCCCCGCTCAAGGCTGAGCGTGAAATTAGGCAGCGGCTGACCCCTGAAACCAGGGCAGAAGCACCCCTGTCGGCCACTTTGGCCAATTTTCGGCCAACACCACTAGGAGCCACGGATGGCACCCCGGACCACACCTGACCGCCTTACAGAAGCCCAGTGGATGCGCCAGTTCCGGGAGCTGGCGCAGACGCTCGGCTGGACGTTCTACCACCCCTGGCTGAGCCGCTTCAGCCCCAGGGGCTTCCCTGACTGCGTCATCTGCCGGCCGCCTCGACTGATCTTCGCGGAGCTCAAGACCGACACCGGCCGGCTGACCCCTGACCAGGAGAGATGGATCGAGATGCTGCGGGCGTGCGGCCAGGAGGCCTACGTCTGGCGCCCGCGTGATTGGGACGACATCGTCAAGGTTCTGATAGGAGGCAAATGATGGCCTGGATTGAGTCGCATGATAGCCTGAAGGATCACCCGAAGCTGGCTCGTCTGTGCCGGGCCCTGCAGATCAACCAGCCGCAGGCCATTGGCCATCTGCATCTGCTCTGGTGGTGGACGCTCAAATACGCCCCAGACGGCGATCTATCGCGGTTCGAGGAGTGGGAGATTGCGCTCGCCGCCGGCTGGCAGGGTGAACCCCACGACTTCATTCTGGCAATGCTGGCAAGCGGGTTTGCAGATCCTGCTGGCGAGGATCCGTGCCAGGGAATCAAACTTCACGACTGGCAAGACTACGGAGGAAAACTGCATCGCAGGCGGCAGGCGGAGGCCGAGCGTAAGCGCGAGCGCAGGGATTCGACGTCCGGCGGACATCCTGCGGACGTCCTAAAGACGTCCGGCGGACGTCCGTTGCGACATGACATGACAAGACATGACATGACAAGACATGAAGATAGTACTAAGTACATGCCCGGTTCGCGCGCCGAAAAGAACCTCGAACCAGACCCGTTCGACGACGAACCTGACCCACATAACCACCAAGACCAGGCTGAAGACTCAGTAGTTCGGATCTTCCAGTACTACAGGGACGCGATCCAGCCCCACGCGCGCATCTGTCCGACCGACAAGATCAGGGCTCGCCTCAAACGATTCCAAGAGGAAGAGATCCTGACGGCCATCCGCAACTTCGCCGCAGATCGCTGGTGTATGAAGCACAACGGCAACCGCGGGGCCCCCTGGTTCTTCCACAGTGACGCGCGCATCGAGCAGTACCTGCTTATGGGACCAGGGCAGGCGCAGGACACTCGGTCCAACGGCAAACACAAGGAGAACGAACTGAGCGATGAATGCCTCGAGTCCATCCGGACCATCACACGCAACGCATCCGACGCAGCCTGAATGCTGGTGCAGCGGACTGGGCGCCCGCTATGCGCTCTACGACGAGTTCGGCCTCCTGGTCGGCTATCGGGAGGTCTGCCACTGCCCAGTCGGCCAGAGGATGAAGGCTGAGGCCGAGAAAAACGCCGCATCCAGCCAGGCAAGGCGCATCGCTCGCTACCTGGCTCTGAGCGACATCCCGGAGCGATTCCGACAGTTCAGACTGGACAACTGCCCATACCGACGGCTAGTTACCAGGAT
>JAKOTR010000029.1 GCA_029776225.1 Acidobacteriota bacterium | reverse complement strand
CGCCCATGGCGGCGGAGTTCCGGCGGCCGCGGGGCCGCTAATCCAAATCAATACCAACGTGGCCGACAGGTCACGTTACGCGAGGAGATAGACAACAATGCGCTTTATCACCAATTTCGTGCGCGACGAGCAAGGCCAGGACCTGATCGAGTACACGCTCCTGCTCGCGTTTGTCGCGCTTGCTTCCGCCGCCCTGTTCATGTCGGCTGGGGGCAGCATCACCAACATTTGGACCACGGCAAACTCACGGCTTGCCGCTGCCAGCTCGGAGGCGGCCTCACAATAATTATCCCTGGGGGCATGGACGCCATGCCCCCTCTTTCCGCTTCGCGATGAGCGGGAAATTGAGGCCTCGGTGACTGTGTTCCGGAGTGTGACAGTAAGGAACGAGCATGAATAAACGGTTTCTATCAGTACTCATCTTTGCGCTGATTGTCGCCGGCGGGGCGACCCTGATCTTCTACAGGCTGGTCTCCAGCCGTCTGAGCGCCGTGCCCAACCCTGTCCCCACCACGGAAATCACGGTCGCCGCCCGCGACCTTCCTGTTGGCACGCTGATCCGCGACACCGATCTGAGCACGGCCCAATGGTCCGGCTCGGTTCCGCAACTGGCGGTCACCAAGAAGGAGGACCTGGTCGGCCGGGGCGTGGTTTCCCCGATTTACCAGGGCGAGCCGATTCTGGAAACACGGCTGGCCCCCAAAGGGGCGGGCGCTGGCCTTGCCGCCACAATCCCGCCGGGAATGCGGGCGGTTGCCATCCGTGTGAACGAGATCATCGGCGTGGCCGGGTTCGTGGTTCCGGGCATGCGCGTGGACGTTCTGATCGCCGGCAAACCACCGGACTCGCCCGCTTCGCTGGGCACTCTCTCGAGAACCCTCTTGCAGAACATTGAAGTGCTCTCCGCTGGCCAGAACATTCAGAAGGACGCCGAAGGGAAACCCATCTCGGTGCCCGTTGTCAACCTGCTGGTGACGCCCGAGCAGGCGGAAGCGTTGAGCCTGGCAAGTAATGAGACCAAGATTCAACTTGTGCTTCGGAATCCACTGGACACCACGGTCGCAAAAACGCCGGGCACCGCGCTGTCACGGCTCTTTACCGGCACGGCGGCGCCAGAGCCCCGGCCGGCCGCGGCGGCCAAGCCCAGGCCCGTGGTGCAGCAGGCTGCAGCCCCGGTCAAGCCTAAGGAGACGCTCGCCGTGGTGGTTGAGGTGATCCAGGGCGGAAAGAAAGCCAGCGCGACGTTTAAGGGAGAGCCGGAGGAGTAATTCAGTGAGCAACAAAAGAATGCTGAGCGGCACACTTCTCGCTATAAGCTGGGCGACTATTTTGGCCGGATACTCAGCCTGGGGGCACGCTCAGGCGCAACAGCCTGCCCAGCAGAGTGCCGGGTCCGCCGCGCGCGACCTTTTTGTCACCGTGGGCAAGTCGCTGGTTGTTGAGAGCCCGGTAAATATCCAGCGCGTGTCCGTGGGGGATGCGGCGGTGGCCGAGGCGATCGCGGTCAGCCCGCGCGAAGTGCTGGTGAACGGAAAAGCGCCCGGCGAAACCAGCCTCATCATCTGGCAGCAGGGAGGCAACCGCCTGCTGTTTGATCTTCGCGTTCGGCCGAGCACAAGCAGGCTCGAAGCCGTCCGGCAGGAACTCCAGAAAGAATTGCCGGGCCAGGACGTCTCGCTGTCGGTTGAGGGCGACACGGTCTACGTGCGCGGCACGGTGAAGGACATGGTGAGCGCCCAGAGGGCGATCACCATTGCCTCGACACTTGGGAAACCAGTCAATCTTCTCCACGTGAATGTTCCGGGCATGGAGCAGCAGATTCTGCTGAAGGTGAAATTCGCGAACGTCGATCGTTCGGTGAGCCAGGAACTCGGCGCAAACCTTTTCAGTACAGGAGCGTTGAACACAATCGGTTCGGTAACAACCGGCCAGTTCAGGCCTCCAACTGTTGGGGGATCGCCCGAGGGAGGTTCCTTTACTTTGGCAGACGCCTTGAATATATTCCTGTTTCGCCCGGACCTGGATTTCGGCGCCACGATCCGAGCGTTGCACGCAAAGCGTCTACTCGAAATCCTGGCCGAGCCGAACGTGCTGGCCATCAATGGCAAGCCGGCCAGTTTCCTGGCGGGCGGCGAGTTTCCCGTGCCTGTCGTACAGAGCACGATGGGAGGCGCCGGCGCTGTCACTATTCAATGGCGCGAATTCGGCATCCGGCTGAATTTTCTTCCGAACGTCACGCCCCGCGGCACCATCCGCTTGCAAGTGAACCCGGAGGTCAGTTCGCTTGACCTCGCGAACGCCGTGAGTCTGAGCGGATTCGTCATCCCGGCGATTTCCACCCGCCGCGTGCAGACGGAAATCGAACTCGAGGACGGCCAGAGTTTTGCCATTGCGGGTCTGCTGGACAACCGCGCGGTCGAGCAAATGAGCAAAATCCCCGGTCTGGGAGATATCCCGCTGCTTGGCAAGATTTTCCAGAGCCGTTCGATAGCCAAGAACAATACGGAACTCCTGGTCGTGGTGACGCCCGAAGTGGTGCGGCCCGTACCGGCCACGATGCAGATCGCCACTCCTCAGATGCCGGTGCCTTTCATGGAGAACGCGCCATCGGCAGCGCCGCGGACCCCGCCGGTCAGCGTTACCGGCCAGACGCCGGTGAAGCCGCTACAGGAAACCATTCCTGTGGAGCAGCTCGAGGCGATGAAGGAGCAAACTCCTACAAACCCGCCAATGCCGGTGATTCAGTACGTGCCGGTGATGGTTCCGCAGGCTCAGCAAGGCGCGCCCGCAGCGGCGCCGCCGGCGCCCGCGCCCGCCACGAGCGCGGCCCCGAAATGAACGATGGATCAGGGAATCCATGCATCCGCTGAGGGCCGGACTAGTAATTAAGAACCAGGACCTATTGAACGAGGTTCATGCCTGCCTGAGACCGCTGCCGGTGCGCGTGGTCATGGAGCAGCCGGCGCTGGGTGAAACGTCCCATTTTCTGAACCAGCTCGAACAGGCGCGCGTGGATGTGCTGCTCATCGATCTGACCAGGCTGGCCGAACCGTTTGAGCAAGTGGCGCGCCGCATCAAGACGCTCTCCGCCCCTCCGATGATTGTCGCGCTAAACGACACGGCGGATCCGGAGGTGATTCTGGGGGCGATTCGCGCGGGCGCCAACGAATTCCTTTATCCGCCGCTCGAGGAGGGATTGCAGAAGGCGCTCGAACGCATCTCCTCCGAACGCCTGAAGCAGCAGACCGCCGGCCGGCAGCGCGGCAAGATACTGGGCTTTCTTTCCGCGAAGGGAGGCTGCGGCGCCACAACCATTGCCTGCCATGTTGCCGTCGAGCTTCAGAGAGCTACCTCGCAGCAGGTCCTGCTGGCGGATATGGATCTCGATACCGGCATGGTCGGCTTCCTGATGAGGACCAAGTCGCAGTATTCCATCATGGACGCGGTGCTGAACGTCCACAGGCTGGACCTGAGTTACTGGAAGGCCCTTGTTTCCAACGGCCATGAGCACCTGGAAGTGATCACTGCTCCCCCAGCCGTCACCCCTCGCAGCGCTGTGGATCCCGACCATTTCCGGCAGGTTTTGCAATTCCTCCGCTCGGCCTACGACTGGGTCGTATTGGACCTCGGACGCAGCGCGAGTTCTCTGGCATTCGACGTCGCCAGCGAGCTGGATGGACTCTACCTGATTTCTACGATGGATTTGCCGGCGTTGCACCTCAGCAAGCAAGTCGTGCAAGCTCTCACGGACGCCGGTTTCGGCCGGGACCGCTTGTATCTGGTGATGAACCGGGCGCCCAAGCGTTCGGATATCTTGCCTGGCGAGTTGCAGCGGGTGCTCGGATTGCCGGTCTTCGAGTTCCTGCCGAACGATTACCCTGTGCTCTACGAAGCTTATGCCGAAGGCAGTCTGCTGACGGCAAACAGTGAATTAGGCAAGGCAATGGCCGCATTGGCCATGAAAATCGCCGGTGTGAAACCGAAGGAGAAGCCGAAACAGAAACTGAATTTGTCGATTTTCTGAATTTCGGGGACAGGCTGCGCAATCCCCAAAGATCGCTCCGCTCCCTCCGGGGGAGCGCAGTTCTGTCCCTGTTTTGGACGCCGGATCTGTTGCGCATGATGCCAGGCCGGCGGTTTGCGCCGTGCCCGGCAGGGGCTGGAATTTTCCGGCCCGAGCTATAGCGCGGCGCCGGCTCAGATTCGAAGGAGAAAGGAAGTAGCGGGAATGTCCACTAACTTAACGGTTGGGAATCGGGGAGACGCCAGCTGGGTTACGCGCCTGTTCAATGCGCAGCCGCTGGCGCCCGAATATCAGGAGCTGAAATTCTCCCTCCATCGCAAGCTGATCGAGCGTATCAATCTGGAAGCGCTCTCGTCGCTGGGTGGAGAGCGGGTCCGCATGGAAGTCCGCAACGCCGTGGCGAAGCTTGTCGAGGAAGAGACCACGCCTCTCAGCCGGGTGGAGAAGGAGCGTGTCACCGAGGAAGTTCTGAACGAGGTATTCGGCCTCGGCCCCCTCGAGCCGCTGCTCCAGGACCCCACCGTATCGGACATCCTGGTGACCACTCCGCGCCTGGTTTATGTCGAGCGGTTCGGCAAACTGCACCGCACGCCGGTGGAGTTTAAAGACGACCAGCACCTGCTCCGCATTATCGAAAAGGTGGTCTCCCGCGTGGGGCGCCGCGTGGACGAATCCTCGCCCCTGGTGGATGCCCGCCTGCCCGACGGTTCGCGCGTTAACGCCGTGATCCCGCCTGTGGCGGTCGATGGCCCCCTGCTCTCCATCCGCCGCTTCCGCCGCGACCCGATCCAGCCCGAGGAGCTGGTGCGCAATCTCACGTTGACCGAGGGCATGCTCCAGATCGCCCAATCCTGCGTCAAAGCCCGGCTCAACATCGTAATTTCCGGTGGAACCGGCGCGGGAAAAACCACGCTGCTGAACGTGCTCTCCGGCTACATCCCCGAGGATGAGCGCATCGTCACCATCGAGGACGCCGCCGAGCTCCAGTTGCGCCAGACCCATGTGGCGCGCATGGAAACGCGCCCGCCGAACATCGAAGGCCAGGGCGCGATTCGAATTCGCCAGCTCGTTGTCAACGCCCTGCGTATGCGGCCCGACCGCATCGTGGTGGGCGAGGTGCGTGCCGAAGAAGCGCTTGACATGCTGCAAGCCATGAACACGGGCCACGATGGCTCGCTGACCACCATCCACGCCAACAGCCCGCGCGACGCGCTCGGACGGCTGGAAGTCATGGTAGGCATGGCCAGCGCCACTATGGGCACCCGGGCCATCCGCCAGCAGATCAGCTCCGCGGTTGACCTTATCATTCAGATCGCACGCTTCAGCGACGGAGCGCGGCGGGTCACCCACCTCACCGAGTGCGTGGGGATGGAGGGCGACCAGATCACGACCCAGGACATCTTTGTGTTCGAGAAAACCGGCATCAGCGAGGACGGAAGGGTCATCGGAAAATTCAGGCCGACCGGCATCCGGCCGAAATTCTATGACCGTCTCAAGGCAGCCGGAATCCAATTGCCCGCTTCCATTTTCCAGACCACGGTCGAAATCCGCTAGGAGTTTCGTATGCTGCCCTTCATTGTGCTTACTTTCCTGCTGATGTTCGCACTGGTCGTGCTGGCCGTCAGCCTGGGCCTCAAGTACCTGGAGACGCAAAAGAAAAAGAAGGTCGCCGAGATGCTTGACGCCGCGACTTCCGGCCCTGCGGTGATCGAGACCAAGGTGCTGCTCGAGCCGGAAAAGCCGGTCAACGCCGCCCTTCAGAACTTGCTGAGCCGGTTCGATTTCGTCCGGAAAATGGAGGCCCATATCCAGCAGGCGGGCATGACCATGAACGTCTATTCGCTCCTGCTGCTTATGGTGGTGCTGTTGATCCCGGGCGCATTGCTCGGAGCGAAACTGAACATCCTCATGTTTCCCGAGCCGAGCGCTCTGGCAGGTGCGCTGGTGTGCGGCTCGCTTCCTTATTTTTACGTGCTGCATGCCAGGAAGAAGCGCCTGGCAACTTTTGAAGAGCAGTTCCCGGAGGCGCTGGACTTTCTTGCCCGCGCAATGCGCGCCGGTCACGCCTTCACCATCTCGCTCGAAATGCTCTCGGAGGAGTCTCCGCAGCCGCTCGGACAGGAGTTCCGAAAGGTTTTCAACGAAGCGAACCTCGGACTGCCCATCGAGACCGCCCTCCAGAACCTGGCCAACCGCGTGCCGCTGCTGGATGTGAGCTTTTTCGTTTCGGCCGTGTTGCTCCAGCGCGAAACGGGCGGCAATCTCGCCGAAATTCTGAACAAGCTCGCCTTGATAATCCGGGAGCGATTCAAACTGAAAGGCCAGGTCAGGGCGGCGAGCGCGCACGGACGCATCACTGGAACGATCCTGACGTTGATGCCGGTTGCCTTGATGTTCGGGCTGCTGCTTATCGCGCCGGGTTATCTTCAGGGGATGGCGAACGACGAGGACGGGCGTATTCTTATCGCCGTCTGTATTGTTTGCATGATCATCGGGCATTTCCTGATCCGAAGGATCGTGAATATCAAGGTATAAAGCCATGGCGCTAGCGCTTTCGATCGCCTTTTTCCTGCTCGTAGCGGTATCCATTACTGCTTACGGCTACCGGCTGTATTCGCGGCCGGGGCGGATCCACGACCGTCTCGGCGAAGCGGCCGCCGTCGAGGTGCCCACTTTGGACCAAATAGCCGGCCCGCGCCGGCAATGGGCCATCCGGGTTATCCAGCAGATCGGCGAAAAGGTGCCCATCTCGCCCCAGGATGCAAGCCTGGCGCGGCGCTACCTTATAGCCGCCGGGTATCGCACAGACACGGCGATCAGGGTCTACTACGGCATCAAAATTGTTCTGGCGATTATTTTGTTTGCCGCGGCGGTGTTCTTCCGGCCGTATATTGCGAACCCCGTGCTGAGCATCGTCGTCCTCCCAGCGGCCGCGCTGGCAGGCTTTTTCGGCCCCAACATGATCCTGGAGCACCTCATCGACCGGCGCAGGGAGCAAATACGCTTTGCGCTTCCCGATGCGCTCGACTTGATGGTGGTCTGCATGGAGGCGGGACTCGGCCTGGACCAGGCGATCGCGAACGTCAGCCGGGAATTGATGCGGACTCACAAGGCCCTGTGCGAAGAACTCGGCCTCGTTACGTTGGAAATGCGCGCCGGAAAGCGGCGCGGTGAAGCGCTCAAGAACCTGGCGGACCGCACCGGTGAGCAGGAGCTCCGCAAACTCGTCGCAACGATGATTCAGGCGGACCGGTTCGGCACAAGCATCGCCGAAGCGCTCCGGACGCACTCGGACTTCATGAGGGTGCGGCGGAGGCAGGAGGCCGAGGAGCGGGCGGCGAAAGTCGGCGTCAAGCTGGTTTTCCCGATTTTCTTCTTCATCCTGCCTTCCATGTTGCTGGTGGCGGCGGGACCGGGTATATTGCAGCTTGTCAAACAGCTCTTCCCGTTAATGCAGTCTTTTGGCCAGTAGGACCAAGTCATAGAAAGGAGAAATCTAGATGGGCGATAACACGATGTTGTCCGCAATTCTTTGGATCGCTGCGGGGGCAATTCTGCTACTGCTGATTATGCGACGCCGCAAGCGCAAGATGCAGGGCTGAACATGTGCCGCGCTTTGTAGAGCCCAGCTTACGAATCAAGCGGCATTTTCCTCGTTTGCTGTCCTGATTCCCGGAATCAGGTGTTTTGCGAGAGCGGGTCGCGCAATCGCGGCCCGCTAGCGGAGTACTGCGCCAAGAGCGGAAACACGCGACGGGCTTGCTCTCATGAGCGGGGGAGTGGCCGCGCACGCTCTCTTGTTGTCTGTGTCGCGGCGATTCCAGCCTGTGGACAGAGGGATTGTCGTGTGTGCCTCCGAACCGGCGTCTGCCTCCCGAAGCCATCAATAGCCGCAAACGCCACCATTGGAGGTCTATGCGCCTTCGAAGCGATGCCCTTTCCTAGTCAGTTATTGTGCGCTCGCAAAGTGAGCTACTTCTGGAAAAATCTTTTCACTGGCCAGTAGCCACTGCATTTTCACCGCATAGCTCGGCACGATCGAAAGCACGGTTTTTGGGATTTCTGTTGGGTCCTCGGGCAAGTGATAGGTGCAGATCGCCATACGCGGTTTGAACTCCTTGATTGTTTCGCGAGCTCCCAATATGGCCTGTTTTTCAGCGCCTTCGATATCCATCTTGATGAAGTCGACACGGGGCAGGCCCAAATCCGTCACCAGCTTGTCAATCGTCGTTAGTGGCACTTGTACCTGTTTGATGTCAAATCCTTCGAGCGGGTGCAGGCTGTGCGCGCCGGAGTTGTGTGGATTGGAGTGCAGGGTGAGGACGTCATCTTTGTCCCAAACTCCCTTTTCTACGATGATGACCTTCCTGGAGGCGATTTCGACGGCAAGATTTCTGCGCAAACACTCCAAGTTTTCCGGACTCGGCTCAATAGCCACGACAAGCTCTGCGCCACTTGCCAGCGCCTTCTTTGTGTACACCCCTACATTGGCGCCGCAATCGAGCACGATATCGCCGGTGCGCGCGCCCCTGTCAGGCCCACCGTAGATAGCTCGTTCCTGTTCTGCGAGATTGTACTCAAGTGCAGACCGGTTCCCGTTTGGCATCCAGAAGTGGCCGCGGGGGGGTATCCCAAAGGGAAAAGCCTGCCGGATCTTCTGCAATCAGCTTTGTAGACTTACCGATGCGGGCAGCAGCGGCGATCTGCTGCATAGTGAGTTCCGCAGCTTCCAGAGACTCAAAAAAACCGCAGTCACCGGCGCGCCCGGTAAGATAGAGCCATACCGCGTACCCTTTCGGAGTTCGTGTAGCGAGCGCTGCTGGTGTTAAAAGGACTGTTGCGAGAATCGCGGCCTGAATCGCTCGTATGGCCCAGCGGGCGTTCTTGTTCATAGTCTGGTTCTCCGAAATTACCCCCCTGCAAACACCCGCGCTCCAACTAGCGCAAACGTTCCCAAGGCCAGCACGGCCCCGTGCGGCAGCCGGAAGGCGCGCGGGCTGCGCACGTCCAGTTCCTCGCTCCGGGCGTGCGGCGAGCGGAAGTGCGCCAATTCCCAAATGATGTACCCCAGATTCCAGAACGTTTTCCGGAAGCGGCCGTAAGCCAGCATCAGCACCAGCGCCAGCACGCCTCCGATGAGCGCCGCGAAAATGAACAGCAGCAGCCAGTTCTGCCACCCCACCAGCGCCCCGAGCGCCGCGGCCAGCTTCACGTCGCCGGCGCCCATCCCCCGCACGATGTAGAGCGGCATGTAGATCAGCACGGCGAGGCCGAAGCCCAGGCCGGCGATCTTCAGTCCCGCGAGCCCGTAAAGAAAGGCGTTCAACGCGAATCCCACCGGCAGGGCCGGCAGCACCAGCCAGTTCGGGATGCGGCGGTAGCGTATGTCGTAAATCCCCGCCACCAGAACAATGAGAGCCACTAATACCTGAATAACCGGAGCCATTTCTTATGCCGTGTTCGCAAGTATACTATCTTCGCAGGTTATTTCGGGGCTCTTTTTCGGAAAAATTTACGCCGGAAAAGCGCGATTTCCGCCTGATGCGCCCGACGTCCGGCGGCGCGGCCCCGCGCTGCGGCTTGCTCGCCTGCGCGTTCTCCTACGGCATGGACCGCGGGCGCGCGATCACTGAATTTCGACCACTTTGACCTTCGACGCCAGTCCCGACTTGATCCGGACCCGCGATTTCGGAACCCCAAACCGCTCGGCCATCCGCGCAATCAACTCCTCGTTGGCCCGGCCCTCCACCGGGGGCGATTTTAAGTACGCCGTCAGACTGCCGTCCGCGGCCTCCTCGATCCGGGGCTTCTTCGAGTTCGGTTTTACCCTTACAGTTACAAGCGCCAAACCAGTACGATAGCGCAGAAGGCCGCTAGCTGCGGCGCCGGCATCCCGGCCGCGGGCGCAAATTCCAGAGCTTTGAGTCCGAAACTGATGCCCTGGACCGCGCCGGGATGATAAGATCTAAGTTCATGACCAGAGAACAAATCCTGTCCTTCATTCGTGATGTTGGAATCGTGCCTGTGGTGCGGACACCAAGCGCCGAAAGCGCGATCAAGGCTATTGATGCGATCTATCAAGGCGGAATCCGGGCCGCGGAGATCACGATGACGGTCCCCGGCGCAGTCAAGGCACTGGAGAAAGTGGCCGACGCTTTCGGGGATAAGCTCGTGCTGGGCGCCGGCACCGTGCTCGATCCGGAGACAGCCCGCGTCTGCATGCTCGCGGGGGCGGAATTCGTCGTAACGCCGAGCCTGAGGCTCTCGACCGTCGAGATGGTGAAGCGGTACTCGAAGGTGATTATCCCCGGGGCGCTCACGCCGACCGAGGTCGTTACGGCGTGGGAAGCGGGCTCGGATATCGTGAAGATATTCCCCTGCGGCAACGTCGGCGGGCCGAAGTACATCAAGGCGCTGAAGGGCCCGTTCCCGCACATCGAGATGTGCCCCACCGGCGGCGTGAATCTGGAGACCGCCGGCGAGTTCCTCAAGGCGGGCGCCTGCGCCGTGGCGGTCGGCGGGGAACTGGTGGACGGCAAGTCCATTAAGGAAGGCCGCTTCGATGTCATCGAGCAGAAAGCCCGGCAGTACCTCGAAGTCATCGCCAAGGCGAGAGCCGAAATCAAGGCCGCGACGGCTTAGCTCGGGCCCTTTCTGATAAACTTGATAGCCAGTTGACTATGGCTATCAGCAAGGAACTGTTAGAAATCCTGGTGTGCCCGCTCTGCAAGGAGACCGTGGAGCTCAAGCCGGACGAGAGCGGCCTGAAATGCGTGAAGTGCAAGCGGGTTTATCCGATCCGGGACGATATCCCGGTCATGCTCATCGACGAAGCTAAGATCGAAGAGTAAACCCGCCGCGAATGGCAACCGTACTGGAGCAGCTCCCCATCGGCGCCCGGGTTGCAGTGATCCGCCTGCGCTCGATGGGGGACTGCGTCCTGACGACACCGGCGCTTGAAATCCTGAAGCGGAGCCGGCCCGACCTCAACATCGCCGTGGTCGTGGAAGAACGGTTTAAACCCATTTTCGAAGGCAACCCCGAGATCAGCGACCTGCTCGAGCCTTCGGTGGCCGGCCTTGCTCGTTGGAGGCCCGCGCTGTGCCTGAACCTGCACGGAGGCACCCGCAGCATGGCCCTCACGGTGGGTTCCGGGGCGAAGTTTCGCGCGGGCTTCGCCCACCACAGGTACGCGTCTCTTTACAACGTGCGCATTCCCACCGCTCAGGAGATCCTCGGCGTCAGCCGCAAGGTGCACACGGCCGAACATCTCGCCTCCGCCATGTTCTATCTCGGGGCCCGGCAGGGCGAAGTTCCGCGCGCCAAACTGTTCGCCGAGCGCCGCCCGGACGGCGCGCCCTACGCCGTGCTGCACCCGATGGCGTCGGCGGCCTCCAAGACCTGGCCGGCGGAAAACTTCCTCGCGCTTGCCGCCAGGCTGCGCGAATCGTGGGGGCTCGAGCCGGTCTTCATCGCGGGTCCCGGCGAGGACCTGTCGCCGTTCGCGTCTTACCGAACCGTGGCGGGCGCGCCGCTCGCCGAAATCAAGTCGCTGATTGCGGGGGCGTCGCTGTTCGTCGGGAACGACTCCGGACCGGCGCACATGGCCGCCGCATTCCAAATCCCGCTCCTCGTGATTTTCGGTGATTCCGATCACGAAGTCTGGTATCCCTGGCGTGCCAGGAGTGAAATGCTGGTCGCGCGCGAAGGCATCGCAGCGCTGCCGGTGGCCGAGGTGCTCGCGGCGCTCGAGCGGCTGAGGGTCGCCCAATGAGGCAATTCGGCCGGCTGCTGCGCTACGTCGCTCCGCATTCCTGGGCGCTGATCCTTTCCGTCATCCTGATGGTGATCGTGGGCGCGGCGCACGGCATGGTGACGCTGCTGGTCGGCCAGGTCTTCGGGCGCGTGCTCAAGCCGGAAGCCCCCGACCTGCCGGTGGATCTGTTCACGATCCCCGTCATCGACAAGACCATTTACCTCGAGCACTTCACGCCCGGTTGGATTCACAACGTCTGGACGATGATTGCGTTCGCCATCCTGGCGACCTTTCTCATCAAGGGCGTTTGCGACTACGCCGGCAACTTCCTGATCAACTACGTGGGCGTGTCCGCCGTGACCGACCTCCGGCAGCGCGTATTCGATAAGGTGCTGCGACAGGGCGCCCAGTTCTTCGAGATGCACTCGACGGGAAAGCTGATGTCGTCGATCATGAACGACATCGAGAAGATTCAGGTCGGGACCTCGCACATGCTGGCGGATTTCCTGCGGCAGGCGTTCACCGCAATCGCCCTGCTGGTGGTGATCGTCTCGAAGGACTGGAAGCTGGCGCTGATCAGCTTCACGCTTTTCCCCTTCGTCCTGCTGCCCACCGCGAAGATCGGCAGGCGCATCCGGCGCACCACGCGGCGCGCGCAGGACAACGCTGCCGAGATGAACCAGATCCTCCAGGAAAGCATCAGCGGGCATCAGGTCGTGAAGTCGTTCGGCGCCGAGGCATACGAGTCGCGCCGTTTCCGGAGCGCGGCGCGGCGCCTCAAGGCGAGCAACCTGAAGTACACGGCGCAGCAGGCGCTGGCTTCGCCGCTGATCGAGTTCTTCGGGGCGCTGACCATCGTCGGCCTGCTGGCCTACGCGCGCAACCAGATCAAGGCCGGCCAGATGAACATCGAGGGCTTTACCACCTTCGTCGTCGCGCTGCTCATGCTCTACGAGCCGGTAAAGCGGCTCACCGGAATCCACAACATCTTCCAGCAGGCGATCGGCGCGTCGCAGAAGGTATTTGAATACCTTGACCGCCGCGATGACATCATGGACAAGCCCACCGCCCGCCCGCTCCTGCGGTTCGAGAAGGCCATCACGTTCGACAACGTCAGCTTCCGCTATCCGGGCTCGCCGAACGGTTTTCTGCTCCAGTCGATTTCGCTGGAGGTGAAGGCGGGCGAGATCGTGGCGCTGGTCGGGCCAAGCGGCGCCGGCAAGACGACCCTGGTGAACCTGGTGCCGCGCTTCTATGACGTGACCGAGGGCAGGGTGCTGATCGACGGCACGGACGTGCGCGACCTCACGGTCGCCTCGATCCGCGAAAAGATCGGCATCGTAGCGCAGGACACCTTCCTTTTCAACGACACCGTCGCCGCCAACATCCGCTACGGCAGGCCGAACGCTACCATGGACCAAATTCAGGAAGCGGCCCGCAACGCCCTGGCCGAGGAGTTTATCCTCGCGCTGCCGCAGGGCTACGATACCGTGATCGGCGACCGCGGCGTGAAGCTGAGCGGCGGCCAGCGGCAGCGAATTGCGATTGCGCGGGCGCTGCTGAAGAACGCGCCCATTCTGATCCTGGACGAAGCAACGTCCCACCTCGACACGGAATCGGAAATGCTCGTTCAGCGCGCCCTCGCGAACCTGATCAGCGGCCGCACCGTGATTGTGGTTGCGCACCGGCTCTCCACCGTGCGCCGGGCGGACAAGATCGTGGTGCTCGACCAGGGGCGCATTTGCGAGGTGGGCACGCACGATGAACTGGTGAATCGCGGAGGGATTTACCAGCGCCTCCACGCGCTGCAGTTCCTCACGCCCGATTCGGTGGTGAACAATCCATGACTCTACTTTCCGCCTGGCTTCTGAATCGCGCAGAGCCCGCAAAGACCCGATGGTGAACAATCTATGAATCCCCGCAGCATGACGGGCTATGCCCGCGTTCGAAAGCTCGCAGACGATCGCGAATTCATCATCACGGTGAAAGGGGTGAATCATCGCGGCCTGGACATACACTTCCGCATGGCGCCGGAACTCGATGCCTTCGAGCACGCCTTGCGCGCGGCCGTAAAGCGCCACGTGGCGCGCGGCCATGTTCAGGTTCAGGTACGCGTGGTCGATTCTCGGGAGGCGGCGCCCTCCGTCGTGAATCAAAGCCTGATCGAGGCCTATATCACCGCTTTCCGCCGCATGGCAGCCGTGCATGGATTGTCCGGAGACCCGGACCTGAACGCGGCGCTTCGAATCCCCGGCGCTTTCGAGTCCCGCGAGGAGGAGCCCGATCCGGACCTCGAACGGCAGTTGGTTGAAGCTCTGGAGGAAGCGCTCGTAATTTTCAACCAGTTCCGCGAGCGGGAGGGCGCCGAAATCGCCGCCGACATAAAGGCGCGGAATACCACCGTGCTGCGCAACGCGCGGGAGATGGCTGAAATCCGTGCCCGCGCCGTTCCCGAGTTCCAGGCGCGGCTTTCCGAAAGGCTGGGGGAACTGCTGAACAGCACCTCGATCGATCCGCAGCGCCTCGCCCAGGAAGTCGCGTATCTGGTGGACCGCTCCGACATCAGCGAGGAGCTTACCCGCCTTAAGGTCCATGCCGTCCAGTTGAACGACCTGTTGGAGGGCGGCGGCGAAGTGGGCAAGAAACTGGATTTTCTACTTCAGGAGATGCACAGGGAGACCAACACGATCCTGTCGAAATCGGCCGGCATCGGCGAAGTGGGACTGGAAATCGGCGAGCTGGCGTTGAACGTGAAAGCCGAAATTGAAAAGATTCGGGAGCAGGGGCTGAACCTGGAATGAGCATCGTGTTTGTGATTTCCGCCCCGTCCGGCTCGGGGAAATCGACGCTCGTGCGCCGGCTGCTCGAGCAGGACCCCAACCTGCTGTTTTCGGTCTCCTACACGACGCGGCAGCCACGCGGCCAGGAGCAGCCCGGCCGCGACTACATCTATGTGTCCCGGGCCGAGTTCGAAGCCGCCATCGCCCGGGACGAGTTTCTGGAATACGCGGAAGTCTTTGGAAATTATTACGGTACGCACCGCAGCTGGCTTGAGCGGGCCCGGGCGGAGGGCAAGGACCTGGTACTGGACATCGACGTGCAAGGTGCGTCACAATTAAAATCTAAGGTTCCAGACGCAGTAGGCATATTTATCCTTGCCCCCTCACGCAGCGACTTGGAGGCGCGACTGCGCGCCCGATCTGAAGATTCTGAAGAGGTTATCCGGCGTCGTCTGCAGGGGGCGGCAAGGGAAATCCAGGACTACAGCCGGTACGACTACGTGCTGATCAACCAGGATCTGGACACATCCGCGGACACCCTGGCTTCCATCGTGAAGGCCGAACGTGTCCGCCGCTTCAGGATGGACGGCGAGGTCCGCCGCATCCTGGCGACCTTTGGATAGATCCGACAGAGGTTTTGCCCATGGCCAATTCGTCTCGCCAAAACAGTGTTGCAGCGATTCCGGACGATCCGGAACAGAGCACTTACCGCTTCATTATTGTTGCCGCCAAGCGGGCGCGGCAGCTTCAGAGCGGGGCGCGCCCATTCCTGCCGACCACTTCCAAAAAGCCCACCGTCACGGCGATTGAAGAAGTTCGCCGCGGGCTGGTGAAATACTACGATCCGGCGCCCGAGAAGCAGACGGAAGAAGACGCGCCCCCCGACAGCATCTAAGATAAGATCAGGCCAGCGTGACCGTTAACCGCCGCCATATCGTCCTCGGCATCGGGGGCGGGATCGCGGCCTACAAGGCCGCCGAACTCACCCGCGCGCTGATGGAGCGCGAGATTTCGGTGCAGGTCGTGATGACCCGCGCGGCTCAGGAGTTCGTCCGCCCGCTCACCTTCGCCGCGCTCACTGCCCGCAAAGTAATCACCTCCATGTTTGCCGGGTCGAGTGAGGATACGCTGGCGAGCGCCGTGGAGCACATCCGCGTGGCGCAGGAAGCCGAGGCGCTGGTTGTCGCTCCGGCCACCGCCGATCTGATGGCGAAGTTCGCCAACGGGCTCGCCGACGATTTCCTCTCGACCATGTACCTGGCCTTCACCGGTCCCGTGGTGATCGCGCCGGCCATGAACACGAACATGTGGACTCACCCGGCGACCCGCCGCAATTTGGAAACGCTGCGCGGGCGCGGCCACGTCATCGTGGAACCCGGAGAGGGTTTTCTGGCCTGCGGCATGGTGGGTCCCGGGCGGCTTGCCGAAATCGAGCGGATTACCGCGGCCGTGTTATCGGTGCTGGAGCGCAGGCGCGACCTGGCGGGTGAAACCGTGCTGGTCACCGCAGGGCCAACGGAAGAGCCGCTGGACCCGGTCCGTTTTCTTTCCAACCGCTCCAGCGGCAAGATGGGCTACGCCATTGCCGAAGCGGCCGCCGCCCGTGGCGCGCGGGTGATCCTTGTTTCCGGGCCGGTCCATCTCTGCCCGCCGCCGGGAGTCACCACGGTCAACGTGCAAACGGCTGAGCAGATGCGGGCCGCCGTGAAGGCGCACTTCGAGGACGCCACCATCGTCATCAAGGCTGCCGCGGTCGCCGATTACCGCGTGGCCGATCCGGCGCCCCAAAAGATCAAGAAAGGCGAAGGCGGCCTCACGCTGCGCCTGGAACCGAACCCCGACATACTCTCCGAACTCGGGCGCATGAAAGGCAACCGCCTGCTCGTCGGTTTCGCCGCGGAAACCGGCGACCCGCTTCCGGAGGCCCGGCGCAAACTCGAATCCAAGAACTGCGACATGATTGTGGGAAACCGCGTGGACCGCGCTTTCGGGTCCGACGACAATGAAGTCGTCCTGGCGCTGCGTACCGGCGAAGCCGTCGAGCTTCCCCGCGCCTCCAAGCGGGAAGTTGCCGATCGCATTTTCGACCACCTTCTCAAGCTGCGCGCTGCGCTCCCTGCGACGAAATGAATCCGGAGCTGCTGCGCCAATACCTCGAGTATTATCAGGACCTGGGTGTGAAAACTCTTTATAGGCGCGCGGCTCCCGGTGTTGCCGCGCCCGAAGTCCCCGCACCTGCTGTTGATCAACCCGCCGCCGCACCTGCTGTCGAGCAACTCGCCCTTGCTGCGCCTGCTGCCGAGAGGCCCGCTGCCCCGAGCGTGCTGCTTGCGCAGATCCGTGCCGATATAGGCGACTGCCGCCGCTGCCCGCTGCACGCGCAGCGTACGCAGATCGTCTTCGGAGTTGGCAACGAGGAAGCAAAGCTCGTGTTCGTTGGCGAAGGGCCAGGCGCGGACGAAGACGCGCAGGGCATCCCGTTCGTGGGCAGGGCGGGGCAGTTGCTCACCCAGATGATCGACGGCACGGCCCGGCGTGAAGGCATGCCGATCCGGCGTCCCGACGTCTACATCTGCAACGTCGTGAAGTGCCGGCCGCCGAACAACCGGACTCCGGAGCCGGAAGAAATGGAGATCTGCGGGCAGTTTCTGTTCCGGCAACTGGAAGCGATCCGCCCGAAGGCTATCTGCGCTCTCGGCGGTACGGCGGCCAGGGCGCTGCTGAACCGGCGCGAGGGAGTCACGCGGCTGCGCGGCAACTGGTTTCGCTGGCGCGACATCCCGGTGATGGTGACCTACCATCCCTCTTATCTGCTCAGGCCGTATAACCAGAACGCCAAGCGCGAGGCGTGGGAAGACCTGAAGAAAGTGCTGCACTACGTCTATGACTGAACGGGGCAAGCGCCAGGGACTGTTCATCACATTCGAAGGCGGCGAGGGCTGCGGCAAGAGCACGCAGATGCGGCTGCTTGCCGAGCGTCTCCGGCGCGAGGGCCACACGGTCGTGGAAACTGTGGAACCGGGCGGCACGCGCATCGGCGAGCTCATCCGCCGCATTCTGCTGGATGCATCCAATCAGGACTTGCGCCCCATGCCCGAACTGCTGCTGTACTTCGCGAGCCGCGCGCAGAACATCGAGGAGGTGATTCTGCCCGCGCTCGAAAAAGGCGCCATCGTTCTCTCCGACCGCTTCACGGATTCCTCGATGGCCTATCAGGGCTACGGACGCGGCTTGGGCGAAGACGCCGTTCAGGCGCTCGACCGCATTGCCTGCCGCGGTCTCGTCCCCGATGCCACCGTGCTCCTCGACGTGGATGTCGAAACCGGACTCGCCCGTGTGCGCGAACGCAACCTGGACCGCGCCGAGAGCCGCATGGACGAGCAGGCGGTCGAGTTTCATCGCCGCGTCCGCCAGGCGTTTCTACGAATGGCGGCGCGGGAGCCGGGGCGGTTCCACGTCATCGACGGCCGGCCGGGCGCCGAAGCCGTCGCCACCGACGTCTGGAATGTCCTCAGCCCGCTGATCAGCAAGGTCCATGTTTGAGAATTTTTTCGGCAACCGCGCGGCGGCCGCGGCCTTGGAAAACATGATCGAAAGCGGCCGCATCCCGCAAACCATACTGCTCGCCGGCCCCGAAGGCGTAGGCAAGGCCACGCTGGCGCGCCGGTTTGCAGCGCGTTTGCTCGGGCACGCCGAACTCATCGAAAGGGACGATCTCAGCCGGCCGGAGAACCTGGAGACCATTGCCGAGCGCGAGAAGTGGCCCGCCGACAAGCGTAATCAGGACCCGCTGCTGTTTGCTTCCTATCCGGACTTCGTGACCTTCGCTCCCGACGGCCCGCTCCAGCAGATCTCGATCCAGCAGATGAGGTTGCTCAGGGAGCGCGCCCAGTTCAAGCCGCTGAAGGGCAGCCGGCGGGTGTTTCTGATCGATCAAATCGACCGCGCGGGCGAGCAGGCCGCAAACTCGCTTCTCAAGACCCTGGAGGAGCCGCCCGCCCACCTGATTCTGCTGCTCACCGCCGCAAACCTGTACGACCTGCTGCCCACCATCCGTTCGCGCGCCGTGCCGCTGTACTTGGGGCCGGTCCCCGACGAGGAGATGCGTCAATTCGCCGCCGAGCGCAAGCTCGATAATGCCGAACGGCGGATCGCGCTGGCGCAGGGGAGTCCGGGCCTGGCTGTCTCGATCGATCTGGAGGCTTACGACCGCCGCTGCGAGGCGATGCTGGCGCTGCTGGAAACGGCCGCGGGCCTTGCGCCGTTCGCCTCCTGGGTCAGCTACGCCGAGTCGCCCGCCGCCCGTGCGGAGAAGCTCGAGCCTCTGCTGCGGACGCTGTATTCGTTGCTTTCGGACATCCTCCAACTTCAGTACGGCGGCGGAAAAATACGGAATATGCACGTGCGGCAGAGGCTCGCGGCGCTGGCCGGGCGCGTGAGCTTCCGCTGGATGCGAAAGGCGGTCGCCAAAGTGGACGAGCTGGCCGAGTTGGTGCGCCGGAACATTCAAAAGAACATCGCGCTGGATGCGTTGATCATGGAGCTGAGGTCAGGAACCGCATGAAAGGGCCGCGTGGCGCGGCGGTGGTTGCTCACGGGGGCGGCCCGACCATCGTCATGAACGCAAGCCTTGCCGGCGTGGTGGAAGAGTGCCGGTGTCATAGTCAGATCACTGCTCTTTACGGCGCGCGGCACGGCATCGAAGGAGTCCTCAACGAAGACTTCGTCGATTTGTACAAGCAGGATCGGGCGCTCATGGAGGCCATCGCCGAATCGCCCGGCTCCGCGCTCGGTTCCTGCCGCCGGGAAGTTCGCGATGAGGATTACGAGCGCGCGCTGGCCGTCTTCCGGGCGCGCAATATCCGTTATTTCTTTTACAACGGCGGCAACGGCTCGATGTATCTGGCCATGCGGATTGCCCGCACGGCTCGGGAAGCGGGCTATGACCTGCGCGTGATCGGCATCCCCAAAACGATCGACAACGATTTGGCCGAGACCGACCACACGCCCGGGTACGGCTCCACTGCGCGCTTCTTCGCCAGCGCGCTGCGGGACATCGGTTCGGACCTGCGCCAGCTTCCGCGGCGCGTGAGCGTTGTCGAGGTGATGGGGCGCAACGCCGGATGGCTGGTGGCGGCTACGGCTCTGGCCCGCTATTACCCCGACGACCCTCCCCACCTTATCTATCTCCCCGAGCGGCCGCTGGCGCCGGACAAGCTGCTGGCCGATGTCGACCGCGTGTATTCCCGCCTTGGCTATGCTGTGGTGGCGGTCTGCGAGGGCCAGAAGGATGACAAGGGTGGATTCTTCGGCGCGGACCAGTTCGCCGCCGACGGCTTCCAGCGCAGGCTTTCCGCCAACCTCGCGCACGTGCTGGCGCAGTTGATCGCCGGCGGCCTTGGGTTGCGCACCCGGAGCGAAAAGCCCGGCGTGCTCGGCCGTTCGAGCGCCGCCTTTGCCTCCAGGGTGGATCGCGAGGAAGCGCGCCTGTGCGGCCGCGCCGCGGTCAGGGCGGCGGTTTCCGGTGAGACGGAAAAGATGGTGACGCTGGTCCGCGAGCCCGGCCCGAAGTATCGCTCGACGACAGGGCTCGCCGATCTCGAAAAGGTCGCCTATACCGAGCGGCTGTTCCCTTCAGAGTGGATCCATCCGAGCGGCAGCGACGTCGTGCCGGAATTCCTTGAGTACGCCGCCCCCCTGGTGGGGGAAATCGAACCCCAGCCGCGCTTGAAAGCGTAGCCGCCGCCCGACCATTCAGACCCTTTTTCTGCGCGCGCCAAATTCGGTGTTCCGGATCTGGCTGGACGACTTGCGCTTGCGGCCAGTGCCACATTATGTTATTCGTATACATAAGACATAAGCCCAAGCTTACCGCCCGGCTCCCAAGTACGAGCCCCGCGATACATGTAATTAATAGTTCTTTATAAAAGGAGAGGCCTGCTATGGAGCCTGCCAACCGCAGATTGATCCGTCCGTCTTTAGTAGAAATGAAGGACCAGGCGAATACTCCAAACCGCCGGAACACTCCCACTCAGAAGAAGCCGATTCCTCCTGAGCAAACGAACGCGGAGAATTTCTACTATGTGAAGCAGATGCAGGCGAAGACGCCGATGGTGTTCGTTCTCCAGGACGGGGAGACTCTTGAAGGCGTTATCGAGTGGTACGACAAAAACTGTTTAAAAGTCCACCGGGAAGGGCAGCCAAACCTTCTGATCTATAAGCCCAGCATTAAATACATGTACAAACTGACTGGGTAAGTCGTCCGCGCGGTTTATTTAGCGTACCGCTTCTTTAATTCGAGGCGGTACGCTCGCCGTTTTCCCGCCTCCTCGAAACGGCGTTTCTCCTCGTCGGTCTCTGGAATTACCGGAGGAATGGGAATAGGTTTTCCCGAGGGGTCAATCGCCACGAAGGTAAGGTAGGCGGAGGACGTGTGCTTGCGCTCGCCCGTCATCAGGTCCTCGACGAAAACCTTGACGCCCACCTCCATGGATGTCCGGAATACCCGGTTCACGGAAGAGTACAGAAGCACGAGCTGCCCGATATGAACGGGCTCCAGGAAGCTCATGTGGTCGACCGAGACGGTGACGACGGGGCGGCGGGCATGCCGCATCGCCGCCATGGCGGCAGCCAGGTCGACCAGGTGCATTACCTTGCCTCCGAGCATGAAGCCGAACCCGTTGGCGTCGTTCGGCAGCACAAACTCGGAGTGCACGGACTTGGATTCGCGGACCGGGCGGGGAGCCAGACAGTCCTCTTTCGGGCTTGGCGGAATGCCGGTCTTGGGAACGAATCTCGATTGGTTCACGGCACGATTCAGCGGCGGTGCGGGTTTTTCGCCAGCTCCTCGGGCTCGCGCTGGCGGCGGAGATAGCTTTCCACGTACGCCTGCACCTGCCCGTGCAGCAACTCATTAGTTCCGGCGTTGAGCAGCTTGCCTTCTTCTACCGAGTATTCGAGGGTGCCGTACTCGACCGCCTTATGATTCTGCTCGGAAACGTAAAAGATCTTCAGTAAGCCGTTCTGATCGCCGGTAACACTGAAACGAATGGCGTCCGGGCCGGCTCCGGCGGGAAACCGCTCGCACTTTCCGCGCGCATAGCCCAGATTGCACGATTCACGAAGCACGCTCTCTTCCGGGCGCCAGCTTCGCATGGGGTCCGCCATGCAAAGCCCTTCATAAGGGTCGCCCAGCGGCAGCCGGGGGTGCTTTCCCTTATCCGCGAATCGTTTCTGAGGGTAAAAATAAGGACACGCCATCGCAGGTATATTAACATAGATGGTGCTCCCTTCCTGGAAAACCGATGATGAATGAACGTCTTGAACTGCTCCGGAAGATTCTGGCGCAGGACCCGAAGAATACTCTGGCTCGCTACGGACTGGCGATGGAGTATGGAAAGTCGGGCCGCCTGGAAGACGCCGTGACCGAGTACCGCGAGCTCATCACGCACAATCCGGACTATGCCTACGCTTACTTTCACGGCGGGCAGACGTTGGAGAAGCTGGGGCGGATCGAGGAAGCGCGGGCCATGTACCAGCAGGGGATCGAAGCGGCATCGCGCATCGGCGACCAGCACGCCCGCAACGAACTTCAAGCCGCGCTGGACATGCTGGAGTAGCCTTCTGCGCCGGGGTGGGGGACCGGCTGCCCGCCGGGGCAGGGCTTGCGCCGCTTGCGCCCGGCGCCGCACGGTCCGCGCACAGGCTAGAACGGGATATCGTCGTCGGTAGCGCTGAAAGGATCTTCGTCCGCTGCGGGGGCGGAAGGCCGCTGGGTACGCTGCGCCCCTCCGGGCGCGGAAACCGGCTCCGACATCCCGGTTCCGACATCGGCTCCGGCGCCGCGGCCGCCCAGCAGAATCACGTTATCGGCCACGACTTCCGTGATATAGACCTTCTTGCCGTCCTTGTCCTCGTAGTTGCGGGTCTGTAAACGCCCTTCAACGTAGACCTGCACCCCCTTGGTGAGATAGTTGGCCACGTTCTCCTGGCGCCAGAGCACGACGTTGTGCCAGTCCGTTTCCTCTTTCCACTCACCGGTTTGCTGGTCCTTCCACCGGCGGTTGGTGGCTACCGAAAAGGTGGTCTTGGCTGCGCCCGCGGGGGTGAACCGCGTTTCGGCGTCCCGGCCCAAGTGGCCGATCAGAATGACTTTATTTACGCTTCGGGATGCCATATTCCCTAGAACTGTACCACAAGTTGATTTCAAGATCGGCAGGTCTTTTTCATGTTCCGCAGTCACGGAAGGACCGATAATAGAAGCAGAGCAGGTGGGGGTGCGGGATGGCTGTGCCGCATGAAAGGCATTGTCAAGGGGTGAGCGGGAGCTACAATGTATATTCGAAAGCCAGCTTGGTTCCGGAAGATGGCGATGCCTTGCGGAAGAATCCACTCCAGGCTGCTCTGCGCACTGATGACGGCGGCTCTGCCTTTCGGCCTGTCCGGCCAGAGCCCTCTCGTGGGTTCCGGTCCGGGAGGCACAGTGCGCATGTTCCCCACCGATTTGGCGGTTTTAGAGACCCAGGAGCCCCGTAAGGACCTTCCCTGCACGGTTACACCCGTTAAGCCAACGCTCGGATTCGATCTTCGCTTTCATGCCGGCTATGAAGTCAGCGTGCCCCTGAAGGAACTGGCGGGGACCGACAACTCGCTGACGATGATTTTCCGGGTGACGCCGGAAAACCGCAAAGACGATCCGTACTTGTTCGTTCAGCGCGTGCAGGTGCCGCCGCTGCGCGATGACGCCTCGGGAAACGCCTACCTGCAGGGCGCTTTCGATGTCGGCGAAGGCAAATATCACGTCGACTGGCTGATGCGGGACCGCAGCGAACGTGTCTGTTCCGCATATTGGGACATCGAGGCCGAACTGTCTGCGAGGGATAAGCCTCTCGTGCTCTCGATTGAGCCGGGCGTCGTGCAGGCGGCGGAACCGGAATCATTTCAGCAGGAACCGCCGGTCGAACGGGTGCAGAACGAGCCTCTGCTGAACGTGAAAGTGATGCTGAATTTTGCGCCGCACAACGCAACGGCAGCAATCGTTCAGCCGCTGGATACGGCGGCGCTGGTATCGATGCTGCGCACGCTCGCCAGGGACCCCCATATCGGAAAGTTTTCTTTGGTTGCCTTTAATTTGCAGGAGCAGCGCATCCTTTACCGGCAGGAGTACTCGGATTACATTGATTTTCCTGCGCTTGGGGAGGCGCTGCGGTCGTTGAACCTGGGCACGGTGGATCTGAAGCGCCTGAGCAAGAAAAACGGCGAAACGGACTTCCTTGCCAATCTCATCCAACAGGAAGTAGGAGGCGAGGACCGTCCCGACGCGCTTATTTTCGCCGGCCCGAAGGCTCTGGTGGACGAGAGCGTGCCGCGGGAGTCGTTGCAGGAAGTGGGAGAAGTCGAGTATCCGGTATTCTACATGAATTACAACCTGCAACCGCGCGAAACCCCGTGGCGGGACGCGATCGGCCGCGCCGTGAGGTTTTTCAGGGGTTATGAGTATACGATTTCGCGCCCGCGTGACCTCTGGACGGCCGTGAGCGAAATCGTTTCGAAAGCGGTGAAGTTCAGGGAGGGACGCCGCACGTCCGGAGCGGCCTCGCAGTAAATATGCAGAATTTCTTGCTGATTCTTGTGCTTTTCGTATCCGCGGCGCTTTCCCCGGCTTTGGCCCAACGCCCGCAGCCGGAGCGCCTCGCGCCCTTTGTGCCGTCGCCGCAGGTTGTGGTCGAGCGGATGCTCGCAGCCGCGGATATCAAGCCTAACGAGACGGTCTACGACCTGGGTTGCGGCGACGGGCGGGTCGTGATCACCGCCGCGCGGGTGTTTAAGGCCAAAGGCGTCGGTGTCGAGATATCGAAGGAACTGGCGCGGCAAGCCCGCGAACAGGTGAAGGCCCTCGGTCTCACCAACCGGGTGAACATCATCGAGGGCGATCTTCTACAAGTGGATCTGAAGCCCGCCGACGTAGTGACCCTGTACCTGTTGACGAGTTCCAACGAACGCCTGAAGCCGTTGCTGGAGGCGAACCTGCGCCCCGGCGCGCGCGTCGTTTCCCACGACTTCAAGATGCGCGGCTGGAAGCCGATCAAGGTAGACACCGTGTCGGCCACCAACCGCACGCACACGATTTACGTCTACCAGATGCCGCCGGAGAAGGAATAGCAAGGGCTATTCGCTCCGCAGCGTTGCAAGCGGCGATATTCGCGTCGCCCTTCGCGCGGGCATGAAGCTCGCCGCCAGGGCCGCTCCGAAGAGCACCACGGCAACCGATGCGAAGGTGAGCGGGTCGGTGGCCTTCACTCCGTACAACATCCCCGAGATGAGCCGGGTCAGGGCGACCGCAGCGGCGGTCCCGATAGCGATTCCCAGAGCGCCGAGCAGCGCGGCTCTGCCGAGCACCAGGCGCATGATGTCCAGAGGCGTCGCGCCCATGGCGAGCCGGGCCCCGATTTCGTGGCTGCGGCGGTTCACCGCGTAGGCCATCACTCCGTAAGTCCCCACCGAAGCCAGCAGCAGCGCAAGGCCCGCGAAGATCCCCAGCAGCAACATGTTCGGCCGGCGCGGAGCCACCGACTCCGATACGAGCTGTTCGACCGTGCGCGCCTCGGACACCACAGCAGCCGGCTCGAGCTCGGCCGTTATGCGGCGCACGGCGGAAATGAGCGCCTCGGGCCGGCCCGCCGTTCGTACCACCAGCGTCTTGTTCTGCCGCGGCGCCTGATAGCCCGAGAAGTACCATGTCGGCGCCGATGATTGTCAGCAGCGAGCCTTTCATTTCGGGAAACCCGAAGCGGAAACTCTTGCCGATGGGGTCTTCGTTTGGCCAGAAGCGGCGCGCCATCGTCTCGTTGATCACCACCGAAAAGGAAGTGGACCGGAACCAGTCAAGCAGCTTGTCGCGGGTGAAGTTGCCGATCCGGCCATCGGCGGGCGTGAAAAGCCGGCCGCGGAGCAGCGGGATTCCCATCGCACTGAAGTATTCGGGCGTCGCCCAGCGTTGATCGGCGGCGGGGAACTGTCCGCGCGGCGGAACCGGCTGGTCCGCCCGGTAGAACACCGCGCTGGCGTAGGACCCGCCCAGCGGTATGTGGCTGATCGTTCCGGCCGCTCTTACTCCGGGCATTTCCTGAACGCGCTGGATCAGCCGGTCGTAAAACAGGGACGCCTGAACGGGCGTGATTGCATCGGCATCGGGCAGGCTTACGCGGGCGGTAAGGATGTTTTCGGTTTGGAAGCCGAGCCGGACGTTCATCAGATGGTTGAGCGTGCGGAGCAACAGGCCCGCGCCCGCCAGCAGCACGAGCGCCAGCGCGATCTCGGAAACAACCAGCGCGTCGCGCAGGCGGCCGCGGGATGAGGTTGACGCGCCAGCCGTCCACTGCGGGAACGAGCCCGAACAGCACGCCCGTCAGCAGCGGTACGTCTTTTCGAGCCGGGCCGCGATGGTGCTCATCTGCGACTGCGCCTGCTCCAGCGTCGCCTCCTCCTTCAGTCTGGCGATGACCCAAACACTGTTGTGGTTTTCGCGCAGGTAGAGCACGGCCCGGACGATAGCGTCAGAGATGGGATGAGCACGTCCACCGGGCGGTAGAAAGTGAACTCGGGCGGAAGCACGCCGATGATGGTGTAGCTTCGCAGGTCGATCGTGACGGTGCGGCCGAGCACGGCGGGATCCGAGCCGAAGCGGGTCTGCCACAAGCGGTGGGTGAGGATAGCGACGGGCTCCGCGCCCTGCCGGTCGTCTTCCTCGGGAAAATCGCGGCCGAGCAGCGGGGCGACGCGGAGCACGCGCAGGAAGTCCGCGCCAAAGTAGCCTACCTGAATGCGCCCGGCGTTTCCAGACGCCATGAGCGTGCCGTCGTAGACGGCGTGGGCCGCCATTGCTTCAAACACATCGGCCTGTTTACGCCAGTCGAGATAGTTCGGATAGGAGACCGACATCCGGCGGCCCAGGCGGTGCTCTTCGGAGAGTTCCACCAGCCGCCCGGCATCGGCATAGGGCAGCGGGCGAATGAAAACCGCGTTTACAACACTGAATATGGCCGTGTTCGCGCCTATGCCGAGCGCAAGGGCCAGCACGGCGACACAGGTCAAACCGGGAGATTTTGAGAACGTGCGGACGGCGTACCTTACATTTCCGAGCAGACTTCCCGCGCTCATGCAATTGGTAACGCCGGAGCGGGCGTCAGAGTTCGCGCTTACGTCATGAAAACTTCACTTCCCCTTTACGAGTGACCTGAAACTCGCCAGAAATCTCACTTCCCTTTTAGAAGGGACCTGAAAAGACTCTCGGCGGCGCCGGTGGCCAGCTTTCTGACGTCCGGGCGGACGTGGGGGGAGTTCACCGTCCCGGTCACCTTTACCGGGATGGCGGCCTCGTCCGTCTGCGGGCGCCGAGTTACCTGGCTTACGAGGCGTGCCGTGGCGCCGGTGACGCGGGCTTCGAGGTCGAAGTCGAGGCTCTGGTCGAAGCCGATCCAACCCCGGCCGGCGAGCCGTAACGCGGGGCTGTCGAGCAGCACGCCGCTGAGGTCGAGCCGGCGCTGCCCGATGTTCAAGTCGCTCACCAGGGTTGTGAATGGCGTCTCACCAGCCGCCGAGTCTCCTGACTGGTTCAGTGCGCGCTGGATCGAGGCAAGCATGTCCAGCGCCGCGATCCGGCCTTTCGTCACCGTGAGCTTGCCGGCGCCCGCCGCCGAATCGCGAATCTGATCGGCGTTCTTGCCGGAGAACTTCACCGAGTAAGTGGGGATTTCCGCCACGCCGTAAATCTTCCCCTCCGCGGTAGTGAAGGCTCCCGCCAGCTCGTTGATGTCCACGTTGCGGATCGAGCCGCGGCTGCTGCCGCTCAACTCCGTCCCGCGGAGGCGGAACTCGGCCTCGCCGTTCCACTCGCCCGTGCCGAGCTGAAGCCTGGCTTTGGCAATCTTCAATTGGAACGCCGGGGACGACATGAGCCGCGACGCGGCAAACGTGATCGGAACCTCGCCGGCAAGAGGCAGGACGTGTTTGTCGTCCTTCCCGATCATGACGTCCGAAAGCGTGAGCTTCGCGGGGCCGCTGACGGTTCCGTACAGATCGCCCTTCACGGTGCCCTGCAAACCAGCGCGCGCTTTGGAACCCGGCGCTCCGAGAAACGAGCCGAACTGCTCGCGGCGCAGGCGGGCCGGTATTTCGGCCGGCGCGATATCCAGCGCGAGCGTGGCGTCCAGCGGGAGCGCGTCGGCGGCGAACGGACCGGCTCTGCCGTTCAGCTTCACCCGCGAGTTATTGCCGCCGAAAAGCCTTGCGCCAAGCTCGATGCGCGCGCTTTGACCCTCCGCGAAATCGCGCACGCGAAGGTTGATCCCCTCCACCAAGGGTCTGCCGCCATAAACGATCACGCCCTCGTCGACCCGCATCTCGCCGATCGCCAGTTCATGGGGTTGCTGGCTGCCGTTGGCCGGCGCCGCCGCCGGCCGCTCTTTCGATCCGATCCCCTTGACGAACGCCTCGATATTGGTGACGCCTTGCGCGTTGCTCTCCACGATAATGCGGGGCTGCTCGAACACGATGGAGCGGACCTCGATTCTCCTCCTCAACAGCGGCAGCAGGCGCACCTGGGCGTTCATTCTTTGCGCCTCCAGCAGATGCCTGCCACGGAAACCGGGCGGATTGCCGGCGGTGATCTCGGTCAGAGAGACGGCCGGTTGAAGCTTCAGGAACTCAACCAGATCGAACTCCGCAGCCCCGACTGTCACCGGAACATTGAGCGTCTCAGCCAGCGAAGACACAAGAACATCCTTCGCCGAGTCCGAGATGAGCGACCGCGCGGCCAGACCGGCCGCGGCAAGTAGAATGATGAGGCCGCCAAGCACGGCCAGAATCCTGAGTCCCCAGCGTTTCATGGTGTGGCCAGTATACACCGGCGTTCGGCTGAGGGGAGGGCTCAGCCGGCCGTCTACCCTCAGGCTGCGAGGGTAAAGTTCGAGATATTGACAACTCCCAGGTGCTGCGGGGTGCTGGTTCTCGTGGTTTCGTCGCCGCTGGTGCTCCGGGGCGGCAAACACCCCGTCTTCACATCTGCCGCCGCCGGCGAGGATGGAAACTTCAAGATTCAGGGACTGCCCGCGGGAACATACCGGGTTGCCGCCATCGAGAGTTCCGCGCCGCGGCGACTCGAAAGGTCCGATATGGCGATGGCCCTTCTCTCCGCGGGCAAGGAAGTAACGCTCAGTGAAGGCCCCGCGGAATCCGTATCTCTTGAACTCAGCGCGTTGTAGTTGCGCGGATGGATGGAATGCATTCACTTTTCCAAGGCGTATGCTGCGCCGTGGACGTGCTTCACAGATTCGTCGTCGAGCGCAACTCTGCGGTCACTATTTCCAAGGCGTGTGTTGCGCCAATAAGATGTCGCCGTTTCCGGCTTCCCCAACGACCGCTAACAGAGAGTTGCCGTCCGGCGCCAGCGCCAGCGCTCCGCGTCCGAAGGCCGGAAGGCGCCACGGCAAGTCTCCCAGGGATTCCGAGCGGCGCGATGCCAGGTCCATCCGCATGATCCGCGCCGGACGCCCCGCTTCGCCCTCCATCACGTAGACGAGCCACCGGTCGTTGACCGACCAGCAAGCCCAGCATCCTGCCTTCAACCGGTCCACGACCTGTTCGGTCTTCCCGCTCAGGCGGTGTAGGAGCCAGATCTGTTCGCTGAAGCGGTTCCGGGCGTAGTAAACACACTCCCCGTCGCGGGAAACGCGCAGCGGATAGCCCCCCTGATCGGTCAACAGCTTCGTCTTCCCGCCGGTCATGGGTGCTTGAAAGAGGTAGAACCTGCGGGTCAGCAGCACGGACGTACCGTCGGGGGTCACAGCCACATGGGCGCCCGTGCCGTTCTCGATGGGGATTTCTGTCGGGGAACCGCTTGTGACGCCGATCCGGAACGCCTGGCGGCGGGCGAGGCTGGAAAAAACGATCTGGCTACCGTCGGCGGTCCATGAGCCGTAGTTCGGATCCAGGTCGCCGGTGGTGAGCTGGCGTTCACGACCATCGGGTTCTTTCAACCATAGCTGCGGTTTCCCGGAGCGATCCGAAAGGAACACAACCCGGCGGCTGTCAGGGGAGAAGGTGGGAAACCAGTCGTTTCGGGTGGACGCGATCCATGGCTCCCAATCGGCCAGGAGGCCTTTTTCTCCCAGGGGTGCGCGCCAGATATTCTCGTCCGGCTGTGCCAGCGCGGTCACCATAGCGCCAGTGGTCCGGCTGACTGAAATCTGCACGGGGTACAGCGTTATCAGCGAAGTGGGAGTCCAGGGAGGTTCGTCGCTCTCTGCCGGCACCACCCAGACGCGTGACACGCCGTCCCGCACCGCGCTCAGCACCAGCGACGTCGAGTCGGGGGTCCAATCCAGCCCTCCGATCGGCTGCTCGCTTCCGGTCACTTCGTAAGGCACACCGGCGGGCAGCTCCATGACGAAGGCGCTCATGCGTCTTCGGGAACGGATTCTCAGGAAAGCCAACCGCTGGCCGTCCGGAGAGAACCGCGGCTCGAAATCGCCGTCGGTGATCGGGTCCGGCGCCGTGAGCGGCGTAATGCTGCGCTGGGCGATGTGAATCAGGCTGATGCTGAAAGGCGCGTCCCGGGAGCGCTGGGTGGATACTGCCAGGTAACGGCCATCCGGCGACCAGTCGAGCTGCCTTTCCAAAAGGTCGTCCCGCCTGCCCGGGACCTGCATCAGGTAAACAGGCTCGCCGCCAATTTCCTGCAGTGTCACGAACACGCCGTTTTCGCGAACCTGAAGATAAGCCAGCCTGCGGCTGTCCGGGGACCATGCCGGACTTACCGCGTCCCGGTCCGGCAAACCGAGCAGGATGGGCTCCGTCGGCGTGCGAAGGTCCACGACTCCGATCCGCAGCGCGATCTCCGATTTCGGGTGGTGGACGAAGGCTACGCGGTTCCCGTCCGGGGAGATCGCCGGCTGATACTCGCGCCCCGGCAGATGGGTAATTGCAACGCCGGCGTCCACGGGCAGCGGGTCGGGCCGCCGGAGCATCAGGGTCGCGCCCAAAGCCGCAACCACCCCGGCGGCAAGGGCAGCCCAGAGCCCGAAGCGAAAACGCCTTGCCGGCTTAACAGCTTGCTGGGGCCTCGCCTCGGTGTCGGGCTCAACCGTTTCCTCCACCACGTCCGCGACGAACCGGTATCCTTTCTTTGGGAAGGTGGCAATGAACTTGTGCTCCAGTTCCCCTTCCTGGAGGGCCTTCCTCAGCGTCGACACGTTCTGCGTGACGTTGGCCTCCGTCACCACGCAGTCCGGCCAGATCGTCTCCAGCAGCTCTTTCTTGCTGACGACGCGGTCCCGGTTCTCGATCAGGAACGTAAGGAGTTGAAAAACCTTCGGGGTGAGCGGAACCGGTTGGTCCCCGTCCCAAAGCCTGTTGCCTTCGGGGTCAGTGCGAAATGGCCCAAAGCGGTAGACCTTCCTTACCCCTGACCCTTTTACCCCTGACCCTGGCACACCTTTGATTTCCTCAAAACAGATTTTAGTCAAATTTTAGCGGCGCTTGGATCCCTTCCGGGCTAACTTCAGCCTATGACCAAACCAGCAGACGTGAGGAATGTTTCCACGCTCAGGAAATTGATAACCGTTACCATTCTTACGGTATTAATCGCCGTATCGGCCGTGGCGCAGCTCAACCGCGGCACGATCACCGGCACAGTGACCGACTCCACAGGGGCGGTGATTGCGGGCGCCCGGATCCAGGCCCGCAACACAGCGACCAGCGCGGTTTACGAAAGCCAGTCGACCGACGCCGGCGTCTACACACTGCCCAATCTCCCGGTGGGGACCTACGAGGTTTCCGTGGAGTCCAGCGGCTTCAAGCGGTTCGTAGCCCCCGATTTGAAACTGGGGGCGACCGACGTGCTCCGTGTGGATGCCGTTCTGGAGGTGGGCGCTGTGACGGAGACCGTCGAGGTTACCGCCCAGTTGGCCCGCATCCAGACCGACTCGCCGCAGGTGGGCACCTCGCTTTCCCACGCCAGCATCGTCGATCTGCCGCTGAGTATTTCCGGCGCGCGGTCGCCCGAGGCGTTCGCCTACAGCCTGACGCCCGGCGTGATCGGCACCTCCTGGATCGGGCACATTAACGGATCGACTACGGCGTCCAAAGAGGTGTTGCTGGACGGGGCCAGCGTCAGCACCTACCGCGCCGGACACTTCGGCGAGTCATCGGTTTCCATGGAATCGGTCGAGGAATTCCGCGTTCAGACCAGCGGGATGTCCGCCGAGTATGGCCGCATGCAGGCCGGCGTGTTCAACTTCGTCATGAAGTCGGGCGCCAACCACGTTCGCGGCAGCCTCTACGGGGCCCTTCGCAATGAGGCGCTGAATGCCAACACGTTCACGAACAAGTTTAACGGGCAGAAGCGGTCCCTGGACCGCCGGCAAAACTGGGCGGCTTCCTTCGGTGGTCCGGTTTACTTGCCGAAGCTTTACGACGGGCACGACAGGACCTTCTTCTATGTGGCCTACGAGCGGTACCGGGAGCGCACGCTTGGCTTCGGCGCACCCAACCGTACGCTGCCATTGCCCGAATTCTACGAAGGCGACTTCAGCCGCCTGCTAGGTCCGGCAATCCCGCAGACCGACGCGCTGGGGCGCCCTGTGCTCCGCGGCGCCATCTACGACCCCGCAACGTTCCGGCGCCTGCCCGACGGGCAATGGATCGGCGAGATGTTTCCCAACAACCAAATCCCGAAGTCGCGGTTTAGCCAGGTCTCTCAGCGGGTGAACGAGATCGCGAAGCGCCACTATACTCCGACCATCCGGGGCGCCGACGGGCTCATCCCGCTCGAGAATAACGGCGTCTTCCCGTCGAACAACACTCCGGAGTTCGATCAGCACCAGTTTTCCGTCAAGGGTGACCAGATCCTGGACTCGCTGCGCAAACTCACCGGGTCTTTCGCTATTACTCACCGGCCGCGGCTCCAGCTTGGACAGGGCGGCATGTGGGATGTGAACGACCGTCTGGGCGGCCCGCTGTCGAAGGCGCGCTGGCAGACCATCCGGTCTTACCTGGCGCGAGCCGCTTACGACTGGACAATTACGCCGCAGACGCTGATGAACGTCACCGTTTCCTGGAACCGCATGGTCAATCCGACAGCCACGGTTCATTTGGATGTTGACGGGGCCCAGGTGTTCGGCATCAAGGACCTGAGCACCCAAGGGTATCCCGAGGTCAACTGGGGCGGCGGTCCTTTCGTCAGCCTGACCAATGCCGGCTCCGTTGCCCATAATCTGTCGGTGTACGGGGGCTCGGGAGTAGCGGCCACATTCAGCCGGGCGTCCGGCCGCCACTTCCTCAAGTGGGGCTTTGACCACCGGCGCAACCAGTTCAACGTCCGCGGCTCGAAGGGAGGCAGCTTTAACTTCAACGCGCGAGCCACGGCGATTCCCAACGCGACCTTTGCCGGCACGCAGACCGGTTTCTCCTTCGCGTCCTATCTGTTGGGCATCGTGGACAGCGCGGGACTGGCAGCTCCCGTCGGCTTGGGTGGGCGCAGGCATTACTACGCGCTTTTCATCCAGGACGACTTCAAGGTCCGGCCCGGCCTGACCCTCAACCTTGGACTGCGGTGGGAATTCCAGCCGCCCTATTTCGAAGTGGCTGACCGGATCGCCAGCTGGAACCCCACCAAGCTCGATCCGGAGAGCGGCTATCCCGGCGCCTACGACTTCGCAGGCAAGTGCGACATTTGCACCGGCTCCCGATACTTCGGCCAGAAGCGCTACCGCGAGTTCTCTCCGCGCATCGGCCTGGCCTGGCAGCCGTTCCCCAAGTGGACCGTGCGGGCGGCCTACGGCATCTTTTTCGAAGGCGACCTGTTTAACGGATACAGCGCCATCCCGGGCGCCAGCGCGTTCGCCTGGCAGGGAAGCTACTCTTTGTCCGCTAACCCGGTGGAGCCGTGGCGCGGAATTTTCAATTGGGACGACGGGTTCCCCACAGACCGCTATCTGCCGCCTGTAATGGATGTCTCCCGCGGCAACCGCGGCGGTAGCCCCTCAATGATCGATCCCAACTACGGCATATCGCCCTACACCCAGCAGTGGAACTTCAATTTGCAGCGGCAGCTCCCCTGGAACATGGTGCTGGACGTCGGATACGTGGGAAACAAGAGCACGCGCCTGCGGAACGAACAGCTCGGCCGGCTCAATCAACTTCCCGCTTCGGTGCTCACCGAGTACGGGACCAGGCTGCCGAATCCCGTGCGGAACGCACAGGAAGCCGAGGCCAACGGCGTTCGTTACCCGTTCACGGGTTATTCCGGTACGGTGGCCGGAGCGCTCCGCGAGTTTCCGCAGTTGCAGGGACTGTCGACTGTGACGCCGTATGGTTCCAACAGGGGATTCTCCACCTACCATTCGCTCCAGGTGACTTTGGACAAGCAGCTCGGCGCCAACGTGAGCATGCACGCCAATTATGTCTGGTCCAAGACCCTGAGCAACACCGAGTCTTCCTTCCTGGGCGACAACAGCGGCCCGATGGATGTCTATAACCTGAAGCTGGAGAAGGCCCCGGCTTCCTTCGACATTCCGCACATGTTCAAGGGCTACGTGCAATGGGACCTGCCGTTCGGCAAGGGCCGCCGCTGGGGACTCGGCTCCAGCGTGCTGGATGCCGTGTTCGGAGGCTGGTCGGTCTCCGGCATTTTCAACTACTACAGCGGCGCGCCGCTCGGGTTCGGAGGCGCTTCCAGCCCCATGCCCAACGGCTGGAACGGTGGCCAGCGGCCGAATATTGCGGCGGGCAACATGCGCGCCTCCGGCTACGACAAGAGCGCGTTCAATTTCGCCAATACCGCGGCGCCGGAGAACACCTACGTGAACAAGAGCCTGTTCTCGGACCCCGCGCCGCTTACGCTCGGGAATGCGGCGGTGCGCTACACCACCATCCGTGGATTCGGCACCATCAGCGAAGACTTGGGGCTGATGAGAAACATACGCGTCAAGGAGCGCTACCGGATCCAGCTTCGCGGCGAATTCCTGAACGCGTTCAACCGCCATCAACTGGGCGGCATCAATACAGACATCAAGAGTCCCCTGTTTGGGCAAGTCACGAGCGTCAGCGGCAATCGCAGCGTTCAGATTGTGGCGCGGCTGGACTTTTGACGTCCTTCCGGGAACAATCGATCCATGCAGACGCGACGCTCGTGGTTAGCGCTGTTTGCCGCGGCGGCGGGATCCGCCGTCGCGGCTCCCTTGTCTGAAAGTCTTCGCAAGCGCATTGCGGCCTTCCTTGAGACGCACCGCCGCCCGGAAGGGGGCTACGGCTGGGCGTCCGACGTGATCGCTCATGTGACGCCCACCTTTGGTGTGGTGGGCAGCTACCGGCTGCTCGGGCTTCCCGTGCCGGATGCGGCAGCCGTGGCCAGCTTTGTGCGGGACAACTACCCGGTTCCGGAGATCCGGCGCAAGGATCGCCCGCTGTGGCGGTTGGATTTCGAGCAGGTGCAGACGCTGCTGTGGCTTGGCGAATCCATCGACAGCTTCCGCTCGCTGGCGTCCACGTGGAAACAGCCGGCCGAATTCACCCGGCAGTATGAGCTCGGCGGCAATCCCGTCTTCCAGCACCAGGCGATGGCCGTGCGCGTCCGTCACCTGCTCGGCTTGTCTCCTTCTCCGGACGATGACGCCTGGCGCGTTTATTTTCAGGCGCGCCGGCGGAAGAACGGAACATTCAACACGACCCCGGCCGAAGACGGCAGCCCGGGGCACGTCATGAATACGCTTTGGGGCCTGCTGGCCTGCGAGTGTCTGGGCATCGAACTGCCGCCCGCGCCCGGTCTGGCCGAGTGGGTGCGCGGATGCCAGCTTCCAAGCGGCGGCTTCACCTATGCGCCGGACGCGGAGCTGGGCGCCGTGGACGACATCGCCTATACCTGGTGCGCCTTGCAGATTCTCGACAAGCTCGGCGCGCAGCCCGCACAGCCCGAGGAGTGCGGCCGCTGGATCGACTCGCTGCTGACCGCTGAAGGCGGCTTCCAGGACAGGCCGGGCGGTGAACCCAATCCACTCGCTACGTTCTACGCGCTGGACTCGTTGCGCCTGCTCAAACGCGAACCGCGGATGCCGGCGCGTCCGGCGGCCCGTGCGCCGCGCAGTGCCATTCCCCGCGGCGCGGACGTTTTCTCCATACAGGTGGAAGCGCCGGGCTTGGGGTCGCCTCGGGAAGCCGTGCTCTTGGCGAAAACGCTGAACATCCATATCTGGACTGCGAAAAACTCGCCGCCCGGCTGGATCGAGGAGGCGCGGCGCGTGGCCGCCGCCGAGCGCGTGCCGGTCCAGTTCCACATCGGCGACGAGGAGTACGGAACCTACACCGCGGTGGAAGGGCACGGCTGTTATTCGCACCTGGTCGACCTGGTCGCGCCCTTTGAAAACGGCGCCGGCAAGCGCATGGAGAAAACGAAATTTCCGTATCCTTGGAGCGAACTGCGCGATACCCGGATTGCCGACTTGAGGAAGAGGGGCGGCCGGATGATCTGGCAGTTTCTCGAGAACGAAGAACTCACGCGCATTCTTCTCGACGAGGCCGTGGAGAAGGGAACCTACGGGGCCATTTCCACCTTCCACTTCGGAAACGAAAATTTCCTCCATTCTCAGCCGTTCTTGCACCGCTGGTACCGGCGGCTTCCGTTTGTAGGTTTGCAGGACGCGCACGGCGTCGAGAGCTGGTGGTGGGGAGATCAGCTTGCCGGCTTCACCACGCTGTTCATCGCCCGGGAGCCCACCTGGGAGGGATGGCTGGAGGCGCTGGACCGCAACCTCGTCATGTCGGTGCGCCACGATGCGATCACCGGCTGGAAGACGCACTTCGCCGGAGCCACACCGGAGATGCTCCGATTCCTCGAACGGCGTTCGGCTTCCCGGCGGTTCTGGGACGGAGCGGGACCCGGCTCGCGCAGGCCCGCCGCATCGCTCGTCTTGCTGCGGCCCGGAATGAAGTTCGAGGCGGCGGCGCCGGAAACCGGTCTGGCGCTGCGGCTGCGTCTCTGGCAGGACAACACTGGGGCAGGCATTCCGCGCCAGCCCCGCACGGAACTCGTGGAACTGACGCTGGACGGCAAACGAGTCGAGCCCCAGCTCAAAGAGTCCAGGAACGACCGTTACTATCTGTACGCTTTCGCAAATGAACCCGGCCGGCACACCGCCGAGGCCAGGGTGCGCATCCTCGATTCGGGAAAGGTGGTTACGATCTCAACAACATGGAAAGAAGAAGAGACGGTATGAGTGAAACGACGCGGCGTAATTTCCTTCGAACCGTGGCAGCCGCGCCCCTGGCGGCCTCGGCGCAGACGCGCCGGCCGCCTAACGTGATCTTTATCCTCGCGGACGACCTGGGCTACGCGGACCTGGGTTGTTACGGACAGCAGGACATTCAGACGCCGCATATCGATGCGCTGGCGCAAAACGGCCTGCGCTTCACCCAGGTCTATTCCGGCTCGACGATATGCGCACCGTCGCGCTGCTGTTTGATGACCGGACGGCATACCGGCCATGCGACCATTCGCGGAAACGCCGAACCGCACGTGCCGCTGGGCGAGGATGAGGTTACGGTGGCGCAGATCTTCCAGCGTGCCGGCTACCGCACCGGCGCGTTCGGTAAGTGGGGGCTCGGCACGCCTCCGGACATGCACGCCCTGCCAACGCGAAAAGGATTCGACACCTTTTACGGATACTTGCACCAGGTGCACGCTCATACCTACTACCCAAACATGCTGTGGGACAACGAGCGGGAATCCTACATCCCGCAGAACCTCAGCGGTTTAAACCAGCGGTATTCGCACGACCTGATCACCGAGCGGGCGCTGAAGTTCATCGACGATCACCACTCTCAACCCTTTTTCCTGTACACCCCCTTCACACCTCCGCATGGCCGGTTCGAAGTGCCCGACCTGGGGATCTACGCCGACAAACCCTGGCCTCCCACGATGCGCACAATCGCCGCGATGATCACGCGCCTGGACGCCAGCGTCGGGATGATCGTGGACCGGCTCAAGCGTTACGGAATCGAACGCGACACGCTGGTGATCTTCTCCAGCGACAACGGGCCCGGCGTGATGGCCGCGCGCCACTTCAAGAGCAACGGCCCGCTGCGCGGCTTCAAACGCGACATGTACGAAGGCGGCATCCGCGTTCCGTTCATCGCGCACTGGCCCGGCCGCATACGCCCGGGAGTTTCCAACGAGGTCTTTGCTTTTTGGGATATGCTCCCGACGTTTGCCGAACTCACCGGGCAGAAAGCGCCCGATGGCCTGGACGGCGTTTCCGTGCTGAAAGCGCTTCTCGGCGAGGGCCCCGTACCGGACCCGGACCGGCCGCTCTATTGGGAGTTTTACGAAAGAGGGTTTTCGCAGGCGCTGCGCTGGCGCAACTGGAAAGCCGTGCGTCTTAAAGGCGGCGAAGGCGCGCCGGTGGAACTGTACGACCTGGCTGAGGACCTCTCCGAGAAAAACAACGTCGCCGCCCGGCATCCGGATATAGCAAGCCGCATGATAAAGCTCATGGACGAAGCGCGCACGCCCGCGCCCTTCTGGGAAACCAGTTGAAACCGGCAGCCCCGCCGGCTATCCCCGGGCCGCGAGGGTAAAGCCGTGTTTCCTGAGGGCGCCGAGGAGCGCGTCGGCAGACTTGCGAGCTAAGCGGCGGTCGGCGACCGGCAAGTCGTCGAATCGCATTACGAGGCGGTGCAGGCGAAGCCGTTCGTTGGTTTCGGCGGCGCCCTCGAAGCCTTCCAACAGCCGTTCGCGCAGCCAGACATCGTGCTCCATTCTCATCAGCCGCGCGAGCTCCTCTTCGCGGAACGCCCATTGCCCGTCCTGCTCTTCCGCGCTCGCGCGCGGCACGATCTTGTAATTGAGCGCGTTCAATCTGGCGACGGCAAGCCGTGCGCTCAAGCGGTGGCGCTCCTTCTCGACGTCGGGGAGTTCGCCGTATGCCCTGAGCAGCGGGTGCTTTTTGGCGGCGTCATCGCGCACCGGCCCGAAAGTCCAACCCTGCTCTTCTCGCTCGCGGCGCCACCGCTCGTGGATTTCGCCGGCTAGGGCTTCAATGACCGGGATCTCGAGCTGGCCGTCGCGGGCGTGCTCGAGGAAATCCGTGCTCACGTGCAGGTTGAGGATGTCGGGGGAGGGAAGTTCCGCCACCCCGAAGTAAGCGGCGCGCTCCAGGTTGCCCATGGTGACGATGGCTTCAAGCGAGCGCGCGCCGTGAGTGTACTTCCTGACGCGCAGGAATGCGTTGATGACGCCCGGAGCGATCGCGGCCAGCCCGGTCCTCTGGTCGATCAGGTGCGGATGGAGCCGCTCGATGGCGGTGCGAAGCACAATGGCCCTGCGGATGAGATGCGCCAGGTCGGCCGCGCGCGCCTGCTCGTCGCTGGTGCCGGCGGGGTTCGCCGGATTGGGTCCGTTGATGTTGAGGAAACCACGCAGGTGGCTGACGAACTCCGGCCCCCGCGCGGAGCGGAACCTGTCGGCATCGCGCACCGCGTTGGTGCGGTCGAACGCCTCGAAGTAGTGCGCCGTGGAGCCCTCGAAAACGAACACCGCTTTGCCTATGGGGAAGGCCGGCCCGCCGCCGCGGAACTCGGCGTCCTGCATCGGCGCCAAGAATTCCTTGAGCCACCGCAGGTCGGCGCAGTCGAACTCGTCCCAGAAAACCAGCGGGATTTCTCCGCGCACGGATTCGTCGCGCACGCGCTCAAACGCCCGGCGCAAATCGGCAATCGACTCGAACTGGGAGAGATTGAACGCCAGCACCGGCTCGCATCCGGGCGTCGCCGCCGCGAGCTGCCGGATGGCGAAAGACTTGCCCGCGCCCGGCGGTCCGAACACCGCAATGGATAGCGGGCGGCGGTCGCCGGGATTTTCGCGGTAGGAGAGGAGCAGGCGCCGGATGGCGTTCATCCGTTCCATTTCCTGGCGGTCCACCGTGAAGAAGCAGCCGTACTGGGCGCGCGGCGCGGGCGCGAGCGCTGCCACCGGCCCGCGGACAACGACGTCGGCCGCCCTCGCGGCGACATCCTCGTACCCAACGCCGGTGACGTCCCGGAGGAGGTCCGAGGCGGTATCCGGCTGCTCGCGCAGCGCGAGGTTGTCCAGCAGGCGGCGAGCGGGCGAGGTGAAGAAAATGCGCGCGGGCTCGGGTGCGGCGGCCGGTGGGTGCAGCGCATCGCGGACCGCGCGGTCGCCGGCAGCGGCGGAAAAGCACTCCGCGGGTCCGCCGCCAATTTCGTGCTGGGCCCGGCGGGCAGCCAGGGCGCGGCCGAGCGCGATGTAAAGAGGAAAGCCTGTGGGGTCAACCAGGTGGCGGGCCAGAGCGGCAGCAAATATTGATGTGGCGCCAAGCGTCATGCCCGGCCGGTTGGATTCAAAAACTCCTTCGAGGTCTTCCGGATGGTACAGGAAGCGCTCGAGGCGGCCGCCGCGCGTGAAACTGGCTACACCTGAGGCTCCAAAATGCACGATGACGCGGCAGACGCGACCGAGGTCGGCCGCTGAAACGCCGGTGTCGAATTCCCGCGCGGATTCTTCGATAGTGCGGTCCCAGGAAAGGGCCTTCGAGATCGAGGCGCGGCGGTGCCGCAGCGCCGAGACCGGCAGCACGACGTGGAGGCGGTCGGCGAAGTCGGCCAGAAGTTTGCTCCAGAGCGCGCCGGCGCCGAGGGGCGCCGTGGTCTTCAGAATGATATCGCGGGGCGCGCCGCCGGGTTGAAGCGCGGCGGGCCAGCAGGTGGGATCGTCGCGGAAGCCCAGATTAAGATCGTCGAGGACGAGCAGGTCGGGGCTGGCTGTGTCCTCGGCGATGTTCGGCCAGGCGGGCGCAGGGGTGTAGCCGAGAAACCTCGAGATGCGCCAGACCTTGGCCTTACTGCCCGGGAACTGGTCCTGGAGGGACCAGAGCGAATAGGCCTGCCCGGCCGCTTCGCTCGGCGCGGGCGCGGAGATCTCTACCGGAACATCCTCGCACGCCTGGCGCAAAAGAGATTCGAGGAACCAGACGCCGCCGGGACGGCGATGAACGGCCGCATTTGGCGAGCGGCGTCCATCAAGTTCTCTCGCATTTCCCGTTTCCACCAGGCTGTTTTCCCACAGCAGATCTCCCGCCGCAACAATAGCTTTCACAGTGTTCTCCGGTTGATTAAGAGTATGACCCCATAGTCTCCCACGAGTCGCGGGAGTTTGGTGTAAGGTTTCTTGCGGTGCCCGCCTCTGCGGCGATTTTTCCGGCAGCGCTGGTCAAAATACCCGCGTATGGGGTGACACCATGCCCGCTAACAACCCTGTGGAAAAACCCCGTATAGGGGCTAAGAGATTCCCAGGTATTCTAGTACTATTTCTGAAGAGTACTCCTGGACCGGAGTTCTTCAACGGGACGCCGTTTTGGCGTTCCGCAGTGCTGTTCCCTCGCCGTCCCTTCGGACGCGGAGGCTGGCGGGGGTCAAATCGTTGAGAGCTTGTTCGAAGTCGTAGTCCTGCTGCTCGTCCTGTTGAATCTCCTGTGAAAACCTGGCTCTCCCTGGGCGCTTGCGCCTAGGCTCACCTGAACGCTTTACAGAGGTGCATATTGATGCAGAAGTTATTCCCGATATTCGTACTCTGCCTGAGCCTTCTTCCGGCCCAGGTAACCAGTAGGTCTGTGATTTATGATGCTCCGACGGACCTGGTTATCCGGCCGCTTCCGCCCACTCCGCCGATGGGGCCGGCCGGAACGGTCATTAAGGATCCGATATATGGCAATCCGATCCTGCGCGCGACCGACACCGGCTGCGTGACGCCTGGGGCAGCACAGCAGAACAGCTGGAATGCCAACAGTACGAAGTTTTACGTTCTGTGCTCGGGCATGACGGTGGTGGCGTATGAATTCGACGGCGCGAACATGAGAGCGACGCGGATCCCGGGGACGATCAGCCTGGGCGCTCCGTCGTTCAGCTACACCGATCCGAACCTTCTTTACGGGCGCGGGCAAGGGAACCTCTCCAGCAGCACCCTTTACGAGTACAACTTCGCAACGAAACAATACACCCCGATCATTGACGTTTCGAAGATCGTCCCGTCGTTCCGCGGGGGCATGGGGTCGACTTCAATCAGCGCGAACGACTGGCTGACAATCGACTTCGATGGCATTCAGGACACGTATCATTACTGCCTTTACATCAACGTGAGGACAAAGCAGTACAAGCTGCTCGACACGCACCGGGCAACGGTCGACGGCAAGCCGGTGACGTTTGACGGGCAGGCGCCGGGATTCGGCCTGCACCTGGTGAACATCGATAAGAGCGGCCGGTTTGTGGTGCTGAGCAAAGGAGACGGGCAGTCGGGCCCCAACCTGCTGATCTGGGATACGTCCAACGACACCTTCCGTCACCTCTGGCCGTACGGCACGGGCCACAACTCGCTGGGATGGGGCTATGCCGTAAACGGGAACGGGCTGGCCGGTTACTACATGCAGTGGTTCCTGCGGCCGCTGGACAACCCCGAAGCCTGGACGAAAATGGCGCCGGACGTGACCACCGGCGGCTACGGGTACAAGGAAGAACACACGTCTTGGAACAACGCGCGGCCCGACAAGTTCGCGCCGGTGATCCTCGCGCTGACGCGCCAGTCCTGGAGCCCGAACCCGCCCGGACCGTGGGACGACGAAATTCTCGGTGTGAGCACTGAGCCGAACCGTCCGCTGGTTTACCGTTTCGGCCACACCTGGGCCTTGTTTGACAACACGGATTTCTGGGATCTGCCGCGCGGCAACGTTTCCCCGGACGGGCGGTATTTCAAGTTCACGTCAAACTGGCGGCGCACCATCAACAACAAACAGGACGTGTTCATCATCAAGCTGCCGCTGAGAGAAGACGGGGGAGGAAGCACGCAACCGCCCGCGAAGACGGCGACATCCACAACGCTGACCAGCAGCGCGAACCCGTCGTCGGTGGGTCAGGCCATCACCTTGCAAGCACGCGTGACTCCGCAGTCCGCCACCGGTACGGTGCAGTTCCTCGTGGGTGGTGTGGCGATCGGAACGGCGGGGCTGAACGGCGGCATCGCCACGTATTCGACGGCCTCGCTCTCCGTTGGCCAGCACTCGATCACCGCGGCCTACAGCGGAGACGCTAATCACAACGCCAGCGTGTCGGCGGTTCTAACGCAAACGGTACAAGGCTCCGGCGGAAGCACGAACCCGCCTCCCGCAAGCTACACGCCGGGCATGATCGCTAACGGCGGGTTCGAGGACGGGACAACCGGCTGGGCCGGCTTCGGCGGTTCGGCGACGATCGATTCGGTGGCTGCCTCCGGTTCGAGATCGGCCAGAATAGCGGCGGAATCCGGCGCGGAGCGCTCGATCCGTCAGGACGTGCGGGTGTACTCCGGGGTCTACTACACGCTGGCGGCTGTTGTTCGCACGGCAGGGGCGCGGTCGGCGGCCCGGATCGACTGGCTGAACTCCTCCGGACAGGTGATCGGCTCCACCGCACTGCCGGTGGTTTCGGGAAATACCGACTGGAAGGCGATTGCGGGCGGAGCTTTCTCTCCGGCCGGCGCTTACACCGCCAGGATCGTTCTGGCCGCTGCGGCCGGATCGGGGTCGCTTTGGTACGACCAGGTGAGCTTTGCCAAGGGCGACCCGCCCCAGAACCCGGCTCCGTCGGATCCGCCTCCCGTAAATCCTCCTCCGGCGAATCCTCCTCCGGTATCTGGCAACACCATGTTGACGAACGGTGGATTCGAGAACGGAACCGAGCCGTGGACGGGCTTCGGCGACGGCGCGGCTATCGATTCGACAACGTTCGCGGCGGGTACGAAATCCGTCCGGATCGCGGCGGCCACAGGGCCGGAGCGTTCCGTGTCGCAGCAAATTCGGGTGTACTCGGGAGTCTATTACACGCTGGCCGCTTATGTGAAGACGGCCGGGGCGGTATCGGCGGCGCGGATCGACTGGCTGAATTCCTCCGGCCAGTTTATCGCGTCGACGGTTCTACCGGTGGAGTCTGGCAACACCGACTGGAAACTGATCGCGGCGGGCAATTACGCTCCGCCCTCGGCCTACACGGCTCGGATCGTGCTCGCGGCGGCTCCGGGGCAGGGAACGATCTGGTACGACGAGGCCGGTTTCTTCAAGGGCGAGCTGCCTTCGGGAGCGCTTCCATCCGATCCGCAGGGAACCAATCCGGGCAACCCGCCTGTGGCCCCACCGGACAACTACAATGCGGGTCTCGTGGTGAACGGAGGCTTTGAATCGGGAACCAGACCCTGGGACGGCCTCGGCGGCCAGGGAGGCACGCTGGATTCCACCGTGTTCCTGGAGGGGTCGAACTCGGCCAAGGTGACCGCCGCGTCGTCCGAGCGCTCGATCGAACAGACGATCGAGGTGTACTCGGGCGTGAAGTACACGCTGACGTGCTTCGTCCAAACGGCGGGCGCGAGATCGCTGGTGCGGATCGACTGGCAGGATCTCTCCGGCCGCGTTCTGAGCAGCACGAGGCTGCCGGAGGTATCGGGCAATACGAGCTGGAAGCAGATCTCAGCCAGCGAGTTTGCTCCGCCGGGCGCGCGCAGGGCGCGGATCGTTCTGGGAACGGCCGCGGGTTCAGGCTCGGCCTGGTTCGATATGGTGAGCTTCGCTAAGTAGGGGGGAGTTGAACGGCAGCAGCGGCGGTGGAAACGCCGCCGCTGCTGTCTGAAATCCGCATGCTGGAGCGGGGTGCAGATGCGCTACTTCAGCAGGCTGCCGACGACCCTATCCAGCTCGGCGTCGGTCCATTGGGAGATGCGAATGTTCTTGTGCAGGCTCCAGCGCTCTGTGTGTTCCGCAGCCTTGCCGGGTTCGACTTTGGTAAGCGGGCCGAGCGTCTCGATCTCCAGCATCTCGTTATTCGTGAACGTCTCGAAGGAGCAGCCGAAGTCGGGATAGGTGCGCGCCGGGTCGGCCGTGGTCTGCTTCAGAAACAGATCCGTGCCGAGCAGGTACGCGGCCCAGGTCTTCGGGTTGAACGTTCCGATCTTTTGCGGCTCGGCGATTTGGGGGTCGTTCCGGAGCGCAAAGTACTTCTTGGTGAACGTCCAGCGCTTGTCCGAGAGGTCCGTGTAGGCCCACATCACGAGCGGGTTGGTTGCCGCGAGCACCTCGGGGTGCTTGCCGCGCGGCGGGAAGCCGCTGATGGCGGTGCCGCCCGGGGCCATCATCGTCATCGCCCATGGCGCGAACTCGAGCGTCCACGGCGTGGTGTTCTTCAGACGGTGGATCACCTCAACGCCGGTGCCTGTGTCGTCCAGGCGCACGACGATCTGCTTTTGCAGCCCGGTGCCCGGCTCGACCGGCCCGGTAGCTGTGAGCTCGGAGCCGCGAATCTCGATGTTGACCGGCGAGTTGTCCAGCGCCCAGCTTGTCTCCAGCGTCTCCGGCGCTACCCACAGGCGATGGCCGCCGCGCATCTGGTATTCCTTCTCGCCCGACTTCCCAAGTTGCTCGGGGAATTCCTTAAAGAGGTTCTGCCCCCCGATGAATGCGTACCGCATGATACGCGGCCCGACGTCGGACGTGACAACCAGTTCGACTTCACCGTTAGAAATCCGGTAGCTGTTGGGCCAGCCTTTGTAGTTGATCTTTTCTATACGTACGGCAGCGGATGTAGTCATGGCAATGGCAAGTATGGCTAACAAAGTTCGGCGCATCGCAGGCCATTATATCGCCCGCGTGAAATGGTCGTAGCCGGAGGGCTCAAGCGGTTTCCCTTCAAACTCCACCAGACCGGGGCGGCCTTTCTTAATGGCGCCGATGCGGATTGCGCCTTTGACGGCAGTCCGCGCGGTGAACAGCAGTTCGTAGTCCTCGCCTCCATGAAGCGCCTGCGCGAGCGTCGCGCCGGGGAAAACCGGGATCTCACCGTCGAGAACGGCGGCGCAGCGCGAGGCCAGGCATAGCCTGTGCAGGTCGAGCGAGAGGCCGTCGCTGAGGTCGATGGCAGCAGTGGCGCGGCCCCGGAGTCTCAGGCCGAAGTCGAGCCGCGGTTCAGGCTTTGAGTGTTTTTTCCAGGCCGCGCCGCTATGGGTTTCGAGCCCCAGCGCAGCGCCGCCGAGCGGCCCGGTGACGTAGATGCCGTCGCCGGGGCGCGCGCCGTCGCGCCGCAGAGCTTTTCCAGGCGGAACCGCGCCGCAGACCACTACGTCGCAGGACATGCGTTCGGCCCGCGCCAAGTCGCCTCCGACCAGCGGCGTGGATGTCTTTCGCGCCAGGGCCAAAAAACCCTTGTAGAAAGCGTCGATCCAATCCTGGCCGGCCCAGCGGGGCACGGCGAGCGAGAGCAGGCAGAAGCGCGGCTGGCCGCCCATCGCCGCGATGTCGCTCAGCCCGCGGGCCAGTGCCTTCCAGCCCACGGTTTCCGGAGGGTGCGTGCCGCGGCGGAAGTGCACGTCTTCGAGCATCATGTCGGTGGTGAACAGCAGGTCTTCACTCGCGCCGCGGGAGCGGAAGATCGCGCAGTCGTCTCCGATGCCGAGCAGCAGGCCGCGCCCGGCAGCGCGGGCCTTGCGCGCGATGCGGCGCAGAAGATCGATTTCGCTCATCAGTCTGCGCCCGCGCCGGATTCGGCGAACACAAGGCCTGAGGGAAGCTCCTCGCCGAACATGCGGTCGAGGGTGCCGGAGTCGAGTTCCGATTCTCCTTCCAGCACGGCGAGCAGCCGGCCGGCGTCCGGTTTGCCGGCGACGGCGCGCCTCACCTGCTCGAAGAGAATCGGGGAGAGATCGCGCGTGGGATCGCCGGTGCGCCGCGCCATGGTGACGAGCGCGTCGGCCGCCTTTTCAACCGGCAGCAGCGCCTCGACCCACCGCGAAGCGGACGCCGGCGGGACCACCTGGTTCGCTGGGCCGTAGAACAACTCGCGGGCGCCCAGGCGCGCCAGGCACCACAGGTCCGTGTCCGACACCTGGCCGGAACGCACGCGGGCGGCCACGCGGTCGCCGAGTTCGATCTTGGTTTGCAGTGGCAGCAGTTCCAAACTGGAGGCCGTGCGCCACATCTCCCGCAGCAGGCTGGGATTGATGCGCGGCGGTTTTTTCGAACCGCGCGGCGCGAGCACCGCCGAGAGCCGCTGGTAGATGTCCACCTGCTGGTTACGGTTCAACCCGCCGGCCACGCGGCCCCAGAAAATCCACCACTCGATTTCGTTCTGCACCTGGTTGCCGAACTGCAGCCCGGAAGCATACACGCGGCGAGCCAGCTCGATACGGAAATCATCGCCCGGATATCCGAAACCGGGACGCAGGCAGAAGCCCGTGAGGTTGAGCCATCGCTGCTCGTACGCGGGGGCGAGTTTGCGGCCGTCGGCCAGTTCCAGCAACAGATCCCCGAGCTGGCGGATGGCCGCCAGCGGCCAGGAATTCTTGCCGAGGCCGAGCGCGCCTTCGAGCTTTCCGGGCAACTGCTCGGGGGCGATCGAGCGGTCGCCGTCCGGCGCGAACACGGTGCGAATGGCTTGTTTCGCCGCCTCCAGCGCGCCCTCGCTGATGACCGCCGCGGCGCGCTTCGGCGCTTCGGCCTCCGCTTTCTTGCGCAACTGGAATTGCAGGCGCCAGCGGTGCTCGCTGATCTTGGACTCGCACCAGATCTCAAGCGTCCCTATTTCGGTGAGCCGCGCCCCGAGCTTCACCGGGATGAGCCGCTCGCCGGTGCGCCGTCCGAAGCGGATCACCGCGTTCAGCGGCGCGTGCAGGTGAAAGTCGCCGTCGAGTTCGGACGGGGCGAACTCGATCATTTGCCCGAGCTCGTCTTCGGTGCGCGTCAGCGAGCTATAGAGCCGGAACGAAACGGGCTTGTTCGCCACTAACTGGAGGTTTTCGATGTCCAGTTCCAGTTCCGAACCTTCCTCGGTGCCGCGCGGGACCAGGCAGACGGCGCGCACGCGCTCGTCTTCGAGACGGTCGCCGATGCCGATGTAGTAAGTGCGGGGCAAACCGCCGCGGACAAGCACGCCCGTTCCCGTCGTTCGCGCGTAGGAATAGTAGGCCGCTCCCACGGCCACCGCGAGGTCGAGATCGCGGTTTTCCAGCACCAGCGGACGGCGTCCGTACCAGTGGGCCACCACGTCCGCTACGCGGTTGCGGCACACGTCCGGAATAAAGAAGCCGCCGTTGAACAGAATCGCGTCGATGCCCGAGGGCGCATGTTCGGCCGCGCCGGTGAGAAAGGCCGCGAGGTGGCGCGTAACGGCGGGATCGGAAACGTAAGGCAGGCCCAGTTCCCGGAAAAGGCTGCGCTTCTCTTCCTGGGGCTTGTCTTCGAGATTGCAGAACGGCAAAAAACCTTCGAGGGCAAGTTCGAGAACTTCCTCGCGCAGGATTTCGGTCTTGCGCGCGCCGCCCACCAGAGCCGTGCCCGCTCCGGCCACCACTACTTCCACGCTCTTCAGATGGGGATCGGAAAGCAGGCGCTCTTTGGCGGCCGTACACTGGCGTCGCACGGCGTTGCGCTGACGTATCGAGAGCGCCGTGCCCAGCTTGTTCTCCACCAGCCAGGCCAGCGTGAGATCGAGGTTGTCCCCTCCGAGCAGCAGGTGGCGCCCTACCGCCGTGCGCGTGAATTCAACCCGGTCCCCCTCGCGGGAAACGCGGATCAGCGTGAAATCGGACGTGCCCCCGCCGACGTCGCACACCAACACCACCTGGCCGTCAAAGAGGTTTTTCCGCGAATCGGCGAGATGGTTTGAAATCCAGGCATAGAACGCCGCGGCGGGCTCCTCGAGCAGCGTCAGCTTGGGAAAGCCAGCCTCGGCGGCAGCCTGCACCGTGAGTTCCCGCGCCTCCTCGTCGAAGGACGCGGGAACGGTGAGCACCACGTCGTGCTCGGCGATCGAACCGCCGTGCGCGCGCTCCCAGGCTTCGCGCATGCGCGTCAGAAACCGCGAGGACACCTCCACCGGCGAGAGAATGCGCCCGGTCTCCCGCGAATCCCAGGGCAGGATCTTCGCCGTGCGGTCCACTTCCGGGTTGGACAGCCAGGATTTGACCGAGTGCACCAGCCGGGTGGGCACAAGCGCTCCCTGGTCGCGCGCGTATGCGCCCACGTATTCCTCGTCGCCGAGATACAGAAACGACGGCAGCACTCTCAGCGCTTCGACCCGCTCCGGCGTGATGTGCTGCGGGATGGGAAGAATCCGGACCGGAGGAAACTGGGTGTCCTCGGCTTCGCTCGGGTCGATATAGGCGACCGCAGAGTTCGTGGTCCCCAGGTCGATACCGATCTTCATGCCGCCGTCACACGCTCCCTCACGTTGAATTCGAGTTTCCAGCGCCGGCCGTCGCGCGCCACGCACCACAATTGCAACTGGCCCGTCTCGGTGGCTACGCTTTCGAGCGTCACCGGGACCACCTCACCCGGGCTGCCGCCGTCCGCCGGGAGTTCGACCTCCATGGGCGCCAGTTCTTCGAGCTCCTCGCCGACGTCTTCGATCATCTCGCCGGCCGGATCGTTCTTGCGCACGGTGGAGGAGAAGAAGCGGAACTCCGCGGGCTGGCCGACTACCAGCCCGAACTCGCGACCGGGAATGCTGGCCGAGGTGCCCTCCTCCATTCCGAACGGTGCGACGGTGAGCGCCTTGAGCGGCGCGGGAATGCCGGGGACCGCTGGCATGGCGCTTTCGATTCCCACGTAGTATGTGCGGGCCACGCCGCCGCGGATGCGCACGCCGCGGCCCTCGCGCGCCAGGCCGTAGTAGGTGGCTCCGCGCGCCACCGCGTGCATCAGGTCTTCGCCCGTCAGCGGCACGATCTCCGCCATGCCCTCTTCTTTGAGCCAGGAGTTCAGGACGGAAAGCAGCCGCTCGCGAATCAGCCGGGCCTTCATCACGCCGCCGTTGAACAGCACGTGCGTGGGGCAGGCCAGACCGCTCGGCCCGCGCCGCACGGAGCCGCTCTGCGCCTGGGAAGCCTGCTGCCGCAGGAAGCGCGCCAGGTGCCGCGTAATGCCGGCATCGGCAGCATAGGGAAGCCCGAGTTCCTGTAAGCCGACGCGGCGCGCGCGCTGCGGCATCTCCTCGCTCGACACCGCCGGGAAAAACCCGTCCATCAAGATGCGCTCGACGTCGGAGCGCTGAAGCTTCGCCTTGATGGTGCCGCCGACCACGCCGGCGCCCTTGCCCAGCACCGTCACCGGCGCTTCGGTGAGATCCGAACCTTCCTCGAGCAGTTTTTCTTTGCCCACGCGGCAGTTCTGCCACAGTGCGTGGAGCTGAAGCATGTCCAGCCTGACGTTTTTCGCGGCCAGGCCCTGCTCGACGAACCGCGCCAGGGCGAGATCGATGTTGTCCCCGCCCAGCAAAATGTGATCGCCGACGGCGACGCGTTCGAGCACCAGTTCGCCTTCGCGCTCGGTCACCGTGACGAGTGTGAAATCGGTGGTGCCGCCGCCGATATCCACCACCAGGATGAGGTCGCCCACATTCACGCGCTCGCGCCAGTCGGGGTGGCGTTCGATCCAGGCGTAAAAGGCGGCCTGAGGCTCTTCGAGCACGATGACGTCGCGGTAGCCGGCCTGCTCGGCCGCGCGCTGGGTCAACTCGCGCGCTACGGCGTCGAAGGAAGCGGGAACCGTCACGAGCACGCGCTGCTCCTCGAGCGGCGCTTCGGGATGGGCGTGGTTCCAGGCCTTGCGCATGTGCTCGAGATAGCGCAGGGAGGCTTCTACCGGCGAAAGCTTTTTCACGCCCTCCGGCGCGTTCACGGGCAGAATGGGAGCCGTGCGGTCCACGCCGGCGTGGCTCAACCAGGATTTCGCCGAGGACACCAGGCGGCTGGGGTTCTCCACTCCGCGTTTCTGCGCCAGGAGCCCGACTACGAAGTCCGCGCTGCTGTCCCAAGGCAGCGCGAGCGACCCTTCGGGAAAATCGACCGGCCCGGGCAAATACAGAAAAGATGGCAGCAGCGGCTCGCCGCGCACTTCGCCCGGGTTGACCACTTGCGGGATCGAAAACAGGCTCGCGCGCGGCAGCTGGTACGGGTCCGCGATCGAAGCGAGCGGAGCGTAGGCGAGCGCCGAATTCGTCGTGCCCAAATCAATCCCGATGACAAACTGTTTGCCCATCGCTTAACTTCTCATTCGATTTCGAATTCCGCGGGCGCTATCACCGTGTTGCCGTGAGAGGGAACCGGAACATCCACCTTGACCGCGCGCCAACCCCTGTGCCGCAGGACGCCTCCCTCCGGCATTCCCGCAGGCACGTTGCCAATGAACTTCACCAGCGCGGCCGGGTTCTGCGCGAGCGGCGTTCCGATAATCCTGGTGAACGTGCCCTCGACTCCGTCGATAACCGGCGCGAGTTCGACGTAGCGCTTCAGGGAGTCGCGGCACTGATCGTGCAGCGTGCGCACGGCAGCCCCCACCTGTTCGTCATCGTAGGCCGAGATGTCCTCCATGAGGAAATCGATGAGCCGCGAGTCGCGCTGGAGGATCGAGAGGATCTGAACCGTGCCGTCAATATGGTCCGGCGGAGGGGCCGGGGGCTTCTCCGGCAAAGGCATTAATCCCAGGGTGGTAATTACCTGGTCGGAAAGCCTGTTATGAAACAGGATTCCGAAAAAACAGCGGAAAGCCAATACGAGGCGATTCAATCAAAACCCCCAATATTATGAATCAATACCCAGTTTACAGCGGACTCCAAGTACCGGCCAGATTTCAGGATACGCCGCTCGCGCCGGGATTCTGTTTGCCGCGCGAGCCTGGAACCACCGTGAGCCGGCAGAGTTTTTCGAGTTCCCGTCTGGCGATTGATGCCCAGGTGCTGCCAGGATCGAGTTTCAGATATGTTTTCCAGTGTTTGACGGCGCGCATGAAGTCGCCGCGCGTCTGATAGGCGAGCGCGAGGTTGTAATGAGCGTCCGCGTAATTCGGGTCTGCCCGGAGCGCCGCCTGGTAGTGCGCAATTGCCTGCGAGGTTTTCCCCAGCTCATCAAGCAGGTTGCCGAGATTGAAATGCGCGAGCGCGTAGCGGTTGTCGATCTCGAGCGCCTGGCGGTAGCAGCGTTCGGCATCCTCCCACTTGCGCATGTGGTAGTACACGGTTCCCAGGTTCGCCAGCGCGCCCGCCGACCGCGGGTCGAGCTCCAGGGCGCGCTGGTACGCCTCGATAATTTCCTCCACCGGCGCGCCGGTCTGCTCCAAGGTCAACCCCTTCTCGAACCATGCCTCCGCTTCCAGTCGCCGTGCCACCGGGCTTCGCACCGGCTGGCGCACCACGGGGAAGGAGAGCAGGCTGTTCAACTCCTCGCGGTCGAAATCGAGCAGGAGTTGCCCCGAGACGGCCTCCATCTTCTGGCCTTCCAGGAGCACCGCCACTTCGCGGCCTTCGCAGACGATTTTCAGTTCCCTGAGCGGGTCGGAAATTCCTTGAAGTTTTTTGCGGAGCGCGTTCATGGCGCGCCGGATACGCTCTAGCGGAACGCGGTTCTTCCGGAGCTTTTGCAGCGAGCGGAGCGCGATGAGGTCCGAAAACGCATACTCCTGGAGGCGCGGCACCAGCTCCTGCTTCTCCCAGCTCCGCAGTTGCTGTTCGGCAATTCCGAGCACACGACGCACGTCCCGGCGCGTGAAAACCTGCGATGGGGGCGCGGCCAGCATTGCCGTGAATTGTAGCAAAAAAGAGCGCCTCCGCTTCCGGCACGGCCGGAAGCGCTCACGCGGATTCGGTCCCTCTTGCCTCGAGCCAGCGATACATCAGAGGCAAAAGGACCAAAGTCAAAAGCGTCGAGGTCGCCAGGCCGCCGATGACAACCGTTGCGAGCGGCTTCTGCACTTCCGCGCCGGGGCTCGTTGAGATGGCCATCGGCAGGAAGCCCAGGCTGGCGACCAGCGCCGTCATCAGCACGGGGCGGAGGCGGGTGATTGCGCCATCCATGATGGCCTGCCGCAGCGGCGCGCCGCGCTCGCGCAACTGGTTAATGAATGCCACCATAACCACACCGTTCAGCACCGCCACTCCCGACACGGCGATGAACCCAATGCCCGCGCTCATGGAAAAATGCATTCCGCGCAGCCACAAAGCGAGAATTCCTCCAGTGACCGCGAAAGGAATGCCCGTAAAGATCAGTGTTGCCTGGCCCATGGACTTGAAGGTGGCGAACAGGAGCAGGAAGACCAGCATGAATGTCACCGGAACCGCCACCATCAGGCGGAGCCTGCCGCTTTTGAGATTCTGAAACGTTCCGCCCCAGGTCATGACGTACCCCGGCGGCAGCACCACTTGTTCGGCAACCCTTTGCTGAGCTTCTGCGACAAAGCTTCCCAAATCCCTGCCGCGCGCGTTCACCTCGACCGAAATGCGGCGCTGCCCGTTCTCCCGGGAAATTTCCGCAGGTCCTTCTTCACTGACGATCTCGGTCAACTCGCTGAGCGGGATCCTCTGCCCGCCCGGAGCGCTCACGAGCAGGTTCCCGATCGCGGCGGCGTCCTTTCTGGCCCACTCGGGCAGCCGGACCACCAGATCGAACCGCATGAGGCCTTCGAGAACAGTCGTCGCCTTGGACCCCGCAATCGCGCTCTGAATCAATTGCTGTACGTCGGAAACGTTGATGCCGTAGCGGGCGATCTTGTCGCGATCGATTTTGATCTGAAGCACGGGCAGCCCGGACACCTGCTGGACGCGGGTGTCGGCCGCGCCGGGCACGCCGCTCAGAATGCGCGCGACCTGTTCGGCCTTTTCCCGCATCAGCTCAAGGTCGTCGCCGAAAATCTTGACCACGACATCCGACCGCGCGCCCACGCCCTCGATCAGCTCGTTCATCCGGAACTTGATGGGTTGCGAAAACGCCACGCTCATGCCGGGAATTACCTTCAGCTTTTCGGAAATCTTCTGGACGATGTCCTCTTGCGTACGAGCCGTTTTCCACTCCTTTTTGGGTTTCAGAAAGACGTAGGTGTCCGCGTGCTCGGGACCCATCGGATCGGTTGCAATCTCCGGACGGCCGATGCGGCTGGTAACGGTCTCAACCTCCGGCAGCTCCTTGATGGCCTGCTCCATCACGGTGAGCATTTTCACGGCCTGTGGCAGGGACACACTGGGAAGACGGCCGGTATTTATGGCGATCGCGCCCTCGTCCAGATCGGGGATGAAGTCGCTGCCCAGGCGGAAGAACAGCATAAAGCTCGCAGCGACGAACACGGCTGCGGCCGCAAACACGGGCGCCGGGCGGTGCATCGCTCGCTTGAGGATCCGGTCGTAGAAGCGCGTCAGCCTGCGCATCAGGAAATGCTCGTCATCGTGCTTGTCGCCGCTGGCTCCCACAGCGGCCTCTCGGGGTTCGCGCAGAAACAGCGCCGCAAGGGCCGGAATGACGGTCAAGCTGAGAATCAGCGCCCCGGAGAGCGCGAACACGACCGTAAGGGCCATGGGCCGGAACATCTTGCCTTCGATGCCCACCAGCGCGAGAACCGGCAGATAGGCGGCGATGATGATGATTTCGCCGAACTGGCTGGCGCGCCTGACTTCCAGCGTGGCAGCACGGATCGTCTCGATCCGCTCGCCGCGGCTCAGCATCCGGCCGAGTTCACGGCGGCGCGCCGCAAGCCGCCGGACGCAATTCTCGATGATGATGACGGCGGCGTCCACGATCAGACCGAAGTCGATCGCACCGAGGCTCATCAGGTTTGCGGACACGCCGAAATACTTCATGGCGATGATCGCAACCAGCATGGATAACGGGATCGCCGAAGATACGATCAGGCCGGCCCTCAACTGCAACAGGAAAAGAAACAGCACGGCCATGACAATCAGGCCGCCTTCGACGAGGTTTCCCACCGCGGTCGCCACCGTGCGGTCGACCAGGTCGCGCCGGTTGTAAAAGGGACTTACTACAACGCCCGGAGGCAGCGCTTTCGCCGTTTCCTTGAGTTTCTGCTCGACGCGCTCGGCGACCGCGCGGCTGTTTTCTCCCTTGAGCATCATCGCCATGCCCATGACGGTTTCGCCCTTGCCGTCGCGGGTCGCGGCGCCCTGCCGCACCTGCGCCCCGAGACTGACTTCGCCGATGTTGCGAACAAAAATCGGCGTGCCTTGACGTGAGGCGACGACAATGTTTTCGATGTCGCGTTCGTTCTGAATCAGCCCGACGCCGCGCAGAAGCTGCTGCTCTCCGGCGTGCTCGATATAAGCGCCGCCGGCGTTGGCGTTGTTCTTCTCGAGCGCCTCGATCACCTGAGCCAGGCTGATCCCGTAGCTCACCAGCTTGTTTGGGTCCACCAGAACCTGGTACTGCTTCTCCTCGCCTCCGAACGAGTTCACTTCGATAACGCCCGGAACGGTTCGAAGCTGCGGCTTGATGAACCAATCCAGTATGGTGCGCAGCTCCATCAGGGAACGCTGCTGCGGCGCATCGGGCGCGTTCTCGACTGTGAACTGGTAGATTTCTCCCAGTCCGGTGCTGACGGGCGCAATCTCCGGCGTGATGCCCGCCGGCAGCTCCTTTTCCGCGGCAATCAACCGCTCCAGCACCAACTGCCGCGCGAAATAGATGTCCACGTCGTCCTTGAAGGTGACCGTCACCTGCGACAGGCCGAACTTCGAGAGCGAACGGACGCTTTCCATGCCAGGAAGCCCCGCCATGGACAGCTCGATCGGAAAGGTGACGTACTGCTCCATTTCGAGCGGGGTGAACGAGGGCGCGACTGCGTTGATCTGGACCTGGTTGCTGGTGATGTCCGGGACCGCGTCGATGGGCAGGTCCGCCGCCGAGTACAGGCCGAAGCCGGCAATCGCGCAGGCAACGAGCACCACCAGGGCGCGCCACTCGATGCTGAAGCTGACAATCCGTTCGATCATCCGGCGCTACTCCTCGTGGTGATGCCCCAAGTCGCCCTTCCTGGCTTCGGACTTCAGCAGGAACGAGCCCTCGGTAACGACCACCTCGCCCGCTTTGATCCCGTCGATGATCTCGACCCAGTCGCCGGAGCGCTGTCCCAGCTTCAGTGTCCGCTTTTCGAAACGGTCGGCCGCTGTTTTGACGAACGCAACGGTGGCCCCGTCCACGTTCTGCACCGCGGCGGCGGGAATCGCAACGGCGGAACGGGACGCCGGCGCAGGAATCCGGACGGTCGCGAACATCTCCAGCTTCAGCAGGTCTTCCGGGTTCGGAACTTCGACGCGGACCTTCGCCGTGCGAGTGTTGGCGTCGAGCACGTCGCTGACGTAAGAGATGACGCCCGCGAAAACCCGGCCCGGATAGGATGGCACGAATACCTCGGCTCGCTGTCCCTCGCGAACGGCGTGAATGTCCTTCTCGTACAGGTCGGCCAGAACCCAAACCGTCGAGAGGTCGGCGATTGTCATGAGCTCGGTCTCGGGCCCGATCGTCTCGCCGGGCGCCGCACTAAACTGCGTGATGACGCCGCTAAAAGGAGCGGTGAGCGTGCTGTGCGACTGCTCGCGGTGGTATTCCAGACCCGCGCGGGGGTCGAGTTTTCCGATTTCCGCGTCGGTCATCCCGAAGCGGTGCAGTTTTTCCTCGATTTTGGCGGCCTCCGCCCTGCGGCTCTCGACGGTCGCAAGGGCGTACTTGTGCTCGGCTTCCCGGCGCTGGTATTCCGCCCTCGCGATGGCGCCCAGATCCACGAGGCTCTGAGCGCGCTCCAGAGCGCGCTTTGACACCTCGGTTTCCGCCGTCGCCTTCTGCAGGTCGGCGAGGGCCGAAAGGTACTGGCCGATGGCCTCGCCGAGTTCGGCATTGTCGTAGACCAGGAGCCGCTGCCCCGCCCGGACCCGGTCCCCAAGCCGGACGTACACGCTGTCGATGCGCCCGCGGGCAATCGCGCGGATGTGCGCCACTCTGGAGCCGTTGGCCTGCACGCTGCCGGTGGCCTGAATCGCCTGGCCGAGCGGGCGCACTTCGGCCGTGGCAAACTGCACATCGAACCTGCGCTGCGCTTCGGGGGTAAGCGTTAACTCGCCGGCGTGCTCCGCGTGTTCGGTGGAATGAGCATCTCCGGCTTCGCGCGCCGCGGGCGGCTGGACCGACTTCCGGCCCGCATAGTACGCGATCCCAACGGCGGCGATCAAAACGGCAATCAGAACGGGAGTTCGGGATTTCACGCCGGCACCTCACTCAAGCGGCGCGCCCACGGCGCGCTCCAACTCAGCAACCGCGATGTTTGCGTCCCGCAGCAGGTCGGTATACGCCCGCTGCGTTTCGAGCAATTTCCGCTGCTCGTCGATGACGTCGAACAGGCGCAATTCTCCAAGCTCGTACGCGCTGCGGACGATACGCAGATTCTCCTGCGACTGCCGGACGACGCCCTGCTCGAAAATGTCGAGCGCCCGCCGGGCGGCCTCGTAGCGGTTCACCGCCGCCAGCACCTCCTGGCGGACCGACCGCTCCAGAGCTTCCCGCCGGAGGCGCGCCGCGCGGCTGCGGGCGATAGCAGCCTCGATGTTGCCCTGATTCCGGTTCCGGACCGGCAGGGAAATTGTGATTCCCGCCGAAAGCATGTTGTCGGTGTCGGTCAGCGGCGCCAGCGGCCCTCCCGGCTGTACGAACCCGAACTGGTCGAATTGCCCCTGCACTTGGGCGTACCGTCCCGTGGCAACCAGATCGGGCGATGCCTCTGCCCGCGCCAGGCTGAGCTCGGCGTCTGCCAGCCGCTCTTGGAGCCGGGCGGCCTGAATGTCCGGCCGCTGCGCAAGCGCCTGCTCCAGCACGCGTTCCAGACTGACGGAGACTGCCGGCGGTCTCAGGGGTTCCGAAATTTTCAGCGTGCCCTCCTGGTCCATCCCGGCCAGCAGCTTGAGTTCCATGACAGCGCGCTCGACCTGGCTTTCAAACAACAGCCTGTCGGAATCGATGCGGTTGACCTCAACCTGGAGCAGTCCCTGCTCGAGGGGCGCGCCTTCTCCTTCGCGCGCGCGGGCGGTGGCGAGTTCATAACTCTTGCGGTTCAATTCCAGAAGCCGCTGGGCATTTCCGAGGTTCCTCATTGCCGCAAGCGCCTCGATGTAGCGCGACTTCACGTCCGCCCGGAGCTGCCGTTCGAGGTTTGCGATTTCCAACCGCGCCGCGGCAGCCTGGATATTCGCTACCTCGACGCGCCGCGTGCGCTTGCCGCCGAGTTCGAAGGTGTGCGAATATCCGACCTCGAACAGCCGTTCGCCGTGACTACCCAGAGGGGCGCCGCTTGCAAAGGCAACGTTAAGCGCGGGGTTGGGCCGTATTCCCGCCTGCCGCAGCAATCCTTGCGCCTCGGCCAGACGCTGCCGGGCGGCTAGCAAATTCGGATTGCGTTGGAGAGCCAGTTCTACAAGTTGTTCCAGGGAATCCGCGCTGGCGACGGCGGCCGGACTTTGCGGAAAGGCTGCCAGTGCAAATAGCGCCGCGCAGCACGCCGCCCTGATCGCGGGCGAATAACCTTGCATAATCCCTCCCTTTGTCGGGCTTTACCTAAACCTCAAACGGCGCCGGCACGAGTGGCGCCTCCAATCGCGAGACAGGGAAAAGGATTAGCAGCGGAGAGGGACGGCGGTGGCGAGCCGACTGGATGCCAGAGGGGAGCGGACCGCATCGAAAGCAGTTTCAGATACCGCTGGGCGAACCAGGCCGCCCGGCGATTCGGCAGGCAGCGCGGTGAGGACGTTGTCGCCGGTTTCCCGGCGGGAAGCATCCCAGCCGTAGGCGGTTTGCACCGGCATGTCCGTGCAGCCGGTACATCTCCCGCCGGCGCCAACGATCCCCTCGGCGTCAGACGGCGGTGAGGAGGTGCAGCGCGCGTCGAAGACTTCGGTTTGGACGTGGTCCGGCCCGGAGACGCACAGCACCATATAGAAACCGGTCCACTGCGCAAGCAGGAGCAGGCAGACGAGCAGCAGGGATTTTTCGAGCCTGCAGTCCTGCGCCCAGCGCATGCTGTTCCTGAGTTGTCAGTGTACCACCACGCGCGGATCGCGAAACCGGAAGTTTTCTTCGGAACCACGGAATTTCTTCTTTGTTTTCAGACCGCCGGGCCGAAAAGCCCCCAAAATACCGTATAATGCTTCATCAGACCGCCTTACGTGGTCGATAAAGGGACTAAGGATTTGGAATCTCCGTCCACACCGCATCTCGAAGCGTTCTTGCAGCGCGACATTGACGTCATCCGTTCGAAGCTGCTGACGATGGCCGCGCTGGACGAGCGGGCGCTCACGCGTGCCTTCAAGGCCTTTCTGACGCGGGATCGCCAGCTCGCCTACTCGGTGATCCTTCGGGACCAGGACGTGGATGCGCTCGAGACAGAACTGGACCGGCTGTGCGTGGAGTTCATCATCCGGCACCAGCCGGCGGCCGGCAATTTGCGGTTCGTGTACTCGGCCAGCAAGGTGGCCGGGCAGCTCGAACGCGTCGGCGATTACGCCGAAAGCATTGCCCGGCAGATCCTGTTGATGAGCCACCTCCCTTACGAGATTCCCAAAGACAGTTTTCACGAGATCGCGAACCTGGCGATCCCGATGCTGCACAACGCCGTTCACGCCTTTGTCGATAAGAACCCGGAACTGGCTCGCGCCACGATGAGCGTCGAGCCGCGGGTCAACCAGGTTCGTGACGACCTGAGCGACAAGCTGGTGGAGTGGCGGGAGGAAGGCCGCTTGCCGCTTGAGGCGCTGTCGCCGCTGTTGACGGTGGCGCGGCGCTTCGAGCGCGTTTCGGACCAGGCCACAAACATCTGCGAGGAGGCGCTTTACTTCGCAACGGGCGAGTACCGCAGGCACCTGCCCCGGGAAGGCTTTCATGTGCTGTTCGTCGACGACAACAACGATTGCCTGAGCCGGATGGCCGAGGTGGCTGCCAAAGCCCTGAAAGCAGAGCGATTCTCCTTCAGCAGCGCGGGCCTGGTCGGGGGCGCTGTCGATCCCCGGACCGTCTGGTTTCTTGCGGAGAAGGGATACGACATTTCCAACCAGCCTTCCCGCTCGGTCGGCGAGGTGCTCCGCTCGGAGAGCTTCCACATTATGGTGGCGCTCTCGAAGGACGCGGAAAAGGCCTTTCCGCAGCGGCCGACCAAGGTCCTGGGCTTGCAGTGGGCGGTGCCCGATCCGTCCAAGGCGCAGGGGTCTCCCGAGGAGATCCGCGCCGAATATGAGCGGGCATTTCAGTGGCTCACTCAGCATGTCCGCGACCTGGTGCATGCCATCCTCGGAGACGGGCAGGCGCCGTTCGGCTAGGGAGTCTCGATGTCGAACCTGATCCTGAATTTATGCTGAAATCCGCTCTTACTGGTGTTGCCATCCTATCTCTGTTCATAACGGGCTGTTCCCGGCGTAAGGAGGTTCAAAAAACGATCATTCAGAACACCGGTTCGGACACGATGGTCAACCTCGCGCAGGCCTGGGCCGAGGAATACACCCGCGTCGCTCCATTGGTTTCGGTGGAGGTGTCGGGAGGCGGGTCCGGAACCGGCATCGCGGCGCTCATCGCCGGAACGGTCGATATCGCCAATTGCAGCCGCGTGATTGAACCGGAGGAAATCGAGCGGGCGAAGAAAACCACCCGGAAGGAGCCGCGCGAGTTTCTGGCAGGCTACGACGCGCTCGCCGTCTTCGTTCACAAGGACAACCCGCTGGAGGAAATCACGCTGGAGCAGCTGGCCGAAATATTCGGCGAAGGCGGAAAGATTGAAAGGTGGTCGCAGCTCGGCGTAAGAATCCCCGGCGCGCGGGACGAGATCGTGCGCATAAGCCGGCAATCGAATTCGGGGACGTATGTTTACTTTCGCGACGCCGTCCTTGGAGGACGGGACTTCAAGCTTGGGTCCCGCGACATGCACGGCTCGAAGGACTGTGTCGAACTGATATCCAAAACGCCGGGCGCTATCGGTTATAGCGGCATGGGATACGTCACGCCGGGCGTCAAGGCGCTGCGAGTGGCTAAGAAGGCGGGGGAGACGGCGTACCCCCCAACCGTGGAAAACACCCTCAACCAGAATTACCCCATTGCACGTCCGCTGCTACTGTACGTGCTCGGCGAACCGTCCGGCGAGACGAAGAAGTATCTGGACTGGGTTCTTTCCGACGCGGGCCAGAAGATCGTCGAGCAAACCGGATACGTGCCCGTGCGACCGGTGTCTCAGTCCTGAGCGCGCGGAGCGGAGACCGGCATCCAGATGCATAAGCAGCGTAGACGGTGGGAAGTGATCGCCGAAGCCGCGATGGAGGTGCTCATCCGGCTGTGCGGCGTCAGCGCCATTCTTTTCATCCTCAGCATTTTCTTTTTCGTGTTCCGCGAGGGCGCCGGATTTCTGTTCGGCGGCTTCGATCCCCGCGAATTTTTCGGCAGTATCGAGTGGTATCCCACATCGAAGACCAATGTGCGATACGGCGCGCTGGCGCTGATCGCCGGCACGGCAAGCGTCAGCCTGCTGGCGATGTCGATCGCGGTTCCGTTCGGCATCGGGGCGGCGATTTTCATCTCCGAGTTTTGCGGAGGCCGCCTGAGAGAGATTCTGAAAATTATCATCGAGCTGCTGGCGGCCATCCCGTCGGTGGTCTGGGGCTTCATAGGGCTGACGGTGATGAACCCGATCATCATGCGGCTGTTCGACGCTCCGATCGGGCTGAACGTTCTGAACGGCGGCATCATAGTCGCCCTGATGAGTTCGCCGATCATCGTCTCGATCAGCGAGGACGCGTTGAAGGCGGTGCCCGACACTTACCGCGAGGCGGCGCTGGCGCTCGGCGCAACGAAGTGGCAGTTGATCTATCGCGTGCTGTTGCCGGCGGCGAAAAACGGGCTGCTGGCGGCGGGACTGCTCGGCGTGGGCCGGGCGGTCGGCGAAACGATGGCCGTTCTCATGGCCACCGGGCACTCGATCAATATTCCACACAGTGTGATGGATTCGGTGAGGACGCTGACGGCGACCATCGCCGCGGAGTTGGGAGAGGCGCCTGTGCACTCCGAGCATTACCAGGTGCTCTTCATCATTGGTATCCTGTTGTTCTCGATTACATTCGTAATTAACCTGACCGCCGACCTCGTCGTGCGCGGTATTCGAGGCAGATGAGGCAGGCGCCGGCAGACGTTAGCTCGTGTTCCAGACCACTCCATTAACGCGCAGAAAGCATCGAAGCGAAACCGTCGCTAAGGCGGTCTTCGGTTTCATGACGCTGTTGCTGGTCGCGCCGCTGGTGCTGATCGTCGGCTACATCTTTTACCAGGCGCTGCCGATTCTTTCGTTGGATTTCATCTTCACGAATCCAAAGGATGGAATGCGGTCCGGGGGGATCTGGTCGCCGTTGCTAGGGACCTGCTACCTGGTGCTGCTGTCGCTGGCGATTTCCACTCCCATCGGTGTGCTGGCGGCGGTGTTCCTGAACGAATATGCGAAGGATAACTGGTTCACGCGGATGGTGAACCTGGCCGTGGTGAACCTGGCCGGCGTGCCGAGCATCGTGCACGCGCTGTTCGGTCTGGGCGCCTTCGTGCTGTTCGCCGGGCTGGGAAAGTCGATCCTGGCGGCTTCGCTGACCCTGGCGATCATGACGCTTCCGGTCATCATCGCCAGCACCAAGCAGGCGCTTGCGGCCGTGCCGATGGCCTTCCGCGAGGCCTGCTGGAACGTGGGCGCCACGCGGTGGCAGACCATCCGCCACGTCGTGCTGCCGAACTCGATCAACGGCATTCTCACCGGTTTGATTTTGGAGGTGGCGCACGCGGCCGGCGAGACCGCGCCCATCATGTTTACCGGAGCCGTGTTCTACAAGGCGATTCAGGAAGGGGATCTGTTCGCCTACGGACCCTTCGACCAGTGCATGGCGCTTTCCATGCACCTGTTCACCATCTCCACGCAAGTGCCGGGCGTGCCGCACGCGCTGCCCTTTGGCACGGCGATCGTGCTGCTCGGCACCGTCCTGATGGTGAACGCCCTCTCGATCATCGTACGCACACGCCTTCGCGCCCGAAAGAAATGGTGAAGACGGATGTAATGATCGAAATCAAAGATCTGCACGTCCGTTACGGGCGGCGTGAGGTCCTTCGCGGCGTCACCCTGGACGTGTACCGCAACGAGGTGCTCGGCATCATCGGGCCTTCGCAATCCGGCAAGACCACTTTGCTCAAGGTGATCAACCGCACGATCGACAGCGTTCCGGGCGCGGTTGTCAGCGGCACGGTGAAGGTGGACGGCGAAGACATCCGGCAGATCAAGGACGTTTACGCGCTGCGGCGGAAGATAGGCATGGTGGCGCCGCTGCCGGTCGGGCTGCCGATGACGATCTTCGACAATGTTGCGTTCGCCCCGCGCATGGCCGGCATCCGGGACCGCCGCCAGCTCGAAAAGCGCGTCGAGAGCTGCCTCCGCCAGGCGGCGCTCTGGGACGAAGTGAAGGACCGCCTGGATACGCTTGGCACCAAGCTTTCGGGCGGGCAGCAGCAGCGGCTCACCATCGCGCGGGCGCTCTCGCACGATCCCGAAATCCTCTGCCTCGACGAGTTCTCCATCGCCATCGACCCGGTCACCACAATGCGCATTGAAGACGTGTTGAAGGAACTGCGGTCGCGTATGACGATCATTTTGGTCACAAACCTGGTGCAACAGGCGCGCCGGCTTGCGGACCGCATCGCGTTCCTTTTCAACGGGCAGCTTGAGGAAATTGGCAGCACCGAGGTGATCTTCTCCGACTCCCCCCGCAGCCGCAAGACCTACGAGTATGTGAACGGGGTCTTTGGATGAGCGCGGGCGCCGTACACAGCATCGAGACAAAGAATCTCAATCTCTGGTACGGGGATTTCCAGGCCCTGAGGAACGTGAACTTTCGCGTGCGGCGCGGCGAGATCACCGCGCTGATCGGCCCCTCGGGCTGCGGGAAGACCACGCTGCTGCGCTGCTTCAACCGCATCAACGAGCGCTACGGGTATGTAAGAACGTCCGGCGAAATCAAGATCCTGGGGCAGAATATCTACGCGCCCGACGTTTCCCTGATCGAGCTGCGCAAGACCGTGGGAATGGTGTTCCAGCGGCCTAACCCGCTGCCGATCTCCGTGTATGAGAACATTGTTTTCGGCCTGCGCATCCACAGCCCGCTGTTCAAGTGGCGAAAATCCGTGCTCGACGACATCGTGGAAAAGGCGCTCCGCGACGTGTTTCTCTGGGACGAGCTGAAAGACCGCCTGCACGTCCGCGCCACCACGCTGCAACTCGATCAACAGCAGAAACTCTGCATCGCGCGGCTGCTGCCGCTCAAGCCGGAAATCATTCTGATGGACGAGCCGTGCTCCGCCCTGGACAGTGAGGCGACGCTCGCCGTCGAGGAGCTGATGCTGACGCTGGCCGGGCGCTACACCGTGGTGATCGTCACCCACAACATGGCGCAGGCGCGCCGCGTCAGCCACGAGTGCGCATTCATGCTGATGGGCGAGCTGATCGAGCACACGCGGACCGAAGACCTCTTCCTCACGCCAAAAGACCCCCGCACGGCCGACTACATCGAAGGCCGCTACGGATAGCACTTACTCAGAGTGGACACGCAAATTTGACGCTCCGTCCCCAAAAAACCTTTGCGGGTACGCGCGGCCTTTCTAGCGCGCCATCCAGCCGCCGTCGACCGTGAGCACCGTTCCCGTCACGTAATCCGAGGCGCGAGAAGCCAGAAAAACGACCGCTCCGGCCAGATCCGCCGGCTCGCCCCACCGGCCGGCCGGTATGCGCGCCAGGATGTCCGGGTTTCGCACCGGATCGACGCGCAGCGGCTCCGTGAGATCGGTCGCTATGTAGCCGGGCGCGATGGCGTTCACCTGCACACCCTTCGGCGCCCATTCGTTTGAGAGCGCTTTGGTGAGCTGCGCGATGCCGCCCTTTGCCGCCGCATAGCCCGGAACGTAAATGCCGCCCTGAAAGGAAAGCAGCGACGCCGTGAAGATAATTTTGCCCGCGCCCCGCTCAAGCATCCGCTTGCCCAATTCGCGGGTCAGCACGAACTGCGAATTGAGGTTCGTCTCGATCACAAGATCCCAATATTCGTCGGGGTGCTCCGCCGCGGGCTTGCGCAGAGTCGTGCCGGCGTTATTCACCAGAATGTCGATCGGGGGGAGTTCCTTCAGCACGCGGTCCACGAGCGCGTAGACCGCTTTCCGGTCCGCGAAGTCGCACGCGTAGCCCGTGAACATCCGGCCCAGCGCGCGCACCTCCTTCTCGACTTCGCTGCCGGGGCATTCCAGAGTCCGGCTGACGCCGACGATATCGGCGCCCGCTTCGGCCAGCGCGACGGCCAACGCCCTTCCGATGCCGCGCTTGCAGCCTGTCACCAGCGCGGTCTTTCCATCAAGTCTGAACAGATCCAGTACGGACATGAGCCGCAATATTCTCCAATTTCGGAGTATAGCGGCTCGGAAACCCCTTAGTCCTCGAAGCTGCCGGTTACTCCCTGAAAACCTCTGAGCGCCTGCCGCAGTACCCACTTGATCGCGCGCGAGGCGTTGTAACAGTAGGCAAGGTTGTGGTTCAGCGTCGAGAAACAATGCGGCTGGCAGGATTGCTTCATCTCGTTCAATTGTGCGGTGTCGAACTTATGATTTCCCGCCACGCCCCAGTCATAGTTGGCCGAGTACATCGGGAAGCACGGCGCCAGCGTTCCGTCGACGCGTATAATCAGCGAGTTCTGTCCCGCCCGGCAGTTCCATGACTGCACCTTGCCGCGCATGAACTCCTTCATTTCATTGAGGCGGGCAATGGAGTTCACCATCTTGTAGCCCTGCCGGTTCTTCTCTATGATCCAGTCGATCAACTCGTCTACTCGGGGCCAGTCCTCGGGGGTGATGAAGGTGCTGTTCCCGTTCAGGTGCTTAAAGTGACTCTGCTCGAGCATCGGCGATTCATTGATGTGATAGTCGGTGGCGATCCCGTGCTTGTGGGCGATCTCGGTGAGCTGCTTGATATCCTCCAGATTGGTCCGGCAGATATTCATGTTGAAGAAAACCGAATAACCGTAGCGGTATTGCCGGTTTACGAGGTATTCGAAGTTTCGCCGGACCGGGTTCAGGGCCTTGGGTAGCCCGGGCTTTTCATCCACGGCGTCGACGGCGAAGTTCACGGTGGCGACTCCGGCGTCGCCCAGGCGGTCGACCACGCCGGGGCGCAGCAGCCGCCCGTTGGTGGGAACGTACACCCAAAAGCCCTTTTTTGCCGCGTAATACACGACTTTGTGCACGAATTGCGGCCTGAGCAGCGGTTCGCCGCCCATGAGCGCCAGAACGCCGCATCCCGTATCGCGCAGCCAGTCGATCGAGCGCCGCGCCGTGGCCTCGGTCATCCCCTTCACGGAGTTGTCGAATGCCCAGCAGTAATGGCAATCCAGATTGCACTTCCACTCCGTGAACAGGTAAGCGATGATCGGGTGAAAGTCGCCGGGAAGCACTCGCGAACGGATGTAGGGAGTCAGCCAGCCCCGGAGACAGCGTATAACGAGCGGGGCGGTCCAGCGGCGCCGGTGCGGATCGGGTTTTTCCACGTCGTCCGGATGCGTTTCGGCCAGTTTTTCCGGAAATTGCGGGAAGACAGGCTCGGGGAGCGTTAATTGATCGTCTCCGGGCAGCGGGGCCGGCCTCTGAGGTGTCTTTGTAAGTAGTTCGTGCAACCGGACATCCAGGCGGAATGCAGCCGGCGCACCTCTGTTTTCACGAGTTTCCCTGGCGATCATGGACCCTCCTGGAAAGTGGTTATGCCCCATCCAGACCCAGAGCTGCTGGAGGAACCTGAATCTTTTTTAACAGAACAGGGGAGTGCCGCGTCAAGGATTTTCATTTAACCCTCCCTTAATTGCCAGGAGTAATTGGTAAGAGAGTTCTGGAATCAATGTTCCGGTTATTACTCCCTTGCGCGTGAAGATTGAAGCCGATATAGTACGGCATTTCCGAAATGGGAGATACCGCCGAAGAAGTTCAGTTCGACGCGGAGTATCTGAAGCGATTAAGAGAAGGAGATGCCGAAACGGAGAGCCATTTCAGCAGATACTTCGGGAAAATACTCCGGCTCAAGCTACTTAACGGCGTGCGCTCGTGGCAGATGTTGCAGGATGTGATGCAGGAAACGCTCCTGCGGGTCTTGCTGGCTGTCCGGTCGGAGGGAATTACTCAGCCCGCCAGTTTAGGCGCTTTTGTATGTGCGACTTCGAATCATGTGCTGTGGGAGTACCGCCGCATGGAAGAAAGATATGGCGGTATAACAGCCGATGAAGTGCCCGAGCCTGCGGACGAGCGCATGGAACTGGAAAGAGGTCTGATCACTGAGGAACGCAAGAAACTCGTGGAAAGCGTGCTTGCGGAACTGTCTCCCAAGGAACGGACGGCGCTGCGGAAGTTATTTCTTGAGGAGAAGTCAAAGGCGGAGGTCTGCCAGGAAATGCAAGTCAGCCCCGAGTACTTAAGAGTTTTGGTGCACCGGGCCAAGGCTAGCTTTCGGCAGAAAATGACTTTATATTGTGAAAGGCTGGCCAAGACATGAAACGCAAGCGGCCGGAGTTTCACTGTAACGTTTGAATGATGTGACATGAACCACCGGGAGGCTGTTGAACGTCAGGCCGCCGACAAGTATCTGCTCAACGAGCTATCGCCCGCCGAACGGAGCGCCTTCGAAGAGCATTACTTCGAATGCCCCGAATGCGCGGCGGAAGTGGAAGCAGGGGCCGCGTTTGCGGCCAACGCCCGCGCTGTCCTGGCGGAGGGCGGCGATTACGCGGGCCGGCGGACGGCGACCGGCTGGCTGCGCCCAGCCTACCTGATCACGGCGGCAGCCGCTCTGGCGGCGATCGCCGGCTACCAGGAACTCGTGCGAATTCCGCGGCTGCGGAAGGAGTTGCAGCGGCTCGGCGAACCCCGCGCCTACGTGGCGCACTTCCTCCGGCCGGTAGGGCAGGGCGGCGATCAGGTGCTTGCCGTGCCGAAGGAGGCGCTGTTCGTGGGCCTCTTGCTCGATATCCCGCCAGGCGCCGAATGCTCTGCCTACGTGTGCGATATCCGGGCGGAAGCTCCGGAGAGCGGCGGTTTCTCGGTCGCCGCGCCGGCGCCCGCTTCTCCCGCCGCCCACATCAGCATCCTCATTCCGGTTTCCCGCCTGCAGTCAGGAGCCTACACACTTGTTTTACGTTGCAGCGGGGACCTTTCGGAAACAGCCCGTTTCGGCTTCAAGATACAACTCGATTAAGAAAACCGATTCCCTGACGTATTGGCGCTTCCGGATCCTCAAAGGCGAGGTCCTGCTGGCCCAGGCGTGGAGCCGGGATGGGCCTCGCTCACCCTTTCAGGTGCTCGTCGCACCCGGTCTTTTAAAGCGGAGAAATTTTTCCGGATTTTCTGTAACGAATCGCGGCCCGAAGTCACTAACCATTGGGAATCTCCTTTGCAGTCCCAGGTTGCGGCCCTCCGCGCCGGCTTCTTGCGGGGGAGGCGGCGCCGGTTGAAGATGCTGGGCCTGGTCCACCCGGCAGCCGTAACCTGGGCTTTTGTTCGCCGGGCGGGAAGTGAAGCGCACGTGGCAGTTCGTAAGCGCACGCCTGCGCGGCGGGTTTCCTAGCGAGAATGCCTCTGGATAAGACGGCGACCGTGATGGTCATCGAACGCGAGCCCGCGGTGCGGCAGTTGGTGAAAGAGATTCTTCAGAGGGCGGGTTTTTCAGTTATTCAGGCCCGAAATGGAGAGAGCGCTGTACGGCTTTACGAACAGCGTAGGGGCGAGATTGACCTTTTGGTGATTGACGGGCAGCCGCCGGAACTCAAGGAACTCTCGAAAAGGTATCCCGGGATGAAAATGCTCGGGCTGTCCGGAGTCGGAGGCTCGGAATTCCCGGCCGGAATGCCGGTCCTGTGCAAGCCCTTTGCCCCTGAGGCGCTCGTGGAAGCGGTTCGATCCCTTCTGAAATCGAAAGCGGGGAGCGGCGGCCGTAAACCGCGCGAAGAAAAAATACAGAAAAAGGGGGATGGTGAAGAGACCCGAACGCGCCTAGACTATTAGGCCAGAGTCATTGGGGCCCGTGAAAGGGCGGGTGAGTCCGCTATTGACAGGGGATGGGTTCTCCGAAGGCCGGAGAAGGATGCCTTCTCCGGCATTTTGTTGTTTAAGGGACTGTAAGCAGGGGGCGCTATTATACTGTCTTTCGGAGGAACTGCTTGGCACAGCTAGGTTTTCTTGGACTGGGAATCATGGGGTATCCGATGGCGCGCAACCTGATGCGCGCCGGGCACTGCGTCGCGGTCTGGTCGCACACGGCCCGCAAGGCGCAGGAACTGGCCGAAGCGGAAAAGGGCGTGTTCTGCCGGACGCCGCGCGAGGTGGCCGAGTTCGCTGAGTGTTCTTTTCTGTGCGTCGGCGACACGGCCATGTCCGAACAGGTGATTCTGGGGCCGGACGGGATGATCGAAGGGGCGCGGAAGGGCTCGGTGATCGTGGACACGAGCACCATCTCGGTCGCCGGCAGCCGGAAAATCGGCCGGGAACTGGCGGCCAAAGGCATACATTTTCTCGACGCGCCCTGCACGGGTTCCAAACCAGGGGCCGAAAACGGCACGCTCACCTTCATGATCGGCGGGGACAAGGAAGTCTTCGAGCGCGTGCGGCCATACTTCGAGGTAATGGGGAGGCAGTTCTACTATTGCGGGGAGCAGGGCATGGGGCTGAACGCCAAGCTTACCCAGAACCTCATTCTTTCCAACCTCTTGCAGGCATTTAACGAAGGCATGGTGCTGAGCACGAAGGCGGGAGTCGACCCCGAGCTGATGCTGGAAATCCTGAACAACAGCGCCGCCCGCTCCGGTTTGATCGCCTTCAAAGCGCCCTACGTGCTCGACCGCAACTTCGAGACGAATTTTTCGGTGCGGTGGATGCACAAGGACGTTGGGCTGGCGCTGGAATCCGGAAAACAGCAGGGAGTGCCGCTTCCGCTGACCGCGATCACCCAGCAAATGTATCAGGCGGCGATCGCAGCCGGCTATGGAGATGAGGATTTCTGCTCTTCTATCAAGGTTTTGGAGGCCTGGGCGGGAGTTGAAGTGAGGCGGCGCTAAAAATCTACAAAAATTAGTTGCATTCTGGTCTGAGATCTTCTATTATTGGAAACAAGCCGGGGAGGCAACTCCCACCAAAGCGAGACTAACCTCTAAATAAAAGACCCCTGAAGCAATCCTCCCCGGCGCCCCACAAAGAAAAAGCCGCCCGAAACCCTCCCACTGATGAAACTTGCAACAGTGAAGATTCTGAAAACCGAATCTGAGATGGACTCCGGTTCGGATTTATACTGATAAATGTTGCTTACGGTCGCTCAATGAAGAAACTCACCGTTCTCGGTTCCACGGGTTCCATCGGATGCAGCACCCTCGACGTAGTCCGGAGCCGGCGCGACGACTTTAGCGTGTTTGCGCTGGTAGCCGGAAGGAACGCCGAACTGCTGGCCCGGCAGGTGGCGGAGTTCCGGCCCCAGGTTGCAGTCGTGGCAACGGAGGCGGATCGTGAGCGTCTAATCGAGGAGCTTGCGGAAACCGGGATGGCGAAATCGGCCTGGCCGCAACTGGAGTTCGGCCCCCGGGCGAGGGTGGCTGCCGCTGCCGCCCCGGAAGTCGATTTCGTGATGTCGGCGATTGTCGGAGTGGCGGGGCTGGAGGCGACGTACGAAGCCGTCCGGCTGGGCAAGACCGTGGGGCTGGCGAACAAAGAGGTTCTGGTAGCGGGCGGGAAGCTGGTGACGGAAGCGGCGCGCGAGGCCGGTACCGAGCTGATCCCCGTAGACAGCGAGCACAACGGGGTCCACCAGTGCCTGCGCGGAGGGCGGCGCTCGGAGGTGGCGCGCATCATTCTGACAGCTTCCGGCGGACCCTTCCGGAAGACGCCGAAAGAATTGCTGGACAAAGTGACTCCGGAACAGGCGCTCCAGCATCCAACCTGGAAGATGGGCAAGCGGATCACGATCGACTCCGCTACGATGATGAATAAGGGCTTCGAGGTGATTGAAGCCTGCTGGCTTTTCGGCGTGCCGCCGTCAGTGGTCGAAATCGTGGTTCATCCCCAATCCTCGCTGCATGCGATGGTGGAGTACACCGACGGGAGCGTGATCGCGCAGATCTCGGCAACCGACATGCGCATGCCCATCCAGTACGCGCTCACCTATCCGGACAGGGAAGCCTCCGTGGTTCCGCGCCTGGACTGGCGTGAGGCGCGGGTATGGGAATTCGAGCCGCCGGACATGGACAAGTTCCGGCTGCTGGCATTGGCCTACCAGGCACAGGAAACAGGGGGATCCGCTACTTGCACGCTGAACGCGGCCGATGAGGTTGCTGTAGAAGCTTTTCTGCGCGGGAACGTGGGGTTTACGGGCATTGCCGGCGTCGTGGAGGAGACGTTGGCGCGCGTGCCGGTCAGGCAGGCGCGTTCGGTGGAAGAAGTTCTCCAGATCGACGAGGAATCGCGCGCGGTGGCGAGGGAAATCGTGAACAGATGTAAAACAGCGACAACGGTCCGGCCGGTCGGGGCGGTTTGAGAGATTTTTTATGGAAGCAGCTCAAAACATAATCTGGCTGCTGGTTCTGATCGGGGTGATGATCCTGGTCCACGAACTGGGGCATTACTGGGCCGCGCGTTTTTTCAACGTAAGAATCGAGGTTTTCAGCTTCGGATTCGGCCCCCGGCTCTTCGGTTTCAGGAAAGGCGAGACTGATTTCCGGTTTTCGGCCATTCTGTTCGGCGGCTACGTCAAGATGGCCGGCGAACAGCCGGGCGATGAGAGCGTCGACGATCCGCGCGCGTTTCTGGCCAAGCCGCGATGGCAGCGGCTGATCATCGCATTCGCCGGGCCCGCGATGAACATTGTGCTGGCGGTCGGGCTGCTCACCGGGCTGTTCATGGTGAAGTATCCGAAGCCGCCGGACCCGTCGCAGGAAGGCATGATCGGCTACGTGACGCCGAATTCGCCGGCGGCTAAGGCGGGCATTCGGGAAGGCGACCGCATCGTCACCCTCGACGGCAAACACAACCCCACGTGGGAAGACATTGTGATCCGGGAAGTCGCCAGCGCCGGGAGGGAACTCAACGTCAGAATCTCGCGCCAGGGAAACGAGTTCTGGACGGTGGTGAAGCCGGTCCTGGATGAACGGACGGGCGTCGGTTCCGCAGGCTGGCACGCGCAGGGGCAGGTGGAGGTAGCCGACGTTTCCCGCAACATGCCGGCGGAAAAAGCGGGCCTGAAGGTGGGCGACATCCTTCTGAAAGTGGATGGAAAGCCGCTGCGGTCGATCCAGCGCCTGCACGAGATGATCAACAGCGCGGGCGGACGGCCGGTGGTGATCGAGTATCTGCGGCAGGGCCAGGAGCACACGGTAACGATCCAGCCGGTCAAAGGGCAGGACCCTCCGGGCACCGCTCCGCGGTGGATGATCGGCGTGCTGCCGCAGCCGCACATGGTGATGACGCAGCTTGCGTTTCCCGACGCACTGCGCGAGTCCATTTCGCAGAACCTGAAGAGCGCCACGCTGATCTACCAATTCCTGCGGGGGATGTTGGAGCAGCGGCTGTCGCCGAAGTCGCTGGAAGGGCCGATCGGAATCGCGAAGCTTTCGGGCGACGCGGCACGTGAGGGCGCGACTGCCTTCATTGGGTTGATGGCAGTGGTGAGCCTCAACCTGGCGGTTTTCAACCTTCTGCCCATTCCCATTCTCGACGGCGGCGTGATCCTGATGCTGCTGGTTGAGATGCTGATGCGCCGCGACCTCAGCCTGCGGGTCAAGGAAGCCGTGTTCAAGCTCGGGTTTGCCTTCCTGATGGCGGTAATGGCTTTCGTCCTGTACAACGACATCACGAAGATGCTGCCCGGGTAGCGGCATCGCCGGTGCCAAACGTTCATGGCTGGGTAGGCGGCGGGCGCTAAATCCTCGGTGCCTGCCATTGGTGGCGAGGACTGGCTCCGGCTCCGGCACTCGGCCAAGCGGACGGCTTAAGCCTCGATGTTAGAATAAGAATTCTCACCATGAGTTCCAAGCAGAAGAAGGAGCCGATGCAACCCCTCCGTCAATGGGGTCCGGCGGTGGCTCTGGCGTGGTTCATACCAGGCGGGGGCCATTTCCTGCTGAAGCGCTACGGGCGAGCCGGACTGCTGTTCGCCTCGGTCGTCTTGATGTTCCTGCTCGGATTGATGATGCGCGGCCACTTCTTGAAACCGCAGAGCGGGGACCTGCTCACGATTGTGATTTACTACGGCGGGTTCCTGTGCAATCTGCTGTCCGGCATTCCGTACCTGCTGGCGACTTGGCTTGGTTACTCGCAGCCGGACATGGCGGGCGCGGTGCATGACTACGGCACCAAGTTTCTCGTCACCGCGGGCCTGCTGAACGTGCTGGCCATGGTGGACGCGTACGAAATCGCGGTCGGGAAGAAGGACTGATGCCGAAGGTAAATCTCTCGCATTTCGAGGCCGCGCTGCTATTTTCACTGTTCACTTCGATCGTGCTCGGGGTGGTCACCAAGAGGACGGATCGCGAGCGCCTGATCTACGGCCTGTACTGCTTCGCCTGTTTCGTCGCGGTGCTCTTCGGCCTCGGCTGGCTGATGTATTTCGGCCACAGATAGGCCGCCTTGCAAGCCAAATCGGACTCCAGCCTGGGTATACTCCACGGGTGCATCCACACCGCGTTTCTTTCGTGTAGACTCTAAGCGCGATGAAACCCTCGGATAGCCTCATGTTGCGGGCGGCGATCGGGTTGACCCTGGGCTCGTCCGCGGTCGTCATTCTTGGCATCGCGCCCTCGCAGACTCTGCTTGGGATGGCGCTGCTGGCGCTTCTGCTTTCCCGCGAAAAACTCAGGCTGCCGCCGATCTGGCTTCCGCTGGGATTGTTCCTGCTGGGGACGCTCGTCGCCGTGGCGTTTTCCGAGGATCCCGCGGCCGGTTTGCCGCAGGTGCGCAAGATGTACGTTTTCTGCCAGTTGCTCGTAGTGTTTACTCTGCTGCGGACGCTGGCGAACATACGTTTTCTGGTGCTGGCGTGGGCGGGGTTTGCGGCCGGCAGCGCCGGGCTTGGCATCGTTCAATTCGCGGACAAAGTCAGGCAGGCGCGGGCGGCGGGCAGCGATTTCTACAGCTTTTATGTCGGAGAACGAATCACCGGTTTCATGAGCCACTGGTTCACGTTTTCCGCGCTGGGGATGCTTGCGCTGCTCATGGCGCTTTCCTATCTGTTTTTTGCCAGGGATATGCGGCGCCGGACCTGGGTGTTCCTGCTGGTTTGCTCAGTGCTCATCGCAGCCGGGGTCGTGCTGGCGCAGACACGGGCGGTGTGGATCGCCACCGTGGTGGGCGGGCTGTATCTGATCTGGTTCTGGCGGCGCCGGTTTCTGCTCCTCGTGCCGGTGTTGATGGTTGCGGGGTTTTTCGCCGCTCCGGAATCGCTCCGGATGCGCGCCATATCGATTGTGCGCCCGGGCAAACTGGATTCGAACCAGTTCCGCGTTGTTACCGCGCGCACGGGGCTGGAGATGATCCGGCAACACCCGCTGCTTGGGCTGGGCCCCGAGGTGCCCCGGCTGAAGTTCGACGACTACGTTCCGGCGGACATCCCGAGGCCGCTCCCGGAAGGCTCCTACATTCATCTGCACAACGTGTATTTGCACTACGCCGCCGAGCGCGGCATTCCGGTGCTGCTTTGCTTTCTATGGCTGATGGGCAAAATTCTGTACGACTTCCGGCGGGGCCTGTTGAAGCTGCCGCCCGGCCGGGATGACCGCCGCGCCCTGCTGCACGGGGGCAGCGCCGTGGTGCTCGCGCTGCTGGTGGAAGGTTTGGCGGAAGTGAACCTCGGGGACAGCGAGGTGCTCGCGATGTTCCTCGCCATTGTCGCGTGCGGGTATGTGGCGCTCGAGGCGCCCGCGGCGGCCAAATCGGAGAGCGCTACGAAAGCCGCTTCGGATAGCGCCTGAAGGGGCTCGCGCCACGCCTGTCCGTAACGGCCTGGGGCCGCAGTTTATAATGGGTTTAATTAGCCTCCATGAAGACGTTCTACATAGAGACCTTCGGCTGCCAGATGAACGTCCACGACTCAGAGAAGGTGGTGGGCACGCTGATCGCGCAGGGATACAGGCAAGTCCCGAAGCCCGAGGAGGCCGATCTGGTGCTGTACAACACGTGCAGCATCCGCGACAAGGCTGAGCAGAAGGTTTTTAGCCGGCTCCAGCAGTTCAAGCGGGAGGCGGGAAAGGGCAAGACCTTCGCCGTGCTCGGGTGCGTGGCGCAGCAGGAAGGCGAAAGAATTTTCGAGAGGGCGCCGCACGTGAGTCTGGTCTGCGGGTCGGCCAGCTACACGCGGCTGCCGGAGATGCTGGTGCAGCTCGAAGCGGGGGCGCGGCGCGTCACCGGGCTCGATCGCGATACGCAGGAAACCTTTGAGACGCCGTTCACCCGCCGGGACAACCCGCACCGCGCGTACATCACCATCATCGAGGGTTGCGATAAGTCGTGCGCCTACTGCGTGGTTCCGTTCACGCGGGGACGGGAGCGTAGCCGAGCTAGCGACAGCATCATGGAGGAAGCGCGGCGGCTGGCCGATGAGGGCTATACCGAGATTCAGTTGCTCGGGCAGAATGTAAACAGCTACCGAGATCCGTCATCCCGCGGCTGGGATTTCGCGACGCTGCTCGCGCGGGTTGCCGAAGTCGAGGGCATCCGGCGCGTGCGGTTCACAACCTCGCATCCACGGGACTTCGTGAAGGAAATTGTCGACGCAATCGACGCCAACCCCGTGCTCGCGAACCACGTCCACCTTCCGGTGCAGTCCGGCTCCACCCGCGTGCTGGAGCGTATGCAGCGGCAGTATACGCGGGAGGAATATCTCGAACGGATCGCGTGGCTGAAGGCGTCGCCCCGGAACGTGGCGATCACCACGGACATCATCGTGGGCTTTCCCGGGGAGACCGAAGAGGATTTCGAGCAGACGCTTTCTCTGCTCGACGAAGTGCAGTACGACGCTATTTTCAGTTTCAAGTACTCGCCGCGTCCAAACACGCCGGCGCTGGCGCTGGACGGGCAAGTGCCCGAGGAGGAAAAGGGCCGCCGGCTGATGGTTTTGCAGGAAAAGCAGCGGGGGATCCAGCTCCGGCTGCACGAGCAACTCGTCGGCACCACGCAGGAAGTGCTGGTGGAGGGGTACAATCGCGCGACGGGGCAGTGGATCGGCCGCACGGCGGAGAACCGCGTGGTGAACTTCACGCTGGAGGGATCCAACGGCCACTCAGTCATTGGACAGTACATGCACGTGCACGTGACCCGGGCCGGTCCCAATTCGCTGGCTGGATACGGCGTATAGTGGAGGTTAGGGGGAATCTATGGAAGTCGAGATGAAAATCCGCGGCCTCATGATGGATCCGGTTACAAACATGCCGATCGTCATTCTGAAGGACGTGAACGGCAACTCGATCCTGCCCATCTGGGTGGGAGTCTATGAGGCCAATGCGATCGCGTTGGAAATCGAAAAAGTCTCGACGCCGCGGCCGATGACGCACGATCTGATCAAGACGCTGCTGCTCGGCCTGAACGCCGGAATGAAGAAGGTGGTGGTGAGCGAGCTCAAGGACGACACCTTCTACGCCGTGATCTGGCTGGAGCGGGACGGAGAGGTCATCAGCGTCGATTCGCGCCCGAGCGACGCCCTCGCGCTCGCGCTTCGTCTCGACTGCCCGATCTACGTCGAAGAATCGGTGTTGAAGTCGTCGAAGATGGCCTCGGTTTCCGAGAAGGTCAACAACGAGGAGCTGCGCCGCTGGCTTGAGGGCCTCAATGACGAGGACCTCGGGCGCTACAAGATGTAAAAGTTTACAGAGCCCCGGCATTCAAAGGGATTCACAAAGCGCCAGTAAAGTGCTATACTGGCGTGTTTCGTCCATGCTGTTCACCAGCGCAAAATCGTATAGCTTTCGATTTTGGTACTACTTTACCCACTCCGGGTGAGTGGTGTTGGTGAACGGCGTCTAGTTTTTCAGAAAAAACCAACCCACTCGACAGAGTGGGTTTTTTTTTGGCTCCAAGGAGAAGCACAGATGATCATCTCGATGAAGCTGCACGCGACCCGCGAAGAGATCGAGGCGGTTTGCGAGCGGATCCGAGAGTTCGGTTACAAAGTCCACACCATTCAGGGAGAGGAACGGGTAGTGATCGGGGCGGTTGGAGTTGGCGACGTGACGCCATGCCTGGAGTCGCTCCAGGGCATGCCCGGCGTGGAAAACGCCATGCGGATTTCGGCGCCATACAAGTTTGTAAGCCGCGAGTTCAAGAGCGAGCGCAGCCGGATCAAGGTGAACGGGCTGGAAATCGGAGGGGCGGATTTCGTCGTGATGGCCGGGCCCTGCTCGGTGGAATCCGAGCAGCAGATCATGCAGACGGCCGAAGCGGTGGCGCGCCTTGGGGGCCGCATCCTGCGCGGCGGCGCGTTCAAGCCGCGCACCTCGCCCTACGACTTTCAGGGATTGGAAGTCGAGGGCCTCAAGCTGCTTCGCAAGGCGAAGGAAGCCACGGGCCTGGCAATCATCACCGAGGTGATGAGCGACCGCGACGTGGACCTCGTGGCCGAATACGCCGACATCCTTCAGATCGGCGCGCGCAATATGCAGAATTTCGCGCTGCTCAAGGCCCTGGGCCGGGTGAAGCGCCCGGTTCTGCTGAAGCGCGGCATGAGTTCCACGCTCAGGGAGTTGCTGATGTCGGCCGAATATATCGTGGCGGCCGGAAACCCGAACGTGATTCTCTGCGAGCGCGGCATCCGCACCTTCGAAACCGCGACGCGGAACACCTGCGACCTGACGGCGGTGGCGGTGTTGCACGAAATGACGCACCTGCCGGTGGTCGTGGACCCGAGCCACGCCACCGGCAAGCGCAGCCTGGTTCCGCCGCTCTCGCGCGCGGCGGTGGCCGTGGGCGCCGATGGCCTTCTGGTGGAGGTCCACCCCTGCCCGGATAAGGCCGTCAGCGACGGGGCGCAATCGCTGACCCTCGAACAGTTCGCAACGATGATGCAGGACCTCGCGCCGTATCTGAACATCTGGAAGCAGGCCCGAGCAGCCGAAAAGTAAGCCGGATTTGCCTGCCGCGGACGGCGGCAACCCCCTCCCATCCCGGCTGGGAGTACGATGGGAGTATCAGCGAACACAGGGGGGATCCGGATGCGACTTGTTTCCGCGGCTCTGGTGTGCGCGTTTCAGATGCTGCCTGCACTTTCCGCCCAGACCGGAACGGCCCCGCAGCGGGTCGCGGTGATCCGGCTGCGCGACGCCATCGAGAGCACACAGGAGGGAAAGAAGGCAATCGCGGAGTTGAGCTCGATGGTGGCCGCACGGCAGGCCGAACTCAGGAAGGAACAGGCGGAAATCGAGGCTTTGCAGAAGCGCCTGATCAACGGGGGATCGGCGCTGAACGGCGGCGCGGCAGAGGACATCCGCCGCGACATCGAGGTGAAATCGAGGCGCTTCCAGCGCCGTTTGGAAGACCTGCAATGGGAGGCGCAGCAGCGCGAGCGGGCGATCTATGAAAGCATCGGCGGGCGGATGCACAAGATCATCGCCGACTTCGCCGAAAAGAACAACTTCGTGCTCGTGATGGACGTCAGAGACGCCGTCACTCCGGTGGTGTGGGCGTCCGGCGTGGTCAACATTACCGGCCGGATCGTGCAGCAGTACGATTTCGCATATCCGCCGAAAGCGGAAACCGCCGGGCCCAAGGCCGATGCGCCGCCTGCGCCCAAGCCCCAGCCGCCCTCGGCCAGACCCCAGCCGCGGCCCGCGGCCAAAGCTAAGTAGCGGAACCCGCTATGCTAATTTAAGACGATGAGCTCTCAACGCGGCATGTTAATGGTCTTTACCGGCAACGGAAAAGGCAAAACCACCGCGGCCATGGGAGTCGCGTTACGCGCCGCCGGCCAGGGATTGAAGACCCTAATGATCCAGTTCATCAAAGGCTCGTGGCACTATGGGGAACTCGACAGCGCGCCCATGCTGGGCGGGGCGTTCGAGATCCGGCCGATGGGGCGCGGCTTTGTGAAAGTGGGTACGGAAAAGCCCGATCCGGAGGACGTGCGGCTGGTGGCGGAAGCCTGGAACGCGGCTGTCGAGGCGATGCTCGCGGATACGTACGACATGCTGATCCTGGACGAGGTGAATTACGCCATTCATTACGGAATGCTCTCCATCGACCGCGTGCTTACCGATCTGGCGGCCAGGCCCGAACGGCTGCACGTGATCTGCACCGGGCGCAACGCGCATCCGCGGCTGATCGAGGCGGCGGACCTGGTCAGCGAGATCAAGGAAATCAAGCACCCGTTTCACAAAGGAATCTTGGCCCAGCGAGGGATCGATTACTAATGCCGTGGTTCACGCGACAGAAATCGGGTGAGAAGAAGCCCGAGAAAGAGGAGCGCAAGGTTCGCACCGAGGGACTGTGGTTCAAGTGCGATTCCTGCCGCCAGATCATCTGGAAAAAGACGCTCGAAGAGAACATGAACGTGTGCCCGAAATGCGGGCGCCATTTTCGCATTGACGCGACGACTCGGCTGCGGCTGCTCTTCGACGGCGAATGGGAGACGCACGACGCCGATCTGGTTTCGACCGACCCGCTCGGGTTCGTGGATTCCAAGCCCTACACCACGAGGCTTGAGGAGATGCGGGCGGCCACCTCGCTGAAGGACGCCGTGATATCGGCGACAGGGAGGCTGGCCGGCCGGCCGGTGAACATCTGCGTGCTGGAGTTGAAGTTCATTGGCGGGAGCATGGGAGCCGTCGTGGGGGAGAAGATCACCCGCGCGGTGGAGCGCTCCATTTCCAACCACATGCCGCTGATCATCGTGTCGGCGTCGGGCGGCGCGCGGATGCAGGAGGGCATGGTCAGCCTGGTTCAGATGGCGAAGATTTCCGCCGCGCTCATGTACCTGGACGAATCGGGCGTGCCGTACATCAGCGTGCTTACCGATCCGACGACCGGCGGCGTCACCGCGAGTTTCGCCATGCTGGGCGATTTGAACATCGCCGAACCGGGCGCGCTCATCGGCTTCGCCGGGCCGCGCGTCATCGAGCAGACCATCCGGCAGAAACTGCCGGAAGGTTTTCAGACCGCCGAGTTCCTGCTGAAGAACGGCATGCTCGATGCGGTGGTGAAGCGCTCCGAAATGAAAAACTACATCGCCAAGGCGCTCGATTTCTTCTGCTACAAGGGGTAAGGCCAGGGCCGGCGCGTTTCAGCGAAAATAAAACATATCGGGCTGACCCCTGTTTGAACTATGCTGCAACTGGCCGGCGCGGGCAAGCGCTTCGGACACAAACTTCTTTTCCAGGGCGTTGACTGGCTCATCACGCCGGAAGACCGCGTTGCCCTTGTTGGCGCCAACGGCACAGGCAAGAGCACACTGCTCAAGATTCTGGCCGGAATCGAGACGCTCGACGAAGGCACCCTCACCGGAACGCGCGGCCTCACCGCCGGCTATCTTCCCCAGGACGGGCTTTCGCTTTCCGGCCGCAGCGTCTTCGCCGAGTGCCTCTCGGTGTTCGCGGACCTCCGCTCGATGGAGCAGGAACTGGAACAGCTCACGCGCCGGATGAGCGAACTCGCGCCGGATAGCGAAGAGTACAGACAGGTTTCCGAGCGCTTCTATCGCCTGGAAAGCGAATTCCGCACGCGCGACGGTTTTACCCTCGAGGCGCAGGTGGGCGCCGTGCTCACAGGTCTCGGTTTCCGCCCCGACGACTGGCGCCGCCGCACCGAAGAATTCTCCGGCGGCTGGCAAATGCGCATCGCGCTGGCCAAGCTCCTGCTGGAAAAACCCAACCTGCTGCTGCTCGACGAGCCGACCAACCACCTCGACCTTGAAGCGCGCAACTGGCTGGAGAGCTACCTGGCCTCCTATCCCTACGCGTACGTGCTTGTCTCGCACGACCGCTATTTCCTCAATGTCACGGTGAGGAAAGTTGTCGAGCTGTGGAACGGCACGCTCCACTTCTACACCGGAAACTACGAAAGCTTCGTGAAGCAGCGCGACGCGCGCCGGGCGCAGCTCGAAGCCGCCTACAAAAATCAGCAGGACCGAATCCGCCAGCTCGAAACCTTTATCAACCGGTTCCGGTACCAGGCAACCAAAGCGAAGCAGGTCCAGAGCCGGATCAAGGAGCTGGAGCGCATCGAGCGGATCGAAATTCCCCCGGAGGAGAAGACGATTCACTTCTCCTTCCCGCAGCCGAAGGCGAGCGGGCGCATTGTGGCGGAATTCAAGGGCGTGGCCAAGAGTTACGGCGATCGGCGCGTTTTCGAGAACGTCGATTTCATCATTGAGCGCGGCGACCGCGTCGCGCTGGTGGGGGTGAACGGGGCCGGCAAGTCCACGCTGATTAAGATTCTGGCCGGAGTGGAGCCGGTGAGCGCGGGCACGTTCGAACTCGGCCACAACGTGCAAGTGGACTACTTCGCCCAGGACCAGTACAAAGAGCTCGACCCCGAGGCGCGCCTGCTCGACGAGCTTGCCTCGGTGACTCCGTCCACGCCCCTGGTGGAGCTGCGCAACCTGCTGGGCTGCTTCCTGTTCTCCGGCGACGACGTGTTCAAGAAAATCGGCGTGCTCTCGGGCGGCGAGCGAAACCGGTTCGCGCTGGCGCGCCTGCTGCTGAAGCCGTCGAACTTCCTGCTGCTGGACGAGCCCACCAACCACCTGGACCTGCGCGCCAAGGACATTCTGCTGTCTGCGCTCCAGGAATACACGGGCACGCTGGTGTTCGTGTCCCACGACCGTTACTTCATCGATAAGCTCGCCACGCGCGTTTTCGAAATCGAAGGCGGGCGAGTGACGGTTTATCCGGGCAATTACGAGGACTATCTCTGGCGGAAACAGGGAAGCGCGCCGCCTTCTCCGGAACAGGCCGCGGAGAGCGAGGAGCCGCAGGAGGCCGCAACGCCCGCGCCGGCGCAGCAGCAGCAGAACGGCCGCGGCAAGCGCCTCAATCCGATCCGCCTGCAGAAGATGAAGGAGCGCTGCGAGGAGATCGAAGAGGAGATCGCGCGCGTCGAGGCCGAGATCAGAGATTATGAGATGGCCCTCTCCCGTTTTGAAAGCGCGGATGAAACCATCCGGCTCACCAACCTGCTTTCGAGCCGCCGCGCCGATCTCGAAGCCCTGATGGGAGAGTGGGAAGAGCTTTCGCTACAGATCGAGAACGCGTAGAGCGAGGCCCGCTTTCCCCGGAGCCGCGGGCCTACTTCAGACAGCGTTCGAAGAACGAAAGCGTCAGCTCGTCAAAATGGCTCCGCCCGCTCACCAGCCCGTGGCTTTTGTTGGGGTAGATCATCAGCTCAAATTGCTTGCCGGCGCGCTGCAGCGCATCCACCATCTGAACGGCGTTCTGGAAGAGGACGTTATCGTCCTCGAGATTATGCGCGATGAGAAGCCTGCCTTTGAGCTTGCCCGCCGCCAGCACGTTGGAACTGCGCCTGTAGCCTTCGGGGTTTTCCGACGGCAGTCCCATGTAGCGTTCCGTGTAGATGGTGTCGTAATTGTGCCAGTCCGTTACCGGGGCGCCGGCCACGCCGCAGGCGAACACGTCGGGCGCCAGCAGCAGGGCGCGGATGGTCATGTATCCGCCGTAACTCCAGCCGCGTATGCCGATGCGCTTCGGGTCGGCGAACCCGAGCGAGAGCAGGTGACGGATGCCCTCCTTCTGGTCCTCCACTTCGAGCGACCCGAGATTGCGCGAGACCGCTGCTTCAAACTTGTGCCCGCGCCCGAACGTGCCGCGGTTATCCAGTTCCCAGACAACGTAGCCGCGATGCGCGAACACCTGGTTCAGTGACACGCCACCCGGCCAGCTATTGCGCACCGACTGGACGCCTGGACCGCCGTAGACGTTCACGATCACCGGGTACTTTTTCGCGGGATCGAAGCCCGCGGGTTTGATCATCCGCGCGTAGAGCAGCGTGCCGTCAGCCGCTTTCACTTCGACGATTTCGCTGGGCAGGATGTCGTACTCCTCGAGTTGCCTGCGGTCCGGCTCGCGGAGCACCGCCCATTCGGCTCCGTCCTTCGTGTGCAGCGTGTGGCGCGGCGGAGTGGTCAGGTTCGAAAAGATGTCCACGTAATACTGGCAGGCGGGCGACATGTTGATGACGTGCGTGCCCGCTTCCTTGCTCAGCCTGGTGCGCGTCCCGCCGGACAGACCCACGCGGTAAAACTGCATTTCGAGCGGCCCCGCTTCCGAGGAGACGTAATACACCTGTCCTGCCGCCTCATCGACGCCCGCCACCTGAACGACTTCCCAGTTGCCTTGCGTGAGCCGGCCGAGCAGCTTGCCTTCGATCGAGTACCGGTAGAGGTGATTAAACCCGTCGCGCTCGCTCTGCCATAGGAATTCGTGGCCGGCTTTCAAGAATACGGGATCGCCCCGCAGGTTCACCCAGTCCTTGTCGGACTCCCGGAGAATCACCCGCGACTTGCCGGTCTTCGGGTCCGCGATCACCACCTCCAGTTCGGTCTGAACACGGTTGAGTTGAATAACCATGATGCCCTGCGCGTCCGGAAGCCAGTAAACGCGGGCGCGGAGCTTATCCCGCGTTTCGCCGAGGTCCATCCACCGCGTGCGGCCTCCCGCCGCCGGCACCACTCCGAGCCGCACGTCCGCGTTCGGATCGCCCGCGCGGGGGTACCGCTGCGGCTCCAGCAACGCGCGCGGGCGCGCCAGGTCGGCGTGCGGGTAGAGCGGCTCACGGCTGACGTCGAACTGAAGGTAGGCGATCGACTTGGAGTCGGGCGACCACCAGTGCGCCGTTCCCAGCTCCAGTTCCTCGGGATACACCCAGTCCAGCTCGCCGTTGAGAATGGTGTCGGAACCGTCGGTCGTGAGGCGCGTCTCTTTGCGCGTGGCGAGATCGAGCACGTAAAGATCGTGCCCGCGCCGGAACGACACCAGCTTGCCGTCGGGCGAAAGCTTTGCGTCACGCTCGGGCTCAGGCGTGGCCGTCAGCTTCGTCCACCCGCGCGCGGCGATGCGGTAAAGGAAAAGATCGCCGGAGGCAATGAGCAGTTCACGGCCGTCCGGCGACCACTGCACAAACTGCTCCCGCACGCGCCGGTTCTGAAACTCGAAACGCTCGGGCGGCGTGCCCTTGGTCGCAGCCGCTTCGAAGACGCTGGTCGAGACCAGTTCGGTCTTGCTGCGCGACGGCACGTCGTACAGCCAGAGCTTGCCTCCTTCGGTGTAGACGAAACTCATGCCATCGGGGGCCCAGATGGGCGCGCCCGGTGTGGACGGCGCGGGCTGCGAGGAGAGGGCCTCGAGCGTAACCGGCTTCTTGCCGGCAGCAAATACAAGGGAAAGCGAGAGAAACAGGATCAGACCGAAACGCCGGACCATGATCTGTGATTGTACCGCTCGCTTTCCGCGCTCATTCTATGCGGCTGATGAGCATTCCATCGCGTGCGTAAACTTTGCGGAGGCGCGGGTGTGAAGACAAAACGCGGTATGCCACGCGGCGGTCCGCCTCCGGCAGCTCCGCATGGAAATCGCCGCGCCGGAGCAGGAGGAAAGACAATCCGCGAGCGCGCGCCCAATCGGGCGCTCCGGCCAGAAAACGTTCCAGCGCGCCACGGTCTCCGTTGTACACAAGCGAGGGCGGAATCATGAGACGGCATGCTTTCCGCCCCGTGTGGAGATAGAAGCCCGGGTCGTCGTAGGCGAGCGCGGCGGCGTCGCGCGGGAGGTTCGCCGCTGCCCAGCGGTATGCCGGCAGGTGAGCCTCGCGCGCCGCGCGGTGCTCCTCCAGAAATCGTGGAAGGGCGCGGAAAAGGCCCAAACACGCTCCCGACGCAGCGGCCAGAACGATTGCGGCCAGCGCCGCGCCGATCGCACCCGCCGCCGCGCGCTCCGCAGTCCGGCCCGCGACGAAGGCGGCGCGCACTTTCCCGGCAACGCGGCGGAACTCCATCCAAAATCCCGCCAGCAGTATCGGGAATATTGGCACCAGGAACCGGTGATCGGGCGAATAATTCCAGGCCGGCAGCATCGCCAGATAAGCTCCCGTGAAGAGGAAGAAAACCAACCCGCGCCCGCGCCGGGCGAGGCGCACGGTCCCCGCCAGAGCCGCGACTGCCAGCACGCGCGCGGCGCTCTTTGCCGCAAAGGAATCGCCCAGACCGAAAACGAACAGGCTGCCAATGGCGGAAAGCAGGCTGTCCAGGTTCTTCCAGATCATCCGCGGCACGCCGGCGGACGCGAGGTCCTGCACCCAATAGCCGAGATAGTCGGTGTAGTAGAGCAGGATGGGGTCCGCTGACGGAACGCGGCGCCACTGGACCCACAGCATCCAGCCGGCCACGCCGGGCAGCATCGCGAGCGCGAAAGCGGCCGCACGCCGGGGCTGCCGACGCAAGAGAAACGCCGCTGGTCCGGCCGCAAGCAGCGGCCATCCCGCCGTTCGTGTGAGAAACGCCGCCGAAGCAATCACGCCCGCGGCGGCTGCTAACCAAACGCCCCGTCCCTGCCCGCCGGCCCGCTCCGCCATGGTCATCGAAACCAGCAAGAGGAATGCGAAGGGCAACTCGGAAAGCAGGCTGATGCCGCACAGCACGGCAAACGGATTCAAAGCGAGTGCAGCGGTGAGCGCCCAAGCTTCCAGGCCCGGCCCCAGCAGGTCCCGGAATGCCCGCAGCGCCGCCACGAGCCACAGGACCAGCATCAGCCAGGACGCCGCCAGCGCCCATTTGAGATTCTCCGGGGAGTTCGGGCTCAGGCGCCACACGCCGGCCAGCAGCGCCGGATAGAGCGGCGGGTACTTCGTCTGAGGCGGCTCGCCGGGCAGGCTCGCGATGCGGTAGCCCGCGCCACCGGCCAGCGACTTCGCGCTCACGTAGTAAAGCGCGTCGTCATGAAAATAGCCCAGGTGCGGCACGTCGCGCGCTTGCCAGGCCAGGTACGCGGAAGGAAAGATTGCCGCGCAGAGCAGGGAAGCCGCGAGCGCAAGCCGCATACACACCGGAATCGGCTTGCCTGCCGCCGGACTGTAGGGGAATCAGCTCCGCAGGAAGCCCGGAGCGGGGACCTTCGCGCCAAACAGCGAGCCCCACCCCTTGGCCTTTTCGACGCGCACGCCGGCCGTGCGCAAGGCGAGGTCCGTAAACTGCTTGCCCAACTCCGATTCCGGACTGAGCAGTTTGCCCTCCGTGTAGGCGGCTTCCACTGCGACGTGCTCGGAGAGTTCGGCGTAGACCGGAAGGCCCAGAGAACTCTCCACGTCGGAAGTGGAGATCTCGGACCGCTTGGGAACGCGGTTGAGGATCAGGTGCATTCTCTGGCGGGGATAGCCGAGCGCCATCGTCTCCTTGAGGAACTGTTTCGCCTGGTACAGCGCCATGATCGAAGGGGTGGCGACCAGAAGCAGTTCGTCCAGGTCCTCCAGCAGCGCGAGGGTGATGGGAGACAGCGGCCGGCCGAGGTCCGCGATTACCCAGCCATACATCGACCGGATCAGCCGGAACACCTCGCGGAACTGCGGGATTTCCGACTCCGAAGGCAGCAGGCCAGGCTGGCAGGGCATCACGTCCAGGCGCGGCCGGGCATTCCATACCATTTTCTGCCACAGGCTGGAGTCGAGGCGGTAAACGTTCCTGAGCGCGTCCATCAGCCCGTACGGCGTCTTGGCCTGCATCACGAAGGCGACCAGGCCGGACTCCAGGTCCAGGTCCGCCAGCAGAATGTCGTGCTGCGTCACGCGCTGGAATTCGGAGGCCAGATGGCAGGCAACGGTTGTAGCGCCGCACCCCCCTTTTGCGGCTACGACGCCGACCACTTTGCCCGGCGCCCGGCTCGACTCCCCGCGCTGTGCGCACTGGGCCGCCACCCGGTCGAGCGCCGAGCGGACGCCTTTTTCGATTGGCGTGGTTACGAAGTCGTCCGTGCCCGCCCTCATCGCCTCGAGCATCAGCTCAGCGTCCGGGAAGCGATGGACGACGGCGACAAGCGTTTCCGGCGACGCGGTTTTGATGCGCTTCAGCTCGCTTTCCAGCGATGTGCCGGCGGGAATCGCGTCGATCAGAACCAGGTCAAGGCTTAGCCGCTTGAGCGCCACCGAGTCGATGGGCGTGTTCTGCTCCAGAACGATCCTCACGTCCGGGAGCTGCAACGCCGCCCGCACTTCGTCCCGCAGATCGCCCTCGGCGATAGCGAGTCCTACCGTGACTGGGTGCCTGCGTGACATGAGAGGTGTACTTACCTATCTATCTTATACGCGGCACGGGTATTCGACCAAATTTTCTAGGGAATTCACCCGAGAGTAGTAACAGAGGTGGTATTTAGTACTAAAACTTTCGTTTAATCTACCCGCAAAGATGGGGGTCCGCAGGACCCGCGGCTGCTTCAGGCGCCCAAAAAGCCCGGCTCTTTCTTCGTACCGAAGAATGATGGCCAGCTTCGGGTCTTTTCTTCGCGCATTCCGGCCATTTTCAGGGCCAGATCGGTGAAGGCCCGGCCGAGATCCGAACTCCCGCCGAGCAATTTGCCCGCGGCGTAGGCGTCGTCGAGCTCGGGGCGCTCGGGAAGCACCGCGTGGACTGGAAGGCCCAGGGAGCGCTGCAAGTCGTCCGAGCTGAGCTCGAACCGTTTGGGCACGCGGTTTATGATCAGCCGCAACTGGTTGCGCGGGAAACCGACGTCGGTGATGCGGTTGATGAAAATCTTGGCCTGATACAGAGCCGTGACGCTCGGTGTGGCCACCAGGTACACCTCGTCCAGGTCATCCAGCACGGTCAGCAGGATCGGGTTCAGCGTCCGCCCGAGGTCCGCGATCACCCAGCCGTACATGGAGCGAATCAGGCGAAAGACGGTTCTGAGGTGGGTCGGGTCCCAGGGATCGGAAATCGTCATCCCGGTCGGGCCGGGCATGACGTCCAGGCGGGGACGCGTGTTCGAGACGAGCCCCTTCCAAAAGCTGTAGTCGAGGCGGTGGGCGTTCTTCACCGCGTCGAGCATCGAGTACTGAGTCGTCGTTTTCATCAGAAAACCGACGAGCCCGGACTCGAGGTCGAGGTCCGCCAGAAGAATGTCGTGCTGCGTGGAGCGCTGGAATTCCGAAGCCACGTGGCACGCCACGGTGCTGGCTCCGCAGCCGCCCTTCGCGGAGACGAAGCCGACCACCTTGCCAGCAGGGCGGCTGGCCGCTTCCCGCTTCGCAATCCGCGCGGCAAGGCGTTGGAGCGCCGCGGTGAGCTTCTCTTCGAACGGTGGGAGCACGAACTCGTCGGCGCCGGCCCGCATCGCGTTGAGGATTACCTCGGGATCGGGCGAAGAGTGGACGATGGCAACCAGCGACGCCGGGGACACCGTCTTGACCCGCCGGATCGTCTCTTCGAGCGACTCAGGGCCAGGACAGATGTCCATGAGAACGAGGTCGAGGTTCAGCCGTTTAAGCTGGAGTGTCTCAATCGGGAACTCCTGATCCAAAAGGATCCGCATTCCGGCTGCGCGGAGATATCCGCGAACCTCGTTCCTTATATCTTCATTCGCGATTACTAACCCTACCGTTAGTGGATGCATTCTTTTGCCCTATTCCCGCCGCCCAGGTCGGCAGCCCCCCCTGACGTTCTGCAATCGCCGCTCCGTTCCCCGCGTTGTCCGCACGAGCTCTTGGAAGTCCTATCAGGTCTGGACAGTACTCTTTTGTTATACCCACATATGTTGGGTTTTCTCAAGTACTTTTGTGGGATCAACCCTCTTAGTAGTACGACTAGTACTACCCAGGCCCTCTTTACGCGAAACCTGCTGTTTTGTACCAGATTTTGTTAAATATGGCAACGCTGAGCCTCAGTTAAACCCACTAGTTTAGATACGAAAGGCGTTCGGGTGGACGCGAAAAAAAGTATATGAATACCCGCAAATGCGGTGGGTGGTTTCGGGCAGAGCCAGCCAGGAGCTAAGGCGATTTCAGGCCGACCTTTTGCCGGCAGCCTGATAAAGGCCCCTTTCGCGGATGTATTCCAGCACCCGCGGCGGGACCTCAGGCGGTGACTCGCCTGCCGCCAGTCTCGCCCGGATGCCGGACGAGGAAACCGGCAGCGACAGGGTGTCCAGGCGGTGAACGCGCGCTCCCGGCGGCACCGAATAGTCGTGTCCCGGACGCGCCGCCACGATAAACTCCACTTCCCGGATCACGTCCTGCCACCGGTGCCACGACCGGATCTCGGCAAAGGCGTCGGCGCCGATGAGGTAATACAGCTCATCTCCGGGCTCCAGCATCGCCTTCAGCTTCTCGATGGTGCGGATGGAATAGCTTCTTTGGTTGCCTGCTTCCAGGCGCGACACCTCGAAGAGCGGCTCATCCTGGCAGGCAAGCGACGCCATGGCATAGCGGTCCTCGTAGCCTGCCGCAGTCGCGCCGCTCTTGTGCGGAGGCTGCGCGGCAGGCACGACCAGCACGCGAGACAGCCCGAACCGGCGGGCCGCCTCGCGTGCTACCTCGAGGTGCGCGTTGTGTATGGGATCGAAAGTACCGCCGAATAGTGCCAGTCTCAAAATGTAATGCCCACGAGCGCGTCGACTTGATTGAGATTCGTCTGTTTCAACCCGGTGATGACGTTGCTGAGGGTGGCCGCGCCCCATCGCGTGTAACGCAGCTCGGCGGAGACACGGATGATGGGGAGACGCCCCTCCAGGCCAGCGGCAACGACGGCGCCGCTCTTGGTCTCGGTGGTGAGCTCAGGTTCGTCCACGCCGGAGAGGTGCTGCCATGCCACGCCGCCTCCCAGGAAGGGAGTCACGAAGCTCTCGGAAAACCGGTATTTCAGCAGGAGCGGAAAACGCCACTCGCCCGCCGTGACTTTCGAAAGCGGTCCTGTGGGGAGCGGCTGGCGCCGGAACTCCCCCGGCCGGTACAGCACGTCGAACTCGATGCTGGTGCGCAAGGGCAGGTGCAGTTCTACGACCGGCCCGATCGTGTACCGGCCGCTGGCCGGGCTAATCAGCGCCGCGAGCGTTGAACGATTATTGAACACATCCTTGAACGGATAGCCCGCCTTCAAACCGACGGACAGACCCTGGGGAAACGCGGCCGACGCCGCCACCAGGCTCAAAAGGACGACACGAAACATATTTACCATCTTAGTGGCTGCCTGCCGCAGCCGTCCCTGCGCCGCCGTTGTCTATCCTGTAGTCCGGCATCTCCGGGTCGGGCTTATATCCCTCGCTGAAGATCTGTTGCCGGGCGGCGGTCGTGGCGAGTTCGTCGGCGCGGTTGTTGTCCTCGTGCGAGGCGTGGCCTTTCGTCCAGACCCAGGTGGTCTTGTGCCGCGCGGCGAGAGCGTCGAGCTTCTGCCACAGCTCGCGGTTCAGCACCGGTTTTTTTCCGGAAGTGACCCAGCCGCGCCGCTTCCAGCCGTGGATCCACTCGGTGATTCCTTTCTTCAGATATTCGGAATCGGTGACGATCTCGACCTCGCAGCTTTCCTTGAGCGCGCGCAGACCCTCGATGGCGGCGGCGATTTCCATGCGGTTGTTAGTGGTGTGGGGCGAGGAGCCGAACAGTTCCTTGCGATGCTGGTTGTACCGGAGGATGGCTGCCCAGCCGCCGGGACCGGGATTGCCAAGGCACGCTCCGTCCGTGATGAGTTGCACCTTTTTCATACGATTCGCGGGCAGCGCTGAAAGCGGAAACGCAGTTCAGACGGCCCTGCGGGCAGCCCCGCCTCTACGCAGCCGTGTCTGCCAGTTCGCATCCGAAAAACTCGTCTACCAGGTCCATAATGCGGCGCGGGTCCTGCTCCCGGTAAATCTGCGCGCGCAGCCGCGCTCCGTTGCGGACTCCGTGGGTGAAGTGGCTGGCGAACTGCTTCATCTTGCCGGTCACCTCCACGTCGCCGCTCTCCAGCAGCATCGAGTAATACCGCCGGATCATCTGGTAGCGATCCTCTTCCGACGGCACTTCGTAGCGCCCCGTAGCGACGTACTGCGAGATCTGCCGGAAGATCCAGGGATTGTAGGCGGCGGCGCGGCCCACCATGATTCCGTCGCATCCCGTTTCGGCAACCATGCGGACGGCGTCTTCCGGCGTCACGATGTCGCCGTTGCCGATCACCGGGATTTTCACCGCGGCCTTGACCTCGGCGATGCGGCTCCAGTCGGCTTTGCCGGCGTAGCCCTGTTCCCGGGTGCGCGGGTGCAGAGCCAGCGCGTTCACGCCGCAATCCTCGGCAATGCGGGCGAGTTGCACGTGCACGAGTTCGCGGTCGCTCCAGCCTGCGCGGCATTTCACGGTGAGCGGTATGGAAATCGCGCGGCGCACGGCGCGGAACAGGCGCTCGACGAGGGGAAGATCGCGGAGCAGTCCCGAGCCGCCATTGCACCGCACCACTTTGTTCACCGGGCAGCCCAGATTGATGTCCACGGTGTCGAAACCCAGTTCCTCGCAGACTTGTGCGGCCCCGGCCATCACCTCGGGGTCCGATCCGAACAGTTGGGCGCTGATCGGATGCTCGTCGGGTTCGAAAACGAGGTATCGCAGGGTGCGCTTCGGATTCCGCGCGAGTACGCCGTGGGAACTGGCGAACTCGGTCATCAGCAGGCCGCAGCCTCCCAGCTCGCGGATGAAGCGCCGGAATACGGTATCGGTTACGCCCGCCATCGGCGCCAGAACCGTGGCGGGAACAATCCGTACTGCGCCGATCTTTAGCGTTTCCGGGAAGTTCGGCATTTCTTTATCATTGTAACGGGCGCCGGCTGGGAGGCGAAAAACGTGCTGGAAACGCGTTCCCTCCGGCATGCGTTTCAAAGGAAGGAGATCGATAATGAGAGCCTTGCAGGTAGGAATTCTGGCGGCGCTGATTATCTGCGCCGGGTTGCTGTACAAGATCTACCGTGGTCAGGAGGCGGCGCCCGCGCCCGCTGCCGCGGAGGCGCAGAGCGCGGTGGAACCGCAGGCGCCGGCCGCCGCTGAACCGGCCGCTGCTTTACCCCAGCCCGAGCCCGTTGCGCCCGCTGCGGTGCGCGCGCGCAAGCCGTCGCCGGGTCCTCGGGTACAGAGCAAAGCGCCGGAGACCCTGGCTGAGAGCCGGCCGCCGGTGACGCCGCCGCCGGCGCCCGCTCCCCAGGTTGCCGAACCGGCTCCGCCCCCGCCGCCATCCAACCCCGAACCAGCTCCGGAGCGGGTCGCCTTGAATCCCCCTCCGGGAACAGAGACAGCGCCGCCGCCTGCCCGCGTGCCGCGGACGGTGACCATTCCCGCAGGCACGCTGATTACGGTAAGGCTCGCCGAGACCCTGTCCACCGAGAAGAACCAGGCAGGGGATAGCTTCGCCGCCACGCTTGACCAGCCGCTCGTGGTGGATGGCCTGGCCATCGCCGAGCGGGGCGCCCGCGTCAGGGGCAAAGTGGTGGAAGTGGAGCGTGCGGGGCGGGTCAAAGGCGTTGCCGTACTGGCGGTGGCCCTCACGAGTCTGCACACCTCCGACGGACAGGACGTTACGCTTGTCACCGAACGCTTCGTAAAGGAAGGTCCCACTTCGCGGGGTGACGACGTCAAGAAGGTGGGCTTGGGCGCGGCGATCGGTGCGGCGATTGGCGCCATCGCGGGCGGCGGCAAAGGTGCGGCCATCGGAGCTGGCGTGGGCGGCGCCGCGGGCGCCGGAACCGTCGCTGCAACGCGCGGCAAGCCGAGCGAACTCCCCGTGGAAACCCGTTTGACTTTCCGCCTGGAAGAGCCGATCACGTTGACCGAGCGAATACGCTGACCGCGCGGGTTACAATGAGGTGGAGTGCCCGACCACCTCTATCTTTCTCTTTGGCTGCACGGCTTCACGCCGGACACGATGCTGCGCCATTTCCAGCAGATGCTCGGGGCGTTTCCGTTTTCGAAGTTGCGCCCCGGCATCGGCGCGTTAAGAGTGTACGCGATGGAGCTTAAGGAGCCGCCGGCGCTGGAGCACGCCTTCGTGGAGGGAGCCGACGTCGACTCGGTCGTCGCGATGTGCCGCGAGTTCGAGAATCCCGACTGCGCCTACATCGCCGAAGGCTGGTGGGAGCTGTGGAAGTACCGCGACTCCTGGCAACTGGGGCCTTCGCCCGTGTCGCTAATCTGTTACGGGCCGGAGTTCGAGAATGACGAAGGCGATCACCTGCGCATCGATTTCGGTCCGGAATCGCACTATATCCCGCAGCCGCACCTGCCGGACAGCGCCCGCGCCATTCACTCGAACATCCGCGGGATACTGCGTCTCATCGGCGAACTCAAGGAAGCTCTGCCGTTAGAGGGCAGGAAGCTCTGGTCGGAATCGGAAGAGAACTTTGCCGCGCGCGTGGAATCGGCCCTTTTGGAGGGGGAGTAGGTTTTAGCGCGGGCTCAACGCGGTCCTGTTTCAAGAACAGGCTTTACGGCCGTTTGGATTCACTCCGGGCTTTGAGGAGCTGTTCGATCGCTCCGGCCAGCATCTTGGGCGTGAAAGGTTTTTGCAGGAAGCCGACTTGCTGGTGGGCTGCCGCCGGCAGGCTTGAGACGTCGAAGGGATACCCGCTGCAAATCAGGATGCAGATGTCCGGGTTCAACTCAAGCATCCGGACAAGCATTTCCTGTCCGGACATCTCGGGCATGACGATATCGGCCATCACCAGCGAGTAGGCTGACGGCTGGCGCTCGAACAATTCCCAAGCCTCGTGCCCGCTGCGGCAGGCGGCAACCTTGTAGCCCAAGCGGCTCAGGTACTGCTCCAGCACGACGAGCAATGACAGCTCATCGTCCACGAGAAGGATTTTGCCCGGCTCCCCCTGCATCGCCATTTTTCACCAGATGGAAAGCGGATAGTCTCCGGGGCTCCAGGCAAGGCCCACTGTCGCGCGGAATGCCTCTCTCCGGTAGCTTTCCGAAATGTTGTATCGCCGTCCCGCCACGCGAGTAACCAAAGAAAAAGACTTGCTCAGTTTAACGCTTGCGCCTCCACCCGCGGTGTAATTCTCGTACTTGCCGAGGGATTGGGAAAGGCTGGAGTAGCTAGAGTATGCGGCTTCTCCGTGAATGCTCACCCTTCGCCAACCATTATAAGTGAAGCCGGTGCGAGCGTTATCGTAATTCGACGTGAGGTAAACGCCATTGCCCGGCGCCACCGACCGGCCGTATGCCACCGTCCACGAACCGCGCCGGAACCCGCGCGTGAACCGGATTTCGGCCAGCGGCGAGTAGCCCACACCGTGAAAAATGTCGATTCCGGTCTGCCGTCCGAAAATCGCAGCCAGCACGGGATCGAGGGTAACGCGCGTAAGCCGCGACGTCTCGATGCGGTAACCGCCGAGCCGGAGCGCCATCTCCCACCGCTTGGAAAGCCGCGCGGCATAGTTGAAGGCAATGCCGTGGATGTCCGAAGAGCCAAACATCCCGGTGTAGTCGAACCGGTTGAAGCTGTAGTCCACACCGATGGTTTGGAAGCGGCTCAGCCGGTAGGTGATGTCGCCCGCGGCGCCGAACCCGGTTGCGCCCGCCAGCGCTTCGGAACGCCGCCGCACCAGAAATCCTGTCCCCTGTCCGCCGAAAGCGAGCCGGACGGACTTCTGGTAGATGGCGCGCCCGACGCTCATCAGCACGGTTGTCGGCGTGTCGAACAGGTCGTTCTGCGTGAGGCTGGCGCTCAGCGGGTTGTATGTCATTCCGAACCCGGCCGGCAGGAAGAAGGAGCGCGAATACCTGGCCGCGGATTGCCCGAGTTCGAATATGAGCTTCCGGCTTTTCTGATGGCGCACCGTCACGTCCAGGCTGTTATCGATGCCGTCGTAATAGGTCCTCTGGGTGTAGTGGCGAAACGAGCCGCGGTAGTCCAGATCGAGCCATGTTTTGCTCCAACTGTGGCTGCCGGTAAGGCCGACCAGCGCTTCGGTCCCATACCCGTCATCGGAAGGAATTTGCCCGCTTGAGTCCAGGGAAAACGTTGTCAGATCGGTGTCGTAGATGCCGTTGATGCTGATGTAGGGGCGCAGCGTGGTCAGGTCTTCCCGGCTGACGGAGGCGGCTCCTCCGCGGCTCAGGATCGCGGGGCCCTGGTAATCCGAAGACCGCTCGCGTTCCACGGGCGGAGGCATGTCCTGCGGGTTCAGCGTTGGCACCGATACGGCTGCGGAGGGCGGCTGCTGCGGCGGGACGGACGGCTGCGTTTGGGAATACCCCGCTGCTGAGAAGAGCAACAACGTGGAAGTGAGGAGGTGTCTCAAAAGGACTCCGTTCCGGGGATGTATACCTCCGTCCACCGGCTACACACACGATTTGCGTTTACAACGTCTCGTAAACTAAAAGTCTGACTCTCCCCCAACGCGGTGTCAAGCCGACCACAAGTGTACCTGAAACCCCCGCTACGGCGCCGCCCAACCTTCCGCCGGATGCTATATCATCGCGATTGATGCGATTTCACACCGAATATCTGACATTTAAAACGGAAAAACACCGCGAATACATCAATATTACGCCCGAGGTCGAAGCGGCCCTCCGCAAGAGCGGGATCAAGGAGGGGATGATCCTGGTGTCGGCCATGCACATCACCGCGGGCGTCTGGGTGAACGACGCCGAAGACGGCCTCATCGCCGATATCGACGAGTGGCTCGAAAAGCTGGCGCCATTCCGCCGCGATTACCGCCACCACCGCACCGGCGAGACGAACGGCGATTCGCACTTGAAAAGCCTGCTGGTGCACCACCAGGTGGTCGTCCCGGTGACCGGCGGGAGACTGGACCTCGGTCCGTGGCAGCAGATCTATTACGCCGAGTTCGACGGCCAGCGCTCCAAGCGCCTGATCATCAAAGTGATGGGCGAGTGAAAGGGAACCGCCGGCCGCGGCATTCAGCAAACGGGAGGATAGCCATGATTCGAATCATTCTGCTGGGCGCTCTCGTGGCCGGGAGCGCCGCCGCGGCCGATCTGCCCGTGAGGGAAGTGGTTCTCTACAAGAACGGGCTTGGCTATTTTGTGCGCGAGGGCGACCTCGCTCCGGGCGAATCGGCGCGGCTGGATTTCAAGGCCGGCGATATGAACGATGTCTTGAAGTCGCTCACCGTGACGGAGGCGGGCGGCGGCAGGATCACGGCTCTGCGCTACGATTCCAGCGAGCCGCTGGCGCGCAAGCTTTCCGGCTTTCCGTTCCAGCTCGGACCGGGGCGCCCGCTCAGCGCGCTGCTCGATCAACTCAAGGGCGCGCGCATCGAACTGACGATGGGCGCCGGCAAGACGGAGGGAACCATCCTGAGCGCGCGGGAGGTCCAGGGGGCGGAGAAAGAACCGCCGCGCGAGCAGATCACGCTGCTGCTCGACTCGGGCGAGATCCGCACCTATGACCTCGCCGCCGTCAGCGGGGTGCGCTTCACCGACGCCGCGCTTCAACTGCAACTCAAGGAGTATCTGAGCAGTCTCGTGGCCGGCCGCTCACACGAGCAGCGCAGCGTGTACATCGATTCGACGGACGCCAGGGCGCGGCGCGTGTCGGTTGCCTACGTGATCCCGGTGCCGGTCTGGAAATCGAGTTACCGGCTGGTGTTTCCCGAGAGTGGAGAGCCGATGCTCGAAGGCTGGGCCATCGTGGACAACACGACCGGCGAGGACTGGACGAAGGTGCGCCTGTCACTGGTTTCCGGCCGCCCTGTGTCGTTCATCAGCCGGCTGTACGAGCCGCGCTATGTCCAGCGGCAGGAGGCCGAATTGCCGGAAGACCAGGCCGCGGCGCCGAAGGTCCACGAGGGCGCTATCGCTCTGAGAGCGGATGCGGCCGCGCCTCCGTCCCCGCCCAGGAAGGCCGTGCCGGGCGCGCCCGTGGCGAGCCTTTTCGCAGCGCAGCCCGAAGCCGCGCCGCGGCCCGTCACGAGTTCCATCGAGGGCGCGCAGGCTCGCGAAGTCGGCGAGCTGTTCGAGTACAGTTTTCCAACGCCGGTGACCGTCCGCAAGGACGAATCCGCCATGGTGCCGTTTCTCCAGCAGAAGCTTTCCGCTCGCAAGCTGCTCATCTATTCAGGAGACGGCGTCAACCCGCGGAACGCGGCTGAGATCACCAACTCCACCGGTAAGACGCTGGACGGCGGCCCCATCACGGTCTACGACGGCAACGCCTATGCCGGCGAGGCGCTGATGGAAACCCTCAAGAGCGGGGACAAGCGCCTGATCAGCTACGCGGTGGACCTGGGGACGCGCATCACCACGCTGCCGGACTCAGGAAGCCAGAGGGTCCGCGAAGTCCATCTCCGCCGCGGCGTGCTGACGACCCGGTGGGCGGCCCGCGAAACCACCACGTACACGATCCGCAACGTGGACCAGAAGGCCAAGACGCTGGTGATCGAGCATCCCATGCGGCCGCAGTACAACCTGGTAAACATGCAGCCGGCCGAAACCACCGCTTCGGCATGGCGGTTCGAGGTGAAGCTGGCGCCCGGAGCCACGGAGAAGTTTCCGGTCACCGAAGAGCGCGTCTACGAAACATCGATGGGGATTGCAGGCGCCACGCCCGACGTTCTGGTGACCTATGTCGAGAACACCGCGCTCAGCGAGGCGGCGCGGAAAGCGCTCGCCCGCATCGCGGACCAGAAGCGCGCCATCGCGGCCAACGACGCCGAGATCGCCCGCACCGAGCAGCAGTTCAATGAGGTCGTTAAGGACCAGGAGCGGTTACGGCAGAACATCGCGAGCCTGAACCGGGTTAGCGGCCAGCAGGACCTGGTCCAGAAGTACGCGCGCCAGCTCGAGGCGCAGGAAACGCAGCTTGCCGCGCTGCGCGACCGGCTGAGCGAGCTGCGGAAGAAAAAGGCGGCGCTCGAAGAGGAGTTGAAAGCGCAGATTGAGAAGTTGGAGTTTTAGCGGGAAGCCCCGGTTCGAGAGGCGCCATTTTCCGTAATCCTCGATATCGGTTGGCTGGATTCGAACCGGCGACCCTCAGCTTAGAAGGCTGAGAGTCAATCGCGATCTCGCAACTGCGCGGAGGCGGAATCGTTGCCGGCCTTGGGCCTCAGGGCGGGGAAGAGCTCCGGAGGCCGGCGGCGTCCCGGCCCGCCCTTCCCAGATAAGGTATTCTGATCCAAAAGCATGAGCCAGAACGGATTTCTCGCCCAGGAATGGAACGTCCTGCGCAGCCTGAAGACCCCGGAAAAGATCCAGCGTTTTCTGGACGTCGAGATCGCTTACAACCATGAGCCAGACGGGCCCACCTGCCGGTCGCCGCGGCGCGTTCTGCGCGACCGGGTGGCCCACTGCCTGGAGGGCGCCCTGTTCGCCGCCGCGGCGCTGCGCGCGCAAGGCTTCCCGCCGCTGCTGCTCGACCTGGAGGCGGTTCGCGACGACGATCACGTGATCGCCATTTTCAAGCAGCGCGGCCACTGGGGCGGGATTGCGAAGTCGAACTACGCGGGGCTGCGCTTCCGCGAGCCGGTTTACCGCACGCTGCGCGAGCTGGTTATGTCCTATTTCGAGCATTATTACAACCTCGCGGCGGAGAAGACGCTGCGGCGCTACTCGCGGCCGGTGAACCTGACGCGGTTCGATGGAATCCACTGGATGACAACAGAAGAAGACCTGTGGGTGATTTCCGACTATCTCTGCACGGTCCCGCATACGCGGTTGCTGCCGCGCTCGGTGAGGCTCTCCCGCGTAGATGAGCGCCTGTATGCGGCGGGGCTGGTGGGAGCGGCGCTACCCTCAGATTCCGCAAGACGAAGCGGAAGGGCCAGCAAGAGGCGAGCCTCCTAAGCGGACAGGCCTGCTGCGGTCACTGACCGATCCGGATCTCGTCCACTCTCAGAGCTGGGGTGTGCTCGGGATACCGCGCGTTGTTCGTGGTCACCGTGAGCGTGACGGAACCGGCGGCGGAATAGAGCGACGAGATTGGGAAAGAGGCATCGCAGGAGTTCTGCGAAAAGTTGGTGCGGCCGTTTACCGTGCGGTGACAGCGGCTGTCGCCGGCAAACGGATCCGCGGCCGAGGGATCGACGATGCACTCCCAGTCGCGATGGCCGGTCTTGGCATCCACCACCTCGACTTTGAATTTGTGCTTCCTCGCGGCGGCGTCCCAAAAGACATAGGCCTGATACCACTTATCCGGGTTGTTCAGGTCGATATCGTCCGGCAGATTGATGCCCGCGGCGCACTCTTCGACGATGGAAGCGCGCGAGTTGTCGTCCGTCGCGTGGCAGACAGCGGCGCCGTCTTTCCGGCAGTTCGCATATTTCTGGTAGTAGAAGCCGACATAGGCGGGGGAGGACCAGGAGTAATCCCGCTGGAATCCGTACTCCAGCGTGCCCATGTAGCAGTGGTTGTTGCTGTAGAAGACCGCGCCCACAGCGCCGGGGGCGGAAAGCTCCGGATACCAGGAGCCGCGAAACGCCAGGCCGCGCATTCGTTCGCTGCCGGTGGTCTTATAAACGGCGCCGACGGCAGGGGTGGTTATCTGGCGCGGTCCCGCCAACCTGACGCCGCCCGCGTACCAGAACGGCGGTGGAGTTCCGCCGTGCGGTTGCGGCGGTTCGTTGTTGCGGCAGCCCAACTGGTCGTCCATGCTTTCGCCGGGAGCGAACCTGCCCGGAAGGTAAAAAAGATTCGAGTGCTGTCCGAACACCTGCTTCGCGTCGCCACGGTAGTTGAAATGGAGCGGCGTCGCCACCCGTTTCCACTCGGGCTCGCTCTGACACAACGCCAGTGGTGCGCTGGCAAGCAGGAAGACGGCGGGCAGGGCGCGCGTTCTCATGAGCCTGGGGGCACGATTTCGATTTCGACGGGCGCTAGCTGTTGGCCGTCAACCGAGACCTGGAGTGTCTGTTTCCCGAAAATTCCCTCCGGCGCCGGCACATTGACGTGGTAATAGCGCGACAGCGGGTTAACGCAGAACGCGGGCGAGTGCGCGACAGGCCGGCCGGCGATCGCAATTTCGAGGCTGCCGATGTCGCGGCACTCCTCCAGGTTTAGCTGCATGATGCCGGAGGTGATGACGTTGCGAGTCAGGATATTCTTGCCGTCCGTGACCGCTACCAGGCGCGGGGCCACGGGAGGGCGCGGCTTCACGCTGACTCGGACGGGTTCCGAGACAGGCCGGCCGTCGAAAAGCAGGACGAGATCGTGTTCGCCCGCTGGCGTCTCTTCGAGCACCTGGATGTTGATCTGCCTGGGCTGATCTGCGCTTGCGGGCCCGAGATAGCAGGGCGGCACGGGCGTGGATCCGATCGACGCGGAGAGCCGGGTCAGGCAGCAGCACTCGGCAGGGATTCCCGTAGCATACAGCGTGGCGAAGCCCATAGGACCGCCCGCGACGAGAGTGCGCCCGCCATCGGCGGCGGCAACGGTAATGATGCGGGCTGAAACCGGGCCGCGCAGTGGTGTGCTCGCAGCGGGCTTCTTCATGGTGAGCCAGAGGTAGGGGGAATCGGCGCCCTCGCGGCAGAGAACCTGCCAGCCTCTGTCCCTTGCGTATTTGAACAGTTCATCACTGCTGACCCAGCAGCCGACCCATGTATCACAGCGGCTTTCGGCCGGCGGGGCGCCGTTGAAATGGCCGATGAAAACGCCTCCCGGCCTGAGCACGCGCAGAGTCTCATCAAGGTAGCGGAAGATCACGGCCCGGTCCGGAATGTGCTGGAACACGGCATAAGAGTACGCGAGATCAAAGTACGAGTCCGGGTAAGCGCTCAGGTCGCTGTTTTCTGCTACGGTAAAGCGGGCGTTGGGAATGTCGCGCAGCTTGTCCCTGGCGATAGCAATCATTTCGGGCGAGATATCGACGCCGTGTATCTCGCGGCAGTCGGCGGCCAGTGAGAACATGAGTCTGCCCAGCCCGCACCCGATTTCCAGGAAGCGGCATTCCGGCGCCGGCTGTGGCAGGAAGACGTAATCGCGGCGGACCCTTGCGATAATTTCCGGCGCTCCGCTGTAGAATTCCGCGTCGGATTGCTCGCATTTCTGGCACGCCACGTAATACTTGGCATTTTCCGCCGCCCGCGCATCCCAATCGCGGCGCATGCGCGCAACGACGTCCGCGTCGTTCATGATCCAAAGGTTAGCATGCCGGTAATGGCGAGGAGACTCACGGCATTCCAAATTAGCCCCGGTCGTGGTATTTTGCCCCGTATGGATCGCCGGTCTTTCTTCCGCTCTCTAGCTGCTGCTCCCGCCTTTGGCTCCGCAGCGCTTTCGGCCGCGCCCGCAGCGCCCGCGAAGATGAAAATCACCAGAATCCGGTACTACCGCGACCCGAACTCGCGCCCCATTTTCAATCAGTCTAGTAACGTGGTCACTGTAGAGACCGATGCCGGCATCACGGGTATCGGTGAAGGCGGCACGAAGGACACCATCGAGCAGTGCGCCGCGATGCTGATCGGAGAGGACCCGTGGCGCATTGACCGCCTGTGGCAGCTCATGTACCGCGGCTTCTTTTACCCGGCCGGACGCGAAAAGCTGCACGCTTTGGGCGCGCTCGACATGGCGCTCTGGGACATCAAGGGCAAAGCGCTGAACGCGCCCGTGTACGAGCTGCTCGGCGGCCTCGCGCGAGACTACGTCGAGTGCTACTCCACCTCCTTCCCGCGCAAGGGAAGCGCGGCTGAGACGGCGCGCGCCTGCATCGAGGCGGGCTTCCGGGCTTACCGCATCTCGGTCCTCGATTCCGGACGCCAGGGATTCGACTCCCGCCAGATCGTGCGCAGAACCGCCGAAACCTGCAGGGCCATACGGGACGCCATCGGCAAGGACGGCGACTGGTGCATCGATTACCACACGCGCCTGGATCTGTCGGACGCAGTCCGTCTCAGCTCGCTGATTGAGGATCTGGAGCCCTTCTTCTGTGAAGACCTCGTGCGGTCGGAGAACCCGGGCGTGTACCGCACGCTGCGTCCGATGGTGAAAGTTCCGATTGCGGTGGGCGAGCAGTTCGGCGACCGCTGGGACATTAACGAGCTGGTGGAGCAGCACTTGATCGATTACTCGCGCGTCACCATTCCGAACTGCGGCGGCATCACCGAGTTCATGAAGATTGCCGCGATCTGCGAGACCCACTACGTGGGGCTGGTGCCGCACTTCACCGGGCCGATCGCTACGGCCGCGCTCGTACATGCGTGCAGCGTGTTTTCAGGTCCGGTGGCGATGGAAATGGTCGGCGCCGGGCCCGCGGAAACGCCGCACTTGCCGCAGTGTCTCGATTTCCGCCATGGGAAGCTCTGGCCCAACCGGAGGCCGGGACTGGGGGTGGTGTTCGATCCTTCGAGGCTTCAGATGATCGCCGAGATTACGGAGCATGCCGCGCCGATACCGATGTTATGGCGGCCGGACGGCTCGCTCACAAACTGGTAGCAGTTGGTGTATGCTGGACAGCGACCTGTTTAGGAAGGCGTAAAAGGCCTATTAAGGAGGACGTAAACAAATGAGGCAGCGTCTCCTCGTAGTTTGCACGATGCTGATTTTCGGGACACTGTCCCTGCTCGCAAAACCTAACTTTACCGGCACCTGGAAGCTGAACGCATCCAAGAGCGATTTCGGCCAGATGCCGGCGCCAGACAGCATGACCCAGACGATCACGCACTCGGATCCCAATCTCACCGTTGCAGTCAAGATGTCCAGCGAGCGCGGCGAGTTCGAGATGGAAAACAAGTACACGACCGACGGCAAGGAGTGTGTCAACCAGTGGGGGCCTGGCGAAATCAAGAGCACTCTCAAGTATGAGGGTGAAACGCTCGTCATTGTCAGCAAGGGCCAGTTCGGCGACTCGGAATTCACAATGACGGACAAGTGGACGGTTTCCGAGGACGGCAAGGTCCTGACCATCATGCGGCACTTTGAAAGCCAGATGGGTGAGGGCGACCAGAAGCTTGTCCTGGAGAAGCAGTAACCGGCTGTGGACGCCCGGCGCGGTCCCAATCGGGTATCGGGGCCGGGCGGCGTATGCTGGACAGCGGCCCGCTAAGTTGGGCATTAGTGGAGGATACAAAATGACGCGACGTTTGCTCGTACTTACTGCCATGGTCAGTTTCGGGGCGCTGTCCACGCTTGCCAGGCCCAACTTTACCGGCCATTGGAAGCTGAACGTATCCAAGAGCGATTTCGGCCAGATGCCGGCGCCGGACAGCATGACGCAGACAGTCACGCACGCGGATCCCAATCTTACTGTCGCGATCAAGCAGTCCAGTGAGGGCGGGGAAATCGAGGTCGAGAGCAAGTACACCACCGACGGCAAGGAGTGCGTCAATCAGGTCGGTTCCGCCGAGGTAAGGAGCACCCTCAAGTACGAAGGCGAAACGCTTGTCATTGTATCCAAGGGACAGTTCGGCGATACGGCATTCACCATGACGGACAAGTGGACGGTGTCCGAGGACGGCAAAGTCCTGACCATCATGCGGCACTTTGAGACCGGCATGTGGGAAGACAACCAGAAGCTTGTTCTGGAAAAGCAGTAAGGCATCCCCTCACACGAACGCTTTTTGTGAACCAGCGCCGCGCCCACACAGGGTCGGAGTGCGCGCACGCAACTCCAGACCCGGCGCGCTGCTATGATCATCACGTGATGACGACTTTGACGGAGTTGAGGTGCAGTGTATGCGAACGGCGATGGGATCCGCGGCAGCCGCGCAGTTTGTGCGATTGCGGCGGCCCTCTGCTGGCGCGCTATGACCTGGATCTCGCCCGTCGAAGCTGGAGCCGCGAGTGGATCAAGAACGGCCCACCGAGCATGTGGCGCTACGCTCCGGTGCTGCCCGTGCGGACGCTGCACGCGATCGCGTCGCTTGGCGAGGGTATGACGCCGCTGGTGAGCACGCGCCGCCTTAATCAGCGCCTGGGCGTGCGGCAGCTTTGGATCAAGGACGAGGGGCAGAACCCGACGGGCTCGATTAAGGCGCGCGGGTTTTCCTGCGCGGTCTCGATGGCCGTCGAGCTGGGTATTCGCAAGGCGGCTGTGACGGGTGGTGGGAACGCGGCGAGCACGCTGGCGGCATACGCAGCGGCGGCGGGTATTAAGGCGCACGTCGTTTTGACCGGAGAGGCGCGGCAACCGGATTTCGTTGTGTGCAGGGCCGCCGGAGCGCAGGTTGAGAAGAACGGCGGAACGCCCGACGGCTGGTTCGACATGAGCGCGCTCTATGCGTACCGCGTCGAAGGCAGCAAGACGATCGGCTATGAGATCGCCGAGCAGATGGACTGGCGCCTGCCGGATGCCATCCTTTGCCCCACCGGCAGCGGCGCCGGCGTCATCGGCATATGGAAGGCCTTTGAGGAAATGGAAGCGCTCGGCTGGATCTCCGGCCTGCGGCCGAAACTGGTCGCGGTGCAGGCGGAAGGCTGCTGCCCGGTGGTGCGCGCGTTCGAAGTGGGTGCGGAGCGCTGCGAACCTTTCGAGAACCCCGCGACGCTGGCCGGCGGGATCCGCGTGCCCAAACCGGCGGGCGATTTCCTGATCCTGCGGGCGTTGCGGGAAAGCGGCGGGACGGCGGTGGCGGTGAGCGACGCCGAGATGCTCGATGCCGGCGTGGAGCTTGCCTCACTTGAAGGCATTTTTCCGTCGCCCGAAGGCGCGGCCTGCGTCGCGGCGCTGCAGAAACTTCTGGCAAACGGCGTTCTTGCCGCCGGCGAGCGCATCGTGATCTGCAACACCGGTTCGGGTTTGAAGTATTTTGAGGCGTACTCGACGCGGTTCCCCCACCGCGCCATTTCCGAGGAGGATAAGCTCGGCGGCCTGATCACCCCGCGCTGAGCGTGGGCTACACCAGAATGGTGAACGCCGCGCCGGACCGGGTGACTGGACGGTAGAGCGTGTCGCGCTCGACGGGCTCGCGGCCCGCCTCGCGGATCAGCCGCAGCAGTTCGCTGCGCCGCAGCGATTGGCTCGTAGTCGCGCCCGCATCGTGGTAGATTTTTTCCTCCACCACCGTGCCGTCGATGTCGTCGGCGCCGAAACGCTGGGCGATCTGCGCGATGCGCGGCGTCATCATCACCCAGTACGCCTTGATGTGCGGCACGTTGTCCAGCATGAGGCGCGCCACGGCGATGTTGCGTATGTCGTCGAATCCTGTGGTGGGCGGGATGTGCTTCAAAGCCGTGTTGGCGGGATGGAACGCCAGCGGGATGAAAGCCACGAATCCGCCGGTTTCGTCCTGTAGCGCGCGCAGCTTCAGCAGGTGGTCCACCCGGTCTTCTTCGTTTTCGATGTGGCCGTAGAGCATCGTGCAGTTCGAGCGCAGGCCGAGCCGGTGCGCCGTGCGCGCTACTTCGAGCCACTCCTCGCCGTCGATCTTGTGATCGCAGATCACGCGGCGCACGCGCTCCGCAAAGATCTCCGCGCCGCCGCCCGGCAGCGATTCCACGCCGGCATCGATCAGCCGCTGGATCGTTTCGGCGTAGGAGATTTTCGTCCGGCGCGCGAGATAGGCGATTTCGACCATCGTGAGCGCCTTCAGGTGGACCTTGGGGAAGCGCTTCTTCAGCCCGCGGAGCATTTCGCAATACCAGTCGAGTGTGAGCTCCGGGTGCAGTCCCCCGACAATGTGGAATTCGGTGACGTCTTCCGTCCAGCCGCGCCCGGCGGTCTCCCAAACCTGCTCCAGGGACATCGTGTAGGCGCGCGGGTCTTTGGCCTTTTTCCCGAACGCACAAAGCCGGCAGCTTGCCACGCACACATCGGTGGGGTTGATGTGCTGGTTCACGTTGAAGTAGGTGAGATTGCCGTGCATGCGCTCGCGGACGAGGTTCGCCATCCAGCCCACGGCGAGGATATCGTGCGAGCGGTAGAGCGTGATTCCGTCCTCGGCGCTGAGCCGCACGCCCGCCATCACCTTTTCGCGAATTAGTTCCAGCTTCGGGTCTTCAAACGTAATCTTCATTCACGTCCCAGCGCGGAGCAGAAGGATATCGGCCGCCCAAAACAGAAAGAATAGCACGCTGACGTAGCCGTTCACGTTAAAAAACGCGGCGTTCACGCGCGATAGATCGTTTGGTTTCACGAGGCGGTGTTCGTAGACGAGCAGGGCGGCGACGGCGGCAATTCCCGCAACGCTCAGAGCGCCGAGGTCGAAGGCGCGTTCGAGCGCAATCAAACACACCAGCATCGCCGCATGGAATCCCCGAGAAATCCAGAGCGATGCCGCGATTCCGAAGCGGCTGGGATAGCTGAACAGCCCCTCCTGGACGTCGAACTCGTAGTCCTGGCAGGAGTAAATGATGTCGAAGCCCGCCGTCCACAGCATCACCGCGGCGGTGAGCCACAGGATGCGCGGATCGAGCGAGCCGCGCACGGCAATCCACGCCGCGGCGGGGGCGATGCCAAGACACAGCCCGAGCACGAGGTGCGACGCCGTCGTGAACCGCTTGGTGAACGAGTAGAAGAAAACAATCGCCAGCGCCAGAGGCGCCAGCCGGAAGCACAGCGGATTCAGCGCACGGGCGGCGAGCAGGAAAACCAGCGAGGTGAGAGCCACGAAACTCCAGGCGAAAGTCGTCGATACCAGGCCCGCAGGGATGTGGCGCGAGCGCGTGCGCGGGTTTTTGGCGTCGATGCCAGCGTCAATGACGCGGTTGAACGCCATCGCCGCCGAGCGCGCCGCGACCATCGCCACCAGGATCCAGCACAGCTTCCAGGCCAGTTGCGGCGGCGCATAGTTGGATTCGCGAATGGCGAGCAGCGCGGCGGTCGCGGCAAACGGCAGCGCGAAGACGGAGTGTTCGAACTTGATCATTTCGAGCGTCAACCGGAGCCGCCTAAATATCGATGCCATGCCTGTTATCATTCTATTTCATGGTGCGTTGGAGACTATCCGCGGCCTGTTTCGCGCTCGCGCTTGCGCTCGCGGGCTGTGGCCCTAAAGCCGTTACTCTCGACGAGTACCAGACGACGATCGTCACCTTCCCGAACGGAAAGAGCGTGCGCGCGGAGATGATGTTGAGGGACGTGGATCTCATGCGCGGGATGATGTTTCGCGACTCGCTCCCGCCCGACCGCGGCATGCTGTTCTTTCACGCGCGTCCCGGCAAGTACCAGTATTGGATGTACCAGGTCCGCATCCCGCTCGACATTGTCTGGATGGACCGCACGCGCCGCATCGTCGAGATTTCGGCCAATACGCCGCCATGCACCAGCTCCAAAGCCAGCGAGTGCCCGCTCTACGGAGGCAATTTCGAAGCGCAGTACGTGCTCGAACTCGCCGGGGGAATGGCGGCCAAGTACGGTTTGCGAGTGGGAGATACTCTGAGGTTTTAGCCGAAGGTCTTTTTATGAATCAGCAACAAATCAAGGCGCTGCTCGAAGCGGTCCGCTCCGGCGCGATGGATATCGATACGGCGATGGAGAGACTCAGGCACCTGCCGTTCGAGGACCTCGGTTTCGCCAAGGTCGACCATCACCGCGCGCTGCGCCACGGCATGCCGGAAGTCATCTTCGCCAAGGGAAAGACGCCGGACCAGGTGGCGAAGATCGCCGCCCGGCTGCTCGAAAAAACGCCGAACATCCTGATCACGCGGGCCGATGAGGCCACCGCCGCGCGCGTGCGCGAGGTTGCCCCCGACGTCGAGTATTTCCCGCTCTCCGGCGCCCTGCGCGTTTGGTGCGACAAGACTGTCCACGGGAAGGGCAAAATCGCCATCATCTCCGCCGGCACGAGCGACATTCCCGTCGCCGAGGAAGCCCAGGTGACGGCTGAGGTGATGGGCAACGAGGTCGAGGTCATCTACGACATCGGCGTGGCCGGCATTCACCGGCTGATGAACAACCGCGAGCGGCTGATGCAGGCGCGCGTCGTGGTGGTCTGCGCCGGCATGGAGGGGGCGCTGCCCAGTGTGGTCGGAGGCCTGGTTTCCTGCCCGGTGATCGCCGTGCCCACTTCGGTCGGCTACGGCGCGAGCTTCCAGGGGCTCGCCGCACTACTCGCCATGCTGAACAGTTGCGCGAGCAACGTCGCCGTGGTCAACATCGACAACGGCTTCGGCGCGGGCTACGTGGCCAGTTTGATCAACCGCATGTAACCCCGGGCTTCCGTGCCCGCCCAGTGTTCACCGGAAGCTTTTCTTGTAGAACAAATCGATGCCGAAGCGGCCGTCCTGCTGGCGGATGCCGACGGCGGACCAGCGGGGGTTGATCGCCCATTCGACGCGGATGGTCTGCGGGTTCGCCTCCGTCAGAGTCTGTACGTAAGTGAAGATAAGGTTCGTCGAGATCTGCTGCTCCAGGGTGATTTGAGTCTCCGGTGTGATGGCCGTCCCGATCACCTGCGGGTTGATCGTCAGTTGAGAGATTCCGAACAGGCGCTGGAGGCGCCCGGCGACGGGTGTCGCGATCGCCTGGCTCAGCACCGTCGAAGCGCCGAGTTGCTGGATGCCCTGTTGGGGCAGAGCGGACTGCTGTCTGGCTGCCAGCAGCGGATCGCCGCTGAGCGTCTGGCCCGTCGAGAGCAGCCCGACGACGTCGGAAAACGCAAGCGGAGGGTCCGATGAGTAGGAGAGCTTGAGGCGGTCCACCGGTCCGGAAACCAGCACCGTGACATTGACGCCGCGCGCCCTCGTTTCCAGGGCCACGTCCACAATGGGTTCGATTCGCTGCGGATTGAAGAACGAGATCGTGCCGCGGCTCACCGTGTACCTGTTGCCGAAGAACAGGATTTCACCCTGAGTCAGGGTGATGCGGCCGAGCATGCCGGGTTGGCTGGGTGTGCCGCGCACGTGCAAGTCGCCCTCGGCCTGGAGGTCCTGGGTGAGCGCGGAGAAGAACTGGACGCCGGGCACGGTCTCGATGCGCACGTCCAGGCGCATGCCGCCGAGCAGGCCGGTCTGCACTACCGGGGCGGGGCGCGGAGTGCCGGGCGCAAGCAACGCGGCGAGGTCTGTTTCCAGGCGCAGCATGACTTCAAGGACGCTTACGTTGCCGGAGAGCACGCTGCTTTCGGTGGTTCCGGCGAGCGCCAGCTTCGCGTTCACTTTCGTGGAAACCTGCGCGGGATAATCGATGCGCACCTCCCGCGCGGTTGCCTGAAGACGGAAGTCGGTGACCGGGCCTCCGTAATGCACCCGGCCGGTGAGCGAGACCGCGCCGCCGCCGGTCTCTCCCGTGATGTTCTCAATCACGGCTTGCGTGCCGCTGAACAGGATCGTGCCGTTGGCGTTGGAAATGCTGTTCGGAAAATCGGCGACACTGAGCGAGGCGTTCTGGAGTTGCAGCTTTCCATTTACGTCCGGTTTGGAGAGCGTGCCCCGCACCGCGGCATTCAGGAGCGCCACGCCAGAGGAAGAGATGTCCGGGTCGAACATATTCAGGAGTTCCAGCCCGATGCGGCCGGTGGCCTGAAAATCGAGGGCGTTCCCCTTGTTCAAGAACATCCCGCCGGAGACAGAGAGCGCGGTTGAAGGGCCGGCGAGGCGCGCGGGCAGCAGACGGAACTCGGATTGGGAGAGCGTGGCCGTGATCGGGCCGTCGTTGCGCAAAGTCCAAGGCTGCGCGCCGGCCGCGGGCTGTACGAGCGATGTGAGTTCGAGCCGGCTTAACACAAGCTTTCCAGACAGATCGCGAGGCCGCATCATCGGGCCTGAGACGCTCAGGCTTCCCGCGATCAGTCCCGAGACGTTTCGCGAAATGCGGTCCAAGTGGCCGGACGCCAGACGCGCAATCGCTCCGAGCTCTACTGGAGAAAACGTGAAGTTCGCCTGAATGGGGTAGTCGCCGGCCAGACGCCACGCGCCCCTTCCGCGGACGGTTGCGCCGGCGATGTCGGATTGCAGATCGAAGGTGAGGTCGGAGCCGCGCGTCTGCGCGGTAACGAGCAGGCTTCCGGCGGGGCGGTTATCGAGCACGAGGGAGCGGGCCGTGAGCTTCGCGTCCAGGCTCGATAGCAGGAACGGCAGCGGCGCGCCCATCTGCACGGCGCCTGCCCCGGCGGCCGTGATCTCCACCACGCCTGAGAGTCCCGGTTGGCGCGCGCTGACGGCGGAGATGGAGGCCAGTTGAAGCGCGCTGGCATTGATACGGAATGCGAGCCGTCCGCTTCTGAAGTCGCCGGGGCGATGGCGGTAAGCGGCGCTCGCTGCGAGGCGCCCATAGGGACCGGTCAGTTGCGCCGAAGTCAGTTGGAGCACGCCGTTGGTGTAAGAGAGTCTTGCCTGAACGGCTTCAAACGGTTCGCCCCAAACGGCGCCGTTTCGAATGGTGAGAGCGACGCCGGCCAGCGGGCTGCCGTACATGCCCGAGACTTCCGCGTTCGCCGCGAGTGTGCCCGTCACCGGCAGCGCGGAGCGGCCCGCGATCGCGAGCAGCGATTCCACCGGGGCGTTGCTCAGCGATGCGGAGGCCGAAACGGGGCTCGACGGCTGCGGCTTCCAGTTCACCAGGCCGATCGAGGCGTCCAGCTTCGCCTCAAGCCGGTCTTGACTGAGAACCGCGCCGCGAATAGCCGCTCCTATGGAAGACGCCTCAATGCCCGCCGTGAGCCGGTCGAATTTCCGCCCGTTGACGGCGAAGCCAGTGAGCGAGAGGCGGCCTTCGATACGCGGATCCGCCAGGCTTCCAGCGACTGTGCCGTCGAAAACCGCCTCGCCTCCGGCGGCGAGTTCAACCGGAAGTGTTCTCGGAGCGGCCGAGGAAAAAAGGGCCAGGACGGGCAAAAGGTCGTTTAGGTCGCGCGAGACCGCGCGGACGCTCAGCCGATTCCCCATATCGCCGGAAAAATCGACGCGCGTTGCAGGCAAGGCCAGAAATGAATTGCCGAAGGAAACTCTGCCCGCAGGACCGTTGTAGGCCACGTCGATGTTGCCGGAGACCGCGATGCCGCCTCCCCCCGGAGCGATGCTCAGCTTAGCCTGTGCAATCAACTGGTCTGCGATGGGACCGAACAAGGTACCCTCGATTCGCATAGGCCCGGACACCGCGCCGCTCCAGGCGGGCTGCGCGAGCCCGTAGGCCGCGGCCGCTTCGCGCAGGCTGATGCTGGCCAGCTCGCCTTCCACCACGAACCGCTTTCGGTTGATGATCTGCGCGCTGCCCGTAAAGCTGCCGCCAAGGGCCGAGATGCGGATGTTGGTGAGCGACACGTCGCCCCCGAAGACGTGCACGTCACTCGATACACTGGCGCCGGTGAGACGCGCCCCGCCGACGTTCAGCGCGACGTTGCCCGCGCTGAACTTCGCTTTCACCTCCAGCCCGCGCGGGCCGGTAGTGGCGGTGCCAGTCACGTGCACCGTACCCGTGCCGAGCTGCGGAAGGTTCAACAAGTTTTTCAGCTCTTCCATCGTGAAATCGCCGCTGAAGTGGAACGTGCCGGTGAATGCCTGCAAGTTGGTCAGCGCGCCGGCTGCGTTGAGAGACGAACGGCCCATCACGAGGCGGAGCATTTCAAAGCGGGCCTGGTTGCCGTCGAGCGACGCCGTTGCGTTCACGTCCAGCGGCGGCGTGCCCTGCGTTCTCGCCGTCATCCGGGGCATGAAGGAACGCGCGAGTTCCGGCAGCGCGAGCCGCCCGTTGAGCCGGACGTCGCCGTGCGGCGCGCGCAAGTCGGTGAGCCGGGCCGAGGCTTCGAGGTGCGAATCCGGCGCATCGAAGCGGGCGTTCGTGATGGTGAGCGCCTCGCGTGTGACTTCGAGTGGAATGTCCACGTGTACCGGCAGGGACGGATTGCCTCCTGTGGTGAAATGGACGGGCGCAGCCGTAATTCCGCCGGTGTAGCGCGGCCCCGCGGAGTGATAGGTGAGCCGGGCGTTGAGGTTTTCGCCGCGCACATCGAGTGGTGTCCGCCGGTCGGCAACGGACAGCAGGCCGCCGAACGCCTCGAAGCGGCCGAGCGCCAAGTCCATCAAGGTTTCGAGCGGGCGAGGTCCGGTTGGAGCGCCGGATTCCGGCAGGTTGGTCGAGCCATCCGGCTCGATGCGTAGGTGGATCTCGGGCTGCTCGACGAGCAGCGATTGAATCGCGAGCTTCCGGAGGAGCGCCGCCCCGGCTTTCAGCTCGATGTCAATCCGCCTGGCCCGAAACAGCGGTGGAGCGCCGGGCGGCTCGGTTCCACGCAGGACGAAGTTGACGAGCTGGGCGCCAAGGCGTGCCGGGAACAACGCAAATTCGCCAAGTTCGGCGCGCCCGCCGGTGGCTTCCCCGATTTCGGCAACGATGCGGTCGCGAACGAAATTGCGGAACCACGGCGTGCTCACCACGACGATCACCGCAACAAAAAGAAACAAGATCGCGGCGAGGACTCCCGCAGCGGCGATGACGGCAATCTTCCGGGCACGGCTCATCGAAAAGCCTCCTCGAAAAAGCGGATTTGCGTGCTCGCGCGGGCCTGTTTCAGCCACGCTTCCATCTGCTCGTCGATCACGGCCGCCTGTGAGTTCGCCTGCCCGCCGTTGGCCAGAGGTTGAAAACGGTAGTCTGTGAAGCGAAGCGTTGCGAGCTGCCGGTTCAGGTGCGCAAGCAAGTACGATTCGGTGATCCCATACTCCTCAAGCGCTTTCCGAAATGCCTCTTCTGTGGGGAAGCGTTCGCGCTTGATTTCGGCCAGCATCTTTTCGGCTTCACTGGGTGCGGGCTCGGGAAACCGGCTGATGCGCATTTCACGGCTGATGAGCGCTTGGTCGACAAGCCGTTCGGCAGTCCGCCGCTTGGAAGCAGGACTGAAGTCCGGCGCTTCGCGATTCAGAAAGGCGGCCACACGGATCTCATCGAGCACCTGACCCAGGGTGATCACTTCGCTCCCGGCGGTGGCCGCGAGGCGGTCAAGCAGCACCGCTTGCGACGCGAGCACACCGAACAGAACTGCGGCAGCCCCACCCATCAGAACGCCTGCCCGATGGAAATGAAGAACTGGAAGCGGCTGATCCGTTTCCTCACTGTTTCCGCCGTGCCCTCCAGCAACTGCTGGGTGGTGCCTTCCAACCCAATGAATGCTGGCGGGTTGATGCTGTAAGCGAAATCCGCGCGGAAAGGCCCTACGGGCGTGCTGTACCGCAGGCCGAAGCCGACCGCGTGCACCATGTAGTTGAAGTCCTGGTCGTTCCTCTGGTGAAAGCGGAAGGAGATGTCCCGGATGGTGGAGTAGACGTTGCCCATGTCATGGAAGAGCACGCCGCGGATGTTGTTTTTCAGCAGCGGAAAGCGCAGCTCCGTGTTGTGAATCAGGACGGCATTGCCTCCGATGGGGAACCCGGTGACGAGGTCGCGCGGGCCGGCCTGGTTTTCGGGAAAGCCGCGGTGGGAGGCCGCGCCTCCGGCGTAGAACCTTTCGGGCAGGGGAATGGCCTGGTCGCTGGGAACGCCGGGTTCCACGCGGAAGGGCGCCAGCCAGCCGAACTGGATGCGCCGCGCGAACACCAGGTTTTTCTTGAATGGATGAAAAGTGGAATTGGAGGCGAACAGGCGCGAGAACGTGACCTGAGACCCGAGGAATGTGGGAGCAATGCCCACGTCGAGCGTGTTGAACATGCCCCGGGTTGCGTTGATCGGATTGTCGCGTCGGTCGAAAATGTAAGCGCCCGAAAGCATGCCCACGCGCGTGGGCGACGCCAGCAGAGGGATGAGCGCCGGATCGATTTTCACGTTCGAAACGCTTACCCGGCGAAGGCTCAGCGTGCCGAGCACGGTGCTGGACCGGGTGAGCTTTTGCGACATCTGGACGAAGCCTTCCAGGCGCCGCGAAGTGAAGGTGTTGACGTTGATTGCGCGATCGGCGAGCGCGGTGAAGTTGACCTCGCGGTCGCGGACGCCGAGGAACCGGGGCCAGAAGTAACTGAGCGATCCCAGTTGTTCGAGGGTCGAGGCCCGTCCAACGAAAACGCCCCGATGAGCGAGCCCCCACAGGTTCAGCCGGGTGACGTCGAAGGTAACGCGCGGGCTGAATCCGGCTACGCCTTCGGGATCGCTCAGCGTGGTTGTGGAGCCGCCGCCGATGCGCGCGATCTCCGCTCCGCCTCCGATCGACACGCGGTAGCGGTCGGCCTCTTCCAGATCGTAGAGCATGTACTTCCGCTCGGTTTCGCCTTCGGGATTCTGTATGGCCATGCTGACGCGCTCGAAGACGCCGAGATTGTAGAGGTTTTCTTGCGTGGCGGACATCGCGCTGAGCGACAGCGGGTCGCCCTTGTAAACTTCCAGGTTGCGTTCGATCAGGCTATCGCGGGTCCTGCGGCTGCCCGTCACCAGGACGTCGCGCACGAACAGGCGGGGTCCCTCGGTGATCGTGTATTCGATGCTGACCGTGTGTGGATCCGGGCCGGGACGCATTGACCAGTTGAAGGTTGCGTTAGGGAATCCCGATGCGTTGTACAGCCCGATGATGGAATCACGGTCGATGCCGACGTTGGTTTCGCTGAACGGCTGGCCGGGAACCGAGGATAGCGAGGCGGTAATTTCCGCGAGATCGAGCTGCCGGACTCCGTTGATTGTGACGCCGGAGACTAAGTACTGCGGGCCCTCGGTGATCCGTACAACTACCGCGAGGTGGCCGCGCTTGCCGCCGTAGTTGGGTACGGTGTCGATGGATACCGCGGCCTCGCGAAAGCCGTTGGCCCGGTACAGCGCCTCGATGGCCTCCTGATCGCGGCGCGCGAAGGTCGAGCTGAAGCGGCCATGCCGGAGGCGTATCCGGCCCGCGGGCTCGATGAACATGCGCTCGCGAATCGTTTCGGTGCTGAAATAGCGGTTGCCCTCGACCATCACTCGGACCAGTTTCTGCCGCTCGCCGAGGTTGATCTTGTAGACGATGTCTTCCCGGTCCGGGCCGGTGCGCCGGAACTCGTAGCCGACCTGCGCGTCGAAATAGCCCTGGCTCTGCAAATAGTCGCGGAGGTTCGATGCGCCCTCGGCCAGCAGGTCGCGGTCCACCGCGCCCACCGCGAAGATGGGAACGTATCTCTTAAGCCTGCTCTGGGAAATATCGGCGCCCACGGTCTCAATGCCGACCTTGGGCCCGCCGAACACGTTGAGCGTGGGTGTTACCCGGTTGGACGCCGCGTCGCAATCCAGGTCCTCGAGCGACACCCGGGCCAGCAGGCGGCCCGATTTCTGATAAAACTGGCGCACGCGCCGCAGCCCGCGGTTCACGTTGCTTTCGGTAGCCGCCCTCCAGCCGAACAGCCCGCGCCAGTCGGCTGCTTCCGCGACTTCCCGGGGATCGATCACCGGGTCGCCGGCAATCACGGGAGGGCGGAGGTCGGCGCGCGGTCCCGGCTCAACGTAGAAATCGATGTTCGCCTGCTGGTGAGGGGAGTCGCGCGCGATCGCCGGCGTGACCTTCGCGCTGCAAAAGCCGTTCCTGCGCAGCAGGGCGGCAACCTGTTCCGCGGCATTGCTGACGTCGTCCTGCGTGAGAGGGCGGCCCAGTTCGAGGTCCGCTGCAGCGTAGAGCTGGCCGCGCGTGGGCGGCGACTTCAGCTCTCCGCTGACCTCCACCCGGCCCACAAACCACTGCACGGCGGTGTGGAAAATCACCTCGACGCCGCCGTTTACAGAGCGCCCCTCCACGGAGATGTCGCTGTATCTGCCGGTACGGAACAGCCGCCGGATTGCGGCGCGCAGGTCTCTGGTGGTGAACGCGGTTCCCGGCTTCAGGGGAAGCATCTCGGCAAGCTCCTTGGCTTCCAGCGGCTGTTCGGGAGGTTGAAAACGGACGGAAACGATTGTGCTGCCCTCGAAATCGCGCGAGTGTACCTGCTGAGCGGCGCAACACCCAGGGACTCCCAGAACGGCGAGAAAGGCTGCGGCTCCCCTCCGTAGCACTCTATTTACCAGTGTAGTGCGTGCGGGCGGGCTCCCGTTTGCACTTGTGACCGCGCCGCGCTAAGGCGCGCTACAGCCACAGGCTTCGCCGCTTGGAGCGCAGCAGCCAGATAAAGAACGGACCTCCCAGCAGCGCCGTGACAACACCCACGGGAATCTCCGTCGGCGCCAGCACGGTTCGCGCCATCGTATCGCAGATTGCCAAAAACGACGAGCCCAGCAGGAAGGAGCAGGGGATCAGAATGCGGTGGTCCGCGCCGAGCCGCAGCCGCAGCGCGTGCGGCACGATCAGCCCGACGAAGGCGATCGGTCCGGTGATCGCCGTTATCGAGCCCGCGATAAACGAGCCGAGCAGGTAGCCGGTCAGGATCAGCCGCGACGTGTTAACGCCCCGCGCCGCCGCCCACTCTTCCCCCACCGCCATCAGGTTCCACTCACGCGCCTTGGCGAAGATCAAACCGAGGGCGGGCAGCACGGCCGCGCCCAGCCATGCCAGAGTCGAGTAATCCACCGCGTCGATGCCGCCCATCATCCAGCGCACGATGGCGAACGTCTGGCCGAAAGTCGCGATGTACTGGAGGAACAGGATGCAAGCCAGGCAGATGGTGTTGATCGAAACGCCGGCCAGCAGCAGGGTAAAGGACGACATCCGCTTTCCCTCGGTTGCGATGCCGAGTACCAGCGTCAACACCAAAGCCGCGCCCAGGAACGCGCAGACCCACACCGCGGGCAGGCGCGCCACTTCGCTCCATCCCATGCAGATGGCGATCACCGCGCCCAGCGCCGCTCCGCTTGATACACCCAGCGTGTATGGCGTCGCGAGCGCGTCGCGCAGCATCGCCTGAAACAGCACGCCGGCGACGCCGAGCGCTCCGCCCGCGAGTAAAGCCAGCAGTACCCGCGGCAGCCGCGTGTAGAACAGAATTTCTTTATCGGGCGAGGCGCCGGCGAAAGCCCGCTCGAAACTGATCGAAGCCGAACCCACCAGCGGCGCGATGCACAGGGTGGCGGCCGCGATGCCGGCGGATACGGCGATCGCCAGCCAAAAACCCCTTCGCGTGAGCGCCCTATTCTCCATACACGATCCAGGTCTTGCCGTCCGGCCCGCGCTCGACCCGGGAGCGCACGCCGAAGACGCGCAGAATCACTTCCGGCGCCAGGACCTCGGCCGGCGGGGCATCGGCAACGATGCGTCCGGCGTTGAGCAGCACGATCCGGTCGGCGAAACTCGCGGCCAGGTTCAAATCATGAGTGACCGCCACCACCAGCAGCCCCTCGCGGCTGAGGTTTCGAAGCAGGCGGTAGATGGCCACCTGGTACTTGATGTCGAGGTAGGTGGTGGGTTCGTCCAGCAGCAGCGTTTTGGGGCGCTGCGCCACGGCGGAGGCCAGCAGCACGCGTTGACGCTCGCCGCCGCTCAGCGACCGGAAGTCGCGCCCGCGGAACGGCAGCGTGTCCGTTCTCGCCATGGCGCGCTCGACGGCTTCCCAATCCTCCGGCGATTCGAACAGGCCGTCGCAGTGCGGCGTCCGGCCCATCAGCACAACCTGTTCGGCGGTGAACGGGAATTCCATTTTCACGCTTTGCGGCAGGAAGCAGACCTCCCGGGCGAAAGCGCGGCGCGGCCATTCTGTAACTTCCTTCCCGGCGTACAGGCAGGCGCCCGTGTAGTTGGGCCGCAGACCCGCCATGATGCCGAGCAGCGTAGACTTGCCCGCGCCGTTCGGCCCCGCGATAGCCACAAATTGCGCTTGGGGAAATGCCAGCGTGGCGCCTTCGAGCACCTGGACGCCGTTGTAGCGCATCCCGACTTCGCGCAGTGAGAACAGACTCAAAAACCGGCCTCCGGGTGCAGCATTCGGGCGAACTCGCGCGCCGCGTCTACCACGCGCGGGCCGGGAACTACGAAAACATCCGAGGCTACCGCAAATACGCGTCCGTTCTGAACCGCCGCCAGCGAAGGATACCTGCGCCACAGCGCCACCACCGCACGCTTTTCCTGTTCGGTGACGCCCGCGGTGTCGGCCATCTCGCCCATGTCCACGATTACCTCGGGGTTCCGCGCCAGCAGTTCCTCGAGGCTCACCTTCGAGTACTGCGCCAGCGTGTCGCCGAAAATGTTCTTGCCTCCGGCGAGCGTCATCACTTCGTCGAGATACGATCCCTTGCCCGCCACCACCAGCTCCGCGAGCCGCCCCGGCGCGCGCCCGACGACGAAAACCACACGCCGCCGCGGCAGCTTTTCCGTCTTCCTCCGCACCTCTTCGAGCGATGCGCGGATTCGCGCATTCAGCGCATCCGCGGCCGCCTTCGCCCCTGCGGCCTCGCCGATACGGGAAATGGAATCGTAGATGCCCGCGATGGTCCCGTCATCCACTTCCAGCACTCGCAGCCCGAGCACGGAAAATCTTTCGGCCCGCCGCACGCCGGTGACCTCGGCAATCACCAGGTCCGGCCGCAGCGCGGTGATGATTTCCATGTTGGGCTGAAGATAGTTGCCGATCTTGGGCTTGCGCGCGGCTTCGGGAGGGTAGCGGCAGAAGGTGGTGACGCCGGCCACGCGGTCGCCGAGCCCCATCGCGTAGAGCATCTCGGTGATGCTCGGCGACGTGGACACGATGCGCGCCGGCCCGGCGGCCAGCAGCACCACCGGGGCCAGCAACACGCAGAACAGCCGCCTCACCATTCCAGGCGCAATCCTCCATGAACGCTGCGCGAGGGCGCGGGGTATCCGAGAATTTCGGAGTAGCGCTGGTTCAACAGGTTGTCTAGGCGGAGAAACGGCGTCACGTGGGGGTGCAGCCGGAGCGACCCGGCCGCGTACACGGCCTGGTATCCGGGATTGCGGGTTACTCCGAACAGGTCCGTATCCTGCCTCTCTCCAACCAGCAACGCCCCGGCATGCAACATCCACCTCCGCGGCGTCAGCGTGATCGATGCCGCTCCCGAGTTCCCCGGCCGCCGCGGCAGTTCCTGCCCCGTACCGTTGAACAAAGCGTTGGGAGAGCTCGATTGCGTGATTCGGGTCCACATTCTAGTGTAGTTCCCGCTCAGCAAGATCCACGGCGCCGGTTTGGCCTGCGCGGCGAACTCCAGGCCGCGGGCCCGGCTCGCCTCGATGTTCTGCCACGTGGAGGGAATTTCGGTGAAAGCGAACGTGATGAGGTCGCGATACGAATTGGCGAAGGCCGAGACCTCGGCGCGCACTCTCCTGCCGAAAAACTCCTGCACGACGCCGGCCTCGAAGCTGGTGGTTTTTTCCGGCCTCAGATCGGGATTGCCCACGTACCACGGATCGCGGGCGAAGTTCTGAAGCAGGCTGGGCTCGGTGATGCCCACTCCGGCGCTCGCGCGCAGATGCGTGGATGGCGTGAGGCGGTAACTGGCCGCGCCGCGCGGCGTCAGCTTGGTTCCGAACGCGCTGTTGCGCTCCAGCCGCAGGCCGCCGGAGAGGAACAACCGCCCCGCCACGACCGCCTGCTCGTGCACGAACAGGCCGTGGTTGTCCCGGGTAACGTCGCGCCCGGTAACTTCTCCGCCCTGCCGCTCGAACGCGTAGCCGAAGACCGTGGCTCCGGTGGAATGCGCAAGTGTCCCCTGGTACTCGACGGCCTTGCGCGAGGTCACGTTCAGAAACGGATCGAACGGGAAGAGTGTCACGGACTGCGTTACCAGCCTCATACCGGGCGGCGGCGTGGTGTTCGGATCAACCAGCCTCACGAGGTGAGTGCGCGGCACGGGATGCGTCGTGTCGCGCACCAGCGCGGCGATTTCATACGGCCCGTCCATGACGCTGTCCACGAACAAGTCGCGCAGGTGGTGATAGCTGAAGGCGACGTGCTGCACGAAGTTGCTCCCGCGCATGTCTTCCAGACGGATTCCCGCAGCCGTGTCGCGCGTCGCTTCGTTCGCGTCGAAATCGTAGATGCCGTAGCCGACCTGGTTTGGCACGCCCAGCATGGAATCGTAGCTGCGGAAAACGCCGCGCAGCCGCGTATTGGGCGAAATCTGAAATCCCGCGTTGGCGGTGCCGCTGGTATTGCGGAAATAGTCGTTCGGATACTCACCCACGGTGTGGAGCTGCTCGACTCCGAGCGCGTAATCGAGCCGCGCCCCGGAGCCGCCGGCGAGGTTCGCCATCCAGCGGTCGGTCTGGAAGCTGCCGCGCTCGTAGGAAACCGAGCCGCGCGGGAGTCTGCGTTCGGGGTCGCCGCGCCGCGTGAACAGCTGGACCACGGCCGAGGACGCCTCCGCGCCGAACAGCGCGCTCTGCGGTCCGAGCACAACTTCGATGCGGTCGAGCGCGCCGGTAGTGAATCCCGCCAGGTTGATCTCCCCGCCGGGATCGTTCATCGCGATGCCGTCCACCATGACGAGCGTGGCGGTACGCTGACCGCCGCGCGCGAAGACCTGGGTCAGACTGCCGTGGCGGCCGGAACGCGCCACTTGCAGGCCCGGCACGCCACGCAGCATATCGCCGAGCATCGGAAACTGCTGGCGTTCGATCTCGGCGCGGCTCACGAGGCTGGCAGCCACCCCGGCTTGCTCGGCCGGCGTCTCGCGCCGCGTGGCCGAAACGACTATGCGCTGGCTGAGCGCGGCAATGGGAAGCTCGATGCGGGCGTTGTTTGAAACAAGTTCTACGTGAACTGTTTCAAAGCCAGGGGCCGACACCGCGGCCCGGCAGCGCGCCGCAGGCAGCGAAAATCGCCCGTCGCGCGCTGTGACGGTTAAATCGCCCCCGCATTCGACGCGGGCGTTGGGAATGGGTCTTCCGGAAGGATCCACTACGACGCCATCGGCGCCGCAAGCAATGCCCCCCGGCAACAGAAGACAGGCTACAAGAAGAGATCTCGCGCGGAGCATGAGTCGTTCTCCCTCGGAACGGAATTCTCATCGAACGAGGAACCGGTCTCCTGACTTACGACTCGGCTTATCCCAGAGGTTGGGTTGCCCGGCCTTCCCACTATTCGCAGTGGCCGCGCAGCCGTATTGTGTCGCTTACAGTTGCGGGGCAGTGGCGGATTTTCACCGCCTTCCCGAACATTCCTCGCTGTGTTGAGGGCTGCCGTTATGGCAACCAGGGCTGAGTATAGCAGAATGCGCGGTGGGAGCGCACATGTGGCGGCTGCATTCGGATTTTGCGCCACCAAATGCAGCCGCAGTGCGCTGTGGTTTGAGAGTTACCGTGCCGGCGTCAGCCGGATGGCGGCGCCGCCGCCCGGAGCCAGCCGTAGTTTCAGAACCGTCTTCGCGTTCACCTGGCGCTGCTCCCGCACGGTGTTCTTCGGCTGCTTTGCCGCGTCGGGCGCATCCGAGAAAATATCGGCCGTGTAGGAACCGCTGCCGAGAAAGCTCAGCGGCACGTCGAGCTCACGCGCATCCCAATCCGTGATGGCGCCCACGTACCACTCCTGGCCGCGCCGCCGCGCTACCGTGATGTACTTCACCGGCTCGCCGTTCAGCACTCGGGTCTCGTCCCAGGCTGCCGGGACGGCCTTCAGGAAATCCAGTTCCTTCTGCCCGTCATACGCGCCGGGGTAATCCGCCACCATCTGCAAGGCGCTCTCGTAGATCACGAAAAGCGCCAGTTGGTGCGCGCGCGTGCCCATCGTCATCGGGAAGCGGTTGCGCGGCACAAACTCCTCTTTGGTCACGTTTTCAAAAGCTCCTGGAGTGTAATCCATCGGCCCGGCAAGCATTCGTGTGAACGCGATGGTCACATTGTGCCTGGGCGTGATGCGCGCGCTCCACTTCGCGTACTCCAGCCCCATCACGCCTTCGCGCGTCATCACGTTGGGATAGGTTCGCCGCAGGCCGTCTGGCTTGTAGGCGCCGTGGAAATCGAGCATCAGCTTGTGCTCGGCCGCCTTTTTCGCCACCCGGCGATACCAGTTCACCATCCATTGGTCGTCGCGGTCCATGAAGTCGATCTTCACGCCGGCGATGCCCCACTTTTGATACAGCGGGAAGGCCTCATCCATCTGCCGGTCGACATCCGTCCAGTGCGCCCATACCCACAGCCGCACGTTCTTCGACTTCGCGTACTCCAGCAGCTCGGGCATGTTGATGTTGGGATTGGTCTGGGTCAGGTCGGTTCCGCTGTCATTCGGCCCTTCCCGGCCGGGAATCCGCCGCGTCCATCCCGCATCGATCAGCATGTACTCAAATCCGTTGCGCGCGGAGAAGTCGATGTAGTGCTTCATCGTCTCCGTATTCATGCCCGGCTTGAAGGAAACATTTCTCGCCACGGTGCCCGACCACCAATTCCACGAGGTCTTGCCCGGCTTGATCCAGGACGTGTCGGCGATCGCGCAGGGCGGGTTCAGGTTCAGCACGATATTCGACTCCACCAGCCGCCCCGCCTCCGCACCCATCATCAGTACGCGCCAGGGGGAGTTCATCGGCGTCTCGGTGGAGACAGCCAGTCCCGGCTCGTCCAGGCGCGGAGACAGGCGCGCTTCCAGCGTCCGCGAGTCGCGCGTGCTGAGATAGAGGCCCGCGTAGTTGTCGATGTAGGCTTCGGTGATGGCGAGCCAGGCTACGCCGGGCACTTCCATCAGCAGCGGCAACCCGATCAGGTAGTCGCTATGCACGCCGCTCAGCGGCAGCTCGAGATAGTCGTCTTCGTAGTTCGAGCGGAAGTTGGGCAGAACGAGCGGAAACGTTCTGGCGTCCTTGGCGATGCGGAACTGCGTGGCCTCGCGCGCGATGCGGATCTCCCGCAGCGCGTTCTGCCGGGGAACGCGATACCGGAACGCCGCGCCGTCGTCGTAAGCCCGCGCCTCAATCTCGATGAACCGCCTGCGGGAACCGGTTTCCTCGGCCTTGATCACGACCGCGTTGTAGCGGTTGCGAATCGGGTTGGCTTTGCCCTGAGGCGCCGTCCATGTCTCGTCGCCTTGCGACTGCTCGGAACCCGTGATGCGCACCTGCGCCCCGAGCACCTGCGAGCCCTGAATATCGAGGCCCAGGTTCGACCAGTCCACTACCGGCTTTCCGCGGAAGCTGGCCCGGTAGGCGAGTTGCCCTGTTTCCGCCGGCTGCGATCCGCGGCTCAGGGTCGCAAAAGCGATCTCTACCTCGCCGTTCGGCGACTTGAGCACCACCGGACCGGTTTGGGCGTTCGCAGAGCACACTATGAGTGCCGCGGCGCCGGCAAGCGCCGCGAATTTCTTTTTATGAATCACGATTGCCTCCGATCTTCAAACCCGGTCGACTTCCGGATGCACCCAGGGCTTTCTATACGGGCGCCGCAACAAGCGGTTGGCCTCCTCGTCGCCCACGACGCGCCCCGCCTTGGCATCCCAGGTCAGCGACCGGTGCAACTGCATCGAAATGTTGGCGAGAATGCAGCACGCGGTGGAAATGTGGCCCTCTTCGATATCGGCAACCGGCCTGCTCCGCGTCTTCATCGCCTCCAGCATGTTTTTAAAGTGGTAGCGGATCGCCGGCGCCACATGCCTTTCCAGCCGCGGCTCGGTCTTGTCTTCGGGATACTTCTCCAGCTCGTACTCGACGTCCTTGTGAACGGGCGTCCCGCCCTTTCCCGCCGGGATGTAATCGTAGCCGTACACACTCGCTTTGAGGGTGCCCCGATCGCCGTAGAAGATGGCCGCCCAGGTGTATTTCGGATCGGGCGGAGCGCCCCAGCGGCGCATGTTCCAAACGATGGTCAGATCGTCGTACTCGAATGTCGCCGTCTGCGTGTCCGGAATGTTGGGGAAGCCGTCTTTGTGGACGAAGATTCCGCCGCTCGCGGAAATTCGCTTCGGCCAGCCGAGGTTCATCATCCACCGCACCATGTCGAGCATGTGGATTCCCATGTCGCCGATGGTGCCGTTGCCGTACTCCATGAATGATCGCCAGTTCGACGTCCGGACGCGGTTATAGGGGAACATGGGCGCCGGTCCGGTCCAGAACTCGTAATCCAGCTCGGGCGGAACCGGGGTAGCCTCCGGCATCGGAGTGGCGCGCCCGCCCAGGTAACAACAGATCTCCACGTAGCCGATCTTGCCCAGCTTGCCTGACTGTATGTACTCGTTCCGCGCTTCGACGAGGTGCGGCGTGCTGCGCCGCTGCGTACCCACCTGCACCACGCGGTTGTATTTGCGCGCGGCCGCCACCATCGCCTGTCCCTCGACTACGTCCACGCTGATCGGCTTCTGGATGTAGACGTCCGCCCCCGCCTGGCATGCCGCGATCATCGGCAGGGCGTGCCAGTGGTCTGGCGTCGCGACTTCGATAAGGTCAAACTGCTCTTCCTTGAGCATCTGGCGGTAATCGGTGTAGAGGCGCGGGCGCTTTTTCGACGGCTGCTTCTGCTCCGACCATTGCGCTGCCACCTCCAAATTGCGCTTGTCCACGTCGCAGAGCGCAACAATCTCGATCGGCGCGATCTGATTCAGCCTGAAGATGTCGCTCTTGCCGTACCAGCCGCTGCCGATCAGCCCTACGCGTAGCGGCTTTTGGTCGGCGAATTCGGCTGCATAACCCGATGCGCGTACCAGTGACGCCCCAATGGCCGTATTCAGGAATTGACGGCGGTTCATAATTTTCCTCTCCTCGTTGATACCGGGCGATCAAGCCCGGCCCGTTCTGGTTCCGCTTCGAAAAGGAAGTATAACGAAAACCGGAGGTCACTGGCCCGGAGATACTCCAGGCGGCCCGAACTTCTTCGCGGCATCGTCGAGCACCAGCACCCAGTCCGCGCCGAAGCCTTCGGCCGGGGGGACGAACTCCCGCGTCCCCGTGTTCTCGAACGTGCCGATGGGAGTGGAAGTTCCAGTGCGCGGGTTGTACCAGTAACCAACCACTTTCTCGCCGGAGATTTTCCCCATGTTCACGGTGAAGCGCCGGCCCTGGGCGGTATAGACGAACAGGTAGCCGTCCCCGCGGGTGGCCGAGATATGATCGGCGCCCTCCAGTTCATTCACCACGATGCTCTGGTCGGGCACCCGCGAAAGCATGGGCCGCGACTCGATCAGTTCCCGCAGGTACCGCATCTGCGCCGCGCCCGGGCGGTGTATGGCTTCATACCAGTAAAGCAGCGGCCCGTTCTTGCCTGTGCGGTTCGGCGCGTACATCTGCCATACAGAATGGTTGCCGTAGGTGTGGCCGAAAGCGCCGGAGAACACGGCCCAGTAGGCCCGCTGCCGCACGTGTGCGTCGAAGGAATACCCGTGCTCCGCCGCCCGGAACGCCAGCGGATGGTCTTCGTACAGAGGCTCGCCGTCCATCACCGGTTTCACCGGCGTGAGCTCGTAGTCCTTCGCGATGCGCTCCCATGACCGCGTGGCGGCGGCAAGGCCGTGCCCGGTCTGATGCATGTTGAAGTCGAGCCACTCGTCGTTGTGGAACCACGGCGACGACGTCTGTCCGCCCGTCGGGTGGAACGTCATCATCACCGCATCGTAGTCCTCTCTGCCGGAAACGCCGATGGCGATGCCGCGCGCGAGCGTGCGCCAGACCTCCTCGTAACCCGTCGCGGTGCGGTCGCCGCCCAGGATCCAGATGATGCCTTTCTTCCCGAAGCGCTTGCCGAGGAACTCCCCGTATGCCTGCGCGTTTTGCGCCGTGATGATCCGGTTCTTTCCATCGCGGTCTCCCACTACCCAGCGGCCCCAGGTGGGCAGAAAGCCGATGTAGAGGCCCAGCCGGTTGGCTTCGTCCACGATGTATTCCACGTGGTCCCAGTAGTCGTACTGGTCGGGGTCCGCCGGATCCGCCCCGGGGGTCACGGCGGGCCGGGTGGGGTCGCGCTCGATAAACGGCACGTCGCCGTAAGGATTGGGATCGTCGACGCCATCCAACTCCGCCACCGCGACGGCCTGGATGACCGTGTACTTCTGCTCGGCCCGCTTCTTCAGATAAGCAGCCGCCTCCTCGCGGTTCAAACGATGGAATAACTCCCAGGCAGTATCTCCGAGATAGAAGAACGGAGTGTTATCGCTTTTCAGCAGGAAGCGCTTATTGGGACTTACCTTGAGGGTGGGCAGCGGCGATTGCGCCTGCGCTGTGAAGCCGGCAACGGCTGTTGCTAATACAAATATGGCAGTTCGTGTCATTGCACGCATGGATACTCCATGTGCAAATGTAACACTGAACTGCCTGCAACCGCTCCCGAAGCTTACTGCTGATCGCGGCGGCGGATTAGCCAGGGTTCGATGGCGCCCGGATTATCGAGAATCTCCCGCTCGAGTTCCTGGAACTGGCTCTGGAGAACCACGCGCTCGATGGCCGCCCCGAGGGAATCGTCGCCGGTTTCGGCCCGCTTCCGCTCGATCAGGTCCAGGATCGCCTCACAAAGTTCCATGTGCGCCTTCGTGTTTCCCATGGCCATCCCTCCTGCCTGATTGGACGCAGAATCAAGCCTCGAGTTCCGGGAAAAGTTTTTCCCGGAGGAAAACGGCCGTCAACTCGTTTGCGATGCGGCCGGTCATACCGCCCGCGTGACCACTTTGCTCAACTCGCGCACCCACAGCACCGAACTGGCCACCGCGGCGCAGACCAGCCAGTCGCTCAGGCTCAGGCTCACGGTCGAAAACGCGGCCTGCAGGAAAGGCACGTAGATCACCGCTGCCTGGAGCGCGACCGAGAGCCCGACGGCAAGCCATAGCCAGCGATTCGCAAACAGGCGGTTGAAAGCGCTTCGCTTGTCGGAGCGCGCGCTAAAAACATTGAAGAGCTGGAAGAGCACCAGCGTGTGGAACGCCATCGTCCTGGCGTACTGTGCATCGCCGGATCCCGCTCGAAGCGAGCCAGCCAGCACAAGCAGCGTTCCAGCCGCCATCACTGCCGCCACGAGAAGAATACCGGACCACATGCGCGGCGTGATCACCCGCTCCCCCTTCGGGCGCGGCGGAGCGCTCATGACCTCTTCGCCGGGCGGATCGATGCCAAGCGCAAGCGCCGGCGCGCTGTCTGTAATGAGGTTGATCCACAGCAGTTGAGTCGCCAGCAGCGGCAGGACAACGCCGCCTTCTTCCGGCCGCAGCCCGATGGCGCCCGCGAGCAGCACGCCGAAAAACATCGTCACCACTTCGCCCATGTTCGACGACAGCAGGTAACGCAAAAACTTCCTGATGTTCGCAAAGATCGAGCGGCCTTCTTCGACCGCGGCCACAATGGTGGCGAAGTTATCGTCCGCCAGCACCATATCCGCGGCTTCCCTGGAGACATCGGTGCCCGTGATGCCCATGGCGATGCCGATGTCCGCGGCTTTCAGTGCGGGAGCGTCGTTCACGCCATCGCCGGTCATCGCCGCCACCGCGCCGTTGGCTTGCAGCGCCCGGACGATGCGGAGCTTGTGTTCGGGGTTCACGCGTGCATAGACGGAAACGTTGCGGGCCGTTTCGGCAAGCTCCTCGCCGGTCATCCTTTCGAGCGCCGCGCCGGTCACCGCTTTGCGGTCCTCCGCGATCCCCAGTTCCTCCGCGATGACCGCTGCGGTCACCGGGTGATCGCCGGTGATCATGATCGGGCGAATCCCAGCCCGCCGGGCGCGCGCCACGGCATCGCGCGCCTCTTCGCGAGGCGGATCGATCATGCCGATCAGGCCGGCGAAGACCAACTCCTGCTCGATGTCCTCGTCCATGTCCTCGGCTTCCGGCGAGCCGGCCGGAATCGACCGGAACGCGACGCCCAGCGTGCGCAGCGCCCGCGAGGCGAGTTCCTCGTTGGCTCCCAGGATCTCCCTGCGGCGCGTATCGGTTAGCGGGCGCTGCTCTTCGCCCACCAGTTCCGCCGTGCAGCGCGCCAGCAGGACGTCCGGCGCGCCCTTGCTGAACACCAGCACGCGCTCGCTCCTCTCCGCGTCGGTGTGGACCGTGCTCATCAGCTTGCGCTCGGACGAAAACGGAACCTCGCCGATGCGCTGGAACCGTGCCTCGAGCGCCTCCGCCTGCAAGCCCGCCTTGCGCGCCGCGACGATCAGCGCCCCCTCGGTGGGATCTCCCTGCACCGACCAGCGTCCGTTCTGTTCCTGCACTACGGCGTTATTCGCCCGGTCGGCGATCGCAAGCGCGCGCACCAGCTCGGCCCGCAGCGCTCCTTCGACGGCGCCGCCCCCGCTCCGCGTCACCTCGCCTACTGGCGCATACCCCGTGCCGCTCAAGCTGACGCGCCCGCTCGCGGTGACGACCTCGCGCACCGTCATCTCGTTCCTTGTCAGCGTCCCGGTCTTGTCCGACGCAATCACGCTCGCCGATCCCAGCGTCTCCACCGCCGCCAGCCGGCGCACGATCGCGTTGCGCTTCGCCATCCGCTGGACGCCGAGTGAGAGCACCGCAGTCACCACCGCCGGAAGACCTTCGGGCACCGCCGCCACCGCGAGCGCCACGCCGAAGATGAACACGTCGAAGATTCCAGAGAGCCCGGTCACGTGCTCGGCCACGATGGTCGTTGCGATCATCACGGCGGCGATCACGATCACGGCCAGCCCCAAAGTCTTCCCCACGCGGTCCAGCTCTTTTTGCAGCGGCGTGGACTCTTCCCGGGTCTCTCTCAGCATCACCGCGATGCGCCCCATCTCGGTCTGCATCCCGGTGGCGACGACGACCGCGCGGCCGCGCCCGTATGTTGCCGCCGTGCCGGCGAATACCATGTTGGCGCGGTCGCCGAGGTCGGCCTCTTCCGCGATCGGCGCGGTGTCCTTCGATTCCGGCAGGCTCTCGCCCGTCAGGGCCGCCTCCATCGTTTGCAGAGCGGTCGATTGGATCAGCCGCGCGTCTGCGGGAATCGTGTCGCCTTCCTCAACAAGAATGATGTCGCCTGGCACGATTTCCGCCGCCGGAATGCTCCGGCGCTCTCCGCCGCGGATCACGTTCGCGCGCGACGCCGCCATCTCGCGCAGCGCCGCCACTGCGGACTCCGCCCGCGCCTCCTGTATGTAGCCCATCGCCGCGTTCAGCAGAACGATGGCGAAGATGGCGATCGCGTCGTAGGGTAGTGCGGATTCCCGCTCGTAAAGCCAGATCCCCAGCGATATCGCGGTCGCCGCCAGCAGCAGCAGAACCAGCGGGCTCTCAAACTGCGCGAGGAATTTTCTCCACGCCGGCGTTGGCTTTTCCTCGGCCAGCTCGTTCCTCCCGTAGCGTTCGAGCCGCGCCCGCGCCTCCTCTTCGCTCAGCCCGAGCTTCTTGTCGGTCTGGAAGGCGGCCAGCACGTCGGCGGCCGGCATCCGGTAAGGAGGTATCGAAGGCTTCATTGCGTTCAAGGGACGGGTTCTCGCGTTGTCACTCTGTGCGGGGATAGTACTCGGGATAGAGTGTCTTCAGGCAATCCGGGCAGATGCCGTGGCTGAAGGAGATGTGGGTCCGGCGCCGGAAGTAAGCTTCCACTTGCGTCCAATAGCCCTTGTCGTCGCGGACTTTTTTGCAGTTCGAGCAGATCGGCAGCAAGCCGCTGAGAGTCTTCACTTCGGCAAGAGCGCTGCGGAGTTCCTCGATCAGCCGTTCCCGGTCCTGCGTGGCGCGTTTGGCCTCGGTGACGTCGCGCTGCACGCCCCAGATGCGCAACAGGTGGCCGTTTTCGACGATGCCGATGAGGCTACCCGCCACGTACATCACCTCGCCGTTCTCGGCCTTCCGGCGGAACTCCAGTTCCGCCACCCGGTAGCCTGAACGAATAAAGCTTTCTGCCAGCTCGGCCGCCGGCGGGTCAGTCCCGAGCAGAACCTTCGAAAGCCGCGCGCCCACCGCCCGGTCGACGCCGTTGAGTCCGTGCATGCGCGCGTACGCGTCGTTGCACTCGGCCACGTAGGCGTGATCGAGCAGCAGCTTGACTTGCTCGTTCAGGGGCAGGGAAGTGGGAACGGGTTTTCCCATCTCCACCCGGAAAATCGCTTCGGAGCCGTTTGCCACAAAGGTTTTGTAGCGCTCGTCGCTGCGCCGGAGCGCCTCTTCGCTCCGGACGAGATTGCGGAAGAGCAGGTCATACGGCCGCACGACGCCGGTCACGATGATCGCCTTGTAGATGAAGCAGAACGCGACAAACTTCAGGAAGTGCCCGATGACATTGGCCGCCGCGTAGACATCGTCGTAAAGAGTGAACCCCACCTCGGCCGCCGCCATCAGGCCGATCGCCGCCAGCAAGGAATGCAGAACCGAGCGGTCGAACTGCGCCCGCTGCCACACCAGAAGACCTGCCGAGGCCAGCAGCGCAAGGATCACGGCGTACTCGCTCCATATCTTGAAAGCAGTCAGGCCGGATCCCTCGACGTAGCACGCGGGAAAGACTCCGCTGAATATGGATGCAATCAGCGCGGCTGTCACCACGCCGTAGATCGCTAAGGCGAGGTCTGGCTTCAGTCTGCGCCGCAGGAATAGCGGCGCCACCAGAAAAGACCCGCTCTGCACATAGCGGGCCGCGATCCACAGTTGAGTGGCATGATCGGCGCCGGCGCCCGGGATCACGTTCATGCCCTTGTAGGCCAGGGTGTGTGCCGCGTCAATAGCGCCGACGAACAGCGACGAGATGCCGATCAACAGGAGATAGTGGTTGTCCAGAAGGCGGCGCGAGTTCCAGGAGAGGAAGAATACACCCCACAGGACCGCGATGATGAACAGTTCCGCAAGGCTATGAAAGAGGAGATGGCCGCCCAGCCTCGCTCCGCCCAGCGCGAGCAGCAACAGTGCAACGACCAGGATCTCTTCCCACGACGCTTTGGATTGCCGCTCCGCTTGCTTCGAAATCTCCACCATTACTGAATGCCGGGCACGGGCATTATACCCTTTCGGAAGTGCTTTCCGTCAGACGTCGCCAACCCGCACGCAGCCGGCCTATCCAGTTCTTATCGTCTCCTTATCGCCGTATCGCGAGCAGCAGCCCGCCTCCAAATGCGATCGCAAGAGCCATAAGCGGCTTTCTTTCCAGGTAGGTACGCCAGTTAGTGACCGCCCGGAAGCGCTCCTCCAGCCGTTCCAGGTTCGCTCCCAGCGCCTCCCGCTGTTGCTCGATCTCATGCTTTATAGCGTCCGTCTTTTCACCCATTCCATATCCTCCCTTACGGATTCCATCGCCATTTCTGGCTTCGGCTTGATCTGCTTTAAGCGCTTCCGGCCCGTCGAGAGCATGATCCCGCCGGCGATCGCCAGCGCGGCAAAGATGATGAGCGCGGAAAGCCACTCCGGCATGGCCAGTATAAGGGCCTGGTGGATGGCCACGAGCAGGAATGCGAACGCGTACAGCGCCAGAGCGCCTCCCGCGGCCAGTACGATGCCCGCCTTGCTGGCTTTCTCTGCCTTTTCTTTCATTTCGGCGTTCGCCAGCCGGAGCTCCGAGCGGATAATGCCCTGGATGCTGTTCACAACATCCTTAATAAGGTCCACCGTCGAGCGCTCGCCAACCATTGCGACTTCCCGGACCCGGGCCGTGCCCGCTCCGGGACTTGCTTCGTAACGTTCCGCCATCGCTGTTTCCTCCTACCTTCGCCGCAGTATCCGCCCCAGGAGGTAGCCTGCCGCCGCGGCGATGGCCAGTGACGACGGGTGGTCGCGCACCATGCGTTTCGCCCGATCGGCCGGGCCTTCTTGCCTGATACTGCGGTAAGCCCGCACGGCGGCGCCGGAGTAGTGCCCCGCAGTGCGCGTCAGCGACTCGAGCGAGGTGCGCCTCCGGAACACTCTTTCGGGAGCCTCATGCGCCGGCGCGATCATCACCTCGGGTTGCTCGACCAGAGGTATGTCCCTCTCGCGCGCGCTTGCCGTGCCGCCCGGACCCGCCTCTTCCCGCAGGTTCCGTTCGTTTGTTGCCATGTTGAACTCCTCCTACTCGGTAGTAGGATGCCGGCCGGGAACGGTGTCTTGCTTTGCCAGGAAGACAACATGAGCGCGGAAGAATACGGAAACTTCAGGGAGTAAGTAGGCCGACATTCCCAGATCGGCGCCCAATCTTATTTCCATGATAGCGAAAACTGGGGAATCGGTCCTTATTTGTGTGCGGGGCAAATTACTTGGGCCGCGCGATGACTAAACGCGATGACTAAAACGGTTTGCGCCGGAGCGCTATCCGGTCCGTGAGCGAAACAATCCCCAGCGCCGCCAGGCTCACCGCGAAACCCGCCAGCGCGTCGGCGCCGTAGTGGTAGCGCCCGTAGACCGTCGCCGTCGCAATCAGAATCGCCAGCACCAGCAGCGACCTTCCCACCCAGCGGTGCTCCGGCAGCAGTCGCATCATTCCAAACGCGCCGGAAAACGCTCCGGCGACATGCGCGCTCGGAAACACGCTCGTATGGATGCCGTAGCCGCCCAGCAGCCACAAGTTGAACCGCCGGAAGATGGTGAGATAGCTGGGCAGGTCCTCTCCCGGGAAAACCGTGCGGGGCGGTTCGGAGGGGAACAGCGGGAACAGGGTGTAGCAAATCAGAATGCCGAGGAGGAACTGGTACACGAACCCGTTCACGCGCTCGCGGCGGTGGTACACGTAAAGCATTGCGATGCCAAACGAGGGGATTGTGTAGACCAGCAAATAGGCGATCTCGAGAATCGACGGCAGCACCGGGCCCAGCGACTCGATGGCCGCTTTCATTCCCAGGGTGTTCAGCAGCGTCTTATCCCAGAGTTGCCAGGATTGCTCCAGCTCGTAAGTGTGCTGTTCCGGCGCGAACCAGCCCATTTCCCGGTAGCAAAGCAGCATCAGCGGCACCGGATACCAGTCCCGCATGATGCTGAGGAACTCCGGCTTGCGGAACGAGTGCGCGTACGCGAGCAGGAAAAAGCCCCCGATCACCACCGCGTTCACCGCGACCGTGATCGCCGGGATCGGAGCCTTGACGGGCAACACGAACGACACCACGGCCGTGTAAGTGAGGTACGCAACGACGACCCATTCGGAACGGCGCAGATGCGGCATGCCAGGGCTCAGGGAGCGGTTACCGCCCGGGCTTTCAGGTAGATGGACTGGAGCTCGTTCAGAACGCCCTGGTCGCCTTTGGCGAGTGCGGCGGTCACCGTGTCCCGGCGGGAATAAATATCTTCGTACATCTTTCTTTGTTCCGCGGTTTCGGCTTGTCCGGCCATCTTCTGCACGCTGTCGAAAAACTCGGCGGCGGTTTGCGCGGCAAGACCGTAGTTCTTCTCTCCGGCCTGCATGTACGCCAGGGCCGCCAGGTCGCGCAGGCGCATGCGGCTGGACTCCAGTGCCGCCTCGTTCAGCTCAGCCCGTAGTGCGCGTGTTTTGAAGTACTGGGGCAGGAATCCCAGGAGGAACGCCGCCGCCAGCGCCGCGGCGAGAAGCACATAGCGGTTGCGGAAAAGGACCACGACTTCCTTATACCACGCGGCGCCCTCCAGGTAAGTTGCCAGGATCGGCCGGATTACGTTGCCGGCTCCTGGTGCTGTTCGCCGTCTACGGGACGAGTTTTCGCGTGCCGGTCAGCGCGATCTCCGTTCCAACCGCCTCCGAGCACCTCATATTGCCCTTCAGCGCATCACCCCGCGACTCCAGGTTGATGATATGGCAGCCGAACTTGCTTTGCTGTTCCTGCATCTTTTGCATGTTGCTGGGATCGGTTAAGCTGGCGAGGGCCGCCGCCATTCCCGCCTGCAATTGCTGCAGGAGTTGGGCCTGTTGAGCGCTCGACAGACTCGGGTCCCCCAGCTTCTGCGCGAGCTGAGCGGCATCCTGCTGCGCAGACATGATATCGCCGGCCCCCCCGCCGCCGATTGAGAACCGGTAATTGGTCGAACTGTACGCGGTGAAGTGCAAACTCGCGTTCCGCGTCTCGAACGGAGTGCTTTCTCCCTTCCGGAAGAACAGCATTTCGTACTCATCCCCGGCCACGCCGCTGCTGCAGGTTCCGGAGCCGGTCGAACGGGCCACAATGCGCCAGCCATTGGCGGCATCCATGGTCCACTCGAACTTGCCGCCCACAACGGCGGCCCTGTCCGCCTGGGTGGTGATGCAGGTCACAGGCGAAATCACTTTGACCACCGCGGTCTCCGGACCGATGCCCGGCGCCGCCTTCAGCGTGGCGCGGTATTCCCCGCCCGTGAAGTTCTCCTTCACAACTTCAATGTTGTCGTTCTCGAAGATAAACTTCGTTCCGGGAGGAAACTTTCCTTTGATCACCACTTCTCCGGTTCCGCCCGGCCTCAGGCACGCTGGCGTGACCAGGGCGATTTCGGGAGTGAAATACTTGGCTTTCGCGGCCTCCAGAGTCATGCCCAGCTTCTCGAACTGCTCCCGGCACGATTTGCGGAACGCCTCCTCGGTCGCGTGAAAACGAAATCTTGCCGCGGGCTGAGGCCGAATGCCAGCAGCAAGAGCACTCCAACAAGAACAATGCGCTTGGAAGACATCAATCGATCCACTCTCCTCACTTCTTTGCCAGAATCATTGCCTCCGCTTCGGTTGCGGGCTTCTGCCGTTGCAGGCCGCCTCCGAGCATGGCCAATAGGAGCCAAAATAGGGCCCATTCCGCCGGGCGGTGGAAGGGAAAATCGGCGCACGCCGCCGCGAGCAGGGCGGCCAAACCGCCCCAGGCGCCTGCGCACCAACCTCGTTCCGGCGTCCGCCAGGCGTTCGCCATCAACCACCCGGACAACACCAAAAAAGCTATCAGACCTGCAGGTCCGAAATCCACTAACATCTCGACATAGTCGTTGTGCGCATGGTTGACCAGTCCGGCGAAGTCCCCTGCCTTTTCCCGGTTCTGTGGGTCGCGAAGCCAGTTCTCCTGCCATTGGGCAAACTGCAGGCGGTATGCTCCCGGACCCTGGCCCAGCGGGCGTATCTCGTTCCAGTGCGCCACGGTCACCCGCGCCAGGTATAGCCGTCCCTCGACCGTCACGCCGAGCGGTCGCGCGGGAGAAAGCCAGAGCAGGAGGACGGCGGCCGGCACTCCCGCCAGCAACCATTTGTGCGCCTTTACGCCGCGGAACGCCAGCACCGCCGCGGCCGCCGGGAGCGCCAGCAGAGAGATGCGCGATCCGGTGGCGAAAATCGCGGCAGCCTGCAATGCCAGACCCGCGCCCAGCCAGGCTTTTCTTTTCACGCCGGCGTACAGCGGCAGCGTCGCGCAGAGGAACGCAGCCACGAAGGCGGGATTGCCCAGCGTTCCATACACGCGCATTCTGGGGTTGGAAAAGGTTTCCGGGATCCACCCCAGCAGTTGCAGGGGATCTGCGTGGCAGTACTGCAGGACCGCCACCAGCGATTCGATCGCCGATCCCGCCAGCAGCGCAGACCCGATTCGCTTGGGCGGCAGCGGGCATGTATACAACCCAACCGGCAACAGGACCAGCAGCAGCGCCTCCAGTGAGACATAGGCGCCCGTCGCGGCCGATAGCGCGATCGCTCCCAGCCATGCCAGCCAGGGCCATCCCGGAACACGCAGCCGCTCCCTGCTTCTCAGGTGGTGCGCCGCCACGGCCAAAGCCATCGCGGCGAGCAGCCACAGCTTCGGTGTGGAAAACGGCCGCTCCAGGTTGGGCCAGCACACGAGCGGCAGCAGGATGATTGCAACTTCCATCAGCCGCTCAGTGTGCATTTACGCCAGTGTACTTATTCCAATGGAGAATTTCATGTAACTTCGTACACGGCGCGCTTGCTCAAAGTTGCGCATAATCGAGTTATGGGAACCTTTCTCGATGGAAAACTTGCAGTTGTAACCGGAGGCGGCAGGGGCATCGGCCTGGCGATCACCGAGGCGTTGCTCGAAAGCGGCGCGGCGGTGGCCATCTGCGGCCGCTCGGAGCAGAGCCTGGCGGAAGCCCGTGAAACACTCGGCCGCAACGGACGTAAACTGGTCGCCAGGACTGCCGACGTCTCCAAACCTGAAGACGTGCGCGCCTTCTTTGAATTCGTCGATAGGGAACTGGGCGGCCTCGACATCCTGGTCAACAACGCCGGCGTGGGCCACTTCGCCAGCGTCGCGGAAACCAGCCTGGAAGTCTGGGAGGCCACCATCCGCACCAACCTGAACGGCGCATTCTATTGCTCCCGGGAAGCTCTGGCGCGTTTTCGCAAGCGCGGCGGGGGCTTCATCATCAACATCAGCAGTCTGGCAGGCAAGAACGCCTTCGCCGGCGGAGCTGCCTACAACGCATCGAAGTTCGGATTGAACGGCTTCACCGAGGCCATGATGCTCGATCACCGCTACGACAATGTCCGGGTTTCCTGCATCATGCCCGGCAGCGTCGACACCCGCTTCAACCCTGAACTGTCCTCAGCCGACTGGAAGATCGCGCCCAAGGACATCGCCGAGATCGTGCTCGCAATCCTCCGTATGCCCGAAAGAACGCTGATCAGCCGCGTCGAAGTGCGCCCATCAAAGCCAAGGAGATAGCCTCGGAAACCCCGGGGCTATATCCGTCATCCTATAAGTAGTCAAGAAAACTCCTTCAAAAGTGTGGAGAGCTGGGGCGGTTTTCTGCGCCGAAAAAGGGGGCTCTCGAATTCTCGAGGGCGCTCAAAGTGATGAGAAGTAAAGTTTACAGGAAGCGGGTCCTTACCAGAACCGGATTGTCGCACGCTGCGACAGGCTGTTCGGATGTCTCAATCGAACTGCTTGTAAAGTCGCGCGGGCGCCGGCTGGCTTCCGTGCCGAAAGTCTGGCATGGAGATTGCTTGGACAACCGCAGAGGGTGCGAAAAGGGGCGCTAACGAAATGGTTCGCCTAAACATTCCATTGGATCCCACCAAGACGGGCCGCGATGCCGAGGCGCTCGAGGCCGGACTGCACAGGTATATTGTGGGCCAGGACGAAGCGATCAACCAGATCGTGAACATCTATCAGATGTTCCTGACGGGGATGACCGCGCCGGGGCGCCCGATCGGCAATTTCTTGTTCCTGGGACCGACTGGCTCGGGCAAAACACGAATTGTGGAAGCCACCGCCGAGGCCCTGATTGGCAATGCGCGTGCGGTAATCAAGATCGACTGCGCGGAGTTCCAGCACAGCCACGAAATCGCCAAGCTCATCGGATCGCCTCCGGGCTACCTGGGACACCGCGAAACACACCCGTTGCTCAGCCAGGAAGTCCTGAATCAGTACCACACCGAACGAGTCAAGGTCAGCTTCGTTCTCTTCGACGAGATCGAAAAGGCGAGCGACTCGCTTTGGAACCTCCTGCTGGGGATCCTCGATAAGGCGACTCTCACGCTCGGCGACAACCGCCGCGTGGATTTCAGCCGCGCCATGATTTTCATGACCAGCAACCTGGGCGCCTGGGAAATGTCCAACATTCTCAGCCCGAAGCTGGGGTTCACCGCCTGTTCCACCCCGAACGGCAACGCTCCTCTTGACGACCGGATCGCTTCGAAGATCTCGCAGGCCGGCGTTGAAGCGGCGCGCCGCAAGTTTACGCCGGAATTCATCAACCGGCTCGACAAGATTGTGGTCTTCAAGCCCCTCGGAGAACCCGAGCTGCGCAGGATTCTGGACATCGAGCTGAAAATGGTCCAGCAGCGCATTCTGTCCGCCTCGGGCTCCAATCCGTTCATCTTTACGGTCAGCCCCGCCGCGAAGGATTTCCTGCTGGCCGAAGGCACCGATACCAAGTACGGCGCGCGGCACCTGAAGCGCGCCATCGAGCGGCACCTTGTCCAGCCGATGTCGAACCTGATCGCCACCGACCAGGTCCACGGCGGCGATTGGATCCGCGTCGACTACGACCCGCAGCGGCGCTGCATGACCTTTCTCAAGGAAGCCGAAGGCATGCCCGCCTATGCGATGGCCGAGCTGGTTGACACACCCATCCCTTTTCCGGCAGCCACGCACGCGAACGTAACTTCCGTAGATGCGATTCGCGCAACGCGGGCGGGCTCTTCCCGCCGGGGCTGATCGCGTAGAATAGGCCCCGGCTAAGTGCGCGCCGGAGTAACGCTTTTATGGTTGCAATACCCGTGCGTTTGTGATATGAGGATGGGCCGGGAGGCAGCCATGAAAGCTGTGACTATCATTTCCATTCTTGCAGTTGTAATCGGCGGCTTACTCATGACGTCCTGCTCGGGCGGGTCGGAGGCGGTGAAGGTGGGTACTCCCGCCTTCTACTGGGCCGGCGCCAAAGAGACCTACGCTGCGGGCGACTACGTCAAGACAATTGAGCACCTGGAAAACCTCGCCAAGACGCAAAACGAATACACGTCGCGCGCTCTACCCTGGCACTTGATCCTTACTTCCGGGATGGCCAGAGGATATATGGAACTGGCTGACAATTTCGAGTACGGGGCCAGGGCGAACCGCGCAAACGCCGCGGCATTCCGGCGGCAGATGACGGCCTTCCGCGCTTACGCCAACACCCTCGCGCTGCAATTCGCGCATATCTATCAGGAGTTCCTGAAGAACCAGGATCCGCACGTCGTGCTCGATTTTCCTTTCCCCCAGGGAAGCCCGCTTCCGCCTCCGCAGTTGTCCAAGATCGGGGGCGGGGAGATGCTGTCGCCCGCGATCGTCGAGGATGTGCGGCGTGCGCATCTTCGGACGTCGGTCGTGCTGGAAGCGTGCCGGGCGGTGGGTGCGCCCGACGACGTGGCCAAGTCTCAGGACATTTTCAAAGCCACCCCGGCGCAGGTGCCGCGTGAGGTTTTCCTTCTGGCGATGGCCGACTCTCTCCACGAGCACGCCAAGCTCTACACTCGTACAAAACTCGATCAGCCTGCCCGCGTAGAGCTTTTCGCCACTCAGTCGCTCGAGACCCTGAAACAGATTCCCTCATCCAAGGAAACCAAGGCCCTGGCGGACAAGATCCAGAAAACGCTGAAGTCCGTCAAATCCTCCTGAGCCGGACTGAAGCTCAGCGAAGAGCCGAGGCGCCGCTCCGCACGGCACGCTGCCTCCCGTGCGCGAAAACGGCTATTCCCTGATCTCCGCGATCCCGCCCGGGCCGGGCTCGATGCGGACGGGCCGCGCCTGCTCGCGGCACGCGGGCAACGGCATCCCCGAGTAGTAATTCAGGTTGTAGCGCCACCCGCGATTCACATCACCGACGCAGACCTCCCCGGCGCGTGAGCGGATCTCTCGCCATACCCCGCGCGCCGAGACCGTGCGGTCGAGCACCGGGTAAGTCGTGATCTGCAACCACGCGACTCCGGCAACCATTCCGCACACGATCAGTCCAAAAGCTGCCGTCCGCCGGCCGGCGCTCTCCCACACCCAGACCATGAGCGCAACGGCGGCGACAACGGCCAGGGCCGCCCACGGCACGGCCGGCATTTCCGCGCGCGAGAGTCCTCGCAGCAGCGCCACCGGCAGAATTGCAGCGACGACCGGCGCCAGACCAAGCATCGCCGCGCTCGCCGCGAGCACCCAGTGCGCTTTTGCGGCACGGTCGAGGGCGACCCCCGCGAGCGCGCACAGGGCCGGCATCAGCGGGAGCAGGTACCCCGGCAGCTTGTTGGTCGATGCCGAGAAGAAGACAAACCCAAAAACCACCCACAACAGAAGGAACCGCAGACGCACGTCGGAGTACAGCTTCCGGCTTCGCAGCAGCACCACTGAGGGCGTCCAGGGGAACAGCCCGGCCGCGAGCACCGGCACGTAAAACCAGAACGGCTGCACGTGCTTCAACTCGCTCGTTACAAACCTCCCGAAGTGGTGTCTTAGAAAGAACTCTTCAATGAACGCGTAGCCGTGCTGTGCCGTGACCAACGCGTACCACGGGAGCGCAACCGCAAAAAAGGCCAGCACGGGCGCGGGTCGCAGAAAATCTTTCCACCGGCTCCGGCCCACCCACAGCAGCGGCAATGCCAGTACCAGAGGCACAAGGCCTTTCGCTAGCACCGCCACGCCCAGCAGCGCGGCTGTGTAGGTGAGCGGCTTCGGGTCTCCTCCATTCACCCACCGCAGCGCAAGCAGCATGGCTGCCGAAAACGCCGCCGCGAGCGGGAGATCGGTTACTCCCGTGTGGCTGAAGGCAAGCCAGGCTGCCGAAGTGGCCAGCATGCCCGTGGCGAACGCGGCAGCCCTTCGCCCGAACTCCCTTTCGAGCACCCGCCAATAAAGAAATAGGAACGCGACCGACAACAGCGCAACCGGCAGCCGGGGCGCCAGGTCCTCGCTCAAGCCGGCCCGGAACGCGGCGCCGGTCATCCAGTACAGCAGCGGAGGCTTTTCGAACCAGGGCTCGTCCCAAAGTCGCGGCGTGATCCAATCACCGGATCGCGCCATCTCCCTGCCGATCGCCGCGTAGCGCGGCTCGTCGGGCCCCAGCATCCCCACCCCGGAAAGATTGAAGAAAAACAAAATGTAAATGGCGGATATGCGGGCCAGCCAGGCAATACTCAAACGCACTTCCCAAATGTACAATGAAAGCTCATCGTGCGACTGACTGTACTGCTGCTCGTGCTTTCAGCCTGCTCCGCCTACGCCGACATGTCCGCGTGCGCCTGCGACCCAGCCCGGCCCGAGACCATGACGGTGCGGCCATGCTCGCTTTGCCGCGAGGCCGAAAAGCAGCCTCCGGACATCGATTTCTTTTTTCTGAAGGACAATAACCCGCGCAAGCCGAACCGCTGGCTGCTGCTGCCGCGCGCCCACCACGACGGCGTCGGCGGGCTGGCCCAAATGAGCCGGGCCCAGCGCACCAAGATGTGGCGGCTCGCTATCGAGCGCGCGCGCCAGCTTTGGGGTGATGGCTGGGGACTCGCCTACAACGGCGACAAGGTCCGGACCCAGTGCCACTTCCACGTGCACATCGGCAAATTGCTCGCGGGCGTCGAGACCGATCGCTTCATCGTTGTGTCCGGGCCGGAACACATCCCCGTGCCTAAAGACGGAACCGGCCTGTGGATCCACCCCGCCGGGGACAAGCTGCACGTCCACCTGGGGGAACAAACCACCGAAACGGTTTTATTCCGCTAGAGCGGCCTGAATGGCACGTTTATGACTCTCATAAGGCTTCCCAGCGCGGAAAACTCAGCCATTTTGTTGCATCCGGAAGACAACGTCGCGATCGCGCGCGTGCCGCTGTCGCCGGGGCAGGAACTGCGGTTCGGCGATCGCCGCCTCCGGGCGCTTGACCCCGTTTCGCCAGGCCACAAGATCGCCGTCGCCTCCATCGGCCAGGGAGAAGCCGTCCGCCGGTACGGGCAGGTGATCGGCCGGGCGACCTGTCCCATCGAAGCGGGCCGCCACGTTCACACCCATAATCTCGGCTACGAGGAGCTGGCCTTCGACTACGAGTTTCCGTCCGGCGAGATTCCGCTCCCGGCGCGCGCCGAGCAGCCGACATTTCTGGGCTACTCCCGCCCGGACGGCCGCGCGGGAACCCGGAATTACATCGCCATAGTCGCCGCCAGCAACTGCGCCGCCCACGCGGCGGAACTCGTCGCGCGGAGCTACGAGGTCGAAACCCTGCCGCCCAACGTGGACGGGGTGGTGGCGTTCCCCCACGGCGACGGATGCGGCCACGCCATCGGGCCCGATACCGACCAGTTGCGGCGCACCCTGATCGGGATTCTCGACCACCCCAACGTCGGCGCCGCGGTCATCCTCGGGCTCGGCTGCGAGGACAATCAAGTACGACACTATCCCCAGAACGAGCGGCTCATCGCGCTGACGCTTCAGGGGAGCGGGGGGACGCGGGGAGTCGTGGAGGCAGCCCGGCGGGAAATCGGCCGGTTCATGGAAATGCTTGCCGCGGAGCGGCGGGTCGAGATTCCGGTATCCAAGATCGTTCTGGGGCTGAACTGCGGAGGGTCCGACTCGTTCTCTGGCATCACGGCAAATCCGGCTCTCGGGGTGTGCTCGGACAAGCTCGCCTCGCTCGGCGGAACGGCGGTGCTGGCCGAAACGCCGGAAATCTTCGGCGCGGAGCACCTGCTCGTCCGGCGGGCGCGAAACAGGCAAGTGGCCGAAAAACTATTGACTTACATCCGTGATTACAAGAACTACTTGATCCGGTTCGGAGAGTGCTTCGACGCCAATCCTTCTCCGGGCAACAAAGAGGGCGGGCTCACCAACATCATCGAAAAGTCGCTGGGCGCGGTGGCAAAAGCGGGCGTTTCCCCCATGATGGACGTGGTGGGTTACGCCGAACGGATCACATCGCCTGGGTTCGTCTTTATGAACACCCCCGGCTACGACCCGGTGTCGCTGGCCGGGCTGGCCGCCGGCGGCATCAACGTCATCGCGTTCACCACCGGGCGCGGCAGCGCCATAGGGTTCCCGACCGTCCCGGTAATCAAGATCGCAGCCAACTCAGCCACTTGGGAGCGGATGCGGGAAAACATGGACGTGAACGCCGGTGAGATTGCCGACGGAACCAAGTCGGTTCAGCAGGTTGGAGAGGAAATCTTCGACCTCGTGTTAAGAGTCGCTTCGGGTGAACGGACGGCGGCGGAGCGCTTCGGGCACAAGGAATTCGTGCCGTGGCGCATCGGCCCGGTACTATAAAATGAGAGCAATCAACATGCACCCCTTCCTGAAAAAGACTCTTTTCGCGTTGTGTGTCGCGGGTCTGGGCGCCCTGGCCGTGGCGCAGCGGCCCGCTACCGGCGGCGCCGCTCCGCGTAAGTCCTTTTACGACAAGGCGGAACTGGAGCAATATTTACGTCACCTCTACGTCTGGGGGCCGAAGATCAGCGTCACCATCTCCGACCCGAAACCGTCAGCGAAGCTGCCGGGTTTTAACGAGGTGAACGTGCGGGCATCCGCCGGCCAGGCGGTTCAAGACGAGCTTTTTTACATCTCCACGGACGGGCAGCGCATCCTCAAAGCAGCGGTGTTCGAGTTCGGGCAGAACCCGTTCAAAGCGGAACTGGACAAGCTCAAGACGGAGTTCCAGCCCAGCTTCGGCACGCCGGGCGCTCCGGTGGTGATCGTGGTGTTCACGGATTTCGAGTGCCCGTACTGCAAACAGGAAGCCAAGATGCTCCGGGATAACCTGATGAACGCGTTCCCGAAACAGGTTCGCGTCTACTTCAAGGATTTCCCTCTGGAAAGCATCCACCCCTGGGCCAAGATGGCCTCCATCGCTGGGCGCTGCGTCTTCCGGCAGAAGCCAGCCGCGTTTTGGGATTATCACGACTGGGTCTACGAACACCAATCGGAGATCAACGCCGGCAACTTCAAGTCAAAGGTGATGGAATTCGCCAAAACCAAAGCAAATGAAATCGATGTTGCCGAGCTTACGCGGTGCATGGAGACGCGCGCGACAGAGGCCGAGGTTGATAGGAACATCGCCGAAGGCAAGTCCCTGGGGGTGAACTCCACGCCGACTCTATTCGTGAACGGACGCCGGCTGGTGGGCACGATGGAATGGCATAACCTGCGCCAAATCATCGAGAACGAGATCGAATATCAAGCGGTGGCCAAGAACGCCGGGGAAGATTGCGGGTGCGAAGTGAAGCTGCCAACGCCTTTGAGCAGCAGCAATTAGGATACTGAGTGTTGCGCAGAGCCAGATTTGCCGTTGTCTCCGTCCTGTTCGTTGCCCTCCACCTGTGGGCAGCGGCAGGCATCGACCCCAACCGGTACCTCGAGGATGTGAAGTACCTGGCATCCCCCGAATTGAAGGGCCGCGGAACGGGTGCCGAGGGACTCGAAAAGGCTGCGGATTTTCTCGCTAAGCGATTCAAAGAGGCGGGCTTGCAACCGCTGGGGCGGAGCTACTTCCAGCGCTTCCCGGTAACAACCAACGCCAAACTCGGTTCCGGCAACCGGTTCGAGGTGATCGAGAACGGCCGGAAGAAGACGCTGCAATTCGGCCGGGACTTCCAGCCTTTCAACTTCTCTTCCAGCGGCAAGTTTTCCGGCCGGCTTGTGTTCGCCGGTTACGGCATCACCGCGCCCGAGTACGGGTATGACGACTACGCCGGAGTGGACGTAAGAGGCAAGGTTGTCATTGTCTTGAGGTACGAACCGCAGGAAGCGAATGAAAACAGCGTTTTTGCCGGCAGGTTGTATACAGATCATGCGCAGTCCTGGAGCAAGGCGGTAAACGCCAAGCGGAAGGGCGCCGCTGGAGTGATTCTGGTGAACAACCGTCGGGGGTACCGCGATCTGGACAAGTTTGGCCGGGCGGCAGGTCCAGCGGACGCCGGAATCCCGTTCATCCAGGTGAAGCGGGAAATCGTTGAAGGGTGGATTTCGGCCGCGGGCAAGAATCTTGCGGAACTTGAAGCCGAGATCGATAACGATTTGAAACCTCGGACGTTTGCGCTTCCCGATTCACTCGAAGTGAGCGCGGTGACAGACCTCAAGCGCGAGGTCAAGACAGTCCGCAACGTGTGGGGATATCTGCCGGGCGAGACCGACGAGTATGTGATCGTGGGAGCGCATTACGATCACGTCGGGCTGGGCGAGCAGTACTCGATGGCGCCGTCCGCGGTCGGCACAGTGCATCCCGGGGCGGACGACAATGCTTCGGGCACGGCGGGCGTGATTGAACTGGCGCGCTGGTTTGCCTCGCAGCCGAAGTTAAAGCGCGGCATTCTGTTTGTTGCGTTCGCTGGTGAGGAGTTGGGCCTTCTGGGCTCCCGGTATTACGTGGACCATCCCCCGCTACCGCTGGAGAAAGCCGTCGCCATGATCAACCTGGATATGATCGGGCGGCTGCGCGACAGCAAGGTGTACATCGGGGGAGCGCGCACCGGCACCACATTTCAAGCGCTGCTCGAAGAAGAATTCGCAAAACACAACCTGAAAATGGACCTTTCGGGTGAGGTGGAGGTTGGATCGAGCGATCACGCGTCGTTCACGAGCAAGCAGGTCCCGGTGCTGTTCTTCTTTTCGGGGTTGCACGCGGATTATCACAGGCCGAGCGACACCTGGGACAAGATCGCCGCGCCCGAGGCTGCGGAGCTGCTGAGAGTGGTCGCCGGCGTCACAAAGGCGCTGGCTGAGGGCGAGCAGCGGCCGCAGTTCGTGAAGGTGGAAGTGCCGCACGCAGGTGCGGTGGCGGGCGGCGGCTCGGGATACGGTCCCTGGTTCGGCAGCGTGCCGGATTTCGGGGAGACGCCGCAGGGCGTGAGGTTTGCCGACGTGACGCCGGGGTCGCCGGCGGCGCAGGCAGGTCTGCGCGGCGGGGACATCCTGGTGGAATTCGACGGCGCTCCGGTTCAGAACCTTCACGATTTCACCTACGCGCTGCGGGCGAAGAAGCCTGGGGACGAAGTCACCGTCAAAGTACTCCGCGGGACGGAAACCGTCACGGCAAAAGTAACGCTGGGGGAGAGGCGGCGCTAAAGCCGGGGCCGCTTCTGCCGATGGGGAACAGTAGGGGCGGGTGTAGTCCGCCTGTACAAAATTCATGCGCAAACCCTATAAGCTCCCGCCGTTGATCTTGCACCCATTCACGGGCTCAAGAGGCCCTTCCAAGCTGGCCGATGCGTCGCGCGCGAGCCTGATCTTACAAGGCTTGCTGCCGGCCGACGACCCCGCCGAGGAGCTGGAGCGCAGGTTGCTCGAGGGGCGCTACTGCGAGATCTCGATGCTGTTCTATCTCGGAAAGGACCTCTTGCGCTGGACGCATCAGTGCGTGGACTCGCTGGCGCGGAGCGGGGAAGCGTCGGAGGGGATCATGGCCGAGAGCTTCGCGGCGCTGCTGGTGGAGAACCCGCCGGGGAACGTGCTCGACAAACTGCGGACCTGGGGCGTTCACGAGCACAAAGCCATCTTCAGCCGGGCGCTGGGCCTGCACGCGCTTTTCGCAACGCTGCCGGAGCGGGAATCCCTGACGGCGGATTTTGTGCGGTATTACCACCGGTTTGCCGACTATATGTTTGCCTGCCGCCAGGAATTGTTCCCGTTCGAGCGGCTGAGTCCCGAAGAATTCCACTTTGAGCTCTACGCCTCGGGCGAGTATTCCAGGATGCTCGAGACCCAGTGGGGAAGCGCGTAGCCTGCCCCGGAGGCGTTGGAGTAGAATCGGTGATCATGCCATTTAGCCGAATGCTCCTCGTCCGCCAGAGATTCCCCGACCGGAGAGTGGCGGACATCCCCGGGGAGGTGCATAGACAGCTCTCCGCTGCCGCTTTTGCCGCCCGGCTGAAGCCGAAGTCGCGAGTCGCCATCGGGGTGGGCAGCCGCGGCATTTCCAATATCGCGACCATCGTACGGGCGGTGGTGGATTTCTGGAAGGAACAGGGGATGCGGCCGACCATTTTTCCGGCCATGGGGAGCCACGGCGCCGCGACGGCGGAGGGCCAGGCGCGCGTGCTGGCAAACTACGGCATCACCGAAGAGACGATGGGCTGCCCGATCGTCAGCTCGCTGGACGTTGTGTCGCTCGGGAGCACGGCGGAAGGAATCGAAGTGTTCATGGACCGCCACGCCTACGAGAGCGACGGCGTGATGCTGGTGAGCCGGGTGAAGTGGCACACTGACTTCGCCGGGAAGCTCGAAAGCGGGCTGTTCAAGATGATGGCGATCGGGCTGGGCAAGTTTGCCGGCGCGCAGCGGTACCACGCCTTCGGCTACCGCCTCGGGATGGAGCACGTGGTGCGAACGGTGGGCAAGCAGGTGCTCACGTCGGGCAAGATACTGGGGGGCCTGGCGATCGTGGAAGACGCCTACCATAACACCGCGAAGCTGGAGGCGCTGCCAGCGGAAATCATGGAAAGCCGCGAGGAGGAGCTGCTGGAGCTGGCGAAGTCGTGGGCGGGCCGGATTCCGGTGGAGAGCCTGGATATCCTGATCGTCGACGAGATGGGCAAGGATATCAGCGGCACGGGCATGGACACCAAGGTCATCAACCGCTCGATTCACGCCGAGTACAATGTGTGGCCGCACCTGCCGCGGATCGCGCGGGTTTTCGTCCGCGACCTGAGCGACCTCACGTACGGCAATGCTGTCGGGATAGGCATGGCGGACATGGCGACGGACCGGCTGGTGGACCGCATCGACTGGACAGCGACGCTGGTGAATGCCATGACCTCGGGGAAGCCGGAAGGGGTCCGGACGCCGCTGCATTCCCGGACCGACCGGGAGTGTCTGGAACGGCTGGCGCTGACGGTGGGCAAGTTCAACCCGAAGGAAGTGACGCTGGGATGGATCCGCAACACGATGGAGCTATCGCTGCTGGGGTTGAGCGAAAACCTGGAAGAGGAAATCCGGCGCAATCCCAATCTGGAGATTATTGGGGCGCCCCGGCCGCTGGAGTTTGATGAAGAAGGGAACCTGGTGAACCTGCTGGCTGCCGCCAGAGAGATGGCGGCGCAGTAGGGGAAAAGGGCGGCGAAAAATCAGTTGCCGCCGCCCTTCGCGAGGAGACTACGATCCGGCAGCATTGGCCAGCAGCGACTGGATCTTGCTGAACACCGTGCTGATGCTGCTGGAGACGTTGGGCATCAGGGCCCCGGCGGCAACGGCAACGAAGCCTGCCATGAGGGCATATTCGATCAGATCCTGGCCTTGTTCGTCTTTCCAGAACGGGGACGACCACACTTTCTGCATGAAACGCTTCATACCTTCTCCTTCTGGTCCCACGGTGGCTTGGTAATTCTCACAGTAGCCGGGAACGCGGCGGGTTGAAATCAGGGAAACGGCTTAGAAGGGCGGTAGAAAAGACCTCTGATGCGACGGGGGGATGGATAGATAATTGGGATCCTTCTGGTATAACCTTTAGGCTTGGCTGTTTGTTGAGATAGCAACTGGCCCCTTACCCTCCATTGCTTCGACGGACATGCGCAATCGGCCTTAGGGAAGCGCTAACTCGAGGTTCGAGAGACATCACCGGCACTTCTGAATCAGATTGGGAACTTCGAACACCAATACGGCGGCAGCCGCACAGAACGCTGTCCCGACAGTGAGCGGAACCTTCGTGATCGCCTGGATCGAGGCCGCCAGAGCAAGCAGGAGTAATCCGAGAACCGTTTCTGCACGGTCCAAGTACCTGCGTGGCGCTTTCAATTGCTGTCAGAAACGCCAGAAACATCCGAAACTGGATGGCCAGCCCGACGATGGTGCGCGGGCGATCATCCCAGCCTCGGATCCACCTGTGTTATCGCCGAAGTTGGTCGAGAATCTTCTTGGTGATGGCGCACACGTGTATCCAGCGCTCAATCCTCGACGCCACAACTTGTCCTCAAAGTGCGGTTGTTACGAAGCCAGGATATTCATCTTGCGCGCGACGCGGGTCAGGATTTCCACGGCGCGGTCGAGTTGCTCGCGGGTGTGGGCGGCGGTCACGATGGTCCGAATGCGCGCTTTGCCTTGCGGCACGGTGGGGTAGCCGATGCCGGTGGCGAAAACGCCTTGCTCGAACAGCGCGTTCGAGAACGCGTGGGCCGTGCGGGCCTCTCCAACCATAATGGGCGTGATCGGGGTTTCGCTTTCGCCGGTGCTGAATCCGGCGGCGGCGAGCGCGCTCTTGAAGTAGCGCGTGTTATTCCAGAGATTCTCGATTCGCTCCGGCTCGCTTTCGAGAATATCGAAGGCGGCCAGGCACGAGGCCGCTACGGCGGGCGGGTGCGAAGTGGAGAACAGGAAGGGACGGGCCCGGTGGTAGAGAAAATCAATCAGGCTGCGGCTGCCGCAGACATATCCACCGAGCACTCCGATCGCCTTTGACAGAGTGCCCACCTGAATGTCGACGCGCCCGTGCAGCCCGAAGTGATCCACCGTGCCGCGGCCGTTGCGGCCCAGAACGCCGGATGCGTGCGCGTCATCGACCATCATGATCGCGCCGTGGCGCTCGGCAACTTCCACAAGGGCGGGCAGCGGCGCGATGTCGCCGTCCATCGAGAAAACGCCGTCCGTGATAAGGAGCTTGCGTCCCGATTTGCCGTCGAGTTCGCCGAGGATGCGGTCGGCGGCGGCGACGTCCTTATGCGGGAAGACGTGGATCTTCGCCTTCGAAAGGCGGCAACCGTCGATGATGCTGGCGTGGTTCAGTTCGTCGGAAACGATGTGGTCCTCTGGAGTAAGGATGGCGGCGACGGTTCCCGCGTTGGCCGCGAAGCCGGACTGGAACACGACGCAGGCTTCGACTTGCTTGAACGCTGCGATGCGGCGATCGAGTTCCAGGTGGATGCTCATGGTCCCGGCGATCGTGCGCACCGCTGCCGATCCGGCGCCGTACTTGCGCGCGGCTTCGACGGCAGCCTCGATCAGTTTGGGATGTCCGGCGAGCCCGAGATAGTTGTTCGAGGCGAGATTGATGACTTCCTTGCCGTCGACCCGGCAAACCGGCTGGCAGGCAGTCTGAAGCTGGCGCAGGGTCTGGTAGGTTCCCGCTTTTTTCCAGCTTTCAATCTGCTCGCTCAAAAACGAGAGCGGATCGGTTCTGACCATAAGGGGTCTGCCGACTTCGATTCTAGCAGGATGGGGTAAAAGCGGATCAGGCCGTTTTGGCGGCGGCGCGCGCTTCGGTCTCCTGGACGAACAGGTACACGCCGAACAGCGGCTTCTGGGCGCCGTGGCCCCAGCGGTTCACTTTGTACTTCGCGCGCAGATACTGGATGTCGGGCTGCTCGCTGAGATCGAGCACGAGCTGGTAAGTTCCACAGTAGAACTTCTGGGGAAACCTGACCAGGGGCGCCGTGCCCCAATCGGCGCCGTCGGGCGAACCCCAGATCGAAACGTCAAGGCTTTGCTGCTCGATGATACGGGTGATGCCAAGGGTGAGCAACAGCATTTTGCCTTTTGCGGAGGCGACGCTGATCACCGGGCCCTCCCCGTCTTCTCGGATCACCGCCTCGGGTAAAAGGAAATTTGGCAACATTACTGTTATCTCCGGAAGACCGACCGTCCGGGAGGCTCAAACGCATGTCAACACTTGTAAAAGCCGCCCTGCTTCTTTTAGGGTCTCATATTTTTTGCAGAAACAAAAGCGGATATAGGAAGCCCCATTGACGGGATTGGAGAAAAAGCTCGAACCGGGCACCGCGGCCACGCCGACCCGTTCGACAAGGTGCCGGGCGAAGGAGACGTCGTCCGGAAAACCGAAGTTTGAGATGTCCGTCATGACGTAATAAGCGCCGCGGGGCCAGAAGCAGCGGAAACCGGCACGCTCCAAAAGAGGCAGAAAAAGGTCCCGCCTTTCGGCGTAATCGCGCGCGAGTTTGTCGTAATATTCCTGGGGAAACGCCAGCGCGAGAGCCCCCGCCTGCTGGAGGGGCGCCGCCGCCCCCACGGTCAAGAAGTCGTGCACTTTCCGGATGGAGGCGGTGATATCCGGCGGCGCCAGCACCCAGCCGACCCGCCAGCCGGTCACCGAGTAGGTCTTGCTCATGCTGTTGACCAGCACCGACCGCTCGCGCATCCCCGGAAGCGACATGACCGGAACATGCGCCGCGCCGTCGTAAACGATGTGCTCATAGATCTCGTCGGTGATGGCGAGCGTATCGAACTCCTGGCAGAGGGCGGCGATGATTTCCAGTTCCTCGCGCGAAAACACCTTGCCGGTCGGGTTGTTGGGCGTATTGAGGATGATGGCCTTGGTCCGGGGGCTGAACGCCCGGCGCAACTCGTCGGGATCGAAAGTCCAGGCGGGCGGGCGTAGAGGGACGAAGCGCGGCACGGCGCCGCAGAGTTCGGCATCCGGCCCGTAATTCTCGTAAAACGGCTCGAATACGATCACCTCGTCGCCGGGGTCGATCACGGCGAGCAGCGAGGCGATCATGCCTTCCGTGGCGCCACAGCAGACGGTGACCTCGCGCTCCGGATCGATCTCGATGCCGTACCAGCGCTGGTACTTGGCGGCGATGGCGTCGCGCAGGGGCTTCGCGCCCCAGGTGATGGCGTACTGGTTGAACCCTGCACGGATGGCCTCGCGCGCCGCCTCCTTGATCTCCTCGGGAGGATCGAAATCCGGAAATCCCTGGGCCAGGTTTACAGCGTTGTGCCGCACGGCCAGCCGGGTCATTTCGCGAATTACCGATTCGGTAAAGCCGGCCGTTCTTCTGCTTTGAAACCGCATGCTGTGATTGTGCCATTTCCTGACAAACAGATTGCAAGAACAGTGCGCCGCCCCGCCACTCCGATGGCAATCGAAAGCGCCCCGCCGGATATTCTCGGGCTGTCCGGGAGGGGATATGAAAACCAAAATCGCATTGCTGTTGGCAACGCTCTCGGCCGCGGCACTGGGCCAGGGCATGAATGGATACGTTTTCTCCGCGCCCGGCATCGTCACGGCTGGGTCGCAGGCCGTGGGAAACATACACATTGGAGCCGGGGTGGAAGGAGCTATCGGCAAAGGCATTGGCGCCGGCCTGGAACTCGGCGCTATGAGCGGGACGCGTTGCTTTCCCGAATGTGTTGTGGGCGTGTTTTCGCCCAATATCAATTACCACTTCCTGAGGGGGAACGAGCGCCGGGCCGATCCCTTCGTTACGGCGGGATACACGCTGATGTTCCGCCATGGACACGCCAACATGTTCAACTTCGGAGGCGGAATGAACTACTGGGTTGCACGGCGTGTCGGGTTTCGAGTGGAACTCCGGAACCACGTGCACGTTTACAACGGTTCCTGGTTCCATTACCTGGGCGTCCGGTTCGGGCTGGCATTTCGCTAAGTGGCGAAGCGTTTTTGCCTTTGACATCAAGCGGCGGATCACACATATTGAATGTGCTGTGGTACCCGCCGCACTTGTCCTTTGCGGGCTCCTGCTCACGCCGGAGGCGCCCACCACTGCGGGACCGAGCCGGGAGGCCGTGCAGGCGTTCAACAATTACGTACGGGTGGCGGAATCGGGCCTCGATGCGCGCCTGCAAGCGGGGGACTTGTTTCTTTGGGCGAACACGCCGGAGCGGCGCCAGTTCCTCCGCCGTGGGAGCCTGGTTTGCGAGCCGAGGGGTGAGAAGGGCGATCGCCGGGCGCCGGGGGGTTTGATTCACGACTGGATCGGCGCGGTTTTCATCCCCAAGGTGACGCTGGGCGAGGTGCTGGAGCTGCTTCAGGACTACGACAATCACAAGAACACCTACCAGCCGGTGGTGGTCGATTCGAAGACACTGGAGCGAAAAGGCAACGATTTCAAAATCAGGCTGCGGCTGTTTAAACGCAAGCTGATCACGGTCGTGCTCAATTCCGAATACGATGTCCGATACCAGCCCATCAATTCGCTGTGCTGGCACAGCCGTTCCCGCAGCACCCGTATAGTCGAGATACGGGATCCCGGCGGGCCGCAGGAGCGAGAAATGCCCGCCGGCCGCGATCGCGGTTTCCTTTGGCGGCTGAATTCCTACTGGGCTTTCAACGAGCGGGATGGCGGCGTTTACGTCGAGTGCGAGGCGATTTCGCTCAGCCGCAGCATCCCCTCCGCCCTTGCCTGGCTGCTCGATCCCATGGTCCGCAACCTGCCGAAAGAGTTCCTCGGCGACACGCTCACCGCCACGCGCGCCAGGCTTATGAAAGCGCGGTAGAAAGGTATTGCCCTTCCATGACATTTTCATGACAGCCTGCGCGGCGGCGGGGCTACAATCGTGATCGCGAGAGGGTAGACCCATGCGCCGGCTCGGCCATCGCGTGCAACTCGGCGTCTTTCTGGCGGCCGTCTGCGTGCCCTGCATTGCTCTCGTCGCGCTGGGACTCCGCATTGTCGCCCAGGATCGCGAGCTGGCCGAAAAGCGGCGGGCGGACGAACGGCGGCGGGAAGTTTTGCGGGTGCACGACGCGCTGCTGGCACGGTTGGAGCCGATCCGGCGCAGCGAGATCCAGCGCGATCTGGAACCCGCGGAACGGTACCGCCATCCCGAGGTCGTTTTCGTCGCGCGGGTTCAGAATGGCGTGATGGTGTTGCCCTGGGAAGCCGACCGCGCCGCGCGCCGCTGCCGCGCGTTGGTTTCCCGGCCGTACTTCGAAGGGCGGATCAGGAAGTGCGAGCAGTCGAATTTCGGCGCGGAGGGCGGCGCGGTTGCCGCTCGCTGTTACGAGCGTGCGCTTGGCGCAGCGCGCAACCCGGTGCAAGCGGCTTACGCGCGCTGGCTTTGGGCGCAGGCGTTGGACAGGGCGGGGGAGAACAAGCGCGCGGCGGAGTTGTTCCGCACGCTGCTCGACGCCCCGCCGGAGATCACGGACGAGGACGGCGTCCCGCTGGCGCTGTATGCCGCCCGGCGGCTCGCGCCTTCGGCTGCCGACCAGACCCGCGTGATAGAGCGCGCCAAGACGGTGTGCCTGTCGCGGCCGTGGCTGCCGCCGATCGCATGGCTTCCCCTCACGGAGATGGCCGCGACGCTCGACCGCACGGCGAAAGCTTTTGCAGACGATCTGCGGAAGCAGGCCGAATCCCAGGCGCGCATGTTCGGGCAGGCCGAGCGGCTGAGAGACGACTTCGCGCGCCTCGGCTTACTTGGAGAGGACGGCCGCCCGGAGCCGGTCTGGGCGCCGTACGGCGACGAGGGCTGGCTGGTGGGTGCGGCCGAGGGCGCGGTGATCGTGGTCCGCGGACCGGAGCTTCTTCGATCGCTCAACATGGAGCCGACGGTGCGCCTGGTGGATTACCGGGAACCGCAGGGCGAATCCCTGGGCGCGGCGTTTCCGGGGTTGAAGGCCGTTCTGGCGCAGGCCGCCGCTCCCGCGGAGGACGGGAACGGATTGCAGCGCCGCCTCTATTACACGATGCTGTTTCTCATCGTGGCCGTCACCACCTTCGCGGGCTACCTGCTATGGCGCGACTTGCAGCGGGAGATGCGCGTCGCGGAATTGCGCGCGCAATTCGTGGCCAGCATTTCTCATGAACTCAAGACTCCGCTGACGGCCATCCGCATGTTCGCCGAAACCCTGCAACTGAGGCGCGCCAAGGACCCCGAAATGGAAGAGGAATACCTGGACACCATCGTCAACGAGTGCGAACGGCTGTCGCGGCTGGTGGACGGGGTCCTGCTGTTCTCCAAGGCCGAGCAGGGCAAGAAGATTTACCATTTCCGGCCAGTGCAGCCGGCCGCGGCGGTGCGGGAGGCGGTGAGGGCGCTGCGCTACCAGTTGTCCCAGCAGGGCTTCGAGCTGCAGATGGAGATCGACGACGGCCTGCCGGTGATCACTGCCGACCGCGACGCCCTCGTGCAGGCCACGCTCAACCTGCTGACGAACGCCATGAAGTACTCCGGCGACTCCCGCGTGATCGAGCTGCGGGTGGGCCGGGAGAACGCGAGCGTCGCGATCCGCGTCACCGATCACGGCGTGGGCATTGCTGCGGAAGATCAGGCGCGGATTTTCGAAAAGTTCTACCGAGTTCCCACGCGCGAGAACCAGGCTATCCCGGGCGCCGGCCTGGGGCTGGCGCTCGTCGCGCAAATCGCCAGGGCGCACGGCGGGAAGGCGGACGTTTTCAGCGCTCCCGGGCAGGGCAGCACGTTCATTATCCGCATACCCGTCGAGCCCGCCCGCGAGACTTGAGGAGTTTTTCCTATGAGCCTTATTCTGGCAATCGAAGACGATCCCGCAATCCTCCGCGGGCTCGCGGACAATCTCCGGTTTGAATCCTACGACGTGCTCACGGCGACGGATGGCGAGTCCGGCTACCGCCTCGTGCGCGAGAAGAACCCGGACCTGATTATTCTCGACCTCATGCTTCCGAAACTGAGCGGATACGAGATCTGCCGCAAGCTGAGAGCGGAAGGCGTTTCGACGCCGATTCTAATGCTGACTGCGCGCGGCGAGGAGGCGGACCGCGTACTCGGCCTTGACCTCGGGGCGGACGATTACGTCTCCAAGCCGTTTTCGATTCGCGAGCTGATGGCCCGCATCCGGGCGCTGCTGCGCCGGGCGGCGCCGCCCAAAGCTCTGCCGCACGAGCTGCGGTTCGACGACGTGGTGGTGAACTTCCTCTCCTATGAAGGAACCAAAGGAGGAAAGCCGCTGGAGATGACGCGCAAGGAGTTCAACGTCCTGCGCCTGCTGGCCTCGCGCGCGGGCGAGGTGGTGACGCGCGACGATCTGCTCAACGAAGTCTGGGGATATGAAAACTACCCGACCACGCGCACGGTGGACAACCACATCGCCAGCCTGAGAGCGAAACTCGAGCGCGACCCGGCCCAGCCGGAGCGAATCCGCACCGTCCACGGAGTCGGCTACAAGTTCGTCCCTCCCTCATAGGACCAGCGGCCGCACGATGGCGCGAGGTGAGCGCCGCTGAAACGGTTCGGGCCGACTCGCTATACTCGTATCTCTGTGTTCCATTTAATCGAAAAATCTCTCCAGCAATCTGTCTCTGCCCATATTCGAAGCCGCTACGGAATCGAAATGCCGGTCGCGGTGGAAACGCCGAAGCAGCCGGAGTTCGGCGAACTGGCGCTGCCGGTCGCGTTCCAGCTTGCGAAGCACTTGCGGAAGCCGCCGAAGGCCATCGCGGCCGAACTGGCGGCGGAACTGGGTCCGCTGCCGGGAGTGGCGTCGCTTGAGGTAGCGGGCAACGGCTATCTCAACGTGCGGCTGGACCGCGCCGCGTACGCGGCCTCGCTGCTTTCGGGCGCGGCGGAAGAAACGGCCGGCGCCGGCGACGAGGGCAAGATCATCGTCGAGCACACCAACATCAATCCGAACAAGGCCGCGCACATCGGCCACCTGCGCAACGCAGTGCTCGGCGACACGTTCGTCCGGATGCTGAGGGCCCGCGGCCGCTGCGTCGAGGTGCAGAACTACATCGACAACACCGGCGTGCAGGTGGCGGACGTGGTGGTCGGTTTCCATCGCCTGGAAGGGAAAGGGCCGGAGGAAGTGGCGCGGCTCGCGGCGGAAACACCGCGCTTCGATTATCTCTGTTGGGACCTTTATGCGCGGGTTTCGTCCTACTATGCTGAGAACCCGGCCGCGCTGGCGTGGCGGCAGGAAACGCTCCATGCCATTGAAGAAGGCGAGGGCGACGCCGCGAAGATCGCGCACATCGTCGCCGACGCCATCGTGCAGGCGCACCTGGCGACCATGTGGCGCCTGGGCATCACTTACGACGTGCTGCCGCGCGAGAGCGAGATCCTGCACCTGAAATTCTGGGCGACGGCGTTCGAGCTGCTGAAGGAACGCAAGGCGATTTATCTCGAAACCGAAGGCAAGAACGCGGGCTGCTGGGTGATGCCGGCTTCGGCTTACTCCGGCGATGCCGAGAGCGACGAGAGCAAGGTTATCGTGCGCTCGAACGGTACGGTCACCTACGTCGGCAAGGACATTGCCTATCAGCTCTGGAAATTCGGTCTGCTCGGCAAGGATTTCTATTACCGCCCGCTGATGACGTATCCCGGCGGCCACCAGTTGTGGGTCACCACGGACGAGCCGCATCCCGATGCTCCGCGTTTCGGCCGCGGCACATGGGTGTATAACGTGATCGATTCACGGCAGTCGTATCTGCAGGACGTTGTCGTGGCGGGACTGAGGGCGCTCGGCTTCAACGAGCAGGCGGAGCGGTCGATTCACTTCTCGTACGAGATGGTGGCGCTGTCGCCACGCTGCTGCGCCGAGCTGGGCATTGAGCTCTCCGAGGAGGACCGCAAGCGGCCGTACGTGGAAGTTTCGGGGCGCAAGGGTCTGGGCGTCAAGGCCGACGACCTCATCGACAAGCTGATCGAGGAGGCGCTGGCGGAAGTCGCTTCGCGCCACCCGGACGACACGCCGAAAAGGCAGCGCGAGATGGCCACGCGGATCGCCATCGGTGCGCTGCGCTACTTCCTGCTCAAGTACACGCGGAACGCCGTCATTGCTTTCGATTTCCAGGAGGCGCTGAGTTTCGAGGGCGAAACCGGACCCTATGTGCAGTATGCCGCCGTGCGCGCGCGAAATATCTGGCGGAAGCTGGAGGAGCGCGGCGAGGCGCTTCCCGACTTTGAGCGGGAGCTGACGCCGGAAGCGCTGGGGCGGCAGCTCCGTTCGGACGCGCTGTGGCAGCTCCTTGTGGCGGCGTCCAAGACCGATTCGGCCATCGAGCGCGCCATTGCGTCCGGCGAACCGGCGCACGTGGCGAAGTACGCATTCCAGCTCGCGCAGATCTTCAGCAACTTCTATCACGAGTTTCCGGTGATTACGGAAGAGAACCGGGAGAAAAAGGTTTTTCTGCTCTGGATGACCGGCTACATCCGCCGGCAGCTCGAACGGACTCTTGCCGTGCTGGGCATCGACGTACCCGAGTATATGTAGAAACCCCCGGACGGCGATCTGCTATCTTGAAGCAATGGTGGGGTTGCTTCTCCACTGGCTGCTGAGCGCGCTGGTGCTGCTGCTGGTGGCCCGCCTGGTTCCGGGTTTCAGAATCACCGGCCTCGGCGCCGCGCTGATCGCGGTCATCATCATCGGGCTGCTGAATGCGACGCTGGGCTTGATTCTGAAAATCGTGACCTTCCCACTCACGGTGCTCACACTTGGGCTGTTTCTGCTGGTGGTCAACGCCATCGTACTGAAGGTGGTGGCGGTCCTTACGCCGGGCTTCTCGATTCAGGGCTTTCTGCCCGCGTTTCTGGCTGCAATCCTGCTTGCGATTCTGCAGGTGGTGCTGCGCTGGGTTCTGGGCGCCGTTTAGCCGCCCGGGCTTCCTTGATAATCGGCCCGAAAATCTCTTTGTCGAAGGGCGGGCAGCCGGTGGGGAACTGGCCCATCGGATGGTTTTTCTGCCGCATCAGAAAAGTGCAGTAAGTGAGCGTCTTGCACACGTGCTGCTCGGGCAGTTCACCCTTCTCGAGCGCGTCGCGCGCGAAATCCGGGTAGGCGAGCGATCCGCGGCCGATCCCCAGGAAGCGGATGCGGCCTTCCTCGATATTCTTCGCGCCGGCATTGATCGCATACTTCTGCAGCCAGCTATAGCCGGTGCCGACCATCGGGAGATCGGGAAACGTCTGCTGGAGTTCGCCCGCGATGCGGAAATGACGGTCCACGCCGAGCAGCGGGTGTTCGGGCTGCTCGTAGTTGCCGTCGTCGGGCTTCTCAAAGGGCCGCCCGATGTGCGGGTTGTAGTAGGGAATCCCCATCGAGACGTTGAGCAGCTCGAACCCCCAGTCGCGGAGCCAGCAGATGGCCTGCTTGACCTCCGTGAGGTCTTCCTTTAACGGGTTATTTGGATCCACGCCAAAGCCGTAAGGGTAGGGAATCGGATATTCGTACGGGACGCCGATGCCGGTTTCGGGATCGCGGTAGTACGGCACGGAATCGAAGCAGCCCAGGCGCATGGTGAGCATCAGCTTCGAGCCGAGCGCGGCGCGGATCTTGCCGGCCACGTTTCTGACGAAGCGGAAGCGGTTTTCCAGCGGCCCGCCATAGCGCCCTTCGCGGGTTTTCGCGCCGGCCAGCTCGCTCAGCAGGTAGCCGTGAGTCACCTTGATATCGACCGCGCGGAAGCCTGCCTGAACGGCGAGCCGGGCGGCCTCGACGTAATCGTCTTCCAGGCGTTCCAGCTCATCGTCGGAGATTACCGGATAATCCGGAGGCACGCCGGTCTTCAGGTCCACTGTGGGGTGGTGGTAAGCGATCACGCGGCGCGGATGACTGTAGCGGCCGGAATGCGTCAACTGAAGGGGTTCGAGCAGATCGTCAGCCGTGCCGTAGCGGTCGCGGTGGATCTGGCGGACCATTTCGAGCAGGCGCGCAAAGTCGTCCACCGTGCCCCTATGAAGCCAGAGCTGCCGGGTATTGGCGCGCCCTTCGCGGCGGACTGCCGTGGCTTCGAACCAGATCAGCTTGGCGCCGCCGCGGGCGAATCGCGCGTAGCGGCGGGCGGTCAACTCGCCGGGGCGGCCGTCCAGTTCGCCGTCGCAGCCCTCCATGGGGTGGATCGCCAGCGAGTTGCCCACCACAAACCGGCCGACCCGCACGGGCCGCGCCAGGATGGCGCGGACCCGCTCAGGATCGCTCTCGAACCGTACGTGTGTTGCGCCCAGCGCTTCCGCGCTAAGCCGAAGCTCCTCGAGTGTCTTGTACGTGAAGTTCCTCTTCGACAGGTTCTTTCTCCTTCTTTGGAAGCAGAGCGATCGAAATGCCGCTCATGATGCCCACAGCAAATACGATGTACATGGGGATCGTATAGCTTCCAAAAAGTTCCTGGAAGTACGCTGTCAGGGCGGGGAACCCGGTCTGAGCGATGGTGTTGGCGGGCAGAATGATCGCCATTGCCCGCGGCAGGGTGCTCACGCCGAACTGCTCGGCGGCCATCAGCGGGATGAGCATGTAGTCCGCCCCCATGGCGAAGCCGAAAAGAATGGAAAAGACCCAGGGGTTGGCGGGCGGCTGCACCGCCAGCAGCAGGGGGATCGTGGCGGCCGACAGGAAATAGCTGACCGTCATCACCCACTTTTTGGGGAACTTATCGGCAAAAGCGCCGATGACCAGGCGCCCGCCGATGCTCGACAGCAGAATCACCATCTGGGAGAACTGCCACGTGGAGTTCAGCAGGATCTGAGCCTGCTCGGGGTCCGTGATGCTGGGGTCCATGTTCTCCTTGAACACCAGCTTCATGAGGAAATTCACCGCCCCGATGGAGCCGATGGAGCACATGCTGCCGAACACAATCAGCCAGAAGGAGTAGCGGCGCACGAGATAGCGGAAGCTGTGCGGCTTGGCCTTGATCTCTTCGGGCGCGGTGTCGGCGCCGTCGGGAAAGAGGCCCTTTTCGGCGGGTTTATCCCGGAGTACGAAGATTGCCAGCGGCCAGGCCAGCAGCATCAGCCCGCCCATAATCATCAGCGCCCTGTGAAAATCCAGGTTTTCCGTCAGCGGTTTGACGATCCTGGCCCCCAGAGCGCCGGCCACGCCCACGCCGACGTAGAGCACGCCCATCGCCTTGCCGCGATTCTTGCGGAACCAGTTAGAGATGATGATCTGGTGCGGTATGGGGCCGGAAAGGAAGTAGCCCGTCGCGTAGATGACCCAGATGCCCCAGTACACCCAGATATTGCCCCCCATGTTTCCGAAGCAGAACAGCGCGATGCCGGTCAGCGCGGTGCCGATGAGGATCAGCTTTCTCGGGCTAACGCGTGGGACGACGAGCGGTCCCACCCAGAGCGTCAAGAGGGAGGCATAAAGGAAGCCGCGCGTGATGTCCACGTCGCGCCAGCCATAGGTCTCCCCGAAATAGTCATAAAAGAACGAGATGGTGTAATAGGGCAGGCCGACCGCAAGCCCGAACGTGCAGAACGCTGCCGCTACCACCCACCAGCCATAAAACATCTTTTTCATGAGTGTGCGCTCCTGATTTTGCAACGACTCCTACTTATAGCACGCGTTCCCGCGGGATTCACGCGCGGGCAGCCTGCCCGGCTGGAAAGCTACACGCCGCAAGCCTTGCGGGGATGCGGCCGCCCGGCCGGCGCGGGCCGAGACGGAGCCTATTACAGAATCCGGAGGTGGAAACCGCCGTCCACGTTGAGCACCTGGCCGGTGCAGTAGTCCAGCAGGCCGTCGGCGATGGCCCGGACGGCTTGCGCGATGTCGCGCGGCTCGCCCATCCTCCGCTGGGGCAACAGGCCGGCGGCGATGCGCTCCTCGTATGTCTTTTCCACCGCCGCGATCATGTCCGTGCGGATGATGCCGGGCCGGACTTCGAACACCTTCACGTTGCAGGCAGCCAGCCGCGCCGCCCACAGCGCCACCGCCATGCTCAGGCCAGCCTTAGAAATGCAATATTCGCCGCGGTTCAAAGAGGCGGTGTACGAGGAAATCGACGTGACGAAAACGATGCGTCCCTCGCCCTGCTGCGCCATGATGCGCGCCGCGAGCTGGGTAAGAAAATACGGGCCTTTGAGGTTGGTGGCGATCAGCTCGTCGAAGCTCTCCTCGGTCGCCTCCATGATGTCCTGGCGCACGCGCGGCGCCATGCCGGCGTTGTTCACCAGCAGGTCGATGCGGCCGAATTTCTCCTGGGTGAAGGCGATCAGCGCCTGGCGTTCCGCAGGATTGCTCACATCGCACTGAAAGATTTCCGCGCCGGTCTGTTCCTTCAATGACTCGGCGGCGTCGCGCCGGCCACGATAGGTCCCGACGACCGCATGGGTGCGGGCAAGCTCGATGGCGATGCCCCTTCCGATTCCGCGGCTCGCGCCGGTCACGATAGCAACTGGTTTCTGAATGGCAGCCTCCCGTTATTGTTGTTTGAGTGCGTCGTCGATCGCTTTGGAGATCTCCTCGAAAGTGAAGGTCTCGACAAACGGCGCGCCGTTTACGAACGCGGTGGGCGTTCTGGCTACACCACGCGCAATTCCCTCCTGTACGTCGGCCTCGACCGCGGCCGCGTAAGTTGGGGTATCGAGCGCCGCAACCGCCTTGTCCGGGTCGCAGCCGTTTTCCCTGGCGAAGGCAGCCAGCCGCTCGTTGAAATCGCCGGGCTGGATCGCCCTCAGGTTGAAGAGTAAGTACCGGCGGAATTTCAGCGCGAGCGCGGCATCGATTTCCTGGAAAAACCTCGACGCGATGGCGGCCTTCCGCGCCCACGAGTGTTTCGGCAGCGGGAAATCGCGGTGCTCGAAGGCCACCGTGGCGGCGTATTTCGGCAGCAGTTTTTCGTCCAGCATACGCCGGAAGTTGGCGCAGTCCGGACACTGCAAGTCCTCGTAAATCACGACGCGGACGCGGCTCGAGGGATTTCCCTCTACGAGCGGTTTCTGAGCAGCGAGTGCAAGTGCCGCCATCAGCACGAGGGTCATCATTACCCGGACAAGGTCGAAAAGAAACCTATCCTACTGGATCCTGACCGGCGCCTGCAACGCGAAGGTCAGCCGCGTTTCCGACGGGATGCGGACGCGCGGACCCTGCGTGAGCACCTGAATCGCGGTTCCGGCTCCGCCTCCAGCGACCGCGCCAATGGCCGCGCCCTTTCCACCGCCAGCGATGGCGCCGATAATCGCGCCCAGGGCGGCCGTCCCGCCGATGACTTTGGCGCTCTGGCCGGTGCGCGATTCGCCCGCCGTGGTGATGGCGGCGGTATCCACCTCAAACTCCTTGCCGTTGACGGTGATCGATGCGATGTCGAGCGTCAGTTGCCCGCCGCCGGTGATCTTATTGGGGTCCTTCAGCTCCACAAGCTTGGTGGTTACGTCGGCGCCGCGCGGCACCACTTCGCGCCCGTCCACTATTACGGGTTCATCGATGCTGGCGCGAAACGTCTGCCCGACCGTGGCGACGTTCGAATCCACGTCGTCGATCATGCGGATGGTGATGTTGGTTCCAACGGGTATCTCGATACCGGAAACAGGCGTTGTTCTCACCGGCGTGGTGGCCGGCAGGTTGAGAATTCGGGTTTCGGCGGCAGGGGCGGGAGCCGGAGCCGGGGCAGCGGCGGGAGCGGCCTCGGTCTCGAATCGAATGCTCTGGACGTCGCTGACGTTAAAAATCTGGATGGCGTCTCCGACGGCGAAGCGGATCTGCCGTGCGGTGCCGCCGAGATAAGAGCCTTCGATCGTTCTGCCGTCGCGCAGAGTAAGCGTGTCGGCTGAGGCGATGGAGGCAGCCACCGCGATTACGGCAGCGATTCGGAATTTCATTCTTAACCTCCTCCAAAAAAAGGTTAGATGGCCAGGGCGGCTTCAGCGTTGCGTTGTGAGCCGGAATTCCAGAGTTCCACGAGCCCGGCCACGATTTCACGGCCGCGCGCCATGGCGCGGGCGAAAATCTCCCGGCGCTCCGCGCGGGTGAGGCCGGCGCCGATGCGGTAAAAGCGTTCGAGTCCCACGCCGACTGTCCAGGTGCCGGCCCACGCAACCAGGGCTTTGGGGATCACTCCGCCGCCGTAAGGAATTCTGGCTTCCAGCGCCCGGGCCGCAGCACGCCAGCCCAGCGCGCCGCCCACAATAGCGGCGATCTGCACCCGCTGTTCGTAGTAGCCGACGTCCTCGTCGCTCGCCGCGGCGATCAGAAAGGCCATGCGCACCTGGTTGACGGTCATAAACGCGGCTTCGGACGCAAAGTCTTTTACCGAGAACGGGAACCGCACGGCGCCGGACAACATTCCGGGAAAGGCCGTGACCAGGGCGAACGCCGCGTTTTCCAGCGCGATGCCGCGAACGATCCGGGCGATGGCGGGCTGCCGGAAAGGCTCGAAATTACGGGCCAGCGGGAGTTCAAGATCGGGACGCGCCGCCAAAATTTCGCGTGCCGTGCGCCGAAAATCGGACGCATGAAAGCAAAATGCGCCCGGAGGGCAGAGCAGCTCGTCCTCGCAGAGGATGATATCGAAGGTCTCGGGTGCGCCGGGCGCGCCCACGCGGTGCACCAGCGACTCGAGTTCGGCCCGCCTGGCGCGCGTGACACCTCGCGGAATCAGCACATCCTCCATCTGCACAAAGCCGGCATTGCCGGAGGCAATCAGGCCGATAGTCACCGGCCGTTCGGCGAGTTCCCGGACCTCCTGCGGGTTTAAATGCCGAAATGCCTGCTTGATTTGCGGATAAATATCACTGTTCATGTCCGATTTGCGGGCAATCAGACCCGCTGCGCCCCTCTGTCATTCTACTCCGGTGCTGCGAGCGGGACGGAACTCTCCGCTTCTTCACACGTGCGGCGGATCGTTTCGGCTGCCATTCTACTCCGGCGCTGCGAGCCGGACGGAACGGGCCAAATTGGCTCACGCGGGGCGATCGGCGCCGCGAAGGCGAAACATCACCTTTAGCGAGCGGCGCCAGTCCGCGCCCAGGCCGACCCGCTCCACTTCGATTTCGGGGGCGAAGAACCGCAGAATCGTTTCCGTTTTGGGATGGAAACACAGCGCGGGGGCCACCAGCAGGAGCCGGGGCCACTTGCGTGCGAGCACGCGCCCTGGGAAGTAACCGTACTGCGTGAACTCGCCGCGCTCGAGATGCCAGACGACGCGGATCCAGTAGTCGAGAGCTTGAAGCGGGAGGTGAATGTCCTCGGAAGCTTTCAATTCGAGCACCGCCAGGCGGCCGTCGCGGTCCGCTGCGAGCAGGTCGATGATGCCGCGGTCGCCGCCGGAGAGCGTTGGCGCCTGTGCGTACACTTGATCGGGCTGAAGCGTGGCGTCTATCTGCTCCAGTTGGGCGCGGACCTGCGCTTCGAGCCACGCCTCGGGCTGCTGCTGGTAGAGAGGGTTTTCGCGGTCCGGCGCGGAGGGCGATCGCAGCCGCTCGATCTCCCGGGCGAGCTGCTCGATTTCCGCGAGGTTCGCCTCCGTGGCGGCAGCCCGCTTCCGCAGGCCGAACAGCAGTTCGCCGTGGGCGGTGCGGGCGAATTCGAGGCCGCGAACGCGGAGACTCAAAGCGCCGTCGGGCCTCCGCACCGCATCCACACCGGGCAGGCTGCGCAGGTGTTCCACCCAGCCCGCCACGCGGGAGGGCAAGGTTTCCAGGGGCGCCGCGCAGGGCTCCAGGCGGGTGTCGAGGTTGCCGTAATCGCGCGGGTCGATCCACTCTTCAAAGCCCTCTTCGGAACACGCGTACGCCTGCACCCGAACCGCTTTGGGGTCGAGGAAGGGCAGGCGGTGGCAGGCGGCGCGCGCGCCGGACTCCGGTAGAAACAGGGCGAGGCTCTGGAGGGTCAACCGCCGCTCGCGGCGCCGCAGGTAATCGAGCCAGATGAGACCGAAGGTGAGGCACGCTGCGGCGGCTCCCGGTTCGGACGGCGCGGCGATGGCGGCGATGCCCGTCGATCCCCTCTTGAGCAGCGCGCGCGGATAGGAGGGCGAGAGGCTCTCCTCCAGGTTGGCTTCGGCGCTCAGTTCGGCGATTTGCCAGTCCGGGAACTGCCGCGAGAGCGACCGCCGGAACCGCTCCCTCAGGATGAGCCGGGCGCCGAGGCGCTCGACCGAGGTCCGCGCCTGCTTCGTTTCTAAGATGTAAATGCGCCCCGGCCGTTTGCCGAAACGCTCGATGGCGAGCTCGAGCTTTCCGGCACGCTCCTCGGCGATTCCGACGATCCGCCGCGCCAGGACGCGCCGCTCGTCCCAGACCTGAATCGTGAGGCGGCCGTTGCGCCAGTCGAGCTTGTAGTTGTCGGGCTTGAGGGTGAACTGTTCTTCGCCGGGCTCGAGCAGCGCCGGTTCGCCGCCGCGCTCCAGGAAGCGAAGGATGGCGGCATGCGCGGCGGCGGCATCCGCAGGTTTTCCCATACAAAGAGAAGTGCCTGAGCAGGGTGCGGGATTCTCACTGGTACTTTTTCAGCCCCGTACCGGGACTTTGGCGGCTGGAACGGCGTTGAAAACGGCGGCCCGCGGCGTTAGGCTGGCGGATGAGGAAAAAGGTATGAAAACGCTGGTCCGGCTTTTATGCCTCGTTTCCATTCTGTCGATCAGCGCCTTTGGGCAGCGCGGCGGCTTTGGGATGCGGGGCGGTTTCGGACACGGCTTCAGAGGGGGCTTCGGGCACGGTTTTAGAGGGGGCGGATTCGGACACGGTTTCCGAGGCGGTTTCGGCGGGTTCGGGCATTTCAGGCCGGGATTCCGCGGATTCGTCGCGCCGCGAACGTTTTTCTTTAACAAGAGCCCGTTCTTCTCTCCGCGTTTCCACGGCTCGTTCTTCTTCAATAAACCGTTCTTCACGCCCTTTGGCGGGTTCCGGTTTGGCTTCCGCCGGTTCGGCGGCTTCTGGGGCGTGCCGGTGTGGCCTTACCCGGCTTACGGCGGCTACTACGGCGGTTATGACGGAGCGTACCCCTACGCGGGTCCGAACGTGACGGTGATTTATCCTTCGGCAGCGCCGACGGATTACTACGAACCGGCGCAACAGCAACAGGAGGAAACCAGCTCGCCCTCTGTCGTCATCAACGAGTACCGTTGGGGCAGCTCCTCGAACGTCGCGACTCCGCAGAAGATGGTGTACTTTTCGATTGCGATGCGCGACGGTTCGGTGATTGACGCGGCGGCTTACTGGGTGGATAACGGGACCTTGAATTACGTAGACAGGCAAGGGAACCGTGGGGAAGTCCCTGTAAGCCAGGTTGACGAATCGCGATCGCAGGTGCTCAATCGCGAGCGGGGAATCGAGTTCGGCCTGCCGAAATCGGGCTGAGCGCGGGCAGTCCGGCCCTGTAACGAGAAAAGCTCCTACCCGGTCCTTCGGGCTCTCGCCAGAATCTCCTCGATAATCGGAGTCTTCGCGTCAGCATAACTCCTGCGTGTATTTCCACGTGCCGCTGAGCCAGAGTGCGTTTGTGCTGTGCATACAAGTCCCGGTCGGATGAATTTGCCCGCAACCAGTCGCGGAATGCGATCATCCGCCTACTTCGGGGCAGCCGGCGGAGAAGACGTGAAGATTGACGGCGTTCCGAGCGTCGTGGGACATCCTATGCTCGTGCCATTCCGGCTCGCGGATGCGAAGGCCGGTAGCCCGCGTTTTCGAGGGCCGGGACGTAGTCCTGTTCGGCGGCAGAGTTGGCAAGGTGGCTGTCTTCGTAGCAAACTGCCGCGGGGAGTCAAAGATAAGGATTGAGAGGCAGTAAGGGATTTCAGGCGATCCCCATCGCCCAGCGGGGAGGAACCCGCGCCCACAATTCGGCCCTTGCCCGCACGATCACAGGGTGCAGCGGAAAAGCACGCGATAATGAGGCGTGTATAGCGAAAAGCTGCTTGAGCACTTCAAGAATCCGCGCAATGCCGGCGAGCTTGAAGCGCCGGCGGTGACGGTTGAGGTTTCCAATCCGGCCTGCGGGGACATCATGCGGCTGTCGGCGCGGTTCGAGGGCGATATCGTGGCGGAGGCGCGGTACCGGACGCGCGGCTGCACGGCGTCGATTGCGGCGGGCTCCGCTCTCACTGAGTGGATGAAGGGGAAGAGCCGGAGCGAACTCGCGGGGCTGCGGGCCGAGACGATCGAAGCGGAACTCGGCGGGCTCAGCCCCGAATCCCGGCACGCCGCAGTGCTTTGCCTGGACGCCGTCAAGGCACTTTTGAGAGCGCCGCGGTCTTCGAAGCGGTAACGCGAAGCTGAAAGAGATGGAGCCGAATGGCCCGGATTTCGACTTGAGAGCGCCGCGGGCTTCGGAGCGGTAACACGAAGGGCTACACTGGTGGGTTATGCAACTCACCTGTTGGGGAGCCGTTCAAACCGTCACCGGCTCGATGCATGAACTCCGCGTCAACGGCGCCCGGATCCTTCTCGATTGCGGTCTGTACCAGGGGCACCGCAGAGAGGCGCGCGAGCGCAACGCAAACCTGCCATTCCGCGCCGCGGACATCGACGCCGCCATCCTTTCTCACGCCCATATCGATCACAGCGGAAATCTGCCCACGCTGGTGAAGAACGGATTTGCGGGCCCAATCTACGCCACGCCGGCCACGGCCGACCTGTGCGTTCCCATGCTGACCGATTGCGCCTACATCCAGGAGAAGGACGCGGAGTTTGTGAACAAGAGATACCACCGGAGGAAGCGGCTCGATCCGGAGGCGCGCGACGGCGCCGTCCCGCCGCTGTACAGCATGGAGGACGCGGAGGCGACTATGCCGCACTTCAGTCCGGTTCCGGTCTGCGAGGAGCGGGAGATCGCGCCGCGGGTGACGTACCGGGCATTTGAAGCCGGGCACATGCTGGGCTCCTCGGCGGTCGTGATCACGGACCACTCCAACGGCAAGCCGGTGAGGCTCGCGTTTTCGGGCGACGTGGGACGCCCCGGGCTGCCCATCATCCGAGACCCGGAACCCCTGCCGCCGGTGGATTACCTGATCATCGAGAGCACATACGGAGGCCGGCTGCACAAAGCCACCGGCATCGTTTCCAATAAGCTCGCCAACGTGATCAACCGGACGTGCGAGAGGGGCGGCAAAATCATCGTGCCGGCGTTTGCGGTGGGCCGCACGCAGCAGCTCGTGCTCATGCTGCACGAGCTGTTCAAACAGGAGCGGATCCCCAGGATCCCGATTTTCGTGGACAGCCCGCTGGCGGTGACCGTAACCGAGGTGTTCCGCAAACACGCGGAGCTGTACGACGAGGAGACGCGGCAATTCCTGCTTCAGGGCGACGATCCGTTCGGGTTCGCGCGATTGCGCTATATCACGGACGTGGCCGAATCCAAGGCGCTAAACGATCTGCGCGGGCCGATGATGATAATCTCCGCGTCGGGGATGTGCGAAGCGGGGCGGATTTTGCACCACCTGCGAAACAACATCGAGAACCCGCGCAATACGATCCTGATCACCGGCTTTCAGGCGGAAAACACGCTGGGAAGAAAACTGGTGGATAAGCTGCCGGAGGTTGCGATTTTCGGCGAGCCGATGCGGCTGCGCGCCGAGGTGGAGACGCTGAACGAGCTGAGCGGGCACGCCGACCAGAGCGAGCTGCTGAGCTGGATGAAGCCGCTGGTCCCCGGGCTGCGGCGCGTGTTTGTGGTGCACGGCGAGCCGGTGCAGTCGGCCGCGCTCAAGCAGGCTATCGAAGAACGGTATTGCCTGGAGGTTGTGATCCCGACCCGCGGGGCCAAATACGAGTTGAACTAAGAGGTAGCGCTCAGTTCATCCGCCGAGCCACCCCGAGCGGCAACCAGCTCAGCGTGATCTGCGCCGTATGGCCCTGGATGTACCGCGAATCGCCAGTGATCGCCATGGCTGATTTCAGGTAGCCGTACGTAAGCGTCACCGCCAAGTGGTTGCCCAAGTTTCGAACCAGCGAGCCGGTGCCCTGCCAGCCCGTGAGGTCCCGGGCGTCCGGAATTCTCGTGCGGAAGGCGTAGCCGGAGGCAATGGCGCCCCATCTCCGGTTGGGATGATGCCAGCTCGCGGTCAGCGAAACGGAATCCGAATAGTGCCCGCCGAACCCGAAGGTATCGCCGAGGCGCCTGGCAGCGGAGGCGAAAACGGTGGATGTTCTCGTGCGCCGGCCAAGGCCTACCAAGGCGTTGTATCCATATGTCTGCCGGTTCCGGGAGGGGTCGGCCATCCGCACGGGCTTCAACATGCTGGCGCCGCCGCTGAGGTTGCCAAACCAATTTGGGCTGAGCCGCCGTTCCGCAGACAGGGTCAGGTCGGAAAGGTAGACTGCACTAAGGCGGGAGAACGTTCGGAACGTCGTGGCGCGGAAAGCGAGATCCGTCCGGGGGCTCGCCGCGTGCTCGATTTCGAACCTGGCGCTCGCGACTGTGGATTGAGGCATCAGCGGCAGCCGGCCAATGGGTTCGGGCGCTTCGGAGCGGAGTCCTTGTGTCCGGTCTCCGCCCAAATGGAAACCGAGCCGCGTCCGCTCGGTTTTTTGGAACGCGAGGCCCGTGCCGATGCTGGCATTAAAGACCCGGTCGCCGAAGATTACTGCGTTGGAAGCTGCGGCGGCCTGGCCGCCGGCGATTCCCTCATCCGGAAGCATCGGATCGGTGGAAAACTCGAAGCCGGTTGGCGTCAGCAGCAACTGGTCGATATGGGAGTCGCTGGCCCAGACGCGGAAGTAGCCCGACCACCTCGGACGCAGGTCGCCGCTGGTGATGAAGCGCAGCCGGTGGACGAAGGCATCCAGGTTCGAAATGCGGAAACGCCGTAGATACTCGGCGTCATACAGCAGCGAGGTGTTTCTTGAATTCCTGGTTCGCGTGTAGCCTACGGAAAGGATCGCCGAGCCATAGTATTCCGGGGCGTTGGTAGTCACCACGGAGGAGAGCGGGGCGATAAGCCCGGAGGAGGCGTAGCCCCCCGTCAGGGAGAACGAATGGATGCGGAAACCCTGTGGCGTGGGCTCGATGGGCTGCAGCTCCTGGGCCGGCGCCTGATTCATGACTGCGCTTGCCGCGAGCGCCAGGCTCCACGCGATGCGGCGGATCACAATGGCCATATGTTTTCTCGCTGGCTACGGCACAACAATCGTGTCGCCCGGGGCAACGTACAGGTTGCTCATCCTGGGATCGCCCCTGATCGCGGCCTCATAGTTGAAGGCGATGCGCTGCTGGCGCTCGCCGTTGTTCCGAAGAATATAAATCTTCTTCTTCTTGGCGAATTCGCTCACCCCGCCCGCCTCGGCAAGGACCTGGATGACAGTCATCGGCGATCTCAGCGGGATCGAGCCTTCGCGCCGCACCGCGCCGATGACGTAGACTTTGTCGCGGTTGGTTTCCCGCACCAGAACGGAGACTTCGGGGTTGCGAAGGAAACGGGAGAGCCGCTGGGTCACCAGGGTTTCCACCTCCGAGGGCGTCAGGCCCACGACGTGCAGCTCTTTGACGAACGGCACGGTAATGTATCCGTCGGAGCGAACCTGGATGCTTGGGACGGACGCGTCGGGCTCCTTCCAGACCATGATCTGAAGCACATCTCCCGGCCCGATGCGGTAGGAACCCTGCGGCGTATCCAGTTTGGCGGCAGCGACGGCGGCTTTCGTCTCTCCGGCCTGCGCGTTCTGCGCCGGCGCGGCGTACACTCCGGCCTGTGCGGCCACAATCAGTATCAGTACAGTCGACTGGATTCTCATGTGTCACTCCTTGCATCGCCGGGCGTTTCCGGCTCGGTCTGCTCCTCGATGAGATAGCGGGGCCGGCCCCGGCACTCCTCGAGTGCTCGCCAGAGATACTCCCCCAACACCCCCATCATGAGAATCTGGCAGCCGCCGAGAACCAGCACGACCACCATCAAGGACGACCATCCCTGGGCCGGCTTGCCAATGGCGGCGTTCACGAGAATGAAACCGGCGTAAAGGAAACCCAGCGTGGCCACCAGCAGTCCGACGTAGCTCATAATCCGGACCGGAACATAGCTAAAGGAGGTGATCGAGTCCACCAACAGCTTGATTTTCTTTTCCAGATTCCAGCCCGAGCGGCCGTGGAGCCGCGCCTGCTTGTCGTAAAGGATTCTGGACTGCCGGAAGCCCAGCCAGGTGATGAGCGCGGTGACGCTGGTGTTGCTTTCGCGGAACTCGCGGAACGCCTCGAGGACCTTGCGGTCGGCGAGGAAGAAATCGGCGCCGGTGCTCGGCAGTTCCTTCATTCCGGCAACATGCCGCATCAGCCAGTAGTAGATCCGCGCCGTGCCGATCGTGGCGGCGCTTTCGCCCTCGCGGCGGCGGCGGACCGCCCACACGACATGCGCCCCCTGGCGCCATTCGTTCAGCAGCGCGGGGATTGTTTCCGGGGGATCCTGGAGGTCGGCTGCCATGACCACGGCGCACGCTCCGCGCGCATGGTGCAGCCCGCACGCCAGGGCCGTGTGCGAACCGAAGTTGCGCGCGAAGCGCAGGCCGCGGACGCGGGGATCCGAGCGCGCGAGGCGGGAGATCACGGCGAAAGTGTCGTCCCGGGAGTGATCGTCGACGATGACCCACTCCCAGGGAATGCCAAGCTCGTCGAGCACGCGCACGAGGCGCAGATAGAGAACCGGCAGGTTCTCGCTCTCATTGAACGCGGGGGTGACGATGGACAGCAGGGTGCAGGTCCGTTGCCTGGGTGCGGCGGCTGCGGGCCTGGAAACCTGCTCGACGTCAGACGGCATGTTTCCCCTCGATGCTGTGTATGAGAGCGGCGGCGACGGCATCCTGCTCCGCGTGCGTCATTTGCGCGAACAGCGGCAGGATGATGGAGGTATCCTGCGCGCGCTCGCTTTCGCGCAAGGGGTGAGCCGCGCGCCACGGTTCGGCGACATAGGCGGGCTCGCGGTGCGCGCACATGATTCCGCGGCGGGTGGAAACGCCGCGGTCCAGCATGCGCTGCATGACCCGCCGCTGGTCGCAGTGTTCCGGAAGCCGCACGCAGAAACTCTGCCAGTTGCTGCGCGCCCATGACGGCTCCGGCGGGAGCACCAGCCCGGGAACGCCGCCCAGCAGTTCGGCGTAGCGGGCCGCCAGCGCCCGGCGCCGCTCCACGATCTCCGGCAGCCGCTTCAGTTGCTCCCTGCCGATCGCAGCCTGAACGTCCGTCATCCGGTAGTTGAACCCGCTTACCGGATACGTTTCGAAGATCACCTCGCGGGCCGCATGGCGCACCGTATCCGGCACGCTCATGCCGTGCTGGCGCCAGAGGCGGAACTGGCGGTCCCACTCGGGACGCGCGGTGGTCAGCATGCCGCCGTCGCCGGTCGTGATCACCTTGCGCGGGTGGAAAGAGAAGCATGCGATGTCGCCGTGAGGCTTGCCGATCTTTTCCCACCTGCCGTTGACGAGGATTTCGCTTCCGATGGCGCACGCCGCGTCCTCGATCAGGGGCAGGGAATGCCGCCGGGCGACGGCGACGAGCCGTTCGAGGTCGCAGGGCATGCCCATCTGGTGTACGCAAAGGATGGCGCGGGTTCGTTCGCCGATGGCGGATTCCACCAGGTCCGGGGCCATATTGAACGTGCCCGGCTCGATATCGACGAACACCGGCACGGCGCCGCACATGCGGATGCTGTTTGCGGTGGCGATGAAGGAGTGGCTGACCGTGATGACCTCGTCGCCCGGCCCCACGCCGGCTGCCTTAAGCGCGAGGTGCAGCGCGGTGGTGCAGTTCGAGACGGCGCACGCGTGCGGCGCTCCGACCATCGCGGCGAACTCCCGTTCGAACGCCGCCACTTCCGGTCCCTGGGTGATCCACCCGGAAAGAATGGGCCGCCGCGCGGCTTCGGCCTCGCGCTCGTCCATCCAGGGGCGCGTGATTGGAATGGAGGGCGGGCGTTCCGTCCTGGTTTCCACCTGCTCAGGCACGGGCAGCATGTTGAAGCTCACCCCTCCTTTCTTTCCACCAGGCGACAAGCCTTCTCAGCCCTTCATCAAGCGTCACCTCCGCGCGGAACCCGAGCGCGCGCTCGGCCGCGGTGGTATCGGCGAGCCTGCGGGGCACCGCGTTGACTTTCCTTTCCGGCCCGAACTCGTGCGGGTGGCTGGCGCCCATCACCCTGAGCAGCGCGTCGGCCAGCTCGCGCAGGCTCGTCTCGGTTCCGCTGGCGACGTTGAAGACGGCGTCGGTCGCGTCGGATTCGGCTGCCAGCAGGTTCGCGCGGGCGACGTCCTCCACGTAAACGAAGTCCATGGTCTGCGAGCCGTCGCCCAGGATGAGGCACGGCTTGCCGGCGGCAATGCGCTCCATCCAGCGGATGAGCACCTCGGTGTAGGCGCCGTGAATATCCATGCGCGGCCCGTAGACGTTGAAGTAGCGCAGCGCGACGTAGTTCAAGCCGTACATGTCGTGGAAGCTGCGCAGCATGCCTTCGTTGAACGCTTTGGCGGCGCCGTAGAACGTGCGGTTGTTGTACGGATGATGGTCTTCCGTCGTGGGGAACTGGTCCGCCATTCCATAGACGGATGCCGACGAGGCGGCCACCAGCTTGCGGACACCCGCGTTGGCCGCGGCCTCGAAGACGTTGAACGAGCCTTCGGCCAGCACTTCAAACGCGAGCCGCGGATCCTCGGCGCACTGCGTGATGCGTATGGCCGCCTGGTGGAACACGACGTCCGCTCCGCGCGTCAGCTCGCGGACGAGGCGGCGGTCGCGGATATCGCCCTCCACGACTTCGATGTTCCCGTTTGCCTCGGCCCACCGCAGGTTTTCACGGCAGCCCCTCACGAAATTGTCCAGGACCACAATCTGTTTCGTGCCGGCGCGGACCAGCGCGTCGGCGATGTGCGAGCCGATCAGGCCGGCCCCGCCGGTGATCAGTGCTCTTGCAAACGGCATTGCGCCTCCTCAATGGAATCCCTCACGGCTGCTTCATCCCGGCGCCGGATGACCCGGGCGGGCACGCCCGCAACGACGGTATAGGGCGGAACGTCCCGCGTCACCACCGCGCCGGCGCCTACGATGCTTGCGCGCCCGATGGTGACTCCCGGCAGGATGATCGCGCCCGTGCCGATGTCGGCCCAAGCCTCCACTCTCACCGGCCTGATTTCGAGGTCTGTCCGGATGATCGGCGTGTCCAATGGAATTCCGGTGTGCTCGGAGCCGAGGACCTTCGCTCCCGGGCCCCATCCCACGTATTCCTCGAGGATGAGATCGCGTGCGTCGAAGTAGCTCTGCGGCCCAATCCAGACGTGGTCGCCAATCGAGCAGCGGCCGTCGTGGCGGCCCTGAATGTAGGTATTCGCCCCGATGAAGACGCCGTTCCCGATCTCGAATGTCTCCGGATGGCGGAAATTCGCGCCGGGGCCGATCGAAACGCCGTCTCCGAAGCGGCGCGCCAGCGCCCGCCAGATCGCCCGGCGCATCATCGAATCGAGTTTCCCGTCGCCCTGTATGAAGCGCGCGTAGATTTCAATGAGCGCATCGCGGCTGTAACTGCCCCGGAGGTGCTCCGACAGCCCGCGCTCGAAATCCGGATCGGGCTCGATGGTTTTCAGCGCGTGCGCCGCGCGCACCACGCGCGCCGGTTCAGCTCTGCCGGGCATAGGCGTGTTCCAAGACCGCGTCGCAAACCCGGCCGATCTGCTCTTCGGTCAGCTCTGCGAACATCGGCAGCGAGAGTTCTTCGCGCGCCGCCCGCTCGCTATGAGGGAGACTGCCGGGCTGGTAGCCCAGGTCGGCATAGGCCGGGAGCAGATGCACGGGTATCGGATAGTGAATACCGGTTTGAATTCCCTGCCGGTTGAGCGCTTCGCGCAGTTGATCGCGCTCAGGGGTGAATACGCCGTAGACGTGAAAGACGTGGCGCGTGTTGGGCACGCTTGCCGGAAGCCGCAGGCCGGAAGCGGCAAGTCTTTCGGAATACAGCGCGGCGTGCCCGCGGCGCGCTTCCGTCCAGGCCTCGAGATGGCGCAGCTTGACCCTGAGGATCGCTCCCTGAATCCCTTCCAGGCGGTAGTTGTAGCCCTTCAGGACGTGCTGATATTTCTGCTCCGCGCCCCAGTCCCGCAGCATTCGGATCTTGCGGGCGTACTCGGGATTGTTGGTGACAACCATGCCACCCTCGCCGTACGCGCCAAGGTTCTTGCCGGGGTAAAAGCTGAAGCAGCCCAGATCGCCGATGCTGCCCACGCGCCGGCCCTTGTACTCCGCGCCGTGCGCCTGTGCGGCGTCCTCGATGATGGTCAGGTTGTGCCGCTGAGCGATTTCGATGAGCGGGTCGAGGTCAGCCGGCTGGCCGTAGAGATGGACAGGCAGGATCGCCTTCGTGCGATCGGTGATCGCCGCTTCCACCAGCGCCGGATCGATGGTGTTCGTGCGCGGGTCGATATCCACCAGGACCGGCTTCGCACCGGTGTAGACGATGGCCGCCACGGTCGCGACGAACGTGAACGAGACCGTAATCACCTCATCGCCGGGGCCGATGCCGGCGGCCAGCAGCGCCAGGTGAAGCGCGCTGGTGCCCGAGTTCACGCCGATGCCAAACCGTGCTCCGACGTACTGGCTGAATTCCTCTTCAAACGCCGCGACCTGGGTGCCCAGAACAAATTGGCTGCTCTCCAGTGTCTCCAGAACGGCCGCGTTGATTTCAGGCGCTATGCTTCGATATTGCTGCTTCAGATCGACAAACGGGACCATGTGAATATTCCGCTCCTTTGGCCTTTCGCGACCGCACGTCGCCGATCACGCGCGCCGGGACGCCCGCGACGATCGCATAATCCGGCACGTCGCGCGTGACCACCGCGCCGGCGCCCACCAGCGCGCGCCGCCCGATGGTCACGCCGCACAGAATGGTTGCATTGCTTCCGATGGAAGCGCCCTCCCGCACCGTGGTCTCGACGACTTCCCAATCGGCGGCGGTTTGCAGCGATCCGTCTTCGTTGACCGCGCTCGGGTACGTGTCGTTGGTGAACATGACGCCGTGCCCGATGAATACGCCGTCCTCGATCTTGACGCCGGTGCAGATGAATGTGTGGCTCGAAATCTTGCAGTTGGAGCCGATGGTGGCTCCCCCCTGAATCTCCACGAACGGGCCGATGCGGCTGCCGTCGCCAATGTGGCAGCCGTACAGATTCACCAGCTCAGGACGATAAATCACGACGTTTTTTCCCAGCCGTACATCGCTGGCAACCATCTCGCCTCCTCTGTGTGTACAATCCCTCGTGCTATCAAGCACCGGCCCGTTTACCGGTAGTAGGAATAGCTCGGCGTTCCCCAGAACAGCCAGTCCTCCGAGCAGTTGACGACCACTCCCAGCAGCTTCTCCTTGCGCACAGAACTGAGCGCTTCCCGGCAGCGCGCCCGGTCGGTGTGGTCCGGCCGCACCACCACGATCGTGCCGTCGGAAACCAGTTGCACGAGCTCCGAATCGACAACCAGGCCGATCGGCACCGTGTCCACGATGACCATAGAGAAGCGCCGCCGGAGTTCGGCCGCGGTTTCCCTCCAGCGGGCCGATTCCAGCAGCTCGGCGGCGTTCGAGTTCTCCGTCTGGCCGGCGGGAAGAATGTGAAGGTTCGGCAGTTCGTTTGCCGAAACCACAACATTTTCGATATGCGCCTCTCCCCGGAGCACTTCCGCCAGCCCCGGCAAGTCTCCCAAGCCCAACATCGAAGAGATTCCGCGCCGCCGCATGTCCGCATCGACGATCAGCGCCTTCATCTTGTCCTTCAGCGCGATCGCGCCCGCGATGTTGATGGCGGTGATGCTCTTGCCGTCTCCGGGCCCCGGACTGGTGACCGCGATCAGTCGCGGTCCGGCCGGATGGTGCAAGAGCTTTCCGCGGATCATGCGGTATTGCTCCGCAGCCTTTGGGTCCACGCTGTCGAAGGGCAGCAACGGCTCGTCTCCAAACCTAAGATTGACGCTCCGGTATTCTCCGATTGCCGGGGCAATCACCGGCATACCGGCGGGCGGATTGAAGGCGGACTGTTCTGCGTCCGCCCGACTCTGCGCCATGCGGGGATTTCCCATCAGACCTCCGTTCAGTAAATCGTCAGACACGCGCCAGCTACGGTCAGAAGCGCTGCAGCCAGGCCCTGGAACATCCGGCCCGCGCCGGCCGTGGCCTTCGCAACCTTGGGCACCCTTCCGAGGATCACGACGTCAGGGGGCAGTTCCCACGGGCCGAGCAGCTTGTTTCTCTTGATCTCCAACCCGAGGGGGAACACCGCGCTCAACGCCAGCGCCGCCAGTGAGGCGGCGATGGACAGCAACAGCCGGTTCGGCTTGACAGGCGCCTCCGGCACGCGGGCGTGGTCCAGAATCGTAAAGCGCTCGGATTGTTGCCGGCGTTCGAGTTCCGCCGCCATCTGCGCGGCAATCTTCTTCTGGTACAGCGCCTGGTAGTTTTGCTGCGACATCTCGTAATCGCGGGTGATCGCGGCCAGTTCCTGTTCCCTGATGGGCACGCGTTCGAGCCGGCCCTGGTACTCCACCAGCTTGCGCTGCAATTCGGCCCGCTCGTTGATCCGCGCCTGCAGCTCCTTGCGCGCCAGTTCCAGCTCCAGCTTGAGGGTGCCCACCCGCTCGCGCTCCCGGTTCAGCTCGGCGAGCAGTTCCGGCGGAATCGCGGCCGGTCTGGGTGATTCCGGCGCCGGCTTGGGCGCGGCCGCCCTCTCTCTCGCTTCCTGGGCGCGCGCATCGGCGAGTTCGGCCGTGAGGCGTCTGATCTCCGGGTGCTCATCCTGGTAGCGCAGCCGCGCGGCGCGCAGTTCGGCCTCCAGGATCTCGGAGCGGCGCGGCGGCGGTGGAGCGGAAGGCTGCACCGGGCGCGCCCCGTCCGCCACCTGCTTCAGCAGTGCGACCAGACGCGCTTCAGCGGTCTGGGCGTACGACAACGAGTTCTCCAGCGAGGCGATGTTCTGCTGTGCGCGCGTGATCGCTTCCTGGTTCGTCTGAAGCTCGGCCCTGACTCCGTTGATCATGGAGAGCAGGGCGGTTTCCTGCTGGGGAAGCTCGCCCATCCGCTGCCGCTTGAACTCGCTTAGCCGCCTCTCCTGCTGCTCCAGACTCTTCTTGGCTTCGGCCAACTGGGCGGCGAGGAACTGGGTGGTAAGTTTGGCCTGTTCTTCCCGAGTCTTGGTGTTTTCGGCGATAAAAAGGTTCGAGATGGCGTTTACGACACCGGCGACCACGACTGGCGTTGGCCCCTCATAGGCCACCCGGAATGCGCCCGGTCCGTACTGGAACCCGCGCTCAACGGTGACCTCCACTTCGTTCCTCATGCGCCGGATGATCTCGTCCATCGACTGCGTCTTGCGCTCCTCGCGGTAGAGGTCGAACGACTCGATGATCTGCTGCAACTGCGACGCGCTGAGGATCTGTTGCTTGAGGGTCGCAAGCCGGTCTTGCAGCGACACCTGAACAAGCGGGGCGACGAAACGCTCGGGAATTTCCTGGAGATCTACCAGGATCAGCGACTCCGCCCGGTATACCGCGGGCAACTGCCAGACGCCCACGACGCCGAGCGCGCTCAGTACAATCCAGCCGATCAGGATGCCGACCTTGTGCTTCCAAAGCATCCGAAACAGCGATAGCGGGGGGATTGAACTGAGAAAACCGGGCACGACCTGCTTGACTCTTTGGCTGGCCATAAGTGGAACTGTTGGCGAACGAGCACGCTGGAGGCCAAACAGGCTGTAGGGCCGCCAATCTAGCGTCTGCGCACCCTGGAGATTTACAACTGTTGGCAATCTCGACCAAACTTTCGTCTCTGCGACCACCGCGCTTTCGTTCGGCTGGAGCGTGGTCGGACGCTTACGGCAAATAGCGGCACAAGGGCGGAGGGCCGTGATTTGGATTCCAACCTGCTAGGGTGTGCACAACGGGTGCGTCGCTTCCTCGCAATCTGTGTGTTGGTGTGCGGGCCGCTTTTGCCGCGCGCCGCGACGTCCTCACTGGATCTGGGGGAGGGCCGGGTCGCCGGCAACGGGGTCGCCACGCTCCCGCTCGCCTACGAGCCCGGCCAGGGTCCCTGGGCGTCCGCCTTGCAGTGGACAATCGTATACGACCGCAACGTATTCAGGGGGATTTTGGTCCGGGAAGGGCCGGCGGCCATCGCTCAAGAAAAAATTCTTTCGTGCGCCGAGCGGAGCGGTTCGATTACGTGCATCCTGAGCGGCTGGAACCAGGTGGCCATTCCGGCGGGCGTGATCGCTCTGGTTGAGCTGGAAGCCGATCCTTCGGTCTCGCCGCGGATATCGCCGGTGGAGGTGAGGGATGCCCTCGGGGCGACGCCTTTCGGAGACCCGCTGGCAACCTCCGCTACCGGCGGAAGCGTGGACACCAGCGTACCGTTCGAGCTCACCTCTTTGTCCTGCGACCCGGATGATATCGATCCTCCCGGGGAGACGGTCTGTACGGTGATGCTCAGCAGGGCTGCGCCGCCGGGCGGAGCGGCCGTGTCGCTGGCGAGCAGCCACCCGGCGCTCACTTTTCCGAGCAGTATCTCCATTCCTGCCGGCAGGAGGTCGGCGACATTCCGGGCGCAGGCTCAGGAGTTGGCGGGCAGCGCAACCGTCTCCCTGAAGGCGGAGTATGACGGCAGCACGGTGGAGACGACGCTGTTGCTTGCCGGCGTGCGCCTGAGCTGGATGAGGTGCGAGCCGGATTGGGTGGAGGCAGGCGAGCGCGCTTACTGCACCGCCCGGCTCAGCTCGTCTCATTCCAGCGGTCCGGTGAGCATCGCGCTGTGGTCCAACACGCCCGATGTGATGGTGCCCGAAACGATTACGGTGCGGAGCGGACAGCCGGAAGCAAGGTTTGAGGCTCTCATCGCGCCGGCGGCGCCGGGCCAGACCGTGATGCTGGAGGCCGCTTGCGGAGGCGGGGTTGACGCGCATATTCTCAACATCGTTCCGCGGGACGCCCCGGTGCTTTCCGCCCCGCGCGAGGTCTTCATGGCGGCGGGGCGCGAGAGTTCGTTTGAGGTTTCCGCGACCGATCCCGGCGGAGGAGCGGTGACGCTCATCGCGCAAGGTCTCCCCGCGGGAGCGCGCTTCGACGCGGATACGGGCAGGTTCTCCTGGACCCCGGGGTTCGATCAGCTCGGCGCCCACACCGTGACGTTCACCGCAACGGACGAAGACGGCGATTTTTCCACCGCAGACGTTGTCATCACCGCCGGTACCGACAGGACGGTTATCTTCGGGCTGGTGAACGCAGCCGGTTTCCAGACCGAACAGGTTTGCAGTCCGGGCAGCCTGGCCACCGTTTTCGGAGCGAACTTCACGTCCGAACCTCCCGTGGCGCTTACTTCCGCGCCGGCGCCGTTTGAACTGAACGGCGTGCGGCTGAGGATCAACGGTCAATACGCCCCGCTGCTGTATGTTTCGTCCGGCCAGATCAATTTTCAGTGCCCCCAGGTGCAGCCGGGAGTGCAACTGGAATTTGTGGTTGAGGGGCCGTTTGGGTTTTCCGAGCCGGTGAGGGTATCGATGCTCGACGCGAGCCCCGGCATCTTCACTATCGAGGGCAGCGGAACGGGGCAGGGAACGATCCTGCTGGCGGGAGGGGAGTTCGCCGACACCGCGCAGTTCGCCAAGGAACGGAACATCATCGCTCCGGGCCAGCCCGCCTGGCCGGGCGACTTTATTTCGATCTATGCCACCGGGCTGGGCCCCGCCGATGAAGTGCTACCCGCCGGTGAGCCCGCGCCGCCGGACCGCCTTATCCACCTGCGCGGCTCAGTCACGGTGCTGATTGGGGGTGTGGAGAGCGAAGTTCAGTTTGCCGGGCTGGCGCCCACGTTGATCGGGGTCGCCCAGATCAACGCGAGGATTCCCGAAAACGTTCCGCTCGGCTCCGCGGTTCCGGTGTCGGTGATTGTGACGCCTCCGGGAGGGCAGCCCGCCGCTAGCAACGAGGTGACGCTGGCGATCGAGGGCAGGCCTTAGACTGCTTCAGCCGATACAGCGGCCGCGCTGGGAAACTCAATCAGCCGCCCGCGCTGCTTCGCCGACTCGGTGGCCGCTTCCAGCATGCGCACGACTTTGAGCCCGCAAACCCCGTCCGTAATCGGCCGCCGGCCCGTTTCGATGCATTCAGCGAAGTGCCGCAGCATCACGTTCAGGGCTTCCGTCACGTCCAGCTTGGGCGCCCACATGTCACCGGTGCGGTAGTTCACCAGCAGCTTGTAAACCGTGTCCGGCCCGTTCCCGTTGGTGACCGTGATGCCCTTGTCGTAGATCTTCAGCTTTTCGCTGGTCTCGAGATCGTCGTACACCATCATCCGGCGGCTGCCGCCGATGAGTACGCGCCGGACCTTCAGCGGGGAGAGCCAGTTCACGTTGACGTGCGCGATCAATTCGCCGGGGTAGAAAACCGTGATGTAGGCGATGTCCTCGGAGGTCCCCTCGACGTGGCTCATGCCGGTTGCGGTGATAGCGGTCGGCTCGACTCCGAGGGTGTAGTCCATGATGGCGAAGTCGTGAACGGCAAGGTCCCAGATCACATTGACGTCGCGCTGGAACAGGCCCAGGTTCACGCGGACGGAATCATAGTAGTACAATTCGCCCAGATCTTCGATCAATTGCTTGATCTTGCGCACCGCTCCCGTGTAAACGAAGGTGTGATCCACCATGAGCGTGAGGCCGCGGCGCCGGGCTTCGTCGACCAGTTTCTGCGCCTCCTCGACTGTGGCGGCCAGCGGTTTTTCCACCAGGACGTGCTTTCCCGCTCCGAGAGCGGCCATGGCGAGCGGGAAATGCGTAGACACAGGGGCCGCGATGACCACGGCGTCCACTTGCGGGTCCGCGCAGACTTCCCGGTAATCATTGGTAACGCGGACTCCGGGATACCGGGCGCTAACCAGCCGCAATCGGTCGCTGCGCAGGTCGCTTACCCAGCGCAGCTCCATCTCCGGGATTTCGGCAAGATTGCGGACGATATTTGGCCCCCAGTATCCGTATCCGATCACACCAGTTCGAATCATCATGGCACCCCTTATGCCGCACGTGGAGTGGCATGTTGGGGGCCAAAGAGGTGATCAGAGCGTCTGGCCGGTGGCGAAGCCGTGAAGTTTCACGTCCACTTTCCGGTCTAGGCGGTCATAGTACTCCTTCAGGATCGCGATCACTTCAGGCTTCGAAAATTCGGGCGGAACCGGTTTACCTTCGCTTAACAGCTTGCGCAGCATCGTGCCCGAGAGAAGCAGCCTGGCGCCGCCTTGGTACTGCCCGTTTTCGTCGATTACGGCCTCGCGCTCGTGCGGGCAGGTTTTCATCGACGCCATGCTGCGGCACTCGTAACAATAGAAGGTCCAATCCATCGGGAGCGGCCGCAGCTCGAGTGCGTTTGGTGGGATTTCGTTGAAAATTTTTTGCGAATCGAACGCGCCGTAGTAATTTCCGACGCCGGCGTGGTCGCGGCCGACGATCAGATGCGAGCAGCCGTAGTTCTGCCGGAAGACGGCATGCAGCAGCGCCTCGCGAGGACCGGCATAGCGCATCTCCATGGGGTAGCCGCCCTGGAGCACGCGGTCCTTGCGGAAGTACTTGCCAGCCAGAGCGTCGATCGCCTTGACCCGGACCTCGGCCGGGATGTCGCCCTCCTTCAGCTTGCCGATGAGCTGATGGATGTAAACGCCGTCGCAGATCTCGATGGCGATCCAGGCCAGGTAGGCGTGCGAGTTGTGCATCGGATTGCGGAGTTGAAGCGCGGCGACGGTGCTCCAGCCGCGCTGTTTGAAAATCTTCCGCGCTTCGGCCGGCCGCTGGTAGATTCCAGGGAACATCTCGGGATAGTAGGATTCCGAGACCACCCGAACCGGGCCGGCCAGATTCACCGGACCCTGTCCCATGACCTTGCGTACACCGGGGTGTGCGGAGTCGGTTGTGCGGAATACCTGTTTACACTCGTATTCCTTGTCGATGCCGTACTTCTCCGTCACCTTCATGGTCCCCATGACGGATTGAGTTTCCGTGTCCCAGAGGGCGACCTCTTCGCCGGGCGCAATCGAGCGCGCCAGGTCGTCCGCCGCCGAAAGGGTGATGGGAACCGGCCAGAAAAGCCCGCCCTTTGAGGGCAGGCTGAAATCCGCACAGCAGCCTTTCCAATCGTCCCTGTTCATGAAGCCGTCCAGCGGCGTAAACGCGCCGATTCCCATCATGATGAGATCGCTTGTTTCGCGGCTGGTCAGGGGGATCTTCTTGAGCCGAGCGGCTTTTGTTAGCTCCTCCTGACGGGCTTTGCCTTCCAGGAGCAGCGGTTTGAGCGCAGTACTCCCATGCGGGGGCACCAGCTTGCTCATGGTTGAGTTCCTCCCGATTACGCCCAGGTCCCAGATCCCGGGCGGCATCCATCCCCGTCAATTGGACGCAAGTTCAGAGCGGCTTCGTTTCGACCGGCTCCGGGTAATCCTCAACTGAGGAGTTCTGCAATGCGGTCGGGATCGTTGGGAACCACGATAGGCTGGTTGCCGAAGCGCGAAAGGATTTGCGCGCCGCTGGGAGCTTTAAGTTGCCCTGTGTGATAGCGGTAGATGTAATCGGGATCCTTCAGCAGGTTGCCGGTGAGCACGGCCACCACGTCGTCGGAGCGCCGTACAACACCGGCCGCAGCGAGCTTCCGGATTCCGGCAAGAGTGGCAGCCGAGGCCGGCTCGCAGCCGATGCCGCAGAGACCGATCTGCGCCTTGGCGTCGGCGATCTCCTGCTCGGTGACGCACTCCACCACGCCGTTCGAGCAGCGCACCTCGTGGAGAGCCTTCGGCCAGGACACGGGATCGCCGATGCGGATCGCGGTGGCCAGCGTTTCCGGTTTCTTCACCGGCTCCAGTGCGCTCCGTGAGTGGCGCACTAGATCGTAGAACGGGGCCGAGCCTTCGGCTTGAATCACGGCGAGGCGCGGGCTCCTGGGGATCAGGCCCAGTTGAACCATCTCACGCAGCGCCTTGCCGAACGCCGACGTATTCCCCAGGTTGCCTCCCGGAAGCACGATCCAATCCGGCGGGTTCCAGTCGCGCTGATCCATCATCTCGACGATGATCGTCTTCTGCCCCTCGATGCGGAACGGATTGATCGAGTTGAGGAGGTAGATTCCGAGGCGCTCGGCCAGCACGCGCACGAGCGCAAGAATCTGATCGAAGTTGGCTTCGACTTGCAGCGTGCGCGCTCCGTACTCCAGCGCCTGCGCCAGCTTGCCGTAGGAAATGTTGCCATGCGGGATGAAGATGACGGGATCGAGGCCCGCCGCGCTGGCGTAGGCGGCCATCGAGGCCGAAGTGTTGCCGGTGGAAACGCACGCCACGCGCTTCATTCCAAGCCGCAGCGCCTGCGCGACACCGCAGGTCATCCCGTTGTCCTTGAACGAGCCGGTCGGGTTGAATCCCTGGTGCTTAAATGCGAGGCGGTCGAGCCCGGCATAGGCCGCGGCGCGCGGAGCGTCGAGCAGCGGCGTGTTGCCCTCGCAGAGGGAAACCACCTTTTCGAAATCCTCCACGAACGGGATGCACTCGCGGTAGCGCCAGACGCCGCTGCGATCCAGCGCGGCATTGCTCATCCGCCTTTCGCGCCATATTTTTTTGAGTTCCGCTGCATCGAGCGAACGGTCCGGGTAGACGACCTCGAGCAATCCGTTGCAGCGCGGGCAACTATAAATGACTTCGTCGATCGGATAACACGCCCGGCACTTGGGCTCGAAACAAATTAATTCGGCAGGCATGAATCCTCAATTATACTGGGTTGCTTATGCTTGCCGTTCACATTGAGAACGGGCGCGTGGAGCTGCGCGAAAAACCGCGTCCCGCGCGACCGAAAGGCTTTGCGCTCATCCGCCTGATCTGCGGCGGAATCTGCAATACGGACCTCGAACTCCAGCGCGGATACTACAGTTTCGCGGGCACGCCGGGGCATGAATTCGTGGGCGAGGTTGTGGAAGCGGACACACCAGCGCTCATCGGCGCACGCGTGACGGGCGAAATCAATCTGAACTGCGGCGAGTGCGACTGGTGCCAGCGCGGGCTGGGGCGGCACTGCCCGCGCCGCAGTGTTCTGGGGATCGTGAATCACCCGGGCGCCTTCAGCGAGTTCTTCACTCTCCCGGATCGCAACCTGCACGTGCTTCCCGACGGGCTTGCGACCGAGGACGCGGTGTTCACCGAACCGCTGGCGGCCGCATGCGAAATTTTCGAGCAGGTTTCGATACCCCAGGGGGCCGAGGTGGCGGTGCTTGGGGATGGAAAGCTCGGGCTGCTGATCGCGCTGGCGCTCGAAGCGCGCGGGGTCCAGGTGCACCTGTTCGGGCGGCATCCGGAAAAGATGAGGATCGCAGCGGCGGCGGGCGCGGCGGTTCGAGAAGCTAAGGACCTTCCGGAGTCGGCTTACGACTGGGTGGTGGAAGCCACAGGTTCCGTGCTCGGGTTGCGGCAAGCTGCCGCCATGACGCGGCCGCGGGGCGTCGTGATCATGAAATCGACCGTACACGGCGAGGTGGCTATCGACACCGCGCCCTTGATCGTCAACGAGATTACGCTGATCGGTTCCCGCTGCGGCAGGTTCGAGCCTGCCCTGCAAATGTTACTAAGCGGTGCAGTGCGCCCCGCCGGGATGATCTCCGGACGCTTCCCGCTGGCCGAAGCGCCGGAGGCGTTTGCGAAAGCAGCCGAAAAAGGGATGCTCAAAATACTGATTACTAATTAATTGTTACGCCCCCAGTAAGACCTTCTATAAGAATCAAAAAAGTTCTCCATAAAAAAGATTTTTCGCTATTTTAGAGTTTCCCGACATTGAAAACCCGGCCTCTGGTAAAATAAGCAGGAACCCCACAGGGAAAAGAGGGGACCAGAATATAATGCCAAGAAAACCTAACGAAGCCCAGCCATATTTATCTACCGAGGGAAGCGCCGTACCGGCGCCGGTAAAGCGGAAGAGGACCAGAACGCGCGTGAAGGGCGGGGCGACGTCCCAGCCTGCCATGGAGGCGGTACAGCCTCAGCCCGTTGCCGGGGCCGCACAACCTCAGCCTGCTGTCGAGCCGGCACAGCCTCAGCCTGCTGTGGAGGCCGCACAGCCTCAGCACGCGTCCGCCGCGGCGGCTTCAAACCCTGTCCCACTCGACCCGGGTGCCGTGCGAGAAGAGATCGCCCGCCTCGCATACTCGTTTTGGGAAGCGCGCGGCAGACAGGGCGGCTCGCCCGAAGAAGACTGGTTCCGAGCCGAGCAGGAAATCCTGAAACGGCGCGCCGGGGCATCCTGCTAGTGTCTGCAACGCCGGATTTCCGGCTCTGATTCCACGAGCCTCGCCGCCCGGGAGACGCGGCGAGCGTAGAGGAGCGCTGGGACCCGAAACGCTGTGACCCGCCTTGCTCAACCAGATAAAAGCGATAGCCGTATGCCGGTAGCTGGCACTTGAGGAACGGCGGACGCGGTTCGATGCGTCCGATCTTGAGGTCCTTCAGCCGCTCGCAGTGGAGATCGCTCAAGTCGACGGTCACGGTCTGTTCCAGGGGTTGGAAATTCAGAACAACCAGGATTCTCTCCTCGCCGTCCGCGCTGTCTTCAGAAACGCGTAGTGTTTTATCGTCTGCCGCGGTTGGGAGCTTCCGCCTCATGCTGAGCTGGTGGAACGCCGGGTGCGCGCCCTTTGTTTTTATGATCCAGGTCACTTCCGGATCGGGCGTGCCGCGCCACATATCGCTGACCTGTATCGGGTCGCCGATGGCAGCCAGTGTGGCGAAGGCCAGCCGCCTCCGCTCGGGCTGCTCTTGGTTGGAGGGCTGGAAGTAGAGCACACCGCCCGCCGCGACGACGCGGTCGTGATAATCACGCAGGGCGCGTTCGATGGGCCGGGGATCGCCGCTCTCGATCGCACTGCCGATCACGTCCGTTCCCTCGTCCCACCAGATCCCGAGTCCGTAGTCCTGCACTGAGTTCTAGCCGCCCTCGGTGATCCAGGCAACCGGATCGTCCCGAAACGCCCCCGCGCCCTCCGGCTGTGTCGATGATTCGGTTCAGCCGATTCTAGGCTGAGGAAACATCTGTATCAAAGACTGGTTTGACAAGCCGACAGGGGCGTGGTATTTTGCCGGGGAGAATACTGAATCGTTTCAGCACGATTGCGCCATTTGCGCGCCGTAACGTAGAATGCGTGCGCGTGTGAAACGGATCGAGGAGGAACTGTGAAGAGCGGACTTGGCCGGTTTCTATTGGGCATGCTGGCCGCCGGCGCTTTAATCGCAGCCGAGCGGCCGAAGATTTCGGTGGCCGAATATCAGGACAAAGTCTATGCCTCATGGCTTGGCCAGTGCATAGGCAACATCTACGGCCTGCCGCATGAGAACCGCTATATCGATGAGCCGGGCCCCGACAGTATCCGGAACCACTACGCGGACCTGACGCGGTTGCAAAAAGCCGACGGCTGCTTCTCCGACGACGACACCGACTTCGAGTACATGTACCTGCACGGGATGGAGAAGTTCGGCCCCGAACCGCGTTACAAGGACATAGCCTCACTGTGGACGTACCACGTCCGCTCCGCCGTGTGGATCGCCAACCGGGCGGCTCTCGCCTTGATGCATTACGGCTACACGCCGCCCATCACAGGCGTCCGGGGCATCAATGAGCACTGGTTCCAAATCGATCCTCAACTGATTAATGAGATCTGGGCGGTCACCGCTCCCGGGATGGTGCGTTACGCCGCTGAGAAAAGCCTTTGGGCCGCGCGCATCACCGCCGACGATTGGGGCGTGGAGCCGACCGTCCACTACGGCGCCATGTACGCCGCTGCTTTCTTCGAGAAGGATGTCAACAAGCTGATCGACATCGGCACCCGCAGCCTGCCCAAGGGAAGCCGTTTCGCCCGCACGGTGGAGGACATGAAGGCCCTCTACCGCAAGTATCCCAACGACTGGCGGAAGGCCCGCGCCGAGATGGCGCAGAAATATTACGTGCAGGAGCCGGCGGAAACCAAGACCATCTGGAATGCCAATCTCAACGGAGCGGCCGGGATTCTGGCGCTCCTCTACGGGCAGGGCGATTTCCAGGAAACGCTCGACCTCGCCTGTGCCATCGGCTTCGACGCCGATAACCAGGCTGCGAGTATGGCCGGCCTGCTTGGCGTGGTGCACGGGACCAAAGGCCTGCCGCGCAATCTGCTGTTCCCCTTGCCTGACAGGAACTGGAAAGAGCCCTTCAACGACACGTACAAGAACTTTACGCGGTACGGGCTTCCGGATGGACGCCTCACCGACATGGCGCGCCGGACTGCGGCGCTGGGGGAGAAAATCATCCTTGCGCACGGCGGCAGGAAGGTCACCGAGAACGGCGTCGAGTATTACGTGATCAATCCGGATGCGCAGTTCAAGCCCCCGTTTGAAGTGCCGGTGGGTCCCGCGCCCATCATTGAGGCCGGCAAACCGGTGAAGCACTCGTTCACGACGGTCGGCGCGGAGGGGCGCGTCACGTGGACCCTGGCTTCCGGGAAGCTGCCCGCCGGGTTGACTTTCCGAAACGGCGTGCTCAGCGGCTCCACGGCCACCGCCGGCGTATTCCCGATCACCATCGAAGCGAAGTCCGGCCCGCACAGCGACCGCATCTCGTTCCCCCTGATCGTGAGGACGCCCAATCTCGCTCTCACCGCCACGGAGATACTGACGCCTCAGCCCCCGCAGCGCGCTGAGGGTGGCAGCCAGCGGCGCGAGCCTGCGTCCAGGCCGGATCCCGAAGTTCTTCGCGACGGCCGCGTAAGGGGTGAACGCGCGGCACTCCGGGGAACGGTGCGCCGGGGCGAGACAGGCCGGGTGCAATGGGGGTACCGGTGGGCGGAATCGCAGTTGATTGGGGTCGTTTCCTTTAGCCCCAGCCAGCCGCAAGACGAAGGGTGGTATCGCACTTTGGCCGTCGAGTACGAAGACGGCAGCGGAGCGTGGCGGCCCGTGCAAGACCTTCGCGCTTACCCAGCGCTGCCGGCCGTGGGCCGCAACGAGTACGACAAGGCGAACGGCGTCGAGTACATACTGACGTTCGCGCCAGTCCGGACGAAGGCGATTCGCATCGGCGGCGAGCTTGCTCCCGTAGAGGGCCGCGCCAGGGAACGGAGTATGTCGCTGGCCGAATTGCGTGTGTACGCTCCACTGCCGAACGCGGAACAACTGGTAAGCAAGTAGGATCGGAGGTGCCGTACACGCGCCGCGAGTTTAGTTGCCGCCGTGCCGGGCGGCCGTCGGGTTGAGGTTCTCTCGCGTGGTGGAAACGCTCAGTTGCCTGTGCTGAAGGCGTGGCGGCTCAACCCGCCGCTGCCTTCAGCCTGGAGCGTTTTCGGGCGTGACGGCGCCGCCCACCGTTAGTATTTGCGCAGTACCGCCAGCACGCGGCCTTGAATCTGCAGGTCCGCTAGCGGCACGCGGATCGGTTCCATCTGGGCGTTCGCCGGTTTGAGGACGGCCATTGTGTCCGATTCGCGGTAAAAGCGCTTCAGCGTGGTCTCCGAGCCGCGCAGAAGTGCCACCACGATATCTCCGTCGCGCGCCTGCGAAGTGTTCTCAACCAGCACAATATCGCCGCTGCAGATGTGATCGTCGATCATCGAGTCGCCGCGCACTTCCAGCGCGTAGATGTTCTCGCGGTTGAGGAAATCGCCGAAATCGAGCCGCTCGGATCCCGCAAGCGCCTCCACAGGCGTGCCCGCGGTGATGCGGCCCATCAGCGGAACCTCAAGCGCCGCGCCGGACATCGGGCGCCTGCGGACTTCCTGATAGTACTTCGGCGACAGATCGAGCGAGCGGCTCTGGTTAAAACCGCGCTTCAGGTAGTGTTTGCTCTCGAGCGCTGCGATATGCTTGTGAACCGTGGCCAGCGACGCGAGTTCGAGCCCGCGTGCGATCTCCTCGTAACTCGGGCTGTACCCGTTCGTCTCGATGAAGTCGGCGATGAAGTCCAACACCTGCTTCTGGCGCCTGGTGATTGCCATGATCAAATTATGGGCGAATAAAAAGGGAAAGTCAACCAGCCACAGCGCCCCCCGGCCGCGTTTCTGCCAGGCAGTAGTTCAGGTATGCTGTTCGATACCGGATTGAATTTAGGATTAGAGGACTTGAAATGAGCGATAACCAGCACCATCCCGCGCACAACCGCCGTGATTTCTTGAAAACGGCGGGCATGACCGCGTTTACTACCAGCCTTTTTACCGGCCGCGTACGCGGCGCGAACGATCGCATTTCCATCGCCTTCATAGGCATGGGCACGATGGGTTTGGGAAACCTCCGCTACGCCCTGGAAATTCCCGAGTTTCAGCCCGTCGCGGTCTGCGACGTCTGGCAGCCTTACGTGGAGCGGGCGCAGGCGGAGGCGCGCAAGAAAGACGTCGAGGTCAAAGGAGTAAAGGATTTTCGCGAGATCATCGCGGACAAATCCATTGACGCCGTCTGCATTTCCACCCCCGACCACTGGCACGCCTACATGACCGTGGAGGCGTGCAAGGCGGGTAAAGACGTCTTTGTCGAGAAGCCTGCCTGCACGTACGTCGAGGAAGGACAAAAGATGGTGGAGGCGGCGCGCAAGTACCAGCGGGTGGTGCAGGCGGGCACCATGCAGCGGTCGGGCGGCTATTTCAAAAAGGCCGCGGAGATCGTGAAGAGCGGCAACCTGGGCGAGATCACGTTCTGCCACACGTGGCAGGCCAGCCTGACGCGGCAAGAGGGGGAGGGCAATCCCCCGGACAGCGATCCGCCCGAGGGCCTGGACTGGGATCTGTGGCTTGGACCGGCTCCGAAGGTGCCCTTCAATACGAACCGCTGGGGCGTGTCCCCGAAACGGTGGTCCACGTTCCGGTATTTTTGGGACTACGCCGGCGGGGCGATGACCGACTGGGGCGTGCACCTGATCGATCCGATTCACCAGTGCTTCGACGAAGTGATGCCCCTTGCGGTGTCGGCCATGGGAAGCAAGTTCTACGTGAAAGACAACCTCGAAACGCCGGACACGATGCTGGCGACGTTCTACTATCCGAAGTTCATCGCCAGCTACGAGAGCCGGACTTGCAACCCGATGCCGCTGTTGGGGAGGTTTGGAGCCGGCACCGCGATCCATGGGACCGAGGGCACGCTGATCGTAACGCGCAGCGGCTGCTGGGTCACCAAGAACCGCGATAGCTCCACCGCGACCCCGCTGACTCTCGAGAAAGACCGGGAACTGGCGGCAATGAACGTCCCGCACTGGAAAAACTTCCTGGAGTGCATCAAGACGCGGCAGAAGCCGGTGAGCGATATCGAGACCTGCGTCCGCTCCACCACGGTTTGTCTGCTGGCCAACGTCTCGCTGCGGTCCAAGATGCGGGTGGACTGGATAGAAAAGGATTGGGCCGTTGCTCAAAAGGAAGCAAGGCCGTATTTGAAGGCCCGCTACCGCAAGCCCTGGAAACTGGAAGTTTAGATTTGGATCTGCCGGGCCGGACATGGTTCCGGCCCGGGCGCGTGAGGGGTATCCGTGAATCGCCGCGACTTTCTCATGGTTTCGGGCGCCGGTGTGTTTGCAGCCGGCAGCGACACGATTCGTGTCGGGATGATCGGGGCCGGCGGGCGCTGCACCGAGGCCGCTACCCAGGCGATGAACGCCGATAAGGGCGTGCGGCTGGTCGCCATGGCCGACATCCGTATGGACCGGCTTAAGGAAAAGCGCGACCTGCTCAAGCGGAAATACCCGGAGCAGGTCATGGTGGATGACGATCACCTGTTTGCAGGCTTCGACGGCTACAAGCACGTCATCGAGTCGTCGGATGTCGTGCTGATCGCCAACGCCGCGAAGTTCCACCCCATGCACACCATGGCGGCGATCCAGGCGGGCAAACACGTGTTCGTCGAGAAGCCGCACGCCATCGATCCGGCGGGAATCAAGGTGGTAAAGGCCGCCGCCGAGCTCGCGAGAAAGAAAAATCTGTGCCTGCTCTCGGGGCTGCAGAGCCGGTTCCACCGCGGGTATCGCGAAACCATCCAGCGCGTACATGACGGCGCGATTGGCGAGATCATCGCGATTCAGGAAACCTGGCTCCGCGCGCCGTACGTGCTGTACCCGCGCGTGCCCGGCCTTACCGAAGTGGAATACCAGGCCAGCAATCAGTACCACTTTCACTGGCTCAGCGGCGATGATGTGCCCCAGACTCTGGTTCACAACTTCGACCGTGCTCGCTGGGCGATGAAGGAGCAGAACCCCGTCCGGTGCTATGGGATGGGCGGCCGTTCCACGCTGAAGGGAGAGATCTACGGCAACGTTTTCGACCACCACGCGGTGGTGTACGAATTCGCGAACGGCGTGCGCATGTACGCCTATTGCCGTACGATTCCCAATTGTTACGAGGAAAACTCGAGCGTTCTGCTGGGGACCAAGGGCCGCGCCTACGTCACCGCGACGCGCATCGAGGGGGAGACGAACTGGCGATACTCGGGGCCGCGCGCGTACTCCGGCCCGGGAACCAACCCGTATCAGATCGAGCATGGCGAGCTGTTCAAGGCGATCCGGTCGGGCAAGCCCATTAACAGCGGTTCGTACATGGCCGACAGCACAATGGTGGGCATCATGGGCCAGTTGAGCTGTTATACAGGCAAGGCGGTCACCTGGGAGCAGGTGTCCGCTTCCGATTTTTATTACGCGCCCAAACCTGAAGACGTGCGGGCTGATATGGAGCCGCCCGTCAAACCGGATGCCAACGGCATTTATCCCGTTTTTGTTCCGGGCGAAACCAAGCTGTTGTAGGTGTTGAAGGCGGCGTCTCTCGTTAATTCCCGGCAGGTTGGTGAATAACGGGTGAGCGCGATCACTGGCGACTTATCAGTTCTTTCTGTCTTTGGCGTTTCTTGGGTGGCGGAGGCGGCACTTCCGGACCGATCCGTTCGCCGTTAGGGCCGAACAGTGTCACCCAGGCAGGTCGTCCAGCTCGTTCGATACTATCTCGATCTCCCTGGCAATACCTTCAGCGATGCGTTGTTTAGCGTCGGCTCGGGACCTGAGCTGCTTCTCAGCCCGCTTATCGCGGCCCCCCTTTGGATCCCTGTTGCTCCTGTAAACCGGAAGGAGAACGTTGTCGTAATACCGTTTCACGTAGGTGCGCAGCGTGGATTGTGCCCTAATCTCGATAGCCTTTCGGAGTTGTTCTTCGGAGGGAGTCGTGCCAAATGTTGAGATGCGATAGGTCAGTTGCACGTTGTTCAGTTCGTCCATCAGCCTGCCAAGAAGTGCCAGCGGATCGTCAGCCTTTTCCAGAGCACGTAGCGAGATCAGCCAGCGTTGCAGAACGAGGCGGCGGATTGTAAGCAGTTTGACGGGGCGCTCGAAGTCACTCCACTCTCCCGTCCAGGTCCCATCCGCGAAAATCGCTGAAACACGTTGGACTCTAGCGCCCCGGCAGTTCCGAGGCGGCTTAGCTGTGAAATGCCGTGTTTCGGAGGCTCGATCAGGTCTATTCGCCCGCTGGCCGCTGCACAGGCCTGCCGTGAGCTGAAACCAAACCGCCCAGACCACAATCGGAGAGGACGCCTTGTTGGTCAGTTCCACCTCGACGCCGTCTTTTGTGTAACTGACCTTGAGATCGATGCACGAGTCGATGTCAGCGACGACAGGTGCGACGGCCGCACAGAGGAGCATTGTGGTCAGAGGGAGTGACATGATGCTAACCTGAATTCCGTTTGAAACCCTCAATGCATACAGCCGCGGAGGCCGGGAATGCGGCCAGCGTCGAAATCTGCCTCTGAGCAGATAATGCGCACTCTTTTCAGAAGCATCAAGAGGTTATTTCATCCTTTTGTCTCGAATGGCCTTTGATTACCGGCAACTCGTCAGTAACTCCTGAGTTAGTTGCCGCGGGGCGAACAACGACAATTCGACCTACTGGCCTGGTGACGTGTGTTAATAGGCCAGCACTAGTAAATTGACCAGATTCCCGGCGCGGCCAGTTCAATCAGGTGGCCGTCGGGATCCCGAAAATAAAGGCTCACGCCGCCGCGCGGCCAGGTAACTTCGCTTTCCAGCTCAACTTCGTTGCGCTTCAGCCATTCCTTCCAGGGTTCGATTTCTTCCGAGGCAATCCCGAATGCAAGATGGAGCTGGCCTTTCCCGTGATGGGCGGGGATGAGGCCGCCGGCCGTGGGTATCGCGTCGGTCTTGTCCTTTTGAAACAGCAGCAGAACCTGGCGGGAGGCCACATTGAGGGCGGTCAGCCGGTCATCCGATGTCAACACTTTGAATCCGAAGAGGCGCTGGTAAAAATCGGTGGACCGCTCGAGGTCTTCTACATAGAGGGAGGTCTCCAGGATACTTGAAACGCTCGGCATACTTTTAGAGTAGCGAATGGGGGATGGTACTCTGCCTTGCGTACTGTACCGTCCGGACGGTATACTGGCTCTGGTCTCGAAAAGCTCCCCGTGAAGAGTTCAAAAGATCGAATACTCGACGCTGCCGAGCAAGTTGTCTTGAGTCAAGGCGTTGCGCGGCTCACGCTGGATGCCGTTGCGCAGGCGGCTTCGATTAGCAAAGGCGGGCTGCTCTACAATTTTCCGGCGAAGGAAGACCTGATCCGGGGAATGATTGCACGTCTTTCCGAACGCTTCAACACGGAGGTGGCGAAGCGGGCGGAGGCGGATCCGAATCCCGCCGGCAGGCATATCAGGGCGTATCTGGACGTGAGTTTTCCCGAACCGGCGGCGCGTTCGGCGCTCCACGATCCGGTCTGCGCCGGCTTGCTGGCGGCGGTTGCGACCAACACGTCGCTGCTCGATCCGCTGCGGGAGTCCACCGCCGCGATGCAGGCCCGGCTGGCTGATGACGGCATCGATCCGGTGCTCGCGACAATTATCCGGCTTGCGGTGGACGGCCTGTGGATGTCGGATTTATTTGGCGTGAACACGCTGGAGCCGAACATGCGCATCAGCGTCATAGAGAGGCTGCGCGAGCTGTCGATGGGTAGTCTATGAAACGTGTGGTTGCTTTGTTGTGTATTAGTGTGCTTTGGGCGCCGGGCGTCCGGGCCGCGGATGAAATGGAAGTCCCGGTCACGTTGCCGGAGGCGGTGAGCATCGCGATCAAGCGCCATCCGGATGTGGGCAAGGCGCGGGCAGCGGCCGATGCGTTGAAGGGAAAAGTTCGCGAAGTGCGCGCCCAGGCCCTGCCGGACGTGAACATCCACGGCATGTTCATGCGGGTGCGCGACCCCAGCCTGCTGAACGCATCGGGAATCGACAAGTTCCCGCCCGAATTGCAAAACGCGCTGGTGCCGACAGGAGTGAACCTGTTCGATTACCGCCTCACGGTGAAGCAGCCGCTTTACACGGCGGGCAGAATCGGCACGGCGTTGAAGCTGGCCTCGGTGGAAGCCGAGGGGTCGCTTGCGGAGATCGACCGGGCGGAGCAGGATATCGCCCTCGAAGTGGTCAAGGCGTTTTACGGGCTGCTTTGGGCTGAGAAGTATTTGGAGCAGGTAGAGCAAACGCAGCGGCAGAGACAGGCGCACGCCGACATGGCGCGAACCCGTTTCCAGAACGGCGTCGCCACCGAGGTGGACGTGCTGCGGCTCGAGGTGGCGGTGGCGAACGGGCTGCCGGAACTGGCCCGCGCGCGCAACGCCGTCCGGCAGGCGCGGGCGCTGCTCAATTACTACCTCGGAAGGCCGATCGAAGCGCCGACGCGGATCTCCGGTGAGTTTCAGGAGAAACCCTGGGAGGAAACCGATCTGGACGCACTGGTCAGCGAGGCGTTCCGGAGCCGGCCGGAGTTGAACCGGCTTCGCATCGCGGAGCACAGCGCCGGCGTGCAGCTGAACCTGGCGAAATCCGAAAGCAGGATGCGGGCGGATTTCGTGGCCGACTATGGCGTCAGCTCGCGGCTGCCCTCGAACCTGATGAACTCGAAGTTCCTGCGGTGGGACGTCGCGGTAAATTTCACTCTGCCTGTCTTCGACGGCTTCCGCCGGAACGGGTTGGTGGAACAGGCCGTGGCGGCGCAGCGCACGGCGCGTCTCGAGCGGGAGAAAGCGGAAGAGCAGATACGGTTAACCTTGCAGCAGAGGTTGGACGAACTCACGGCGGCGGCCGAAACGGTTGCAGCCGCGCGAGCGAACCTCAAGCAGGCGCAAAGAGTATTGGAAATGACGGAAGCCAATTACAAGTACGGCGCGGCCACGCCGCTCGACATTGTCGATTCGCAGGTCGCGCTTTCGCTGGCGCAGACGAACCTGCTGCGCGGGCTGCACGATTACACGATTGCGCGGGCGAGTCTGCGCTGGTCTATGGGCCAGAAGCCCTGGGAGTAACAAGCAGGTGGGGTTGCGACGATTCGGAGTCTTAATTACAGCCGCGGTATTGCTTGCGGGATGCGGGAAGAAAGAAGAGACGGCGAGCGCGTCCGAACCGCCTCCCGTGCGCGTGAATGTTTTGCAGATCAGGACGCAGCCGTTCGCCGCCACCGTGGCGATCACGGGCACGCTGGTGTCGAACTCGAGAGTGGACGTGAAGGCGGAGACCACCGGCCGCGTGGTGAAGTTCCCGAAAGAGGAGGGGGAGTTTGTAGCGGCCGGCGAGCCCGTGGCCTGGGTCGATGAGGAGAACTACCGCCTGGCATTGCGGCAGGCGCAGGCGGCGGTGGCTGTCGCGGAAGCCGGGCTGGCGCGGGCGCAGGTTGCCGAGGCGCACAGCCGGTCCGAGTTGGAACGCGCGCGCAATTTGCTGAAATCCGGCGGCATCACGGACAAGGACCTGAAGGCCGCCGAAATGGCCGAGCAGGACGCCCGCGCCCAAACGAAGCTGGCCGCGGCGCAGCTCGAACAGGCGAAGGCGGCGCTCGCCGCCGCCGAGAAGAAGCTGCGCGACACCGTGATCCGCGCGCCGGTGGCCGGCGAGATCCAGCGGAAATACGTCAACACGGGAACCTACGTGGAGCCGCCGACGCCGGTGGTGACTCTGGTGGATAACAGCCGGCTGGAACTGGAGAGCCTGGTGCCATCATCGTCGATAGCGCCGATCAGGGCGGGGCAGCAGGTCACTTTCACGGTAAACGCCTTTCCCGGAGAAACGTTTGAGGGCCGCGTGATCGAGATCAACCCCGCCGTTGACGCCGACTCGCGGTCTGCCAAGGTGCGCATCCGGGTGAACAACGCGAGCGGAAAGCTGAGGGCCGGCATGTTCGCACAGGGCGAGGTGCTGACGGGCATGAAGCCCGCCGCCATAGTGATTCCTGCCTCCGCGGTGTACCGCGACGACCGCTCGGCGAAAGCCTCTTACGTGTTCGTGGTGGAGGACAACAGGGCGGCGCGGCGCGCGGTTCAGATCGGCCGCGAGCGCGATTCGACCCTGGAGGTCGTGGAAGGGCTCAAGCCGGGCGACCTGCTGATCGCCGAGCAAAGCATAGAAGTGGCCGACGGCGTTCGCGTGGAACCGGCTTCCGCGAACGCGGAGCAATAGCATGTTCCTCAGCGATCTTTCCATCAGGCAGCCGGTGCTGGCGACGATGCTCTCCGTCACGCTGGTGGCGCTCGGAATTTATTCGTACCGCGAGCTGAGCATCGACCTGATGCCGGACGTCGAGATTCCGGTGCTCACGATTCAGACCGTGTACCCCGGAGCGTCGCCGGTGACCGTGGAACGCGAAGTCACCAAGCGCATCGAAGAGGCGGTCAACACGATTTCGGGCGTGCGGCACGTTTCGTCGACGACGACCGAGGGGCTTTCCGTGGTTGTCGTCGAGTTCCGCCTCGGAACGAAGATCGAAACGGCGCAGCAGGACGCGCAGGCGAAGATCAACGCCATACGGTCGCAGTTTCCGGCGGACATGGAAGAGCCGGTGATCCAGCGCATCGACTTCAACGCGATGCCCGTGGTGTCGCTGGCGGTTGAAAGCGAAACAGCGGACATCAAGACGCTCTCGTCGCTCGCGGAGAAGGTGATCAAAAAGCGGCTGGAGACCGTGCCCGGAGTGGGGCAGGTGAATCTGGTGGGACTGGCGCGGCGCGAAATCCAGATTCTGGTGGACCGCGAAAAGCTGCGCGCCTACGGGCTCACTTACGCTCACGTGGCGAACGCGCTGCGGCGCGAAAACATGGACGTGCCTGCGGGCAAGCTTGAACAGGGCGAACGCGAGCCGCTGGTGCGCGTGTCCGGCAGATTCCGCTCGGTGGACGGGTTCAAGGACCTGATCGTCGCGGTGCGCAACGGGCGGCCGATTTTCCTACCGGAAGTTGCGCGCGTGGTGGATGGCGTCGAGGAGCGCCGTAGCGCCGCGCTGATCAACGACCGCCCAGGGCTTGCGCTGGACATCGTCAAGCAATCCGGCGCAAACACCGTCGAGGTGGTGGATGGAATCAACGCAGCCGTCGACGTGCTGAACAAGGAACTGCCCGCGCACATCCGCCTGCGCCCGGTGGTGGACCGGTCGATCTTCATTCGCGATTCGGTCGAGGACGTGAAGACCACGCTGTTGATCGGCGGCCTGCTGACGATCCTGATCGTGTTCCTGTTTTTGAATAGCTGGCGCTCCACGGTGATTACAGGCCTGGCGCTGCCCGTCTCCGTGATCAGCACGTTCATCATCATGCGTGCGCTCGGCTTCACGCTAAACGTCCTCACGCTGATGGGGCTGTCGCTGGCGATCGGGCTGCTGATCGACGACGCCATCGTCGTGCGGGAAAACATCGTGCGGCACATGCACCAGGGTGTGGACCACTTCACGGCGGCGCGCGAGGCTACCGCGGAGATCGGACTGGCGGTCATAGCGACCACGTTCACCATCATCGCGGTGTTCGTCCCGGTGGCGTTCATGGGCGGCATTATCGGCCGGTTCTTCTACCAGTTCGGCATCACGGTGGGCTTTGCCGTGCTGGTGTCGCTGTACGTGAGCTTCACGCTGGACCCGATGCTGTCCTCGCGCTGGTACGATCCGGCGTCGGACCCCACTGTGCCGCGGTCCTGGCTCGGGCGCTGGCTGGAAAAACTGAACAATCAGGTGGACCGGCTGCGCAACGTTGTGGCGGCCGCGCTGGGGTGGTCGCTCTCGCACCGCTGGGCCGTCGTGCTGATTGCGACCGTGGCGATTTTCTCCAGCTTCGCGCTGTTCGGACGCCTCGGCTCAGCCTTCATGCCGGAAGCCGACCCGGGGCAGTTCCAGGTGAGCTACAAAGCCGATCCCAGCATCAGCCTGGACCGCTCCATAGAGATCGCCAGGCAACTGGTGGCTGAGATCCGCGCGAACCCCGCGGTGGACTACACCTACACAACCATCGGCGGCATCAGCGGGCAGCCCATCAACGAAGGCGCGATCTTCGTCAGGCTGAAGGACCGCAAGCTGCGGCCGCATTACCTCGAGATCAAGGCGGAGATGCGCGAGCGGTTGAAGCGGTTCCGCGCCGTGCGCACGGCAGTGGTGGAAGCGGACCAGATGCAAGCCGAATCGCGGCCCGTCCAGCTTGTGCTGCGCGGGCAGGACCTGACCAGAATGGTCCCCCTGAGCCGGCGCCTCCTGGATGAGGTGCGGGCGGTGCCGGGCACCACCGATATCGACACGAGCGAGGAGGAGCCGCGCCCCGAAGTGCGCGTCGAGATCGACCGCAGAGCTGCGGGCGACCTTGGGCTTGATCTCGGCACGGTCGCTTCTACCGTGCGCGGGCTGGTGGCCGGCGAAGTGGTTTCGCAGTTCGAGGACCCCGACGGCGACAGCTACGATGTCCGCCTGCGCGTCGATTCGTCGCAGAGAGTTCACGGCGCGGATCTGCTCGGGATCGATTTGCCGGGTCGTAATGGCGGGCCGCTGATTCCTCTCGCGCAGGTGGCGCGCATCGAGAGCGGCGTGGCGCCGTCGAAGATCCGCCACCTCGACTTGATGCGCGAAATCCGCATCAGCGCGAACACGCAGGGCCGCTCGCTCGGCGAAGTGGTTGCGGACATCCAGGAACGGCTCGCGAACGTGCCGTTGCCGCCGGGGCACTCGGTGGGATTCACCGGCGAATACGAGGACATGCGGGAGAGCTTCGGCTACGTTGTCCAGTCGCTCGTGCTGGCGATTCTGCTGATCTACGCGATTCTGGCTTCGCAGTTCCGCAGCTTTCTCCAGCCGCTGGCGATCATGCTGTCGCTGCCGCTGTCGCTGGTGGGCGTGGCCGGGATGCTTTACCTGGTCGGGGACACCATGAATATGATGTCGATGATCGGGCTGATTCTGCTGATGGGGCTGGTCACCAAGAACGCGATTCTGCTGGTGGACTTCGCCAACGTGCAGCGGCGCGCAGGCACGCCGCGCCGCCCGGCGCTCATTGAAGCGGCCCGCGTGCGGCTGCGCCCGATCATCATGACCACGCTGGCGATGATTTTCGGCATGCTGCCGCTGGCGTTCGAATGGGGCGCCGGCGCGGAATTCCGTGCGCCGATGGCGCGCGCCGTCATCGGCGGGCTGATCACCTCCACGCTGCTCACGCTGCTGGTGGTGCCTGTGGTGTACACTTTTCTGGACGACATCGGCACGGGCTTTGCGCGCTGGTGGCATCGCAAATCGCCGGCCGCGCGCCGTGCTATGGCGCAGGTGGCGGAATAGCTCGATATGCGTTGGCTTCCTTTTCTTGCGGTGATTTGCTGCGCGCTGCTGGCCGGGGCGCAGTCGAAAATTACGGTCCACGGCCATCGCGGCGCCCGGACGGTAATGCCGGAAAATACCCTGCCAGGGTTTGAGTACGCCATCACCACCGGGGCCGACGCGATCGAACTGGACGTGGTGGTGACGCGCGACAACGTTGTCGTCGTCTCGCACGATCCCGATTTGAAGCCGCCCATCTGTTCGGGTCCCGTGCCGCGCGCGGTCATTCGGGAACTCACGCTTGCGCAGGTGCGCGAGTGGGATTGCGGCTCGACGCGCAACCCGGCGTTTCCGCGGCAGCAGACCGTGCCGGGGGCGCGTGTCCCGACGCTGGATGAAGTGCTCGCACTCGGCTCGCGTGGGCGTTTCGATTTCAACCTCGAAATCAAGAGTTACCCGGACCGGCCGGAGCTGACACCGCCTCCCGATGAGTACGCGCGCATGGTGCTCGATGTGGTTCGCAAACGGGATCTGGAAGACCGGATCATCTTGCAGTCTTTTGATTTCCGCGTGCTGGCGGCGATGAAGCGTCTCGCTCCGAAGATGCGGCTGGCCGCGCTCTATAGCGGGCCGCCGCGCGATTTCGTCGAGGTGGCGCGCGAGGCCGGCGCGGGGATTTTCTCTCCCGAGCACCGGCTGGTCACCAAAGAACAGGTGGAGGCGGCGCACAAGGCGGGGCTCAAGGTGGTGCCCTGGACGGCGAACACGCCGGACGTATGGGAGCGGCTGGTGGCAGCCGGCGTGGACGGCATCATCACCGACGATCCCGCCGCCCTGATCGCCTTCCTGCGCGCCCGCGGCCTGCGGTAGCGCGCCGCGGGAGGGTTTCCGCACCGCGCAAAATCAGTTCCAGCCCCTCTTTGAAACGGCGCTCAAAGTTCTCAAAGAGAATCGGACCGCTTTGCCGCGTTATCGGAAACTCTTTCGGATCGAGCCTTGCGTTTCTTTCGGCCAGATCATAGTGCGGGGACCGCTCGTTGGGGCGGGGAAAAACGGCCTGTTCTTCCATCACGAAGCTGAGTGTATAGCTGTAAATCGTGCTGAGCAGAACGGCGGTCTGGCGAACGGTGAAACCACTCTCAACGAGTTTGGCCGCGATTCGCTCCGCGGTTTTCAGGTATTGCGTGTCTCTCAGCCTGGTGCCCGAAACCATTCTGGCGCCGTCGCGGTAGGCCAATAGGGTGGTTCGAAGACCGGTGGCGAACGAAGCTGCCCAGACCTTCCAATCGGATGACTCTCTTGCCGGGAGCAGGCGCGGGGCGCCTTCGGCAAGAACCATCGTCGCCATTTCGTCAATCAGGTCTTCCTTGCTCTTGAAGTGCCAGTACAGCGTAGCGGCCTGAATTTTGAGCCGGCTGCCGAGCAGGCGAAGAGTCAGTTGCTCCAGGCCGACGTCGTTCAGGAGCTCCAGGGCCGCCCGGGTCGCCATCTCGCGGTTCACCTTCATGCATCCCAGGGTAGCAATGTTGACGGCGGTAGTCTAACGGTGTTAGATTAATCTAACAATGTTAGAGAGAGTGCGTCGAGGAAAGGCAACTATGGCTCAAATGAATTTGCACACTTTGCGCCTTGCGGCTGGGTCGCTTACGATCGGCGGCTTTTTCCTCGTGTCGGTCACCGGCGTTCTGATGTTCTTTGGTTGGGACCTGGGGCTAACGTCCGTCGCGCACGAGTGGTTCTCATGGCTCTTCGTCGCGGCCTCGTGCGCTCATATTGCGGTGAATATCCGGCCTTTTACGAACTATTTTCGATTCCGCTGGAGCAGGGCAAGCATTATTGCATTCCTGGTGATCCTGGCCGCGTCGTTCTCTTCCTGGGGAATCCCGACACCTCACGACCTACGCAATTCCGTGCAACAGGCGCTGCTGGACGCCCCTCTGTCGACGCTGGCGAGCCTCACCCACACCAGCTCGGATACGCTGCAACGCAGGCTGAAGGCCCACGGAATCACCGCGACCGCGCAGCAATCGCTCCGCGACCTCTCACGTGCCGCCGACTACGACGAGATCCGCCTGCTGATGATCGTGTTTGGGCACGACTGAAAGCGGCGCAGCAGCGAGTGAACCTGGCTTCGAACGGGTGAACTTCTGCGACAGGTGGTTGTCGGGTGCTGATGTGCCTCCGGCCAGCGGCGGCGTTCGGGGTATCATGACAGCGATGCCGAACTCACTCCGAGGCCAAGCACCGATTGTTGTGATTATCCTGGCCGGTCTGCTCGCCACCTGCGGGTGGTTGCTCAACGCTCAAACCGCGGGCCCGGAGGGCCCCATCAAGACGGAAATCCGCAAGGAAAACGGCCGCTTCCGCCTGTACCGGGGTGGCCAGCCGTATTACATCAAGGGCGTCGTGTATGTGGGCGACAGGGGCGGCCTGTTTCCCATGAAGGACCTCGTGGCGCACGGCGCGAACTCCATTCGCTCGAGTGGGAGCGTGGCGACGCTCGATGAAGCGCACCGCCTGGGCCTGAGCGTTCTGGTAAACCTCCGCATGCGCACGGAAAAGGTCGACAACTTCGACTACAGTGACGAGAAAGCCGTCCGCGAGCAGTTTGAGGCGATCAAACAGAGGGTCCTGCAGTTGAAGGACCACCCCGCGGTTCTTGCGTGGGCGATCGGGAATGAGCTCAGCGTGTTCGACTACACGAACAAACGCGTCTGGAACGCTGTCAACGACGTCGCGCGTTTCATTCACGAAGTCGATCCCAATCACCCCACGCTGACGGTGCTGGGGGATGGTTCCATCAATCGCGGCGATATTGTGGACGTCCGCGAGCTTGCTCCCGACCTCGACATGCTGGGAATCAACTACTACCGGGGCGTCGAGACGGTTCCCGACAAGATCCGAAAGTATGGATGGGACAAGCCCTACATCGTCACGGAGTGGGGGCCTTCCGGCTGGTGGCAAGTGCCGCGTACGAAGTGGGACGCACGCATCGAGGAGACCAGTACGGAGAAGGCGGAGCGCTATTTTGAACGGTACGAGAGCGTGATGGGGAAGGACCAGGAGATGTGTCTCGGATCCTACGTGTTCATTTGGGGCCAGCGCCACGAGCACACGCACACCTGGTTTGGGATGCATTTGCCGACCGGGGAACGAACCGAGGCTGTGAACGTGATGCAATACTTTTGGACGGGCAAGTGGCCCGCCAACCGGGCTCCCCGGCTCGAAGACCTTCGAATCGACAGCCGCGCGGCACGCGATAGCGTCTACCTGAAGCCCGGCTCTGAACATAAGGCGGTAATCCGCGCGGACGACCCTGAGAAGGATCCGCTCACGTTCCATTGGGACATCCGGCAAGAGGTGGCGCGGCCTGAGGCCTACGCAGGGAGAGGAGAAAAGCCGGCGGAGCCGATGCCCGAGCTGATCGTGAAGGCGGAGGGCCCGGAGTTGATCTTCAAAGCTCCCGCACAGGAAGGAGCCTACCGCGTCTTCGTCTACGTCACGGACGGAAATGGCAACGGAGCCACGGCGAACATCCCGTTCTACGTCAGTACTGACGTCGCCGATGACCGTCAATGAATCTTGACGGTCTTACTCCTGAACAACTTCTATCGCGTTGATGATTGCGTAATCCTGGACGGGAACGAACGAAATGATCAACTTATCCTGTGCGTTTGGGCTTACGCCTTTGAAAACTTTGTCGATGGCGTAGTTCGGCCGTCCGGCCTCTTTGAGTATGTCGAAGTTCCGCAGCAGCGCCACCCCGTTGCAGTAGACATCGAACAGGCGGGCCCCCGGCGGCACATTCGGCTCAACGAAATAGGATTCGGCGAATTTTAACGTAAGAGTGTACCTGCCTTTGGCGACAGGAATCACGTAAGTGAAATTCCCCCAACGCTCAGTGGCGTAAAGACCGGGATCGGTTGCCTGGACGTGCGCCGAGCGGCGGGCAATGTTGCCGCCCCTGAAGTAACGGTCGGCTGACCAGAAAGCTTCGCTCGAATCGTAATGCGCCCGCGAGCCGGTAACAATTCGAACGGGGTGCATCTTTTTCCCGTCCGAGGGCAGAATTTCAATGCCGTTAAGAAGCGCCACGTCCCTGAAAGGCGAGAAGCCCAAGTGCAAAAACCCGTCTTCGGCGGGGGACACTCCGACGAAGATTTTCTCGTTCACCATGTTCGGCCCGCCAGCGTCGGAGACGATATCCAGGCCATTCAGCAGGAGTTGGCCGTTGAGTGTAATGTCGAAGCGGCGCACGCCGTCGGCGCTCGATTCTACGGTACTCTCTCCAAGAACAATCTCCGCGAAGTGCAGTCGCAGCTCATAACGCCCGGGCGCCAGAGGAATTTTGTACTGGAACCGGCCCTGGCGCGCCGTTTGATAAAGGTGGGGATCGAGGGTCCCTAAGACACGGCGATCTGTCCGGGTGATGGCGGTTCCTCCCTCGAACCAGCGGTCGCCCAGCCAGGTGTGGCCGTTCACATCGATGTACTTGGGCAGCGTGGATCCCACGGAGATCCGGATCGCTTCACGCGATCCCGCGCCGGGCTCCGGCGGCCTCGGCAGATCCCCAGGCTTGGAGGATCCGGTTGTAACAGATGTGACGCCCGCGGCTACGGTCGCTTCGCCATCGCCGCCGGCAGCCAGGTGAAACAGTCCATAGACCAGCCCCGCGAGAACGGCGAGCAACAGCACGGCGAGGCCAAAAACGCGGGGTGAAAACTGAAGCCGAGGGTGGGAAGTTCCGCCAGCCGTCAGTGCGGCCGGCTCGGGTGCAGGCGGTTCCACCCGCTCGGACTTTATCGCAGGTTGACCGTTCCCGTTTTCTCCGTTTGCCGCCGGTCCCTTGTCACGCCGAACGAACCGCGGCATGTACCCGCTCGGCGCGAGCTGCAGTTCGAGCGGGCGGTCTTTCCCCTCGGTCTGATAAAACTCCTGAAGCCGCTTCCGCAGGCGGGAGAACTCCACTCTCACAATGCTGTCAGTGCTCGGCTGGAAGTCTGGTCCCCGGCCCAGTGCCTCCACCCCAATGTTGTATTCCTTGATGCTGTTGGTGTCGCCTTCGAAATACTTCTGACAGACGTAAGAGAGAATTCTTGAGAGGCTGGGGGCGCGAGTGAAGATTCGGGATGACAGTACAGCCTCGAGTTCCGCCCTCTCTGCTTCAAAATTACTGCGGGGACCCTCTCTGGGCACCATGGAGCACATTATACAAGGAATATCGGGCGCCGCCCACGGCCCGGATGGCGTCGCTTTTCCGGTGAAAAGCTTGGATTTTCAATAGTTTAGCGAAGGGTGTCCCAATGCGCTGGATTGCGCCCTCCTTCTTTTACACGAGCCTGTTTGCGCACCGGTAACGACAGTCGGGCGCACACGGGGCAAGCCTGTTACACGCCGCGGCTAACGGTTAATGACTTCCGCTAACGCCATTGAAAAATAAGCACCGCGTGCGCCTGTTAGCCGGTATAGCATTGTCGGATCAACTGCCGGGCCCTATAGTGATTGCTGCGTTCAGGGTTCTGGGCGTCAGATGACGGCCAACGAAATCACCCGCATCGAAAATGGCGGTTCGAAGCGATTCCAACTTCTGGCTGGCAGCCGGCTGGGTATTCTGCAGTCGCCGGCAGGCGGGCTAGCGGTGGGGAATCGCAAGGAGCCCGGCTTCCAAGAGGGGAAGGGGCGCGTTTAAGGCCGCCGTCAAGCGAGGCGCCCGACTAGTGGACCGGACGACACCCACGACCGGGGTCGGCAGTATTTACTCGGGGGTACCGGTGGGTGTACAGGAGAAAGATCCAAATGAAAACAGGGAAGGGAAGTGTGTGCTTTGCTATCGCCCTGCTGATTCTGGCGGCTAACGCCCCACTGTGGGGTCAGATTGAGAGGGCATCGATTACTGGTATCGTTACGGACGGCACAGGAGCGGTGACGCCGGGCGTCTCCGTCAGAGCCAGGCACGTCGCGACCGGCGTCTCGTACGAGGGGACAACCAACGAGGTCGGCAGCTATACCATCAGTGCTCTGCCGCCGGGCGAGTATTCGGTGACCTACTCGGCTTCAGGATTCAAAACGCTGGTTCGAGAAGGCATCACCTTAACCTCGGGCCAAATAGCACGAATCGACCTGACGCTGGAAGTTGGCCAGCTCACGGAGCAGGTGACCGTCACCGCGGAGGCGACCCTGCTTCAGACGGAGACCTCGCAGACTTCGGAAAGCGTTACCTCGCAGGTCTTTTCCGCCCTCCCGCTGGCTTTTAGCGGGCGGGGGCGAAACATGGCGGCTTTTGCGGCCGCAATCGTGCCGGGCGTGAGAAATTCGGACTACACGATGTCGATTCAGGGGACTCCCGGAGCCAGCGCGGGCGTCCTGGTGGACGGCATGACCAATCTGGCCGGCTTCCTGCCCGGTGATTTCGCGGAGGCGAGCATTTCCGCCGAGGCGATTCAAGAGCTCACGGTTATCACCGGCACCTCGACGGCTGAGCACGGCCGGCAGAGCGGCGGAACTCTGAGCTTCATTCTGAAATCCGGAACCAACCAGCTTCACGGCACGGGGTTTTACACGCTGCGGAATGAGTTCCTCCATGCGAACGACTGGAACAACAACCGCCTGCTGGCGGCCGATCCCACGAACACGGCGTTCCGCAGGCCGATGGATCGCCAGAAGAACTACGCAGGCAGTATTGGCGGACCGGTGTACATCCCCAAGCTGTACGACGGCCGGAACAGAACCTTCTTCTATTTCACGGCGGAAAGGTTCCTTCTGGCCACGGTAGGGCCCGGTTCCCTCTCGAGGCACGTGCCCCAGCCGGAAATGTGGGAAGGCGACCTGAGCCGGCTGCTGCAGCCTACCGTGGTAGGAGTCGACGCCCTCGGCCGGCAGGTATTCGAAGGGATGATTTACGATCCCACCACGCTCCGGCTGGTCGGCAACCGTTACGTCGCGGATCCGTTCCCGGGCAACATCATTCCGGCGAATAGAATTTCGGCAGTCGCCAGAAACTTCGCAAAGGTGTTCAACGAGTGGTACCAGCCGGTGAACACTGATCTCACTCGCAACAGCTACACGTCGAATCAAAACCGGATGGACGCACGGAATTACAGTCTGAAGGTCGATCATTCGTTCTCCAGCAACCACAGGCTTTCAGGCTACTACTACAAGCACGGGTTCCCCCGCCACTTTCAGGAAAACGTGAGTGAGGTCTGGTCGCTACTAGACCCAGACCTCGGAGGCCCGCTGTCCCGATCTATCCGGCAGCATCGCCGGGGCTATAACTGGAATGTCTCGTACGACTGGATCATCAGTCCGACGAAGATGAACCACCTGAAAGTCGGCCTCAACAACAATGGCAACGCTTTCCGCAGCCGGCAGATCGGGAAGCATTTCGCCGACGAGTGGGGGATCAAGGGAGTCGGCCTTGGGGCCCCGGACGACCAGGTGACGCGGCCCGTGATCAACCTGGGAAGTTCGCCCGTCGTGACCTTCCAATCCTGGAACCACGACGCGAACCGCGACGAATTCTACCGCAACATAATCGTCTCCGACAGCTTTAGCTGGTATCGCGGCAGCCACACGCTCAAGTTCGGCTTCGAGTGGAACAGCCTGCGCTACGATTCGCAGCAGTTCAACAATACCGGCGGCACTTTCAACTTCGCTGCGCGCACAACGGCGATTCCGGGCGAGAGCTTTACATCGCGTATCGGCAACAGTTTCGCGAGCTTCCTCTTGGGAGAGGTGAACAGCGCGACGCTGGGCCCGATTTTCCGCCCGATCACCTCGACCGCTTACGGCGCCGCCTTTATTCAGGACAGTTGGAAAGTGAACCGGAGGCTGACACTGAATATTGGATTGCGCTGGAGCGGCAATGCCGCGCACTACGAGAAAAACAACGAATTTGCGAACTTCAACCCCAACCTCCCGGACCCGAACTTCGGAGGAATTCCTGGCGCGGTCGAGTACGCCGGCAGCGGGCCCGGCCGCACGGGGAGAAGGACGATTGCTCCCGGCCACTGGCGTGACTTCGGTCCGACGGCGGGCCTGGCATACCAGATCACTCCGCGAGTTGTGATGCGAGCCGGCTACGGAATCAGTTACACGCCGGAAGGATTCGGCTGGACCTACCCCTGGCGTGCGGGCTTCAACGAGACCAATGAGGCGGCCGCGGACAGCAAGGGAATTTACCTGCCGGTGTTCAATATCGACGACGGATTCCCGGCCGACGTCAAGCGGCCTCCCGACATGGATCCCTCCTACGCGGCGAGGTTTGGGGGGAGAAGGTATCATCCTGACTACACGATTTCGGGATACGTTCAGAACTTCAACTTCGGTTTCCAATCCGAGGTCGCCCAGGATTTGAGAATCGACCTGGAGTGGCGCGGCAGCGTCGGTACGCGGCTGCACGCCGGCGGCAACGTGATTCCCAACCAGATTCACCCGGATGAATTGTCACGGGGCGCTGTCCTGACTCAAACGATCAGCAGTCCCGAACAGGCAGCGGCGGCCGGCTTGCCTTATCCCTACCCGGGATTTGTCGGCCTGGGAGCCTACACACTCCTGCCGTTCCCGCAGCTCCAGGGGCGAAGCCTTTCGGCCTACGGCGATCCGGTGGGGAGCAGCACCTATCATTCCCTCAATCTGATCGTCACGAAGCGAATGTCGAAGGGCTACCACATCTACGGCGCTTACACGTTTTCCAAGAACATTTCCAATGTGGGGAATGTCGCGAACGGCGGTAGCGGCGGCGGCATTCAGAATACCTATAACCGGAGCGCGGACAAAGCGGTCACCTCAAACGACCGGACCCATGTTCTTAAGGCCGTCATGACCTGGGACCTTCCCATCGGCCGGAACAGGGCCTTGCTCGCGAATGCGCATCCGATTCTGAATGCGATTGTCGGCGGCTGGAACATCTCGGCCCTGCTGAACTATGCGAGCGGCACGCCGCTAGGGCATCCGAACTCGCGTGTGACGCCGAACTTCTGGAACGGGCCGGCGATCTACGCGAACTTCAACACGCCCCCTGGCGGATTCAAGAGAGTCTTCGACCCCGACAAGTTCAACCCGTGGGATGCAAACGATCCGGGCAACCGCTTCTTCGATCCGACTGCCTTTAGCGATGCCGCCCCTCAATCCCTCGGCAACAGCCCGAACCGCTTCCCCCAGGTTCGCGGTCTGTGGAACTGGAGCGAGGACGCCACTCTGATGAAAAGCTTCTCGCTCAAAGAGAGGGCGAGGCTGATGTTCCGCCTGGAACTGTTCAACCTGTTCAACCGCCACTATATTGGCGGTCCCAATATGAACATGAACAATTCCTATTTCGGTAACGTGACAGCGGCGAGCGGCAGGCGCACGGGCCAGCTCTCCGCAAGAATCGAGTGGTAGGGAGTCGACTCCTTACCTTAAGCTGCACCTGCAACGGCCTGGCTCCGGCAACCGAACCGGAGCCAGGCCCGGTTTTCCCGTTCGTGGCTCAGTATTATAGTTCGGTTCAGGTGTTGACATGAAAATTATTGGCCTGTCAATCGCTGTTCCCGCATTACTTTTCGTATCCGAAATTCCCCCTCGGATGCCTATCCCCAACGATTACACCAACTCGATCAAGACCAGGTGGCTGAACAAGCCGGTCATAGAGCGCAAGCTGCTGGATGACGCCGAAGATCTGTCCACGTGGAGGCTTCAGAACTCGGGACAGGCAAAGGGAGAAATGACCCTCAGCAAGGAGCGGGCGATCAGCGGTTCCAGCTCGGTTCGCCTTACCAGCCGCACCACTGGCGACACGCCCATTCCCACCACACGCTTCTATGGCGGTACTTCGGCCACGCGCGTCGTTGCGGGCGAGGACTGGTCCGCCTGGAACCGGCTGTCGTTCTGGGTATATCCGGACCTCCCTGGATTCCGGGTCGTCTCCATGATGCTTCTCTTTCACAATGACGGCGCAGAGAAGGTGCCCGATGTGTACAACAAGATGGGGAGGAACTACATCATCCTCCAAAACCAGCAATGGAACCGGGTCAATTGGGAAATTGCAAACCTTCCGCGCGACAAAGTCACCGCGATTGACTTCACTTACCTGTTACAGGGAAATGAGCCCGGCGCCACTCCAGTAGCGACTTTCTATATCGACGCGCTCGAACTCGAGAAGGTCGAGGCGGATCACTACCTGGGCTGGAATGTCGCCCCCGGTGAGATTTCCTTCAGCCACTCGGGTTACCAAACGGGTTCGCCGAAAAGCGCGATCGCCAGTGATCTCAAAGCGCGCCGCTTCGAGCTGATCAACGTCGAAAACGGGATTCCGGTGCTCTCAAAAACTGTATCGGAAGTCAAGACACAGATCGGCACCTTCCAGGTAATGGATTTTTCCGAGTGCCGCACTCCGGGCACTTACATCATCCGCGCCGGAGACCGCACGACGCGGCCGTTCCGAATTGACAACGACGTGTGGAAGTCCAGCATTTGGAAAGCCATCAACTTCTTCTACGTCGAGCGTTGCGGCTACGCGATCCCGGGTGTTCACGACATCTGCCATCGCGACTGGATGCTCCTGCACGGAGACAAGAGGATGGTGGTCAACGGAGGGTGGCATGACGCGGGCGATTTGTCGCAATCCCTGGTCAACACGGCCGATGCCGCCTACGCCATGTTCAGCCTGGCGGAGCGCCTGCAAGCCCGCAATGAAGATCCCGCGCTCTTGGACAGGCTGATTGAGGAGGCGAAGTGGGGGTTGGACTGGCTCATGAAGACATCCTTCGACGACGGCGCCCGTCCCGGCTTCTGCCAGCTCGACCGCTGGACCAACGGAATTATCGGCGACGTCGATGACGTCATCTGCAAGGCGAGCAACAACGCGGGATCGAACATTTCCGCTGCAGCAGCGGAGGCGATTGCCGCCAGGGTACTGAAGGCTTCGGATCCAATCCTTGCCGGATACGCTCTCAAGGCGGCGGTTCGAGACTGGGATTTCGGGATGAAGTTCCTGGAGTCTTCTCAACGTGCGCCCGCAACGGACTTGCTCGGCCGCGCCGTGATCGCCGGTCTCGATTTATGGCAGGCGACCGGGGACCGGAAGTACGCCGATAAATCGCTCGAGTTCGCGCGAACGATAGTCGCCTCCCAGCAACGCAGCTTCCTGCCGGAATTGACCTATCCCTTGACCGGCTACTTCTATACAGGACCAGACAAGAAGCGAATTCTGCGGTACTCGCATAACAGCTCCGAGGCGGCGCCGCTGGTCGCTTTGACCCGCCTGTGCGAACTCTTTCCAGACCATCCCGACTGGATGAAGTGGTATTCCGCCGTGACGCTCTACTCGGACTACTTCCAGAAGGCGATGGCGCAGTTTACCCAGCCCTACGGCATGCTGGCAAACTCCATATATCACGACGAGGAGTATAAGGAAGTCCGCGGAGGCCAGGGCGCGACTCCGGAGGCCTTCCGCGAACAGGTCTTGAACGGGGTAAAGGTGGGGCCGCATCATTACGTCAGGCTGTTTCCCGTCTGGTTCGAGTTTCGTGGCAACCACGGCACGATCCTCAGCCAGGCGAAGGGTATATCCGCGGCTGCGCACCTCCGCGGCAACTTCGACCTCAATGCGCTCGCTCAGCAGCAGCTTCAGTGGGCGCTGGGCCGGAATCCCTTCGTGCAGAGCACCATGTGGGGCGAAGGCTACGACTACGCGCCGCAATATACGGCGATGTCGGGAGATATTGTGGGGTCGCTCCCGGTAGGCATCCAAAGCCGCGGCAACACGGATCTTCCTTACTGGCCTGCCGAAAACTGTCACAACTGGAAAGAAGTCTGGGTGGTTCCGGTGGCGAGATGGTTCTGGCTGATGCGCGATCTCGCGGGGCCCGCACTCGTGACGGGCTTCGTTGCCGGAGACCACGCGCGTGAGCCGGTGACTTTCCGGGAAGTGACCACGGGCGCCATCACCCGCCTGGACCCGGACCCGGCTACCTTCAGCTTCCGCGGCATGCTGCCGGAAGGCGAATACGAGGTGACCGGGAGCGGGACAAAGAAGAGAGTCACTCTGCTGCCGGGCGGGACTTATTCGTTGGATCTCAGAGCTGGCAAGAGTGTCGATCTTCGCATTGAGGGCCACTCGACCACCAATGGCAGAGTCTCCATCAAGACAATCATTGAAGGTTCCGGGAGGCACACCGTCGCCGTTCGCGCCGACAACCTGGTGCTGTCACAACCGGAACGCCAGTTTGACCTGAAGCCCGGCGCCGTTGAAACCGTGGTCTGGGAAGGAAAGATGTCCGACCCAAGCGCACCCTGGGTGGCCGTCTTCGTTCCCGACAATGATCTGAACCAGCGGCGGGAGGCAACTGGGGCGGCACGTATGCCGAAGAGCGTGGTGGAGATTCGGCAGTAGGCCAAACCGTAATCGCCCAATCGGGTTTCACGCGAGGGCAGGTGTAAGACGCCTGCCATTGTCCGGCAAACAGGGCTAACCTGAGATGCCCGTCGTTACCGTTCGCAGCCGGCGGCTCGAGCTTGGAAGTCGGAGTTCAGAAGAGCGTGCGATCCTTCTGCACTGTCAAACGTTCGGTCTGTTTGTTTCGTTAGAGGAATAGTTATGCAGAGATTACTCACGATTACGGCCGCTCTGCTGGTCGCGGTTCCCGTATGGTGCAAATCTTACTACACGGTCCGTTTGGATGATCCCAAAGCGGTGTACCTGACTCCGGAAAACTTCCCGGTCAAAGGTGACGGGATTGCAGACGACAGTGATGCGCTTCAACAGGCGATCAACAAAGTTCAGGAAACCTCGGGCATGGGCGTCGTTTTCGTTCCCGAAGGGCGGTACCGAATTACCAAGACGATCTATGTCTGGCCGTCCATTCGGGTGATCGGATACGGCGCCAACCGGCCGGTGCTGGTTCTTGGAAGCAGTACGCCCGGCTTTCAGGATCCGAGCCAACCCCGTTACATGGTGTTCTTTGCCGGCGGACGGCCAGGGTGGGGTCCGGGAGGGCGCGGGCAAGCGCCTGGAGGCCGCGGCGGCGCAGCGAGCATGCAACCCCGCGACGCAGGCCCCGGAACCTTCTATTCCGGAATGAGCAACATCGATATCGAGATTGGCGACGGCAACCCGGGAGCGGTCGGAGTCCGGGGCAAGTACGCGCAGCATTCGTTTCTGGCGCACATGGACTTCCGCATCGGCTCCGGGCTCGCCGGGGTTCACGAAACCGGCAATGTTATGGAGGATGTGCGCTTCTTCGGAGGCCAGTATGGCATCTGGACACCCACGCCCTCGCCAAGCTGGCAGTTCACCGCCGTGGATGCCTACTTTGAGGGCCAACGCGTTGCGGCCATTCGCGACCGTGCGGCTGCGCTCACCATGGTGCGGCCGCGTTTCAAAAACGTCCCGACCGCGATCGAAATCGAACCTGACATAGCCGAGAACTTATGGATCAAAGACGGCTACATGGAGGACATCTCCGGGCCGGCCATTATCATCAGCCTGGAAAACTCGGCGCGCAATCAGATCAACATGGAGAACGTCGTCTGCAGGCGCGTTCCGCAATTTGCTTTTTACCGGCAGAGCGGAAAGAGAATTGCGGCGCCCGGCGAGATCTACGAGGTGAAGGTGTTCGCGCACGGGCTTCATTTCGACGACCTGGCGGCAATCGGGCAGTACAAAACCCAGTTCGAAGCGGCTCCGCTCAAGGCTATGCCCGCTCCCGTTCCATCAGACCTTACGCCGCTGCCCCCGTGCGAGACCTGGGTCAACGTCAAGACGCTGGGATTGAAAGGCGACGGCGAGACAGACGACACGGAAGCGCTGAAGAAAGCCGTGGCGGCCCACAGGACGCTGTACTTCCCGCTCGGCGTATACATCATCAGCGATACGATCACCCTCCGGCCGGATAGCGTGCTGATCGGTATGCACCCGAGCGCGACGCGGCTTGAGTTGAAGGACCGCACTCCCGCGTTTCAGGGCATTGGCAGTCCCGTTCCCATGGTGGTTGCTCCGAAGGGCGGCAGGAACATCATGATCGGGTTGGGCATCTACACGAATGGCATCAATCCGCGCGCTCTCGGAGTGAAGTGGATGGCCGGCAGGGATTCGCTCATGAATGATGTCCGCTTCCATGGCGGGCACGGCACGCCGCAGCCGTCCGCTCCGGGTGGAGGCCCGCTGCCCATTTACAACAACAACCGCACCGCCGACCCGAACATTAACCGGCGGTGGGACTCCCAATACACGAGTCTGTGGGTCACCGACGGCGGGGGAGGAACGTTCTTCGACATCTGGACTCCCAGCCCGTTCGCCTCTTCCGGCATGCTGGTTTCGGACACGACGACCCCAGGGCGCGTTTACCAAATGTCAAGCGAACATCACGTGCGCTACGAAGTACTGATCCGCCGGGCCTCCAATTGGGAGTTTTACGCCCTGCAAACGGAAGGCGAGCGCGGCGAGTCGCCGTTCTCGTCCGCGATCGAAGTTCAGGATTCCAGTAATATCACCTTTGCAAATACTCATATCTACCGAGTGATCAGTTCTTACAATCCGTTTCCGTACGCTGTCAAAGTTACTAACTCCAAGAACATTCGCTTTCGGAACATGCACAACTACAGCAACAGCCGGGTGGCTTTCGACTCGACAGTCTACGATTCGACGCACAACGCCCGGCTCGGGGAGCGCGAGTTCGCCTGGCTGACGTTGACCGGCAATCCCCCGGCGCCCAAGCCGAAACCCACTTCCACTGTGCTTGCGCCTGGCGCAAAGGTCGAAAAATTGGCCGGCGGGTTTTTCAACATATCCGGCGGCGCTGCCCATCCATCGGGCGACTTCTACTTCGTCGATCCCTACCGCCAGCGAATCTACAGGTGGGCTGATGAATCGCGGCAGCTTTTCATCGTCCGGGATGATGCCCTCGACCCGGTCAATCTTGCCATCGACAAGGCAGGCAATGTGATGGTGGTGTCCACTTTCGGCTCGAACGCGGTATATGCTTTCCACCCGGACGCCCCCGGACTGGACATCAGAATTCTGAAAGCCGAGGACGTGGTGCCACGGCCCGGCCTGATTCCCGTGCTGCCCGTAGGAGAGTGGGAAGTGTCGCTGGCCAGAATCGAAAAGCCAGGCGGGCATTATTTATCTCCCGACGGCACCATGTTCATTGCCGCGGGCAGAGAATTCATCAAGGACGAGCGGTTCTGGGGCGCGAAAGTAGGTCCTATGGTTCGCTTCGGTCTGCAATGCGTCGTTCCGGGCGGCAAAGCCTACTTTACAGACGAAGCGAATGTCGTGACTTACGAAGGAACAGTCCGGCCGGACGGCTCGGTAACCAACATCAGGCAGTTTGTCAATCAGGGCGGTGAGTCTGTCGCCGTAGACGCGCAGGGCAACGTCTACATAGCCAACGGCCGCATCTTCGTCTACAGCCCGGCTGGAAAGCTGATCGAAACGATCGATGTGCCCGAACGTCCGATTCACCTGGCGTTCGCCGGCAAAGACAAGAAGACCCTGTTCATCACTGCCCGGACCGGCCTGTACTCGGTGCGTACCAGGTTCGGGGGGAGGTGAAGAGGGAACTTGCTGCCAATGAGCCGGCTTCCCATTGCCAATAGCATCTGCTGTCCGGGAGGATGACCGCTCGGATTCGCGTCTAGGGCCAATTTTGTTGAGCAACCCAGGCGACCAGAGGACCTGTTGCTCACCTAGAAATATTCTGCAAAGCGTTGACGGAACTCTTTTTTCCGCGCACCGGGTTCCGTTTCTGTCAATCCGGAGCACGTGTGTGCAGCGTGAGCATCCCAACCCCAAGGCCATCGTTTGAATGAATGCTTGCCGCACGCCGGGCAGACCAGCATCGCGTGACTAGCGGAGGATTGCCGAGTTTGACTCTGTGGCGTGTGGCAAGCCGGGGCCGCGATCGGTTCGGAAGCTGGCGCATGCCGGCCACATATGGCCGCTTGGCGCGGGACCCAAATAGCGTCGTCCGGTGGCTTCCCAAAGGCCGACCTGTCGTTCTCAGAGAGGCTCGCCACCCACGAGGCGAGGTAAGCGTCCAGCCTGTCATGAGGTGCTCCCCAAGCGATCTCTTCAAGAACACGCTCGGAAGTATTTTCCGTCGGCCAACCAGTGTAGCGGGCTGCAGCAGTAAGCTGCTCCTGAACGCCATTGGGTGCTGACTTGTGCCTACACCCGCAACCGATAACACGCACTGTGGCCTGTGGATATACTTCGAGGCATCCGGCGACTTCCGCAAGTTCCCTGAAAAGTTCGAATCCCGCCAGCATCCACAACTGATTCGCGTGTGGAATACGATTCTCCGGGCTTCCCGCTTCTAAGTGTCGGTTCACTGCGTCCCGAATCGACTCAAATTCGGCCATGCTCGGCGTTGTATAGCAACTGATACCAGCATGGTCCAGCGCCAGTTCGGCGGCGCGCCGCCTGTCGTGAGCCGCGCGCGGCGAACTGGGGGCGTCAATAGCAATCCTCATGGGAGTCAGCCCGAGCCGGTCGCACACCTGCAAGAGGTAGCGCTTTGTCTCGATGGCGAAAGACCGTCGCCAGGCAGGATCGAGAACCTTAGTGTTGCCCGAACCGCGCGGCGGCGCCACACCCAGTCTCTTGAGCGGCCGGGGAATAAGCCGACCCTCTTCCAGTGTGCTGACTACCACTGGGAGGTGCTTACCCTTTGCGATCGCGACATCGATACCGACATAGGCAGAGCGCATACAGCTAGCATATCCGGCAACTTTCGTGGCAGGTTGACACGTAATTTCGCTCTGTTTGCCAATGCGGTGGACCTCCCGCGAACATTCGGTACGCTCACACCTGTGCAGGCGCGCGACGGTTGCCTTTTACACGCGCGGAGATGATCGTGTTTCTTGGCGCTTACGACAAGTATTCAGGTGACCAGGAGAAGGCTCGAGCACCTCGAAACGAAGGGTACACCAGAGGGCACAGAAAACTTAAGTTCGTCGACTGATTGAAAACGGGGGAGACAACCTGGTGGAGGCGGCGGGAGTCGAACCCGCGTCCGAGAAAGCCCTAAGCGGGAGCCTACGTGCGTAGCCGATTCGGTTTGTTTCGGGCGCCGCGGTCAGAATCGGCAAGAACCTGACACCCTAGTCCGGTTAGTTTCGGCTTGGGGCTTCGGACCGCAGCCTTGCGCCTATCCCGCATGGATGACACTCACTAACCGGCGGGCGGGCCCACCGGCCGGAGCGGCTGCCTGGCTAATTAGGCAGCGTAAGCAAACTGCGTGTTGGCAGTTTTTGGTTTCCGATCGTTTTACGGGAGCTCGGAACCCGGCACGCCTCTACGCTTCGGTACAATCCCGTCGAATCCGTTACGCCCCCTTTCCTTAGGTATTGTAGCAGAATCCCACAAAGCCGCGGCCTGCTGTTTGCAGTAGGATCAATAAATTGGAGGCTGCCATGCACTCTCATTCCCGCCGGGGGTTCCTCGCCTGGGCACTCGGCGCCGCCGTGCTTGAGCGGGCTGCGCTCCGGGCCGCTCGCGCCCAAACCCAGGCCGCCGCCACCCTGCCCACCGTCTTTGACATCGAAAAAGTAGCCGAGGGCGTCTACGCGGCCGTCGCGCGCCCCTCCGCGCTGATCAACTGCAACGCCGCCATCTTCGAGAATGCCAACGACCTGATGATCGTGGACACGCCCTCGAAACCCTCCGCGGTGGTTTCGCTCGTCTCCCAACTCCGGCGCGAACTTACCACTAAGCCCATACGCTACATCGTCAACACGCACTTCCACTGGGACCACACGCAGGGCACCCCGGCCTGCAAGCGAATCGCACCGCGCGCCGACGTGATTTCCAGTGCGGCCACACGCAGCCTCATCGAGGAATTCGGGGCGGCGCGCCTCGAAGCCTCCCTCGAGCAGATTCCCAAGACCCTGCAGCGCTACCGCAAGCAACTCGAAGCCGCCCGCACCGACGAGGAGAAGGCTCACTACAAGCGTATGATTCAAGAAACGCGCGAGTATGAGCGCGAGCTGCTGGCATACAAACCCGAGCTGCCCAACGTGACCTTCCGCGACGACCTCGTGCTCCACGACAAGGCGCACGACCTCCACCTCGCCTTCCGCGGGCGCGGGCACACCGCCGGCGATATCGTCGTCTTCTGCCCGCAGAAGAAGGTTCTGGTTTCGGGCGACCTGGTCCACTGCTTCTTCCCCTATATCGGCGACGGCTACCCGCGCGAGTGGCCGCGCACCCTGCGTTCAATAGGTGAGTTCGAGTTCACGCACGTAATCGGGGGCCACGGGCCGGTACAGCAGGGACGCGACCGGCTGGACCAGATGGCCGCTTACATCGAGGAACTCACCGCGGCGGTCGAGGAGGGCAAGCGCGAGGGCCGCACGGTCGAGGAACTCGCGCGGACGATCACGCCGGCCAAACTCAAATCGTTGCGCAACGGCGGATATGGCGAGTTCGTCACACTCTGTACGAAGCGGGGTGACGCCGGATCGTTCCTGAAGACCCCGGCGGAGATCCTTGCCGAAGGAGTCAGATCCAACGTAACTTCGATTTACCATTCCCTGGAGAGAGCATAGGTCGAATGACGGGTACGAGCATCGCTCCTGAATCGGAGACAATCGACCGGGAACAACTCACCCCCCTGTATCACGTCGTCCTTCTCGATGATGACGAGCACACCTACGCCTACGTCATCGAGATGCTCCAGCGCCTGTTTCTGTTCTCGGAAGGCAAGGCGTACGCGCACGCCAGGGAGGTGGACACCACCGGCCGTACAATCGTCATCACTTGCGAGCTGCCGCAAGCCGAATTTGCGCGCGACCAGATCCGCAGCTACGGCCCCGACTGGCGGATGCCGGAATCGAAAGGCTCGATGTCGGCCATCATCGAACCGGCGCAGTAACCGGCAGAGCCGGTCTAACAGATTCGCGGCAACTGCTCACCGCTGAGCATATCTACCACTCTGCTGCCGCCGATGCGGCTTTCCAGAACCACCACTCCGGCCGGATCCGCGGTCACTTCGCCGGCCACCGATGCCTGCCTGCACACAGGGAACGCGGAAAGGATCTCTACTGCGCGCTCCGCGCTTGCCGCCGGAACGAACGCCGCAAAACGCCCTTCGTTGGCTATGTAGAGCGGATCGAGGCCCAGCAGCTCGCACGCTCCGCGAACCGTTTCCTCCACCGGGATCGCCATCTCTCGGACGCGTATGCCCACCTTGCGCGCGGAGGCGATCTCGTTCAATGCGGAAGCCAGGCCGCCGCGCGTGAGATCGCGCAGGCAGTGCACTTCGATGCCGGCCTTCAGCAACGCCGCAACCGGTTCCCACAGCGGCGCTGTGTCGCTCACCACCGGAGCCTCGAACTCCAGTCCCTCGCGCACAGACAGAATCGCGATCCCGTGCGCCCCGAGATCGCCGCTCACTACCACCGCGTCGCCCGGCTGCACCGCTTGCGGGCCGATTCTCAGCTCGTGCTCGATGACACCGATCCCGGCGGTGTTGATGAAGATGCCGTCGCCCTTGCCCTTGTCCACCACCTTCGTATCGCCGGTGACCAGCGCCACTCCTGCCGCGTCCGCCGCCCGCCGCATCGATTCCACGACCGCGCGCAGCGTCTCCATTTCTAGCCCTTCTTCCAAAATGAATCCGCTGCTGAGGTAGAGCGGGCGCGCGCCGCACATCGCCAGGTCGTTCACCGTGCCGTTCACTGCGAGGTCGCCGATGTTGCCGCCGGGGAAGAACAGCGGCCGGACCACGTACGAATCGGTAGTGAACGCCAGCCGCGCATTGCCCGCGGAAAGCACCGCGCCGTCGTGCCGCGCATCGAGCGCCGGGTTCGAAAACGCGGGCAGGAACACGCGCTCTAGAAGCTGGTTCATCAGCTTGCCGCCGCCGCCGTGCGCCAGCACGATGCGGTCCTGGGAGGGCAGGGGAATGGGGCAGCTCAGGTTAATTTCCTTCATTCGCGCGCCTCCCGAACTGGTAGTATGCGGCGCACGCTCCCTCCGACGACACCATCGGCGCGCCCAGCGGGTGCTCTGGCGTGCACTTGGTCCCGAACGCCGGGCATTCGTAAGGTTTTTTCAGACCTTGCAGCACGAGCCCGCTGAGGCACTCGGTGGATTCGCGCGCGCCTGCGGCTGCGAGTCCGAACCGCTCGGCTGCATCGAAACGCCGGTACGGCTCGCGCAGCCGCAAACCGCTCGCCCGAATCTCGCCGATACCGCGCCACTGGCGGTCCGACACTTCGAACACCTCGGCCACGATCCGCTGCGCGGCGGCGTTCCCTTCGCGCGCCACCGCCCGGCTGTACTGGTTCTCCACCTCGGCGCGCCCGCTTTCCAGTTGCGCCACCGCACGGCGTATGCCGTCCATCAAATCGAGCGGCTCGAACCCGGTGACCACGATCGGCACGCGATAGCGCGCGGCCAGATCCTCGTACTCGCCGTAGCCCGCCACCGTGCACACGTGGCCGGGCGCCAGAAACGCGTTCACGCGGCAGTTGGGCGCATTCAGAATCGCTTCGATCGCGGGCGGCACCAGTACGTGCGCCACCAGCAGCGAGAAGTTTTCCAGCCCCTCGCGCGCCGCCTGCCACACCGACATCGCATTCGCCGGCGCCGTAGTCTCGAAACCCACGGCGAAAAACACCACCTGCCGATGCGGATTCTCGCGCGCCAGTTTCACCGCGTCCATCGGCGAGTACACGATGCGCACGTCGCCGCCCTCGGCCTTGGCGTCCAGCAGGCTGCGCGTGGAGCCCGGCACCCGCAGCATGTCGCCGAACGAGCACAGGATCGCGCCGGGGCGCAGCGCGATGTCCACCGCTTTATCGATCAGCTCGATGGGCGTCACGCACACGGGGCACCCCGGACCGTGAACCAGCGTCACCTCCGGCGGCAGCAGATCCTGCAAGCCGCTCTTCAGAATCGTGTGTGTCTGCCCGCCGCAGATCTCCATGATCGTCCACGGACGCGTGACGGCGCGCCGGATCTCGCCGGCGAGCAGTTCGACCGCTTTCCGGTCGCGGTATTCGTCAATGAACTTCAAGCGGAACCTTCCTCGAGTTCCTCGAGCGCGCTCATCTCCTTGAGGTGCTCGAAAATCTTTTCTGCTTCACCCTCGTCCACCACGTTCAGCGCGAAGCCGACGTGCACCAGCACGTAGTTCCCGGTCTCCGCCTCCGGCGTGAACGCCAGCGACACCTCTTTGCGGACGCCGCCGAAATCGACCTTCGCACGCCGCAGCGTCGGGTCGGGGTCTTCGATAATCTCAACGATCTTCCCCGGAATTGCCAGGCACATAATCTCCTCCCGCGAGCACGGCCTGCCCCAGCGCGATGCCGCCGTCGTTGGCCGGCACGCGCTGATGCGTGTACACGCGATAGCCGCGCCGCTCGAGCAGCGCCGCCGCGCGCTCGATCAGATACGAATTCTGAAACACGCCCCCGCTGAGCGTCACCTGCCGCAGCCCGGTGCGCTCCGCCACATCGGCGATCCAGTTGACCAGCGCGTTGTGGAACCGCGCGGCGATGAGCGCGCGCGAAACTCCGGCGGCCGCGTCCCGGCGCACGGCTTCGATCATCTCCCGCCAGTCGCCGTCATTCAGCGGATAGCACTCGTCCGTTTCCAGCCCGCCGATGGCCCGCTCCAGCAGCATCGCGGCCTGCCCTTCGAACAGGCTCTCGTGCGCAATGCCCGCCAGCGACGCCACCGCATCGAAAAGCCGCCCCACGCTCGTCGTCATCGGCGCATTGATGCCGCGCTCGAGCATGCGCCGGATCACCGCGTTCTCCACCGCCTCCGGTCCGGCGGTCTCATACAGCAGGGCAGCCGCGGATCGCCATCCCTCGCGGACCGCCGCCTCGCCGCCGGGCAGCCGGAACGGGCGCAGGTGCGCCACGCGCTCGAACCGCCCGCGCTCTACTGCGAAAAACTCTCCACCCCAGATCGTGTCGTCCGTGCCGTAGCCGGTGCCGTCCCAGCCCACGCCGAGGTACGCACCCGATACGCCGTTCTCAGCCGCGCAAGCCGCAACGTGCGCGTGGTGGTGCTGCACCTTCACGCGCGGCAGCCCGGAGCATTCCGCCCATTGCGAGGACGCATAGTCGGGGTGCATGTCGCAGGCAATCATCTCGGGCTTGAAGCGGTACAGCCGGCACAGGTCCTCGATGGCCCGCTCGAACGCGCGGCGCGCTTCCACCGTATCGAGGTCGCCTACGTGCTGGCTCAAAAACACCTGCCGCCCCACGGCGATCGCCACCGTGTTCTTCAAATGCCCGCCCACCGCGAGCACCGCGGGCAGAGCGCTCGCCGTCCGGACGGGCAGCGGTGCGTAGCCCCGCGCGCGCCGCACCACGCTCTCGCGCCCGCGCACGACTCGCACCACCGAATCGTCGCAGGGCCGCGCGATCGGCCGGTCGTGCATTAGGAAAACGTCCGCGATTCCGCTCAGCCGCCGCACCGCCTCGTCGTTGTCGATCGCGATCGGCTCGTCGCTCAGGTTGCCGCTCGTCGCGACTACCGGAAACGGGCACTCGCGCATCAACAGGTGGTGCAGCGGAGAGTAGGGAAGCATCACGCCGAGGTACGGCGAATTGTGCGCCACGTTGTTCGCCAACTGCGGATTCCCCAGCGGCCTCAGCAGTACGATGGGCGCCGCCGGCGAGAGCAGCACCGCCTCTTCCTCCGGCGAAATTCGGCAATACTCGCGCGCCACATCGAGCGACGGCATCATCAACGCGAACGGTTTTTCCTCGCGCCGCTTAAGATGCCGGAGCCGCGCCACGGCTTCTTCGTTCCGCGCATCGACCAGCAACTGAAAGCCGCCGATGCCTTTCAATGCGACGATCTTGCCGTCCCGAATTGCGCGGGCGGCTTCGCCAAGCTCCATCGAGAGCCGCGGACCGCAGCGCGGGCAGGCGTTCGGCTGCGCGTGAAAGCGGCGGTCGGCCGGGTCCGTGTACTCGCGCCCACAATCGGGGCACAGCGTGAAGCCGCGCATCGTGGTGGCCGGACGGTCGTACGGAATGTCGAGGATGATCGAGTACCGCGGGCCGCACTCCGTGCAGTTGGTGAACGGGTAGTGGAAACGCCGGTTCGCGGGATCGAACAGTTCGGCCAGGCACTTGGGGCACGTAGCAAGGTCCGGCAGAACGCTGGCTACCGGTTCGGCTGCTCCGTCGCTCGCCAGAATCTCGAACTTGTCATACCCGGCGGGCGCCAGCGTGCTCTCCTCGCGCGCCAGCACCACAGCCGCGGCGGGACGCTCCCGGCTCAGACGCTCGGCGAACCGCTCCACTTCTGCGTGTTCGCCCTCGACCTCGATCACGAGTCCGGCGCTCGAATTCAGCACCGTGCCGTTCAGCCCGAGTTCGGTCGCCAGCCGGTAGACGAACGGGCGGAAGCCCACGCCCTGCACCGCGCCGTAAAGCGCGATGCGCCGCCGTTCGATGCTGCCCGTTCCCGTCAACCTTCTACTTCCTTTGTGATGCTTTGTACTTGCTCCGCGATTCGCTGCGCGACCTCTTCCACCGCCGCCAGGACCTCCGGCGCAGGCCGCGCACCCCGCTCGAAGTTCTTTCCCTCGATGCCGTAAATCGTCAGCGAAGCTGGCAGCCGGTCCAGCGCCCGCGCCAGTTCCACCGCCTCCGCTGCTCCGAAGCTATGCGTCGAAGCGCGGAATGCGCCGCGGGACACCGGGGCTGTCCGCGCGTCCCAAACGGAGATGGCGCCCGGGGCGGCGCCCGTGACTACGGCGTCGATCAGGATGACACTCCCGGCCCCACTCCATGCTTCCATTAGTGCCAGCCCCTCTCCGCTATGCTCTTCCGCCGCGATCCCCATCGATCGCAGCCGTTTGACAACCAGCAAGCCTGCGGCGTCATCGCCGCGGTCCGGGTTGCCGCAACCGATAATCAGCGGCTTTCCCACTACTCCCGTACGATCTCCATCCGCAGGAAGTGCGTCGCGCAGGAGATGCACGGATCATAGTTCCGCACCGCCTGCTCGCACCGCCACGTAATCTCCTCCACCGGACGGGCTGCGATCCGCGGAACGAACTGCCAGAGATCGTCCTCGATCCTCCGCTGGTTCTGCGATGTGGGCGGCACGATCTTCGCGGACCGGATCGTGCCCTCGCCGTCGAACTCGTAGCGGTGATACAGGATGCCTCGCGGCGCCTCCGTGATTGCCTGGCCGGCGCCGGCGCGAACCGGAACGTCCACGCGGGGCGCCGCCGGCGGCTCGTACTCGTCGATGATGCGCAGCGCCTCCTCGCATGCGAACACGAGTTCGATCGCCCGCACGACAATGCTCTTGAACGGGTTCAGGCAGGGCGGCTCCGCTTTGCACTCGCAAGCGGTCTGCTGCGCAATTGGCGTCAGCTTCGAAAAATTCAGATTGTAGCGGGCCAGCGGCCCAACCAGGTACGATCCCCGCTTGCGCAACTGCGATTGCAGCGCGTTGGAGTGCTTCGCGTGCTGCTCGAAAAAGTGCTCCTCGTATTCGGAAACGTCGATGTCCAGGCCCTTGTTCGACACCAGCCGGCCCTCGTTCAGCGGGTACTCGTCCGGATGGGAAAGCGCCACGAACTCGTAATCCTGCTCGAAATCCGGAAATTCAAATCCCGCCACGAACCGCGCCGTCGCGACGGAGGCTTCCAGCGCCCACTTCAAATCCTCGACCAGGGCCAGCAGCTCGCTCTTTGACGGCACGCGGTAGAAGCCGCCCAGACATGCGGAAATCGGATGGATCTCGCGCCCGCCGAGCACAGCCATCAAGTCATTGCCGATCTTTTTTAACCTGAGCCCCTGCTCCACCGTTTCCTTGTGGTCGCGCGCCATCTCGATCGCGTCCTCGTAGCCGAGAAAATCCGGCGCGTGCAACATGTAAACGTGGAGCGCGTGGCTCTCGATCCATTCGCCGCAGTAGATCAGCCGCCGCAACAGCCGCACCGCGGGATCCACCGTCACTCCCAGCGCCCGCTCGATCGCGTGCACTGCGCTCATCTGGTACGCCACGGGGCAGATGCCGCAGATGCGCGCCGTGATATCCGGCGCTTCCTCGATGCGCCGTCCGCGCAGAAACGCTTCAAAGAGCCGGGGAGGTTCGAAGATTCTCAGCTTGACGTCTTCAACCCGATCTCCCCGCAGTTTCACGTGCAGGGCTCCCTCGCCTTCCACGCGAGCGAGGTAATCGACTTTGATCGTCTTTGCCGCCATCCTCCAACCTCCCGCTCGGGCGGGCCGGACGCCTCCGGCCCGCCTGGCTTCGACTCTCAGGCTGGGACGCCCATCTCGAGTTCCACGCGGACCACGGGGTCCTCGGGCTCTCGCTTCAACTGGAAGCCCAGCTTCTTGCAAATGGCCTGCATGGGCAGGTTGTCCGGCAGAATGTCGCCGGTGATGCGGCTGACTTTCTCGTCCTTCGCCACTTCAAGCAGCCGCCTGATCAGCTCCGTACCGAGGCCGCGGCCCTGGTATTCGTCGCTGATGATGACCGCCAGTTCGGCTTCGTTCGTGCCATGCGTCTTCTTCAGCCGGGCCACCGCGATTACCTGCGGCTCGCCGGTCTTCGGGTCTTTGTTCTCGGCTACGAGCGCCATTTCGCGGTCGTAGTCGATGAAACAGATCCGGGTCAGCCGTTCGTGCGCCACGCGCTGGCTCAGTTTCATCATGTGCAGGTAGCGCTGGTACACGGAACGGTCCGAGAGCGTCTCGTGGAATTTCACCAGCAGGGGCTCGTCCTCGGGGCGAATTGGGCGGATGCACACCTGCGTGCCGTCCTTCATCGTCCACGGGGACACGTACTTGGTCGGATACGGGCGGATCGCCGGCCGCGGCAGGTCTTCTTCCTTCACGTCCGGCCCGTGGACCAGCACGCGTGCATCGAGCGCGATCAGCCGCTCCGACGAGGCCAGCAGCGGGTTGATGTCGATTTCTTTGATCCACCGCTGCTCTACGACCAACTGGCTGAAGCGCACCAGCAACTGCTCCAGTGCCGCCAGGTCCACCGGCTTGCGCCCGCGGACGCCCTTCAATGCCTTGTAGATCTTGGTCTGCTCCATCATGCGCCGCGCCAGTGTCGTCGTGAGCGGCGGGAGCCCCAGCGCGCGGTCCTTGAACACTTCCACAAGCTGGCCGCCCATGCCGAACAGCAGAACCGGCCCAAACTGCGGATCGATGCTCGAACCGATGATCAGTTCGTAGCCGAACAACTGGATCATCGGCTGAACGGTCACGCCCTGGAAGTGCTCCTTGCCCGCCTTCTCCGTTACGGATTTCTCGATGGCCCGGTAGGCGTTGCGGACGGCCTCCTCATCCTGCAGGTTGAGCTGCACGCCGCCGACGTCGGTCTTGTGCGTGATCGTCTCCGAATACAGCTTGAGCACGATCGGATAGCCGATCTGCGCCGCTGCGGCAACCGCCTCGTCCTCGCTGGTTGCCACCCGCGTCTCAACCGTGGGAATTCCGTAGGTGGCCAGCAGTTGCTTGGATTCGAACTCCGTCAGGATGGTGCGGCCGGCCTTACGCGCCGCCTGGATGATCTTCTCGGCGCGGGCGCGGTCGGCCTCAGCCTCCTCAGACGTGGGCGCAATCGGCGTCTCGTACAACGCGCGGAGGTTGTAGCTGTACCGCCACATGTAGTTGAACGCACGCGCCGCGGTGTCGGGGTAGGGGAATGTCGGGATGCCTGCGCGGTTGAGGATCTCCTCGCCCGCGGCGACTTCCGTTCCGCCCATCCAGCTCGCGATTACGGGCTTACCCTCGATCTTTGCGTACGGCTTGAGATGCTCGGCCGTCTTTGTCGGGTCCGTCATTGCTTGCGGCGTCAGGATCACCAGCAGCCCGTCCGCATTGGGATCTTTCGCCGCGATCTCAAGCGCCTTGGCGTAGCGGTCCGGACCCGCGTCTCCCAAAATGTCGATCGGGTTGTTGTGGCTCCAGGCCGCCGGCAGGATCTGGTTCAGTGCATCCATCGTTTCCGGTGAAATCTGCGCAACCTCGCATCCGCTGGTCACCAGCGCATCGGTTGCGAGCACCGCCGGGCCGCCTGCGTTGGCGACAATGCTCAGCCGCGGGCCGGCCGGGCGCGGCTGCTTCGCCAGCACTTCCGCCATGTTGAACAGGTCGGCGATATCGTTCACCCGCAGCACACCGCTGCGCCGGAACGCCGCCTCGAGCACCTCGTCGCTCCCGGTCAGCGAACCGGTGTGCGACGCCGCCGCTTTGGCCGCCGCTTCCGTCCGCCCCGGCTTGATCACGATGATCGGCTTCGACAACGCCACTTCACGCGCCGCCGAAAGGAACGAACGCGCGTCGCCGATGGTCTCCATGTAGAGCAGAATGCTGCGTGTGCGGGGGTCGCTTCCGAGATAATCGATCAGGTCACCCCAACCCACGTCGGACATCGAGCCGATCGACAGGAACGCGCTGAAGCCCACCTGCTCCCGAAGGCTCCAGTCCAGAACCGCCGTACAGAGCGCTCCGCTCTGGCTGATGAAACCCACGTTACCGGGAAGCGCCATCGCTCGCGCGAAGGTCGCGTTGAGTCCCGTCAACGGGCTCATCACGCCCAGGCAGTTCGGCCCGATGATGCGCATATTCCCGCGCCGGGCTTCGGCCACGACCTGGTCTTCCAACTTCTTGCCTTCAGGCCCCAGCTCCTTGAACCCCGCCGAGATCACAATCGCCGCCCGCACTCCCGCGTCCACGCACTCGCGGATAATGCCCGGCACCGTTGCCGCCGGCGTTGTGATTACCGCAAGGTCCACTCGTTCCGGCACCGCCGCAATCTTCGGATATGCTTTGATCCCGAGCACGCTCGAGCGCTTCGGGTTGACCGGATACACTGTTCCACCGAACGGAGTGCTGATCAGGTTCCACAGCACGGTCCGTCCAACGCTGCCGGGATTTTCGGTCGCGCCGATCAGCGCCACCGACTCCGGCTCGAAGAAAACGTCCAGCGGGTGTTGCCTGGGTCTCAGAATGTCCTGGGCGGAATCACCGCCGGGGCTCTTCATTTTTTTCATTGCAGTTTCCTCATCACAAATGGTATGAATTGCCTGCGGCGCTCAGCCACTCGCCGCACATTTCTCGAACTCGTTCCACTAGCAAAGGCAGCGCAGTTCTCACTGCCTCGGATAACTCCGATCCGTACTCGAACGATCCAGCCCCCATTGTGACAAGCATCCCCTCGGCGGAACCGCCGTACAACTTGCGTGCAGCTCCGAGTAGAACTCCAGGCGTCAACTGATGAGTACACACCTCGGAGCCGTGCTCGGGTACAACGTTTCTAATTGCGATTTGTCCTTCCCTATTATCGCAATCCGCGTCGATAAAAATTACCTTCCGTGCGCGGCTGATCGCCTCGGCCATCTCCGGTGTCAGCTGGTGGCTTCTCACAATTTCAACTCTCTCGTCCCGGATGCGGTCTTTCAGCATCTCGGCCGCCTGCCAGCCCGCGCCGTCGTCCCCGCGGAGCGGGTTTCCATATCCGATAATCAGCACTTCCGCCATCCGGCCGCGCCTCAACTCCTCCTCGGCATTCCGTTCGCGTCGCGCAACTCCTGAGACGGCATGCGGCAGCACTTCCCGGCCCGCCGGGCCATCCTTTCCGGACCGAGTTTTCCGACCACATCCTTGTCGAACACCGCAACCGGAGCCAAGCTGCACGACCCCACGCAGCGCGCCGTCAGCAGGGAAAGCTCGCCGTCGGGCGTCGTCTCGCCCGGCTTGATCCCGTACTTCTGCTTCATGGCCGCCAGCAGCGCCGGCGCGCCTTTGGAGTAGCACTTCGGCCCCGTACACACCACGCAGGTGTGCCTCCCCGGCGGTTTCGTCCGGAACATGCCAGGGACCGCAGCCGCCCTGTATGCCCGGCTCAGCGGGATGTGGAGCGACTCCGCCACGTACCGCAGCCCTTCCGGCTCCAAATATCCAAAGGCGTCCTGCATCGTGCGAAGAGCCTCCGTGAGCGCGTCGCTCCGGCGGCTTCTGCGCCGCATCGCCGCCTCCACCATGCGCCACCGCTTATCGGTTGACTGCGGACCGGCTTGCACCATATACATACCTCCCCCTTATGCCCTCTCCGCTTCTTCGCTGGCCTGCCGGAACTGCCAGGCCCAGGCGTTGAAGGTGCGGAACAACCGCGCGATCTCTTCGTCCTTCTGCCCTAATTCCCGCAGCATTCTGGTCATTGCTGCCGTGTTCGCGCTCTCTGCCGGACCGTAGCACCCGTAGCAGCCGCGCCCGAACCGCGGGCACAGCGCGCCGCATCCGCTTTGCGTCACCGGGCCGAGGCAGGGCACGCCCCTGGCGATCGTGATGCACACGTTCCCGCTGCGCTTGCACTTCATGCACAGGCTGTGCGTGGGAATGTTCGGCTTCCGCCCCGCCAGCGTCGCCGAGATCAGCTCGATCAGGTGCTTCTTATTGATCGGGCACCCGCGAAGCTCGAAATCCACGGGCACGTGCTCGGCGATCGGCGTGGACATCTTCAGCGTCTGAATGAAGTCCGGCCGCGCGTACACTGCCCGCACGTACTCGTCCTTATCGCTCCAGTTCCTCAGCGCCTGGATCCCGCCCGCCGTCGCGCACGCGCCGATCGTCACCAGCACGGCGCACTGCCGCCGCACCTTTTGAATGCGCTCGGCGTCGTGGTGCGTCGTGATCGACCCCTCCACCAGCCCGATGTCGTACGGCCCTTTCAACGCCCTTCGCGAGGCTTCCGGAAAGTAGGCGATATCGACAGCCCCAGCCACCGCCAGCAGTTCGTCCTCCGCGTCCAGCAGACTCAACTGGCAGCCGTCGCATGAGGCGAACTTGAATACCGCGATTTTCGGTTTCTTCTTCTCAGAGCTCATGCTTATCCAGCCATGGCCGCATCTTCGTGTATGAGAAGATCGGGCCGTCCTTGCACACAAAATAGGGCCCAAGCTGGCAGTGGCCGCAGAAGCCCACCGCGCACTTCATGTTGCGTTCCATCGAAAGATGGATGTCGCTATCCGGCAACCCGCGCTTCTCGAGCTCGCGGATCACATACCGCATCATGATTTCCGGACCGCAGATCAGCGCCGTCGTCCGCCCAGGATGCAGGCGCACGTAGCGGAACAGCGTCGTCACCACCCCGACGTACCCGCGCCAGTTCACGCCGCCGTAGTCAACCGTGCTGAGCACCTGCGTGTCCGGCAGGCGTCCCCACTCGCTGAGCTGCTTCCGGTACAGCAGGTCCTTCGGGCTGCGCGCGCCGTAAAGGACGATCAGCCGCACGTAGTCGTCGCGGTTTCGCAAAATGCGGTAGATCGCCGGCCTCAGCGGCGCCAGGCCGATGCCTCCGGCCACGATCAGCACGTCGTTGCCGCGCGCTTCATCCACCGGCCACGATGTGCCGAACGGCCCGCGAATCCCGATCGATTGCCCCGGCTTGGTGTTGACCAGCGCGTTGGTCGCTTTGCCAACCGAACGCACCGTATACACCAGCCGTCCCGTGTCGTGCGGGTCGCCGCTGATCGAAATCGGCAGTTCTCCCACGCCGTACACGTACAACATGCTGAACTGCCCCGGCGAGAAGTTTGCGCATTCCGGCGATTCCGGTTCCACCGTGAGCGTGAACGTGTCGTGTGTCTCCTTGACCACGCTCACCACGCGGGCCGTTATCATTCGAGGCGGCATGGGAGGCGCCGCGGTCTCGGCAATCGCGCTCATGCCAGTTTCGACCCCGCCGGCGCGAACACGTCGATCAGTTGCAGCCGCGTCGCTTGCAGCCGCTCCGCCACCACGCGCAGGACACGCTGCATCAGTTGATACCCGAACGCCGGGTCCATCTCGCAGGCGTGCCGCAGCCGCGTTCCGTCAAATGCGATCGCCCGCACCGGCTCGATCGACCGCGCCTGAAACGTCTTGCCGTGCCGTCCGATCAGCGACGACCACCCCAGCTCATCGCCTTCGCCCAGCGTCTGCACCCGGACAATCCGCCCCGGCGCCGTGACCTCCAGGGCTACTTTGCCGGTCAGCAGCAGGTAGAACAGGCTGCTCTCGTCGCCTTCCCGGAAAATCACCTGGTCCCTGTTGAACTGGACCTCCATCGCCACTTCCGCCATTTTCTGGACGTGGTTCGGTTTCATCCCCTCCAGAAACGGATGACCTCGAAGCGCTTCAGTCAGTGTCTTGAGCTCCATAGCATTCCACTCCTTACGCGCTCGCCTCGACTCCCCGCATGGCCCTGAGCTCCTCGGTGATGTCGATCCTGCCCGGGCACCACGTGATGCAGCGCCCGCATCCCACGCAGCCGAAGGTCCCGAACTGGTCCACCCAGGCCGCAAACTTGTGCGTGAGCCATTGCCGGTACCGCGATTTCACCGACAACCTCACGCTCCCGCCATGTATGTACGAAAACCCGTCCGTGAAGCACGAATCCCACTTGCGCCACCGTTCCGCACGATCGCCCGCAATGTCCGTCACGTCCTCCACCGTAGTGCAGAAGCAGGTCGGGCAGACCATAGTGCAGTTGGCGCAACTCAGGCACCGCGCCGCCACCCGGTCCCACCGCGGATGTTCGAAGTTGTCGAAGAGCACGTCGCGGATGCCTTCGGTGTCCACCGCCCGGCGCATCTGGCCGGCTGCGTTGTCCACCGCTGCCTGCGCCTCCCTCACTTCCTCCTCGCGCGCCTTCCGGTGCTCGATTTCACCCAGCACCGCCGCTCCCGCCTCGCTTCCCACCTCCACCACGAAGCGGTGCCCCTCCCGACCCGGCAGCTCCGTGAGCGCCAGGTCGAAGCCGGATGCCGCACGCGGGCCCGTCCCCATCGACGTGCAAAAGCAGGTTCCTCCCGCTTTCGTGCAGTTCACCGCGATCAGGAAGGCCGCCTCCCGCCGCCCTTTGTAGCCCGGCTCCACATAACGGTCGCCGAGAAATACGCGGTCCAGGATGCGGATCGCAGCCAATTCGCACGCCCTCACCCCCAGGAAGGCGTACCGGACCGGCGCCGGAGGTTTTTTTAGGATTCTAAATGAAGAATTGTCTCTTTGCGCCTCCAGGAGAGGCACTTCCGGGGGGTGCAGGAAACGCTTCCAGCCCTGCGGTCCCACCGTGTACCCGAAAACGGCGTTGTCCTCCCGCCTCTTCAAACGGTAGTGTCCGGATTCCTGCTCGTCGCCCCAACCCACGGGCAGGTCTTCCACCTTCTCGACCGCCTCCAGCGTGACCGCGCCGTCCCGCACAACCGGCCCGATCACCTCATATCCTCGCCGCCGCAACGCCGAAATGAGTGCGGTGAGGGCCGAAAACTCGATTACGCTCTGGGAACCGGTTGCAGGTAGCGTCGCACTCATCGCTATGCCTTCTCGCGCACAAGTCTGGTGGCCGCCACGGGAAAGTGCATATGGCTTGCCAAACTTAACTTTTTAATAACAAACGGCTTATATGCAGCTCTCCGGATCGGGATGAGTGATATAACGCTGCCCGATCCTCGTGCGGCCTGCCGTATTGCCGATTTCGATGCGCGGGCCCGCTACGCCCGCCTGAAACGCCGGAGAACCCTATGATACTTCAAGAATTAAGAATCTGTTTCTCCTGTTTTCGGGCTGCGTCAAAAGGCGCACGGATAGCGTAGATATGCGGATCGTGAAAGGATACAGCCTGCGTTCAACGGTTCACGGCCGTTTTTTCTCGAACTCCTTGAGCCGCTCCCGGTAGCTTTCAAAGCCCGCGCGGCCCATCAGGCCGTAAGTGAACCGCTTGCCGAGTTCGACCCCTTCCTGGTCAAAAGCGTTTATGTTCAACAACTCGCCCATGAGGGCGGTCTCGAACTCCATGAGTTGGAGGAAGCCGCCGAGGTGCTCCGCGTCCAGCTTTCCGAGGGTAAAGGTGCAACTCGGCCGTCCGGCCTCGGCCAGCGCCGCGGCGGTCGAGCGCTGCTCCGCGTCGATCAGCTTGGCCAGCGTCTGCCCACCCAGGTAGTCGAACGCCTCGAGTCCGAGCTTCGCTTTCGGAATTCTGCCGTTGCCGGAAAACTTCTCCACGGTCCAGAAGGTGAACACCTTGTCGTTCGGGCCCTCTATGTAAAGCTGAACCTGCGAGTGCTGGTCCGTGGCGCCCAGGGCGGCAACCGGGGTCTGTCCCACGTGAACTTCAACCCCATCGCGCGTCCGGGCTTTGCCCAGCGACTCCGCCCAAAGCTGGCGGAACCAGAACGCCGTGCCCCAGAGGTAGTTGGAGTAGGGAAACGCAACCTGAATCGGCTTGTTCTTGAGCGTCCAGGCCAGATAGTGCATGAGCGCGGCGCGGAGAGCCGTGTTCTTCTTCAGGTCCGGCTGCCAGCACTCATGCGTGATTGCGGCTGCGCCTTTGAGGATCTTGCGGATATCGAGGCCGACAAGCGCCGCCGGCAGCATTCCAACCGGCGACAGCACGCTGAACCGGCCGCCGACGTTCTTCGGAATGCCGAACTCGGTGTAGCCTTCCCGCTCGGCCAGCTTATGGAGATCGCCGGAGCCGATGGTGGTCACCGCCGCAATCCGCCGGGCCGCTTTGCGTCCCAGCTTCTTCATCATCCAGTCGCGCACAATCAGAAATGTGGCGACGGTTTCGGCCGTCGACCCGGACTTCGCGATGACGACCGTAAAGGTCTTCTTCGGATCCATGGACGCCAGCGCCGCCGCCGTGAACGACGGATCGACGTTGTCCAGAATGACCAGCCGCGGATTCCGCGTGGAGAACGCCGGCTGGACCGGGTGCGGGCCGCGCAGCCCGCAATCGAGCGCCCAGGCGCCGAGCGCGCTCCCGCCGATCCCAACCAGGCAAACCGTGTCGAACGTCCCGCGCACGCTTTGCGCGAACTTCAAAATCTCGTTGGCGGTCTTTGTCTGAAAGGGAAGGTGCGGAAACCCTTGCAGTCCGTCTTCGCTGATCTTCTTGAAGCCCTTCAGCGCTTCGATAGCCTGCGCCGTGTGCTCCCGGATTTCCTTGGAAGTAATGCCGTTTGCTTCACCCACCACCTCTGAGCGGAGACTGGAGTCATCGAATCGTATCTGCATATAAAAGTGGCCGGCCCGATATGGCTCTTTACTGGCGTTTCTTCAGGGATTCGTTCAGCGAGCCCTGGCGGTAACCCTCCAGGTCCAGCGTCACGTAATTGAATCCGAGCGGTTTGAAAATGGAGGTGAACTTCGCGGCCATTTCCATGCTCAGCGCCTTTTCCATCTCCTCGCGCGCGATTTCGATACGCACCAGTTCGCCGTGATACCGCACGCGGAACTGCCGGAAACCGAGCGCCTTGACGGCTTCCTCTCCGCTCTCCACCGTCTTGACGGTCTCTATCGTCACGGGGGTGCCGTATGGAATGCGCGAGCTGAGGCATGCGGACGCCGGACGATTCCAGGTAGGCAGGCCGGCCATCCGCGAAAGCTCGCGTATCTCGGCCTTGCTCAGCCCTGCGTCCACCAGCGGCGCTTTCACCTCATGCTCGCGCGCCGCGTTCTGTCCCGGACGGTAGTCGCCGAGATCGTCGACGTTCACGCCGTAGACGATATTGGAAATGCCGCGCTGGCGCCCCACCTCTTCCAGCCGCCGGAACAACTCGTCCTTGCAGTGGAAGCAGCGGTCCGGCGCGTTCCGCACATAGTTCGGATTTTCGAACTCGTGGGTTTGGATGTACTCGTGGCGGAAACCGAAGCGCCGCGCAAGTTCCTCTGCATCGCGCTTGTGGGATTCCGGAATCGAAGCGGAGTCCGCCGTAATGATCAGGGCATTCTCGCTTCCCAACGCTTGATGCGCGGCCCACGCAAGATAGGCCGAGTCGGTGCCGCCGGAGTAGGCAACAATCACGCGGCCCATGTCGCGCAGCAGCGAGAACAGGCGCTCTTGCTTTTCAAGCAGCAGTGCCGGATCGGGACTCTTGGTTTCCAACGAGATCAGGGACGCCATACTCAATTATAGTCGCCGCTACAGCGGCAGCTTTTCCTGGCCGTTTCCGTTGTCATTGCGGCCGTTCCCATTGCCGTTGTGATCCTCGGGAATGACGCATGCCGCGGCCACGCGGTCCGATTCTTCCATCCTCACCAGGCGCACGCCCTGCGTGGAGCGCCCTGCCTGCCGGATTTCGCTGGCCTCGAGACGAATAATCTTCCCTTCTTTCGTGATGATCATCACGTCGGTATCGTCCTTCACGGCCATCACGGACACAACGTTGCCGACACGCGCCGTCGTCTTCATGTTGATGACGCCCTTGCCGCCCCGCGCGGTCAGCCGGTAATCCTTCAGCGGCGTCCGCTTGCCAAAGCCCTTTTCGGAGACCGACAGGATCAGGCACTCCTCCTCGGCGATCTCCATTCCAACCAGGTGATCGCCTTCGGCCAGGCTCATCGCCCTAACGCCGCGCGCCGGGCGGCCCATCGCGCGCACCTGATCTTCATGGAAGCGGATCGCCTTGCCCTGGTAGGAACCGAGGAAGATGTAATCGTTGCCGCTGCTCAGCCCGGCGGCAATCAGCTCATCGCCCTCATCGAGCGTGATGGCGATGATGCCGCGCGACATCGGATTGTCGAACTCCGTCAGCCCGCACTTCTTGATCACCCCGCGCCGGGTCACCATGACAACGTACTTGTCCGGCACGAAATCCCGCACCGGCAGGAACCCCTTGATCGTTTCCTCCGGCTGCAAGTTGATCAGGTTGGAAATGTGCTTGCCCTTGCTCGCGGTGCCCGCGTCGGGAATCTCGTAGATCTTGAGCCAGTACACGCGCCCCTTATTCGTGAAAATGAGCAGGTAAGCGTGCGTGGAAGCGACGATCAGGTGCTCCACGAAGTCTTCGTTGCGCGTTCCCATGCCGATGCGGCCCTTGCCGCCCCGGCTCTGCCGGCGATAGGTGTCCACCGGCGTGCGCTTCAGATAGCCGCCGTGCGTAACCGTCACCGCGACGTCTTCCACCGCCACCAGGTCTTCCAGCCTGATCTCGCCCGTGTCTTCGAGGAACTGCGTCCGGCGCTCGTCGCCAAATTCCTTCTGAACCTCCCGGAGCTCTTTGATGATGACGTTGCGCAGCACCTTCTCCGAACCCAGAATCTCCAGGTACTCGGCGATCCGCCGCTGGATCTCAGCGAGTTCGTCGAGAATCTTCTGCTGCTCCATGCCCGTCAGGCGCTGCAACTGCAGTTCGATGATCGCCTGCGCCTGGCGCTCGGAGAAATCGAATACGAACCCCTCGGGAACGACCACTTCGCGGGCCACGCGCTCGGGAATCGGGAGCACACCCATCAGCCGTTCACGAGCTTCCTTGGGAGTGCTCGAGGCCCGTATGGTCTCGATCACCAGGTCCAGGTGCTCCAGGGCCTTCTTGAATCCGAGCAGCACGTGTTCCCGCTCGCGCGCCTTGCGCAGATCGTGCTCGGTGCGCCTGCGGATCACGTCCACCCGGTGGTCGATGAACCGCTTGATGCAATCGATCAGGCCAAGCTCGCGCGGCTGCCCGTTCACGATCGAGAGCATGATGACGCCGAAGCCGGTCTGCATCTGCGTGTGCTTGTACAGGTTGTTCAGCACGACTTCGGCCTGCTCGCCGCGCTTCAGCTCGAAGACGATGCGCATGCCTTCGCGGTCGCTCTCGTCGCGGATCTCCGAGATGCCGTCGAGCTTCTTTTCGTTCACCAGGCTCGCTACCTGCTCGATCAGCCTGGACTTGTTCACCTGGTAGGGAATTTCCGTGACCACGATCTGATCGCGGTCCTTGCCCACATGCTCGATTGCCGCCTTCGCCCGCAGCTTCAGCATGCCGCGGCCCTTGGTGTAGGCGTCAATCACGCCTTGCTTGCCCAGGATGTATCCGCCGGTCGGAAAGTCCGGGCCGGGCACCAGTTCCAGAATCTTCTCCAGCGGAGTATTCGGATTCTGCACCAGCGCGATCGTGGCGTCGATAATCTCTTTCAGGTTGTGCGGCGGGATGTTGGTCGCCATGCCCACCGCGATGCCCGAAGAACCGTTGATCAGCAGGTTCGGCACGCGCGCAGGCAGAACTTCCGGTTCCTGCTCGCTGTCATCGTAGTTGGGCCGGAAGTCCACCGTCTCCCGGTCGATGTCGGCCAGCATCGTCCCCGCAATGCGCGCCAGCCGTGCCTCCGTGTACCGCATCGCCGCCGGAGGATCGCCGTCCACCGAGCCGAAGTTGCCCTGGCCCTCGATCAACGGGTACCGCATCGAAAATGGCTGCGCCATTCTGACCAGCGCGTCATACACCGCGGCGTCGCCGTGCGGATGGTATTTACCGAGCACTTCGCCGACGATCTTGGCGCACTTGCGGGTGGGCCGGTTGAACGTCAGCCCCATTTCGTGCATCCCGTACAGAATCCGGCGATGAACGGGTTTCAGCCCGTCGCGCACGTCGGGCAGAGCGCGGCCGATGATTACGCTCATCGCGTAATCCAGGTACGACCGCCTCATCTCGTCTTCAATGTTGATCGGGATCAGGTTCTTGCCACCCCCGCCGGCGCCGAGCGGGATCTGCCCACCTCCCGCTGGAGGTGGAGGCGTGGGTGGCTGCTGGGGGCTGTCTGGACGTTCAGAATTTGCCAAAAAATTCTACTCCTCTCTATCCCTTCTGTTCGCCTGGAACGAATATGGAGAACTAATCTATAAATTTTACCAAATTCATTGACGGAAAAGGGGGTTTTTCTAATTCAAAAAACGCCTTTACAGGGAGTTTTGCCACTAGCCGGACCGCCCGCCGCGCGCCTCGTTTCCGGGCTCTCGCCGGACCGCCGGCAGCACGCCTCCATCTCCAAGCTCACCCGCCAGGCTGCCGGCCGTGCGACCTCTCTTCCGGGCTCACTTCCGGGGCCGCCGGCCGCGCTCCCCGTGTCCGGCTCACCCGCCAAGCCATCGGGGGCGCGCCCATGTCCTGGCTCACCTCCCGGGCCGCCCGCTGCGCGCCTCATATCCGGGCTCAGCCGCCGGCCCGCCGGCCTCGCGCCATCTATCCAGGCTGCAAAACTTTGTATCTTCTACAAAAGTTAAAGTTGTAGACTGAAAGTACAATGCTTTCGGTCGTCATTCCTGTGCATAACGAAGAGCCGTCGCTGCTGCCGCTGTACGACCGGCTCACTGCGGTGCTTACCTCCATCGGCCGCCCTTACGAAATCATTTTTGTCGACGACGCCTCTACCGACCGCAGCTTCGAGCTTCTAGCAAATCTGGCCGAAACCGACCCGCATTTGAAAGTGATCCGCCTTCGGCGCAATTTCGGCCAGACAGCGGCGCTCTCGGCGGGCTTCCACGAAGCGCAGGGCGAAGTGATCATCTCACTAGACGGCGACCTCCAGCACGCCCCGGAGGACATCCCGGCGCTGCTGGCGAAGATCGATGAGGGCTACGACATCGCGAGCGGCTGGCGCAAGAACCGTGTCGATAATGCGCTCACGCGCAAGCTCCCCTCCCGCATCGCCAACTGGCTTATGGCGAAGGCGTCGGGCGTCAACCTGCACGATTTTGGCACTACCTTTAAGGCCTACCGCGCGGAAATTTTGAAGGACGTCCACCTGTACGGCGAGTTGCACCGCTTCATCCCGGCGCTGGCAAGCTTCTATGGCGCGAAAATAGCGGAGGTGCCCATCCAGAACATCCCACGCGCCTCGGGCAGTTCCCACTACGGCCTCGGCCGTACGATGCACGTCATGTTCGACATCGTGACCATCAAGTTCCTGCTCAGCTATTTCACCCGTCCGATGCACTTTTTCGGGAATCTCGGACTCGTGGGGACCCTGGCGGGAGTGGCCATCCTCGGCTACCTGGCCGCATACAAGTTTGCCACCGGCAACGACATCGTGATCCAGCACGGACCGCTGATGCTGGCCGGAGGACTGCTGCTTCTGGCCGGCCTGATGATGTTCTCCACCGGCCTGCTCGGCGAAGTGCTCATGCGGACCTACTTCGAAAGCCAGGGCCGCCGCATTTACGCCATCCGCGAAATCCGCTGCCACCGCGAGCGCCGCGTCCAGGGTGAGCCGCGGTAGACGCCAGACCGCGCCAGCGGAATTCCATGTGAGTTGCCCGCGCCCACACCCCGGCCGCGGCAGTGCTAGAATGTGGTCTTTGGTCGCGCGACAATGTCCTTCCTGCAAAACCAGTTCGAGAAAAACGTTGTAGTCACCTCAGTGGACTATGTGTTCAACTGGGCCAGGAAGTCGTCGATCTGGCCGCTCACGTTCGGACTGGCCTGCTGCGCCATCGAGATGATCGCCTCCAGCACCGCCCGGTTCGACATCGCCCGGTTCGGCGCTGAAGTGTTCCGCCCGTCTCCTCGGCAGGCGGACCTCTTGTTGGTGGCAGGAACCGTCACCCTGAAGATGGCCCCAGTCCTCAAGCGGCTCTACGATCAGATGCCCGAACCGAAGTGGGTCATCGCCATGGGAGCGTGCGCCGGCGTCGGAGGGCCCTTCAATACGTATTCCGTGCTCCAGGGCGTAGACAAAATCGTGCCGGTTGACGTCTACGTGACAGGCTGCCCGCCGCGCCCGGAAAACCTCTTCTACGCTTTGTTGAAGTTGCAGGACAAAATCGACCAGACGCCGAACCTCGTCCGCCGGCCCACCGACGTGCGCCTGGACGAGTCGATGCTGGAAGAGTTCAAGAAGCAGGTCAGAATCTCCCAAATGAAACAGACGGCCTAGAAATTAGCCGTCTCGATACAGGCGAGTGTTCCGGAAAGATACACAACACGTCTACCGCGTGGACGCATTCCTGAAGCTGCCCTGGTTGGAGCACGGTTTTGGAACACGGCTGTCGCAGAACTGGCCTCCTGAGCCACTGGTTTTCCTTCGCCAGATCCATTCGGACCGCTGCGTCGTGGTTGACGGCGCTACCGGATGTCTGGGGGAAGGCGACGCCCTGATCACTGACACCCCGGGCCGGTTCCTCAGCGTGCGGACAGCCGACTGCATCCCCATCCTGCTCGCGGATGAGCGGCGAAGGGTTGTCGCGGCGGTGCATGCCGGATGGAGGGGAACGGTTCAGGAGATCGCCTCTAAAACCGCAGCGGAGATGGCGGCGCGGTTCGGGTCCCGCATGGAGGATCTCATCGCGGCCATCGGACCCGGCATATGTGGTAAATGCTACACAGTGGGTCCGGAAGTTGCTTCCCGTCTACGTCCCTGGTTTCCGGAACGCGACGACCTCGACGGGCCTACCACGGTCGATCTCGCCGAGGCGAACCGCCGCCAGTTGATCGCCGCGGGCATCCCGCCCACCAGGATTTTCACCGGAGCCCCCTGCACAAAGTGCGTCCCCGAAGAATTCCACTCCTTCCGCCGCACCCGGGACCACACGGGCCGCATGATTTCCGGAATTGCAATCGCGGGCTGATCTGGACATAGAAAAGGCGCGGACCCAGATCCGCGCCTTCTCGGAAAACTCCTTCAGGTTGGTTCAGGCAGCGTTCATCAAGAGGCTTTCGAGAGTCTCGGTGGCCTCGCGCTCGTGGCGGTCGGCCGCCTCCTGGCACTTGATACAGAAGGGCGCCCATGGCACGGCGGCCAGACGTTTCGGACTGATCTCCTCCTCGCAGTGCGCGCAGACGCCGAAACTCCCTTCGTCAATGCGCCTCAGCGCGGCCCGTACGTTGCGCAACAGGTTCGACTCACGGTCCAGGTTCCGGATCGCGAGCTCACGCTCGGCGGCCCGGGTGACCTCGTCGATGGCGTCGGCACTCTTCTCGATCGCTATTTCGTCTCGTCTACGCAGGATGTCGGACAGTTCGGCCCTTTTGGCCTCAAGGATCTGCCGAAACTTTGCCAGTTCGCTTTTTGTCATGGTTCTCTCTCTCCCCCTCTTCGTTAATACCGTTGTGCCCTCAATGGATTAATTATTTCTAATCTTTTCCCTCTTGTCCAGGAAATTATATGACGAAAATTTGACGCAAAAAGTTTCAAAAAATCTAAGCGGTCCCCACTCAAATGGGTCATATCACCCATTTCTTCGCCAAATGTTCGGCTCCAGACCGCTTTCATAACTCCCATACCCAACTAAGACTCGGTTTCAGCAATTGAGGTTCCAAAAAAGTATTCTCGGCTCTCCCCAGCCGTAAGTTAATATTTGACGCCGCTATCCTCCGAAAGTTTCACATCGGCATGAAAAAAACTTCTGTTTACCCCGACTTGGATTTTCAGGCGTCTCCCGGTTCCCGCCAGCTTTGCGGACGGCAGCTCCGGCTGGGTATTTTTTACCACCGGACGGGCCACTCTTACCGGATCTCGACTGTACCGAACACCAGCCCCAGTTCCCTTACGTCGCCTTCCGTTCTGAACGTTCGGTCAACCGTCAGCGAGACGTCAACAGTATCCTTCCCAATAAGTTGCGGCGGCACTTCAAAGTCCAGCTCGAATTCCGTACCGCCCTTCGTGATCGGCCGGACACCCAGCAGAATGCCGTCCGCCTCAACCGCGATCTGCAGCGGGCCTTTGGCGGTCTGCTCCGGCGGGCAGTAGCCGCGGAGGTAAATTCTTTCGGACTCCGACCGCGGACCCCCGAGCCGGACCGAGGCCTGGCGCGGCATCCAGCGGTAGCCGGAATCCAGTTCGTACCAGGTCGGGCCCAACTGGCCGGCAAATGACGGCTGCCCCACTTCCACGCGCCTGGGCTCCTCTCGCTTCCACCGGTGCCGGGCGGTTACGGCATATGCCATCGTCAGTGCCCGGAGCCGGCCGTCTTCCAGCGTGTAAACCACCGCGCGATTCTCTTCGAGCAGCTTCAACAGGATGCCCGGCGGGATCACGCATTCCGAAATGCGCCCTACCTCCGGGTGGGGTTTGATCTCCAGTTCCGCCTCCGGCGCCATGTACACATCGTCAACCCCAACGAGCTGGAAGGGCCGCGGAAATACGCCTGCCCAGAAGACATCCGAATGCAGCCCTTTTAAAATGATGGCCTTGCCGGGATGGAGCTCCCGCACCCGAACCGTGCCCCACAGGAGCGCCTGGACGGCGTGGCTTCGCAGCACGACCGGCCGCATCTCCAGCCTGCCGCCGGCAATCCCCGATGCCAGGTAGATACCGGCCAGCGCCGCCGCCGGCGCCTTATAGTACCACCGGCGTTGGAACGCGTGCGTCACCGCCAGGGCGGCGAGCCACGCCACGCCCGCAGTGGGGAGCGTCAAATAGTAGCTCATACGGTGGTCGCGGAAAGGCAGCACCGGCGCAAGGACCGCCACGAACCAAGACAGCGGCAGCAGCGCAGCCCACTCTCTGCGGAGCGCTCTAGCAACCGCGAACCCGGCCAGCCAGACCGTTAGCAAGGCCGTGCCTGCGGTGCCGATCCACTCCGGAGTGCCAACGGCGAGATCGGGCAGGCGGGCCGGGCCGAGCGCCCACGCCCAGTAGGTCCACAGAGTGGAGAACAGCGACAAGTCGAAGTGCATCGCATACGCCGGGGCGGGGTTCCGGACCGGCGCGGCCACCCAGAAGTGCACGATTGTGTAGGCGGCCGAGACGGCAAACATCGGCCAGGTCTTCCGCAGGCAGGCGCGGGCCCGGCAGAGCGCGTAGGCGGCGGCCAGGGCAGGGTACACGGCGTTGATCTCGAGCGCGCCGAATCCCAGCAGAAAGGCGGCCCACTGCGCGGCCAGATACCGCCTCCCGCCGGTTTCGGTGTAGCGCACGAAGCAGTTCAGCGCCAGCAGCATGAAAAAGCCGCACAGCACCTGGTTGTAGGCCGAAGTCCAGGACATGGCCATCGCCAGGCCGCCGTTGAGCGCCCAGAACATCGCCGCCAGGAATCCGGCCGCCCGCGACTTACTCACCCGCTCGACAAGCGCGCCGAGCAGGATCAGGTTGGCGAACTGGGTGAGGAAGACGAACGCGCGGAACGGAGTGGCCCAAAGGCCGAAAGCCGCGTGGAACAGCATGAAAAATGCGCGTTCGCTCAGCGGCCGGAGGGTCCCCTGGGCCATCGGCGCAAACAGGGCGCTGAGAAGAGTGCTTGCGTCCTTGACGGACCCGGAGAGCGCCAGCCAGGCGAAATCGTCCTGCTGGAACCACGCGCGCAGCCCCGGCCGGTAAAGCGCCAGGCAAGCCAGCGGCGGCAGGCTCCAGTAAGCAAGTTTTTTCAAAGGGCTCACGCAGGTCCTCAAGTCAGTCCAAGATCTTAACATCGCATCGCAAGTATCAATAAACTTCACGCAAGTAAGTGCGTGTGGGATAATACGTTCTTTTTGCTTATCCAGCATGACTGACGAGACTAGGAGCGCAGCCGCTCCGAAGACCGCGCCCGTGCCGGACCGCGCCGCACGCGCGGCGGCCGCCTTCACACTCCTGCTGTGCCTGGGCTTTGTGCTGCAAGGGTTCGTGCTGATCCCTTATGTCGGCGTACAGAACGACGAAGCACTGTTCACCGCGGCCCTTTATGAGCCCGTGTGGATCGAGTACAAGGAGTCCATCCTGGGCCGCACGGTGCCCCTTATGCTGATGAGCTATCTGGGCACGCTCAAGGCCTGGTTGTACGCCCCTGTCTTTGCTCTCTGGCCTCCGTCGGTGTTCTCACTGCGCGTACCAGTGGTCGTGATCGGCGCGGTGACCATCTGGCTCTTTTTCCTGCTGCTTAGGGACATCTCCGGGCGGCGCGCCGCCCTGGCCGGAGCCGCCCTGCTGGCTTTCGACACCACATTCCTGCTCACGACGACGTTCGATTGGGGCCCCGTGGCGCTCCAGCACCTGCTGCTCATCGGCGGCGTGCTCCTGCTGGTTCGCTTCCACCGATCCGGAAAGCTCGTCTGCCTCGGAGCGGCTTTCCTTTGTTTCGGTCTGGGCATGTGGGACAAAGCGATCTTCGTGTGGATGCTGGGCGGTTTGGGAGTGGGCGCGCTCGTTGTGTTCCCGAGGGCGGTTTTTTCCCGGCTGACGTGGCGCAATCTTGCCGTGGCTGTTCTGTGCTTCCTGATCGGCTCCGCTCCGCTGATCGCCTACAATGCCAACCACCAGTTGAAGACTTTCCGGGGGAACGCACGGTATTCGACGGCTGAGCTGGACAAGAAACTCCATCTCGTGCGGTTGTGTCTGGAGGGGTCCTCGCTGCTGGGATATGTCGTGCGCAATGAGCCGGCGGCATCGCCGGGAGTTCCCCCTTCCAGGCTGGAGGCGTGGTCCGCCGCGCTGAATGACTTTGCGGGCGAGCCGGAGTCGGGGCTCACGGGCGTCGCGTTCGTGCTCGCGCTGGCGCTGCTGCCCTGGCTGTGGACCACCCCGGCGCGCAAGCCCATGTTGTTCTCCCTGGTTTTCATGGTCGTCACTTGGGTTCAAATGGCGTTCACCCAAGAGGCCGGCGGCGGTACGCACCACACGGTGCTGTTGTGGCCCTTCCCGCAACTGCTGATCGCGGTCGCATTCGCGCAGGCGGCAGGCGCGCTGCGCCCGGCGGCTGTTCCGGTGCTGGCCGTCCTCATCGCGGCCGTTTGCGGCTCGAACCTCCTGATGACGAACCGGCATCTCACCCAGCTTGTCGAGCGCGGCTCCGGACCTGTCTGGACGGATGCCGTCTTCCCGCTGGCGGAGTACCTCAGCACCGCATCTCCGGGCCGCGTTTATGTGATGGATTGGGGCGTCTTCGATGTGTTGAGATTCCTTGGCCACGGGCAACTGCGGCTGGAGATCGGCAGCGACCAGGTTTCGAAGGAATCGATGGACGACGAGGACCGCCGCATCCTGAACGAGATCTTTTCGGCCACCGATGCCGTGTTTGTCGGGCACACCGAGGGCAACGAGGTGATGGAAGGCGTGAGCGAAAAGATGCGCCGCGAGGCGGAGGCCAGAGGGCTCCGCAAGAACGTGCTCAAGGTGATCGAAGACCGCCACGGGCGGCCCCTGTTTGAAGTCTACCGGTGGACGCCCGTTAAGGCGCTGAGAGTGCCGGCCTACTCGACCACCAATTCGGTTTCCGGCCCAATGGCTTTCCGGCCCCTCAACCACTTTTCGAACTGAGCCTTGACTTCTCCGGGATCCACCGCCGTTCCGGCTTCCAGGATGCCGTCGGCCACGGGCAGCGTGTCGTCGAACGCGCTGTAGCCCGTGAAATTGCGCATAAAGAACTGATCGAGCCAGGCCTTCGGCGCGGGTTTTTCGCCGTCCTGCGAGCGCAAGGTGAGCTTCAGCTTTCGCGCGAACATTCCGCCTCCGATTTGAGCAGCTCGCGCTTACGATGGATGCCCCAGCGGTAGCCTCCTAAGCCGCCGTCGCCCCGCACTACGCGATGGCAGGGAATCGCCAGCGCCACCGGGTTCGTGGCGCAGGCTCGGGCAACGGCGCGCGCCGCCGTGGGCCGGCCGATCGCGCGGGCAATCTCCTGATAGGTACGCGTCTCGCCGCGCGGGATGCGCCGCAGCTCCTCCCAGACCCGGCGCTGAAACGCCGTGGCGCGTATGTCGAGCGGAAGGTCGAGCGCCGGCCGCGCGCCCTCTAAATGCTCGACGACGGCGCGCGTCCAGCTCCCCACCTGTTCATCGTCCCGGCGCAGTTCCGCTTCCGGGAACTCGCTGGCCAGCGCCGCTTCGAGTTCCTCGTCAGAATCAGCCAGCGCCACCGCGCAGACACCCCGTTGGGTCGCAGCCACCAGCAGCCGCCCCAGCGGGCAATCCGCGATTGCGAAGGCAATCTGCATGCCGCGCCCGCCCTTGCGGTAGGTCCCCGGCGTCATTCCGAGCTGCGCGTCGGCGCGCTCGTACAACCGGCTGCTCGAGCCGTAGCCCGCCTCGTACAAAGCCTGTGTCACCTCTGCCCCCTTTCGAACCAGCGCCTTGAAGGATTTCAGCCGCAGCCCGTCGGCGTACTGGCGCGGCGTCACTCCCAACTGGCGCAGGAACGCCTTTGTGAGCCGGCGCGGGCTTACTCCGCAATCCTCCGGTTTCCCGCCCGCCTCAAGCACGCGGCAGGCCGCTTCCACCAGCGCCGCTTCCGTGTTGCCCGCATCTTTGGGATGGCAGCGCCGGCAGGGCCGGAAACCCGCGCGTTCGGCCGCGTCCGGCGCATCGAAGTACCGTACCTGGTCCCGCCTGGGACGCCGTGCCGGGCAGGACGGTTTGCAATAGACTCCGGTGGACCGCACGGCGTACACGAAGCGTCCGTCGTAAGCCGGATCCCGCGCCGATACTGCCTCCCAGCGTCGCTCATCGTCCATAGCTTGAGCATAAGACCGGAAGCGCGGCTAATTCTATCCGGATTCGCACGGCAAACTGCCGGGGGCTGGTAAAATTGAAACTACCTCATGAATCCCCGTGAGTTGCGGCGACAAGCGCTTTACGAGTCTCTGGAGCAGCGCATCCTGTGCATAGACGGCGCCATGGGCACCATGTTGCAGCAGGCCGGGCTGAGCGCGGCCGATTTCGGCGGCCCGGCATATGAAGGCTGCAACGAAGTGCTCGTGCGCACGCGGCCGGACGTGGTGCTCGGCGTGCATCGGGCCTATCTGGAAGCCGGCGCGGACATCATCGAAACGAACACCTTCGGCGGCACGCCCATCGTGCTTGCCGAATACAACCTCCAGGAAGCGACGCACGAACTGAACCGGCGCGCGGCAGAACTGGCGCGGCAGGCGGCGGACGAGTTCTCGACTCCGGGCCGGCCCCGGTTCGTGGCCGGCTCGATTGGCCCCACGACGAAATCCATCAGCACGACCGGCGGCATCACGTTCACCGAGCTGCGCGAAGCCTATCTCGCGCAGGCCAGGGCACTGATTGAGGGCGGGGTGGACATCCTGCTGATCGAGACGTGTCTCGACACCCGCAACGCAAAGGCCGCGCTGCTTGCCGTCCGGCAGGCAATGCGGGAGATGGGCGTGGAGCTGCCGGTCATGGTCTCGTGCACCATCGAGCGCACCGGCACGATGCTCGGCGGCCAGACCAGCGATGCGTTCTACGTCTCCGTGGCGCACGCGGACCTGCTCTCGATCGGGCTGAACTGCGCTACCGGACCGGAGTTCATGACCGACCACATCCGGACGCTGAGCGAGATCGCCTCGACGCGCATTTCCTGCCACCCCAACGCCGGGTTGCCGAACGAGGAAGGCGCGTACCTGGAGACGCCGGAATCGCTCGCGCGGCAATTGGAGCGCTTCGCGGACAACGGCTGGCTGAACATGGTCGGCGGCTGCTGCGGCACCACGCCCGCGCACATCCGCGCCATCGCGCAGATGCTCGAAGGCAAGCGTCCGCGCGCGGTGAAGCCTCCTTCGCACCGCGCGTTCTACTCCGGCGTCGAGCTGGTGGAGGCCGAGGAGAGCAACCGCCCGCTGCTGGTCGGAGAGCGCACGAACGTAGTCGGCTCGCGGCTGTTCAAGAACCTGATCGCGGAAGAGAAATGGGAGGAGGCGAGCGAGATCGCCCGCCGCCAGGTGCGCAACGGCGCGCACATCGTGGACGTCTGTTTGCAATCGAGCGACCGGGACGAGCTCGCCGACATCCCCCCGTTCTACGAGCGCCTGATCCGCAAGATCAAAGCGCCCATCATGATCGACACCACCGATCCGCGCGCGGTGGAACTGGCGCTCACCTACTGCCAGGGCAAGAGCATCATCAACTCGGTGAACCTGGAGGATGGCGAGGAGAAGTTCGAACGCATCTGCCCCATCGCCCGCGCTTACGGCGCCGCGCTGGTCTGCGGCACCATCGACGAGGACAAGACGCAGGCGCAGGCATTCACGCGCGAGCGCAAGCTGGCCGTGGCCGAACGGTCTGTCCGGCTGCTCACCGAAAAATACGGCATCCCGCCCGAGGACATCCTGATCGACCCGCTGGTGTTCCCCTGCGCCACGGGCGACGAAAACTACATCGGCGGAGCGGTGGAAACCATAGAGGCGATCCGGCTGATCAAGGAACGCATTCCGTTCGTGAAGACCATTCTGGGGATTTCGAACGTCTCCTTCGGACTGCCCCCGGCCGCGCGCGAGGTGGTGAACTCCGTCTTCCTGTACTACTGCACGAAGGCGGGGCTCGATACCGCGATTGTCAACGCGGAGAAGCTCCAGCGGTTCGCCTCCATCCCGGAACAGGAGCGGCGGCTGGCCGAAAACCTGCTGTTTAACACGCCGCCCGCCGAGGTCCCGGCGGATCATCCCAACCGCGAGCTGCTCCTGAGCGCGCCGGAGGACTGGCGCCGGCAGACGCGCGAACAGAAGATCGCCGTCAACCAGTTCCACATCGCCGCCATCACCGCGCACTTCCGCACCGCCGTCAGGCGCAAGGAGACGGCCGCCGAGGTGCCGCTCGATCAGCGGCTGGCCAATTACATCATCGAGGGCAGCAAGGACGGGCTGATCGCCGACCTCGAACTCAAGCTCCGCGAGGGCGCGGCCCCGCTCGACATCGTGAACGGCCCGCTGATGGCCGGGATGACCGAAGTGGGCCGGCTGTTCGCTAACAACGAGCTGATCGTGGCCGAGGTGCTGCAATCGGCCGAGGCGATGAAGGCCGCCGTCAGCTACCTGGAGCAGTACATGGAGAAGGCCGACGCGAGCGCGGCGCGGGGAACCATCGTGCTGGCGACGGTGAAGGGCGACGTGCACGACATCGGCAAGAACCTCGTCGAAATCATCCTCAGCAACAACGGCTACCGGGTGGTGAACCTGGGCATCAAGGTGCCGCCGGAGGATCTGATCCGCGCCTGCCGCGAGCATTCGCCCGACGCAATCGGGCTCTCCGGTCTGCTGGTGAAAAGCACGCAGCAGATGGTGATTTCCGCGGGCGATTTGAAGGCGGCCGGCATCAACATCCCCATGCTGGTGGGCGGCGCGGCGCTCTCGGAGCGCTTTACGCGCACGAAGATCGCTCCGGCGTACGGAGGCGCGGTCTGCTACGCAAAGGACGCCATGACCGGCCTGCGGCTGATGAACGAGCTAATGGATCCGGCCACGCGCGAGCAGGTCTTGCGGGAGCACACGTACAGCGGAGCGGAAGCCGCCGCCCCGGCTGCAGCCGCCCCGGCCGTGCCCGTCAGCGAGCGGCGCAGCACGAAGGTGCGCGTGGACATTCCGATTCCGCCGGCGCCCTACCTCGACCGCAAGGTTCGCGACGTTCCGCAGCTTGCCGAAGTCTGGAGCTACATCAACCCGCAGATGCTTTACGGAAAGCACCTCGGATTCAAGGGCAACTTCGAAAAGCTGCTGGCCGAACGCGATCCCAAGGCGCTCGAGCTGTTCCACAAGGTCGAGGAGGTCAAGCAGCGCTCGGGAATCAAGGTGCGCGCGGTCTGGCAGTTTTTCGAGGCGGAGCGGGAAGGCAATACCATTCACCTGTTCGCGCCCGGCGGAACGGAGCCCATCCACAGCTTCCGGTTCTCGCGGCAGGCGCGCGAGAATGGCTTGTGCCTGAGCGACTACGTGCTGGACCCGGTGGACGGCCGCCGCGACCACATCGCGATGTTTGTGGTCACCGCGGGGGAGGGCATTCGCGAGCGCGCGGCGGAGGCCAAGGAGCGGGGCGAGTACTTTTTCGCCCACGCGCTTCAGGCGCTCGCCCTGGAGACGGCCGAAGCCTGCGCCGAGTGGCTGCACCGGCGTATCCGGGAAGACTGGGGTTTCCCGGACCCGCCGGGGATGACCATGCACGAGCGGTTTACGTCGCGCTACCGCGGCAAGCGGTACAGTTTCGGCTACGGAGCCTGCCCGAATTTGGAGGATCAGCAGGGGATCTGGAAGCTGCTCAGGCCCGAGGAGATCGGGGTCCGGCTGACCGACGGCATGATGATGGACCCCGAAGCGAGCGTCAGCGCGCTGGTGTTCCACCACCCGGACTGCGTGTATTTCACCGCGAGCGAGGCGGCCGAGGCGGTTCCGGTTTGACGAAGCGAGAAAAACCGCTCGTTATGTGCTAAGCTATTGACGAACGGCGCTATCGTCTAATGGTTAGGACGGAGCCCTCTCAAGGCTCAAATACGGGTTCGACTCCCGTTAGCGCCGCCAGGCACCCCTCCTGTTTCCGGTCTTCCCAACGTTCGCGAACGCATACTCTCCCTCCACAACGCCTTAACGGGCGGAAGCATCGCCATTTGATGCAGCCCGAATCCTGTCCAGCAGAAGGCGGTCCAGTGGGTACCCCTCGGCCAGGGCATCACCCTTGGCCGCTTCCCGGAGCACTTAGCTGGTTTTCATGCCTTGAGATCAGCAAATCGTGATTGTGATAGAGTCTATCAGCGGCGGCTTGAACGACGATGGGTAGTATCAACGCTGCCTTGCGGGGTTCTGCAAGGAGGACAGACGTTTCCCTTCAGCACTTGAGGGGTTTCGCCGAATTCTCGTGTAAGGGGACAAGCTACGCCGCGCGCTGTTCGAGGGCGCGTGGGCGTGGGGGCTTTTCACAGAACGGACCTGCACCTCGATAAGACAACTAGACCGCATGTAGACGGTCATTACGGACACGCCGACAGACGGGGCTTTCGGACCACGCCCCTGAGACCCCGGCACGCAGAGCGGACTCAGACGCTCAGTGTACGGCGCCCGGTAGATTTCAAGGACAAATCAGACCAATAGCATCGGCTTCGACGCTTAGTTGCTCTTTGCCGCGGTAAGCGGCGGCTAGGAGCTTGTTGAAAAACCCGATCCAGCAAGAACGATTGCTTCCCGGAATCTCGAAAATCGGGCAGATTGGGCTCTTCGGATGGCGAAAGGTAACCCTTAGCGGCGGCGCGGCGTGTTGAAAAACGCCGCTGTCCCGCGTCCAGTCACACTTCGGCCTTCTGCAACTTCGGAAGCCGCCACAGATTGTAAGCCGCCGCT
>JAKOTR010000081.1 GCA_029776225.1 Acidobacteriota bacterium | reverse complement strand
GCCGCCCAGGATACCGACGCCGGCCTTCGAGGTGAGGCCGCCACCACCAGCGCCGCCGCTTGGGATAAAGGGCGGCGTGCCCCAGCCGCCGACCGCCCCGCCTGGAATCGGCCCGCCCGTACCGCCGAACGCCGGCATCGCCCCGATGCCCAGCAGTCCGCCCAGGATGCCGACGCTTCCACCGGAACCGGCGCCGCCGCCAGCGAACGTCACCTTCTGGCCCGTAAACAGGTACATCAGCATCGCGGCCACCCGTGACGTGACAACTTCCTTGATCGCAGTCAACAGCGCGGTCTTAAACGAGTTCGCGATCGCCGACCACACGGACTGCGACTTCTGAAGCAGCGCATCGAAAACGCCGCCCGCCTGTTGTTTCAGGGAATCGAAGATTCGCTGGTTGTGGTCGCGAATCAACTGGGCCTGGCGGATCGCCGCGTTCTCCCGAGCGGCCTGGACCGCGGCGTCCGTGGCCTCCTGCTGGAACCGCCGGATCTCATCCCGCTGCGCGATGAGCTCAGCAATGCGCGCATGGATTTCGTCGGCTCGATAGCCGAGCCGCGTGAGGTTAGCTTCCTCCTCCATCACCATGTGGGACGTTTCGAGGTCGAACAGCCGCATCTTGATCTCGTGGACCCGTTCAAGGTAGTCGATTTCGATTTCCGCCTTCCGCTGCTCGACCCACAGTTTCTGTTCGAGGGTGCTGGCGTTCATTGCCTCCACAGCGCGCAACTGGGCGTCCCGTTCGAAGCCTGCCCGATCCTGCTCGAACGCGAGGAGTTCCTGTACGTGTTCACGGTTCCTTTCGGCGATATCGAGATCGTTCTTGATCCGGGCCGCGTAGACCTCACTGTCCCACTTCAGTCGCTCCTCGGCCTCCTGCCGGTACAGCTCGATGGTGTCATTGACGGACTCCCGCTGAATGCCAAGCAGCTTCGCGCGGTGCTCGCGTTCCAGGTTCTCGATGGTCTGGTGCGTGAGGCTGATCTGATGCTCCACCCCCTTGGAATCCACGAAAACGGTAGCCTTGCGCGCCTTCTCCTGGAATTCGAGCAACGCCCGGCCCGGCCCGGTCACCAGGGCGCGCTCAGCCGCAATGGCGTCTTCGAGGGTTTCGCGGTTGATTTCCCGCTGTTTCTTCGCCACCTCGCGGGCGAGTTCCTCGGCTTGGCGCTTCGCTTCCTCTTGCGCCTCGCGCGTGTTGATGACCTTGATGACGGACTCAAAGTGGATCTTGTCAGCCGACGCCATGAAATCGTCGGCGCCCTCCTTCGCTCCGAGGAACGCCTTTTTGATCTGGTCGATGGAGTATCCCATCTGCTGCAACTCGTCCAGCGTTTTGCCCCGGTCAACGTGGTACAGGATCGACGCTGCGTCCTGCGCCGCCTTGGTCTGCTCCTTTAGCTGTTCTTCCAGCTTAAGCGAGTCCTGGTACATCTCGTAGAGCGCGGTCCCGGCGACGGTCGCAGCGATGGCGACGGCAGTGAGCGGGTTCCGAGCCAGCGATATCGTAAGGGCGTCAATGGCCTTCTTCGCTCCGGCCACCCACGTGATGAACTTGCCGATTGCGGCGCCCAGGGCGGCCGCAGCGATCCCCTTCGCCCATTTCGCAATCGCGTCCGCGTTCTCTGCGGTCCACTTCGCGAGGTCGGTGAGTCCCTGAATTGCCTTGCGCATCTCTGGCAAAAACTCGCTGCCGAGAGCGTTTTTGGCCTCCTGCCAGTAGCGGGTCAGCGAGGTCATCTGCTTGCCCGCCGTTCCCATCGCGCGTTCGTAGGTACCGAAGATCTTCTGCCCTTCGGATAGGACCTTGTTGAGCATCGCCTGGCGCTTCTCTGTCTCCGAAATAGCGCGTCCCAGGCGCCGTTCCTCCTCCTGGATCGTCCGTTCCAGCGACACCTGGAGCCCCATGTTGTGCAGCAACCTGGTCTGGCCAGTGGTAATGCCCACGATGATGTTCTCCAGTGCCTCGGACGAATTGACACCCGAGATGACGGCAGCGTCCTGCGCCACGCGGGCCAGCTCCGTTGCCTTGGCCAGATCCAGTTCAGCGAAGATCATCCGCTGGACTACGCTATGCGCCTCCTGCGTCGAGATGCCGAGCGCCTTGATGCGCTCAACGAGACGGGCAACGGCGCTCTCCTGGTAACCGTTCACTTTGGCCAGTTGGCTCGTAACGACAGTGAGGGCCTCCGTGCGAGCGGCGTATTTGACGATCTCGACACCCGCCTCCTTTAGCCAGCCGACAACCTTTTCCAGAGCACCGGCGAATAGCGCGCCCGCCGCGGCGCCCTTGGCAACGCTGACCGAGAACCCGTCAATGCCGGCGGACGCACCACGAGCCGCCTGCGTGGCGACGCGCTCCATGCTGGAGAGACCCGAATTGATGCTCTTGATCGAGGCGTTGGCCTTGTTTACGTCAACCTCGACCACGAGCTCGAGCTTGTTGTCAGCAGCCATTGGCGGTGTTCGGGACCTTTTCGCGCGTCAACCGGTCCATCTCTTCTTCGAGAATCAGCATGGCGTAGAACTCGTCGGCGCGGATCTCATCGAGTGAGACTCGCACGCCCAGCTTCAGCGCCGCCCGGAGATCGAGTGCGCGCCGCAGCAACAGCCCCGCCTCGGATGATTGCGCCGCGTCCAGCTTGTCGAGCAGGCAGTGGTCGCAGCGGCCGCCGTCCTCCGGCGCATCGGGACACAGGCGCGGATCACACAGCTCCTCGCGCCGCAGCGCCCAGTGGACCAGGAACCGAAGCGAGGGCCGCTCCGGCCACTCCCCGTTCAGAAGTTTGGGTCGCGGTCCTCCTGGAAAGCGGCATCGAGCGCGTCGATAGCGGCCTTCACGGCCACGGCCTGGTGGATGATCGGGACCTCGCCGGCGTAGCCCTCGGTCGCCCGCGCAAGTTTCTTGTACAGCGTGCCTGCGGCCGCCAGGTTGATGGTCAGCTCCTGCTTGTTGAAGGGCAGGTCGAGGATGCGCGCGAACGCGCGGCGATACTCGAAGACGTCCTTGGCCGAGGGCATCGCAAGCACGTGCGTGACCGTGCCGCCGAGCACACGAAGCGTAATGCGGAAGGCATCGCCGGTCTGGACGACGTCGTCCACTTCGGCCTGGCTCAATTGCTCGATGATGCGGCTGGCCTCGAACGGATCGACCTCGACCGGATCCTGCTCCTCGGCGCGGATCTTCGCCAGCAGGGCGGCGTCCACGTCCTCGGAGTTGGGAACCACGGTCTCGGAAATGCCGCGCCCAAGCTGCTTGATGATGACCTTCCGCCGGCGCTGGCGTTCGCACCACTCCTCGTCGGTGGGAAAGCGCAGTCGAACCGTCTTCACGCCCTCCGGTGTGCGCAGGTTCATCGTGATGGGTTTGGTTGCGTCAAACA
>JAKOTR010000025.1 GCA_029776225.1 Acidobacteriota bacterium | reverse complement strand
TCGACCGCGAACCCCGCCGCAGCTTCGGCGATTCCGACGCCAGCCGTGGCGAAGGCCGCCCGGCCCGCCCCTGGGCCGGCCGCAGCGAAGCACGCACCGAGGGCCGCTTTGAAGGCCGTCGGGATTTCGCCGAGAAGCGCACCGGCGAGTTCTCCGAGCGTCCGCGTCACCCGGAGCACCGCACCGAGTTCCCCCACGTGGCCAAGCGTAGCTCGACCCACCACACCTCGGGCAGCGGCTTCGGCGGCGGCCGCAGCGAAGGCACCGGCGGCAAGCCCCGCGCCGGCCGCACCTTCAACCGCGACCGCTGATCGGTAGCGCCAGACGCAGCCAGGACGCCTCTGGCGTCCATCAATGCAAACGCCCCCGGCTCCCCGGGGGCGTTGCTTTTTGTGGGCCGGGTGCGTCTGTCACCCCGCCCCTGGCGCACACGCCATTCAGGACGACCGACAGCCCGCATCGCACGTACCAGACGCAATCGGGCAGGAAGCGGGGTGCCTCCCCGCCGTCCGCCCCCACCGCCGGACATACGGATCACGTATCCGGCGGCTTCCATCTCACCGCTTCCGAGGCCGCCTCGCCCGCTGATTCCTGGCCGCGGCGCCCGCCCTCGGCGCTTTCGGCGCCTACTGCACTCTCGCAGCGCCCTTTCGGGATGACCGAAATGCCGGACCGGAAGCTCAGGCAGCCTTGCGGCGCGAAGCCAGCGCACCGACAGCGGCCAGGCCTGCCAGCATCAGCGTGCCAGGCTCGGGGACCGGGTTGACGGGGTCAACCTGACCCCCGACAAAACCGATCAGGTTCTTGGTGAGGTTCTGCGACGCGGGTTGATCGTACACGCCCTGCATGAAATTCACGTCGAGAATGCTGGTGAGCGCACCCGTCATCGCGCCGGAGAGGGAGCCGACGCCAAAGGCGATGCCCGAACCCAGGATGTTGCCGCCGGAAGGCGTCGAGCTGATCCACTGGCCGGTTCCGTTGCTATCGAAGCAACCCGGCGCCGCGAAGCCAACGGTGTTCACCGCATTCGGCCCATTGAACGGCGCATTGACCACTTGATAGCTGTCGCAAGTGGTGAAGCCGATCGTGCCGCCCCCCAGGCTGGAGATCAGGCTCAGGATCGAATCGTTACGGCTCATGAAGCCGGCGTTCTCGCCCATCAGGAACAGACCGCCGCCCGCCTGCAGGAAGCTCGTGTACTCGGACTGGGCAGCGGCGTTGAGCGCCTGGTCGAAGCGGATATCCCAGACCTGCTTGAAACCGGACAGGTCGGCGGGCAGGAGATCCGATACGGTGACGTTGTTGCCCACCGCAGTGTGCAAGCTCTTCAGGTTGTCGAGTACTTCGGTGGTCGTGCTGATTTCACTGGAACCGGAGAGCCCCGAGACGATGAGGATTTCGCCCGCGGAGGCGGAGGCAGCCGCAGCAAGGGCGGCCACGGCGACGATCGATTTCACTTTGAAGCTTGTCATTTGGTTTGCACTCCCGATGCTTGGGTGAGGTGAACAACTGCAGTGAATGCGCAGTCCGCATCACCTTAAGCAAAAATCGAACCTTTTTTGTTTTTGTAAAAAATAACAAATACTTATAGTGGTGACTGGGCCACCCGGAAACACTATTTGTAAAAAACCTCGACAGATCTGGGCTCACGGCCCGCAACACGGCTGCGGGTCTTGCGCGGAGCATTGAGCTCCCGGCGTGGGCCGCTGCGGGGCAGAGCCGGCCGGCCGGGAAAGCCGGCAAAAACCCCCTTACTTCCGACGGGCACCTCCGCCCGGCGCAGACTATGATGTCTTTAAGCATCCAGAGGCGGGAAGTCCGTTCCTGCCCGCGCTCATTCAAGGGAGAAACCATGAAGATCA
>JAKOTR010000059.1 GCA_029776225.1 Acidobacteriota bacterium | reverse complement strand
CTGCTCGAACCACGCCACCGCAAAGCGCGTCTCCGGGTCGACATCCCCCTCCTGCTCGGCGAGGTAGGCGTCCAGTTCCTGGTTGATGAGCTGCAGGGCGGTGCGGACGGTGAGCCGCTCGCCGTTGGGCTCCAGCACCTTGCTGTAGCGGCTGTAGACGGCCATGCCCGGCCCGATGCTCGCCTGCGCGAGGTCCACCGGGGCGATGTTGCCCGACTGCATCTCCTTGAGGGCGGCGGGAAGCTCCCTGCGGAGCGCGTTGATGAAGTCCCGGCGGGAGATGACCGGCGCGTCCTCAGGGCGCGGGCGGCAGACCAGCACGATGGACGAGGCCAGCGCGTTGACATTGCGCTTCAAGCCCCTAGTGTACTCCGTTCGAATTGGCCAAGTACCGGCGATTGAAAACCCGGATCGAATCAGACCTTCCAGCATTGTCTCCCATCCCGTACTGGCTGCGGTCTCATCTTCTTCGACCAGTTCAGACTGTTTAAATGCGTAAAACACAGTTAGCGGATACCCGGGCAGCGAATTTTGACGCATGAGCGCAAATGCTTTGAAGAGCCCTTCTTCGAAGAACTCGGTGGCTTTATGGTTGGAGCCATCAAAGCGATGCGGTGATGCTATGAGTTCGGGAGCTTTAGGCACCAGAACTGTACTGAAGATATCCGGGTAAAGCTCTTTGGCTGCCGGACGTAACCATATATAGAAGTAGTCCGACAAGTCGGCATAGCCGATATTGTCATAGTATGGAGGGTCCGTTGCGTACACGATGGCACCGTTATCCGTCGCGGCAGCTGCGTCTCTTTGTACTGCACGTCCTGGACGGAGAGGGCGTAGAGTTTCTAGTACCCGCGCTGGATAATCCAACTGTCCGACGAAATTCCCAGTTGAATCGGAGAATGGATTCGCCTCAACAAAATCCCATGTCATCGGGATTGCTTGTCGTGCAAATACCTGTTGGATATTTTCTCGCTGAGTATCCCAGAAGCATATGGTACTCAGGCGGTTAGACTGGCGGCCAACCGTGAGGGCCAGATACACACTCACCGCCTCGGCGTAGGCTCGCGCCCCGGAGCCGCCTTCGCGGAGCGGCGTCTCGTCGTCGGGCAGGCCCGCGGACAGCGCGTCGGCGTGGATTTGCTCCCGCGCCTCCGCGACGAGGTCGCTGAACGTGGTCAGCGCGGTGAGCTGTCGGGGCGTGAAGAGGTCCTTGAATTCGATGAGTCCATAAAGTTTGCACCAGATCGCGCGGGGTTCATCCGCGAGCTCGCCTGCTGGTGTCCACTCCGGCTGTGCGCTCTCCGCGATTGCCACATGCTCCGGCGTTGGCGCGTAGTAGCTGCGCCCGTTCCTGCCCTCGGTCACAATCGCCATGAGCTGCGCGCCCATGCGCCCAGCCATCCCCTCATCCTTGATATGCTGGTCGGGCGCTTGTTCCCCACACACCAGGCACTTGAAGTGAGCGCCGCGCCCCTGCTTGGGCGGGTCGGGCGGCTGGCCGTCGCCGGTCCGCACCTCGAAGCGCACGGTTCTGGCGGCCCGGTCAACCTGCGGCTCGACCCACGCTTTGCGCCCCTTCTTCTTGCTCAGCCAAAACGAGCTGACCAGCGGCATCTGCGCGCCGCAGGCCGGGTTGGGGCACTTCACGGTGCGCGCCCACAGCCAGGCGATAACCGTTTCGCCCCTGTGCTCGGGGTACAGGTGCCCGATGCGCTCCCACGCCCGGTCGCGCATCCACTCGCCGTAGTAGCGCACGTCGGCAGCCAGACCCGCCGCCCCCTTCCAGCTTCCACCCTGTGCAGTGCCCTTGCGGTCGCGCGGATTCACCGGCGGCAGGTCCGCAAACCTCGGCGGGATCTCGATCTGCGCCTTATTGATCATTACCGCTACCGGGTTGAGGTCGCTGGCGTGGGCTTCCAGCCCCAGCCGCTGCGCCTCCAGCGGGATGCTGCCGCCCCCGGCGAACGGATCGAGCAGGGGCGGGGGGCTGCCGCCGGTGGAGAGGCGGATCAGTCGCCGTGCG
>JAKOTR010000042.1 GCA_029776225.1 Acidobacteriota bacterium | reverse complement strand
CGCCGAGCGGGCGGCACTGCTGGATACCCTCGCACGGCTGGATGTGGCGGTAAGCTCGCGGCTGGCGGCGAGCGCCTACACGGCGCCCGACAACGCGAGCATCGCCCAGGCGGCGGCGGACGCGGCGACGGTCGCCAGTCGTCTGACCGCCACCCGGGCAGCTCACCTGGATGCACCCATCTCCGGCATCCCGGCGGCGGTGTGGTCGCACGTCAAACGCACGCTGACCGACCTCGGGCTTACCGGCCTCGGCGCCAACCCGGTAGTGGTGCATGTGCAGGACGACACCGGCGCGCCGCTCCTCGGGCAGATGGTGACGGTGCTCGACGCGGCGGGCACGCACGTGATCGCGGTGGCAATCACCGATGCCCAGGGCGCTGCCACACTCAACCTGCCCACGGGAGAGGTGCTACTAGCGGCGCTCTCCAGTATCTCGCACGTGGCGCCTGAGCCCGTATCCTACGAGGTAGTGCCAGGTGCGCAGGATGGGCCGACAATCACCCTCTCGGCGCGGTTCGCGGCGGTCATGCCGGAACCGGGGTATTGCCTGGTGTATGGCCGGCTTATTACCGGAGACGGCAAGCCGGTGGTGGGCGCTACGGCACGCGCCGAGCTGCGGGATACCGAGCCGGTGGTGGGAGGCAAGCTGCTCAGCCGAGCCAGCGTGATGAGCGAGCCATCGGATGCGATGGGAGTGTTCCGCATGCTGCTGCCCTACAACAAGGCGTATCGGGTGTTTTTTGACGCCGACAGGCAGTGGCGCGACGTGACAGTACCGGCGGCGCCGACGCTGGATCTGGGCACGCTGCCCGTGTGGTAGGCGTGGGTGGCGCAGTGACAGCGAAGGAGACGGGGCAGTGGGTGTTTCAGTGGTAGGATCCCAGTGGGAACGATCAGGTAGGCATAGGCACGAACGGCACGTTGATGTTGAAGGTAGACACTGGAGGGGTCACCTCAAGTGGGTGGGTGGCGGCGGGTGGCGACAAGGTAGTTTTGTAGGCTACGGGGATCACGATGGATTCCACGGCTTCACTGAAGTTGCCGTCGAATCCCCCAGCCGCCGCGGACTCCGCGGGCTCGACTGGACAAATTGCCTGGGATGAGAACTCCATCTACATCTGCACTACCGGCGGAGCCGAAGGTGAGGCAGTCTGGAAGAAAGTTGCCATCGCAACCTGGCAGTAGTTTTATGAGGGGGCGGGTCGCGCCCCGCCCCCTGGAGTTTCGATGGGCAGAATCTACATTGCTCTCGATCCGGCGCTGCGGACTGGAGTAGCGTACCGGACAGGAGAACTGAGTGCATTTGTTTGGGATTGTCGCGGGAAGAAGGGTGCGGAGTACGGGGTGCGTTACCAACTCTTCGCGCGCTACCTGCGTGGTCTCTTGAAAAGTGTCGATCCGGACGGGG
>JAKOTR010000113.1 GCA_029776225.1 Acidobacteriota bacterium | reverse complement strand
CAGTGGTAGGGCGGTCGGGGGACATGCTGGTGGTCCGCCCGCCGCCAGGCGATCCGGAAGCGAAGGAGACGCGGTACCCCTCGCGCGAGGTTCGGTCGGTGCTGCTGCACGGCTTCGCGCAGATCACGACGCAGGCGGTGCGCCTGTGCGTTGACCGGGAGATCGGCATCCACTGGCTGACGGCCGGGGGCGTGTACCTGGCGGGTATGGCCGCCGGGCCGGGCGGAGTGCAACGCCGGCTGCGGCAGTACAAGGCGCTCACTAACCCGATGGAACGACTGCGGCTGGCCAAGGCACTGGTGCACGCGAAGGTGCAGGGGCAGCATCGCTACCTCTTGCGGGCGACGCGCGAGCAGGCCGAGGCGCGAGCGCGCATCGAACCGGCGCTGCGGGCGATCGGGCAGACGCTGGCGGCCGTGGAGCGCGCGGCCAATGTGGACGTGTTGCGCGGGTACGAGGGTGAGGCCGCGGTACACTACTTCGGTTCGCTTGATGCGCTGCTCTCGCCGAGTGTTCCGCCGGAATTGCGGTACGACGGACGGAACCGCCGGCCGCCGCGGGACCGCTTCAATGCGCTGCTGAGTTTCGGGTACGGGTTGCTGTATTCGGCGGTGATGCGGTCGGTAATGGCGGTCGGGCTTGAGCCGGCCATGGGGTTTTTCCATCAGCCACGGAGCGCGGCTCACCCGCTGGTTCTGGACCTGATGGAACTGTTTCGCGTGCCGTTGTGGGACCTGGTGGTGATCGGTTCGCTGAATCGGGGTCAGTGGGACCCGGACCGGGACTTCACCGTGACCGGCGCGAAGGTGTGGCTCTCGGAGGAGGGCCGGCGCAAAGCCATCGGTCTTTTCGAGGGCCGGCTGGAGGAACAGTGGAAACACCCGGTGCTCAATTACTCGCTCTCGTACTGCCGGACGATGGAGTTGGAGGTTCGGCTGCTCGAAAAGGAGTGGACGGGAGAGCCTGGGCTGTTCGCGCGGGCGCGGCTAAGGTGAATCATGGCCCAGGATGCCCATTGGTGGCTGGTGTGTTATGATGTCCGGGACCCCAAGCGGCTTCGGGCCGCCGCCAGGCACCTGCAAGGGTATGGACACCGGATGCAGTATTCGGTTTTCCGGTGCTGGATGACGCCACTGCAAATGCAACGGCTCCGTTGGGAGCTGACCGAGATGCTCCTGCCGGAAGACGACGTGCTGATGATTCCGCTGTGCGCCCGATGCGTGGATGGATTGGAACAGACACATTCCACCTCAAAGCAGGTGGACTGGCCGGATGCTCCTTCGTCGCATACGATTGTGTAGAATTCCAGCTACTTGCGATTCAAGCACCTCTGGGTGTTTGGACGCGAAGTAATTGAATTGCCCGGAAGCCAATAGGATCTTTCGTGTTACAGCTCTTTGACAAGTGTGGATATCCATGAATAGAAGCGCAAACCTGCTTGTCCGCGGTGTTTGGGGCAGGTTCTGGGGTCGTGTCTGCCAGAACTGCCCGGTCAAACAACACGTCAGGGGTAGCCAGCTTGAAAACACCTGCTGGGAACCCTGCTGGTGTAAAGAGTTGCATGCGGGCTGTGACCGATTCCATGATGCCGGAAGGCGTTGAGCAC
>JAKOTR010000109.1 GCA_029776225.1 Acidobacteriota bacterium | reverse complement strand
CAACCGGCGCCAGGTTCGTCGCGACCAATTGGAAAGCCGTGAGCTGCAACGCCACCGGCACGGCCAGATAGCGCGCCTGCACGTTCAGCGTGGTGACGCCGTCCAGTCCCTTCTGCTTGGCCATGGCGGCCATGCCCGCCCCCAGGCCGGTCAGCCCCAAGGCGCTGCCCGAGCCGGTGTTGAGGTTCGAGTGGTTGGCGTGAAACAGGGCCACGCCGTCACCCATCGCCGGATTAGAGGTGATAATGCCCCAAACCGTATCGCTTTCAAGGGTCGCCGCCGCCACGCCGAAGCCCGCCGGGATCCGGGTGAAAGCGCCGAGATCGTCGTTGATGATCACCTGCCGGGTGATCCCCACGATCCGCCCGTAAGTGGCGAGCTTGTAGGTCTCCTTCGACTCGGCGATCGAGCCGTAGGTGAACTCGCCCTTCTCGTTGACCTTCTGGAGCGCCGGCGACTCGCCAATCTGGAGCGCGTTGATGTTCTTGAAGTCGGCCGCCGTGCGCCGCCGCGAGAACGGCAGGAAGGTCCGCGGATACGCTTCGTAAGCTTGGCGCAGGGTCTTGTTGGCCACATCGGCCAGGATGTAGGGGAAGTCCGAGGTCGCGAGCGCCAGCTTGGCGATTTCATTGCGGCTCAGGCGCCGCGTGCGCGTGCCGGCGGCCTCGAGGCACTCCCGCCCCAGGTCGAGCAGGGTCATGCCAACCCAGTCGCGGCCCAGCTCGTCGGTGAGCGGGAACAACTTCGGGTCATAGCGGAACAACAGCGAAGCCGCGATCCCGGCGCGCCGCGTGTCCGCCTCGTCGCGGGTGACCACAACGGTGGCGCTGCGAATAGGCGTCTCCTCGCTGCGCCGGGCCAGCTCATCGAGGGCCAGTTTCCGGAAGTCCTCAATGGCGGTGCCCTTCTCGACGTGTTCCGCGATGAGCCGGGCGTCGAGCTTGGCCGCCCGCCCGATCTTGTCCAACTCCAGGATGCGGGTCCGCTCGGCCAGCGCTGCCGCCTGCCGCTCCGCATCCAGATTCACTTCGCTACGGGCTTCTCCGCCCGTCTCGGTGATGGTCTCGTCCATCGTTTGCTCCTGTGGGCCAGTTGCCCGTTCGAACTTGAATCCCGCACCCGGGTCGGCGCCGATCGGCACCAGCGACACTTCCTCGGGCTCCCAGTCGGTCACCAGGACTTGGCGCAGGGCGGCTCCCTCCGGCGTCACGTCCTGGAGCGCATGAATGGCCACGCCCATCGAGGCGTTGCGCAGGATGCCGTCTTCGACGTCCCGCCAGATCGGCGTGACGTCCTCGCGCTTGGAGAATCGGACGACCGCCTTGCCGGCGCCGTTTTCGATCCAGGCCTTGGCAATTACGCCGATGACGTCGGCCACGGTGTAGTCGCGGTGCGCGTTGAGCAGCGGCGCCGAGCCGCTTGCTAGCCGCTCCAGTCGCACCGCGCCCGGCTCCATCGAGAAGCGCATCTCGTAGGGACCGCGCGCGTCGTAGCGCCGCACCGCGGCGCCGGTGTACCAGGTGAGAGCAGCGGTGCGCTCTTCGCGGCCCTCCACGGCCAAGACTTCAAACTGCGCTTCGAGCCGCTCCCGCAAGGGGAAGTTGGATTCACTCATGAGGTAAGCTCCTTCTGCTGGGTCCCGCTCTGCGTCACCCGCCGCGGGTCGCAATCGAGCACGATGCCCTTCTCATCGAGCAGCCGGTTGATCTCGGCGATCTGCTCAAGCTGCGCATCCGGGTCGTAGCCCTGCTCGGCGATGGCTTGGCGCAGCGTCAGGGTGCCCGTGCGGATGCGGTTGAGCGTCGCGAGCGCGTCCTTGTAGGGATCAACGCTGCCGAAGCCCGGCGGCGTCCACTCGGCTTTGAACGGACCCGGTTCCGGAATCGCACCGGCGGTGAACGCGACGCTCAAGAACCGGTCCCACACGGGGATGCAGAACATCGGGATGAAGACGAGCCACCGGAAGGCTTCAATCCCGTTGCGGAAGCTGAGCAGGCCGGCGCGGTAGGAGGAGTAGTTCACGCGCGAGAGATCGCCGGTCAACTGCTCGTAGGTGAGCTGCAAGCCGGTGGCGATGGTCGCCTGCTTGGCGGCGACGTAATCGCGGTAGCCGGCCACATGGCTCGGGGTTGAGAATGTGATCTCCTCGCCGGGCCGTAGATACTCGATCATGCCCGGCTCGAACGCCTCGATCCGCTTGCCGGTCGCCGGCTCGGTGGTTGCGGGTCCGATGCTCGGGCCCTCGGGACCGTGGGGCTGGGTGACGAAGGCCGCGAAGCACGCCTCGATCTTCTTGCGCACCAGCTCGGCTTCCTCGTACTCGTCCAGATCGCGCAGCGTGATGATCACCGGCGCGAGCCACGGCACCCCACGGACCTGGCCGGGGCGGTCCTTGCGGTAGACGTGTAACACCTCGGTGGCGGGCACGCGGGCGCTCACCAAGTTGCCGCGCAGTGAGGTCTGCGTCACCTCGCCTGGGTGGCTGCCGAACAGCCAGTAGTAGATGCGCCGGCCAACCCGGTCAAACTCGACGCCCTGGATGATGTAGCCCGTCTCTGTCTTCTGCGTCTTCGACTGATCCAGGTAGTCAGGCTCCAGCACCTGTAGCTGGACGGGAATCTTCAGCCCGTCGCCATCCCGCCGCTGCCGGAACCGCACCAGGCACTCGCCGCTCTCGAAGACCGTCCGGGCGACCAGGGCCTGGATGCCGTAGAAATCGAGTTGCCCATCGGCGTCGCACTCTTCGATCCACTCCGACCAGGCGGAATCGATCTCGCGGTTCAGGTTCGCATCGCCCGTGCGCGCCTGCGCCGTGATGCCTGTGCCGATGGCGTTACCGACTACCTCCACCACCGCTCGTGCTGCGTACGGGTTGTTGCGGACGAGATCGCGCGAGCGCTCACGCAACTTCGTTAGCGCCTGGGCGATCTCCGCGTTGGCCGAGTTGCCGGTGGTGATCCATCCGTCAGTGCGCCGCCCGGTCCTGGCGCCCTCGTAGGCCAGCCGCACCAGATCGGCCGCGCGGCGGGCACGCAGCCGGCGCAGGCCGGCTTCCGGCGCCACCCACGCGATGGCTTTGTCGAGCCAGTTCATCCTTTGCTCGTCTGGGCGAAGCTGAAACGATCCGGGGCCGTGCCGGCGTCGCTGGCGAGCGCATCCTTGATCACGACCCTGGCCTTGAGCAGGTCGTCCATCGAGCGGTAGGTGACCGTGCGGTCGCCGAAGTGGACAGTCAGTTCGCCGCTTGCGATGGCGGCTTCGATCGCATCGAGCTGCTGTTGAGTCCAGGCCATTTAGCTTTTCCGCCGCTTGAAGTAGAACGTCGCCCGCGTGCCGGCTTCGCGCACCACTGCCACCAGCTCCCAGCCCTGCGAGCCATATTCGGCGAGCAGGTCCGCTGATTCGGCCTCCGCCGTCACAGTCGCGTATTCCCACTGAGGCTTCGAGGTCTCCGCCGGCATGCCTCGGATTTTCATCGCTTGAGCCATTCCTTGGTCCGCTCGCCCAGCCAGCGCCGCTCGCGAGGCGGGGCCGGCGCCTGCTGTTGTTCGTTGCGGAGAGCCGCAATCCGGTCCGCTTCGTTGTCGAGCGACAGCCCCATCGAGATCAGCGCGCGCAGCGCGGCGTAGGCATACACCCGCGCGTCCAGCGCTTCGTGCCGCACGCCGGGCTTGGGCCGCCACTCGCGCTTGGGCTGCCCGCGGCTGTAAGTGGTTACCAGCACCTCGCCCAGCAACTGCTCGAAGTAGCTCCGGTCACGATCCACCGGGAAGTGCGCGTAGCCGGGGGTGCCAGGAGTTGGGTTCCGCAGTCGGCCAATCAGCGTCTCCTTGGCCGTGTCGGTCCCGACCAACCAGGGCCGCTCGCCGCGTATGTTCTTCGCCGTGGGCTTGCGCTGCCAGACCGGCTGCGTTCCGCCCACGCCCTTCACCGCAAACACGCGGCGGTGGTAGCGCGTGCGGCAGAACTCGTAGACCGCCTGCGACTCGTAGGAGGAGTCGATCGCGCACGCGGCTATCGGCAATGAAATGCCGGCCTCATGCGGCCAGCGCCGCTCCAGATACGAATCGAGCTCCTGCCAGACCGCTGCTCCAGTGGGATCGCCCGGCAGCACACGGTACTCGATCGACCACGACTCCTCACCGCGCCCCCAACCGACCAGTTCGAGCTCCAAGCGGTCCTTCTGTACATCGACACCGGCCGTGAGCACCGCAGCACCGTACGGTACCGGTGCCCGGTAGTGCTCCCGTCGGGCCATGACGGTGGCAATGTCCACGCTGGTCTCGGCTTCGTCGTCCCAAGGCTCGGCGAGCACGGTGTTGACGAACTCTCGCAGCGTCTCGGGCGAGCGGCGATCGGCCAGGAACTTCTTGGCCAGCGCGCCCCACTTCCGCCAGGGCGAGTACAGGCCGTTGATCCAGAAGCCTGCCACGTCGCGCTCGGGGTGCGCCGCCCGCCACTCGCCGTGCTTCAGCATCCAGTGCTTCTGCCAGTCGCCGATCAGCTTCGCGCAATGCTCGCAGCGATACTCAGCTTTGCCCGGCTCTCCCTTGGGCCAGACCAGGTTGTCCCAGTGCAGCACCTGGAACTCAGCGCAATGCGGGCAGGGCACCCAGTAGCTCTGCTGGTTCGATTCGAGGTATGCCGCCTCGATTCGCGAGGCGCCTTTGATCGTGGGCGTCGAGCACAGCACGATCTTGCGGTTCCAGAAGTTGGCCGTGCGCGTGATAGCCAGGTTGACCGGATCCCCCTCGCTACCGGCACTGGCCGGATAGCGATCCACCTCATCAAGCAGGCAGTAGCGGATCGAACGCATGGCCAGGCCCGCCGGCGAGCTGGCCGCGGCCAGCGTGATCGAGCCGCCCAGGAACTTCTTGTGCAGGATCGTGTTGTTCGAGTCGCGCGAGCGCGCCTCGGCCACCTTACCGCGCAGGCAGGGCGTGTCGCGCAGCATGGGCGCCAGGCGGTCCTTCGAGAAGGCCTCGGCATCGACCTCACGGGGCTGAACCAGCAGGATCGGGCCGGGATCAAGGTCGATGATGTAGCCGATGAAGTGCGCCAGCATCGTCGTCTTGCCCATCTGCGCGGCACACATCAGCACGACGGTTTCCGCCCGGTGCGAGGGGCTGAGGGCGTCCATGATGGCCCGCTGGTAGGGCGCCCGGTCGGTCCGCCACTCACCCTTCTCGGCCGCGGATTCCGAGCTCAGCCTGGCGTTCTGATCCGCCCACTCCGAGACGGTCAGGTCCGGCGGCGGCACCAGGACGTCGGCGGCCAGGATCTGGATCTCCTCAACGCGCATACTGGACCATCTCGCGCAGCGCGTTGAGTAGCGCGTGCATCTCGCGCTTCAGCACTTCCCGCACCTGCCGCTCATCGGTGAGCGCGGTCAGCTCGGGCGCCAGCTTGTCGGGCACGGCCAGGATCCGCTCCTTGAGCTCGACCAGGATCGCCGCCCAGCGCTCCTTGACCAGCTCGGCCTCAACCAGTTTGCCCACCCGCGCGTCGTGCTCGAGCTTGCGCAGCTTGGCCCGGAAGACCATGTCGGCGGTCTTGGCCTGGGCGTAGGTCGCCCCGCCGGGGGCGACTTCGGCGGGCACGGCAGCGACTCTCTCCGAAACCGGCTCAGGCCGATCATCGAGCACGGCGTCCGAGGCTGCGACATCGACCTTGCCGCCGCGCATCACGAGCACGCCGGCCTTCACCAACCGGCTGATGTACTGCCGGCTTTTCGCGCGGTGCCGGGCGTACTCGGCCTGGCTCACGAGCTGGCGCGCTTCAGCCAAGCTGGATCATTCCTGCCCGCATCTGTTTGAAACGTCGCTAGATCGAGATGTCGGATTCTGCTTGCTTTTCCCGCGAACCCGAGCGATGAGTGTCCCTGCTATGACCACCCGCGTGGAACCAATCCCCAAGGAGGAAACCCAGCATGAAAGCATTCGCGATTGTTGAAACCAACGTCACCGCCTACCCGACGGTGGCTGAAGCCAAGCAGGCCGTGGCGGCCGCCTCTGATAGCGAGCCGCGCCTAGTCGTCAGCTCGGAGGCAGAGCTGGCTGCCAGCTCGCTCACCGTCGGCCAACTCGTCGAGATCTGGAACGGCTTTGCCGGCGTGGTGCCCTTCGACGACCTGAAGCCCGTCCGCAAGTTCACCGACCGCAAGACGGCCGTCTCGCGCATCTGGCGGGCCATCCAGCGCCTGGCGCCGGTCCCGGCAGAAACGGCCACCAGTGGCGAACCGGGCGCCCAGGGCGCGCCGAAGAAAGCCCGCTCGACGAAGGAGGCCACCGCCCGCGAGGGTAGCAAGAAGGCCCACATCATCGAGCTGCTGCGCCGGCCCGAGGGCGCTACGCTTCAGGCCCTGATGGAGGCCACCGGCTGGCAGGCGCACAGCGTGCGCGGCTTCCTGTCGGGGACGCTGGCCAAGAAGATGGGGCACAAGATCACCCGAGCGAAGCGCGACGACGGTGCCGGCGTCTACTTCCTCGCCGAGTAGGTGGCCCTCCATGATGGTCGAGTTCGAAGACCGCGACGAGGAACAGCAGCGGCGGTTCCTTGAGTACTTGGACCGACTCAAGGCTGAGCGTGCCGCGCCGCCGCCCGAGCCGCCCAAGCCGGGCTGCCTGTGGCGCCTCCTCGGGCGCCTGTACTGGGCCTGGCTGCGCTGGCGCTACGGCCGCCGCAGGTGAACGCCCTCAGCACCTCGCCCCACCGCCGCCGGGTCCTGCGCCCGGCGGCTTTTTTCGTCCTCAAGCAACCGCTTCTCCCCGCTCCAGTCCGCTAGTGCCAGGCACAATCCTTCCACGTCGGGATGACCGCTCCGAAGCAGGTTCTCGATCTCCGCGATCTCTCGCCGGCAGCGCTCGATCTCACGCTGGTACTCGCCGTCGCTCATCGGCAATCTCCTCGAAGCTTCGGCCTGCGTCATCGAGCACCGCCTTCTTGCCCGTGTAATCCTGCCAGCGCCGAATGATGACATCCGCGTAAGCGGGATCGATCTCCATCAGCCGCGCCCGGCGCCCCAGCTTCTCGGCTGCGATCAACGTCGAACCCGAGCCGCCGAACAAGTCCAACACTACTTCGCCCGGCCGCGAGGAGTAGGTCAGCGCCCGCACTGCGAGCTCCACGGGCTTCTCGGTCAGGTGAACCATCGCCTGCGGGGGCACCTTGGCCACTTCCCAGACGTCGCGCACGTTGTTGTACTCCGGGTTGAACCAGTGGGCTGCCCCTTCACGCCATCCATAGAAACACCACTCATGCGCCCCCATGAAGTCCTTGCGCGTCAGCACCGGCTGGTTCTTAACCCAGATGATGGCCTGGGAGAAGTACAGGCCGCACTCGGCCAGCGCCGGCGGGTAGTTGGCGCAGTTGGCGTAACCGCCCCAGATGTAGAACGCGCCGCCGGGCTTGAGCACCGCCGCCAGGTTCGAGAACCACTGCCGCAACAGGACGTCGTAATCGGCGTCCTTCATGAAGTCGTTGGCCAGCGCGCGATCCTTGGGCCGCAGCTTCTTGGTGGTGCGCTTGGGCTTCGAGACGCCGCGGTGCAGGTCGAAGCTCTGGTGATGCTGGAGACCGCCGAACGAAGACAGCCCGGCGGCGATGGCGTTGTTGGAGCGGGGCTCGACGCGCACGTTGTAGGGCGGATCGGTGTTCACAAGATCTACCGTTTCGCCCGCCACCAGGCGATCAACGTCTTCTCGGCTCGCCGAGTCGCCGCAGAGCAGCCGGTGCTGGCCGAGAATCCACAGATCACCGCGCCTGGATACGGGGTCCTCGAGCGGCTCGGGAACCGCATCCTCATCGGTGAGACCCTCCGGGAGGTCTGGCGCCTCCGCCAACAGCGCGCTCAGCTCTTCGTCCGAGAAGCCCAACACGTCCAGGTTGAAATCGTCCGTGCGCAGGTCGGTGAGCAGGCCGCGCAGTAGCTCTTCATCCCACCCGGCGTTCAGAGCCAGCTTGTTGTCGGCGATGATGAGCGCCCGCCGCTGCGCCTCGCTGAGGTGCCCCAGTACGATCACCGGCACTTCGGCGAGACCCAACTTCCGCGCCGCTGCCAACCGCGCGTGGCCGGCAATGATCACGCCATCCGCGCCCACCAAGACCGGATTCGTCCAGCCGAATTCCACGATTGACGCCGCAATCTGCGCGATCTGCTCGTCGGTATGCGTGCGCGGATTGCGAGCGAAAGGGATCAGCCGCTCGATCGGCCAGCGCTCGATGTGCAGATCGAGGTTCACTTCTTGATGTAGGGCGCCTCGGCCGGCGTGCCGTCGGGGTTGGCGAAGTGCGCCAGAACCGCCGTTACGCCCTGCACTGCCGAGAGCACCACCATGGCCCAGAACTTCCCGCGCCCGGGCAGCAGGTCCTGGGTCGCGTTGATCGCCTGCGCCACCAGCGCCAGCATTTGAATGGCAACGTTCACCGAGAATCGCATCTTGGTCAGCTCCTTGAATCGTTCGATCAGCGGCCGCAGCCGCCACCAGATCCGCAGCTCACGGATCATCGAGTTCAGCTTCCCCAGTAGGGCGTGGGCACCCAGTAGGCCACGATCAGACCCTCGCCGGCGACGTTGGCATCAACGTAGTAGTCCGCCGGCCTGAGGCCGTTCGCCGACTCCAGCACCAGTTCGTCGGCTATGCCGCCGCCCGCGCCCGTGGGCCAGAACTCTTTGACCACGCCGGCGCCGGTGGTTTTGTTCATCCCCGCAACACCCAGAAACACCCGCCCGGTCTCGCCGATCACCACGGCAAAGCGGAGGCGGAGGACCCGCAGGGTCTCGTCGTTGGTCACCCGCACCGGCGTACCTGTTGTGGGCACGGCGATCTTTCCGAACGACCGCGCCTCTACCGCGAACAGATCTGCCATCGGATTCACCTCTCAGCCCTGGCGGTCGACGCCATCGACCTTCAGCACCTCTGCCGCGTGGGCAGCCGCTTCGTCAAGCAGTTGCCTGATTCGCGCGGCATGATCAATTTCTCCGAGCCAGTCCGGCGCGTATTTGCTCAAAAGCTCTCGCCCTGCTTCGTCCAGCCCGCGCAGGCCCTCGCCGTAGTCGAAATTCGTGGGCGTCTCCACCCCAAACAGGGCTATGGCCGCCATGTCATAGGCCAGGGCGGCATCTTCGGCGGTCTCGAATCCCTTCAGGAGATGGCTGATGCCTTCGTGCTTGATCCGCACTCGGAAGAAACTTCCGTTTTGCCGAATGCCGCGGTAGCTCGTCCTGCCTGGGGTGCGATTCCTGCTGTTGCCCACCCAATCCGTGATGCGCAGATTGCACCGCCGATTGTCCAGGCGATTGCGGTTGATATGGTCAACCACTTGGTGCTCAGTGGCGCTGGTGATCAACCGATGCATGTGGACGGTCCTCCGCCCCTCATGCCCAACCGCGTATCCATCGGGGCTGAGATGCCAAGCACGGCTGGCCAGCCAAACGTCCTGCTCATCGACTAACGCATAGGCTGCTACGCCGCCGCTCAGTCTTCGTAGGGGTATCAGCACGAGCCTGCGAGCCGTGTCAACCGCCCCGCAGCCCATGGGTGACACAATGCAAGCGCCAATGTCCTCGTTTTCAATAAGATGCGCTCTCGTTGTCACCCGCTGTCACCCTGTCAGCTTGTGCCAGAAACCTGGCGCTGGCGCCAGCGTGCCACCTAGCCACCCGCCGCCGCGCGGCCCCTCCGAGGACCCCGCGGGCCTCGGCCACCGTAGTTCGCGCTTCAACAGGCCGCGCTGGATCGCGATCCACTTGCCACCCACGCTGCCTTTGCGCTTCGCCTTCATGGCGCGACCATGCACTCGGCCACAACCGCCAGGAAGATCGGCCGCAGCTCATCCCCGCGCCCCAGCCGCCGCAGCCGCCAGCACAGATACCCGTTATCCAGGTGCTCCCGGAAGCTGTAGCGGGTGCCGAGGTAATCCTTCAACTCTGCGGCGCGGCCCTCGTTGGGCCGGCGGAACAGGATGGCGCGGTTGATGTGCCCCTTTCGATGGCGCACGACGCGAGCAATCAGGCCGGCGGCTTGGAGCCGCGCCAGGCGCTGTTCGCTGATCCAGTCGCTTAACTCGCCCTCGGCTGTGTACAGTGGGATTCCGTTCGGCATGGGAAGACAGGTGTAGCCCGAAAGCTGCGGGAAGGAGTTTCACGAGCGTCCCGGCGCTCGTCTGGACTTCTCTATCACAAGGGAAAGGCCCCTGCCACTGGCGGAAGGGGACAAGCAAGCTGCCCTCCAGGGCTGAGGCGCGTCCGGGTTATAGAACCGCAGGCGGTTTTCCCTTGGGGGAGGGCTGATGATCTCGATGTACTGCTTGGTCACCTCGCCGATGCGTTGCGCATCGCCAATGAAACAGACGAGGCCGTAGTCTTCGCCGTAGGGGAAGCGGAACTGCCCCCGATTCTGGTAGAGGCCTCTCTCGCTCCAACCGAGCGCAAGGGCCTGCTCGCGAATGGCGTCTACCTTGGCTACGGCTGCGGGCGAGACTTTCTCGGTGAAGGGCTGGTCCCCGTTTCTGGGAAACAGGTATGGCTCGACCTGCGGACCTGCGCGATCGCCAGGAACCGCCGTGCGACGAACAACCACCTCACACCCGGGTGCTCTCGGCGTGCGTGAGGCTGTCGGCGTTGGCCCCGGCCTCGCTGTCAGTGCGCCGACCGCGCGTCCAACCTCGGCCGTGTCGTTGGCGAGATCTCTGAGGTTCATCCTTTGTCCCGCCCAATCCCGGGGGTCAGGTTCAAATGCCTTCTGCCGCAAGGAGTTAGCTTAGATTTGGCACCCAACCTGACCCCGGAGACGGCCCTTCGAAGTCCACCCACAACAGCAGCCCCATGGCTCGTGTAAAGGGTGGCCTCCAAATTTCGTTTCGAGGGTCAGGTTTCGGTCGAAATCGCATCTAAGTCCTTGTCCTCCAATGCGTTTGAACCTGACCCCCAGCCTCCGTCCTCCAGAAACTTCGGGTGCTTCCGCACGAACCGCCGGAGGAACTTGTTGAACTTGGGCTTCTTCACGTAGCCGTCCCGCGTCGTGTCGAGCAGGTTGAAGCGCTTCAGCAACCGAACAGCGCGCTTTACCGTTTCCACGCTGCAGCCAGCTTGTTCGGCGAGGTCGTCACGGCGGATGACCTTCGTGACGCGGAGGATGAAGATCAGGCGCGGGAAGTAGCCTGCGTCGTCGTTGCCGCCGGCGTGCTTGGCGCGCTCCCACTTCTTGAGGAAGGCGCCCTCGATCTGGTCGTAGTCCACGAGCTGGCTGCTTGCTCGGCAAATCTCGGAATAGTCGTCGAGGCTGCAATTGTCGTGGGAGTACAGCCGCGAGAGGAACTCCGCCGCCATGTGGACGTGCCTGGGTTGGACCACGAGCCGGGCGAAGCTCTCATCGGCCGAGACCCGGAGCGCCGCGAAGGCGGCGGCCACGCGCGCCAGGTTGTTCCGGCAATCGGAGAGCGTGATCAGCGGCACATCCACGGCGTAGCCGTAGAGCTCCGACAGCTCCTGGGCCCGCTTGAGGCAGTAGTCCTCGGCTTCGGCCGTGAAGATGATCTGCTCCGGCCGCAGGTTCCACACCCAATAGACCACCGCGCGCAGCATCTCAGGCGTGATCCGCCGCCGGTTTCCTTCGGCGCGCCTGCGGTTGATGAAGGACAGATCCTTGAGGTCGCCGGAGTTGGCGAAAACCGCGATGTCTGTCCTACGGATGATGGTGGGCGGCAGGATCGTGGTGAGCGACTCGCAGCCAAAGGAAAAGCTGTCCATCACCAGGTCCTTCTTAGGGTTGGCGATCATGATGAGCCGCGTCTGGCTCTCGTAGCCCTTCGACTGCACGCGGTCGATCTGGAGGAAGCCTTCCTCCATCGCCTTGGAGATGGTGCGCAAGTCCCAGTCGGGGAGGTGCTGGGCCTCATCCACCGTGAGGATCTTCCGCGAGTTCGCCGGGTAGCGGCCGACGCGGACCTGCCAGCCTTTCTGCTTGTGCTCGACGAGGGCGTAGGCCAGGCCCGTGCGCGATCCGGTCAGCCCCGAGAAGCAATCTCCGACGTTGATGAACTCCGCGATCCGCTGGTGCGTCTGGGTCTTGCCTGAGCCGGAATCGCCGATGATCACGGTGACGAGCCAGCCACGGATGATCTCGCCGTTGAATGGCACCCAGCGGGGAGAGCAGTAGGTGAGGAGAATGGCCACCAGGATCTCCTCGCGCTCGTAGACGCGGGTGACGTTCTCGGTGAGGTCCTCCAACATCTCGGCCCAGGAGACGGACTGAAAGGCCCGCAGGTGGTGAAGGTTCTCCTCGACCCGGAAGCTTTCGAAGTCGTCCTCGAGCGGCTCCAGCGACTCGATCAGAAAGGTGACCTGTTGCGTTTTCGGGTGGCTCTTCACCCATCCGGTGGCCAAGTAGTTGCCAGGTTTGGGGTGTTCGCTGGAGAGATAGTAGACGCGCTTCTCGAGGAGCTCTTGCTGCTTACCGTCGATCACCTGGACAACATTGCCTGTTTCGTCGCGGGTCTGGGTGATGCGGTTGACCTGCTGGTGGCAGAAGAACTCCTTCACCGTAGTCCGCCGCAGGATTTCGATACTCGGTTTCTGGCCGTACTTGCAGGCATACTCGCGGAGCATCGCCTTGAGCTGGACGTTGGTGGACATGCAGGAGCCGATATACTCCTGCGCGCTCCTGGGGATGACGGCCGGCTCCATGGCGCCCCGGCACTCGAAGCAGCCGCCCTTCTGCATGCGCGGGCAGAAGGTGATGCGGAACTCCTCGACAGCATGGAAGGCCTCCGAGGTCTCGCCGCAGACGGTGATCTCGCATCGGATTTTCTTATCGATCAGTTCCTTGCGCTCGATTTCCGTGAAGGACTCCAAGTGGAGCACTTCCTCGGGCCGGTCCTCCGCCTCGTAGGAGTGCGGCGGCGTCTCGTCGATGAGCTTCTGGAGATCGGCGGCCGTGAGACCGCGCTTGTGGAAGTAATCGGTGACGTCTTTGTCGTCCTTGTCGCCTTTGAGCGGGAGAACGACGTTCTTGACCGAGCTGGCACCGGCGGTCTTCAGCGCCCGCAGGACGATGTTCCGCGCTGCGGCCTGGCCCTCACGGTCGCAGTCGTAGAGGATGACGACGTCTTTGCCCCGGAAGTGGGCGCACCACTCTGGACGAAAGACTCCAGCCCCATGCGTGCCGGTCACCGCCATGAATCCCTCCTGCTGGAGGATCAGGCGGTCCCACTCACCCTCGCACAAGACGACTTGCTTGCCCTGGTACTTGACCAGCTCGTCGAGACCGTAGAGCCGCGCAGGCGAGCCATACTTGTAGCGGCCCTCGGTATAGTTGATGATCTTCGGGTCTTTCTTCGCGTTGTAGAGCCGGACGTTGACGGCGTTGCCGCGCTCGTCCCGGATGGGAATAGTGTTGCGCTGGCGCTTCGGATCCCAGCCGATCTCATACTTCTTGAGGGTGGCGTCCGCCAGACCGCGCTTCTCCCGCAGCCAGCGGCATACCTCCTCGTTGGCCCAAAGGTTGGCTGACCACTGCTTGATGTGCGCCTCGCGGATCGGCGGGAGCGGCGGCTTCTCCGGTTGTGGCCGGGGCACCCCCAGGCGGTCGCCGAGATTGAGAAGGACATCCTTGAAGCTCAACCCGGAGGTCTGCATGAGGTAGTCGAAGGCGCTGCCCTTGCCACAGCCCGCAAAACAGCACCATTGGCCGGAGTTGCGGTTGAAGGCGAAGGAAGGGTCTTTGTCCTCGTGGAACGGGCAGAGCGCCGTCACCCACCCGTTGGTGGAAGGCCGCTGCTTGGCGAGGTCCTCGAAGAGTACTGAGAAGTCCGTGATTCTTTCCAGGACCGCCTGCTTGTAGCGCTTCCAGAGGTCATCCCGGTCCGGCATCCGCGCCTCCACTGTGGTAGCGCCAGTACTTCTCCAGCAGGCGGCGCGTCAGCGCGTTGGCATGCCTGCGGTCGCCGGCGAAGAAGACGTGGGCGCGGTACCGGATCGACCAGGAAACCAGGCTGGCAGCGACCGCCTTGGGCGAGACGTGGGAGAACGCAGCGCCCCGGAGGATCTGGGGCAGATCCGCCTCGATAACGATGGCTGCGTAGTCCAGCTCGGCCATCCGTTCGAGCTCCCGTTCGAAGCGCTCCCGGTCGCGACCCGTGATGGTGAACAGCTCCTCGAGGCGCTTCCGCTCGATGGCCACTCGGTCCTCCAGGCCGCAGAGCGAGTAATCTCCCGTGCGCAGCGTCTGCCGGCGGGACTGCGGGAAGCGATACGGCTTCTGCTCCCGCGTGTCGATGGCCACGACAAGTTCGGGCGCCGTCATCGCACCAGTTCCTGGAGGCGTGTGTACCGGTGCTGCGGGGCGTTCCGCTGGATGATCTTGGGGATCTCCTCCCGCTGGCCGACCAGCACGCAGACCTCGCGGGCACGGGACACGGCCGTGTACAGCCACTGCCTCTGCATGATCAAAGGCCCGAAGCTGCGGTGGATGGGGACCACGATGATCCGCGCCTCGCTGCCCTGGAACTTGTGGCAGGTGATGGCGTAGGCGAGCTCGAGGTCATTCTGATGCAGCGGGAGCTGGACCACCCGCTCCGGGTTCTCGAACGCAACCGTGATCGTCCGCTCCCGCGCGTCGATATCGCGGACGTAGCCGATGTCGCCGTTGATGATGTCGAGGTCGTACTGGTTCTTGGTCTGGATCACCTTGTCCCCGACCTTGAACCGGACCCCGTCGATCTTCGGACTGGGGTTGAGCCGCTGCTGGAAGAGGTCGTTCAACGCTTTGCACGAAAGTGCGGTCTTCTCCCGGAGCGGCGTTATGACTTGGACCTCTTTCAGGGGGTCCGCCTTGTATGAGTCGGGGAACCGCCGAGAGACCAGATCCAAGATGGTCTCCTGGAGCGCCTCCTCGTCCCCGCGCCTGAGGAAGAAGAAGTCTCGCGCCGTGGAGTTGCCGAGCTCGATGTCCTGGCCGTTCTTGATGCGGTGGCAGTTGCGGATGATGAGGCCTTCGTCCTGTCGCTTGATGATGGTGAGCTCGGTCGAGGGGATGGCGCCCGAGGCGATCAGGTCCTTCAGGATGTTCCCTGGACCGACGGAGGGGAGTTGGTAGGTGTCACCCACCAGGATGAGCCGCGTTCCTGGCGCCACCGCCTCGAGGAAGCGCGCCATGAGCGGCGTGTCCACCATGCTCACCTCGTCGAGGATGATGAGGTCCGCTTCAATGGGGTTCTCGGCGTTACGGGTGAAGACGAAGCTCTCGCCAACCTTCTGCGGCTCGAGGAGCTTGTGGATCGTCAGCGCAAGGCGCCCGCTCTGCTCGTAGACGCGCTTGGCCGCCTTACCCGTGGGGGCGCCGAGTGCCACGCGGGCCTCCGGGAACGAGCTGATGATCCGCTTGATCGTAAAGGTCTTACCAGTCCCCGGCGCGCCGGTCAGGATGAAGACGCCGCTGGAGGCGGCCTTGGCGAGCGCCTCCTTCTGATCGCCGGCCAGGCCCTGGAAGTCGGGCTGCCCGGGCGGGAGCGTCTGGCGGGCGAGGATCTTCAGCTTCTCGGCGATCAGCTTCTCGTCGTCGTGGTAGCTCTTGAGGTAGACAAAACCATCGACGGAGGCCACCAGGCCGTCTTTCCCTAACGGCCCCAGCTCGGCTGCGATCCGCTCGGACGGGACCGCCAGGATCGCCTGGGTCTCCGCCAGGAGCTTCGCCCGGGGGAGGCACGTGTGGCCCTGGCCGAAGGCCTGCTCCTTGAGCGTGTGGATGACGCCCGCCCGGATGCGCGGTGCGCCGGTGAAGTCGTAGCCGATCTTCCGGGCCACGTCGTCAGCCGTGAGGAACCCGATCCCGTCGATGGCTTCGATGAGCGCGTAGGGGTTCTCGCGGATGAGGGCCGGCGCGTCCTGGCCCCATTTCTCCAGGATCTGGTTCACCGCGCGGCGGTTGACCTTCGTGCCGCCGAGGAGGTCCTTGAGGGCGAGCTGGAGGTTCTCGTTGGCCTCGTTGTTCCTGAGCATCGCCGCGATCTCCTGGGCCCGGCGGAGCGTCAGGCCCGAGATCTCGGAGGCGACACGGTCAGGGTCCGCTTTGCAGACGGCGAGCGTCTCCTTCCCGTAGGCGTTGACGAGGCGCCTGGAGATCTCCTGCCCGATCCACTTGCAGTTCTCCATCAAGTAGGACCTGATCGCGTCCAGGTCGGTGGGATACGACACGCGGTAGTCCATGAAGGCGAACTGCTCGCCCCATCGCGGGTGCCGCTCCCGCCGCCCGCGGAACGTGTACTCCAGCCCCACCTGCGGCGAGAGCATGTTGCCCTTCACGGTGGTCCCATCCTCCAGCACGCCGATCAAAAAGTTCGCCTGGTGGAACTTGATGGCCGATAAGACTCCCTGGAGTTGTTCGTGGCCGTCGCGCATCGCCGGCGCCTAGAAAGGCAGATCCGATTCCGAATCGTCCTCGCCGCCCGGCTGCTCGGCCTTCGGCGACGCCGGCGCCAGCGCACCGTCGGCACGGTCGTAGCCGGCGAAGGGGACCACGTTGCGCTGCTTCGTGTTGCCCTCGTAGTCCTCATACTCCTCGGTCTCGACCGTCACGTAGCAGCTCCGCCCCTTGATCAAGGTGGGCGTCAGGTCGAGTTCCCCAGAGACGTCGATCCCCAGACGGGAGCAGATCAGCTTCACCCGCTTGAGCGCCGCGTCGCTGAAGACCATGTTGTCGAAGATGTAGCGCCCTCGATGCGGGCCGGACTCCACCACGAAGCGCAGCTTCCACATCTCGTCGCCGTATTGGGTTGCCGCTTCCTCGACCTCCGCCAGGCGGCAGAGGTATCGCCCGTCCGGCAGCGGCGAAAAGTCCTGGACGTCGTCCACTCGATTGAAATCAATCCTGGGCATGCTTATGTCTCCTGAATCGAAGTTGAGTCCCCGCCTTTGGAGGCGGAAGCCGATCGAAACTTGGCGAGGATGATCCGTGCGTTCTCCTCGGTGAGTTCATCGAGGCCCTCCGCCCCGTAAGCGGCCAGCCGCCGGGCTACCTGCTCCGGCGTAATCCCGAAGCGCGCGATCTGCTCCCGAATCTCCCGCTTCTGCTCCTCGGTGGCGAACAGAGTAGGCCGTGCCTTGCGCGCCAGCGTCTTTTTCCCGAAGATCTCCTCCAAGCGAGCGAACGAGCACTCGAATTCGCCGGGCGGGAGCCGATTAGAGCGGTCCTTGAGGCACTCGCCCAGGTACCGGCCTTTGTCATCGCGGTAGAGGCGCACGATGGTGTCGAAGAGATAAGGCAGCGACTTCTCACCATCGAAGGTCTCCCCGATGGCCTTCATGAAGGCGCCGTCGGCGTACTGGACCTTCTGTCGCGCGGTGACGATCACGTTCATGTCCAGCGCGATGAGCTTGCGGATGAGGTCCTTGAACTCCGCCTTGACCGTCATCCAGTCGCGCGGTTGCAGGTCGTAGAACTCGAACTTGTAGCCCTTCGAGCCCTTGTTCCGGCGCAGGAAGATGTCCGACCATTTCTTTTGCAGCGCGTCCCAGTAAACCGTAATCGGGTCGATGACGAGCGTCCGGTAGGAATGCGGGTGCGTCAGCAGCCACTCAACAGCTCCCATGACCTCGTCCGCGGTCGAGGCTCGCAGGACGTCGAAGTCGAAGGATTCTCCGTAGAGGTCGGTTCCGCCCTCGAGATCGATGACCACGGGTTTGGGGAACTGCAGCGAGAGCGTTGTCTTGCCGACGCCGGAGTCGCCCCAGAGGAACAACTTGAGTCGCCGATCGAGCGACCGGGCCTTCTGGAAGGGTGATCGGGCCTGTTCCTTCCTGGAGAAGTCCAAATGAATGGGCTTCTCTTTGTTCGCCGCAATCACGCCCTCTGGCGCTTCCGCCTCCTGCGCCGCCGGCGCGGGCTGCGGCTCATCAGGCAGCGTCACGTTCGTCTTCACGATTTCACCTCCCGTTTTTCCGTCCCATGCAGCGGTCCCAGTAGCCACAGAACTTGGGCGAACAGTGCCAGCCGTTGGGGTTCGGGTAGAAGATCCCCGAAGCAATGGCCTTGCCGACCTGCTCGATCAAGCCGAGGAGCCACCGGCAGTGGCCGTTCGTGCGCCTCGTGTGGAGCTGGACCGCCCTGGGGTTTCTGGTCTTGACGATGGCGTCCATACGCAGCCCGGGTTCAATCTCGCCACGAGTGGCGCGGAAACCGAGCGCGTAGATGGTGAACTGAAGATCCTTGTCCAGGTCCTCCTGTTGCGGCGTCTTGGAATAAGCCTTGTTGTCGGCGATGGTCCCGTCGCGTTCGACCAGGTCCCACACGCCGGCAAGGTCGAACGGGAAGTCCTCGCCCAAGCCCACGGTGAAGTGCTCCTCAACGAGAAGTGGCCGCACCGCCGGCGCGATGGCTTTGTGGTGCGCGGCAACAATGGCGGTTCCCTGGTCCTTGAGCTTGCCGGCCTTCTCCCCCGGCTCGAAGGCGACCTCTTCGCTGGCGAGTGCCGCGTCGAACTGGCTCACGAAGAACTCTTGCATTTCGCCGAGGCCCAGGTCGCGGTCGGAGTGGATCTTCTGGCGGTAGTTGAACTCGACGGTCTCGTGCCACACCCGGCTCTGGACCATCGCTCCCGAGGGAGGGACCTTCAGCCCGCGCATGTAGCGGTACTCGTACTGTCGCGGACAGCGCAGGAACATGTTGAGCTGCGTGTAGCTCAGTTGCCGCTTCTGAGGACGGCGTTCCGCCGGCACGGGCGCGCCAGCGTTGGCAGCGGCCTCAGCGAGATTCGTGCTGCAAAGCGGCGTCTGGTTCACGTCGTGGTTCCTGCCCGCGTTTCGGCCGCCGCTCGGGATCGCGGCTGCCCTTCAGAAAGTTCACGATCAGATCCGCCACGGCATCCACCACGCCGTCGGTCTCTTGTTCGGAGAGCGTGTGGTAGTGGCGTTTCCGTTCGATGGAAGTCGGCGGCACCGGCTACGTCCTCCGCAACGCGAGGAGGAAGTCCTCGATGGCCGGATGGGGCTTCAGGTTGGTCCGCCGGGCCGACGCACCGTCCCCATCGGCCGAGGACTTGTCCTCGAGGCGGCGAAGGACCTTCCCGCGAATCACGTCGAGGTTCTTCACAAGCCGCCAAACCAGGTCGTCCTCGACTTGGTGGACCGCAACCAGGCCGCCGATGATCAGCGCCTCCTCCTCGAAGAGGTCGTTGATCAGTTCTCTGGCTTCGGCTTTGCTGATCATGGCGTCGGTCACGTCACTGGCCTCCGAAGGCTAAAAGGGGGAGAAAGCTCCCGCACGGGGACAGGCAGGGGCTCTAAAGGCAATGTCATAGCCGGAGTCTTTCGCCAGGATGTAGAATCGAGAACCGCAGACATGAGGGACGGATCAGGTATTGAGGCGCTGCTTGACTCTTTACGGAGCCTTGCCGACGCAGCCGAAGGCAAAACGGCAAAGTGGAGTGACGTCTGGGAGGAAATCAGAAATATCGGGAAGGCATTCAAGGAATCGCGGTTCCCTAGCCCCGAGGACCGCCAAGCGGCCTGGGATCGATTCCAGTCCATCGTTGCGAGAGTGAAAGAGTGCCAGAAGCGGGCTCGACAGGAAGTGAGCGAGCGAATCAGTCAATCAGAGCGGCATCTGGAACATATTCGCTCCTATGCTTTCAAGGCCACCCCTTCGTCAGACTCGGCTGACGCCATTCTCGCCATCGCCACTGGCGGATTGTCCCTAGTGATCAAGCTTGGGATGGAGGCGATTCTTGGGCCATTCGACGAGCGCAAGCTCGAACTTGACCGCTGCAGCAAAGCGCTCAAAGAGGGCTGGGCTTACCTTTCCCAAAACAAGGCCGAGATGCTAGGTAAGCATAAGAAGGAGGCGTTCGATGCCCTGAGTAGTGCGTCGGACTCGCTCGGCAGCGCATGGGACACCTGGAAAACGGGGAGACAGCAGGCAATCGAACATTATCGTCGTGAAAAACGAGCAGCCTGGGAGGCGCGTCAGGCGAAGCGGGAGGCGTGGGAAACGCGGATGAGGGACAATCGCGCCAAGTTGGAAGACCGTCTTGATCGACTTGAAGGTGCTCTGGAGCGTCGCCGAAGCCATCTTTCAGAACTACACGATATGCGAAGCACTGCGCGGTCGGATTCCTACCGGGATCGCGTGGATGGCTGGATTAGTGAAGAAGAAGAGCGGATCGCAGAGATCGAGCAGAAGATCGACCAAGTCAAGGAATGGATATCTGAGATTGACGCGAAACTGCGATGAATGAGATCTCTCGGCAGTTGCAACGACTGCTCTGGACGTAATGACTACTGGCCTACCGCTTTCCCCCTTCAAATCGGCGGATAGCCGCCTCGGCGCGCTGGCGGCGCTTCTTGACGACCTGGTAGTCGAGTCCGGCCCCGCGGGCGTAGTCCGCAACGGACTGGCCGTAGACGCGGGTGCCGACAAGGAGCAAGAAGTCCGCCTCGGTGATGTGACCCGCCTCCATGTGCTGCCGCAGGCGCTCGATCTCCTTTTCCTGCGCCTCGCGCAGCTCGATGACGGAAGTGTCGATACCTGCCGTGCCGCCGGCGAGCGCCTCGATCTCTTCGGGGCCGGCGGCGACCTCTCGGTCTGCGCGTTCCCAGGCGCGCCGGTACTCATCGTGGAGCCGGTGGACCGTGTCGTTGTAGACTTTCTGCACCAGACGGTCGGGCCGCCGCCTCACGTCAATTCGGCAGAGGACCTGGAGGAAGGTCCAGATCATGTTCTGCCAGCGCTCCTCAGGGTCCGGGTCCCAGCCGCGCTTTTGGAAGTGGATCGATTCCAGGCCGGGCCAGAAGATCACCAGGAGAATCGTGCGCCAGCGCGGATCTCCGTCCTGGGTGTGGGCCTCAAAGATCGGGCGGAGGACCTCGTCCTTGCACGGGTCGGTCGAGGTGCCCTCCCGCATGAAGGCGATGACGTCGGCCCATGTGCGGAAGCGGCGGAGGAAGAGCTGCGTAACCTGCAGTTTGTTAAGAAGCGCCTGGTAGGCGCTGCCACGGAGTTCTTGTTCGAGTTGTTCACGGTCATTTCTTTCCGAGCGCATGAAGCGCTCGGGTCAGAAATCACCGCAAGGGCTTTACAGGTGAGGCGCGCGCCATCGGACCTGTCAGTAACCGCCTGGAATTCCGGGGCATAAGAGATTGCTTCAGGGATGAAGATGCGAGGGAAGCAGGAGTGTACGGCCGGTCAGAAATGACCGGCGGCTATTGGCAGCAGGTCTGGAACAGGGCGATCCACCTCTGGCTGCCAGAAGCAAACTCAAAAGGAGAGCCTTCGACCCCAGCCATCAGCTTCGTGAGCACGCCGCAGAGTCCAAGCATCGCCTCGTCATCGGCAGGCCGTTTCGTGACACCATCAGCGCGGAGAACTTCGATCAGCGCCTTGCCGATGGCGTTCGGCCGACCGTCGCCGTCGGCCAGTCCCAGCACCCGCAAATCGTACTCGCGCTCCAGTTCGGACGCCCGTTCGGCCGCCTCCCATTGGTGGACTTCACCACCCGGTTCCCCGACGTAGGATGATGCCGCAAACCGCTCGGTCGCGGGGACGGAGATACGGATCGCGCCGGAACCGATGAGGGTGATGGTCACGTCCGGCCATTTCGTGCCGTCTGGCACGGGGAAGGTCACGCCGTCCTGGCTCGCGATTTTGAACGCCATCCTGTAGCAGCGCTCGCTCGTGACGTGGGGTACAGGATCGCCGTCAATGCCGGGGATCAACGCTCGCAGCCGTTGCCGGAGCACGCTCACGTACTGCTTCAGGTTCGTCCGGGTCTTATGGTTCAGCCCCGCCCCGTTGAACGGGATCTCGCCTCCGTGCATGGCGAACACCTTGAGGAGGGTCCAGATGACATCCGGCACTCCGCGCTTCCGCTTCTCTTCGAAGCCAGCCGCCTGGAACGAGAAGTCCCGGCTTCGACGCTTGGCCTCAACGGTGATCGTGGAGTCCGTCACCCAGACCATGACCTCGTCCCACCGCGTGCCTGGCGGCGTCGGGAACGACTCTTGCGCTTTGATGGGCGCCATTCTTCGGCTGCCTATGAGAAGGCCCTCCAGGTGATCCCGGTCAAACGTGAGGCGATCCTTTTCCAGGCGAGCGACGAGTTTGAGCGGCACTACGGCCGGCGGTTCGCCGGTCCAAGCGTCCTGCGGCGGCACTTCGCCGGGCACGAGAACGAGCGCGCCCTTGCAGCTGTTCAGTCGCTCGCATGCACCGAAGACGCCGGGCGCATCGATCCACGTGGCCCCTCTGGCGAGAAAGACGTCCCGCGACCTGCCGCCGATGGTCGTCTTGCCCAAGAACCAGAGGCGTGCTCGCACGATTTCTTCGACCTCCCCCGCGAGGTCCAGGCCTCTCACCACAGCCCTGGCGAGGCCATCGAAGTCCGCCACCCATTGCTTGAGGACGTCCAAAGGAACGGGAATGCGCCCAGCTTCAGGGCAGTGGATGTAAGCGCGAAGCTGAGAGCCAGGAGGGCTCTCGACCAATACGACTTCCTCAACGTGCCCCTCGTGGCAGGCGTCGCACACAACCGTTGTGGCGTTGTCATCTCGCCGGAGAAGCCCTGCGGCAATCAGCAGCGCCGCGTGCCCATCCGGCCAGGCGGCGACCTCGGCACCCGAAAACCGCGCTTGCTGTGCATCCGCGCAGGCCCAGATCTGCGCCAGTGGATCAGGCTCGCTCAATCTTCCACTCCTTCAGGTATTTCTTCGCGATCAGTTCTTCCGGTGAGTCCTTCAAGTTGCAGGAGTTGGGATGCGACACGCGAAACGAGAGCGCCTTGGAAGGACGGCCGTGGCCGTCCGTGTTCTCAAAGGTCATTCTGATCACCACAGAGTTGACGCGGATCATGGACATTGGCAGGCGCCGCTCGTGCAACGCGGTTTCGATGAGATCGTGGATATCGTCCTTGGCGCCCCTCGGGTCAACCTCGAACGTGATCCGCTTCTTGTGATTGCCGACCAGGGACACCTTGAGAGCGCTGACTTTGACCTCTTGGACGCGGTCTGCCGGATCCGTCGGGAAGGCGAAGTCCCGGCGCTTGAGTCCCTCGAGTTCATACGCGACGGCGTTCCGCACCTCCTGGCCCAGTTCCTCGTGGAGAATGGCGCGCCCGAATAGTTCCTGAAGATCGCTGACGATCTTCTTGTCGCCCCGGACATAAAGCTCCAGGGTCCCGCCCTCAGGATCGTAGACGTATATCACCTCGAAGGCCGGATTCTGGGGCCGGCGTTCGAAGCGGCCGTTGTCATCGTAGCCGATGAAGGTGTCTGAGTAGTCCTTGGGATAAACGAAGACGTAGTGATAACGACCCGCCCGCAAGTACGCCTCGGCGCGGCAAGGGCTGCCGCGGCCCTGGTGCTCCCAGTAATAGGCAGCAATGGCATTGGCCAGTTCGTCCAACGCCCCCGGTGACAGGTCGGGCTGCTTCTTGGGAATGTCCTTCCGCTTGCGCCAATACCGGTCGCTCAGGTGGTCGGCTCGATGCAGCCGCGCGACGACCTCAAAGACCTGGTTGTGGTGGACGAAAACCCAGAAAGCCTTGTTCAGGTGTCCGTCCAATCGGTCCAGGTCTTGCGCCAGGTCCAGTTGATGGAAGCGCCCCTCTTCGATGAGAGCGCGCGTCCCCTCGGGCACACCCATCGCGTGGATGGAACGGAAATCGCTCTCGATCCCCTTGCGAACCAGCTCCGGCAAATCGCGCCACTTCTCGTAGAGCGGTTCGATCTCTGTTTCCTTCAAGTTGTCCCAATCGACCTCGCCCAGCACATTGCGATGGGTGAAGTACTCCCGCAGGAGTGCGTTGAGCACCTGCCGGAGGAACTGCCTCGGTGCGTAATCATTCGTCACAGCGTCCATCTCCTTGCTAAGCTATTGCGTTGACTTTCAACCCAACATACAGGCCCTAAAAAAACGCGGCCCCCAATCAAAAACTGAATCTCCCTTGTCCCAAGGCGGCATCTCTCGACTCGTAGAGCTTGCCGTCCTTGTCCACGTAGAGCAGCCCCAGTTGCTCAAGCCGCACGCGGAGGGCTGAGATCGTCACCTCATACGTCTCCGCCAGCCGGTACAAGCTCGGCCATCGCGTGCGGTCGATCTTCAACGCGTCCGTCCGGATCATGTCCGCGGGCATCGAGAGGGCCGCCGCATAGCGGTTGACGGCTCTCGCCTCGTCAGGCTCGTCGGCACGGGTCTGCATCTTCCGCAGAAGCTCCCGGCCTTCCGGGTCGTTCGAGAGCGCCTTAATGACAGCCACCTCGCCCGCCGGGGAGCTTCGGAAGACAAAGGGGCCTTCGCCTTCCACATCGAACAGCGTGGGATGGTCCAGCGAGCTCTTGTCGATGAAGAGGTCCCAATGGCCCATCTCGTGGCCCTTTGTCGAGCGCTCGACCCCCGGCTTCTCCGCGAACAGGGCCTTGCGGTTCTCGTTGAGGATGATCAGGCGCTTCTTGGCGATGAGCCCGCCGAGGATCTGCTCGCCGGGTAGCTCGTCGATAGGCTCCCAGAGGAAGTCCAGGCCGAGTACTTTCTCGGCGATGAGGTCGATGGGAATGGGCGGCGACAGCTGTTGCCCGAGCAGGCGCTCGAGTTCGGCGAGCCGCGACTGCGCGATCTCTTCAATTTCCTGGTTTCGGAGGATTCTCACCGGCTTTCTTCCTACGCTTCAATTCCTGCAAGAGTCGCTTCCAATCTTCTTCGGTCAGGTGGCTGTCGAAGGCCGAGCGGAAAAACGCGCGGGCCGGCTCGCTCTCCTTCAGGGTCTTCTCGAGTCCAGGCGGCACCTTGCCAGCCAGCGTGATCAGCTCGTTGGGGTCCGCGCCAAGCACGTGGGCAATCTCGGTTATGAGGGCCACAGATGGCGGCTCCGTCTTGTCGTTCTCGATCTTGCTGAGATAGGTGAAGTCAAAGCTCCGCCCCTCCTTCCGCAGCCGCGCCGCCACCCGGTCAGCGAGTTCGCGCTGGGTGAGGTTGTTGGCTTTCCGCAGTTCCCGGAGCCGCTGCCCAAATGTGGCCTGCTGACCCATCAAGAGAAGATTATAGCCGGCCTTGGGTTGAAATTCAACATCAAGATCGTCCTGTCCCCCGCGAACCGCCCAGTCTGGCCTTTTCCTAACGTGCGGTGAATCGCTAATCGCTTGGAAACAAATAGGATGTCCTTGCTTTGGGGCAGCCCGCAGAGGTAAGGGTGTCAGCGTCGAACATGCCCGGCCACAGCAAACCAGGCACGAACGGACGGCCGATGGCCGCGATCCCGGCGGCACACGCGGAGGCGCCGCGGGTCGCGTTCTACACGCGCATCTCAACCGACGAGGACCACCAGAAGTACTCGCTCGGCGCGCAGAAGGAGCGCCTCGAGGCCTTCTGCAAGGCCCAGTGGGGCGACGCCTGGCAACTGCACAAAATCTACCGCGACACCGAGAGCGGCACCCACATGAACCGCCCCGGCCTGGAAGAGATGCTCTACGACGCCGGGACGCAGGCCTTCAACACGCTGCTGGTCTTCCGCGTTGACCGGCTCTCGCGCAAGGTGCGCGAGCTCGCCCAGATGGTGGATGAGCTCACCAAGAACGGCGTCACCCTCAAGAGCATCACCGAGCCCTTCGATACCTCGAACGCCGCCGGCAAGATGATGCTCCAGATGCTCGGCGTCTTTGCCGAGTTCGAGCATGCCACCATCGTCGAGCGCACCAAGGTCGGCATGGAGAAGAAGGCCAAGGGCGGAAACTTCGTGGGTGGCCACGTGCCCTACGGCTACCGGCTCGACCCGGAGAGGGGCCTTGTCGTCCACGAGGAGGAGGCGCTCATCGTCCGCAAGATGTTCAAGATGTACGCCCTCGGCAGGGAAGGCGCCTCGGCCATCTCGAAGCAGCTCAACGAGGCCGGCCACCGCAACCGCAATGGGCGGAAATGGGGCCGGCGCGTTGTGTTGTACATTCTGAAGAACCCCGTCTACGTGGGCAAGATCCGCTGGCGGGAGGTGCTCTACGAAGGGCACCACGATCCGCTCGTATCAGAGGTGCTCTTCGAGAAGGCGAACGAGGTCCTCCAGGAGCGCCACGAGGATCTGAAAGGCCGCCAGTGGCACAACGGCGACGAGCGGTTGCTCACGGGCATCATCAAGTGCAGCCGCTGCAACAGCCACATGTTCGGGGGCGGCGGCTACAAGAAAGGCGTCCATGTCCCGTACTACGTCTGCTCGAAGCGGTACAACGACCACGATTGCGAGCAAGACTACGTGCGGGCCGACCTGCTGGAGTCGGCGATCATCGAGGACATCAAGGCCATGTTCCGGGACGAGCAGTTCATGGCCCGCGTCTGGGCGGAGGCCAACAAACGGCTGTGCGCGGAGAAGCCGAACCTGGAAAAGGAGATCGCGAAGGTTGAGGCGGAAGCCGGGAAGGTTCAGGCGGCCTTGGACCGCTACTTCGAGGCGTTTGAGGCGGGGACGCTGAATGCTGAACTGTGCAACGAGAAGGTCAGAGACCTGCGGGCGCGGCTCGAAGAACTGGAGGCCGAAAAGCGGGATCTGGAGGCCCGGCGAGAACGGCTGGAGTTGCCGGCCATCGACCGCGACATGTTGGCGTCGCTGGTGGACAACTTCGAGCGGGTTATGGCCGAGGCCCCGAACCCGCAGAAGAAGGACCTGCTACGCCGGCTGGTGAAAAGGGTGCTGGTTCATGACCGCCGCACCATCGAGGTCTGGTACGGGTTACCGAACTGCCGGAGGGTCGAAGACTGGAACAATTGGCTCC
>JAKOTR010000083.1 GCA_029776225.1 Acidobacteriota bacterium | reverse complement strand
TAAGCCTCGGGGTCGCCGACTTCGGGAATCTTGCGGAGGACGAGACGGCCCTCGGCGAAGAAGCCGATGGGCAGGGTCTGGACGGAGAGGGTGAAGCTCTCGCCGTCCTTCTGCTGCCATGCAGCGCCGCAGTCGATCCACTGGGTCTTTTCCTCGCCGTGGCGCTTGTAGGTCTGCGCGAAGAACAGACGGTGGGTGGGATGGTTGCTCATGTTTCTGGTTCCTTTCCAGTTAGCGCGCAGGGATGAGCCCCCGCGGGCGGCGTCACCTGAAAGCTCCCCGGATAGAGGGGCCGTCACAGCTTTAATGGAGGGGACCCGGTTCTCAGGCCGGGGAGTCAGCCGTTCATGCTTGATCGGCCCCGCCGGGGGGCTTAGGACGCCGAAAGCCCGTGGGGGAGTCTTCCCGGCCCGGAAAGGAAGCAACTGAGCAAGCCAGTGCCGCACCCGGCCAGCTCGACCAAGCGGAACGTCGGCGCGGCGAGGAAAAGAGGGGGGATTAGATGGAACGAATGGCAGCAGAAGGACGGGGACACCCCGCCAACTGGCGAAGCTTTACCCTTGCCCTGCGCCGCTGGGCTGGCCCGCAAGCGGTTTTCGGCGCGGGCTGAGGGCGAAGCCCTGAGCCAGTCGCGCCGTCGTTGCCCGCGCTCGGGCATCGCCGGAGCGCGGTTCCGGCGGGGGCGAGCCGCCGCCGGTGACTTCTGCGAAAGGGGGCGTTACCGGATGGCCGAGACTACAGGCTCGGGGAGCGCAGCGAGTAGCGCCCGGCCCGCAGTCCGGCACGGGCTGCGGGTTCGCCGGGATAGATTTCTTGGTGGCTTTTGTGCAGCAGACGGGATGAGTTGGCGGACATTTTGACGAAAGAAGAGTGACCACTATAGGTTGCCGTGCTACCGGAACCACTGTGTCATAACAGGAGGAACCAATGCGCTCAGTCATCATTTCTATTGTTGCTCTCAGTCTTGCCGGTTGTGCTTCGAGCCCTGACGAAATGACATCATCCTATGTTTCGCCGGTGCAATATCAGAGCTACGACTGCTCGCAGATTGGTGCTGAATTGCAGCGCGTCACGCGGCGGGCCAACGAGCTTTACGGACAGCTCAATAAAACAGCCAGCGACGACAATGCACAAATGGCGGTTGGAATGATTCTGTTCTGGCCAGCCCTGTTCTTCCTCGAAGGTGGCGATGGCCCGCAAGCGACCGAGTATTCACGCCTGAAAGGCGAGAGGGATGCTTTGGAGCAGGTGGCAGTTCAGAAGCATTGCGACCCGTCCATTATTCCTCCGGCTCAAGCTCCGAAGCCGCCAGAACCGGCCAGCAAAGAACCGGAGCATCGGAGCAACATCAACAGACACGCCAACACCGAAGACTGACGACCTGGTGGTAAGAAAGAAGCCCGCGCCGGTGCTGCCGGCGCGGGCGCTGCCCAGTCAGTACTCGCTGGGCAGGAGGAAGGTGGTCACGCTACGGTCGCCCTCGGTGATGAGCCAGAGGGTGTTGTCGCCGTAGCCCTTGCAGGGCTTGGCGGGGTCGATCGGATAGGCCGAGAGGATACGGTTGCCGTGGCGCACCGCCTCGGCGTTGGTCGCTGCGTCCTCGGCGCAGACACAGCCCCAATCGCCCCGGACATGGCGGCCGAGATAGACTTCGAGCTGCCAAGGGTTTGTGTGTTCGAGCGCGCCGGGGGTGGCGACGACCTTGCCCAGCGGGAACAGGGGGGCCGGGCTGGCTGGTTTGGTGGCTGTCTTCATGATGATTTCCTCTTTCGGTAAGTGACCCCCACGGCGGGGGCGAGAGAGGGCACTCGCCGACGTTCAAGCGCAGCGGTCATAGTTTTTTGGGGGCGACCTTCAGGGGGAACCGAAAAACGTCATTGACGGCAAGCGGCGTCGGCGATCCTTGCCCGAACCCCGCCCGCGTGTGGTCACGGCGAAAGGGAACTGAAGACAGCAGGCAAACCCGGCCCCGCCGTCACCGTCGCGGGGCAGGAGCGAGCGCCGGTCGGATGAACCGCCAAAGGCTCTTGAAACTTCCCCGGCAACCGGGTTAGGCTATCGGTGCGGTACAGCCGGGGACGGCGATGACCGCCAAGGGTGAAGGGCCGGGGGGAAACTCCCGGCCTTTCCGCTTTCTACTCCGGCTCGACCTTGAGACGGCGGCTGCGCCCGGTCTGGTTCGGATGGCGGCTGGGTTGCGTCTGCTGCTGCTCCGGCGCGTTCTTGCGGGCGGCGCTGGTAGTGAAGCTGCGCTGCATCTCCTTTTCGCGCTTCTCGCTCTCGCGCAGCTGCGCTACCCGTCTGGCGTGTTCTTCCTCGGCGGCGCGCCGCTGCCGCTCGATGATGGCGCGCTCGTTCTTCTGCTGCTGGAGCATCCGGTTGCGCTTGGCTTCCCACTCGGCCTGTTTGGCGGCTGCTTTGCCGGTGAGCCTGTCCCATGCGGTGATGTGGGGGCCGCGTTGGTCGAAGCCCTCGCGCTCGCGGTCATGGGCTTCGGTGAGGGCCTTTTCCTTTTCGGCAAGCTGGGCGAGGGCGGCTTTGTGCGCTCGGGCCGTCTCGGCATGGGCGCGGCGGTAGCGCTGCGCGATGGCGTCGGGTGCGGGGGCTGGTTGGGCTTCGGCGGTCGGCTTGGTTTCCGGCTCGGGAGGGGTGGTTTCAGAAGCGGCGGGGCGCTTGGGCTGCTGGCCGGTCTGGGCCTGCTGGGCTGACCCGGTTTCGGGAGCGGCCTGCGGGCCAATGGTGGGGCCGCCAGTCGGGCCGCCGGTGCTGTCGCCCTTGCCGCGCCCGGCGTCGCCCTTGCGGCCCCGTTTGTGACGCTTGCTCAGTTCGCACTCGCGGATCAGCTCCCGCGCCTGTTCGACGTTGGGCAGGTCGGGAGCGACATCGGCCAGCTTGGCGGCAATCGTCCTGCTGTTTTCGCCGGGCAGGCTGCGCGCCCCAAGGGCGTAGAAGTTGCCGTCCTCGTCGAGGACGACAAAAGCCCGGCGGTCGCCCTTGGCCAGCGTCAGGCCGCGCTGCTGGAGGGTGGCGTCGAAGTCTTGGCCGGTGCCAGTTTCGGCCCAGCTTCGCGCAATCGAATCCCGCACCAGGTCGGCGTCGATATGGCTGCGCCGGGCCTGCTCCTTTTCCCATTCGAGCGGCGGGCGCTGGTCGGCCCGGTGGGCGGGCCGTCGGCTGCTGACTTGGGTTAGGCCGAGTTCCTTTTCGAGAGCGCGGGCGACCCGGATCGCTTCCCGGCGCTCGTGCGAAAGCTGGGCCGCTTTCATCGTCTCGGGATTGATGCGGTTCCAGACGACGTGCTGGTGCCAGCGCCCGTCCTTGAAGTGCTGGACGACGGCGCGCTGGTGGCCTTCAAGCCCCAGCTCGCGCTCGAAGCGGTCGGCGCACATGGCCCAGCGTTCGGGAGTCATCCGGTCGGCGTCCTGCTCGGGGACGGCGAAACTGACGTGATAGAACACCTTGTCGCAATGGGTGGCGTAGCGCTGCATGGCGGCTTCGCGCAAAGCGCCGCGCAGGTCGGCGGATGCGAAGCCGCGCAGCTCGGCGACGTGGATGTCTTCGTTGCCGTCGCGGCGGTTGGTGAGGTGAAGGAAGAGGTTTCCGGCGTTGGGGTTGAGGGCGGTTTTAATAATCATGGCCAAGCGCCTTGGCGATGTCATCGACGAGGCGGCGCACGTCGTCGAGCGCCATGCCGAGGGTCTGCGGCGGGACGATGCGCCCCTCGTTGGCCAGCCGGGTCAGTTGGTTGAGGTTGTTGCCGAGCCGCCCGAGCTGGCCGACCATCTTGCCCAGCAACTGCTTTTCGATGGGCGGACGGCGTACCTGACGCGGCGGCGGGGCCTGCAGCAGGACGCTGCGGACATAGCCCGAGAGGGGCAGGGCGGCACGGTCGGCGGCTTCGGCCACGGCGGCCCGTTCCTCTGCCGTGAGGTAGAGGGAGAGGGGCCGCGTTTGCCGGGTGCGGCTGCCTGACCGGCTCCGCTTGGCGGGCTCGGTCATGGCGGCCCCCCGGCAGGAGCGCGGGCGGATCGGCACCCGGCGGGGGCCGTCCGGCGGCGCAGCGGGCGCGGCGCGACCGCTTGGGGGGGGAGGGTTCCAAGGGACGGGCGGGCGCTAGACCCCCCTCCCTTGGCGAGTTGCGCCGGAGCCCCCCGGAGGGGGGTGGAGGCCCTGCGCGCAAGGTGCGCGCACAACTCGCTCTGCGCTCTATCCATACCGGGGGATTTTCCCGAAGAGTCAGCCGCCAGTCAAGAGGCAGCGCACCCGCTGGAGCCGGTCGAGCCGGCCCCAGCGGGTTCCCGGCGCAAGCGCCGGGCGGGGGCGCTCATTGCCGCCCCCCGGCCCCCGCTTCGCGTGGGCTCCCCCCGGCTAGGATTTTCGGCAAGGGTGAAGACGATAGGACGGAGCTGCTGCGGAAGCGCTGGGCAGTCCGGGCATGGGCACACCGTTTTCAGAGAGAATTGCGGGTGGGGGACGACCGGGCTTTTGGCGGAACGCTGGGGGCGCTCATTGCCGCGCCCCCTCACGCTGCGCGTGAGCCTCCCCCCCGGCTAGGATTTTCAACAAGGGTGAATGGACAAAAATATGAGCAAGAAAGTCGATGAGCTGGTGCAGGCAGCCAGCGCCCTGCCGGGGGGACGCCGGACTGGCTGGGCGATTGCGGTTGGCGGCGGGCTGCTGCTGGTGGTGCTGCTGGCGTTCTGGATGTTCGGCGGAACAACCTACAAGCCGGGCGATGCTTGCCCCGGCAAACCGCCGGGCTACCGGGTGGGGGGAACGGTGGTGGAGAAGGGGCGGCAGAAGCTGGTGCTGGCCGACTGTTCGGCGAAGGACAGTGAGGCCGTCACGCTGGAGGATGTCGAGGCGTTGAAGGGGATGGGCGCGGAGGTTGGGAGGTTGTCTTCTGCGGTTGCCGGATTTAGCTGGGAAACCGGCAAGATGGTGCTGATGGGGGTGTGGGGTTCTTTGCCGTGGTGGGTGCGGGTAATTGTCGGCCCGCCGTTGTTGGGAATCCTCATCGGACTCGTTATCGCCCTGCCCTTCGTGTTCGTGTTGCTGCTGGTGTCGTGGCCGCTGCTGCCGGTCGCCATTCCGGCAATGGCGGTGATGGGCGTCAGCAAACTGTTCATCGAATGGCCGATGCGGTTCCTGACGCGGTTCGTAATGGTGCATCACTCATGGGAGATGCTGAAGCGTCTGTGGGCACAGGCGCGGGCCTTCTGGTTCAAGCTGGTCGGCAAGCCGGTGCCGCGAGGGGCGCTGGCCGACCTCGGCACGGCGGGTTTTGCGACCCCGGCGCAAGCCTTGGCGGCGGCGCAGGCCAGCCAAGGGGCCGGGGTCGATCTCGGCAACCCGTTCGGCGCTCAGGCCGGGGAAGCTGCGAAGTCGGGCGCGGCGCAGTCGCTGCGCTTCAACCTGCACAAACACGTTTTGATGATTGCCGGAACACGCGGCGGCAAGGGAACCAGTTACATCATTCCGAACCTGCTGACCTACGGGGGCGGGGTCTTCGTTCTCGATCCGAAGGGCGAGAACGCCCGCGCCACCTTCCGCACCCGCAGCACACGGGGGCCGGTGGTGGTGCTTGACCCCTTCGGGTCGTCCCGGCTGTCAGCGATCGGCACATTGGAGCCACTTGAGGATCGGCGTATAGGATCCAGCGCATGATCGGCGTAATGGAGCCAGGCCATGATCGGCATATAGGATCCACACGATGATCGGCGTATTGGGGCCACAGGCCCTGAAGAAGTAAGCAACGGGCATTTCGGATTTGACCGATTCAACGCTACTCTCGGCGACTTTTTTCCGAGGGAAGTGATGAGTAGAAGGAAGATCGAAATGCACCACTACCGACAAGCCCTGCTGCGTATGCGGCAAGGCGATTCTGATCGCGACATTTCCCGAAGTGGCCTCATGGGGCGGCGGACAGCAGCCAGTCTACGAACCCTGGCCAGCGCACGCGGTTGGCTCGCCGGCGACCTGGCCGCCCCCGACGATGCGACGATTGCCGAAGGGCTGGCGCCCGCCAGGCGCGCGGCCACCACCGTTTCCAGTCTCGAAGCGCATCGAGAACGCATCGCGACTTGGCTGGGCCAAGGTGTTTCCGGCGTCGTCATTCACACGGTGCTCAAGCGCGAACACGACTATACCGGCAGCTACTCGGCGGTACGCCGGATGCTCGGCACGTTGAAACGGGCGATCCCGCCACAGACCACCGTCCGCCTGAGCTTCGCCCCCGGCGAAGCGGCCCAGGTCGATTTCGGTGCCGGCCCGTTCATAGAGCACCCGGCCGGCGGACCACGCCGCACCTGGGCCTTCGTCATGACGCTTTGCTTCTCGCGGCACCAGTACGTCGAGTTTGTCTGGGACCAGACGGTGGCGACCTGGCTCGGCTGTCATCGTCGCGCCTTCGAATGGTTCGCCGCCGTTCCGGCACGACTCATCATCGACAACGCCAAGTGCGCCATCATCAAGGCGTGCATCCATGACCCGCAGGTTCAACGCTCGTATGCCGATTGCGCCGAGGGCTACGGCTTCAAGATCGATGCCTGCCCGCCACATGATCCGCAAAAAAAAGGCATCGTCGAGTCGGGGGTAAAATATCTCAAGGGCAACTTTCTGCCGCTCAAGACCTTCCTCGATCTGGCCGATCTCAATCGCCAAGCCAAAGCCTGGGTCATGGACGAAGCCGGCACCCGCCGGCATGGCACCACCGGCGAGGCGCCGATCGCTCGCTTCGCGATTGAGCGTGCGGTCCTTCTGCCGCTTCCCGGCGTGGCGCCGGACCTCGGCGTCTGGTCGCAGGCGACCGTTCACCCCGACTGCCATATCCAGTTCGAGCGCGCCTACTATTCCGTCTCGTTCACCTTGGTCGGCAAGCGTCTCTGGTTCAAGGCCAGCGACGGCATGGTGACGATTTATGATGAGTTCAAGCCCGTCGCCGCGCATGCCCGAGCGTTCAAGGCCGGTGAGCGGCGGACCGTCAATGATCATCTGCCGCCCGATGCCCGAGTCTTCTTTGCCCATGACCGAGCGTGGTGCGTGGAGCAGGCAGTACGGGTTGGGCCGGCCTGCGCCGCGTTGATCGAGTGTCTGCTCGCCGACCGCATCGTTGAACGGCTGCGTGCGGCACAAGGCGTGCTGCATTTGCAGAAATCCTACCCCGCCACCCGCCTGGACGCCGCGTGCGCTCGGGCCCTGGCGCATGAGTCGCCGTTCTACCGCACGGTGAAGACGATTCTGGCCGGCGGTCATGACTTGCAGGCCGACACCTGGGCGGCGACCGCGCCCGAGCCCACTCCGCATTCGGGGCGCTTTGCCCGCAATGCCGCCAGTTTGTTTGCGGCATCGACCACGGTGCAGTGAGCGCCGCGCTGTTCTCCATGGCTGAATCCGGCACTCTGCCGTCTTCAGCCACGGCGAAGCGTATCTCCCGCGTCCGGGCGTCAAGGTTTCGCTGCGCCGGGCGTTGCCCGACCTTGACCCCCGGCCACGGGAATTCCAGGCCCTCCGGCCTATTTCAACCTGAAGGACTGATCGTGAATCCCATCCCTGAACTTGCTCCCAATCTCAAGCAGTTGCGCCTCTCCGGCATCCTCGATTCGCTCGAGGCGAGAAATCGCCAGGCCATTGAATCGAAATTGGCTTATACCGAATTCCTGTCCCTCTTGATCCACGATGAGGTAGCGCGTCGCGACCAGACGAAATTCGCCTTGCGGCTGCGCCGCGCCGCGTTCCGCTCCGGGAAGTCGCTCGAAGGTTTCGATTTCGCGCGCTTGCCGAATCTGAACCGGTCCTTGATCCATGATCTGGCCACCGGGCGCTATCTGCAGGAGAAGGCGCCCGTCCTCATCGTCGGACCGTGCGGCACGGGCAAGAGCCATCTGGCGCAAGCGCTCGGCCATTGCGCCGTGCGTCAGGGCGTTGACGTCCTGTTCACTACCCAGGCTCAGCTGTGTGCCACCCTGACGACGGCTCGCGCCGTCGGCACCGTCGAGCGCAAGATCGCCACGCTCTCACGGGTTCCACTCTTGATCGTCGACGACTTTGGACTCAAACCGCTCCGCGCCTCCGCCGACGAGGATTTCCATGACCTCATCGCCGAACGCTACGAGCGCGCGGCGACCATCGTCACCAGCAATCTTGATTTCTCCGAGTGGGATCAGGCCTTTCCCGCCAACCGCCTGCTCGCCTCCGCCACCCTCGATCGCCTGCGCCATAACGCCTATTGCCTGACCCTCGATGGTGAGTCGTACCGCTCACCAAAATTGGCGCCGACGGCACCAAAATCAGCACCGCAAAAACAGGTAAAATCCGACACCCTTTAAGCCCCGAATTAGCCCGTTTTTAACTCTTCAAAATGGCTCCATTACGCCGATCATCGGTGGCTCCATAACGGCGATCAATGACACC
>JAKOTR010000071.1 GCA_029776225.1 Acidobacteriota bacterium | reverse complement strand
GGAACGTCTCAATAAAGAGATCAAGCGCCGGACCAGGGTGGCAACCCTGTTTCCGAACGAGGCCGCCCTTCTGCGGCTCGTCAGCGCCGTGCTGATGGAAATCAGCGAGGAGTGGGAAACCGAGAAGACCTACTTACGGATGGAAAACAGTAGCCCGCTCACGCGGGAAGAATGAATTTACAGAAAGAGGCTTGCTTTATCCCGCTCTGCCACAAGACACGACATGAAAACCACTACGCGGTACGTTCACCTGAGCGAGTGTGAAGGCTCTAGATTATTAATGGGGGCAGACCCCCGCCGCTGACTGATAAAACGTGCTGTATAGGAAATGTTCTAATCAATTCAGAGGCAATATTGGGTCTGCCCGGATACCAGATTACTGCGATTGAGGAGAAAGACGGAAGGGTGAAGCTATCGGCCCGGTATACCGGGCCGATAGCTTGCCCGCATTGCGGCGGCAAGCGGTTGCGGTCAAAAGGCCGGCGTACGCGGCGCCACGAAAGTTGGGGTCTGCGGCATACCATCCTTGAACTGGAAAGCCGGAAGTGGCTGTGCCACCAGTGCGGCCGCAGCTTCTGGCAGCGGTTCCCGAGCATTCTGCCGCGCAAGCGCTCCACCGAGCCGCTTCGCCGCAGCGTGGCGGTGAAGCATTTCGACGGCATCAGCCGCAGCCGGCTTGGCCGGCGGGAAGCCATCGGCAGCGCCACCGTGGAGCGCTGGTTCCAGGACTTCCTGCGTCTGCGTGCGGCCGAGCGCCGGGGCGCTCCCTGTCCGCGAGTGCTCGGCATTGACGAGCACTTCTTCTCCCGCCGGCACGGCTATGCCACCACGTTGTGCGACCTGAGAGGCCACAGGATCTTCGATGTGGTGCTGGGCCGCAGCCAGGCCGCCCTGGAGAGCTATTTGAAGAAGCTGCCCGGCAAGGAGCGGGTCCGCGTGGTGTGCATGGATCTGTCCAGCCCGTATCGCTCCCTGGTGCGCAAGTGTTTTCCCAATGCCCGCATCGTCGCCGACCGCTTTCACGTGATCCGGCTTATCAACCATCACTTCCTGGCCTGCTGGCGCGAAATCGACCCGTTGGGCGCCAGGCACAGAGGTATGGTTTCGCTCATGCGGCGCCACCGCCACAAGCTGAAGCCCGAGCAGT
>JAKOTR010000001.1 GCA_029776225.1 Acidobacteriota bacterium | reverse complement strand
TCGTGCGGGTTGTGCTGAGTTTGTCATTGCCCATAGCCTCTTGTCTGTTAAGTGCCCGTAAACGCGTTGCCGCTGTCACACGGACCTATGACAGCGGCGGGCACTACGGCTATGGACGGCGGCTTGTCAGTCAACCTGCGCGGTGTGTTTTTCCTCCCCCGCGCTTTCCCAATTACCCGATTCCGAGCGCGGAATCTTGACGCCTCTCGGAATTCTCGCTATAGTTGGGTATGAGACGGGTCAACAGCGCCTACTGTTACCCGTCGTGTTGACTGACAATTTGATACCGCGCCGTCAGTTCAGGCTCGCCGCGCCGTCATGCTGGTCCGTGTGACGGCGCTCGCCTTTTTACGGGGTGTCACCCCAAAGGCGATTCACCCGTATTATACTACAGCTCGAGTCAGGCCCGCAAGCGGGCGAGCACATGTGTTCTGGTGACGCCCGGCCCCTCGTGCGGGTGGGTGCTAGACTGGCCGGGGGCGGAGCCCCCGAACCCGTACACAGAAATTTCAGGCTACCCGTGCGGTCAAAAATTTTTTGCAGGCCAGCGATTGCGACACCCTACCCACCCGCTACTCCCTGTCCTGCCCCTCGCGCGGGTGGGCACTGGGCACACGAGGGCTGGCAATGAACCGGATAGCAGCCCCATGTGCGTGGGGTTCCCTCACTCCGGCCATGTGCATGGGGTTTCCAGCCGTCACGGGAATATCGGCCGGGGAGGGGCCATCATGGGATTTCCGTTCCGCCCCTTTTTTCTAGTGTGAAATGTGTGAAAGCCCCTTAAAGTGTCCAGTTGTCCTATTGGCCGGCCCTTTTTTCTGTGTACCAAAACGAACGGCGAGGATGCCGGGCAGCCGCCGGGCCGGCCTCTTTTTTAGCTGACAGAAATGTTGCGATTACCCTCTTTTTTTAGCCTCGCAATTGCGCGATTCTTTTACACCCAGCCCCCGCCCGCCGCACAAAATAACGAATATCCGCGCAATAACTCCCCGCCACCGTGCGCACGTTTTGGGGCTAAGCTGCGCGCGTATTGGACACGATGCTGGCCGGCGGCCCGGCTGGGCCTGCGTGACGATGCTGGGGCTCGGCCGGGCCTGCGTGACGATGCTGGCCGGATAGTGCGCACGTATTGGACGCATGCACCTGGCATCCGGACCCGCCCGCACTAACAGGTTTTAAAAAGTGCGTCCGCCCTGAAAACGGGGTACTGGATGGGGCGGAAGGTGCGGCGAAAATCGGGGAGGGGAGGGCCTGGATAGCACAGGATGCCAGCCCGCCGGCGGGGTCTATCCGCCGGTGTGCGCACTTCTTAGGGACAAGGTGCGCGCTTTTTGGACACATAAAAAGCGGGGCGTCAAAAAAGGGCCGGCCACCGGGGACCAGCCCTGCCTGATTTTTCGACGAAATTCGAGAATCTAGCCCTTTTGCCGGGCATAGTGGGCATTCTGCCGGCAGGCTTTCGTCGCGAATTTTGGCCTCCTGCCAATACCGCGATAGACCACCGGCTGGCCACACCCGCACGCGCAGGGGTACGGCTCGCTCGGCTCCGGCTGCCAGCCGGGCAGGTCCTGCCAGCGCGGCGCGCCGTTCATGAGCTCGCCGCTCACCGGTGCCCATGCCCATTCGTACCAAAAGGGACGCCCGCCGGCGCCTCCTCCGGCAGGTATGGATTCAGCTCGTCAGGTACCCCCGGATTGCGAGCGCGCCAGGCGGCGGCCAGCGCCCGGTTGACCCACTCCTCGCCGTGCGCTTGCCATGAGGCCTGTAGACCATCCTGCCAGGCCTGCAGCGCGGCGCGGTACTGAGCCTCACGGCCCTTGCGCCCGCTCGCGGCCCGCACGACTTCCACGGCGAAGCGGTGCCCGGCGATCAGCAACAGGCCCGGGCCAAGCACGCCGGCCATCACGCGGGCGGCCAGGTGAATCTCCGCTGCGTAGGGCTGGAGCAGCGTCACATCAGCCAGGGTGTCGGCCAGGTTGAAGGTGAGCGAGGCCGCAAACAGCAGCACGACGAGCCCGCCGCCGCTGGCAGGCCTGCGCTCGGGCAGGTGCGAGGTATCGAACACTGGGCGGAAGCCCAGCCGGGCAAACAGCCCGTTTAGGGCGCCGGCGGCGCTCCACTGCTTGACCGGCAGCTCGTCGAGCTCTTCACTGCGCTTCAGCTCGCTGGCCAGTGCCACGCCGATGAGGGCCAGCTCAACGCCGATGAACACGGCGATGCTGTAGGCCCACGCCTGCCAGCCGGGCAGGTCCACGGTACTAAGCACGGTCCTGAGCGTGTGCGGCAGGCTGATGAAGCCGCCGGCGAGCGCCAGGACGGTCCAGATAATCCACAGGTGCCCGGCTGCCCGCTCGAGCAGCGTCAGCTCGTCGCTGTAGGCGTCCCGTGAGGGGCGCGGGTTATCGATCTCGTATTGCGCGTCGTGCTTGCGGCGGGCCGCCTGGAGCGCCCGCTCGTGCTGTGAGGCTGTAAGAGACTTGAGTTTCATGGTATCATCCTCTCTGTGTTGTGCTATGCGCCGCCGGCGTGGGCCTGGTGTGCGTGATTCGTGCCGGAATGACTACTCGCCGGCGTCCGTGGGGTTTGATCGCGCCAACGCGTGAATACTGGTGCCGTCCAGCTTGACGCCCTCGTTGGCAACGTCCGCCTCGTCGATGTACCGGGCAACCGTTGCCATGCTGGCCCAGCCCCCGGCCTGTTTGAGTGAGAACGCGTCCGTGCCCGATTTAGCCGCGTGGGTTG
>JAKOTR010000051.1 GCA_029776225.1 Acidobacteriota bacterium | reverse complement strand
TGGTGGGCCACATCGGTCTCCTTTCCGTTGAACTCCTCATTCCCGGAATAGGAAAACAGATTTGGCCCACCCAGCACAAGGCCGCCCAGATTTGTTTTGGGACCTCCGCTGCGGCTCGGTGCCCTCGCCTCCGCTCCGGCCCCAAAACGAATGCGACTCAACCGGTCTGAACGGAATTTACAGAAAGGATGTTACACCGACCAGAGCGAAACTCGGGAGCGCCCCTTGATTGGGCACGTTCGACAAGGATCTTGGTTTGCCGTAGAACGCACAATACTCACCGATGCCCGGATCTGATCTGCCGCAGCGTACGCAGCAATGACCTCCTGCGCCCATTAGTGGGTGTCGAAAACGCTGAGCAGGATTTAATATCGCCTTCCCCGAACGGGAGCACCCTTCCCAGTTGACTGCGCAGCAGCCTTCAGGACCATTGCGAGAAACCTGCGATACTCGGGCAATCCAACTGTCTTTAGTTTTCCAACGATTTCGTCATAAGCCTCGGAAAGGCCTTCTATTGGACCGTGCGTGTGGACCCAACCTGCAAGGTAAACGTTTCCTGATACCGAATATTTCAGGATTTCTAGCCAGTGTTGATCCGATCTGGAAGTTAACTTTTCGGCCTCTGTGAATGCCGCGTTGAGGAACTTCTGATCATATGTACCCAGAAGGAGCGCCATCAGGGAGTAGCCAAGGATCTCTTCTTCTTGATTGGTGACGTAGTTTACATCTACGAAGACGGTAAACGCGGAATCCTTGTCATCGCTGTCAACAACCAGGATGTCCGGAACGGCGTTGAGTTTGACAGTCAAATTCTGGGTCACCGAGTCTCGCCAACCATGGGGAGCATTGATTGCGAGCTTAACCTTGATGTAGTCTTGACCAAACGCTGCACCCGTCAATAGGAGGAGCAGGACAAGTCGTGTCATCAGCATGGGCCAAGTAACCTCCTTCGCAGGACAAGCATACTCCAAATCGGCTTCTGCAGTAATGAGGGTAGGGCTGTTCTTAAGCTTATCGGCGGTGGCCCACCGGTGGCTTCGAACCTAAGGTTCGCGCCATTGCCGTTCTTCCTCGTAGTTCCATTCTTCGGACGTGACATTTTTCAATGAGAGTTCTATCTTATGTGAATCCGCCCTGAGAGGTAGACAACTACGCCCTGCCCGTTGCGGTTGTAGTATCCCGGTGAAGTCGTCGCCGTTCCGCGCCCCCGAGGGGTACGGGGCGGCGGGGATCTGCTCGTGCTGTTGCTCACGGCGCACCCCCGTAATTCCCCCCCAATTCCAGACCCCCGCCTCCGAAACCAGCAAAGCTATAATCGGCACGAGGTCGGGAAATGGCGACGATTAAATTCACGGTCAACGGAACCGCGCGCAGCGTGGAGACGGAGCCGGAACGGCCGCTGCTCGAGGTTCTGCGCGAAGATTTGGGGCTGACCGGAACCAAATACGGCTGCGGCGAAGGCCAGTGCGGCGCGTGCACGGTGCTCCTGGACGGCCGCCCCACGCTTTCCTGCATCACCCCCGCGCGCGAGGTTCAGGGGCGGAAGGTGACCACCATCGAGGGGCTCGCCGCCAACGGGAAACTGCACCCGGTCCAGCAGGCCTTTGTCGAAGAGAGCGCGATGCAGTGCGGCTACTGCACGCCGGGCATGGTGCTGCGAACGGTCTCGCTGCTCGAGCGGAACCCCAATCCCACCGACGGCGAAATCATCGAAGGGTTGAACGGACACCTGTGCCGGTGCAATGGCTACCACCGGATTGTGGCTGCGGTGCGGCGCGCCGCGGTCCTGGCGGGCAAACAGAGCTAAAGGAGGCGGCCATGGTCGACTACGCATTGGATCGGGAAAACGCTGAGCCGGAGCGCTATGAACTGCGGGAACCGCCCGCGCACATCTTCGCGGTGAACCGCAGGGAGTTTTTCGGAATCGCGGGCGCCGGGCTTGTCATCGCGGCCGCGGCGCAGCAGGCGGCCGGACAGGGAAGCGCCCGTAGCGGCGCGCTCGAAGCGCGGCTTCACATCGGCGAAGACGGAACCATCACCGTCCTGAGCGGAAAGGTCGAGGAAGGACAGGGGGCGCTGACGGAATTGACGATGGCCGCCGCGGAGGAACTGCGCGTGCCGCTGAGCCAGGTGCGAACGCTGCTGTGTGACACGGACCGCACGCCGAGCGACGGCATCACGGCAGGCAGCCGCACCACTCCCGGCACCGTCCCCGGGGTTCGCAGGGCGGCGGCCGCCGCGCGCACGCTGCTGCTCACGACGGCCGCGCGGCAGTTCCAGGTAGAGGCCACGCGGCTGGAAGTACGCGACGGCGCCGTGACGCACGGCGGCAGGAGGTACACCTACGCCGACCTCGCGCGGTCGCCCGAGCTGGCCGCGGCATACAAGAACCCGCCGCAGGGCGGCGCGCTCACGCCCGTGAAGGAGTGGCGGATCCTGGGGAAACCCCAGCCGCGTGTCGATGCCCGCGACATCGTGACCGGGGCGCACCGGTATCCCTCCGACATCGTCCGGCCTGGAATGCTGTACGGCTGCGTGCTGCGGCCTCCCTCCTACGGCGCGACGCTGGAGAGCGTCGACCTTGAGGCGGCGCGGAAGATGCCCGGCGTGATCGCGGTGCGCGACGGCTCGTTCGCAGGCTGCGCCGCGCCCACCAGCTTCGCGGCGCGTAAAGCGGTGGAGGCGATTGCCGCCGGCGCGAAGTGGAAAGTCGCCCCGCATCCCTCCAGCGACGGGCTTTTCGAGCACCTCAAGAAGCACGCAAGCCGGGACGCGCGCCCGCGCGGGGAGCGGGGCAACGTGGAACAGGCCCTTGCGGCGGCAGCGCGCCGATTGAAGGCGAGTTTCCAGGTGGCCTATGTCCAGCACGCGCCGATGGAGCCGCGCGCCGCGGTCGCCGAGTGGCACGACGGCCGCCTGACCGTCTGGACCGGAACGAGCAACCCGTTCAGCGTCCGGCAGCAGCTTGCCGAGGCGTTCCACATCGGGACCGACCGTATCCGCGTGATCGTTCCCCATTTTGGCGGCGGCTTCGGCGGCAAACACACCGGCGAGGCGGCGGTGGAAGCGGCCCGGCTGGCCCGGGAAGCGGGGCGGCCCGTCAAGGTGTGCTGGACGCGCGCCGAGGAATTCATGTGGGCGTACTTCCGGCCTGCCGCACTGATTGAAATCGAGGCCGGGCTGGACGCGCGCAACTCGCTGTCCGCATGGGAGTTCGCGAATTACAATTCCGGCACGGCGGCGCTCGGCACGCCGTATCGCGTTGCCAACGTCCGGGAGACGTTCATCCCCTCGGATTCGCCGCTGCGGCAGGGATCCTACCGGTGCCTGGCGGCGACGGCGAACAACTTCGCGCGGGAGGCGTTCATGGATGAGCTGGCGGAGGCCGCCGGCAAGGACCCGCTCGAGTTCCGGCTCGCACACCTGGATAACGAACGGATCAAGAACGTCCTGACGGCCGCGGCCGAGCGGTTCGGCTGGGCAGAGCGGCGGAAAAAGCGCCGTCCGGGCGTGGGGATCGGGTTGGCCTGCGGCACGGAGAAGAACTCGGTGGTGGCCGCCTTCTGCGAGGTCGAGGTGGACCGCGAGAGCGGCACGCCGCGGCTGCTCGAAATCGTCGAAGCGTTTGAGTGCGGGGCCATTCTGAATCCGGTCAACCTCCGGAGCCAGGTGGAGGGCTGCATCATGATGGGATTAGGCCCGGCTCTGCGGGAGGAAATTCTGTTCCGGGGCGGAAGGCTGACCAACGGGCGGTTCAGGGCCTACCGCGTGCCGCGCTTCCGCGATCTGCCGAAAACGGAAGTCATCCTGCTGGATCGCAAAGACCTGGAGCCGGCTGGAGCGGGCGAGACACCGATCATCGCGGTTGCGCCTGCCATCGCCAACGCCGTCTTCGACGCGACGGGCACGCGGGTGCGCTCAATGCCGATCCGGCTGCCGCGAAGATAAAAAAAGGCGCGGGGCGAACCTCCCTCCATTCGCCCCGCGCGCTGCGGAAGGTGCAGCCATGAGTGCAGTTCGAGGCCAATCCGGCCTCGTGCGGGGGGTAAAACTACGAATCGTCACTCCCGATTCCGCATGACCCGCAATGACCAGAAACCCAATTCTGTAAGCCTCCTGCATACCCTGCCAATGGCTCTGAGCATGTTTGTTATGTCCCCGGCTATCCGATTGAGAACGGGAATGATCGCCGCCCGGATGACGGCGCCGCAGGTTTTCCATGGAGGTTAACACCTCAACAGTAACGCTTGCGCCTGAAATTTCGCCCATACACGCATGGCGGCGCAGGGTCGCGTGAGCGTACCGGGCAAGCCGAGGGTCGTCTTCAGATTCGGCGTATTCGAACTGAACCCTGAGACCAGGGAGCTGCGTAAACAGGGCGTTCGCCTCCGCCTGTCGGGCCAGCAGTTTCAGGTGCTGTTTCTCTTGTTGGACAGGCAGGGGGAGTGCGTCAGCCGGAAGGAATTGCAAGAGGCGCTATGGCCGGATGACGCATGGGGAGATCTCGATTTACGTCTCAACAAGGTCGTCAACCGGGTACGCGAGGTCCTGGGCGATACGGCGGAGAACCCGCGCTACTTGGAGACCCTGCCCCGAGTGGGCTACCGTTTCCTGGTCCCGGTTGAAAAAGTAGAGCTTCCCCCGCCAGTCGCTTTCGAGCAGCGTCCCGCCCCCGCGGCCGGCGCGGATACGCCATCAGGGGGCCGCCCGAAGCGATCGCGGGTGGTGATGCTCGCCTTCCGGGGGCTGCTTGCCGCAGCGCTGGTGGCTGTCGTGATCTACGGCCTGACGGCGAAACATGAAGTCGTGCTCGATCCCGAACCCTTGACGAGCTACGTCGGCAGCGAGTCCAGCCCCGGTTTTTCGCCCGACGGTTCGCAGGTCGTTTTCTCCTGGAACGGTCCCGATCAGGACAACTTCGATATCTACACCCTGCGGCGGAGCGACGGAATTCTGCGGCGGCTGACCAGCGACCCCCGGAGGGAGTTTGCTCCCTCCTGGTCGCGGGACGGCGAGCAGATTGCGTTCTTGCGCGAAACGGGCCGGAGGAGGGCCGACCTCATGCTGATGCCGGCAGCGGGCGGCGCGTCCCGCAAGATCGGCGAGGTTGCATGGCGGTACAAGACCCCGGCTCTGGATTGGACCCACGATTCGCGCTGGGTCGCGGTGCCTGATGCGGCCGGCAGCACCCAGAGCGCCATTTTCCTGATCTCGGCGGAGACGGGCGAGCGGCACCGCCTTACTACTCCCCCTCCGGGCTCCAGAGGAGACTTCTACCCCTCGATCTCCTCCGACGGAACCAAGCTGGTGTTCGCCAGGTTTGTCACGAGCCAGTGGGCCGACCTGTATCTGCTCGCGCTCGATGCGGACCTTCAGGCCAAAGGGAATCCGGTCCGCCTTGCAGAGTTGAAAAGGCAGACCGACCGCGCCGCGTGGCTTCCCGGCGACCGCGAACTGGTGTTTGCGGCCGGCGGCTGGGGGAGCGAACGATTCCTGTACCGCATCGAGGCAAGGCCAGGGGGGAAGATCGCAAACCTAGGAAATGTAAGGATTTCCGGCGCTCAGCCGGCTTACTCCGCTTCGACCGGGACGCTTGCCTACGTGCACGGCGGCGACCAGGTGAGCATCTGGGAAGTCTCCGGCCGGCCGCCGCACACGCTCAAGCGGGTCATCGCCTCGACGGCCAGCGATACGCAACCGGACTTTTCGCCCGACGGCGCCTGGGTTGCGTTCAGTTCGAACCGCCGCCGCACCTGGGACATCTGGATGGCGCGGCCGGACGGCGCCGACGCGCGGCAGCTTGTCAGCTTCCAGGATGACGGGGCGAGCGCGCCGAGGTGGTCTCCAGACGGCCGCGCCATAGTCTTCGAGTCGCGTCGGGGAGGACAGGCCGATATCTACCTTTATGCGGATGGCTCAACGCGGAACCTGAGCGATCACCCGGCGGAGGATCTCCTGCCAAGCTGGTCCGCCGACGGCCGGTTTGTGTACTTCTGCTCATCCCGCTCCGGCAGCGCGCAGATTTGGAAAGTGCCGCGCGAGGGCGGTCCCGCGACGCAGGTTACGGAACACGGAGGGGCATTCGCGATTGAGTCGCCCGACGGCAAGTATCTCTATTACACCGCCGGGTTTCCGCCCGCCGTGCTGCGCCGCCGGTCGCTGGTGGACGGCAGCGAGCGTGACATGGCGGCTCAGCTCATCACGCTGCCGGGATTTGCTGTTACGGCAGAGGGCATTTATTATCTGAGGGGCGTCGGTTCGGAGCCGGACGCCCTCTGGTACCTTGACCTCTCCTCGGAAACGCACCGCCAGGTGGTCCAGTTGGACAAGCAGCCGTCGCACGGTCTTTCAGTGTCCAGAGACGGACAGCGTATTTTGCTGAACCTCCTGGAAAGTCAGGGAGGCGACCTGGCGCTGTTGCGGAACGTGCGTTAGAGGCGCTCGCAGCCCGGGAGCAAGCCGGGGGCGGGACCGGACCGCGAGCGGCGAATCTTTTCCCGACGGCTCAGCAGCGGATCTAGTCCGGCAACTCCTTGATGGCGATGTTGCGCCAGCGCCAGAAGCCCGCGTCCACCCAGCGAGGTGTATTCTCGTCGCTGAAGTGCATCTGAAGGGCGATCATTCCGCTCTCGGCCCCGTCGATGGCGTGGTTGGCGGTATCGGTGAAATCGGTGATCAATTCGCCGTTGAGCCACACCTTGATGTTCGGGACGACTCCCTCCATGCGAACGCGAATGGAGTTCCAGTCCTCGCGCTTCCACACCCGCTGCCAGGCTTCGTTGCGCTTGCGCGCCGCGGCGGCACGCTCCTCCGGGGTCATTCTCGGGGCGTTGGCGGGGCGCTGGGGGCCGACTCCTTTCAGACCCTCACCGTAAATGCCGCCGATATTGCCGCCCGGCAGGTAATCCAGCATCACCTGGTAGGCCTGTCCGGCTTCGGTCGAGCGGAGGAAGATCCCGCCGTCGCAACCCCAGTCCGGCTTGATTTCCATGTAGAGTTCGAAGTTCTTGTACTTCTTGTCCGTGAGCAGGATTCCGCCCTTGCCGCGCGGATTCTGAGTTCCGACCAAAACGCCGTGAACGACCCGGAACTCCGGAGTAGTGCCGTGATGATTGGTCCGGCTGATGTGCCAGCCCGTGAGGTCCTTACCGTTGAAGATCGGCGTGAATCCCTCGGGCACTTTGCCTATCTGCGCAGGGAGCGGGAAGACGCACAGTAGTGTAACTGCCGCAGTTAAGAGAATTCGCATGCTGCTCTCCGTTTCTGTATTTCCGTAATAGTATCGTTCATTTCGGCGGAAAGCGCCGGGGAGATTTAGCCGCATCATCAGCGCGAGAGGGGTGCAAGCGGCGCGCGCGTGGTAATATCGGCGTGTGGCACTTGGCGAATTGACCAAACAGCTTGCCGGCCAGGCAATGCGCGCGAAGGACGTGAAGGAAGTGATCGACGCGCTGCGGCCGCCGGACCTGTCGCGGATTACCGACACGCTCCGCGGGACAAAGCCAACGGCGCCGCCGCCTGCAGCAGCGGAAGACGTCTGCGCGGTGATGCTCGGGCAGGTTCAGGCGATGCAAAGGGCCTTGAAGGAGGACGAGGAACTGCTCGTGCTGTGCAACGCCGGAGTGGAGACCCTGCGGGTGCTGGAGGTGTTCGTGCCGTCGCCGAACGTGGTGGTGCTGACCGGGATCGACACCAACCGGACTGTGACGCGCGTAGTCTCGCATATCGAGTCGGTGCAGCTTGTCTGCAAGGCGGTAAAGGTGCAGCCGCCGGCGAAGCCCGTCCGGATCAACTTCATCGTCCCCAAGCCCAAGTCAGAGTAGAGTCAGGCTCCTTAAGTCCCGCTGGGTTTTCCCGTTCCTTCCGCGACCCACACGCGGATGAAACTGTCCTCCTTGCGGGTCTCAAAGTGAACCGGCAGGAACTGGGCGATAACGGCCATGTTGGTGTGCGCGTGCCTGTTGATTTTCGTGGCGGTAAACGAACCGCCGCCCGCCAACGCAAGCGGCAGCAGCAACTGATCGGCCAGGTGTTCACCCGCAACCGCTCGAGAGGCCAGGTATTCGCGCGCCTCGGACGCGGCATGCGACGCCACAGTTTCGGCGGGGACCCCCAGTTTTCCAAAGGCCGAGAAGATCTCCGTCACTTCGTCCGACGCGATCTCAATCATCACAACATTTCCGGGACCCGGCGAGTTCCGGGTCTCCTCAATCGTGAGGCACTCCCGCCCCCAATTGAGCAGCCTCGCCACGGTTTCGACCTCGCGCTGTGCAATGTGGCGCGGGAGATTCGCAACTACGCCGGTCACCCGGCAGGAGATGATTTCGCCTCGTTCGCCGAGGTGGAAACCCGTCAGAGTTTTCGCCGGCTCGATCTCCGCGCAAAAGCGGCCGCCACCTTTCGGGAAAAAGCCATAGCGTTCCAACCGCACTCGAACCTTGGGGCCCATGCGCTCCACCAACGGCAAGAAGGTCCGCTCGAGAAAATCAAACGGAGGAGCGGCGGGATTGTGCGTTCCTCCTTCGATGACGATGCGGCTCGGAGAGTCCGCGAGGATCAGTGCAGGCAGCACGGTCTGAAAGACGAGCGTGCCGCTTCCCGCCGTGCCGACAGCGAAACGATACTCGCCGCCGCGCACTTTGCCGGGAGCGAACGTAAGAGCCGGCGAGCCAAGTGTGGCTCCCTCCAACTCCGCGCCGCCCACCTCCGCGGCAGCCAGCACCGCGGTAAGATGCTGGCGAAGCAATCCCGGACGGTCCCGCTTCGCGCGGATATTCTCAATCCGGAAGGGTTTCCCCGTCGCAAGAGAAAGGCTCAGCGAAGTGCGCAGGATTTGCCCGCCGCCTTCACCGAACGATCCGTCGATCCGAATCATGGCCATTTCTCGTCATCCGCATGTGGTATTCCAAAGTAACCGGCCGCGCCTCACACGCCCTTGTCACGGACTTTCAGACCTTTCTGACCCGCGTGCGGGTACTCTGGATTTCCGTCAACAATGAGTAAATGAGCTTTCTCGATAATCTCGAGGACAACCTCAAGGCTTTCGAGGGGAGTGAGGGGCTGAGCAGCGCGGAGCAGGAGGCCAGGCGTCGGGAACGGGAGCGCCAGCAGGCGCTTCAGGCTGCGCCCTACGTGGAGCGGCTGAAATCGGCCTCCTACACCGATCCGTTGTTCACGGAAGCGGCGCGAGCCGGGCACAAAGTGCGGACCAAGGTGGACATCACCTGGGTCGGAACAACGCTCCGGCTTCAAGCCCGGGAACGGAGGCTGGAACTTAGGCCCACACCCGAGGGGGTCGTGGCAGTGTTCCTGCAGGATTCCAAGGAGCTGCGCAGCGTGCCTGTGGATCTGGACCGCAACCCAGCCCCCTTGATCCATGAACTGCTCGGGCTCACGGAGCCGAAGCGCGCCGGGTCTAAACCAGATCCAGCTCCCTGAAGAAGTACCCGAGTTCGAAACGCGCGGTTTCGGGCGCGTCCGAGCCGTGGACGCAGTTGCGCTGGATGCTTTCCCCGAAGCGCTTGCGGATAGTGCCTTCGGCCGCGTTCGCCGGGTTGGTGGCGCCCATCACCTCGCGCCACTTCTTGATGGCGTCTTCCCGCTCGAGCGCGAGGACAATGATGGGGCCCTCGGTCATAAACTCGACCAGCTCCGGGAAGAACGGCTTGCCGCGATGGACGGCATAAAAGCCCTCGGCCCCGGCACGATCCAGGCGGAGCATGCGCATTGCGCGGATGCGGAACCCGTTCTGCTCGATGATCGACAAAATCTCTCCCGCGATGCGGCGGGCAATAGCGTCTGGCTTGATGATCGCCAGCGTACGTTCCATTTCGCTCATAGAACCGCTTTCACTCTGTCTCCGATTTCCGCGGGCGAAGCGCACACGATGACGCCGGCCGCCTCCAGCGCTTGAATCTTATCCGATGCCTTGCCGGAACCGCCCGAAATGATGGCGCCGGCATGCCCCATGCGGCGGCCGGGAGGCGCCGTCTGCCCCGCGATAAAACTGACCACCGGCTTCTTCACGTTGTCTTTGATGTAGGCGGCGGCGAGCTCCTCCGCGTTGCCGCCGATCTCGCCGATGAGCACGATGGCATCGGTGTCGGGATCTTCGTTGAAGAGCCGGACGGCATCGACGAAACTCGTTCCGATAATCGGGTCGCCGCCGATTCCGATGCAGGTGGACTGGCCGATCCCGCGCCGCGTCAACTGGTCCACCGCTTCGTAAGTCAGCGTGCCCGAGCGCGAGACGACGCCCACGTTTCCTTCCTTGTGAATGTGGCCCGGCATGATGCCCACCTTGCACTTTCCGGGCGAAATGATGCCGGGGCAGTTGGGGCCGATCAGCCGCGTTTTGCGCGTCTGAAGGTAGTGCCAGACCTTCACCATGTCGAGCACGGGAATGCCCTCGGTGATGGCGACCACGAGCGGAATGCCCGCGTCGGCGGCTTCCATGATCGCATCGGCCGCAAACGCCGGCGGGACGAATACGATGGACGCGTTCGCGCCGGTGGCGCAGACAGCCTCATGTACGGTGTCGAAGACGGGGAGGCCCAGGTGCATCGTCCCGCCCTTGCCTGGAACCACGCCGCCGACAATATTTGTTCCGTAAGCCAGGCACTGCTCCGAGTGGAAGGTGGCCTCCCTGCCGGTGAAGCCCTGAACCAGGAGCCGCGTTTCGCGGCCGACAAGAATGCTCATTGTGCCAGCCTCACTACTTTTTCTGCCGCGTCTTTCATACCATCGGCCACTGTGAAATTGAGTCCGGAATCCGTCAGGATCTTACGGCCCATCTCGACGTTAGTCCCCTCCATCCGGACGACGACAGGTACGCTGACTTTCAACTCTTTCGCGGCGGCGACAACGCCGGCCGCCAGCACATCGCACCGCAGGATGCCGCCGAAAATGTTGATGAGAACCGCGCGCACGCTCCGGTCCGTGATGAGGATGCGGAACGCGTTGCGGATCTGCTCCTCATTGGCGCCGCCGCCGACATCGAGAAAATTCGCCGGATTGCCGCCAGCATGCTTGATGATGTCCATGGTGGCCATCGCAAGGCCGGCGCCGTTCACCATGCAGCCGACGTTGCCGTCGAGCTTGATATAGTTCAGGCCGAAGCGGGAGGCCTCGACTTCGAGCGGATCCTCCTCGTGCAGGTCACGCAGTTCGATGAGGTTTTTGTGGCGGAATAGCGCGTTGTCGTCGAGGTTGATCTTAGCGTCAAGCGCAAAGACCTTGTGGTCCGCGCTGAGGATGAACGGGTTGATCTCGGCCAGCGAAGCGTCAATGGCTTCGTAGGCGCGCGCCAGGGCGATCATCGCCTTGACGGCCGCGGGAGCGCTCTCGGCCGGGAAACCGATTCCGTAGGCGAGTTTGCGGGCTTGAAACGGCGCCAGGCCGATTCCGGGTTCGATGGCTTCCTTGAGGATCAACTCCGGGTTCTTGGCGGCGATCTCCTCGATCTCCATTCCGCCCGCCGCGGAAGCCATGAACACCGGCTTGCCCTGGGCGCGGTCCAGCACGATGCCGAGATAGAACTCGCGCTCGATCGGCACGGTCTGCTCGACCAGGACGCGCTGCACGACGCGGCCCTCCGGTCCGGTTTGAGGGGTGATGAGCCGCATCCCCAGCATCTTCTTGGCGATCTCGACAGCTTCATTCGCGTTCTTGGCGAGCTTGACTCCGCCGCCCTTGCCGCGGCCGCCGGCGTGGATTTGCGCCTTGATGACCACGGTTCCGCCGATATCCTTGGCCGCCCTCTCGACCTCCTCAACCGAGCGCGCCACTTCGCCCCTCGGCACCGGAACGCCATACTGGGCAAGAATGGCCTTTGCTTGATACTCGTGGATCTTCATGGGATTGTCTGCTACGATTGGACAAACTGCTGGCCGCGCCAGCCGCCCAGCAAACTAATTGATATACCACATGTCGCTTGTCCGATACTTACACCGCGCCGTAGCGCACGAAAACTTGACACCGGAAGAAGCGCAGGAGGCCATGGCGATCATCCTCAGCGGCAGCGCGTCCACCGCGCAGACCGCGGCCTTTCTGGTTGCCCTGCGCATGAAAGGCGAGACAGCCGAGGAACTGTTAGGATTTGCGCGCGCGATGCGGGACGTGAGCAACCGCGTTCCCCACGAGTTCGACGGCCCGTTGCTGGACACCTGCGGGATGGGCGGGGACGGCATCGGCACCTTCAACATATCGACGGTGGCTGCTTTCGTGGTCGCGGGCGCCGGCGTGAGGGTGGCCAAGCACGGCAACCGCTCCATCTCCAGCCGGTGCGGCAGCGCCGACGTGCTGGAGCAGCTCGGCATACGCGTGGCGATGGATCCCGCCCAGGCAGCCCGCGCCATCCGCGAAATCGGCATCGCTTTCCTGTACGCCCCGGCCTTCCATCCGGCGATGAAGCACGCGCAGCCAGCCCGGCTGGAACTGAAGATGCGAACCGTGTTCAACATGCTCGGCCCGATGACGAACCCGGCGAATGCCACGGTGCAGGTGGTGGGAGCGTACTCGCCGCGCGCGGCAGAGCTGGTGGCAAACGCGCTGGCAGCGCTGGGACTCCAGAGAGGATTCGTGGTGCACGGCTCGGACGGTCTCGATGAGATCACCACAACGGGCGCCTCGCTGCTGTATGAAGTGGCCGAAGGGCGCGTCTCATGCCGCGAGGTGGCGCCGGAGGATTTCGGCGTCCCGCGGGCGAGTCTGGAAGACTTGAAGGGCGGCGGCGCGGACCACAACGCCGAGGTGGCGAAAGCAGTGCTGGGAGGCCGCAAAGGACCGGCGCGCGACATCGTTCTGGTGAATGCCGGAGCCGCCCTCGTCGCGGCCGGCAAAGCGGCGGACTTCCGGGAAGGGATCCGGATCGCCGAGGAGTCGATCGATTCCGGCGCCGCGATGGAAAAGCTCAAGCAGCTCGAGCAACTGGCGCGGCAGAGTTCGTAGAGCAGGGAGGCTTCGTCCTCCTCTAATCATCGGGGCTTTCCGGTAGGGCGCTCTTGCCTGCCAGAGTCTTCTTTGCCGGACGCCACAAGTGTACGGTGGCCAGGTTGATGGCGCTGAGCAGGAGGGCGATATTCCAGGCGCCGAAAGCGACAGCCGCGCCCAGCGCGCCGGTGCACCAGATGCTTGCCGCAGTCGCCGTGCCGTGAACCGTCGCGCCCTCCTTGAAAACGGCTCCGCCGCCGATGAAGGATGCCGGTCATCAAACCTTGAATCACGCGGTCGAGGAAGCGCCGGGACCAAACGCGAAGAGAGCTGCGAGCGCGTAGGAACAGCTCGCCACGGCAACCAGCGGAAATGTGCGAAGACCCCTGCTATGCCGGACGCGCTCCCAGCTTTATCCGACCGGCAGCGCGAGTACATAGGCCAGGGCAATCCGCAGGGCATGGAAACCGACACCCCCCAGTTGATGGGCCCCTGCATTAGTCACAAGTGTAGCCCGCGCCCCGCTTAGTGGAAGAAAACACGAACGGTTTGCTGGATGGCGGCGGCGCCGGCAGCGCCCGTCAGAGCGGGCATAAACGCCGGGATGCCGTAGCGGCGCCACTCGCCATGCACGGCGTGGAAACCGAGGTAGAGGAAACTGCCGCCGGCCAACCCCAGCGCAATGCTCACCCAATCCAATCCGAGCCGGCCTGTGATGAACGACTCGAACAGCGCGCCGAAGAAGGTGGTTCCCTCAGCCACGCAGGCCCATCCGAGCGCGCTGAGCCGGGAGCCCACGGCTGCGCGGAGCATAATCCCGAGAGCAACGCCCTCGGGCACTTTGTGAAGAACCACGCCGGCGACCACGGTCACGGCCAGGCCGTGGGAATTTTCCTGCTGCGCGGCGACGATCCCGAGCCCGTCCAGAAAGGCGTGGATCGAAGTGGCAATCACCAGCGGCAGGGCGAAACCGTGGAGAGCGGTGGCGCAATGTTCGTGGTCGTGGGTCTGGGAACAGGACGGGCACACGGGATAGAAATAGCGGCCCACCACCCACAGCAGCAGAACGCCAGCGCCCATCCCGGCAAGTCCGGCCGTCCATCCATGCTCCTCGGCCAGTTCGGGGAGCACGCCGAAAGCGGCGATGCCCATCAGCAGCCCGCCGCTGAACGGGACGATCCGGCGCGGAGTGGAGCCAACGGAGAGTACGCCCCATACCGCGCCGGCGATGCCGATCGAAGTTGAGAGGAAAGCGAGTAATAAGCCTGCGGATGAGAACACGGTTATCAGACGATCAACTCTACTCTATCACCCGCCGGGCTGTTGATGCTCCGATTACCGGTTCAGGGTGAAGCTGATGTCAACCTGCGTAGTCACTTCCACAGGCTTGCCGTTCAGTGTAGCGGGCCGGTAGCGCCAGCGCTGTACGGCTTCGACGGCGCTTTGCCTCAGCAGCGGCGGACCACTGACCGCCGTGGCTCTTAAGACCCTGCCGTCGGCGCCAACGAGCGCCTCCACCCTGACAACACCGGCAATCCGGGCCTGCCGCGCAAGCGGAGGATACACGGGCTGAACGCGCTCGAGCAACACGGGTTCCTGGACGACACCGCCAACCACCGGCTTGGGTTCCGGCGCCGGCGGAGGTGCAGGCGGCGGCGGGACTGCGGTTGACTGTCCCGGCAGCAGGCGGGCGGCGATTCCAGACGGCGTGGACCCGCCCTGAATCTGTGGGGGCGCGGCCAACTCCGCCGGCTGAGCCGGCCTCAGGCGGGCGGCCAGGGAGAAAGGCTTGGGCGGAGCGGCCGTCACACGAGTCTGCACCGGTGGCTCTTCTTCGTCCTCAGGCGGCGGCTGGGTTTGCGCGACTGTCGCCTGGGGCTGGGCCTGTCCAGCGGACGAAGATTGGGTTGTGGCCGGCGGCTGTTGAGGCGCGGCCGGAGTGGCTGCCGGCGTCGTGGCGGCCGGCTGCGTCCTGGTTTCCGAAACCGCCGGCGGCGGCATGTTCTGCAAGGGCGAGGGACGGCCCGCCAGCGCGCGGACCGATTCGCTGACTGGAGTGCCATCCTGCCCGTTCACTTCCAGCCGGAAGCTGACGTCGTTTGTGATCGGCGAGTAGACGATGCTGCCGCTGCGGAGCGTTCCCGGGTCCAGCTCGACGTCTTCCTGATGTTCGCCGTCGGTGATGGAAAGCGTGGATTTCTGAGAATTGGCGATGATGGGCGCGTTGCGGTTCCAGGTGAGCACCAGTTGGCCCGCGTTGCGCTCCACCCTCAAGTTCAGCGCCGTATCCACGGGAGGGGGAGGAGCCTGTCTGCCGCGAATGAGTCCGAAGTACACGCCCGCGGCGACGGCCAGCAGCACGATCAGAATGATGGCGACCCAACGGCCGGCGCTGCGTTTGGCTGGCTCTTCCGCCAGAAACGGTACGGCGATGGGTTCGTCCGTCTTGGCGGCAGCCGCAGGTTCCACAGTCGCTTGGGAAGTTGAGGACGCAGCGGCCGGCTCCTCTTTCTTCTCAGCCTTTGCCACGGGCGGAAGCGGAGGCGCTGCCTCTTCGCGCTTCGCGGCGGGTTGGACGGCCGGGCGCTCCTCGCTCTTGGGCGGTTCTTCCTGCTTGGGGGCAACCGCCGGCTTCTCCTCGCGCTTCAGGCTGACCGGCGTTATCGGTGGGCGCTGCTCGCGTTTCGGCAGCACCGGCGCGGGCCGCTCCTCACGCTTCGGAACGGGCACAATAGCAGGCCGCTGCTCGCGTTTGAAAGTGAGCGGCACAGGCGGGCGTTCCTCGCGCTTCGGGACCACCGGCGCGGCCGCGGAGGCCTCGGGCGAAGCCGGCTCTTCCCGCTTGGATACGGCCGGAGGGGGCGCGGCCACTCTCACCGGCGGCAGGTCCTGGCGGGGCGGCGGCGTGGCGACTACGGGCCCTTCCCGCTTGGGAGGGACCACGACCGGTCCGAGCCTGGGCTCTTCCCGTTTTATGAACACCGGCGCCGCCGCCCTCTCCTCGCGTTTCGGGAAGACCACGGGGGCGCGGTCTTCGCGCGCCGGCGCAGGCGGAGCGGCGTCCCCCGCTCTGCCTCCGGCTTGCACAATCGCTTGCGGCGTCTTTTGCAGCTCGGAACGCCGGAACGGGAACTGCAGGGGGCTTTCCGTCTGAAGCCGGCCGTCTTCCCACAAAAAGAAAGCGCCCTGGCTTGGTTTCATCGCGAAGGGCTTGACGAGCAGGAAGACCTGGTTCGGATCGGAAAAGAACTCCTGAGCCAGCGCCAGATCGTCTTCGTCCAGCACCAGTTCTTTGCGTGTGTTGCTGCGAAAGAACCCGACCACCGAAAGCGGGCTGCCTTTCAAGCGCTGGAGCGTTTCGCGCAGCCGTTCTATGTCCGCTTCGGCCAAAAGATAGAGCGGGCCACGGGCATAGTCGCATGGAACGGACTCATAGTTCTCGACGAACACAGTCCTCTTACCGGCATGTGCTATGCGTCCGAGCAGGATGCCCCCGACCTCAGAGCCGCGCTTGGTGATGGCCTTGAAGCTGTCGATCACTTCGCGCTCTATGCGGTCAATGACATCCAGGCTGATCTGAATCGAAACCGCCTGATTCGGAGCCTCCCAGAGGTAAGAGGCCGAGACCGGAGATGGGGAACCGAGAGTTTCGGCTGGAACTGACGAATTAGTCATGGGACTCCTTCCCCCCTACAACGATGCCCGGGGTATGCCGGTTCCTGATTTTAACCGAAAATTCTCGCTATTACCACAAGTTGGTGGCGTTTTTCACCTTTGAAATACAGATGGATGCGCCACGCCAGGGCGCAACAAAGGAGGATGAAATACTTCAAGCACTAGCCAAAAAGTAATCGACGATTTATAGATTAGTAATAGTAACTTTAGCTAACACTTTTTAGATAACTGAGTGCAAGACCCCATTTGAGAATGGCTCATACCCCTTTTTGCGTCCCCTTGAATCCCCATATGTTCCGCGCCGGCGAATCCAATCACCGGGTGTGGCAATGTCTCCACGCGGCTCGCATGAGCCACTTACACGAAAACCGCTCACGAAGTTAGCCAAGGATAACAAACCAGCACCCCTTTTCTTTGAGCCCGCTGCTCCTATACCCGGACGGACGGTACTAGTACGATGGTATGATTTCCAGAGTAGCCGTTATCCGCAAACGCAGGTCTTCTGCCTTGATTTTCCTAAAATGCTTCCGGAATTGGTACCGGTCCTATCTGAACCAGTAAAGCAGGATGCCGTATCCCACTCCGGCCGGATCGGAACTGCGCGCCACTTGAAAAGCCATAAAGCGGCCGTCGGTTGATACCACCGGATTGGATGCTTTCCAGCCCTCATAATCGTTGAAGTTCGTGAGCCGCACGAAGTCCTTGCCCGTGCCGTCCAGCCGCAATTTCCAGATATCGATCTGGCCCGAGCCGCCTTTGCCGCCGAGCTGCAATATCTGGCGGTCGGCTTCGACGGTTGTATATTGCCCGTCGGGGAAAATGCCTTCCGGCTCGTTATAGAAACCCGGCGCTTTCGAAAAATTCTGCACGACGCCGGTTTCCAGATCGATCCCCATCACCGAGGCTTTATCTCCGGGTTCGTAGCAGGAGAATGTCAATTTGCGGTCGTTGTCGTAGAAATCCTGGGCTTCGATGGTGCATCCGCGGTCCTTGCTCTCCCAGACTGTCTTGTGATTGATCAACCGGGCCGTGTTGCCGGAGATGGCGACCTCGGCAGTGACGAGCCGCGAGTAGCCCGGCGGGAAATCCGGGTTCTGGGCGCGCGTTTCCGCGAACGCCACCTTGAGGCTCTTCTTGGAAATGGCCATGCCCTCGCTCATCTTCTGGTTCAGGCGCACGGGCTTTGAGCCGGGCGCCTTGGAGAGGAACCACAGCTCGTTATCGCGGCTCCGGCTCACGCGGATATCGATGAATTTCTCCGGCCCGATCAGGATGTAGTCGCCGGTCACCAGGTGCATGACGCGCAGGAACGCGGCCCCCGGCACGTTGCAGGTCAGGCACCGGATAATGCGGGTCTTCAGGTCAATGACGAACGCGTCGCCGAAGCTTTTGCCCATGAAGGCGATCCTCTGGTTATCGGGCGAAATGTCGGCGCGTTCGCCGAAATGCGTGAGCACCTCGATGTTTTTGGGGAGGTTATCGAGGGGACTGCCGGGTTTCCGTTGCCCCAGAACGGGAACGGCAATCAAACACAGAACCACGATGGATTTCATACGGGGATTTTACCCCACGTATTGAATTTCCTCTTCCAGTTCCAGCCCGAAGCGTTCGCGGACGCGGGCTTTCAGCTCGGCGATGAGCGCGCACAGATCGCGCGTTGTCCCGGCGCCGCCGTTGTAGATCAGGTTGGCGTGATCTTCGGCCACGTGGATGTCGCCTACGGAGCGTCCTTTTGCGCCAACCTGTTCGAGGAAATACGCCGCCGGCACCTTTCCTTCGCGCACCACCTTTTCCGGGACTTGTGCGGCCACCGCCGGCGGCAATTCCGCGAGCAGCAGGTTCTTGAAAATGCTCCCGGCGCATTTCATCGTGGGCGGGAATTTCGCGTTGCGGATGGCGATGATCTCATCGGCGGTCCGGCGAAGCGCGGCGGGATCGGCGGGGGAGAGTTCCAGCGAGGCGGAAAAGATTGTCCACAGCTTCCGGCGCTTGAAGATGCTCCCGCGGTACTCGAATTCGCACTGCGCGTTATCGATTGTGCGGATGCAGGCTCCGTCAAAAAACAGGACCTGCCGCACCACTTCGGAGATCGAGTGCCCGTAGGCGCCGGCATTGCCGTAGACGGCGGCGCCAAGCGAGCCGGGGATCCCGGCCAGCGTCTCGATGCCGCCGAGTCCGTGCCCGATGGCGAAGTCGATCACCTGCTGAAGCTCGGCGCCGGCGTCGGCCGTGACCAGGTTGCCTTCCCGGCGGATCGAGTTGGCGGTGAACTTCAGTACGATGCCGCGAAACCCCTCGTCGGCGACCACAACGTTTGTGCCGCCGCCGAGAACGGTGTAACGCAGGCCGCTGGCCCGCGCCGCCGCAACCGCCTTGACGAACGCCGCAACGTCGGCGGTCTCCACGTAAATATCCGCGGGCCCGCCGAGGCCGAAGCGCGTGTGCGGGGCAAGCGGCACGCCCGCAGAAACCTGTAAATTGGGAATCTGGCCGAGACTCCGGAGGGCCTCGTTCGTGGTCTGCATTTACGCCACCATTATCCCATTCACGCTCCATCGGGAGGTCTGCTAAATGGCAGCGGGATTCGCCGGCTTTCCCAAAGAAGGCATACAATTCCTGCGCGCGCTGAAGAAGAACAACCGGCGGGAGTGGTTCCAGCCGCGCAAGCACATCTATGAATCGCAGGTGAAAGCGCCCATGCTGGAGCTGGTCGCGGCGCTGAACGCCGAGATGATGGAGTTCGCGCCGGCCTACGTCCGCGAACCGGCCGAGGCTGTGTTCCGCATCTACCGAGACACGCGTTTCAGTCCCGACAAGACGCCGTACAAGACTCACATCGACGCCGTTTTCACGCGGCGCGGTTTCGCACGGCACGACGGCGCCGGGCTGTACGTCAGCGTGTCGCCGGAGGAAGTCGAGGTCGCCGCGGGAGTGTACATGCCCAGTCCCGAGACGCTGCGGACGATACGGCTCCACCTGCTGGAGCACCACGCGGAGTTCCGGCGGATCATTTCAGCGAAGCCGCTGCGCGCGCTGATGGGCGAACTGAGAGGCGAGCGTCTTACCCGCGCGCCCAAGGGTTTTCCCGCAAATCACCCCGCGGCGGATCTCGTGCGCTACAAGCAGTGGCTGTTCTGGGTGCTGCTCGATCCGCCGATCGCGCTGACGCCGAAGCTTTTTGACGAAATCGTGGCGCGGTTCCGTGTGCTCACGCCTTTTGTTGAGTTTCTGAACTCGCCGCTGCGGCAGGCGAAGCAGGCGGCGCCTGTGGGCTTTTTCGTGGAACCTCCCCGGAGCGGGCGGCGGCCGGTCCGCGCCTGATGACCTATCTCGCCAGCTTCGCGCTGGGCGTGGTGTCCGCCTCAAGGTCCCCAAGAGCGAACTGGAATCCCGCCAGGAAGTGTTGCAGGATCACCGGCGTCCAGAACGCGTCTGGGTTATGGCCCAGCGAGCAGTAGAAGACGCGGCCTTTGTCGTAACTCCGGATCCAACTGATTGCGTAATCGTTGTCGGCGCGGAAGCAGTTCTTGCATTCCCTGCCCTGATTCATGTCCGTCTTCTCGACGTCGAAGCTCAACAGAATGCGAAGCTTTTCGCGCGAATAGGGCGGTCCGGGGAAACGGAAGTATTCGTCGGCGAAGACGAACCCGTCGCGGCTGAACATGCTGGTGAGCGGGCTGTCGGGATCGTCCACCTTGATGTGTACCTTCTCGTCGGCGTCGCGGTGCGGCCCGTTCCTGGCGCCGATCAATTCCGTAAATTCGGGCCAGTCCATGGAGCAGTGCGTGGAGCCGTGATTGCCGGCCAGCCCGCCGCCCTCCCGGATGAAGCGCAGCAGGCTTTCCCGTACTTCCGGATCGTTGAAGAGCGGTCCCACGGTGTTGTTCAGGTAGATGGCGTCAAACTGCCGGATGTTGTCCCACTTGAGGTTGGACATCTCATTGCTGAAGACGGCCTCCCACACACCGAGCTTCTTGCCCATGAGGTCCACGGCGAGGTTGGCGTGCGGAATGGAGCGGTGCCCGGGGTAGTTGACCTGCAGGTCCATCACGAGCAGCCGGCGAGGCTTTTTTGGCTTCGCGTAGGCTTTCGTGGGAATGGCGTTTTCAATTCTCTGCCGCACCTCGGGCGGCAGCCGGTCCGGGCTTCTGATTTCGGTGATCACCCGCGGCGGCTGCTGAGCGCCGGACGGCAGCCCCATCAGCGTATACGCCAGGATTGCGCCACAGACTTTCTTCATGCAGGAGTGCCCTCCTCAAGCTATCACCCTGGTATAACGCAACCCGGGACGGCTCGCAATTGCGGCGCGGAAGCGCGAGTGGTATGTTCTCACCGAGGCCCACCTGCCATGACCCGACGAGATTTCTTCCGAACCGCTCTCGCACTGCCCGCGAGCGCGTCGCTCGCTCACTATGAGGCGCTTGCGGCGCCCGCTCTGAACCAGATCAAAATCACCGATATCAAGGCGATGCAGGTCCGCGACCCGGGCACGCTGATCAAGGTGGAAACCGATGCCGGAATCTCGGGCATCGGGCCCTGCGGAACGAGCGGCCCGGTCGCGCGCGACGTCATCAACGTCTTGCATAAGGGCCGGCTGCCGCACCTCGGCCTGATCGGCAAGGACCCGCTCGCCATCCGTGTGCACTTCCACAACATGTTTTACGCCTTCCCGCAGCGGGGCCGGCAAATGCGCGTGTTGAGCGGCATCGACATCGCGCTTTGGGACCTTGCGGGCAAAATTCTCAACCAACCGGTTTCGAAGCTGCTGGGCGGCAACTTCCGCGAGGAAATCCCGCTGTACTCGCATTGCAGCGGCGTCGCGTCGTTTTTGAAGAAGGAGAACTGGAAACGAATCGTCGATAGCTGGACGGAGGACCCGCGCGGCTACCGTGCGTTCAAGATCGACATACACACGGCGTACGGCGGCAATATGCAAGAGGTCGTGCCCAGCCTCGGACCGCGGGAGATCCGGATCATCCAACAGGGCTATGCCAATGCCCGCGAAGCGTTGGGCCCCGAGTGGGAGATTATCGTTCACTGCCACTGCGAGCTGGATGCACCGACCGCGATCCGGGTGGCCGAAGCGATCGAGCCGATCAAGCCTTTGTTCTTCGAGGATCCGCTGACCGAGAGATTCAGCGAGTCCTGGCTGGCGCTGCGGCGCTCCACGCGGGTTCCCCTGGCGGTCGGAGAAAACATCGAACTGCTGGAAGGCGCACTGCCGTTCCTGCAAAACCAGGCTGTCGATTTCCTTCAACCCGACCTGCTCAACTCAGGAGGCATAACGGGCGTCAAGATCCTGGCCGACATGGCCGCGCACTATCGAGTCCCCATCTGCCTGCACAACGTGAGCGGCCACGTTTTGAACATGGCCTCCCAGCAGTTCTCCGCGGCGCATTTCAACTGCCCCTGGATGGAATGCCAGCGCAACGCGGACCGGACCAAGGTAGCGGCCGAGAACGCGCCCGTGATTCGAAACGGCCGAATGAAAGTGTCCACGCTTCCCGGCCTGGGGCTGGTGCTCGATGAAGGCTATCTGAAGAGCAACCTGCTACCCGGCGAGACCTGGTGGGGATAGCACGGTTCAGGCCGAAAGCATGGCCTGAGCGTCCTCGCAGGTGGTGCGGGCGGCGGTTCCGCCCGCGAACATGCAACTTCGCGCGGCCACCGCATTCGCGAAGCGGGCAGCCTCGCGCAGGGGTGCTTTCTTTTCCAGGCGCGCGAAGAGGAAGGCGGCGTCGAAGCAGTCGCCGGCTCCGGTCGTGTCCACCACGTCTACGCGAAAGCCCGGCACGGTTTCAGGCTGCCCGCCGTCGAAGACGATCGCGCCTCGGGGTCCGGTTTTGACTACCGGGCATGCGGTCCTGCCGGCGAGCGCGCGGCAGGCCTCCTCGGCGGAGCCGGCCCTGGCAATCGAAACTGCTTCGCCCTCGTTAACGAACAGGTAACTGAGCAGCGGCAGCCAGGAGTCCATGCATTCCCAGCGTTCGGAAGGGTCCCATTGCGGGTCGAGCGAGGTGGTCAGCCCGAGCGAGCGCGCGCTTTCGAGCAGCCCGGCGATGCGCGGCCGCAAGCTGGTCTCCAGGTACACGCCTCCGAAATGGATGTGGTGGAAGCGCGCCAGAACGGCTTCATCCAGGCCCTCACCGCCGTACGCTTCGATCGTGCCGGGATAAGTTACCTGCGTGCGCGTGCTGCCGCAGATCATGTTCACCGTCACGCCCGTGCGTACCTCGCGGGTACGGCGAACCAGCGAAGTATCGATGCCGAACCCGCGCAGCCCGCTGAGCATGAACTCGCCGTAGTCATCCTCGCCCACGAGGCCGGCGAAAGAAACCTCGCCCCCGAGCGAAGCATAGGCACACGCCGAGATAACGGTTGATGCGCCCATTGCGACCTCGAAGGTTTTGCACGGCACCTCGCGGTCGACGACCGGCGGCGTTTCCATGCCGCCCATCAGGATATCGACGTTGATTTCGCCGATGAACAGAACTCTTGCCATGACCTATTCGTGCGCGGGCGCGTCGAGTTCGCTCTGCGAGAAGTAAAGCGGGCGGTCGAGCACCATTTCCAGCGTGCTGCCCTTGGCCAGCGTGACGTCCGGACCACGCGACAGAAGCACGCCCATGATGCCCGCGGCGGCTCCGGCGGCAGCCCCAACTCCGGCGCCCATGCCGTAGCGGCCCGCCGCGCCCCCTGCGATCGCGCCTACGGAAGCCCCGGTCACAGCCGCGTCAGCCACCTTCTGGACGTCGCCGGGTTTATCGCCCTCGCCCGAAATCTTGCCTTCCGCGCGGTCCAGCTCAGCCGCGGTTTCGCCGTCCAGCGATCCCACGCGCGATCGGAAGTCCCGCGTCGTCCCGTTCGGCAGGGTGAGGGAATCGAACCGCAGGAACAACTCGCCGCGCCCCTTCACGCGGCCGGGACGCCTCACGTGCGTGAGCGTGCCCGCGACATAGCTGCCGGACGGGATCACCACCCGGCCGCCGGACATGATGGGGAACACCGTCACCAGGTAAACGCGGTCTCCCTCTTCGGATTGCTTCGTGCTCACGCTGTTGATGAGAGCCAGCGGGATGCGCGTGCCTTCGGGAACGACATAGCGCTGCGGCGCGCCGGCAGCCTTCGAAGCTTGCGGCCGGGAGCGCTCGTACACCAGAGTCGCTTCCGCTTCACCGGTGCTGCGGACAATCTGCCGGAGGATCGTCAGAGTCTCGCCTCCGCGGGACAGCTTCCAGCGGTCCATCCGGGCATAATCGCCACCGGAGCCGCTCATCAACGCATTCAGGAGGAGCGCCGAGCCCTCCCACTTCAGGATCACGTTGGCGGTGACGCCGGCGGATTCGCTCTTGGCGGCCTTGCCGTCGAGAGACGCCGACCAGGCGAGCGGCGGCTCGAAACACCGAATCCTACCGCCGCGGTGCTCGATCTCCATCACGCTGGCCGGAGCGTCCGGCAGCGCGGAGATGCGGCTGCGTTCCCGGTTCAGCTTCCAGACTCCAGAGAAATCGGGCTCGGCGGCCAAGGACGATGCGACTGCCGAGGCCAGTATCAGGCAGGCAACTTTCATTTACGCACCAGGAACACAGCGACTTCGGCCATCAGGTTAGCCAGAAAATAGCCGACACGGCGGCCCGAGAGGAATATCTTGCGCTCGACGGTCCATCGCTGTTTGGCGGCCAGCTCCTCGAAATCTTTGATGGTGAGGAAGTGAATATTGGGCGAGCTGTGCCAGTCGTGCGGGAAACAGCGGGTACGCGGGGCGCGTCCGGTGAAAAGCAGCGAAAGGCGAACGGACCAATGCCCGTAATTCGGAAACGCCACGATCGCACGCCTGCCGACACGAAGCATTTCGCGAAGCACCTCGAGCGGCCGGCGCGTTTCCTGCAACGTCTGGCTGAGGATGACGTAGTCGAATGAGTCGTCGGGATAGCCGGTGAGGCCTTCGTCGATATCGCCCTGGTAAACCGAGACCCCGCGCGCAATGGCCCGCTGCACCTTGCGGCCGTCGAGCTCGATGCCGCGCGCTTCCACGGACTTGTTCAGCACAAGCCACTCCAGCAGCTCGCCCTCGCCGCAGCCGAGGTCGAGAACGCGCGAGTTGGGCGCGATCAGCTCGCTGATGATCGCGTAATCGCTCCTGCCGAGTATGTCGGTGACAAAGGGACGGCGCCGTGGTTCCGAAGCAGTCGCCGGCATACTAATTCCTCGCCTTGTAAGTGCTGGCCAGGAAGCCCCTCACGACTTCGGTCTGCTCGCCCACGTCCACCAGAAACGCGTCGTGGCCGTAATTGGATTGCAGCTCGCAATAAGCTACGTCGCGGTTGAGCGAGCGCAGAGCTTGAACGATTTCCTGAGACTGATAACTGGGGTACAGCCAGTCCGAAGTGAAGCTGATAACCAGAAACCGCGTATTGTTACCCTTGCGGAAAGCGCCCGCAAGCGATCCCTCGCGGTCGCTGAGATCGAAATAATCCATTGCTTTGGTGATGTACAGGTAAGAGTTCGCGTCAAACCGGTTCACAAACTGCATGCCGCGGTAGCGCAGGTAGCTTTCCACTTCGAAGTCGACCGAAAAGTCGAACCCGAACTTGTCCTTGCCGCGGAGACGCCGGCCGAACTTCTGGCGCATGGACTCGTCGCTCATGTAAGTGATGTGGCCGATCATGCGGGCCACGGCGAGGCCGCGCGCCGGCGGCTTCTTGTCGTAGTAGTTGCCGTCGTTCCAGTCCGGGTCGGACATGATCGCCTGGCGGCCCACCTCGTTGAAGGCGATCTGCTGCGCGCTGTGGCGCGCGGTTGTCGCGATGGGAATGGCGCAGGCCACCGACTCGGGATAGGTGGCCGCCCACTCCAGGGTCTGCATGCCCCCCATCGAGCCTCCGGCCACTGCCAGCAGGCGCTCGATGCCGAGGCGGTCAATCAGCATCTTCTGCAGGCGGACCATGTCGGGGATGGTAATGACCGGGAAGGACATCGCGTACGGCTGGCCGGTGGCCGGGTTGATGGAGCCGGGGCCGGTGGTGCCGCGGCAGCCGCCGAGGACGTTCGAGCAGATGATGAAGTATTTATCGGTGTCAAACGCCTTGCCCTTTCCGATCATGCTGTCCCACCAGCCGGGCTTTCCGTCGACCGGAGAAATCCCGGCGGCGTGCGCATCTCCGCTGAGGGCATGGGCGATCAGAATGGCGTTGGAGCGCGTCTCGTTCAGCTCGCCGTAGGTCTCATAAGCGACCTGGACCGGCGACAGCACGGCGCCGCAATCGAGCGGCAATTCATTGAAACACGCAAACTGAGTTTCAACAATCATTACGGGCGTTGATGACTATGATAGCAGCGGCTTGGGCCTTTGAAGTCCGGGCCTTGCCCGAAGCGTCCCGCCCTTCCGCTTCGGGGTCCTGGAGGCGCCGCAGGCCTGCCCGCGGTGGCCGGTCCCGCCGCCAGGGGTGAAGCGAAAACATGCCGTCTTGTGGTGAAATGGTAATTACCCCAATCCCCCGGAGGATCATCACTTGAATAGTGCGATTCTGGCCCTGGAAGACGGTTCGATCTTCGAGGGCAGGAGCTTTGGTGCGCCCACGGAAAGCTGCGGGGAGGTTGTTTTCAACACGGCGATCACCGGCTATCAGGAGGTCTTTACCGATCCTTCGTATGCCGGGCAGATCGTGGTTTTGACAAATCCTCACATTGGCAACTACGGGGTGATGCCCGAGGACAGCGAGTCCGGGCGTCCTTATATCGAGGGGCTGGTGGTGCGGGAGTTCTCCCCCATCGCAAGCAACTGGCGGAGCCAGCAGCAGGCCCAGGAGTTTCTCGCCGAAGCCAATATCCCGGTAGCAGCGGAGATCGACACGCGGCGGCTGGTGCGGCATCTCCGGACGCGGGGCGTGATGCGGGGCGTGCTGGCCACCGGACCGCGCGACCCGCAGGAACTCGTTGAGAAAGCGCGCTCCATTCCCTCAATGGCAGGGCTGGACCTGGCGAGCCGGGTTTCGACACGCGAAGCCTACCAATGGGAGAAGGGCCTGGAACGGCGCTTACCTTCGGAGCCGCCGGACCGCCCCGCGGAACCGCGCTGGCACGTGGTGGCTTACGATTTCGGGATCAAGCGGAACATTTTGCGCCGGCTCGTGCACTCGGGCTGCCGGGTCACGGTGGTGCCCGCGCTGACCCCGGCCGAAGACGTCCTGGCGTTGAAGCCGGACGGAGTTTTTCTGTCCAACGGGCCGGGCGATCCGGAACCGCTGCACACTCAGCAGGCCAACGTCCGGAAGCTGATCGGCAAGGTGCCGATCTTCGGCATCTGCCTGGGGCACCAGGTGCTCGCAATCGCCCTGGGCGCGAAAACATACAAGCTGAAGTTCGGCCATCGCGGCGCGAACCACCCGGTTCTGAACAAGCTGACCGGCAAGGTGGAGATCACCTCGCACAATCACGGCTTCGCGGTGGATCCCGACTCGCTGAATCCCTCCGATGTGGAATTGACCCACGTGAATCTGAACGATCAAACCGTTGAAGGTTTCAGGCACCGGCGCGAGCCCGCGTTCTGCGTCCAATACCACCCGGAAGCGGCTCCCGGGCCGCACGACTCGCTCTACCTGTTCGACGACTTCACGAAAATGATGGCGGAGTTCAAGAAATAGCCCATGCCGAAGCGAACCGACCTGCACAAAATCCTGATCATAGGTTCCGGGCCGATCGTCATCGGCCAGGCGTGCGAGTTCGATTACTCCGGCACGCAGGCGTGCAAGGCGCTGAAAGCGGAAGGCTATGAAGTGGTGCTCGTGAACTCGAACCCGGCCACTATCATGACCGATCCGAACCTGGCGGACCGGACCTACGTGGAGCCGCTCAGCGTGCCCTTCCTGGAGAAGATCATCGCGCGCGAGCGGCCAGACGCGCTGCTTTCGACGGTGGGCGGGCAAACGGGTCTGAACCTTTCTGTCGAACTGGCCGAAACGGGCGTGCTGGACAAGTACGGCGTGGAGCTGATCGGCGCGAAGATCGACGCGATCAAGAAGGCCGAAGACCGCCTGATGTTCAAGGACGCGATGCGGAAGATCGGCCTCGAATGCCCGGATTCGAAGCTGGTGAACAAGGTGGAGCAAGGGCTGGAGTTCGCCGAGCGGACCGGCTACCCGGTGATTCTGCGGCCAAGCTTCACGCTGGGCGGCACCGGCGGCGGCATCGCCTACAACCGCGAGGAACTCGTCCAGTTGCTCGAGCGGGGGCTGGATCTTTCGCCAGTCCACGAAGTGCTGGTGGAGGAGAGCGTCCTCGGGTGGAAAGAGTACGAGCTGGAGGTGATGCGCGACCTGGCGGACAACGCGATCGTCGTCTGCTCGATCGAGAACTTCGACCCGATGGGCGTGCACACGGGCGATTCGATTACGGTCGCGCCGGCGCAGACGCTGACGGACCGCGAATACCAAGTGATGCGCGATGCGGCACTCCGCTGCCTGCGCGAGATCGGCGTCGATACCGGCGGCTCCAACGTGCAGTTCGCCGTCCACCCGGAAACCGGACGGATGGTGATCATCGAGATGAACCCCCGCGTCTCGCGGAGCTCGGCGCTGGCGTCGAAAGCAACCGGGTTCCCAATCGCGAAGATCGCGGCGAAACTGGCGGTGGGCTACCGGCTGGACGAGATCCCGAACGACATCACGCGCAAGACGCCGGCGTGCTTCGAGCCGACGCTGGATTACGTGGTGGTGAAGATCCCGCGGTGGCAATTCGAAAAATTCCCGGGCACGGACGCGACCATCGGCACGCAGATGAAGTCGGTCGGCGAGGTGATGGCCATCGGGCGGACGTTCAAGCAGGCGCTGGCAAAAGGGCTGCGAAGCCTGGAGACGGGCAAATCGCCGGACGCCGAGGAGTACGACCGCGCGCTGATCCCCAACAAACTGATCACGCCGAACCCGGATCGCCTGCGGTACATACGCTTCGCCTTCCAGTGCGGCCACACGGTGGAGGAAGTGCGGGAATGGACGTCCATCGACCCGTGGTTCCTTCAACAGGTGAAGGAGACCGTCGAGCTGGAACAGGAGCTGGCGAAAGAGACCCTCGAGACGGTTCCCGTGGAGATGCTGCGCCGGGCCAAGCGCGACGGCATGGGAGACCGCCAACTGGCGCGGCTCTGGAAGACGGACCCGCTGGTCTTGCGCGAAAAGCGGAAGGCGGCGGGCATCCGGGCGGTTTTCAACCGCGTGGATACCTGCGCGGCGGAGTTTGAGAGCTTCACGCCGTACCTGTATTCCAGCTACGAGGGCGAGTGCGAAGCCGTACCCTCGCAGCGCAAGAAGATCATGATTCTCGGCAGCGGGCCGAACCGGATCGGACAGGGGATCGAGTTCGACTACTGCTGCTGCCACGCCTCGTTCGCGCTTCAGGAATTCGGCGTGGAATCGATCATGGTGAACTGCAACCCGGAGACGGTTTCGACGGACTACGACACCAGCAACCGGCTGTACTTCGAGCCGCTCACGCTCGAAGAAGTGCTGAACATCTACGATACGGAGAAACCGGACGGGGTGATCGTGCAGTTCGGCGGGCAGACGCCGCTGACCCTGGCGCTGCCGCTCAAGGCGCAGGGCGTGCCGATCATCGGGACCGATCCCGCAAACATCGACCTCGCCGAGGACCGCAAGCTGTTCGGCGCGCTGCTGGAGAGGCTGGGGATTCCCTCCCCGCCGAACGGGACGGCGACGAGCGTGGAAGAGGCGTGCGCGGTGGCGCGGCGAATCGGCTACCCGGTGCTGGTGCGGCCGTCGTACGTGCTGGGCGGGCGCGCAATGGTGATCGCCTACGATGAGGAGATGGTGCGCCAGTACATGCGCGAGGCGGTGGTGTTCTCGCAGGATCGCCCGGTGCTGATCGACCGCTTCCTGGACAGCGCGACTGAGATCGACGTGGACGCGCTGTCGGACGGCGAGGACGTGCTGATCGCTGGCATCATGGAGCACATCGAGGAAGCCGGCGTTCATTCGGGCGACAGCTCGTGCGTGCTGCCGCCGTACTCGCTGAGCGAAGAAGTGCTGTGCAAGGTGCGGGAATACACGGAACGGCTGGCGCGGGCGCTGAAAGTCGTCGGGCTGATGAACGTGCAGTACGCCGCCCAGAACGGCACGGTGTACGTGCTGGAGGTGAACCCGCGGGCGTCGCGGACGGTGCCGTACGTGAGCAAGGCGACCGGCGTGCCGCTGGCGAAGATCGCGGTGGGGCTGATGCTGGGCAAGCGGCTGGCGGACTTTCGCGACCTGACGGGCGGGCGTGTAAACGGCGTGCTGCCCGTGCCGCAGTTCTTCGTGAAGTCGCCGGTGTTCCCCTTCGCCAAGTTTCCGGGCGTCGACCCGGCGCTGGGGCCGGAAATGCGGTCCACCGGCGAGGTGATGGGAGTGGGCGAGAACTTCGGCGAAGCATTCGGCAAGGCGCAGCTAAGCGCGGGGACTCCGCTGCCGGACAGCGGCACGGTCTTCATTAGCGTGAATGACCGCGACAAAGCCGCCGCGGTAGAGGTGGCGCGAACACTCGCCGGGCTCGGTTTCAAGCTGGTGGCGACGCGCGGGACGGCGGCGGCGCTGCGGGCGGCCGGGCTTGCCCCCAGGGTTGTGTTCAAAGTGAACGAAGGCCGGCCCAACGCAGTGGACCTGCTGAAGGCGGGAACGATCCATCTCGTGATCTACACGACGGCCGGGGCGCGCTCGTTCAGCGACGAACGGGCGATCCGGCGGACGACCGTAGCTTACCGCGTGCCGTGCATCACGACCATCAGCGGCGCTAGAGCGGCGGCCGAAGCCATAGCATCGCGCCGGCGCGACCCCGTCCGCGTGTGGAGCTTGCAGGAAATCCACGAAGCGGCGGGACAGCCGGCTTAGCTTACTCGTTCGCGCACGCCACGTCGGGACGGATAGCCACAACCGCGCCGCTCAACTCACCCTGATAGACGACTTTCAGCCGCTCCTGGTCGGCAAAACCCATGTCATGGGGATAAAACAGAACATACAACGGCTTACCGGAAGGATACCGATCCACGAAAGGCTCGATCTCCTCTATACTCTTATTCCCTGAGAGCTCGCGATAAAAACTAAGACATGCTGTAAATCGCCAGCTTGTCGTGATGTTTTTCACGTTATAACGTTGACTGTAATCAGCCATCACTTCATAAAGGTGATTACAGTCCGCATTCCATTTCCATTCCTTGAAATGCGACAGCCGGAGACACAAGATGAAGTAACAGGCCGTAGCGAACAGCGTGACAAGAACAAAGCTCTGGAGAACTCTGCCGGTGCGCGTAACGGGGAAGGCAGACGCCAGGGCGCCCGCTACTAATATAAAGAGCGGGACAAAAAACAGCCCGGTTCTGGCAAGCGGCATCGGCAGACGCCAGATTCCGTACGCCAACCGGTGCGCGGCGGTCGCGATGATGAATCCGCCGGCGCCGACGGCGAGCAGCCACACGCAATGCTCTTTGAGAACCGAGACCCGCTTAAGCACGATGCCTCCGGCTTGCGCCGCCAGCGCGACGCCCAGCAGAACCGGCAACCAGTCCGATGCCTTTTCCAGAACAGGATAGAGTGAGGGATTTACCAGGTACGGGTTCAGCGTATACAGCGAAGATTCAAGGATGCTGTGGAACGTCTCGGCCAGGCTGTGCGCGCCATAAAACAGCTGACCTCTCGGCCAGTTAAGTAACGTCCACATCGTCAGGAATATCGTTACCGCTAATCCCGGTACAATGCCGGCAATCGCCAATCCCGGGTATGTCCTCCGTTCGACGTTCCGCGAAAGCCACAGCATGATCATGAGGAACACCGCGGCATTGGCAAAAGCGAAGGAGAAGTTCGCGGCAAACGAGAGCGCGATACACACAGAGCTTAGCGCCGCAGCCCGCAGAGGGGGCACATCGCTGAAGGCGATTGCGATGGCTGCCAGCAGGAAGGCAAGGGCAAGCGAATAGCCGCGGGCCGCAACCAGGTGGTCCATTACGAAGGGGTTATATACAAAGCCGACAAATAGCGTCCATTGAAGAAGTTTTCCGCTTGTAATGGCCTTACAGAGATAAAAAGCCGCCAGGATGTAAATAGCCGCGCCCAGCAGGGCGGGAGCGCGCAACGTGAAATGAGACACGCCAAATATGTCTGTGACTAACCTCTCCAGCATCGAATTCAGCACGTGATTATTTGAGGCGGCTTCCCAATGGGAAGGGCTGAATCGTGAGACCCAGAAGAGGTAGGAATCAGCTTCGTCTATCGTAATTGACTGCCGGCAGGCGCGGGCAATCACCCAAAACATCGCAAACAGGGCTGTATATATAAGCGGATCTCTTGTATGACGTCGAAGTTGAAGTTGCATTCGGGAGTACGTTAGCACAATTCATCGCGGAGGTGCATTCGGCGCACGCGCCTGCCGCCGTACTCGCCGGGTGGGAAAAGCGGCGGAGAGCCGCTGGACGGCTGCTCCGCCACCTGACATCAGCCCTGCTTGCGCGCCCGCTCCTTGTAGTCCGACCACTGCGCGCGGCCTGTGGGGACAGCCTTCTTCACTTCCTCGTACCGCGCCTGGCTCATCCTGCGGTCAAGGTCCGAGATCTCCTTGAGATTATGCGAGGAGTCCTCGACCGCCTGTTCGACCAGTCCCTGAGTCCGTTGCACGTGTTCGTGCGGGTTGGAGACGTAGACCCACTCCTCGCCTTTGTTCCAGGGGCCCTGGCCCTGGTTCCAGCGGCCCCGGACATCCACGCCGTCGGACATGTTGAAGTACAGGTGCGTGTACCGCGGATCTCCTTGCAGAACACCCGGAGGAAAGTTCGCGGCAATCGAATCCAGCGCGGCGGTGAACATCTGCATGTGCGCAATCTCGCGAGTCATGAGGAATCCGAGGCTCTCTTTGACCAGAGGGTCGTCGGTGAATTGCATAAGGTATTCGTAGACGATCTTGGCGCGCGACTCGGCGGCGATGTTCGACCGCAGATCTACCGTCAGCTCGCCGTTCGCTTCCACGTACGTGCCCGACCAAGGCACGCCGGCGGCGTTGGTGACCGTGGGCGTGCCTCCAGACAGCACCAGAAACTCGGGATTGGTGAGCGCTTCGTGCATGTAGTCCTCGCGTGCGCCCTTGCCGCCGTTCAGAATTTTCCCGAGATCGGTACTCTCGACGGCGTTTTTCAGCTCGCCGTTCACGCCTGAGAGCAGCATTTGAATGGTCGCGCCTACCACCTCCAGGTGGCTGAACTCCTCGGTGCCGATGTCCATCAGCAAGTCATACGTTTCCGGGTATGCCTGCCGGCACCCGAAGGCCTGGGTGAAATACTGCATCGCGGCTTTCAGCTCTCCGTTCGCTCCGCCGAACTGCTCCAGAAGCAGCCGCGCGAACCGGGGGTCCGGATTCGAGACGCGTGCATTGAACTGAAGTTCCTTTACATGGTGGAACATGGATTTCTCCCACAGTGGAATCGGGCACACCTCAAGTAGCGTGCGCCCGGGGTTGCGAGTGACGCCGCCGGAATCCGAGAGAAGGGCAGGCGGCGCAGGCACTGCAAATCGCCTCGGCGATCAAGCCGCCGTCGAATCGGCCGTGCCCGTCCGGGCTCAGTTCACCCCTTTACGCTTTCCCCGGCGGGCACGTTAACTATTCTTAATCTCTCACAGGCCGCTGCATGAATCCAGCGGCAGGGGTATTTCGGTATTTCGGTCTCGGGAAAGGAGAAAACTCACGCCCGGCAGGAGAACACAGAAAGACGTTTCCGGTCCGCGCAGCGCGGTGGGCGCGTATGGGAGGCGCCGGCGCGTGAGTTTAAACGGCGCCGGCGCCGGTGTTGGAAAACAGGCCGGTTATTCGGAGAGTGCGGCCAGAAGCATTGCTTTGGTGAAGCCGTAGTTGTAGATTTCGCCGGCGAAGCCGCCGCCGCCCACTTTCGCGTACTGGCCGACAATTCCGCGCTCGCGGTTGCGGTCGAGGTCGATGGCGCGCGGGTGCTCCGGCAGAACGCTTCCCCCGTACTTGCTGCGCACCATCTCCTTCATCACCGCAAACATGTCCACCTGGCCTTCGTCGAGCCACACTTCGGTGTAGTCGACATAAGGCTTGCGCATGACCACGTTGCGGTAATGGACGTGATTGACTACGTCGCGGCTTCTCAGGTACTTGAAGACTTCCACCGGGTCCTCGCCGAGTTCCCAACAAACGCCGCAATCGTAGGTGATGCCGTTGTACGGGCTCTTGACCAGGTCCAGGTAGCGTTTCCAATCGGCGAAGGTGGCGAACATCTGCTCGGTCCCGCGCGAGATCGGGGCCGGCGGATCGTTCGGATGCAGCGCAAACCGGACATTGGCCTTTTCCGCTTCGGGGATGACGGCCTTGAGGAAGTACTCGGCGCGCTTGAAAAGCTCTTCCTTCGTATGCTTGCCCTCGTGTTCCAGAGGCGGCAGATCTTTCACCCGTTCGTAATTGAAACGCGTGAGGCCGGAACCGCCACGCCCGAGTTCCTCCTCGTAGCCCTCCGTCAAACGGTGGCCGTAGAAGTTGTATTCAATGCAGGGCAGTCCGGCTTTGCCGGCAGCCCGCGTCGAGAGGATAATGTTTTCGATCTCCTGGTCCCGATTTGGGCCACCGCGGATGATGTCCCTCATCCCGCCTATCATGGCGTTCACGACGGTCATCCCCTGTTCCTTGTACGTGTTGATCATCCTGCGGAGGGCTTCCTCGGTCCAGGGCATGCGGCCGCCGCTGCCGATGACATGAAAGACTCCAACCTGCTGTAAGGCACGGTTGGCTGCCGCGTCCCTGCCCCCGTATGCGCAGATCTTGGGAATCCCTTCGCGCATCACGTCGATCGGCCACTTTGTTTTGGCCGCTTTGGCAAGCCGCGGAGCCACGATAGAGGCAATGCCGGCGCCGCCGGCCAGCTGCATCAAGTTACGTCTCGAAAAGTTCTTGCCCATGTTGGGTCTCCTTTTTGGTACCAAACCATTCTGTCGCGGGTGATCCGGAACGGCAAGTGCGCGGCGCCGGAAAAACCCTGCGCTGCCGGCGCCGCGGGCGTGAAAGACGCAATCAGAATTGAATTCTGCCCTGGAATTGATAGAAGCGGTTCAGCGACGAGGTCTGGCTTGTAATTCTCCCGAAATTCGTCGATGTCGGGGACAGGTCGGGAGCCGCCATCTGCGAGCGGTTCTGGAGATTGATCGCATCGGCGCGGACCTGGAAGCGGACGCGCTCCGTAATGCGGAATTCGCGCACAAGGTTCCCGTTCCATTGCTTCAGGCCGTCCGCGCGGAGGCCGTTGAAGTAACGCGGGAATACTCGCACGTGGAAGGCCGCCGGCAGCCTGGTCGAGGTGCGCTCGAAGGGCAGGTCGGTGTTGAACCACTGCTCCAACGTGCGGGTACCGGAAGTGGCGTCGCGCTCGAAGGTGCTGATATCGCCGTAGTAGAAGAGATTGCCCCAGCTAAGCAGCGGGCCTGGCTGGTATTCGAAGGTGAGGGCGATCTGCCAGCCGCCCACGATGTGGTTCAGGATGCCCGTTTGGGCGAACGCGCGGCCCCTGCCGAAGGGCAGCTCATAGACGCCGGTGGCGGTGAAGCGGTGCGGCCGGGCGGTGTCGCTGGGCCACCAAATGGTTGGTTCGGTGTGGAACTCGTTCTCCAGGATCGTCAGGGCGTCCTGCTTCATCCGCGAATAAGAAGCGTTCACCGTCAGCCCCTTCGACATGCGGCGCTGGAAGTTGACCTCAAGCGCGTGAGTGCGTGCTTTGCCTTTCGGAACCGCATTGTCCGAAATCCCGTTCATGTGCGGAAAAGGCCGCAGGAGCCGGTTCTTCTGTATGGTGGGCCTGGTGAACTGCTGGAGCGTGGAGAGGTGCTGATAAAGCACCGGGTCGGAGGTGCGAAGGAACTCGAAGTTTCCGATATAGAACGGGTTCGGCACCTCGCGGTTCATGTCGGTGGCAACGGCATCGTTGCGCACAAGCCCGGTGGCCCAATACTGTTCCGGCAGCGCATCCAGTCTCTGGGTAATGCTGATGCGGTCAGCCCACTGGCCCCAATACGCGACCTCGACCATCATGTTGTTCGTAAGCTCGCGCTGGATGCCCACCCGCCATCGCTGGACGCGCGGATGCATCCGGTCGAAGCGGCCGAAAGTATACCCCTGTCCCACGCGGGCCATCGCGCCCAGAGCGTCCCGCAGGGGTGCGTCGAAGCGCGTGCCGTCGGACCGGACCGGGAACGGGTCGGCGAGCGGCGAAATTCCATTCGCGGGATCTCCGGCTAGCCAGGTGATACCGAAATCGTTTGTAAGAGTCGTGTTGGTGGCGCGCGAGAAACCGTACTGGTTGGCCCCCTGGTTCATCACGTTCAGGGTGTCATAGTAAATGCCGTAGCCGCCGCGGATGACTGTTCTGGGGCTGAACTGCCAGGCCGCCGACAGTCTGGGCAGCCACATCAGCTCGTTTCGCCACAGCCGTCTCGGCACGCCGTTTCTCCCGGCGTAGACAGTGCCGCCCCGGACAATGAACTGGCTGGGGGGCAGCTCGTCCAGGGGATTGCGGGCGTAGGCCTCCTGGGCGGCAGCCGTGATTGGCAGCTCAAGGTCGGGATCGAAGTACGACAGGGCGCGGTCGAAGCGCTCGGTGGCGCCTTGCTCGTACTCCACGCGCAGGCCCAGCGTAAGAGTCAGGTTCCTGGTGACGCGCCAGGTATCCTGAGCGTACCAGGCGTAATAAGGGCTGACGAGCGCGAAAGTATCGTTGGTGTCCGCCGACATAGCGGTGGGCATACCGAGCATGAACGTCGCCCAGCCCAAGCCGAGGCTACCCGCAGGGGTGAATCCGTCGCCGTCCTTTCTCGTCCAGTTATTGGCGAAACTGAAGTTCCCGGAGGTGAATCCGCCGGTCTGGATCTGCGTGCGATGGTGCTCGCGGAAGTCGATACCGGCTCGGAAAGAGTGCGCATTGCGGACGTGCGAAACGTTGAATTTCACGCTCCGCTGCCAGCCCTTCGTGCCGGGATCAACCGGCGTGCTGAGGACCATGTCGCCCGACCAGGCGGTCATTCCGGGCCAAATGAATCTGGGGAGCGCGCAACTGGCGTCGCATTTGGCATCCATGTAGGCGGGAAGGCCCACATCGGTGGGCTTGTATTTGCGGGTTCCCAGGCGCTGGTTTTGCAGGAGGAAGCTGTTCGCGTTCACCGTCACGTTCAGCACGGTGTTGGGGTTCATGGCATAGGTCCAGTCAGCGGCGGCGCTGGCTGCCGGACGCCGCTCGTTCCAGGCCATAAGGCCGGGCTCGGTCGAGAAGGTATAGTCCTGGGCGTCCTCTATGAAGTGAGTCTTGATCCACCGGAAGAAGAAGCGGTGCTTCTCGGTGGCCATGTAATCGACCCGGTTGTTCCAGGAGTGATAGAAGACGTTGTTGGGCATGCTGGAAGCCAGAAAGTTATTGACCGGCTCCCGCGTCGGGTCTGTGGGATCGTTGTTCGGCAGCGGCATGCGGTCGGTGTAGAACTTGTAGGAGGGATGCGTGATCCGGTTTTGCGGAACCTGATTATTCGGGAACGGGTTGCGAACCACGAATCCCGGCCGCGCCGGATCGGGATGGGTCGATAGGGGATCGTAGATCTGGTAGCGAACGGGATCGACGTTCAGAAGCTGGGAGAAGTCGCCGTTTCGCATCGCCACAGTGGGAACGGTGTAGTTGATTTCGCTCGGACGGGCGGACTGGAAATTGTTGAGCTTCGAATAACCCAGGAAGAAAAACAGCTTGTTCCGGCCGTCGATCAGCCTGGGGATGCGAATGGGGCCGCTGATGGTCGCATGAACGTTGTTCATGTGGCCGGCAGGAAGCAGCGGCTGTTTGGCCAGCTCATCCGCCGCGGCGAAGTCCCCGGCAGCCCGGAGCTGAGCGATTTGGCGGTAGCGGTTCTGTTTTACGAAAAACGAAGCCGCGTTCCAGCGCTGGTTCATGTACTGATAGGTGCCGGTTCCGTGGAAGTCGTTGGTTCCCGACTTGGTGGACATGGAGATGTTCAGGCCGGTGGAATGCCCGAACGCGGCATCGAAGTTGGAAATCTCGATTTTGAACTCGTCGATGATATCGGGGCTGGGCATGATCGACACGCGGCGATCCGTCCCGTTCGTGGAGGCGCCATCGATCGACCACTCGTTGCCGCCGACGTTGCCCGGCGCGTAATATCCCGACCCGCCGCCGACCTGGCCCTGGACCAGAAACTGGGTGGTTCCGGGGACCTGTACACCCGGCGCGAAGCGGGTGAGCATCATGGTGTTATTGCCGAGCACCGGCAGGTCCATAATTTCGCGGTTTGAGATCGCCCGGCCGGTACTCACCGTGCTGGTGTCGAGAATCGGCGCCTCGCCGGTCACGGTTATGGATTCGGCGGCGGCGCCGACCTCCAGTTGCAGATCGATCTGTAACTGCTCGCCGATGGCAAGCGTGATCCCGGACCGCACCAATCGCTTGAAGCCGGGGTACTCGGCGCTGACAGTGTAAGAGCCGGGCAGGAGCAGAGGCGCTTCATAGTAGCCGTTGGCGTTGGTGGTCAGCCGGACGCTTGTCCCCGTGCCCGTGTTGGTTACGACGACGGTCGCTCCTGCGATAACGGCACGCTGGGCGTCGGTGACCGTGCCGGAAATGTTCCCTCTGGTGTCCTGGGCAAGAGCCAGCCAGGAAGTAAAGACAAGCAGGCAGGCGCAAGTAAACAGGCGCATAACACCCCCTCTTCGTGGTTTCTCCTGCGACTTATACTCTGATTTGGGAATTTCTGCAAGGATTTTGAGCGGGCTCTGCGCAGATGTTACGTCCCCATCAGGTTCGGGGGGCAGATTTAACAAGAACGGTGGAAGGATGAACTGGCGGGAGCGAGACCGGGGGTAAGCCCGGTCTCGCCGGTTGTCTTACTTCTTTTGCTTCTTCCTTTGCTCTTCAGCCCACTTCTTGAATTCGGCCTGCATTTCGGGCGTCCAGCGGGAGTCGATCTGGCCGGGGGTGTACCTGCCCTCGCGCAGCATCTGGTGTCCCCACTGGTCGCGCAGCCGGGTGTTTTCGGAGACATCCGCGACCCGCTCCGCGAGATGCGCAGGAATGAAGGTAACGCCTTCGGGATCGCCCAGAACCACATCGCCCGGCATCACCGTGGTTTCGCCGATGCGGATCGGCACGTTGATGCCCACCAGCATCACGTTGGCGATGGCCGAGGGATCGAAACCGCGCACATAGCCGGTAAATCCCTTGATCTGCAAAATGCCGGAAAGGTCGCGGACGGCTCCGTCGACCACAACGCCGGTCCCTGTCTTGGTGAAGATGGAGGTGGCGAGATTGTCACCGATGAAGGTGCCGTCCTTGATCTTGCCGAACAGATCGACGACAACCACGTCGCCCGGCTTCAGAATATCGATGACCCAGGAATTCTGCCCGCCCGCGCTACTGCGTCCCTCTGCTTTGGCCTTTTCATTGATGACCGCGTTTACGTCAGGACGGAGCGGCATGAAGACGGCGGTCACGGCGCGGCCGACCAGGCGCTTCCCGGGAACGGTGACGATCTGCTGGAAGCCGGAGGCGAACTGGTTGGGATAGCGAGCGCCGCGCAGAACGCCCCAAGCCTCTTCCGCAGTGGTCTCTCTCAGGCGCTCGAGAACCGAGTCCGGGACAAGCGGGCGGCCGTCTTCGTCGCGCTCACCTTTCCATTCCCGGGTGAACTCGATGCGCTGCTCTTTGGTGAACATGCCCAACTGGGCGCGGCCCTCGCCGGCAAAAAGCAGGATGAGGGCAAATGAAAGTGCGAGCCAAAGGTTCCGTTTCATAATGTCGCTATTCTTACACTTCTCGGGCAGCTTTGCACGAGGCGCCGTCTAGGCCCGGGCGATGGTCTCCACGATGGCATCGCCGCTCGAAAAGAGTTCGGGCCTGATGCCTGCGCCGATGCCCGGCTCCTCCGGAGGTGCTACCGAGCCGTTCTCCGGAACCGGAGCGTTGGCCACGAAACGCGGAAACTGGTGCGTGTACTTCCAGTAATTGCTTTCCATAATGAGGAAATTCGGCACGGCCGCGCTCAGGTGCGTCGAGCAGATGTAAAGCAGCGGGCCGCCGCAGGTATGAGGCGAAGTGGGGATGAAATACGCGTCGGCCATGTCGGCAATCTTTTTCGCTTCCGAAACGCCGCCGCACCAGGAGAGATCGTACATCACCACGTCGCAGGCTTTCAGTTCGAAAAACTCGCGGTACTCGTAGCGGGTGGCGAGAGTCTCGCTCATGCAGATGGGAATGCTGGTCTCCTGCGCCAGCCGCGCGTAAGACTGGGCGTTGTTCATCAGCATGGCGTCTTCGAGATACATGATGTTGTAGGGCTCGAGCGCCTTTGCGATGCGGATCGCGCTCGGCAGATCGAAGCGGCCCCAGAGGTCCACGCAGATGTCCATCCGCATGCCGAACTCGTCGCGAATATCGCGGATCCACTTCAGCCCGCGGTCAAGCTCCTGGTTGGAGAGGTAGTTGTCGCGGGCGGAGAACGGGTAAATCTTCATGGCGGTAATGCCGCGATCAAGCAGGAAGCGGGCGATGGCCAGCGTGTCCGGGCCCATTTTCATCCCGTTGATGGCCCAGTAATCCGTAGTGGTGTTGTAAACGCGGACGCGCGAGCGCGTCTTGCCGCCCAGCAGCCGGTAAAGGGGGAGGCCGGCAGCCTGGCCGAGAATGTCGAGCTGCGCCATGTTGATGGCGCTGAGGACCCGCATATCCGAGCCGCCCGCGTTGCGCATGGCCATGTTGTGGTAGTAGCTGCGCCAGAGCCCGTCTATGTCGCGCGGGTCGCGGCCGAGGATCTGCCGCGCGTAATCCCTGAGCGCGCCGATTTCGCCCTGCGAGTAGGGGTAGGTTTCGCCCGTTCCGGTAATGCCGCGGTCCGTGTGCAGCCGGACCCAGAAGAATTCCGCGCCGTCGGCGCCGCCCGAGTTACCGCCGATGCGAAGGTCCTTGCGGAACGTGACCGCCTCGATGGCGGTGATCTTCATCGGCCCGGCGGCCTCGGCCGCAGCCCGCATCGCCGGGGACAAAGCGCACGCTCCAAGCGCGGCGCCCGCCCGCAGGAAAAAGTCTCGCCGTGTAAGCCGTGCAATCGAAGATGCAGGTGACATGATGGCCGCCTGAAATTCTCTCACACAAAAACCGGGCGCGGGCTATTCGGTGAACACCAGAATGCCGAAGCGCTCCGGTACGTGCGGCGAGGCCGAACGGCGCAGCGGATGGGACCACATGCTCAGCACGCGCTCCGGATTCACGTTATCCCACCGGCTCAACTGAGCGCGCCATTCGACGCCGGGTTTGGGCCGCGTCACCGGACGTTCGAAGTTCTCCCATGGGATGGCAAGCTCAAGCGACCAGCCCTCGTCCTTGTCGCCCCGGGCGTTCAACGTGCCCCGGAGAAACGTAGCCAGCCTGAAGTCCTTGAGGTCGAACTGCTTGAAAAGGGCGGTTCCGCTCACCATCAGGTAGTCGTACATGACAGCCCGGGCGTTCATTTCCATGCCCACGTAAACGAGCCGCTGCGAAGGCAAGGGATTGAGGAAGAGCTCCACGACGTCGTCCTGGTAAGTGGGAGCGTCGCGGCTCACGTGCTGGGCGGTGATATCCTCGTCGTCGCAATCGAAGCCGGCATAGAGGGCGTTATCGTCCCAGAGCAGGCGGACGCGCGTTTTCTGCTTCCGCCCGGTTTGCTGCTCGAAGGGAAAGATCAGTTCGATCACGCCGGCCTGTTCCCAGGCTTTGTCTTCAAGCTTGCCGTCTATTTCGATTCGCGATTTCGCATACTTCACTTCGTAGCGAGGAAGCGGCGGCTCCTGCGCCTGCGCGACGGCGAAACCAAGCAGAAAGAACGGCAGAATGTGACTTCTCGCAGCTGCAATCTTTCTGGACGTCATTTCAAGCTTCTCCGGCAGTCAAACAACGGGCTAAGCCGAGGCCGCAAGGCCAATGAGCTATACCCCGGAAAGCAGCGCAAGCACGCCCGCTGCCATTAGAGCCTTGCGCCGGAATGCCGCCCAGGTACTTATCGAGGAAATAGGGCATGACATGATGCGTGGTGACGGGCAGCCTGTCCGGCATTTTCCCGGTGAGGGCTGCGAGCAACCGTTCTCTCGAGGTCATGCGCGCCAATTTACTCTTTCCGGCTCCGCAATGCCACTCATGCTCGAAAACCGCGCGCAAACGAGGCGCGTCTCAGTAAGTGTGCGCGTCCTGATCGTTGGCGACGTGATGCTGGGCCGCCTGGTGAATCAGAAGTTGAAGGAGGCACCTCCCACATACCCGTGGGGAGACACGCTTCCCTGTTTCCAGGAAGCCGTCGTAAGCGCCTGCAACCTGGAATGCGTGCTCAGCGACCGCGGCCGCCCGTGGTCGGCCTCCGAGAAGATGTTTCATTTCCGCTCCGACAGCAAGAATGTCGCCGTACTCCAGGCGGCCGGCATCGGACTGGTTTCCATCGCCAACAATCACGTACTCGACTACGAGTACGACGCACTACTGGAAATGCTGGAGGTGCTGGAGCAGGCCGGCATCCATGCTGCGGGAGCGGGCCGCAACCAGGCCGAGGCATGGCGGCCCGCTTCGCTCGTGAAAGACGGGACCCGTTTCGGCCTGATCGCCTGCACGGATAACGAGCCGGGCTGGGAAGCGGCGGAGCAGAAGCCCGGCATCTGCTACGTTCCGGCAGACCTTGAGGACCACAGGGCGAAGCGGCTGCTGGAACTGGTGTCCACCACAGCCGCTCAGGTGGACTGTCTTCTCGTCTCCTTCCACTGGGGGCCGAACTGGGGCTACCGGCCGCCGCCGGAACACGTCACATTCGGCCGCGCGCTCATCGATGCGGGCGCGGATATCGTCTTCGGCCATTCACCGCACGTCTTTCGCGGGATCGAGCTCCGCAACGGAAAGCCGATTCTTTACAGCGCCGGAGACTTCATCGACGATTACGCGGTGGACGAAGTCGAGCCCAACGACGAATCGTTCCTGTTCAGCGTGGAGATCAGCGGCGGCGCTGTTCGGGAGCTTGCCCTCCGGCCGGCGGTGATCCGGGATTTTCAGGCGCGGCTTGCCGAACCCCGCCTCGCCTGGTGGATCGCCGCCAAAATGCAATCTCTATGCGACGAACTCGGCACACACGCACTCTGGGACGAGGACGAAAACCTTCTCAGAGTGCCCATTGAAATCTCAGGCGGCAACTCCTGATTGCCGGATAATGAAGGCAAGGATAGGTGAGGAGAGATCGATATGTGGGGAGCCGGCTGGGGTTACTGGGGATGGGGCTGGTGGTTCTGGGTTTTCTGGGCCCTGGTTCTTTTCCTAATTGTCTGGGGCGTAGGCTGGGGCTGGAGCCGCCACGGCCTGGACGAAACAAGCATTGAAGCCGGCGATATGGGGGCTGAAGAGCAGCTCCTGAGAGAGCGTTATGCGCGCGGAGAGATCTCCGAGGAGGAGTTCGAGCGGAGACTAAAACGGCTGCGACGCGCTGCGTAGGTCTGCCGTTCCGCCCCAACCGGAACCGCCCCGACAGCTGAACCCGCTTCGTACAGCGATGGAATGCTGGAGGAGAACTCAGCCGGGTGATCCGGACGGCGGCTGAAGGGATGAGCGGCTGCCGCGGCCGCGAAAGTCAGCGCGCTGTAGAGATAGTAAGCCAAATGGAGCGGCACCGCGCGCAGCGCGAAGATCCAGCCCCGCTTGGCAGCAAGAAAACCGTAAAACCGACGGTTGAGCAGTATCGTGGCCCCAAGCAGAACCACAGCCGCCAGCGCTGGAATTATCCCCCAAACTACGCTGGCCCCGGCGAGACCGGCCGCTGCAACCACCAGCGCCGCGCTCCAGCGCTGGCACACTGCGACATTGAGATCGTTCGGAAGGCGGGCGGAGCGCAAAATTAACTGCGACCACGGAAGTGCGCGGTCGAAGATATCCGAATGGAGCAGCGAGGTCAGCCTCCAGCGTTTCAAGTGCTTGGCAAGCACCGCCGGGTCAAGCGCAATCCGGTGTCCCTGCTTCAGCAGGCGATAGCCAAGGTCGATATCCTCGATCGAGGGGCGCCTGTATGCCTCGTCGAATCCCCCCACGCTCAAGAAGACTTCGCGCCGCACCGCGCCGCAGCCCGACCAAAACGTTGTGGCCTCCCGCCGCCCGTTCTGGTGCACATAGTGCTGCATCAGGTTCTTGTATTGCGATACGAACCCAGGGGCGGCGGGCTCGTCGTCATAGGAGCCGATCAGGGCGTCCAGATCGGGCTCGTTCTCAAAGCGTTCGCGCATGCGGGCAAGAGCGCCGGGGTGGATGCACACATCGCTATCGATAAACACCAGCAAATCGCCGGAAGCATGCGCAGCGCCCAGATTGCGGGCGGCAGCCGGCCCCATCCTACCGGGAGTACGTAGAACGGTCGCGCCGGCGGCCTCGGCCACAGCCGCCGACCCGTCCGACGAACAGTCGTCCACTACGATCACTTCCCGGATGTGTTCCCTGCCCTGACTGAGCTTCAAGGCATTCAGGCACGCCGGCAGATAGCCCGCGCCGTCGAGAACGGGAATGATTACGGAGAGTGTCAAATTGTGCAAACAGTAAGTGTACTCTCTCCGGCGCTGGTGGGGAAGTACTACTCCGCCAAAACTCACCCCAAAAACCCCATGACTCGCGCATCAGACTGCCAGCGCGATTCGGCGAAGACATCAAAACTCACCCAAAAAAGCCCATGACTTGCTCCCGAATCTCGGCCGCCAGACGCAGGTTTACTGCGGCGGATGCCGCAAGAGCGCCCGCTATGGCGCCGTTCGATGCGCGGGCACCCGCGCCGGCCAGCAGAAGCACGAACAAAGGCCCAAAGGGCCGGGCATATCCGAACGGCGTGTTCCAGAAACCCTTGCTGGTCATGGCAAGCAGAAGCAGCAACTGAAGCGCGAGAGCGATTCGCAGCGCGCCCCGGGGCGCCACCCGCAAACGCAGGGCAGCTAGTACGAACGCCGCCATCATGCCTATCAGCGCCACCACGTCGAGCCCGCGGGCGATCGCTTCCTTAAGGGGCGGAAGCGGGTAGCGCGGAGGATCGAGCGCGCGAAGCAGAATACCCAGCCGGAACCGCGGATACACCCACGCCGGCGCCGCCTCGCCGCCGCCGGGCACTTGCGCCAGTTGCGGCAATCCCCAGTGCAGGTAGGCGTACCAGCCCAGCGCGGGAAGCGCCGTGGCAGCCCAGAGCGCCGATTTCCTGAAATCGCGCTGGAGGAGGGCCGCCAGCACACAAGCGGCGGCGAACAGGAGTCCGGTTTCCCTCACCAGGCCCGCCGCGGCCGTAACCAGCCATAGCTCGGGCTCGCGGTTTTCCAGGAGATAGAATGCGAACCCTGCAGCCAGCGCCGCGAGAGTGATATCGACCGTCATGCGGTCGATGGAGGCGACCGTCGCCGGCACGATGAGAAACAGCAGACCCAGATAAGCGCGACGGCCCTGCCTGATGAACAACGCCCCGAGCCAGTAGACGCCGCCGAAGATGGACGCCAGGATCACCACGATGTAAGCGCCGTCGATTAACCCGGGCTGCCCGCAGGCCAGAAGCCATGCGGCGCCCGGAACCAGGATCCGCCGCGCGCGCAGGATGGGCGCATCGATGTAAGCGGCCGTGCCCTTCCGCAGCAGGGGATCGTGCGCCAGAAAGCGATAGAACTGCCCGTCGTAGCCGTAGGGGCTCGGATCTCGGTAGGTGGACGCCTCCAGATGCGGCGGAACGGCAAATTTTTGCCCCGTCCGGAACAGACCACTCCAGTGTCCGTCATAGTTCGCCGCGACGGTGGCCGCCATCCAGGCGAATACCAGCAGAACGGCCAGCGCAGCCCATCTCCAGGGATGCTGCGCCTCGGCCGCGATCGCCCGGGGCCCCGCCGCCATTGCGCTACCGCCAGCGTTTTCCATGCGAATGCTCATTGTAAGCCTGTAAACGGGGTATCATTGTCCCGAAGTGCGCAACCGCCCTCCAAATTGGTATCTGGATCCTTTGGTTGCGAAGCAAAAGAAGGAAGTACACCTGGAGTGGATCTGCCGCAACGTGCAACAGCGCAGGGTAGCGGTGGTGCTCAAGACCGATCTCTTCGAGGAGGCGAACGGGGAGGACGAGCTCCTCTCCTCATTGCCTTTCGAAGCCGATCTGAAGCTCGGGATCGATGTGGACGAGAGCACGGCCCGGCGCGCGGCGCTCCGGCTCGACGGGAACTCCGGCTTCGCCGCCGCCGACGTGCGGCGCCTCCCATTCAAGAACGATTCGATCGATCTGGTGCTGTCCAACTCCACGCTCGATCATTTCGAAGTAGCGGAGGATTTGCAGCATTCCATTTGCGAACTCGCGCGCGTGCTGAAACCGGGCGGCCTGCTGCTGATCACGTTGGATAACCCGCGAAATCCGCTCTACCGGCTGTTCCGTGCGGGAGTGCAATGGTGCGGCATCTCCTTCCGGCTGGGACACACCGCCAGTAGCAGCGAACTGGTGCGCCTGCTGAAACATGCCGGGCTGGAACCGATCAGCACCGACCTGCTGCTGCACAATCCGCGGTTCCTCTCGACCCTCCTGTTCATGGCGCTGCGGCGTTTGCGCGCCGGAGACCGGGTGATCGGCGCGCTGCTGAAACTGTTTTCCCTCGCCGGGACACTCCCCACGCGCTGCTATACGGCCGTGTTTGTCGCGGCCTGCGGGCGCAAGCCGGAGCGCCCCGGTTCATGATTTTGATGCGAGCGCCTGCTCAAGCTGAGCGGCAACAGCACCGACGTAAGGCTCCTTGAGGCAGGTCAGGTGTCCGCCCGGCACTTCTTTCAACTCATAGCCGCCGGTGAACACTCCGCTCCAGCCCATGCCCTCCAGATCGAACGAGCCCGCGCGCGGCTCTTCGACGCGGAGCAGCAATCCGGGCCCATCCCAGGGCGCCGGGTTGTAGCGCCGCCCGGCATCGACACAGGCGTAGTGCGGATTCTGAAGCCATTTGGGAAGCGGGATGCGGACCCGGACAAAAACCCGGTACAGAACCTTACCGCAGGCGTCCCGCCGTACCCGGCAGAACGCGCGAAAACGCCGCCATAGGTCAACTTGCGCAGTCCCGGTGCCTCCTCCGCGCATGTTCCTGCGAATGTACGCGGCGCGCCGCCGGAGCTGATCGAGCAGCAGGCGCAGCCTTTGTAGGGCCGGAAGTGCGCGGAACGCGGCAACGTTGTAGCTGTCAAGAAGCGCAATCAGCTTGATCCGCCGCCCCGCAGCGGTCAACCTGTGCGCCAGCTCCAGCGTGGCCGGCGCTCCAGCGCAGACGCCCAGCAGCGCTATCTCCTGCTGCGGCACCCGTTCCAGCACTTCTTCCAGGTACTCTTGCGCCAGGTCCTCGATGCGGTAGCGACGGTAGGGCCCGCGGGCGCGCGGCGAGCGCAGCGCGTAAACCGGACGCCCCGGGTGGAGCCGCCGGGCGAGATTGTAAAATCCCGAGATGTCTCCGCGGGCGCCCGGAATGCAAACCAGCGGCGGCAGAGTTCCCGAGGCGCGTACGGCAACCAGAAAGCGGCTGCCCCGTTGCCCGCTCGCATCGAGCGCGGAAGCCAGCCCGGCGACGGTGGGATTCGCAAAGAACGCCTCTAACTGCGGCGCAACGCCGGTTTCCTCTTCCACGCGAACCATCAGCTCGGCGGCTTTCAGGGAATCGCCGCCGAGCACAGTGAAGAAATTGTCGTGGATGCCGGGGAGCTCTTTGCGCGAGAGCACCTGGGCGAAGCAGCGCGCCAGTATCCGCTCACGCCGGTTACGCGGAGGCTCGTTTGCCTGCGGGCTCCACGAACGGCGCAGGTCAGCTTCCGTGACGCCCAGCTTCTCCGCCAAGCCGATCCGCTGCAACTTCCCCGTAGGCCCCTTGGGCAAGCTCTCCACGATGAAAATGCGCTCGGGGACTTTGAAGTGCGCGAGCCGTCCGGCGGCGTGGTTCCGCAACTCCAGTTCGTCGGCCTTGCCGTTGAGCGTTACGGCTGCGGCGACCGCCTCGCCAAGTTTTGAGTGGGGCACCGCGAATGCAACCGCCTGGGCCACCGCGGGATGAGCGAGCAACGCCTCGTCGATTTCGCGCGGAGCGATCTTTTCGCCGCCGCGATTGATCAGCTCCTTAAGCCGCCCGGTGAGGAACAGATACCCTTCCTCGTCGAGGTAGCCCTCATCGCCGGTGCGAAACCAGCCGTTTGTGAAGGCGCTCGCGTTGGCCTCCGGGTTCCCCTCGTAGCCCGCGGTCACGTTCGGGCCGCGGATCACGACCTCCCCGGACTGCCCTCGCGGAAGCAGAACGCCCGCGGCATCCATCACGGCGATTTCCGGGCCTGCCGCCACACCGACCGACCCCGGCTTGCGCGCGCGCGGGGGCAGCGGGTTCGACGCGATCTGGTGCGCCGCCTCCGTCATCCCGTACGCCTCGATCACCGGAACGCCGAAAGCCGATTCGAGCGAAGCCATCAGCGTAGGAGGCAGCGCCGCCGAGCAGGAGCGGATGAACCGCAGCCGGCTGCGCGCAATCGAACCGCGGTTCTGCTCGGCGGCTTCGAAAACCATACGGTGCATGGTGGGGACGGCGGTGTACCACGTCGGCGCCAGCTCGTCCATCCATTCGAAGAAGCGCGCAGGAACGAATCCCGGGCAGCACGCCACCTCCGCGCCGGCTTCCAGAGAAGCAAGCAGCGCAGCCACCAGCCCGTGCACGTGGAACAGCGGCATCACGTTCAGACAGCGGTCGTCTGGCGTCAGCTCCAGACTTGTCCGTATGGCGCGTGCGGAAGCAACCAGGTTCCCATGCGAAAGCGGCACGAGCTTGGGGCGCGACGTCGTGCCCGAGGTGTGCAGCACGAGAGCTTCATCTTCCGGACCAGGCACACGCCCGGCCGGCGCTGCCGCCGCCGGAGTTCCACAAAAGGTGAACGAACCTGCCGCGCCGCCTGTGTCCGGTCTGAGTTCGACCAACCGCAGTCCGAGATCGCGGGCCACTTGCACTGCCTCGGCGGCCATGCCTTCGGCAACCACCAGCGTGCTGGCGCGCAGGTCCTCGAGATAGAACGCGAACTCCTCGGCGCGATAGGCGGGATTGAGCGGCGCGCAGGAGGCTACGGACGTAATCGCGAGGAACGCGGCCGCCATCTCGGGACCGTTAGGAGCAATGAGGGCGACGCGCTCGCCCGGCGCCACTCCGAAGCGGCGCAAGTCCGCCGAAGCCTGCTCGATCAGCGCCGCGAGCGCGGAGTAGGTGAGCGGACAACGGCCGGGAGCGGCCAGAGCAGCTTTGGCCGGAGCGGCGCCGGCCTGCCGGAACAGGGATGTCTGGATCGAAGCCAAGCCTATATAGCCTATATGGTAGTGCGGAAAAGCCGGAGTTGACGAGGGCGGTGCAGGCAAACTTGCGGAAGGACAATCAGGGCCGCTCAAACTGCGAGCGGCCTCAAAGAAGAGATGGATTCACTAAGCCTTCTTGGCGGCCTTTGCGGCCTTGGCGGTTTTCTTGGCGGACTTCTTTGCTACCGCCTTCTTTTTCACAACAGACTTCTTCGCGGTGGTCTTTTTCACCGCTGCTTTCTTTGCGGCCTTTGGAGCGGCCTTCTTTTTTGCTGCAGTCTTAGCTGCCTTCTTCTTAGTAGTTGCCATACTTGCAGAGTACATCAAACAGGTGATAAATGGAATGGTTTTTTCAAAAACCGCCGGTGTCGCGGATGAGCTTCCCCTCGACGCACTCATAGAGGCGGCCCGCGGCAAGGTTCTTGTGCTCTTCGACACGGCCGTTCGGCCATGTTATAACCGCACGGTCCACCCTGTTGTGCTTGCCCAATCCGAATGTGAGCGCCAGTTCGGATTGCGACAGGTAGCTCGATCCGCTTTTCACGATGCGCGAGCCGGACTCCCCGCCGTAGTAGATCTTCACCACCGCCCCGATTGCGTCCCGGTTCGACTTCGTTCCGATGAGCCGGAACCGGATACTGTGGTTTCCGGAAAACTGATCGTTTCGATACAGATACGCGGGACCGTGATTGGTGGTGATGAGAACGTCCAGATCGCCGTCGCGGTCGAAGTCGGCAAAGGCGGCCCCGCGTCCGACTTTCGGGTTTGCGAACCCTCCACCGGCCTCTTCGGCCACATCGCGGAACCCATCGGGGCCGCAATTCAGGAAGAGGTGGGGCGGCTGCGCGTACTGCACGTCGCGCCGTACGGTGGTCACCGTCTCGTCAATGTGGCCGTTAACAACCAGCAGATCCAGTAAGCCATCGAGATCGGCATCGAAGAAGAAACACCCGAATCCCAGGCTGCGGCGCGAACGGCGGCCTATCTCCGAGCGCGGCGCCTTGTCCACATACAAACCGCGTTTACTGGCCTGATAAAAGCCCAGCATTTCATTGTCGAAGTTAGTCACCACCAGGCTCGGGATGCCGGAGTTGTCGAAGTCGCCCGCATCCGCGCCCATTCCGCCGCGCGCTTTGCCTTCCTCGCTCAAGGCCACGCCCGCACGCAGCGCCGCGTCCTGGAACGTGCCGTCGCGCTGGTTGTGATAGAGCTTGTTGGGCTCGGTGTCGTTGGCCACGAACAGGTCGATCCACCCGTCCAGATCGTAGTCGAACATCGCCACGCCGAGCGACTTCGAGCTGGTGTCGAAGATGCCGCTTTTCGCGGTGACGTCCTCAAACGTGCCGTCGCCGCGGTTGCGGAACAGCCAGCAGGTGGCTCCGCGGTACGCTTCAGGAGTGCAGTAGGCCTTCTGCTTGCCATCCATCGTGCAGAAGACGTCGATATCAGCCGACCACTTGACGTAGTTGGCGACGAACAGGTCAAGCAGCCCGTCGCGATCGTAGTCGAACCACAGCGCGGAGCTGGAAAACGCGTTGCGGCCCCCCAGGCCGGCGCGCTCGGTCACATCGACGAACGAGCCCTTGCCGGTGTTCCGGAAAAGCCGGTTCTGGCCAACGCAGGAAATGAAGATATCCTGGAAACCGTCGTTGTCGTAGTCGCCCACGGCCACGCCCATTCCATACATCTCGATATCGAGCCCCGCGCGGCGCGTCACGTCCGTGAATGTGCCGTCGCCATTGTTGCGGTAGAGGCGCATGGTGCTGCGCTGTTTGCGGCGCCCCGGCCAGTCCATGCCGTTCACCAGCAGAATGTCCGGCCAGCCGTCGTTGTCGTAATCCAGAAAGGCGCAGCCAGAGCCCATGGTCTCCGGCAGGTACTTGCCTCCGAAAGCCCCGTTGTTGTGCTGGAAGACCAGTCCGGCGCGCGCGGTGACATCCTCGAAGCGAAAGCCGAGTTTGTGCTGCGGCGCCGCAAGAGCCGCAAGAAAAGCGGGCAGCCCGAAAAGGAAGCTCCTGCACCTCATGGCACCCTTACCAAACCCTTGCGGACCGCATAGAGCACCAGCTCGGCCGTGCGGTGGATGCCCAAGGCGTCCATCAGATTCGCCCTGTGCACAGCCACGGTGTTTACACTCAGATTCAGCATGGCCGCGATCTCCCTGTTGGAATGGCCTTCGGCGATCAGTTGCAGGATCTGTTTTTCGCGCTGGGTGAGGCGGCCGAACACGTCGTCGGGCTCGCGTTCGGCGGCGATCAGCCCCGGGTCCAGCACGCGCTTTCCGGCGGCAACGTCGCGGATCGCGGCGGCGAGATCCACGTCGATCGCGTTTTTGAGGATGTAGCCCAGCGCTCCGGCATCGAACGCGTGCCGGACGTAACTTTCCTGGGCATACATGCTGAGAATCACAATGGCGGTTTCCGGCAGGCGCCGGAGGATCTCGCGCGTCGCCTGGACCCCGTCCATCCCCGGCATCGCCATATCCATTACGATCACCCGCGGCCTGAGCTGTTGCGCGAGCTGTACGGCTTCCATCCCGTTGCTTGCTTCTCCGATTACGGCAATGCCGGGGTCATCCTCGATCATCCGCCGGAATCCTTTCCGCACCAGCGCGTGGTCGTCCACTAACAGGACTGAGATTACATCGCTCATACGGCGGCGTCCTCCAAGAGCGGGACATCAAGCCTCACCAGGACGCCCTTCTCGCCCGGCTTAAGGAACTCGATTCTCCCGCGCAGTAACTCGGCCCGCTCCCGCATCGCCACCAGCCCGGTGCCCCTATTCAGCGAGGAATCGCCCTTTGGAGGCATGCCTACGCCGCGGTCTTCTATCTCCAGCTGTAAACGGTCCGGCGCGAACCGCACCCGAACAAAGGCGACCGGTGAATGGGAGTGGCGCGCCACGTTGTTCAACGCCTCCTGAAGCACGCGGTAAACGTTGATGGCGACGCGGTCGGCGATGGGAGGAGCTACTCCGGCTTTTTCGTATTTCACCTTGATGCCGGTCTGCTTTTCGAAAGTGGAAAGATACCAGTCGATCGCTTTTTCCAGCCCGCCGTCGTCCAGAATCGGGGGATGGAGCACCTGCGACAGGCTGCGTATCTTCTCCAGTGCAACCTGGGCAACCTCGCGCGCCTCGTTCAGCTCTTCCTTTAGCTCCGAGCCGGGCGCAAGGCCCTTCTTTTCGGCCCGGCGCAGCATCGCGCCGATCGCCGTCAGGATCTGGCCGAACTCATCGTGCAGCTCGCGCGATATCGAGCGCAGAATTTCTTCCTGCATCGTGATCAGCCTGCGCGCCAGCTCGCTGCGATGCTCGGACAGCAGCGCGAGCCGGTCGAAAAGGAGGCGGTTCGAGCGGATCACATACAGCAAGGTAAGGGATATCGCCAGCAGCATCGCGGCCAGGAAGACATAGATCTGGCGCTCGACGCGCGCGTAGATTTGCTGGATCCGCTCCATGGCCTGCTGCTCGGCCTCGTTGTTTTCGACAAGCAGCCGCGCCACGGTGTTCGTAAGCGCGGCCTGCTGGGCTTGGAGCGACGTGCGGATGAGCTTCCTGGCCTTGTCTTCGCTTTCCCGCGCGAGCGCGAACAACTGGTCCACCGAGGTGAAGAACTGCGATACGGCGTTCGCCACGTACTGCCGCCGCCCCGGGTCGCGCCCGGCGGGCGAGAGGTGCGCCTCCTTTTCGAGGGCGTCGGCAAGGTCCAGGCGGATCCGGTTGAACTGCCCCTTCCAGGCCTCGAGCGGGTACGGCTCGTCGGGATCCAGCATGTCCCGCATCGCCAGCCCGAGGGAATGCAGGTTGTTCTGTATGCGGAGCAGTTGCAGCGAGTCCCTGCGGTTCCGGTCTACCGTGCTGGTTTGCAGTTCTCTCAGCCCGGCGATTTGCCTCAGCGTGTAAAGCGAGAAGACGGCGACCGCGGCCAGTGTGACCGCCAGGCCGGCCAAAAGGCGGCTCGTCGGAGATGACAACGCGGCCTTCACACGCTAGCAGAACAGCATACCAGCAGGCAGGCCGGCCTGGTTCGGGCCGCTTCAGCGCTTCACGGCTCTTGCGTAGACCTCAATCCAGTCCACGCGCGAGGAGGCGGGCGTGCCGCCGCCGCGCATCAGGTCGGTCCAACCGATTTCGTCGACGCGGCTCAAATTCGGATTCCGCGCCCAGTCGCCCTCCACGACCTTCTCAATATCGAGCCTGCGCCAGCGTATGTCCTGAATATTGAACTCGCGCACGCGCCAGTCCCTGGAGGGCCCGTCGCTCTCGTCGCTGACAAGCCAGGTGCCGTCGGCCAGCTTCAGAATGATGCGGAGCTGGCGGAAACCGGACTGTTTTGAGCGCCAGCGAATCTTGGCGAGTCCCGTCAGATCGGCATACGCCGTTTTGTGGCGCAGCGTGATGGCCCACGTCCCCTGGCAATCGCCGTTCCAGATGTAGTAGGGATCGTCGGCCGGGACATCGTGGTGCGACTTCTTGATACCCGCTTTGCCCGGACCGTAGAGCGACATGACAAGATCCGGGTTGGCGACGTGTTCCTGCGTGACCGGCAGCGCTGCCGGAATCTCCTTCCAATCCTCACGGAAAAACAAACCCGGGCGGTCCTGCGCGAGAAGACCGCCGGCGAGAAGCAACAAGATCAAGATCGGCATATGCTAACAGAATATGATGAAGCGAGCTGCTGTATTCATTCTGCTGGCCGCCGCTGCCGGAGCGGCGCAGACACCCGAAACCCGGCTGTTATGGCCCCAGGGCGCCCCAGGCGCGCTCGGCGACGGGCCCGAGGACAAGCCCTCGATCGCGATTTACCTGCCCCCGCGGGAAAAAGCCACCGGCGCGGCTGTAGTGGTGTGTCCGGGCGGAGGCTACCGCGTCCTTGCCATGGACCACGAGGGCAAGCAGGTGGCCGAATGGCTCAACGGGCACGGTATCGCGGCGTTCGTCCTGAGTTACCGGCTCGGCCCGCGCTATCACCACCCGATCCAACTCGGGGACGCCCAGCGCGCCATCCGCACGGTGCGGGCGCTGGCGTCGGAGTTCCGCATCGATCCCGGCCGCATCGGCATCTGGGGCTTTTCCGCCGGCGGCCATCTGGCGTCCAGCGTGGGCACTCACTTCGATAGCGGCAATCCGGACGCGCCCGATCCCATCGACCGCGTGAGCTGCCGCCCGGATTTCATGATTCTCTGCTACCCAGTGGTGTCGCTTGTAACCGAGTACGTCCATAAAGGATCGCGGGCCAACCTGCTCGGCGAGAACTTCGACCCGAAGCTGGCGGAATTCCTTTCTAACGAGAAGCAGGTCACGTCGCAGACGCCGCCCACGTTTCTGTTCCACACCGACGCGGACCGCGGGGTGCCTCCGGAAAACAGCGTTCTGTTCTATCTCGCGCTGCGCCGGGCGGGCGTGCCCGCCGAGCTGCACATCTACGAAAAGGGGAACCACGGCGTCGGGCTGGCGCCAAAGGACCCGGTGCTCTCCTCCTGGCCCGATCGGCTGGCAGACTGGCTCAAGGCGCGCGGCGCCATCAAGTGAGCCAACTGGGTCGCCGTTTGGGAGGCGCCCGTACCTCAACGTGGTTTGATCTGCTAGGATCTACCTATAGGCCCCATGCCTCCGGGGCCTGGCCGCTGGAGTGGCGGAACTGGCAGACGCACGGGACTCAAAATCCCGCGCCCTTTCGCGGGGCATGAGGGTTCGACCCCCTCCTCCAGCACCAATACCCCTCAACCGTCTGTATCATTTACCAGAGACATCTTCGCAGAACCGGCGTTCACGCGAAATGCTGACTAACTCGGTAGAACGGCCAGTCCTTCAGACGTTCCGCGGGAACTAGAAAGTCCTCCGTGCAAGGAAGGGCGTCGGCGTGAACGTCGAGGCGGGAAGGATCAAGCAGACTGAGTCTGAGCTACATCGAGGAGGCATTAAAGGCGCCATGGGCGACGCGATGACCAAGTACGATCCTGGGGTCCGGTTTCCGCCACGCTGTTTTCAACGGGGGATTCGGATTCGACTTTGGCGGCATCCCTGTCGAGTGGCCCGTTTTGGATGAGTGCACAAGAAGCTCGCACAGAACCCGCATTCGAGCGTTCCGCCCTGTGATCCAAGAGGCATATCCCAAGCTGCCGGATGAAGAGAAGGGCCGCTTCACACGAATCGTGGCTAAGCGGGTGTGGCAATCGCGGGCTGTCACGCCCGAGCTGAAAACGCAGATGGAGCAGAGCTTGAGCGAAATCGGGTGGACGATCGATGCTGATGGCGAGCTAAAGACGCAAGATGCCCTTTTGAGTGAACGGTTCTTTCCAGCCGGGACCTTCTTCGATGCCTATGTTGCGATCAAATCAATTCTGCACCAAGCGAGCCAGCAAATCCTGATCGTTGATCCGTACATTGCCAAAACGATTTTCGTAACGCTGCGCGCGGCGCCCACAATGCCAGCTGCAGTGGACGTTCTGACGAGGGAGGAGGCCGTCAAACCCGACTTCAAGCTTGAAGCGAATGCCTTCCGCAAACAGTTTTCCGCCGTGCAACTTGACGTGCGGACCACCCGAGAGCTTCATGACCGATTCATCGTTATTGACGGCTCTGAGTACTACCACGTTGGAGCTTCTTTCAAGGATGCCGGGAAACGAGCTTTTCTGATCAGCCGTCTTCAGGATCAGCCCATTGTGGACGCGTTGCGCCAGTATTTGGAAAGGGTCTGGAGGGAGGCGGAGCCAAGGCTAACTGATTCAGCGTGATCCGGTTTGCTGCAGATCGACCCGCAACACTCCTATTAGGCCCTAAATTCTTAAAACTCCCCGTTGCTAGAATGATGCCCCATGAAGCGCCGCTCCTTTCTGCTCTCTGCAACGCTGGCGGCTTCCGCCGGACTGTCCCGGGGCCAGAACGCTCCGGTGGCACAGCCAGACTGGTTTCCTTTCGAGCCGGAGGACGATTTCACCGGCCCCAGCGTCATCGGCATGGCCGACTGGCTGGACCGCCCCGCGGGCAAGCACGGCTTTCTGCAGGCCCGCGGCGACCGTCTCGTTTTCGAAGACGGCACTCCCGTGAAATTCTGGGGCACCAATGTGTGCAACGCCCGCGTTGCCCCTCCCAAAGAGCGTGCCGAGCGTCTCGCAGACCGCTTCGCCAAGTACGGGGTGAACCTGGTGCGGCTGCACAAGTTCACGCGCCCCGGCCCGCGGCAGGGAATCCGCGAGCCGTCCGACTCCCTCGTCTTGATCGAGTCGCTCGCGAGGCAGTGGGATTATTTCTGCGCCACGCTGGCCGCCCGGGGCATTTACACCGGCTGGTCGCACATCTATCCCCACCGGCTTTCGCCAGCGGACCGCGAGCGCGTCGTGGCCTACGACGAGATCATGAACGCGAATCTCCCCTGGCCGAACCTGCAGCACAGCACGCTGGGGCTGGTAAATTTCGCTCCTGACCTCCAGAAGCTCAACATCGGGCTCACCGTCAACATGCTCAATCGCGTGAACACGGTGACGGGCCGGCGTTACGCCGACGACCCAAGCCTGGCCTTCATCGAACTCCAGAACGAAGACGACATTTTCTGGAACCACACGCAGCGCCAGATGGACGAGTGCCCCACGTATAAGCGGATGCTGCATGAACAGTTCGCCGCGTGGCTCAAGAAGAAATACGGGACCGAGGAGAAACTCCTCGCCGCGTGGGGGCGGGATGCTCTGGAAGCCGGCGAAGGATTGGAGCGGGGCGCCGTCGCCGCCTATGCGAATACCTCGATGAGCCCCCAAGTCGAGCAGGCCGTGCGCGAAGGACGGAAGCCGCCCCAGCGTTTGCTCGACAACTGCCTCTTCCTCCACGAAAAGCAGAACGAGTTTTACTCGCGGTTCGTAGAAGCCATTCGCGAGACGGGGTACAAGGGGGTGATCATCGGCTCCTGCTGGCAGGCCGGCATCGGCGTCAGCCACTACTACAACCTGCTCTCAGACAGCCTCGTCGGTCCCATAGACCGGCACAACTACTCGGGCGGCATGCGGGCGATGGTGAGCGCGCCCGGCAGCGGCATTCTGGGCGCCGGCATGCAACAGGTGGCAACACGCCCCTTCGGCATTTCGGAGTGGAAGAGCACGCTGGGCAATCCCTGGCAGGCCGAAGCGCCGGCGATCGTCGCCGCCTATGGAATGGGACTGCAGGGCTGGGACTACTCCTGCGAGTTCGCGAGCGATTTCGACACTATGCGGGAAGCGCTGGTCGAATTCGGCGTGGATTCCCCGGGAGACATGGGGCAATTTCCAGTACTGGCCCGGATGGTGCATCGGGGGGACGTTCGCGAAGGGAAAACGATTTCGACGCGGTCAGTGGCGATGGAAAACCTGATAACCGGCAAGCTCGGGTTCCGGGATACGATCCGCCAGCGCGGCGATGTGAAGGAGTTCAGCGGGACAGTGCCGCCCGTGGCGCTGGCCGTGGGCCGCGTGGTGGTCGATTTCGTGAAGCGCCCCACTCCGACCGTCGCGCCCGATCTGACGCGGTTCGTTAGCGAGGAGCGGAAAACCGCACGTTCGGAAACCGGGCAACTGATCTGGGATTTCAGCGGCCGCGGGTTTTTCACGATTAACACTCCCGGCACTCAGGCCGTCGTGGGCTTCGCCTCCGGACGGACACACGTCCTTTCCGACGTTTGGATCGAGGTGGAGACACCGTTCGCGCTGGTCTACGTTTCGAGCCTGGACAAGAAGCGCCCTATAGCAACGGCGGATTCCCTCCTGGTTCTCGCGATTGCGCGGACGGCAAATACCGGGATGGTGGTAACGCCCGAAGGAAAGGTGGCGCAGCGGGGGCATGCTCCGGTGCTGATTGAGCCTGTGCGGGCTTCCATCAGCATCCTGCGCAAAGGCAAATGCCAGGTGTTCGCGTTGGACCACGACGGGCGCCGCAGGCCGGACGCTGCGGAACTCAAGGTCAGTCACTCGGACGGCCGTTCCAGATTCCAAATCGACGGCGGTAAGTACCGGACGCTGTACTACGTCGTAGATTTCAAAGCCTGAGGCGCGGAAGCCGGCGTGGGGTGCTTGTCCCGTTGCCGGGCAGAACGGCGATAGAATCCCGATGAGATCTCGTGCCAGTTCTTGGTGGCTGGAGGAACCGAATTCAGACATGCCCTTTGCAGTGAGCGAGAGTAACGGAAGCGGTGCGGCGCGGACGCGGATGGGCCTTACGGTTGATTGTTTTCCGGCCGGGCCGAGATGGAAGGGACTTGCCGGGTTCCTCGAGTTTTGCGTGCCGTTTGGGGCCGGCGGCATTGAGGGGCCGCTGGATTCGCACGAGCCGGCCTACTTGAAGAAGCTCCGCGAGCGGGCGGAGCAGCTCGGGATGTATATAGAACTGTGGGCTACATTGCCCGGAGGAGAAGACACATCTGCTTTCGAACGAACTGTGATCTCCGCCAAACAGATCGGCGCGTCCTGCTTGCGCGCATTTTGCTTGGGCGGGCGGCGCTACGAGCAGTTCAATACGCTCGAAGAATGGAAGCAGTTTGTGGCCAGATCGAGAGCCAGCCTGTCCCGGGCGCTTCCCATTCTCGAGAAACACAAGGTTGTGCTGGGGCTGGAGAATCACAAGGACTGGACCCTGGAAGAGATGGTGGGGCTGATGAAGGAGTACGACAGCGAGTACCTCGGGGCCTGCCTGGATACTGGAAACAACATTGCGCTGCTCGATGACACCCGCGAGCTGGTCGACGGGCTGGCGCCGTACACGGTCAGCACACACATAAAGGACATTGCGGGCCAAGAATACGAGGAGGGATTTCTGAACGTGGAGGTGCCGCTGGGGCAAGGGATGGTGGATGTTAAGTACATTGTGGAGAAGATCAGAAAGGAACGGCCGAAGGTAAATTTCACGCTGGAGATGTACACAAGAAGCCCGCTCAAGATTCCTTGCTTCACTCCGAAGTATTGGGTAACTTTCCCGGACCGGCCGGCGCGCGATCTGGCGCGAACTTTACGCACGATCCGCTCACATCAGCCGAAAGGACCGCTGCCTGGCGTGCAAGGTTTGGATCCGGAAGCGCGCAGGGCGCTGGAAGATGAGAATGTCCGGCGCAGCCTGGCTTACGCCCGCGAGCAGCTCGGCCTATAGATAGGAAGAACGCTGCGGGCCGAGCGTTGCCAAGGGGCCGCACACGCCCGGGCCGGAGGGCGTCAAAAACTATACCCCACCCCAACCCCACCAAAGCCACCGTACTCCGCTGAAGACAGCCCGATGATCCTCACCATCGGACGCACGTACCAGTGGCGGGTGATTGGAATCGTCGCCCCGAGACCGAGCAGGCCGCCATATACCCCCTGGCGGGTTTTGTCGAACGGTATCACCGGGCGGTCTTTCAATTCCGTGCCGGCAACAAAGGACAAATCCACGAACGGCCGTACTCGCCTGCCCGTGCCTTGAATTCTTACGCCGCCGGCGGCGAGATCCAGCGTGACCGGTTGATCGGTGCCGGAACCGGTCTTTTGCCAGTGGTGGTATTCCAGCACCAACCCGAAGCGGCCGCTACAGAACAGACAGCTCTCAACACCAGCGACGACGTGATAGGCGGAAGTCTCAAATAACTTGACGGCGCCGCCACCCCCGGTCATCCCTCCGATCTGGAAGTTTTGGCCGGAAGCGAGGGCGGCGAGCGACAGAAAGGCGGCCGAGCCTTTCAGAGCGGAGCCCACGGACGTGAAGGTGTGCATGGCTTTCTCCTCGCAGCCCCAGCTTGCGCTCCTCTCCGCCGGGGATATACAGCCTGATCGCAAAAAACGTGCAATGTTTCTGTCACGTGTGCTCTTCCCTCTTCTCCAGCCCCGGGTTCATCCACGTAAATTAAGACCCCCGACTCTTCAAGAATGCACGGTGGCTCTGGTATGCTCGGCATACGGCATGTTTTGGAAGCTGGTGAAAGAATTCGCTCTGGTCCCCGCGGTCGCGGGGTTGTTGCTGGGGCAAGGCAAGGCTGCGGAACAGAAAAGCGGGCGGGAAATTTTCCGCTCGGCCTGCGCGGCTTGCCACGGATTTGACGGACGGGGAGCGCCCGAGGCGAGCCGGGGGTTCGAGGCTCCGCCAACTTTTCCGGATTTCACCGACTGCGTCGCCACCGCGCGCGAGCCGGACCGGTTCTGGAGCGCCATCATCCACAACGGGGGCCCGGACCGCGGTTTTTCGGAAATCATGCCCTCGTTCCGCGAGGCGCTCACCTCCGACGAGATCGCCAGGGTCATCGACTACGTCCGCGGATTCTGCAGGGAATCGGCCTGGCCGCATGGCAACCTGAACCTGCCTCGCGCCCTGGTCACGGAAAAGGCGTTTCCCGAGGACGAAATGGTGATGGACTTCGCCGTCAACGCCGAGGGAAACGCAGGCATCACCGACAAGTTCGTATACGAAAAACGCCTCGGAGCGCGGGGACAGCTCGACATAAGCCTGCCGTTCCGGTTGCAGAAGCCGGGCGGGACCAGTTGGATGGGCGGCGCGGGAGACCTGGTCACGGGTTATAAACACGTGGTATTGAGCAATCTGCGGACCGGTTCCATTCTCAGCCTGGCCGGCGAGGTCGTGTGGCCGACCGGAGACGCGGCGCGCGGCATGGGCAAGGGAGTCACGGTCTTTGAGACCTTCGCCAGTTACGGCCAGCTTCTGCCGCGTAACAGCTTTCTGCAATTCCAGGGCGGCGTGGAATTACCGACACACACCGACGATGCGAACAGGGCGGTGTTCTGGCGCACGGTGGTGGGCAAGAGCTTCGCGCCGGACGGCGGGCTCGGGCGGCTCTGGTCGCCCATGGTGGAACTGCTGGCCGACCGCGAACTGGCAACGGGCGAGCGCGTCAACTGGGACGTCGTTCCGCAGTTCCAGGTGACTCTCAGCCGGCGGCAGCACATCAGGGCAAACATAGGTGTCAGGCTGCCCGTCAACAATGCCGGGCCCAGGACAACTCAGATCCTTTTCTACCTGCTGTGGGACACGTTCGACGGCGGGCTTTTCGAGGGATGGAAATGAGGATGCCGAAGAGATTGCTCTTGATCGTCCCGGCCGCGGCATGCATATGGGCGGCTTCAGGCGCCGAGCCCCGCGGCAAAACCGCGCCCATTTTCCAGACTTCGGACAGGTGTGTGGCCTGCCACAACGGGATCACCACAAAGAAGGGAGAGGATGTCTCGATCGGCTTCGACTGGCGGCCCACGATGATGGCCAACTCGGCACGCGACCCTTACTGGCAGGCAGCCGTGCGGCGCGAGACTATGGACCACCCGGAGTGGCGCGCGGAGATCGAAGACGAGTGCTCGATCTGCCACATGCCCATGGCCCGTTACGAAGCGAAAGCCAACGGCCATGAGGGCGTCGTGTTCGCACATCTCAATTTCCTGGCGGGCGGCCGGGGCAGCCAGTTGGCCGCCGACGGCGTTTCCTGCTCGCTCTGCCACCAGATCAGCAAAGAAAAGCTCGGGACCCGGGAAAGCTTCGTGGGCGGATTCGCAATCGCCGGACCGAACGAGCTGGGAGAACGGCCCGTGTTCGGTCCTTTCGAACCGGACGCCGGGCTGGCGAGGATTATGCGAAGTTCCACGGGAGGATTCCGTCCCACCCAGTCGCCGCACATCCAGGAAAGCGAAATCTGCGCCACCTGCCACACGCTGATCACCAAGGCGCTGGGGCCGGGCAAGAAGGTAATCGGCGAACTTCCCGAGCAGATGCCCTACCAGGAGTGGCTGCACAGCGAATTCCGTGGAAGCCGTAGCTGTCAGTCATGCCACATGCCGCCGGTCGAAGAGCCTGTTCCGGTATCCAGTGTCCTCGGCGCCCCACGAACCGACGTATCGCGCCACACTTTCGTGGGCGGCAATTCCTTCATGATGGGGATACTCAACCGCTTCCGCGGCGAGTTGGGCGTCACCGCGCTTCCGCAGGAGCTGGCGTCCTCGGCGCTGCGCACGGTTGCCTTTCTTCAGTTGGAAACCGCAAGACTCTCGATCAGGAAACCGGAGATCCGGGGAGGGCGCCTGGAAACGGAAGTGAGGGTTGAGAACCTGGGCGGACACAAGCTCCCGACAGCTTACCCTTCGCGCCGGATGTGGCTGCACGTAACGGTGCGCGATCGGGACGGCCGTGTGGTATTCGAATCCGGGGCGCCAACGCCAACGGGCGCCATCACCGGCAATGACAACGACGAGGATGCCGCGCGGTTTGAGCCGCACTATACGGAGATTCGCAATCCCGGCGAGGTGCAGATTTACGAATCCATTCTGGGCGACAGCGCAAACCGGGTGACAACAGGACTGCTGACCGCCGTCCGGTACTTGAAGGACAACCGGCTGCTGCCGCGCGGATTCGATAAGCGGACGGCGGATCGAGAGATTGCCGTGACAGGAGCCGCCCTGGAGGATGAGGACTTCAAAGGCGGCGAAGACCGCGTACGCTATTCCATTGACATCGGCAGCGCAAGAGGGCCCTTCCGGGTGGACGCCGAACTGTGTTTCCAAACGGTGTCATACCGCTGGGCGATGAACCTGGACAGCTACAATGCGGAGGAACCCCGGCGGTTTCTGCGCTACTACAGGGACGCGGCGCCGGGTTCGGTCGTCGTGCTGGCCAGGGCGGCGGCGGAATAGAACCGGGCGGCGCTCACGCCGCTTCGCGCCAGAACCATCCGGCCGACGCCCGCTCACGGGTGTTTGAAAAATCGGTTTTCCCTTCGACCGCCTCCGCGAACACCTTTTCGAAGAACTCGCGCGACTGGGGCGAACAGCCCACGTGCAGGGTGTGGCGTTCTCCCTCGGCATGGATGAAACCGAGATAGCCCTCCCAGCCCAACTCGTCCATTACGAACTCAAACGCCTCGCGCTGCCCGGGCGGGAGCTTGGCGTAATTGATATTCAGCACGTGGCCGATGGATTGCAGAAACTCTTTGCCGCGCGTACTTTCGCCCGCGGACGCATCGGGCGCCGCCGGGGCCGTCACCTCGAGGGGAACAAACCGCTCCCCTCTCACATTCATGGCCTCATGGAGCCGGCGGGTTTCGTAAGCAATGTAAGCCAGCGCGCCAAGAGTGGAAGGTGAGGCGGGCAGGCAGCCGCTCTCCGCTGTATGGCGAATCCGAAAACCGTAATAGTGCGGATCCTCAAAGATCCGCGCCGGGCACCTGTCTCCTTCGCTGTAAAGAGCCTCGCGGCTTCGCGATGCAGCTCCGCCGCCGTGCCAGACGGCAAGGCGATGCGGCGTCCGTTGCTTCGGTTCCATTCCGGCACGGTACTCGGCCGCGAGCTTGCGAAATTCCGCCCGGTCCTTGCGGTACATCTCGAGCAACTCGCGCGCTCGCATCACGCGGAACCAGTACGTCGGCGAATAATCGCGGTTCATGTGGTACTGGATGGCGAGATACAGGTCGCGATTAACGGCCGGACTGGCCGCGAAAAACATTTTGGCCACGGTGTAGGGCGGCTCGATGCCCCGGGCCTGCTCGGTGAGGCTGCGCATCGAAGCAACGCAGTTCTCGCCGCAGTGGTAGGCGAAGACGGCCCAGTCCAGGCCACCGAATTTGTCGGACAACCGCGCAAGGTACTTCGCCGCCGCGGGAATCGCCCTCTCCGGAACCAGGCGGTCGTCGCGCACGAGCACTCTGTACGGGACACGCACCCGAACGCGCCGGGTGACCACCTTGCCCTTCACCCGCACCTTGCGCGTTTGCGTCTGCACGCGATAGCGCGTCTGATACACAACCCTGAGTCCCATCGCGCGGGCCGTGCCGGCGGAGATTTGCATGATGCCGCGCGGCCCCGTCGGGCTCTGCGCGCGCGGGTCGCCCCAGCTCTCCAGATAGGCCATGGCGGCCAGCAAAGACGACGGAACGCCGCTCTCTGAGCTGGCCTTGTTGAAGAGGCGCTGGAGCTGCGCCCCTAGAATTCGCTGCGCGCCGGCCTCGGCGTTCGGGTCGCGGAGGATGGCGAAGGTTTGCGATTCCACCATGTTCCGGGCGCGCCTCGCGATGATGTCGTCGGTAAGCTCGGCGCGGCCTGCGCCGATGCCGGGCAGCCGGCTGAACGGCACAAAATACCCCTTTTCGCCCGGCGCGCTTGCCGGCACACTGCTGCTCAGGCTGGCGAACGCCAGCAGTGTCAACAAACTGTAGGGCACTCGTTCTATTCTGACGTACTTTGCTTCGGGAAGGTAAACAGGAATTCGCGGATCCTGTGTGCGCGTGCGGATCCTATGTGCGCATGCGGGCCATGAGGTACATGGCGGCCAAAGCAAACAGGATGTCGGGAGACCACGCGGCCAGGACCGCCGGCAACTGATTCACGTTGCCGAACTGCTCGAAAAGCTGCCCGACGGCCCAGTACGCCACCGCGATCCCCAGGCTGACGCCGACGCCCGCCATCGCCCCTTTGCTCCCGGTCAAAAACGCGAACGGAACCGAGATGAGCGCCATGATAAAGGCGAACATCGGCACGGACAGCTTCTTGTGCAACTGTACCCGCAGATGAACGGTGTCGAAACCGCTCTGGCGAAGGTCCGCGATGTAGGCCTCCAGCTCTGGGTAGTTCATCTGCTTGTCCTGGATCACTTCCTTGAGGAAGTACCCGGGCTCCTCGTCCAACTCGGGGAAGGTGGCGGCTTGAAATGTCTCGTAGCGCGCGATCCCGTTGCGGCCCTGGATGTCGCGCCGCCAGCCGTCCTCGAAGATCCAGGCTTTCAGTCCCGGTTCCCAGCGGGCGCGGGCAGCCGAAATGTGCCGGCGGAGCCGGAACGGTGACTCGTCCAGCTCGTAAACGTTCACGCCGACCATCACCGATTGATTCGGATCGAAATACTTGTAGTAGTAAATGCGCGGGCCCTGGCCGCGGATCCATTTGCGGTCCGGGTTGAGGTAGGTCTGCGGCGCCCGGCCTTTGATTTCGTTGCGCAAAGCCTCCTGCCGGCGGTTGGCTTCGGGGAGGATGCGGTAGAAATCCAGCGCGAACAAGCCCACGCTGAAAAAGAGGCTGGCGATCAGAACGGGCAGCGACAGCCGGTGCAGGCTGACGCCGCTCGCCTTAAAGGCCGTGACCTCGTTGTTCTTGGACATGACGCCGAACGTAACCAGAACGGCCACCAGAACGCTGATCGGCGCGGAATCGTAAACGAACTTCGGCGTCAGGAAGAACAGATACGCCGCCACTTTGACCATCGGGATGCCGTTGCGGATGATGTCGCTCAGCAACTCGAAAAACGTGAAGATGTGGGTCATCATCACGAAGCTGAACAACAGCAGCCCGAAGTAGAACAGAAAAGTGGACAGGATGTAAGTGTCGAGAATCTGCGGAAGCAGCGGCAGGCGTCCGAGCCCGCCTCCAAACCCGCCGCCCGCCGAGGGCCTGGAGCTCCCGAAGCGCTCCGCCAAAAACTGGAACGGGCGGGCGGCCATCGCGAGCAGATCGCGTTCACCGGGGCGCTCCAGCCGGATGAGCAGCAGCAATCCCAACACCGCGAATACGGCATTCGGAGTCCACACGGCCGGAGCGACCGGGATGGCTCCCTGCGCCGCCAGCTTGGTCAGGCTCACAAACCCCATGTAATACAGGAACGCCAGAAAGACCGTCATGACGAACGCGGCCGATTTCCCCGCCTTGCGGGAGGAAACGCCGAGCGGAATGCCGGTCAGGGCCAGCAGCACGCAACTGAATGGGAGCGCAAGGCGCCGGTGCAGCTCGATGGCGGCTTCGCGCGAGCGGCGAGCCTCGCGGAACAGCGGAATGGTATCGAGTTCGCTGTACGGGCGCGCGGTGTGCACCTCGTTGGGGCGAGTTGCCTGCAGGGCCTGGTCGCTGTCGGTGAAGCTGGCGCTGCGGTAGTCGCCGCCGGCGAGAGGCTCGTGCCAGCTTCCGTCGAGCATGTGGAGCTGGATGCGGTTGTGCTTGAGATCGGGGATGGCGATGGCCTCGCGGGCGAGCGTGATGCGCGGTCCATCTACCGCCTGCTCGGACGAGCTGTTGCCCCGTTCCTCGGGCGGCCGCGTATCGGCCATGAAGACGTTGCGCCAGCGCTCGATCGGCCCTGGAATGACGTCGCTCACATAGAGGATCGTGTTCGGGAACTGCTCCTGAAAAACGCGCGGCTGGATCTCGGCGGTGAGCTCTTCGCCGGCCAAACGGTTGAGAATGCGGTAGGTCTCGCGGATCGACCAGGGCGTCAGCCAGAGCGAACAGGCCGCGGTGACGGCGGTCGCCAGCAGCGAGAACATCAGCACGGGCAGGATCACGCGGCGGCTGGGGATGCCGGCGGCCCTCATGCCGATAATCTCCCCGTCGCTCGACATGCGGCTCAGCCCGATGAGGATCCCCACCAGCGCACCGACGGGCAGCGTGAAGGTCAATGTGGCCGGCAGGATCAGCACAAACAGATAGGCCACCGTATCCAGGCCGGCCGAACTGCGGACGAGAATCTCGAAACTCCTGCCCGCGCGCTGGAGAAACAGCACGAAGGTGAACAGCACCGTTCCCAGAACAGCGCTCGAGGCTATTTCCGTGAAAATGGTCCGGCTGAGAATACCCATGTCACAGCGGCGGCGGCGGAACGATCGGCAGCGTCGGCAACTGCTCCTGCGCCGCCTCCATCTCAAGATCATCGATCAGAATCGATGGCGCAATGATCGAGGTCTCCGAGACGAAGTTGGCGCCGCCCATCAGGGCGAACGGCGCGGTGTTGTCCTGGAAGTCGAATACGTGAGTCTCATCCGAGGCGGCAATAATGTCCTTGAGGGCGCGCGCGGTGAGGCCGCGGAAGCGCAGGCCGCGCACGAGCTCCTCCCGCCCGTCGGGATAGACGCGATAGGCGAGGATGGGCAGGCTCACGGGCCGGGAACCCGATTGCGCCATGCTGGTGAGAAGCCGCCTCACCTCGGATAGCGGCGCCGAGGACGGGAAATCCAGCTTGCGCACGATCATGCCGTACGGCTTGTTGCGCTGCACGCACAGCTCAATGAGCCTCTTGCGCAGTTCCGGCGCCGGCACGGTCTTCGAGGCGCGCACAAACAGGTTGCCGAAGCCTGCGGCCTTGGCGCCGAAGTTTCCGGGGAGGCGCGCACGGCCATTCGAGCCTTCGAACCCCCTAACCGGCTGGCGCGTGAGCAGGTAATTCTTGAGCACTCCCTTTTCCACCAGCACGAGCGGCTTCGGCGCCACGCCCTCCAGATCCACGGTGTAGTGGCCGAACAGTGGCCGGCCGCGCCATTCTTTTTGTGTCGGGTCGTCGACCACGTCGATCCACTCGGGGAGAATGGGCACGTTGAGCCGCCCTTCCAACTCGCTCCCAGGGAATGTGAGCGGGCGGCCGGGCAGCGTGACGGGCTTGCGTGGCACGGCGAGGTTCTTGCCCAGCAACTGCGCCAATAGCTGCGGGCCGGCAATCCCTTCGAAAAGAATCGGCCCCGCGTACGCTTCACCCACGGGCGCGCGCACCAGCGCCGTAAGATTTTCTCCAACCTGCCGGAAACCACGCTCCATCTCCGCTTCGGGCGGCAGCCGGTCCGGATCGAGGGCATTGAAGACGATGGCGTCCCGGAGGACCATCCCGTCGGGCGCCTGAGCGGTGGCGCGGACGCGGAAAGAGATCCTGCCTTCGGCCACCCTGAGCCTCGTGCCTTCCGATGTCACCATGTACCGCGTGTTCCGGCCGCCCTCGAAATCCACGATGGCGGAGTGGACGTCGGGAAAACTGAGGAACACGGCGGAGAGCTTCCGGATGAGCGCGATCCATTGAGATTCGTCGGGCAGCGGGCCGCGGATCTCTTCGATCCGCACCAGCGGTTCAACGCGGGCGAAGTCCGGGAGCTTTTCGCTCAGCGTGACGTTCTTCAAGGCGGCGCGCTTGCGGGTGTATGCCTCCACCGCGCTCTTGTAGGCCGCGTCGGTGGCCAGCCAGAGATAGCGCCGCAGCGCCAGATAGGAGTTATCAAGCGGAAACTGATCGACGTCGTAGCGCGTGCCGGAGTAGACGCCCGTGGCGACGAAATTGGTGTTGTCGAACTCGTAGTCACCGACTCGCACCTCAATCCGCGGCAGGCGGTAGTTCAGGCGCCGGGAGCCGATGAGCGCGCCCAGAGAGGCCGAAGCCGAAACGCTTTCGCCGTCAAAGAGCGTGTACTCGATGTAGTAAGGCTGCTCCGCACTGACGACGCCCAGCGCCTTGGAACGCGCAAGTTCGTCCTGCATCGCGCGCAGGATAACGTCGTCCTGGGCCGGCGCGCCGAGCGCGGCTACCAGAGTGAAGAGCAGCAGGCGGCGTGTCATCGCGAATCTCCGGGTGGCGGCAAAAACGGCGGCCGGTCCTGCGATGTCGCCTTCTTCTCGATTTCGATTTCCGAAACGAGGATTGCCGGCGACACCGCCGCCACAGGCACGTTGCCGGACTCGGCGCCGCAGTATCCGTTGAACACCTCGGCGCGGTCCGAGGTGGCCACGATTTTCGAAAAGCTGGCCAGAGGCGTGCCGACGATATCGGCGCCGCGCACAAGCTGGTCCGGCCGGCCGTCCGGAAAGACGCGGTAGACCACGACAGGCATGACCTTGAACGCCTGGACTCCCTGCCTGCCGGTAGTGGTGAATCCGCCGGTCACCTGTCGGAAATACAGCCCGTACGGCTTGTTCTGCCGCTTGATTTCGGCAATCAGCATCTCGCGCAGCTTCGCTTCCGGAACCTTTTGGGTGGATTCGACGATAAGGTTCGATTGCCGCGAGACCACCTCATAGCCCGGCGAGCGGCGGCCGTGCCCGTTCGAGCGCGCGAAGCCGCGAATGGGCGACCGCGACATCAGAAAGCCTTTCAGAACGCCATTTTCCACTATGGTGACCGGGCGCGCCTTCACGCCCTCGTCGTCGTACAGATAGGAACCGTTGAGCGATGTGCCGTTGTACTCCTTGCGTGTCGGGTCGAAGATCACGGAGAGGAACTCGGGGAGCACCTTGGCGCCCACGCTTTTCGTGAAGGTCTGGCCCTCGGTTTCGTCCTTCTGGCGATGGCCTTCAATGCGGTGCCCGAATATCTCGTGAAAAAGGACGGCGGCCGCGCTGCCGGAAAGGATGGCGGGCCCGACAAACGGTTCGGCCAGCGGCGCCCGCAGCATGCCATTCACATCGGCGGCCACCCGCTCGGCGGCCGCGAGCACTTCCTTATCCCCCGGCAGACCGGTATAATCCTCGGCGTCGAAACCGTGGCTGGCGGTGATGTCCATGCCATCGGCGGCTTTGCCGCCCCCGTAAAGGGTGATATTGGCGTACCCGCGGCCGTGCTGGATGCGTGCGCCTTCGGTGTTGACGAAATAACGCGTATCGCGCCGCACGGTGAGCGTCGCTTGCGAAAAGACGATCAGAGGATGCCGCGCGAAGGCGGCGGACCACTTCCGCACGCGCGCGGCCGCTTCGTCCGCCGGGAAACTCAACCGCCGCACGGGCTCGGAATACTGCTCCGGTTCTTCGGCGGAAAAGTCGTCGGAATCGTCCTCCTCGGCGGCTTTCAACTGCTGGTTGGAGCGCACCTTGATCAGGCGTTCGGCGGCGAGCCGGTAAACGCGGTCTGTTTCGAGCCACAAATAGCGGCGAATGGCGGCGGGGTTATCCTCTATCGGAATGGTAATGCCGCCGGTGAACCTCGCGCGGTCGCCGGCTATGCGGTGATAGTTGTCGAGCTTCGGCGTGCCGATGCGGACGCTTACATCCAGGCGCCGTATGCGCTCCCGGCGGTTGGACCTCAGCGCCCCGAGGGTGGCCGAGACCGCGGCCACTTCCTGTTCGGTCACCTCATAGGAGATGTAGTAGGGCGCCGGGTCGGCCTTTTCCTTCAGAATGCGGAAATTTCGGTGCAGCTCGTCCGCCAGCGTGTCAAGCAGCGGCGGCGTCTGCGCCAATCCCAGTGAGACACAAGCAGCCGCTAGAGCGATCCGTAAGAGCACCGGCACGCCAATCAGGATAACAGAATAGGCGCCGAATGCAGGCAGACAGGCGTTGCCGCCCGCCCGCGGCACGCACGGCGGCCCGCGCTGGCGGCTTCGCCGCCCGGCTCAGACCTTTACCTGTACGCAATTCAAGACGCGGGAGTGCTATAGCGCCGCCGCCGCGGAGATGGGACGGCTGCCGGACATCACTTCCACCCGGCGGGAGTCCGTCGTCAAACCGGCCAGCGCCAGGTTGTACCGGCCCTGCGCGCCGGTCTTTTCAAAAATGTGCTTGAGATGCACCTTGACGGTGCCGGGGCTAATGCCAAGTTCCGCGGCCACTTCCCGGTTCTTCAAGCCCTGACCCACCAGTTCCATCACCTGCTGTTCCCTGGGCGTCAAAGCGGAGCGGGCCCTGCGGCGGTCGCGGCGGGCATCGAAGCGGAAAACGCTTCTTTCCATCCAGGTGGCGCCGGCGGCAACCGACCGCAGACACACCAGCAGCGTTTCCTGGTCGGCCGACTTGCGAATGATGCCGCGCGCGCCGGCGCGCACGAATCGCAGCGCTTCGGCCTCCGTCATCGAAACGCCCCAGACCACGACGGCGCCGTGCCAGCCGGTCATCTTCAACTCATCCAGCGTGTCCACGACGGCCTGAGCTCCGAAAGCTTTGTCGAGAATCAACAGCGCCGGCTGGAACGTGCGGACAATCTCCAGCGCGGCCGGCAGGCAGTCGCCGGCCCTGCTGAATTCCAGATCGGGGCAGGCTTCCAGTATGGCGCGCAGCCCGGCTGCGGTTACGGGCTGCGTGTCACAAATGGCAACGCTCTTCTTCATACGGAGGACTCCAGAATGGACTAGTGCGCCGAGGCGGCCATTCGTCTCAAAAATCCTGCCACGCGGCCGATGTGAAAGATGAACCGGCGTCGCGCCGTCGCTTCACATGCCCGAACCGCACGCATCCCCAGCCAGCCGGGCCGTGCTGGTGTCGCCGGACCCGCAGATGGCGGCCGAACTGAGGCGCCTGCTGGGCCGCGAACTTCCGCGGATGACGACCGTCGTGCTCGACAGCTACCCCGGCCGGGCCAAAATGGCGGAACTCACGGCGGAAGAGGCGCAATTGTGCTTTCTCGACGCCGCGTCGGACCGGGCGGCCGCGTTCGAGACCATGGCTCACGCCGCGGACGTGTGCCCGGGACTCCTCATCGTCGCCCTGCTGCGCTCGAACGACCCCGATCTGATCCTTCAGTGCCTGCGCGAAGGCGCCAGCGAGTTCCTCGTACAGCCGTTCACCGCGGAGCAACTCCATGCGGCGCTCGCCAAGCTGTCGCGCTTCCACGCCTCGCGGGTCTCCCGGGAGACCGAACCAGCCGGCCGCGTCTACTGCGTCATGCCGGCCAAGGGTGCCTGCGGGGCCACCACTCTGGCCTGCCAGCTCGCGTTCGCCTTCAAGCGAGACCATGACCGCGTGCTGCTGGCCGACCTCGACTGGATGACCGGCACTGCCGGGTTTCTCCTCAAGCTGAAATCGAGTTACAGCTTCGCCGATGCGCTGGCCCACGCGGGCAGCCTCGACGCCGACCTGTGGAAGGCGCTCGTCACGCCCTGCCAGGGCGTCGATGTCCTGCTCTCGCCGGAAAACCCGGTGGACGGCATGGGGGAAACGGCGGACCCCGCCTGCATCATCAACTACGCGCGCCGGGCCTATTCGGCCATCGTGCTCGACGCCGGCGGGGCGTACGGGCCCTGGAACGCCGCGCTGGCGCGCATGTGCGACGACCTGCTGATGGTGACCACCAATGAACTGGGCGCTTTGCACTCGGTCCAGCGCGCCCGCGCCTATCTTCAAAGGAACGGGACGGACCGGTCGAAGATGCGGATCGTCGTCAACCGCGACCGCAATGACCTGAGGCTGCGGCGGGAGGAAATCGAAACGGCGCTCGAATGCCCGGTGTTCGCCGTTCTGCCCGCCGATCCCGAGGCCATCAAGAAGTCGATCATCGAGGGCAAACCGGCCGCCTCGGGGAGCAAGTTCGCCAAGGCCGTTTCGCAGCTCGCGCAGCAGCTTACCGGCAAGGACGGTGCGGCGGTCGAGAAGAACAGTTTTGGCTCGTTTTTTTCGGGCCTTCTCAAAAGGCTTACGGGCTGATCCGTCCCGCGGCGTCGCGCAGGGCTTTGAGCGTGGCTGCGGCGGCCTTCTGCCAGGAGAATTCCGCGGCGCGGCGCGGTCCGGCCGCGGAGAGGCGCGCGCGCAAGTCATCGTCGGACACCACGCGGTCGATCGCTTCGAGCATCGCCTTGTGATCGCCGGGGTCAAACTGCACGGCGGCATCCGCCGCGAGTGAGGCCAGCGGCTCAATCGAGGAGCAAGCCGTGGGAATGCCGGCGGCGAGGGCCTCCAGCACCGGCAGCCCGAATCCCTCAAAAGTGGACGGGTAGACGAACGCCCAGGCGTCGCGGAACACGCGATACAGCTCCTCGCGCGCGAGCCAGCCGGTAAAGCGCACGCAGTCTTGCAAACCCAGTTCGCCGACCAGCGCTTCCAGCGCCTCAGTGTGGAAACCCCGCACGCCGGTGATCACCAGCTTGAACTCCGGCCGAACGCGCCGCAGTTCGGCGTAGGCGCGAATCAGCGGGCCGAGGTTCTTGTGCGGGTGCAGCGTGGAAGCGCACAGGATGTACGGCTCGGGACAACCGCGCTCCCGTCCGATCTCGAAAAACCGCGGATCGACGCCGTGCAGCACCGTGCGGACCCTGTCCTCCGGCACGCTGTAAAACCGCAGCAGATCCGCGCGGGTAGCATCGGAAACGGCCAACAGCAGCCTCGACGTGTGCGCGGCGGACCACAAAAAAAAGCGCCAGAACGGCAAATCAAACCAGCGGAAGTATTCCGGGTGGCGCTTGTGCTGCAAGTCGTGAAAGACGGTGACGTTCGGGCAGGCGCGCAGCACGGGCGCCGTGAAGCCAGGGTTGAACAGCACGTCCAGCTTCCGGCGCGCGGCTTCTACGGGCAGCACGGTCTGCTCCCAGATGATGCGCGCCGGGCGGAACGAGGCGGGAACTCTCTGCGGCGCGTGGCGGAAATTCGGCTGCGCGGGCACAAGGTCCGGGCCGGTCTCACGGTTGGTGAAAACGGTGTATTCGTCTTCCCGATCGATGGCAGCGAGCGCCGCCAGCAGGTGCCTCAGGTAAATTTCGGTGCCCCCCACCCCGCCGGGAATCAGGTACAGGGCGTTGATGCCAATGCGCAGCGGCACGTCAGCGGCCTTTGAGGGCGCGCTCGGCTTGCGCGATTCCCTGGCGCGCCAGATCGTTCATGCGGTTGAGCTTGAGGGCGTGGCGGTAGTCGGCGAGCGCCTTCTCCCAGTCGTTCTCCGAAGCGTAGAGCGCGCCGCGGTAGACGTAGGTCATGTCGTAGCGCGGGTTGATCGCGGCGGCGGTGTTGAGAGCGGCCAGGGCCTCGTCGCGCTTGCCCGCTTTGATGTACACAAAGCCGATCAGCGAGTTCACGTGCGCGTTATTCCAGATCGCGGCCGCTTCGCGCAGTTTCTGGATCGCCTCCTCGCGCCGGTTCAGGCAGTCCAACGCCAGCCCCCAATCGGTAAGAAGCCGGTAATCGGGCGGGGCCAGCCGCGCGGCTAGTTCGAACCGCTCGAGCGCCTCGGCGCAGCGCCCTTGCGTGAAATGGGCAAAGCCAAGCTGGAACTGAACGCGCTGCTTGTTCGGAGATTTCCGGGCGGCGTCCTCCCAGAGCGGCAGCGGGCCGGCCCACACCTTGCTGCGCTGGAAAGTGAGCGCGCCAAAGATGCAAAGAACTGCCACCAGCGCGGCTGCCTTAGTGGCGGGAGTGGTCTTCCAGCGGCGGAGAAACTCCAACACGATCAGAATCAGGCCGATGATCGGCAAGTACATGCGCCGCTCCGCCACGGGGTCGGCGATGGGCAGCACCGACGAGGTGGGCGCCAGCAAAATCAGAAAAGCGAAGTACCCGTAGGAAGCCAGCGGGTAGCGCCGGCGGAAATAAAACGCGGCCGCCGCCAGCGCCGCCAGGCCAACGAGGCCGAAGATCGCGCCGTGCTCGAACAGGGTGCGCGAGACGGCAAAGTCGTAGTCCACCGTCTGGCCGTAGGGCAAAAAGAAAAGCCTGATATACACCCAGATCGCGCGGCACTGGGTGTAGAAGTACTCATACCAAGTGAATTCCTTGAGCGAAAATCCCGCCGTATCGGCCTCCGACAACACGCGGATAATCATCCGGGCCGCCAGCGCCCCTCCGATCGCCATCAGGGCGTACAGGCGCCAGTTTCGAACAATCCCCTTCAGCGAGAATCCCGGGGTCCAGTAGTAATCCGTCAGCAGAAGCAGCAGCGGAAGGACCGCGGCATGCTCCTTCGTGCTTGCGGCCGCGCCGAACAGCAACAGAACCGCTACGGCGGCAATCCAGGAAATGGATTCCGAGCGGCGATAAAGGAAGACGACGAAGGCCGCATAAAAGAACATCACGCTGAGCACTTCCGAGCGGCTCGCCACGTAAGCGACGGACTCGGTCTGCACCGGGTGCAGCAGGAACAACGCCCCGGCGAACGCGGCCAGCGCGGTTCCGGCGGTCCCGCCGCTGCCGGCCCAGGTGAGCAGCCGCCTCACTGCGAGGAAAACAAGCACGCTCGTCACGAGGTGGCAGAGGACATTGAACAGGTGGTAGGAAAACGGTTCGAGGCCGTACAGGCGGAGATTCGCCCAAAAGGAAATCATCAACAGCGGGCGGACGCCGAGCCAGTTTTTGAGCGGCGCGTTGGCGAACTCCTGCCCCGTGAAGGGCAGGTAGTGATCGTCGAAGACGAACTCGCCGCGCAGCGCGGGGCCGTATACCTCGAGCACGGCGATGAGCGCCGCCGCCAGCGCAACGGCGTAGTGCCACGCGCGGAACTTGAATACCGCCGGAGCGACGGCGGCTTTTTCCTTTTCCTTCTTTTCAACGCGTCTGGATTTTTTCATTGAGGGAGCGCAAATGGAATTCTAAAACCGCAACGCGCTGGGCGAGCGCGATGTTGGCGTCTTTCAACGCCGAGATGAGCACCGAGAGCCGGAACAGAACGATGAGAAAGACGCAGCCCACCAGCGTGAGCAGGGCCAGCGGAGCGGTTGTCAGTCCCAGAATCGCGGCCGCGCGGTTCATCAACGCCTCGGAACGCGAAACCACAAGCAGCGTGAGCGCAGCGCCCAGCCAGCTCACTGAGTACTCGACGCGGATGTGCGACCGGCGCACCGAGAACAGCACCAGGGCGATCAACACCAGGCTCAGCCCCGTCAGGAAGTTCATCAGACCGTCCATTGTTTTCCCCGCGTTTATCGCTTTCTGCGCTTCGGCTCGTACTTGAGCACGTTGACGAAAACGCCAAGCAGTACGTGAATGATGTAGTACAGCGACTTCAAAGCGGTGATGCTGCTCTTGCCCGCGGCGCGCGGCCGCATGCGGCACGGCACCTCGACGAAGCGGAACGCCTTGCGCTGCAACACGACCAGCGCTTCGATTTCCGGGTACTCGAGCGGGAAGCTTTTGCTGAAGACCTGGAGCGCCTCGCGGTTCACGCCGACGAAACCCGAGGTCGGGTCGTGAACGTACTGGCCGAGAATGGGCCACAGCACGAGGCGGAAGAAGCGTATCCCCAGCCCGCGTATGAAGCTGGAATGAGCGTGATCGTTGTTGAGGTAGCGCGAGCCGATGACCATCTGGCAGCCGGTGACGCGCAGCGTTTCGTAAATCTTCATGATGTAGGCGGGGTCGTGCTGGCCGTCGCCGTCGATGCGGATGACGTAATCGTATCCGAGTTCGAAAGCGAGCTTGTAGCCTGCCTGCACGGCGCCCCCCAGGCCGAGATGGTGCGGCAGCGGAAGCACCTGGGCGCCTGCCTCGCGCGCCAGCGCCGCCGTGTTGTCGATCGAGCAGTCGTCGATGACCAGCACGGGAACGCCGGGAAGCGTCTCGCGCACCTCCCGCACCACGTTCCCGATGGCGCCTTCTTCGTTGAACGCGGGCACGACGATGAGCAGCGAACCGGGTTCGGGAACGCTCATAGAGCAGCCACCTCCCGCGCCGCGATCCGGTGTTTCTCAAGCAGGGCGCGGAATTCCGCGGCGGTCAGCCGCGCGGTTTTGCGGAGCGCGCGCCGCTTCTTCCAGATGCTCCAGGCGCGAAAGGCGACCGCGGCGTGCGCCCGGACGACGATGAACGCCAGATCGAGCATGCCGTGATTCCCCTCGGTGAAACGCGCCGCCATTCCCCGGTTCTGCAGGATGGAGACGCAGTGCCAGACGTACCGCGCCAGGGTTTCGCCCGGCGCGCGCAGCAGCAGGCTGGCCGGAAAATTCTTCAGCAGCACGCACAGCCGGTTGCGCTCCACGTAGTAGGCCTTGAGCGGCGACGCCCTGCCCGCCGTCGCCGAGTATCCGTGATCGACCCGCGCGCCGGGGACGTAAATGCACGTCCAGCCGGCCCACCGCGCGCGCAGGCCCAGGTCCGTGTCCTCGCAGTAGAGATAGAAATCCTCGTCGAACATGCCGATTTCATCCAGCATTTCGCGGCGGTAGAGCGCGGCGGACCCGCTGGGCAGCAGCACCTCTTCGAGCCGGTTGTAGCGTTCGGGCGGCTCGAAATGCCCGCGCTGCTTGCTGGTGCCGTCGCCGCAGATGAGCATGCCGGCCGAATCGAGCTGCCCGGTTTCCGACAGCACCACCTGCGAGGCGAACATGCCGGCGCGAGGGTGCGCCTCGGCCGCGGCGACGAGCTGGGCGAGCCAGTCCGGATGCGCCACGGCGTCGTCGTTCAGAGTGGCCAGCAGCGGCGCCCGGGAGTAGCGAAAACCCGCGTTTACGGCCGCGCCGAACCCGATGTTTTCTTTCTGTTCCAGGATGACGGCGCCGAAACGCTCTGCGCCCGCCTCCCGCGCGAGCTGCCTGCCGCTGTTATCGACCACCAGGATTTCAAAGCCCCGGTAGGACTGCCGCACCAGCGAAGCAAGACACTCCACGAGCGCTGGTCCGGCAACCAGCGTCGGAATGACGACGGATACACGGGGCTCGGACAACTCACGATTTTAACCAACTCGGCGCCCCGGGTGCCCCATTCCGCCCCCGGGTGGCCGTTTACGCCGGCAAGACACCGGACGGCGCCGCCGCCCGCCGCGGCCCGTCCCGCCCCGGATGCCTTCCGCCCGCCGATGCTGGTATCCTGTTGGGAAAGCCGCAACGAATCTCAAAGGAGAGATGGCCGAGCGGTTGAAGGCGCACGCTTGGAAAGCGTGTATACGGGAAACCGTATCGAGGGTTCGAATCCCTCTCTCTCCGCCAGAAGCCTCCTTGTATTTTCAAACACATAGGGTGTAGAGCGCCCAAATGTGGCCGTCTTGTGCGCCGCGTGTACACATCTGCGGTGTGCGCACTGTGCAACTGAGGCGTAGCGTCTACGGAAGGAAAAAGGCTCAGATTCTCAGCCCCGGCGCTACGAAGATCTAAGGGCGGAAGCAATCGGGTGCAACTGGGCCTGAGTGGCTTCACCGACATCCGCGAACCGGAACTCCGATCGGTCTCGGGCAAGTTCTTAGGTACGCCCACCAGTTGAGGCCGACTGGGGATGCCGTTCCCGTTCTTATTGTCGAAAGGCGCCCGACTGATGCAAGTTGGGAGCAGTTGTGTGACAGACTCCGTCTAATCCTTGCGTGGCCAGAAGTCCTCTTGGAGCGGCTTGGCTGCCAACTAACGGCGCAATTGGAACAGCCTCTCTGAGCCTTTGCCGACCACAGGCAGGGATTACCTTGTCTAGCGCCAGACGATTATATGGCGCTCTAAACGCGTTCTAGGGCTTTTCTGAGCTACGGCCACAAGTGAGATTGGAACAGGCGGAAGGCATACAGCCCAACGTACCGCCGCTCGATATGCAAATAGCTTGCATTCAATCAGGTTGGGCTATCGGAATAGGTTCCATAATCGGCCATTGCCCTGTCTCTCTTGCTGCCCTGTTGCCCCCCTTGCCCAGCGCCGCTTGGATCGCCTATGTCGATGGGATGTCCAGCGCAGCGCAAAGGCCAGTCTGATCCGCTTCGACAATGAAGCCGCTAGAACGCTCCCCTAAACAGCCGCCAGCCAATATATCAATTTCATCCCTTGAGCTGCGCACAAACCGCCGCGAGTTTTCAGACTTAGTTCACGCTTCACTGGAAGACCTGGCTGAAGACGCCAAAGAGATGATTGGTTTTCCTCGAAGCAGATAGTGGATTGCTTTTTGCACCAGAACAGTCTATAACCGAACCACCGGACCTAGTAATAATGATTAGCCCAGGGTGAGAAGGCGATGGCATCAGCGGCGTAAAGGCCCAACAACAACGAGGAGAACCGTGCTGAGTGTCGGTGTAACATCCTTTCTGTAAATTCCGTTCAGACCGGTTGAGTCGCATTCGTTTTGGGGCCGGAGCGGAGGCGAGGGCACCGAGCCGCAGCGGAGGTCCCAAAACAAATCTGGGCGGCCTTGTGCTGGGTGGGCCAAATCTGTTTTCCTATTCCGGGAATGAGGAGTTCAACGGAAAGGAGACCGATGTGGCCCACCA
>JAKOTR010000043.1 GCA_029776225.1 Acidobacteriota bacterium | reverse complement strand
CTTCGCCATCGCCCGCAGGATCTCGTCGACCGTCTTGCGGATGGCCCGCAGAGGATGATCCGCCGGCACCCGGTCCTCCAGGCATACATAGCTGAACATTCCCGTTTGCTGCTGATCGTCGCCGCGCATGAAACAATTGTCCCAGCCCTTGTTTGATCAGCCAAGCGCTCAGTTTGGGTTTTTCAACAAGCTCCTAGCGTTGGTTGAGGTTCCAGTCAAGCGGAACGCCGCAAGAAGGACTGAAGCAAGCGGGTTCCGCGCATTCGGTGGAGGAACTCATGTTCCGCATCGAAAGACTATGCAACAACAAAATCTGGGTTTCACTAGCCGCCTTGCTCATACTCCTCCTGGGAATGTTTCTGCGGGTGGCTTGTCTTGACGCCGAAAGTGTCGAGGGTGACGAGTTATTTTCACGCAGGGTCGCATTAGCGGAAGCGAAAACGGCGTGGACCATTGCGAGAAAGGACCTTGTCCATCCTCCGCTCTACTACTTCCTTCTCAAAGTAACTCTATTAGGCAGCGACGCATCAAAGGCGGTTGACATCAGACGGCTGTCCCTGGCTGCGGGCGCCGCCGCGATTATGCTAACAGTCCTGATTGGGTTCGCCGCTGCCCCCGAGTTGCGTGTACCAGCTCTCCTTGCGGCAGTGTTGCTGGCTCTGAACAAAATCCACATTTTCTATAGTCAGCAAGCGCGCTCGTATGCGCTCTTCACCGCTCTCCCCCAGGTCGTTTGAGAAGCCGGCACAAGCGCAGCCGAGGCCGCATTTCACCCGGGAAGGCGTCACACCGTTCGGGTGCGCCCGCCCGCGAATGCTTGCTCCTGGAGGGATTCCCACCATCTACGGAAAAGGTTTTGCAACGTGCGCCGCGAGCATCCCGCTGAAAGGCTCGTATCCGGAGGAGGCTTGCGGCGTGCGCGTGACGGTGGCAGGCAAGCCGGCCGGCCTGATATACGTGGGCCCCGACCAGATCAATCTGAAAATACCCGCGAACGCCCCCGATGAGGGCATGGCGGACATACAGGTTTGCGTGCGCGCCGCGTGCAGCGATCCGGTGCCGGTGCGGTTCAGCAGCCGCAAGGCATATCTCCGCGTGCAGGGGACCGCATACGTCAGGATGCCCGTCTGGATCGAAGCCGACCTGCCGGGGCCGCACGATATCTTTTATCCGTACGTGGCCTCGCCCTGGGCTTTCGGCGACTACAAGCTTGAGGTGCGCCGCGAGGGAAAACTGCTCCCGCCGCTTCGTCCACCCTCGGTTCTCCGCGGCGTCATCGGCGGCTTTGGAACCGTGGCGCCGCCGGATTCACCCCGCTCGAGGCTGCCGCTTCATCTGGTGTATCGTTTCGACCAACCCGGCGTTTACTCCGTCAGGTTGACAACCTGGAAGCGCGAAGCTTCTATCGAATCGGACTGGACGGACATCGACGTCAAACCGTTTTCCGAAGCCCAGCGTGATGCATGGCTCCAGGCCGAGGCGGCGCGATTGCCCTCCGCGACGCCCGGGCAACTCGTAGGCGACATCACACCTTCCCTTCTGGCCTGGCCCGACGAAAAAGCGCTGGCGATCCTGCTCCGCGCTGTGGACCACCCCGACAGTCTCGTGCGGGAGTCCGCCCGCCAGAGTCTCGGCGCTTTCGATCCGCCCTTGCTCCGCCGCACGATTCCGCGCGAGCGGATGGCCGAACTCGCCCCCGCGCTCGTCCAGTAGCTCACTCGTCGCGCAGCGCCGTGCGCTCGCGGGCCGGGCGTGGCCGGCCCGCTGGCTTTAAAACTGTACCCGCGCCGTTTCAGCTCAGTTTCACGCGCGGAATGCGCTCGGCCACAGGGGGCAGGGCGGGGAAGTCGGTATAGGGCGTGTCCTGATACCAGTAAGCGACGGAGAAGAAATTGTCTCCCCGGTCGTTGGCGTGGCCGTGTTCCATGGTGTGCTTGATGTACCGGGTGAAGGTCACCGGATTGTCGCCGTGCCAGCGGTAGCAGCAGTAGCGCCCGCCGGTGCGCTCCGGCATGATGATCAGCGGCGCGCCGTAGTAATGGTGGGCGAATGGGACCGCGCCGTCGCGCCCGCCGAAATTCCAGCTTCCAAGGAAATAATCCTCCGATCCGGTGCCGATGATGGCGGGCTTGGTTTCGTCGTCGATGAAAATCATGTCGTCGCCTTCGCCCATCCAGCCGTCGGCGTTCAGCAGCACTCCGAGCGTCACGCCCATGAGGTGCCCGCGCCCGCGCGCCTCCATGTAGACGTAATTCTGCGCGCCGTCCGGGTTCAGCTTTGCGTCCTTGTTCGGAATGCAGGGGGAAGCCTGCCGGTACTGCGCGTGGAAGTAAAGCGTGTCGGCGGGAAGCGACGGGACAAGCTGGTAATCGATGTTGGAATAAAACGCGTTGACCGGGGACGAGCCCTCGTTCGTCACCGTCATAAGCGCCGACTTGCGGAACGGCATGGCAAAGTAACAGTTCAGCGAGCGGCCGGGCGAGCAGGCCAGGTAAGCCGATTCATAGATCTGGTACTGCCCCAGGTTCAAACCGAAGAAGTCTCCTATTGGAGCTTCGACGCTCGGCTTCGCGTTGCCGTCCCAGTACATGCGCAGCACGAGTTCCTTGAGATGGTTTTGGCTTTGGGCCGCAATGGTAAACCAGATGTGGGTGATGACGCCCGGCCCGTTGGAGTTGAACAACTCCTGCGTTGCCCCGGGGCGGATCGAGTAGCGGTCTGCGTTGCCGCCGGTGCGGTCGTAACTGGATTGTTTCAGGGACCTGTAGTTCTGGGCCCGCGCATAGCTGGGCAATTGAAACTCGCCTGCTCGCGGCTGCGCGACTCCCGCCGCGGGAGCTGCCGCGGACACTCCGGCAACCGCCATCAACCGCCGCAGAAATCCACGCCGCCCCCCTCTAGCATCTGATTGCGACATAGTGCCTCCTCTGTGATTTCTGACCAGAGCGGGATTATATCGCGAGCCGCGGCTCCTTGTAGGCGCTACGTTACGATCAAGCTATGACGGTCCTGGACGGCGAGCATCTCACCATCGAAGAGGTGGTGGAGACGGCGGCGGGCGGTGGGCCGGTGTCTCTGGCGCCTGAAGCGATCGCGAAAATGCAGCGGTCGCGCGAGGTGGTCGAGCGTCTCGCGGCCAGTGGAGAGCCCGTATACGGCGTCAACACCGGAGTGGGGCAACTGGCCAGCGTTCCGATTCCACCCGATCAGCTCGAGGAGTTGCAGCGCAACGTGGTGCGCTCGCACGCCTGCGGAGTGGGCAGCCCGCTCAGCCGCGCCGAGGTGCGCGCCATGATGCTGATCCGCGCGAACGTTCTCGCCAAAGGATTTTCGGGCATCCGGCCGGTGGTGGCCGAACGCCTTTGCGAACTGCTGAATCGAGGCGTGACGCCGGTGGCGCCCGCCAGAGGAAGCGTCGGGGCAAGCGGAGATCTGGCGCCGCTCGCGCACATCGCGCTGGTGTTGACCGGCGAGGGCGAGGCGGAATTCGACGGCGTGGTCCTGCCGGGCGGGGAAGCCCTCAGGCGCGCTGGCATTGAGCCGCTCTCCCTGGCTTCCAAGGAAGGCATTTCGCTAGTGAACGGCACGCAGGGCATGCTGGCGATCGGCTGCCTGGAACTGGCCGCGTCGGAAACGCTGGCCGCAACGGCCGACCTCGTGTGCGCCATGACGCTCGACGCCCTTCGCGGCACGCCGCGCGCGTTCGATCCGCGCATCCACGCGGCAAGGCCGTTCAGCGGGCAGTCCGCCAGCGCCAGCCGGCTGCTCAGGTTCCTTGAGGGCAGCGAAATTCGCGCGTCGCACGCCGCATGCCGCCGCGTTCAGGATGCTTATTCGCTCCGATGCGCGCCGCAGGTGCACGGCGCGGTGCGCGACACGCTGGCCGAGGCGCGGCGCGTGTTCACCATCGAGCTCAACTCGGCCACCGATAACCCTCTCGTGATCGGCGACGAAATCTTTTCGGGAGGAAATTTTCACGGCCAGCCGCTCGCGCTCACGCTGGACTACATGGCGATCGCGCTCACCGCACTAGCCGGCATCTCCGAGCGCCGCATCGACCGCCTGGTGAACCCCGCGCTGAACGAGGACTTGCCGCCATTTCTCGCCGGCCGTCCGGGGCTGGAATCCGGGCTGATGATGGCGCAGGTGTCCGCAGCCGCGCTCGTGGCTGAAAACCGCGTGCTCTGTCATCCGGCTTCGCCCGGATCGCTCACCACAAGCGGGAACAAAGAGGACTTCGTCAGCATGGGCATGACCGCCGCGCTTAAGTTCAAGGACGTAGTGCGCAACACACGCACCGTGCTGGCGATCGAAGCGCTGACCGCGGCGCGCGCCCTGGATTGCCTCGCGCCGCTCCGCTCGAGCGAACCCATCGAAGCGGCGCGCAAGCTGATTCCCAAAATCACCGCCGACCAGCCGCTCTCAAAAGAGATCGCGGCTGTGGAAGCCCTCATAGCCGGGGGGAAGCTGGCGGGGGGATAACCGCCGGTACGAGCCGGAGGTCCCGAGCACGCGCTTTACCCGTACGCAAACACCGCGTACCGGGCCACCGTGCGGTAGCCCATCTTTTCATACAGCCGGTATCCCTGCTCACTCGCCTCCAGCACGCTGCGCTCGATGCCCGAGACCTGCTGCGCCTGCGCCAGCGCGTGGCGCATCACCGCTTCGGCACATCCGCTGCGCCGGAACCGCGGAAGCGTGCCGACGGCGTACACCCCGGTTACTCCTCCCGCAATCACGGTCGCGGCGCTTGTGACCGCCTCTCCCTCCAGATATCCCAGCCACCCCGTAAGGCCGCTTTGCCAGGTCTCCGCCGATTCGTACACTTCGCGGGAGATCGAATGCGGGATGCCGAACGCAGCCGCCATGAGGTGAGTGAAATCTGCGCGGTCGCGGCTGCTTTCCACCTTGCGAAAAACCAGTTGGGGCAGAGGGCGCCGCGGCGGCGCAAGGCGGTTGGCCTCCATGCCTGGCAGTTCCACCACCAGGTGCAGTCCGTGCCTGTAGAACGCGCCGGCCACGCGGCTGCGCACGCGCTTATCGATCCACTCCTGGCAAAGCCAGCACGACCACGGCAGCCCGCGCTCCCGGTAGTACCCCGCCGCCGTCGCGATCCGCTCCTCCAGTTGCGCCACGTTCATCACCGGAGCGGTGATCACCGAGGCGTTGAACATCGCGAAGTTCACATCCGAGCAGCACACCGTGATGCCCGGAAAGTTCCGAACCTCGCCCGTGGGTTTGGCCCGCGCAAACGCGCCCAGCGTCACGCGCAGGTTCTCTTCCATCGCCTCGAAGGAGGGCACAGAAGTCATCAGAGCAGAGTCAGCGGATCGACGTCAATCACGAGCGCCGTGGCCGGCCACTTGCGTTCGAGCGCGAAGCGCCGCATGTCTTCGAGCACTCCCTTGAGCGCCTTGCGGCTCGCCGCCTTGATCAGCAACTGGTAGCGGTACTCCTTTTTCAGCCGCGGCACTGGCGCTTCCGCCGGACCGAGCACCCTCAAGTGCTCCGGCGGCGGCGTAAGCAGCGCGCCCAGGTCAGCGCTCAGCTTGAGCGCCTGCTCCCGGCTTTCGCTGCGCACGAGCACGTTCGCCAGCGCGCTGAAAGGCGGGTACCGCATCATGCGCCGGAATTCGAGCTCCTTCTCGTAAAACTGGTCGTAATTCTGCGCCGCGGCGAAGCGTATGGCGTAGTGGTCGGGATTGATCGTCTGCACGAGCACCTCTCCCGGCACGCTGCCACGCCCCGCGCGTCCCGCCACCTGCGTGAGTAACTGAAACGTCCGCTCGGCGGCGCGGAAATCCGGCATCCCCAGCCCGACGTCGGCGGACACCACGCACACCAGCGTGACGTTCGGGATGTCGTGTCCCTTGGCGATCATCTGCGTGCCCACGAGGATGTCGTAGTTGCCCTCGCGGAAGCCCGAAAGAATCGTCTCGTACGCGCGCTTGCCGGTAATGGTGTCGCGGTCCATGCGCGCGATCCGGGCGGTGGGGAAAATTTGGTGCAGCTCCGCCTCCACGCGCTCGGAACCGATGCCCAGGAAATAGATGTACTCGCTATCGCACTTCGGGCACCGGCTTGGCACGCGCTCGGCGTAGTTGCAGTAGTGGCAGAGCAGGCGCTGGTCGCGGCGGTGATAGGTGAGCGTGACGGCGCAGTTGGCGCACTCGATGCGCTCGCCGCAGGAACGGCACGCGACGAAGCTCGAAAACCCCCGCCGGTTGAGCAGCACCATCGTCTGCTCGCCGTTTTCCAGCCGCGCGCCGATCGCCTCGATCATGCGGCGCGAAAAGGTGCTCTGTTTGCGCGTCTCCAGAAACTCGACGCGCATGTCGATCACCTCGACCCGCGGCAGCGGGCGCTGCTCGACGCGTTCCGGCAGCACCAGGAGGGTGTACTTGCCGCGCGCGGCGTTGTACCGGCTTTCGAGACTCGGCGTCGCCGAGCCGAGCACCACGCACGCGCCGGCGGCCTGTGCTCGCACGATCGCCACGTCCCGGCCGTTGTAGCGCGGCGTTTCCTCCTGCTTGTAGCTCTGGTCGTGCTCCTCGTCCACGATGATCAGCCCGAGATTCGCCACAGGCGCGAACACTCCGGAGCGCGTCCCGACCACCACGCCAGCGGCTCCCGAACGGATCCGCCGCCATTGCTCGGCGCGCTCTGCATCGCCGAAGGCGGAATGAAGGATCGCGACGCGGTCGCCGAAGCGGTGGAAGAACTGACCGGCCACGGCGGGCGTGAGCGCGATCTCCGGCACCAGCAGCAGCGCGCCCCGGCCGGCCGCCAGCGCCGCCTCGATCGCGTTCAAATACACTTCGGTCTTGCCCGAGCCGGTCACGCCTTGCAGCAGAAAGGTTCTGAACGTGCGCGCCTCCAGGGCCTCGCGGATGGCGTCAAACGCCGCCTGCTGGTGCGGATTCAGCACGTGCGGCGGGCGCGCGTAGTGCGTGTTGATCGCCGGCAGTTCCGGCTTGAGCGAAACGATCCCTCTGCGCGCCAGCGCACGCGCCGCTTCTCCGGCATTACGGACAGACGCTTCCACGTCTTTGAGGTTGTGCGATCCCGGGTGCAGCTCCAGGTAGGCCAGCAGCTCGCGCTCGGCTTTCTTGTATTTTCCTGGCGGCGCGGGACCAAGCGCCTCGATCCGGAGCTTCGCCGCGGGCGCGCGGAACGGGTCGCGCTCCGATTCCAGGCATTCCTGCTCAACGAAGCCTTTCTTTTCCAACCCGCGGAGCAGGCGCGGCGCTGTTGGGATCTCTTTCGTGAGATAAGCGGCAGACCGCGGCCGCCATTCAAGCAGGCTCATCAGCCTCACGGCCGGGTCCTCGGACGCGGCCTCGGAAACGCTGAGCCGCTTGAGCGCGTCCCGGCCTTTGTCGGTGAGCGCGTAAACCTTGCTGCGCCGTATCTCGCTCGCGAGCGGCACCATAGTCCGCAGGACTTCACCGAGCGGCGCGCAGTAGTAGCCGGCAATCCAGCGGGCGAGGGCGAGCATTTCCTCGCTCAGCACCGGCTCGTTGTCGAGCAGCCGCAGCGCCTCGCGCACCGGGCCGTCGGGAGGCTCATTGTGCGAGCGCAGCACCACGCCCGTGAGTCTTCGCGAGCCGAACGGGACTACGACCCGGCATCCCGGCAGCACGCGCGGACGGAGCGTTTCCGGCAGCAAATAGGTGAACGCCCGGTCCAGCGGCACAGGAAGGCTGACGTCGCAGTAGGTCAATCCGGCCCTTTCCGGGGCATGCACGGTGTTACAGTCCCAGCGGTTTCAATGCTGGGTAGAGGGATTGATACACCTTGTGCCCGCGTGCGTACAGTTCGGCGCGGGCTGGATCGGGATTCGCGCAATCCACTTCCCGAATTGCCGCGCGGCACACTTCCTGTACCGATGCATACTCGCCCGTGCCCACCAGCGCGAGCAACGCCGCCCCGTACGCCGACCCCTCCTGCGTCTCCAGAACCACCACGCGCTTGTTGAACACATCGGCCAGCATTTGCCGCCAGAACGCGCTTTTCGCGCCGCCCCCCGAGGCGCGCACCGAGGTCACCGTTACGCCCAGTTCCTCGATGATGTCCAGGCAATCCTTCTGGCTGTAGCTCACGCCTTCCAGCAGCGCGCGGATCAGATCGGCGCGCGTGTTCTTGTTCGTCAGCCCGATCCACCCGCCGCGCGCAGAGGCGTCCAGATGCGGCGTGCGCTCGCCCATCAGGTACGGCAGCCAGTACAGCCCCTGCGAACCCGGGGGCGCCGTCGCCGCTTCCGCCGTGAGCTGGTCGTAATTCTTGTCCGGCGCAAGCTGGTTGCGGAACCACTGCAAGCTCAGCCCCGCGCCCTGCGTCACACCCATCACGTGCCATTTCCCGCGCACCGCGTGGCAGAAGGTGTGGACGCGCCCGGCCTGGTCGTACGCCACCTTCTCCATATGCGCGAACACCACTCCGGAGGTACCCAGTGTGCACGACACGATGCCCGGCTCCACGATGCCGTTCCCCACCGCGCTCGACGCCTGGTCTCCGCCGCCGCCCACCACCGGGGTGTTGGGCGCAAGCCCGGTCGCTTCCGCCGCCGCAGTCGTCACGCAGCCGCTCACCACATCCGACTCTGCGACCGACGGCAGAATCCCGCGGTCCAGCCCCAGTCCGTCCACCATCTCGTAGGACCACCGCCGGTTCACCACGTCGAACAGCGACGTCCCCGAGGCGTCGGAGACTTCCGTGGCGTACTCGCCCGTGAGCCGGAACCGCACGTAATCCTTCGGCAGCAGGATTTTCCGCACGCGCTCGAAGTTCGGTGGCTCGTTGTCGCGCACCCAGAGCAGTTTCGGCAGTGTGAAGCCGGTGAGCACCGGGTTCGCGGTCCACTTCAGAACGTTCTCGCGGCCGAGCTTCGCATTCACGTAATCCACCTGCGCCTGGCTGCGTTGATCGCACCAGATGAGCGCCGGGCGGATCACCTGATCGCGCTCGTCGAGCATTACCAACCCGTGCATCTGACCGGAAAGCCCTATGCCCCGAACGTCCTTTCCGGAAACGCCTGCCTGGGCCAGCACCCCGCGAATGGCCTGCTGTGCCGCGTCCCACCAGTTCTCCGGACGCTGCTCGGCCCACAAGGGCCGCTCCATTCGCATATCCTCATGCGGCGCGGTGAAGCCCGCTTTCACCTTTCCCTGGCGGTCCACCAGCAGCGCGCGCGTTCCTCCGGTACCTACGTCAATGCCGAGCCAGTACATAGCTCTCTATCTTATGCCATGCCTTTCGAAAATGGACGCGAGGTTGTCTGGAATCTCGAACACGGCGCGGTTGTGAACGGCCGCGGCGCGTTCGCGGAAGCGGCGGAACGCTTCCGGCTCCAGCATCCACCCGACCGCCTCGGCGATGCGCCGGAAACTCGGCACCACCAGCCCGACCCCGCGCTCCGTCACCCATTCCGTGTTGTAGCGCTCCTGCGGCAGCGTCCACGCGTTGCGCTCCACGATCACCGGCAGCTTCATCGCCAGCGCCTCGCTGATGCTGCCCGGACCCGGCTTTCCGATGAAGAAATCGCTGAGATGCATGTAATAGGGAATTTCCGTGGTGAAGCCTTCGACGAACCGCGGCAGCTTCAACTTCGCCGCGCGCAGCCGCTCGCGCAGCTTCTCGTTCCGGCCGCATATAAAGATGAGTTGCAGATCGAGCCCCGAAGCATCCAGCCGCTTCGCGATGTCGAGCATGACGCGGTTGCCCTGACCTCCGAAAAGCACCAGCCCCGTGGGGCGGTCCGGATCGAGCCCCAGCCGCATGCGCTCCGCGCGCCGGTCCACCTGCACGGGTTCGTAAAACCGCGGGTGCAGAATCACTCCGGACGTACGAAAGATACGGTCGTCGGAATGACCAGAGGCTCGCGCCTGCTCCACCGCCCGCTCGGAGCCGCAAATGATGTACTCGGATTCGCGTTCGATCCAGAAATGGGGCGGATAATCCGCGATGTCGAGAATGATCGTGACGAACGGAACGCCGGGGATGGCGCGCGTCCTGCTTTCGGCGATTGCGCGATTGAAGTGCGGGATGAAAGAAACCACCATGTCGGGGCGGCTCTCGCGCCAATGCCGTTCGAGCAATTCCACCTGCTTGCGGTGATACAACCGGATGAGCAACTGCATCGGCCTGACCAACTGAGACGACCCCAGCGTCCAGCCCTTCTTGAGCATCAGGTTGTACACATCCTGAAGCCGCAGTCCGGTGAGCTTGCGGAACACATCCAGCGGATCGAGCAGCTCCTGAAGATTCACCAAACGCACTTCCCACGGCCGGCCGTCGCGCTCGATGGCCAGTTTGAGCGCGTTAGCCGAACTGCGGTGCCCCCCGCCCGCGTCGAAAAAGAGGAAGTCGAGCTTCTTCATTCTATTAGCCGGTCCGCATCTCTTATGATAGGGCCGCGATGCGGGCATTCAGGAGCGCTTTCAGGGGCCTTTCGGGGAAGTCTTGCGAACGGGGAAGGATTTCAAAGGGGAAGCGGCTCCCCGCAACGGGGGAGCCGCTAATCACTCACGAACGGGGAGTGGGGGACAACATAGCCGGACCTACCGCCAATAGCCAGCAATCCAGACGAACCCGCCGCGGCGCGGCGCCCAATGTCCAGGGACCCAAACAGCGCGATGGCGTGGCGGCTTCACCCAGCGCCCCCGAACCCACTTGTAGTGTTTCCCAGTCCAGCGGTAGTACCCGGGCACCCAGACATAGCCCGGTCCGGGGCTAACCACCACCACCTCCCGCGGCGGCCTCGGCGGGCCGAAGCGGACGAAAATCTCGGTGGCGCTTGCTGGAACCGCGGCGAGCGCCAGAGCAAAGAACCCGGTGCAAATGAGCTTTTTCATGTTGTCCTCCCTTCCAACTACGCCCTCTTAATATGCAGTCCCCGTGCCAACTCTGGATCTCATTGATTTCTCGCGTTTACCGCGCGATCAACGCTGCGATCGGGGTGGCCGAAATCCACCGCTCTGCTGCTGTTGAACCACCAGCGGTTGTCATCGGCCAGAGCTTTTCGGAAGTGGGATGGATGCCGTTAAGACGAGCCCCTGACCTCTTCTTGAAAGCTGAGGCGCGCGCGTCTGAACGTCTTCGATTAACCGGACTTTGTCTTTGGGAGCGATAAGCTGCCAGCCGTTCTGATACTCAATCAGCACGCGATCCAGCGACATCGCAACCGAGGAGCGCATGTCGAACGTTGGCCGCACGGCGGTTATGTGGGAATACGGGATCCGGATCCGCCTGAGGCCGGCACGCAGCAGAAGACAGTCGGGGTTGGTCTCGTAATATTGCGGATATATGAAACCAACAACCACCGCGAACAGGATCGCTGAGGCTGCGTAAGCCCATGGGTCTCGCATGGTGATTGCACTCGCCAGGGGGAACGCCAGCGCGGCAACTACGCATACTCCAATCCACCAATCGATCTTGGCCGGATACCGCATTTGTGGAATTCAGATACTAGCACCGGGCGGTACTGTGCGCCAAGCTGTCCCCGGCGGCCAAATAAAACCCCTGCTATAAAGGTGGTGGGCGTTTCCTGAGAGGGTTTTCTGCCGAGAAACGCTGGAGACAGGGACACTCCGCAACGATAGCGAGGTGGTAGGCGGTTCCAATGAAAGTGCTTCTGGTTTCCGCGAACACGGAAACCATGAACATGCTTACGCTGCCGCTGGGAGCGGCTTGCGTGGCGGCGGCTGCGCGAAACGCCGGCCACGAAACCCGGCTGCTCGATCTGGCCTTTGAACCCGATCCGCGGCAAGCCATCGCGGATGCGGCCGCCGGTCTCCAACCCGACGTCATCGGCGTCTCGGTGCGCAACATCGACGATCAGCAGATGGAGCGCCCGCGCTTTCTGCTGGAGCCGGTGCGCGACGTTGTGGCCGCCTGCCGCGCCGCTTCGCCCGCGCCGATCGTTCTGGGCGGCGCCGGGTTCAGCATCTTTCCCGAGAGCGTGCTGCGCTACCTGGGAGCCGACCTCGGAGTTCAAGGCGAAGGGGAAGCCCCGTTTGTGGCGCTGCTGGAGCGGATCGGCCGCGGCGCGGACCCGGCCGGCATCCCGGGCGTCTGCCTCCCCGGACGCGCCGTTGAGAGCCGCCGCTTTGCATCTCTTCAAGAGGATCCGCCGCTGCCGGAGCCGGACCTCTGGATTCCCTCAGCCGCAAGAAGGCCCGGCGTCTGGACCCCTGTGCAGAGCCGGCGCGGATGCCCTCTCGATTGCAGCTACTGTCCCAACGCACTCGTGGAGGGCGCCGTTATGCGCCGGCGCTCACCCCAGCTCGTTGTGCGTTGGATGAGCGAGTTGAGAGCGGCCGGGCAGCGCGACTTCACCTTCGTCGACAACGTCTTCAACCTGCCGCTCTGGTACGCCAAGGAGCTGTGCCGCGCCATCATCCAGGCGGATCTCGATGCGAACCTCTGGTGCATCGTCTATCCGCAATGGGTTGACGGGGAACTCGTCGAACTGATGCGGCGGGCGGGATGCAGCCAGGTCTCTCTCGGTTTTGAAAGCGGCTCAGCCCGCTTGCTGCTCAGCTACAACAAACAGTTCGATGCGGCCGAGGTTAGGGCAACGTCGGAGCTCTTCCGCGCGGCCGGAATCAAGCGCGTGGGCTTTCTGCTGCTCGGCGGCCCGGGCGAGACGAGGGACACGGTCGAGGAAAGCCTGGCCTTCGCCGAATCGCTCGAGTTGGATGCGCTGAAAATCACCATAGGCATCAGGATCTACCCCGGAACTCCGCTGCACGCGACCGCCCTCGCCGAAGGCGTCATCCAGCGCGGCGACGATCTGTTGTTCCCACGCTTCTACATTGCGCCCGAGCTGCGGGAATGGCTGCCGGATCGTGTGGCCCGCTACAGCGCCGAACGGCCGTGGGTAAACTGAACATCATCGGTCCACTTCGTCGCCCTCGTCGCCGCCGGCGTCGCGCCGGATCTTAGCGAGGAGTTCGCGCGCCCTCTCCTGGTCCTCCGCGCGAACCTGTAGCTTGACGCCGCCGATCAGGGGGGAGACGTGGATTCGGGACATCTCCCTGTCGGCCAGAAACACGTCAATCCCGTGGGCCTCGAGATAGCCTCTTGCCATCTCGGCCTCATGCGCGATCAGGAAAGTCTCTACCGTAACGAGTGATCCGCTCATGCCGCCCTCAGCTCAAGTCTACGCCTCCTGCCGCCGAAACCGTTTACGCATCTTACGTTTACGGCACTTTGGACGCCGGCCCCTCCATTGTGTTAAATTGGACCTCTTTCTCGGTTGGCCCCGATAGTGAGGCTGCGCGGGCCGTGCAGTATCGGCGGGTCCTCAACTGTTTCAAAACTCCCAAGGAGGGAATGTGCCCCTGCGAATCATTGTGCTTGCTAAACAGGTGCCGGACACGAAAAACGTCACGGGCGAAGTCATGAAGCCGGACGGCACCGTCAATCGCAATGCCCTGGCCGCCATCTTCAACCCCGAAGACCTGAACGCCCTCGAAATGGGGCTCGAACTGAAGGAGCGTTACGGCGGCGAGGTGATCGTCATCACCATGGGGCCGCCCCGCGCGGTTGAGATCCTCAAGGATTCGCTCTGCCGCGGCGCCGATCGCGTCATCCTGCTCAGCGACCGCCGCTTCGCCGCCTCCGACACCCTGGCCACTTCCTACACCATCGCGCAGGCCATCCAGACGCACCTCATGCCTTTCGACATGGTCCTTTGCGGCCGCCAGGCCATCGACGGCGATACCGCGCAGGTCGGGCCGCAGGTTGCCGAAAAGCTCGGCATCGCGCAGGTCACTTTCGCCGACCGCGTGCTCGCAATCGAGGGCGAGTGCGTCCGCATCCGCCGCGATCTCGGCCGCGCGCAGGAGATCGTCTTGGCGCGCAAGCCGGTCCTGCTTACCGTTCCCAAGTCGGCGAACTCGCCCCGCTGGCCCAACGCGCGCCTGCTGCTCAAGTATCGCCGCGCGCGCTCCGCGTTCGAAGTCGAAGCGGAAGCCAAGCGGCAGGGCCGCAGCGTGGACGACGTCGTGGCGGACCTGCGCAAGCGGGGCCTGTTCATCGAAACCTGGGGCGCCGAGGACATCAACGCGGAACTGGCGCGAGTCGGCATCTCCGGTTCGCCCACGAAGGTCAAGAAAGTGGAGAACGTCGTGCTCGCGGGGCGCAACCTCAAGCTCTACAGCGCGGATGACGACGGAATTCGCAGCCTGGTCACGGAACTGGTGGAAGAGAGGACGTTCGGCTAATGTCACAACACGGTGAGGTTTGGGTTTACGCGGAAGTCGACGACGGCGCGATCGCAGGCGTCTCGCTCGAGTTGCTTGGGAAGGGAAGGGAACTGGCCGGAATTCTCGGCGTCCCGCTTGCGGCCGTGATCCTGGGGAGCGGCACGCGCCCGCTGGCGGAACAGCTCATCGCCTACGGCGCGGACATCGTCTATTCCGCCGACGATGAGCGGCTGGCGCAGTACACCACTCTGCCTTTTTCGCGCGTCCTGACGGACCTGATCCGCGAGAAGAAACCGGAAATCGTGCTCTACGGCGCCACACCCGTGGGCCGCGACTTGGCCCCGCGTGTCGCTTCGGCCCTCAAGACCGGGCTTACGGCCGACTGCACCGATCTGCAAATCGGCTCCTACGAATCGGCCGGGCGCCTCTATCAGAAAAAGCTGTTGCAGATCCGTCCGGCCTGGGGCGGCAATATTATCGCCACCATCGTCAGCCCGGATGTGCTGCCTGAAATGGCCACCGTGCGCGAGGGCGTGATGCACGCCCCCGACCCGGTCGAAGGCCGCACCGGAACAATCATCGATGTCCCCGTCGTGCTCGATTCCGAATGCGACTTCGTCAGGGTGATCGAGCGGCACACACAGCCTCGCCGCGTGGATCTGCGCTCGGCCTCCATCATCGTTGCCGGCGGCTACGGCATGGGCTCGAAGGAGAATTTTCAACTCGTCCACGAGCTCGCTGCCGTGCTCGGCGGAGCAGTGGGCGCTTCGCGCGCCGCGGTCGATGCCGGCTTCATCCATGCCGATCACCAGGTCGGCCAGACCGGCACCACCGTGCGCCCCAAACTGTATATCGCCTGCGGCATCTCCGGCGCCGTGCAGCACCGCGCGGGCATGGAGGAGTCGGCCAAAATCATTGCCATCAATACCGATCCCGAGGCGCCCATCTTCCAGGTGGCCCACTACGGAATTATCGGGGACGTGCGCGACGTGATCCCCAGGCTCATCAAGGCGTTCAAAGGAAAACTGTAGGAGGCGGATGTGGACAACTTTTTCACCGATAATCCGGATATTCAGTGGCACTTCAACCACCTCGACCTCGAAGACGTAGTCGCTTCGCTCGAGCGCAATTACACCGAGGCCGAGCAGTATGACGACGCGCCGCTCTCCTATGCCGACGCGCTCGAAGGCTACCGGGCCGTGCTGGAGATGATGGGCGCCATCACCGCGCGCGAAATCGCTCCGCTCGCGCCCGAGGTCGACCGCGAAGGCGCACACTTTGAAAACGGCAAGGTCATCTACGCCAAGGGCACCCAGCGGGCCATGGATATCCTGGCGAAATCCAGCCTCATGGGCATGATGCTGCCGCGGAAGTACAACGGCCTGAACTTCCCCGGCCTGCTCTACAGCATGGCCATCGAAATGGTTGCCCAGGCGGACGCCAGCCTGATGAACCTCTTCAGCCTTCAGGACATCGCCCAGACCATTTACGAATTCGGCGACGACAACCTGAAGGACCGCTACCTCCCAGAGTTCGCCAGCGGCAAGATCACCGGCGCGATGATCCTTACCGAGCCCGACGCCGGCAGCGATCTGCAGGCCGTGCGCCTGAAAGCCGTCGAGCAGCCCGACGGCACCTGGAAACTCTATGGCGTGAAGCGCTTCATCACCAACGGGTGCGCCGACGTCAGCCTCGTGCTCGCGCGCTCGGAGGAAGGCACCGTCGATGGCCGCGGCCTCAGCATGTTCCTCTGCGAGAAATGCCCCGAGCTCGTAATCCGGCGCATCGAGCACAAGCTCGGCATCCACGGCTCGCCCACCTGCGAGCTGCAATTCAACGGCGTGCCCGCGGTGCTCGTCGGGCAGCGCCGCATGGGCCTCATCCGCTACGTCATGGCGTTGATGAACGGCGCCCGCGTCGCTGTGGCCAGCCAGGCGGTGGGCATCGCGCAGGCCGCCTACGAAGAAGCCTTGAAGTACGCACGCAAGCGCGTCCAGTTCAAACGCCCCATCATCGAGATACCGCAGGTCTATGACATGCTGGCGCGCATGAAGTCGCAGATTCAGGTCGCGCGCGCGATCACGTACGAGGCCAGCCGGCTCGTGGACCGCCGCCGCATGCTCGAACGGCAGCTCGAAGAGAAACCGGACGCCGCCCTGCGCGCCCGTCTTAAGGAAGTCTCCTCCTGGGCCTCCGTGCTGACGCCCATCGCCAAGGCATACGCCTCGGAAATGGCCGTCCGCGTCACTTGCGACGCCATACAGATCCACGGCGGCGCGGGCTACATGCGGGAGTTCAACGTCGAGCGGCTCGCGCGCGACGCCCGCATCACCACCATTTACGAAGGCACCACTCAGCTCCAGGTAGTCGGCGCTTCCGTCGGCATCACCAGCGGAGCTTTCGGCAACTACCTCGCCCAGCTCGGCGAGCGCGGGTTCCGTCCCGAGCTGGCTCAGCTTGCCTCGCTGGCCCGCGAATCGCGCGAAAAGCTTTCTTCCTGCGTTACCTTCCTCAAGGACTTCAACGACCGCACCTACAGCGAGCTCGTCTCCCGCAGGCTGGTCGATATGGCCTGCGACGCTCTCGGCGTGCATCTCATGCTGCTCCAGGCCGAACGTGATCCGGCGCGCACTGCCGCCGCCGAGAAATTCACGCGCGACGCCTTGCCGCGCATCCGCATGCAAGCCGACTACATCACCAGCGGCGACAAGCTCGTGATCGACAAGCGCGAAGAACTCCTTTGAGACCTTTAAATTAGGCTGCTTGCCACGCCGCCGTGCTTCTTCGGACTTTCCCGTCCCGACGCCCGGCGTGTGCAAAATTTGGGCATAGAATGGCACGTTAAAAAATGTTTAGAATTGGTACTTGCCTATGCTACAATGGTCTCGAATTTGAGGCTCTCAATCCTCAAACGAAGTAAGAAAAAGACAGCGACCTGCGATGTCCTGGGGATGCTGCTCCGATATAACCCATTGCGTTCAAAGTTGATACGGAGTTTTCAATAACTCAGAAAGAGAAGGAAGCAGAAGGAAGCAACATGAAGGAAAAGGGAACAGTGAAGTGGTTCAACGCAGCCAAGGGCTTTGGCTTCATTCAGCGCGAGAACGGCGAGGATGTGTTCGTCCACTTCTCCGCTATCAATGCACCGGGCTATCGCACCTTGGATGAAGGCGCGCAGGTCGAGTTCATGGTCAAGAGGGGTCCGAAGGGATTGCAGGCGGAAGACGTGACCGCCTTGCAATAGGAATCCAGCAAACTCCCAAACAAGTTCAGGCAGGCCGAGGGCGGAAGTGTGTCCGCCCGCGGCCCTGCGCGACCGTTCACGCCGGCTGGTTTCGCGGCGTCGCTCAATGCGGTCCGTGAGCGGCGGCGCGAGCTCAGCCGGCGCTTTCAGATTACTCTCCACATGCCCTGACTTCGGCGGAACCTCGTTTTCGACGCTGGCGCGTACACACCCGATTCGGAGTCCCAGTTGATCTGCGCCACTTCGATCTCGGGGTAGTCGATGCGAAGGATATTGAACGAGTTCACTTCGCCGCGCCCGCGCGTGGACGTCGCCGTTCCGGCCTGAACGATCAACGACGACAGTCCTTCGATCTCATACCGCACCGTCGAGAGCCCGATCAGTCCGAGGTGCAGGTGCCCGGAAAGAAACACATCCGCGCCGCACCCGGCCAGCCTGCGCATCACTTCCCTGGCTCGCCCTACGATGCGCCGCGGGCTCGCGCCTTCCGGCAGATCGAAAGGATGATGCGTGATGAGAATCTTAGCCGTTCCCTCGCGAAAGGGGCAAAGCCATTTCTCGATCCGGGCTACCTGACTCATATTGATGCGCCCCTTCTGAATCGTGAGTATCCGCACCGTGTTGATCCCCATCACCGCGAGCTCCTCGTCCGCGTACACCGGCTCGAGGTTCTCGCTGATGTAGCGGCGGTACGTGTGCAGCGGCCGCAGGAATCGCTCCACCGGGTTATACAGCGCGAGATCGTGATTGCCCGGCACGACAATCTGAGGGAAGGGCAGAGAATCGAGAAACTCGCGCGCTTCCAAAAATTCCTCCACGCGCGCCCGCTGCGTGAGATCGCCGGAGACGGCCACCAGATCGGGCTGCGCCTCGTTCACAAAGGCGGCGAGCGGGCGCACGGTGGCGTGATTGATGCGGCCAAAGTGCAGGTCCGACAGGTGGACCACCGTGCGCATCACTCCGCTCCGGCAGGCACGATCACCCGCAGCGCCCCCGGACGCGCGCGGTAGTCGAGCGGTGTCCGCATCAGCGTCACTTCGCCGTCAAGCGCCACTGTCACCATGCTTAGCTGCGTTTCCACCCGGCACTCCGCCGCACTCATGGCGAAGAAGTCGCGGTCCTGGCGCAAGCGGCCAAACAGCGCGCGCAGCAGCAGCCGCGCCGCGGCGCGCCTTGACGGACGGTGCGGCGCCATGTAGAACCACAGCCGCCCGGTATCGAGCCTCGTGCGCCGCCCCAGGCGCAAACCTTCCACCTCGTACTCGTTGTTGCCGACAAGGAGGAACGGCGTGCTGCCCGCCACGGTTTTTCCTTCCGCCGTTAGCCGCAGATTGAAATATGGACAGCGGCGCAACGCGGACGCCGTAGCCCAGGCCAGCGCTGGCCATTTGCCAGTTCCCCGCCGCTGCCGCTCACGGCGCTTCACGACGATGCTGGGATACAGCCCGATGCTCGAGTTGTTCACAAAGACACGGCCGTTCACCTCGCCGGCATCCACGGGAATCACGCGGCCCGCGGCGACCGTGCGCGCCGCCGCACCCATGTCTATCGGGATCCCGAGGTCTTTTGCGAAGTGATTGAAGGTCCCGAGTGGAATCACGCCGAGCGCGGCATCGGTGCCCGCCACGCCCTCCGCCACCGCGCGGATCGTCCCGTCCCCGCCCGCCGCCACCACGGTCTGTTCCCCCTCGCCCGCCAGGCGCGCGGCCAGCTCCGTTGTCGCCGAGCCTTGCGACACGACGGTAACGCGCGGCTCCAGTCCCGCATTGCGCAGTGCATCTACCAGGCGCAAGGCAACCCGCGAGCCGTTCCCGCCGCCGGAGACTTCGTTGAGGATAACGATCATCGCGCGACCCGCCGTCGCCTCAGCAAGTGGTCCGCCAGCGCAACCGCCGCCACCCAGACCACCGCCGCCGCATAGCCCGCGATCACGTCGCTCGGATAGTGCACGCCCAGGTAGATGCGCGACAGCCCGATCGCCAGCACCAGCGCGATCGCGGCAAGCCAGACCGCCACTTGGCCCGCGCGGCTTCGCAACCGCGGCGATACCAGCACCGCCAGCGTGCCGAACAGGCACACCGACAACATCGCGTGCCCGCTCGGAAAGCTGTACGATGCGGGCGTCGCCGTTTCAAAAAATGTGTCCGGAGGGCGCGGGCGTTGAAAGGCCAGCTTCAGCGTTGCGTTCAGCACGGCCGCGCCCGCGAGCGTGATCACGAACAGCAGGAGGGCGCGCCGCCACCGCCAGTAGTAGAACAGAACCGCCACCACCCCCGATATAGCAGCTACCGCAACCGGCGATCCCAGAAAGGTGAAAACCCGCATGGCGGCGGTCAGGGCGGGCGACGCGTGGGCGTTAAATGCCAGGCGGACAGACTGGTCGAAGGCTCTTGTGTCTCCTTTCAGCATCTCGTCTGCAAGCCAGGCGAACACAAATAGCGCGAATACCGCCGCCGACAATCCGATGAAGAAAACCCAGCCGAGGGACCGCTCACGCTCCGAGGACATCTAACTCAAATGTAGCGTGGAGCGGGCCGCTCGGCCGGAAATACATCGAAACATTTCAACGCGCGGGTGACTTTATTTTGCGGGAGTTCCTGGAAAGACGATAGACTCTGTACAAAATGGATACACAGCCGTTGGAGTTCCTCAAGAGCATTCTGGAGGCGCCCAGCCCCTCCGGCTACGAACGCCCCGTCCAGGAAATCGTGCGCCGGTACGCGGCCGGGTTTGCGGACGAAGTCACGACCGACGTGCACGGGAACGTAATCGCCGTGCGCAACCCGGGCGCGCCGCTTCGAGTCATGCTGGCGGGGCACTGCGACCAGATCGGCTTCCTGGTGCGCTACATCGACAACGACGGTTTCCTCTACGTCCAGCCCATCGGTGGCTGGGACCCGCAAATCGCCGTCGGCCAGAAGATGACCGTGTGGACGGAATCCGGCCCCGTCTTCGGCGTCATCGCGCGCAAGCCGATCCACCTGCTCACCGAGGAAGAGCGCAAGCAGGTCACGAAACTGAAGGACCTCTGGATAGACATCGGCGCGAAAGACCAGGCGGACGCCTGCTCGCGCGTACGCATCGGCGATCCCGTGACCCTAGAATTGAGCTTCCGGCAGATGCTCAACGAGCGCGCCAGCGCGCCCGCCATGGACGACAAGAGCGGCCTGTGGATCGCTTTCGAAGCGCTGCGCCGCACGCAGTCCGGCAAACTCAACTGCGCGCTCTATGCGGTCTCCACCGTGCAGGAGGAAATCGGCCTGCGGGGATCCAAAACCAGTACGTTTCGCGTCGATCCCCACGTCGGCATCGCCATCGACGTGTGCCACGCCACGGACAGCCCGTCCATCGACAAGAAGCAGGAAGGCGACATCGCTCTCGACAAAGGCCCGGTGATCTTCCGCGGGCCGAATATGAATCCTCGGGTGGTCGAGAAGTTGATCGAGGCAGCCAAGTCGCGCGAGATTCCTTATCAGCTTGACGCCTATGGCCGCGCCACCGGCACCGACGCCAACGCCATCCAGATCACGCGCGCGGGCGTCGCCGCCGGACTCATCGGTGTTCCGAACCGCTACATGCACAGCCCCGTCGAGATGGTGTCGCTTCGCGATCTCGACCGCGCTGCCGACCTGCTCGCCGCATTCGCGCTCTCCCTTACCGGGGAGGAAGATTTCACACCGTAAACCGTCGCAGGCGTCTTGCGCCGGTTCGCTACCCGGTATACGCTGTGACCAGGAGGGGCGCGAGATGGCTGGGCAAAAAGCGCAAGTAGACACCCTGAACGGGGTCAACGTTTCCGAGCTTCGCAAGACCATCGACGGCATCAAAGCAACGCCGGGACTCGCGAAGTTCAAATTCAGAATTCGCAACGAGTGGGACGAAGGTGGCCACAACCGCTCCACGGTCGGCGACTTCTACGGGGCGAATCAGGAAATTCCGCATCAGCGGCAATTCGTGCTTGAGGCCGACGAGCCGCAGATCCTGCTGGGCAAGGATCGCGGAGCCAATCCGGTGGAGTATCTGCTCCATGCGCTCGCGGCGTGCGTGACTTCGTCGATGGTTTACCATGCCGCCGCTCGCGGCATCCGGATCGATGAGATCGAGTCAACCCTGGAAGGCGACATCGACCTGCAAGGTTTTCTGGGGTTGAGGAAAGACGTTCGCAGGGGCTATCAAAACATACGCATGAACTTTAAAATCAAAGCCGACGCGCCCGACGACCAGCTTCAGGCCATCTGCGACATGGGGCCGCAATTCTCACCCGTCTTCGACTCAATCTCCAAGGGAGTGCCCATCACCGTCAAAGCGGAACCGATGAGGTAGAACCGGAAACTGAGACTCTGATCCGAGCGTACCTTTTCAAGTGAATCCGTCAGGCTAGCGCCAGTGTCTTTCGGGATCTCACGCCGCAGCTAGCCTGACGGGTTGAACGTCGATCCGAGCACTACCCTTAGCATCACACCGGGCTTGATTTCAGCGCCTCACTACGCGTGCAATCTGAAGGTGCTCAGTAAGCCGCCACCCTTGCCTTTCCAGACCTGAAGCTGCTGCAATAGAGGCAGGCATGTTTGCATTGCTGATTGCCGTTCTCCTGGCCGGAGATGTGAGCGCGCGGATCGAGCGAATCGAAAAAGCGATGTACGCGCCGTGCTGCTACCAGGAAAGCGTCAGGACGCACCGCAGCGAGACGGCTCTGGAAATGAAAGCGGAAATCGCGCGCCTCGTCGCCGAGGGTAAGTCAGACCAGGAGATTTTCGATATCTACAAACAGCGCTACGGGCAGCGCATCATGATGGAGCCCGAAGGGCAGGCCAAGGCCGTCGCGGTGCTCGTCCCCGTTCTGTTCGGAATCCTCGGCGTGCTCGTCGTTGCGTACTTCGTCCGCCGCTGGCGCGCTGCCCCGTCCCCGGCTGCTGCCCCCGCGGGAAATCTGCCCGACCTCGACGCGGACGACTTCTGACGCTTTTTTACCTACCAAGTCTTACTCCCTTGCCAGTAAGACGCGCGTTTTCAACGCGCCCTCTTTGGCATCTCATTTGCTCCACTAGAGGCGTGGGGCCGGCATCAGCTGGCTTTGTCCGGGGCACTGGTTCTCGGACCATGTCCCGAACGATTTCGGCGAAGCCGGTCCCACTAAATCAGAGGAAGTCCTAAGCGGGCTCTCTTGCAAAAGGGAGCCTTTTTTTATTTCGAGCTTCCCAGTGAGCGTTTCCGCGCGCGGCCAGCAACAAAAAGGCTAACCCGGGTAGAGCGTCATTCCGCCGTCCACGCGCAGCACCTGCCCGCTCATGAAGCGGCTGCGCTCCCCAGCCAAGAACGCCACTACGTCGGCAATCTCGGAAGGCTCCGCGTAGCGGATCAGCGATTTGCCCACCTCCATCATCGCCGGATCCACCTTGCGGGTCGCCAGGAACCGGGCCGTCTTGGTCGGTCCGGGGCTGACGGCGTTCACGCGGACACCGTGCGGCCGCAGCTCGAAAGCCAGGCACCTCGTGAAATGCACCACCCCGGCCTTCAATGTGGCGTACAACGCCTCAGGAGACGTGCCGAAGTGCGCCGCCACCGAAGCGATGTTGATCACCGAGCCCGAGCCCGCCGCCACCATCGCCGGGCAGAACGCCTGGCAAACCAGCATCGTCCCAATCAGGTTGTTGTTCACTTCCACCCGGATATCTTCAACCGAAATGCCCAGTGCGGTGTTCGGATTCGGCTTTCCGCCCGATGCCCCAATGTCTCCGCCGGCGCAGTTCACCAGCACGCTTACCGGCCCCAGTTTGGTGCAGATCTCCTCCTGCATCCGCTTCACCGCATCCTGGTCGCCGACATTTCCCGTCACGGCCAGCGTGCGGACTCCGTATGCGGCGATCTGCTCCGCCACCGCGCCCAGGTCCGGCGCTTCACCGTACTTGGACGGCGAGTTCCAGTCCAGGTCGTGAATCGCGACGTCGGCGCCGAGTTCGGCCAGCCTGCCGGCGATGGCCCGTCCGAGCCCCCGCCCGGAGCCGGTCACAAATGCGATCTTCCCGCTCAGTTCCTTTTCCACTCGATCCTCCACAGGGTCAGCCTGATGTGCCCCGCTTTTTCTCAGCCTTGCCTTCGCCGCACGCCGCCGCCGGCTCCACCGTGACTGCGATCAGCGTCGCGTCGTCATGAAAATTGTTGTTCGAAAACCGTGACACTGCGCCCAACACGCTGCGCCCGATCTCCTCGGCCGTCGCATTCTGGGAAGCGGCCAACAGCGCCGTCAGCCGCTCTTCGCCGAATTCCTCGTCGTTGCCGTTGAACGCTTCGCTCAAGCCGTCCGTGAACAGCAGGAGCTTGTCTCCCGGCTCAAGCGTGACTTCATCCTGTTCGTAGACCGCCGCCTTGGACACACCCAGAATCAGCCCGCCCGTCTCCAGCCGCTCCACAGTCCCGGAAGCGCGCCACAGAATGGGCGCCAGGTGCCCCGCGTTCGTGTAAACCAGCCTCATCGTCCGCGTGTCCAGCACGCCGTAGAATAACGTGATGAACTGCCCCACCGAGATATTGCTGGTAATCAGGCGGTTCACCCTCTCGCACAGGTCCTTGGGCGACGCCGCCTCGCTGGCCAGCGTCTTCACCGCAGCCTGAACGTTCGACATTAGCAGCGCCGCTGGAACCCCTTTGCCAGACACGTCGGCGATCACCAACGCCAGCCGCCCCTCGCCAAGTTCGAGCACATCGTAGTAGTCGCCGCCCACTGCGCGCGCCGGCTGCCAGGCACCCGCGATCTGAATTCCCGGAGCCTGCGGAATCCGCGCGGGCAGGAGCCTCTGCTGGATCTCTCGTGCCTTTTCGAACTCGCGCTCCTGCTGCTCGAACCGCAAGTTCTCGATCGCCACAGCGATCTGGTTAGCCGCGGCCGAAAGAAAATCCATATCCTGGCGGTCGTAATCTTCATCGGACAGCTTGCCGCCGAGGCTCAGGAAACCGATCAGCTCGTCGCGCCGCCGCATCGGAACCAGCAGCACGCCGCCGAGTTCCTCGACCATGCGGCGCTCCTCTTCGGGCACATCCTCCGGCGGAGCGGCGATCGAGGTCAGCGATCTCGCCAGCGGCCCGTCGGCAGCGAACCGCGCCCGCCGGCTCACCGCGTCCGGAATGCCGACCTTCGCCGCGGGCACGAATGCGCGCTCATCCTGCGGCCGCAGGAACAGCACGACGGACCGGTTTTGCAGCGCTTCCTGAAGCCGGTCCACCGCGGTGTTGAACAACTGCGCCTGGTCGCGGGAGTCCGCCACGTCGCGGCTGAGCGAGCTGAGCGCAGCCGGGTAGTCCTGCCTGCGCCGGAAAAATCTCCGGTCCACGAAACTCTGCACGCGGTTGCGCACCGGCACGAACGCCACCGCCACGGCCAGCGTCGAAACGATCGCCACCCACTGGCTCGTCGCGCCCGTCGAACGGCTCACCAGCGCGCCCACGCCGCCCACCAGGCCCAAATACATCAGGCCCAGCAGCCCCGTCACGCCGCCGTACACCACCGTCCGCCGGATGTAGATGTTGATTTCCATCAGGCGGTATTTCAGAATCGCGAACGCGAACGACACGGGTATGAACAGCAGTACGAGGATGTGCAGGTAATCGCCTGCGGTTCTCAGAATCGCCGCGCGGCTGCCTGCTGCGTCGAGCCCGAGAATCCACGCCGTGGCGCTCGCAAGCGGCGGCAGCAGGAAGTATCCCGGCACCGCGATCAGTATGCCCCACAGCGGCCACCTCACCTGCTGCTTTTCTTCGACGCCCGCCTCGCGGTAGCTCCGGTACACCGCCACGCATGCCGCCACGGGAATGACGATCCACTCCACGACGGTGCAGGCCGCAAACTCAACTGCCAGGCTGGTTGCCATCCACTCAATCACAGACCGGTGGAACGCGGGCGAAGCCCCGAACACCATTCCGCCGATCTCAAGCGAGCTGCCTGCCGCCGCGGGCAATACCGCCATCGTGGCCATGGCCAGCCCCGGATGCCCCAGAATCGCCGTTTTCCAGCCACGCTCGCGGATCGCGCGCCGCCACCGCAGTATCAAGAACACCGCCAGCGGCAGCATCACCGCAAACAGCGCCCCCATGATTTCCAGGCGGTATTCGGAAGCCCTTTCCGCCATCGGAGCGAACAGCGTCTCCAGGCTGAACTCGTCCCGCGGGCCCGGACGCCTTCCGCGCCGGCGCGCCGTCATCAGAGCCAGGGTGGACAGCCCGCCCACCACAAGCACGGAGATCGCCGGGAGTCCGTAAATCCAGCGCAGCACCGCCGGGTGCCGGTCCAAAATCGGACGCCGCCGCGGAAAAATCAAGGAAAAATGGAGAAGGGCAGGGAAGAATAGGAACGAGACGGCCAGAAATGCCACCGCCATCACCGCGCCCTGCGGCGTCGGTTCCGGGTACCGCGGTCCCATCGCCATCAGCCGCCCCAGGCCGAACATCGAGCAACTGAAAAAGAAAATCAGCGCGCGGTGATCGTGCGGCCGCTTCCAGTACACAAGCATGCCGACGGTAAGAAACGCCAGGCCGACAAGAAAATCCAGCGCCAGTTCGATTAGCACCGGCATGCGCCGGAAGGGATTTTCCAGCCGCACCGCGACGTCGCGCTCTTTGCCGTCGCGCTCGATCGTGTAGATTACCGTCTCGCCCGGCTTGAAGCCGCGGTTCGCTTCGCGCAGTCTTTCACGCTTGCCGTTGATGGCGACAATGCGGTCGTTGACCTCGATGCCCGCGCGTGCCGCCGGCCCCAGCGGAATGACGCTCTCCACGGTGAAGGTCGGCTCTCCGGTTGACAACCGGTAATTGAACCGCATGCCCGACCAGCCGCGCTGGGGCATGCTCCCCCATCGCCGTGCCGCGTTCGCAAGAATCCATCCGCCGCAGACCAGGACAAGCGTTAGAAGCGCGATTTGTTTGGTGCGCGGTTTCATCGTATCCTTGCAGGGGCCGCGCAGGCGCAGGCCGTTGCTGTGAGGCTTTTCCGGATCATTAGTCCGGAGTCATTGTACCGGAATAGACCTGCTCGCCACCAAGCCAGGTTTCTTCTATATAGACTTGATGCGTCTCCGGCAAGTAACGCAGGCGAACCACATCGCCGCGCTCGCCGGTTTCCAGCCCCTTCTGCCGTCCCTCGATCCGCGCTGCCCGCGCCGGGTTCACCGTCGCCAGGCGCACCGCTTCGGCAAGCGTCAATCCGGCGAGCCGCATCAGGTTTTCGATGCCCCTGTCCATGCGCAGCGCCGATCCAGCCAGCCGAGTCCCACCGGCCAGCACCACCCGGTTGTCCGGCGTCAGTTCCACCTCTTGCTCGCCGAGCTTGTATCTCCCCGGAGCGCAACCCGCAGGCATGGCCGCATCGGTCACCAAAACCGCGCGCTCCGGTCCCTTCGCGCGCAGCGCCGTCTTCAGGAAGGACGCCGGCAGGTGAATGCCGTCCACGATGAAGCCGGCGGTGAGCCGGTCCTCGGCAAGCTGTTCCCACAGGTAGTTCGGATGCCGCGGCAACACGGCGTGCGCCCCGTTGCCAAGGTGTGTGGACATTGTCGCTCCGGCGCTTACCGCATCCGCGATCTGCGCCGCGTTCGCGTTCATGTGCCCGATGCTTACCACGACGCCTTGATCCACCAGCGCCTCGATGTACCGCGGCGCTTCGGGCCATTCGGGCGACAGCGTCACCAGCCGGATCAGCCCTCGAGCCGCCTCCTGCATGCGGCGGAATTCGTCCAGGTCCGGCCGCCGCACCCAGCGCTTCGGATGCGCTCCGCGCGGTCCGTCCTCCGGCGAGATATGCGGGCCCTCGACATGAATTCCCTCGATCGCCTCGCCTTCCTCGAGACGTTCCTTCGCGTCCGCCAGGTTGCGCAGCGCGCCGCACATGTCCTCGGGCGAACCCGTGATCACGGTCGGGTAAAACCGCGTCACCCCCGTCGAGAACAGCACCCGGATCGACCGGGCGATTTCTTCGTGCGGCGCCGCCGGAAAGTTGTAGTCCACTCCCGCAAAACCGTTCACCTGAAGGTCGATCCAGCCCGGCGCGATGTAATCCGCCGCCCCGGCGGCTGCGGGTCCCACCGATTCGATCGTTTTTCCGAAAACTACCTCCGCCGGACGTCCAGTGAGGGCATTAATGCCGGAACATTTCATAATTCGAGTGTTTTATATACAGGTTTTCCACATTGCATGGCTGCTAAACGCAACCATGCACGTGGGATAAAACTTGTTGAAAACGGAGCTTTTAGTCCCTTTGAAGCTGGAATTTCCAGGCCCGTCCTTGCTAAAAAGGTAGTGCCTCTTGCGAGCCCGGTCCGGATGAAAATCTCGGGGGAGGTAGTTCTCCGGACCGTGCTCACAGGGTTCCTGCCAGTCGTTCATCCCCGCGCTTCAGCCGGTTGCGGAGTGTATACCGGAGTCAACCAGCCGCGGTGATCGGGCTTCGTACCGTCCAGAATCGCGAAAAATTCCTTCTGCAACCTCTCGGTCACCGGACCGCGCCGCCCCGCGCCCACCTGTATGCGGTCAACCGAACGGATCGGCGTGATCTCAGCCGCTGTTCCGGTGAAGAAGACCTCGTCGGCGATGTAGAGCATCTCGCGCGGCACCATCGTTTCCACTACCGGAATTCCCACGTCCTGCGCCAGTTGGATCACCGAATCCCGCGTGATGCCCGGCAGAACCGAGGTGCCCAGCGGAGGAGTAAAAATCTTTCCATCGCGTACCACGAATATGTTCTCGCCCGACCCTTCGCTTACGTAGCCTGCCGCGTCCAGCGCGATCCCTTCGTGGTAACCGTTCGCCAGCGCTTCCATCTTGATAAGCTGCGAATTCATGTAGTTCGCCCCGGCTTTCGCCATCGCCGGCAGCGTGTTCGGCGCCAGGCGGTTCCAGCTCGATACGCAAACGTCGACGCCTTCCGCCAGCGCCTCCTCACCCAGATAGCGGCCCCACTCCCAGCAAGCCAGGAAAACTTCAACCGGATTGTTCCCGGGGAACACGCCCATTTCGCCATAGCCGCGCAGCACGATCGGCCGCACATAGCACGAGCTCATTTTGTTCACCCGCAACAGATCCTTGATCGCCTCACAAAGCTGCTCGCACGTATACGGGACTTCCGTGCGGTAAATCTTCGCCGAATCGAGCATGCGCCGCACGTGGTCCCGCAGCCGGAAAATCGCCGGCCCGGACGGCGTCTCATAGCAGCGAATACCTTCGAATACGGACGTGCCGTAGCTCACCACATGGGACAAAACATGAATCCTGGCTTCATTCCAAGGGATGAATGTTCCGTTGTGCCAAATCTTCTCGGTGGGGACTAACATGTAGTCATTATATAGTGATGCAAACCCTCCCATGGTGATGGGGATTTCTCCGTTGCGTCCACTCAGGCAGCCTTTTCTTTTGTCTGCGAATGTGCCATAATGTCGATAGACTTTAGGATGTTTCGGCCAAACCACTCGGAGGAGACTTTATGAGCACAATTCTTCAGGAAGTACTTGAAGCCAACAAGGCTTACGCCGCCAATTTCGGAGCCAAATCGAAGCTCCCGATGCCGCCCGCCCGCCGCTTCGCCATTCTCACCTGCATGGACGCCCGCCTGGACCCAGCGAAGTTCGCCGGCCTCGCCGAAGGCGACGCGCACGTGATCCGCAACGCCGGCGGACGCGCCAGCGACGACGCAATCCGCTCGCTGGTGATTTCCCATAAACTCCTCGGCACCCAGGAGTGGTTCGTGATCCACCACACGGATTGCGGAATGGAAACCTTCACGAACGAAATCATGCGCGACCTGCTCGCGCGCAGCCTGGAAACGGCGGCCTTCGAGAACGGCGTTTGGAAGGACACGGGCAAGGGGCCGGGTTCCCGGGCCGGCGAGTACATCGAATGGCTGACCATAAAGGACCAGGCGCAAAGCGTACTCGACGACGTCGCCCGCATCCGGAACCATCCACTCGTGCCCGCGAGCGTGGCAATCCACGGTTTCATCTACGACGTGCGAACCGGCAAGCTCATCGAGGTCGAAGGAGCCCGGAAAGTCGCCGCCGCTCGATAAAAGCAGCACGCCGCGGCCGGCGCCGGACACTTTTCACGTACACGGCTTCAGAATTCGCCGTATCCTTGTAAGAGACGAGGTCGGAGATGCTGGCAAAGAGATCCGCCGTTCTCTTTCTGGTTGCCGCCGTTCTGGTGGCCGCCCAAGGACTTCCGAAGCTGAAGCCCGGCTTCAATCTCTACACCAAGGCGCAGGACGTCGAACTCGGGCGCGCTGCGGCGCAGGAAATCGCTAAGGAATACCAAACCGTACGCGACGAGCAGCTCAGTGCGTACATCAACCGCATTGGCAAGAAACTGGCCGCGCATCCCCTGGCCGAATCGGAATCCTATCCGTATTCCTTCACGCTGGTCTACGACACAAGCGTGAACGCGTTTGCCCTGCCGGGCGGGCCGACGTTCGTCCACACCGGCCTGATTCAGGAAGCGGACAACGAGGCCCAGCTTGCCGGCGTGATGGCGCATGAGATCGCGCACGTGGCGCTCCGCCACGGCACGCATCAGGCCACCAAGGCGCTCGGCCTGCAACTGATCGCCGGATTTGCAGGCGCCTCCGTGGGCGGCAAGGGGTTGCTCGGGCAGCTTGCGCAGGCCGGCATCGCCTTCGGCGCCAACTCGGTGCTGCTGAAATACTCGCGCGACGCCGAGAAACAGGCCGACCTTCTTGGCGCGCAGATCATGGCCGGCGCCGGCTATAACCCCATTGAGATGGCCCGCTTCTTCGAGAAGCTCGAAGCTCAGGGCGGAAGCCGCGGGCCGCAGTTTTTCTCCTCCCATCCCAACCCTGGCAACCGCACGAAGGCAATCGAGGAGATCATTCCGTACCTGCCAAGAGCGAGCTACACCGGTGATTCCGGCCAGTTTCGCACCATGAAGCAGCGGGTCGCCGCGTTGAAGGGATATTCCGAGCCGCGCAGAGGCGCCGCTTCGCAACCCGCCGCAGATCCCGCCAGCGCGCGGCCATCCGGGCAGTACCGACAATATCAGGGCAGGGGATTCACGCTCCTCTACCCGGATAACTGGCAGGCCATGGGTAATCAGACGGCGGATTCGGTCACCCTGGCCGCGCCCGCCGGCGTGCTGCAATCCCAGAGCGGCAGTGCGATTGGCTACGGCGCCATCGCCGTGTACGTCCGGGACAACGCGCGGACCGCCCTCGATGCCCGCACCCGGCAGTTGATTTCGGAGTTGCAGCGGACAAACCCGTCCATGAGAGTCGTCGGCACCAGCCGCACCGCTCGTGTTGGCGGGCAGCAGGCGCTCATCACCACGCTGAACTCCGAGTCGCCGTATCCGGGCCAGACCGAAGTGGATACGCTGGTCACCGTTCAGCGGCCGGACGGCATGTTCTACCTCATCCTGATCGCGCCGCAGTCGGAAACCTCCAGAGCCAACACCGCCTTCAACCGTATGCTCAACTCCGTCAGGTTCGGGTCGTAATGGCCCGCTACGATGCCATTCTGTTCGACTTCGACGGGGTGCTGGTTGATAGCGAGCCGGTTCACTATGCCTGCTGGGCCGAGATCCTGCGGCCGTACGGGATCGAGCTGACCTGGGACCTCTACGCCCGTGAATTCGTCGGCCTGACCGATTCTGCCTTACTCGACATCCTTGGCAGCCGCGCGAATCCGCCCGTGCCCGGGGCAAAACTTCGCGAACATTTTCCGCGAAAGAAAGAGATGTTCCGGGAACGCATGCTGGCGGATCCACCTGCGGATCCCGATCTCGTGAACTTGATCAAGTCACTGAATCACTATAAGTTAGCGGTGGTAACTTCAAGTACCAGGAGAGAATCCGGGGCGGTGCTGGAACGCCTCGGGCTGCGGGACTATTTCCACGCCATGGTTTTCGGAGAGGACGTGAGCCGCCACAAACCCGATCCCGAGCCGTATCTTCTGGCGGCCAAACTCCTCTCAGCCCGCAAGCCGCTGGTGGTGGAGGACTCGGACGCCGGAGTCGCCAGCGCCCGGGCAGCCGGCTTCGACGTCATCCGTGTCGCCCACGCTTCGCAGACCGCCAACGCCCTCCGCGCGGCACTCGCGAGCGAGTGATGATCGCAGCGCTTTCGTTTTCCCGGGCTGTAGCCGTGAACGCCCGAGAAACTGCGCGTTCTTAAAGACTGCGCCTCTTAGAAAAAGAAGACAGCCTCCATGCCGGGCCGCACGCCAATCCTGGCGTCGCCGTAATAGTTGGTGGCGTGCTGGGCAAGTGGGAATCCACCAATCCCCGTGCGGGATCCGGACCAAGCGCAGCCGGCCATCAACACTCAGAACCTTTGACGAAGCCGAAATCAATTGGTGGAGTTTGCGGGTACGCAAACGGCTCCGGGAGTCCAGGACGGTCTTCCAGCGAGTGCACAGCGGCGTCGCCAGGCTAATTAGTTTCCAGTAGACGGGCAGGGCGGGGTAAGTGGCGACACAGACCCAGAGTATGGCGATAGGTAAGTCGGCAGCAAGAAAAAAGAGAAATCGCCGACAGGGTGAATCTGCGCATCGTTCGGAGGCTCTTGCAGTGCCGTGCGGTCGGGAAACGAAGTATTCAGGTTCCAAGACAATTTCACTATGCCTGGTGGCCGAGATCCTACTGCCGGACGGGATCGACCTCACCCGAAGGTGACAGCCGGGGAAGCTTCCGCCAGGAACTGCACGCTCTAACGGCGATCACGCCCACCACTAACAGCATAGCGATCCGCACCAGATCTGCAGCCGGGCTGCCGCGGAGCAACATGAAGTAGGGCACTGGGGATAGAGCGGCATAGGCTACGGCGAGCGGAATTGCGCGGCGCTCGGCCAGGATCAGTAAGGCGGGAATCAGTAGGGTGGCATCGCTCACATAGGAATGGCAGCTGAGCAGGAGGCTTCCGAGTAACGAGGCCGCGAACGCGGTCTCGAAGTCGGGCGCACGCCGGGCGATAAACCAGCAGGCGGCCGCGACCGCAATCCCGAAAACCCAGAGGATCAGGTTTCCGTACTCCAGTCCCGATACGGAGCCGGCGAGGGCGGGCATAGTTTCTATGCTCGGGTTGATGGCGGGGTCCGCAAGCACTTTCAGATAGGCGGCGGGCCACTGCGGTCCGCCCGCAACAAAGCTCAGGGCAGTCAGGGCGACCGCGCCGATTCCGGCACCGGCAAGCACGCGCCAGAGCCGTTGGGCGACCAGCGCCAGCGGCACCAGGAGAAACAAGTGGTACTTGATCGCGCACATGCTCAGGACCACGCCGGCCAGCAGATAGTGCCCCGCGAGCGCGGCCAGATTCAGCGCCATCCAGGTGAAGTATGCGCTCCGGAACGGCAGATGCCCGAGCGGCGAAAGCATGAGCGCATAAAAGGGGGCGCGGGTGAAGCGAAGGGCCGAAGCCGTCGCGCCGGCTTCGGCAAGTTGCAGGCGGGTAACAGCCTCAGCCTGGTAGAGCTCAGGAGTGCGGCAGAGCCGTGCGCCGGCGTAGAACCCCAGGAAATCGTTGTATCCGTTCGCGATCTGACCGGCGGCCCCGCTCCAGAACACGAACATCATCAGGAGCCCCAGAGCAGAGGCCATGAGGGCGACGCCGCGCGGAAGGGTCATTCAGGAAATATCCCTTCTATCACAGGTCTGATTGAGGGAACAACGTCTTGCGAGCCGGACGGGGCGCCCCGGCGTCTTGAGTGCTCCACTTCCGATAATGGATATTATGTCAACTTGTCTGGCAGCGCGAGTGGCACCCGCATATTCTAAGCAACTGCATCGCGATGTGCGCGCCCTGAGCCGATCATCGGTAGGCTTCCAGAGCCGCTCAAAGTTCAGCCACTCACGCTGCGTGGCGAGGAACCCACCCATGCCATAAGCCACCTCTTTCTTGCCGTCTGTGCTCTCATCCAAGTACCCAACCAACATCGCTACACACCTATGGAAACGAGGAGACTACGCCACTACGCCATCGTACTCGCCGCCTCCGCCTGCTTCCGGGCGCGTGCGCTGATGCCTCTGCTGCGTGCAACCACCAGCACCGTGGCGAGCAAGGCCGGCGATGCTGATACCGCCGAACCAAAATAGAATCCGCGGCACGAATCGCATTTCGATCCGGTGGTCGCCTGCCGGGACGCGCAGGCCGCGGAACGCCCCATCCGTGATGTACAAGCGTTAGCTCGCTTAGAAAAGCCCGCTTAGAAAAAAGTGGCCTGCCCCGCGTGGGCTGTCGCGGAGCAGGCCCTGAGGGAAAGACCGTATTCTTGACCTAACGGCTGCGGCCGCGGCCTCCGCCTCCGCCTCTCTCGCTGCTGCGGCCTGAGCTGCGGCTCCCGCCGCGTTCCGCACCGCTGCCGCGTGGCGATCCGCCGCCGCTCATCCGCGCCGGTCCGCTTCCGCCGCGGCCTTCAAACCGCGGCTGGGGTCGTTCCCGGACGATCGGCGGATTGATCCGGATCGCCCCGCCGCGGTCGAATCTGGCGCCCTGGCTGCGTGGTTCGGAACGCTGCGGCTCAACCTGCCGGCCGCCTCCGAACCGGTCCCAGCGGCTGCCGCTGTCTCTTTCCTCGCTCCGGCTGCGGCCCGCATCGGGTGTGCGCGGGCTGCTCGGAAACCGGTCCCAGGTCGTGCTGTTCCGCTCCCGCTCCACTCTGGGCTGGGATGGCCGCGCCGGCTCGCGGTCTTGCGCTCCGCCGCGATTCCTCGCCGCGCCGGCGCTTGGGAACCGGCTCCAGTTGGTATTGCTCCGCTCCCGCTCGGCGCCGGACCGGTCCTGCCGGGCGGCTTCACGACCGCGAGAGCCGCTTTCGGCAGCAAAGGCGTTCCCAAACCTGCGCCAGTCCGTCGCCGGACGCCCTGCGGCGGTCGGCTCATTCTGCCGCTCGCCGATGCGCCGCCAGCCACCGGCACCGGCATCGCGGGCCGTCTCCGTGCGGGCGGCCTGTCCACGAGCGTCCCCTGCCCCGGGGCTGGACCGCAAACCATCGCCCCGCCCCGCAACGGCGTTCACGTCCCGGTTCGCCTGCCGCCCCGGAGCGCCGAAGCTCCGGCTCACCGCTTGTTCTATGCCGCGCCTCTGGTCCTCGAAGGACACACGCTCCAGCGCCCGCGCCGGACGCCTGGAAACGAACCGCGTGTTCTCGGTCCTCAATCGTGCCGGCGCCCTCACGATGCGGTCGGACATCCGGAGGCTCTCGGCCGAAGGCGTGACCGGAAGCTGGCCCCGCACCAGCGCGGCGCGCTGCCAGTCGCCATCGCCGACCCGCAGCGACCGCGGACGGCCTCCGCGAGCGAACTCGCCGGCGCCGATCCCGCTGACCCCACGCCCTCCGCGGGCGTTGCGGTACACGTTGACGATGTTGGTGTTATTGATGACGGTGATGTTGTTCCGCACCAGCACCGGGTTCCGGAAGTGGCCGTAGAAGCGCCGCCCGTACCACGGATAAAACGGCTCGTAGGGCGCCAGCGGCACCCAGCCAATATTGCCGAAACCGACGCCGACGCTGAACCCGTGGCCGCCGAAGCCGAAAAACGCCACCAGCGCCGGACGCCAGAAGTGCCTGTGGTGCCGTGGCCCGGGGAACCAGCACCAGCCATACGGCGGACCCCAGAACCACCGTCCATAGTGGTAGGGCGCCCAGCCCCAGGGGTCATAGCTGAGCCAGGTCCAGCCGTAGTAGTCCACCCAGATCCAGCGTCCGTGACGGTACGGGGCCCAGTCGCCGGGCACGCCGTTCGGGCTCCAAACCCAACCATAAGGCGGCACGTAGACCCACCGGCCGTAGCCGTCCAAATCGTCGGCGCCGTAGATGTCGCGGCTGACGTACTCATAGGCCCGGGAGCGCTCGAGTCTTTTGTTGCGCTCCTCGTTCCAGCGGTCCCATTCGTCGCGGGCCGGCGCGCGGGCTATTTGGAAATCAGGGCTCTCGGCCGGGCCGCGCACGATCATCGTCCGGCCGGCACTGAGGCGCTGGACGCCGCGCGGCGTAAAGACCTCGGCTTCACCTTCCCGCACGGTGATCTCGGAGTCGCCGTCCGGAGTCACCGTAATCCTGTACATTCCGCGCTTTAGGGGCCGCACGGAAGCGTTCGGAGTATCGACCTCGAAATCGGCCTCGCTGTCCCTGAGCACGGCCATCATCGCCGTGCCGCGGGCCATCTGAACCTGGTAGCGCCGGTTCTCGAGCTCAGCCAGCCGGATCTCGGTGTCGGAACTCAAGCGGAGGAAGTTGGCCCAATCGAATTGAACTTCCGCACGGGAATTCGGCCCGGTCAGAACCTGGTCGTAAGCCACCAGAGGGCTGTTCGGAGCGGCTGCCACCCAGTCGCCGGAATCGCCGCGGCGAATCGAGACATCGCCGTTGATCAGGCTGATCCGGGCCACGCCACGCCCGGGTTCGTCTTCCTGGGCCCAAATGGGACAGGGGAGGAGGAACCCAACAAATAAGAGCGGAACGACCCTGAGCTTCATGGCCATCCTCCTTTCGCTGCGCCCGTGGAAGCGCACTTACGATTCCAAACGCCAACTCTTTGATTTACAACCAGATGTTTTCCGAAGGATTCCAATCAAGGTGGCTGAAAACCACCACTCCGGCCGAAAACAAGCGGTTGAGGGCTCCCCTGCTCCGGCTGGCGGTCATCCTGGCGCAATCTTCATGTGTTACTTTGGATTTTGGTTCTAACTATATGAACACACGGTTGCTACGTTGCGTGATTGGCTTAATGCCAAAAAGCGGCTGCCCCGCCCCGATCGTCCCCGGCCGTCGGGACGCTGCCGGCGGCCCTGGGACTGCTAGACCGGAGGTATTGATCCTTATCGCGCGTGTAACCGGTGCTAAACTACGGGTGAGATTCCACTAAAAGACCGCATGACCGGCGCCGGCCATCAACCGCAATCTCTGCCCGAGGTGCACGGATCGGTTCCCGTGCCGCGCGACTCCATCTGGCGCCGCATGTTCGCGTTCGCCGGGCCGGCGTACCTGGTGAGCGTCGGCTACATGGATCCGGGCAACTGGGCCACGGACCTCGAGGGCGGGGCGCGGTTCGGCTACCAGTTGTTGTGGGTCCTGGTGATGTCGAACCTGATGGCGATCCTGCTCCAGACGCTGTCGGCGCGGCTGGGCATCGTGAGCCGCCGGGACCTGGCGCAGGCGTGCCGCGAAAGCTACTCCCGCCCGGTCAATCTCACGCTCTGGTTTTTGTGCGAGATCGCGATCGCCGCCTGCGACTTGGCCGAGGTATTGGGCGCAGCGATCGGCTTGAATCTGCTGTTCGGACTGCCCCTGTTGGCGGGCGTAATCATCACGGCGGTGGACAGCCTGCTGCTGTTGTGGCTATCCCGGTTCGGCATACGCGTGCTGGAGAGCGTGGTGCTGGTGCTGATCACGGTGATGGGCGTCTGCTTCGGGCTGGAGATTTTCATGGCGCGGCCGGTGGTCAGCGAGGTGGCGTCGGGCCTGATTCCGCGGTTGACGAACGAGAGCCTGTACGTCGCTATCGGGATCCTTGGCGCGACGGTGATGCCGCACAACCTCTATCTGCACTCGGCGCTGGTGCAAACGCGGCGGATCGGCGTAACCAGGGCCGAGAAGAGGGCGGCGTGCCGGTTCAACTTCGTCGATTCGGCAGTAGCGTTGAACGGCGCGCTGCTGGTGAACGCGGCCATTCTGATCATGGCGGCGGCGGTGTTCTACAAGCGGAACATCGTGGTGACAGAGATTCAGGACGCCTACAAGCTGCTGACCCCGCTTCTGGGCACGGCGCTGGCGAGCGTCCTTTTCGGCGTGGCGCTGCTGTGCTCCGGGCTCTCCTCAACGATGACCGGGACCATGGCCGGGCAGATCGTCATGGAGGGGTTCCTCCGCATCCGGATGAGGCCGTGGCTGCGGCGGTTGATCACCCGGCTGGCCGCCGTCGTTCCGGCCGCGATCACGATTGTTGTTGCGGGCGATGAGGCCACGTTCCGGCTGCTGATTTTAAGCCAGGTGATTCTGAGTTTGCAGCTTCCCTTCGCGGTGATCCCGCTGATTCATTTCACCAGCGACCGCCGCCGGATGGGCTCGTTTGCCAATACGCCATGGGTGAAGACGGTGGCGTGGGCGATTGCGGCGGTGATTGTCGGGCTGAACCTGCGGCTGGCCTGGGTCACGGTGATGGAGTGGCTGGACGCCGCGGGACCCTACCGGCCGCTGCTGATGGTCACCGTTGTGCCGGTGCTGATCGGCCTGCTGCTTCTGCTGCTGTGGATCACCTTCCAGCCGTGGATCCCGCGGCTGCACCGCCGCCCCGAGGAAGTTCCTGCGCCGGCGTTGGCGGCGGGCGAGGTGGAACCGCCAGTGTACCGCTCCATCCTGGTGCCGCTGGATCATAGCGAGCGCGACCGGGCAGCTATCGCGCACGCGGTGGCCATGGCCAAGCAACACGATGCAAAGGTTTACCTGATGCACGTGGAAGAGGATGTGACCAGCCAGGTGTACGGTTCCATGGCGTCGACGGCGGAAGTGGAGGCGGGCGAACGATACCTCGACGAGATCGTGGAGGGGCTGAAGGCTCAGGGAATCCGGGCGGAAGCGGCGGTGAGCTATTCTCACGACCCGAAGCAGGAGATCATCCGTCTGGCCCGGCGGCTGAAGCCCGATCTCGTGGTGATGGGCGCGCACGGGCACAAAGGCATTCAGGACCTGGTTTTCGGCCGGACCATCGGCGGGGTGCGGCACGCGCTCGATGTGCCCATTCTGATCGTCAGGGACGAAGGGCGGGGGCGGTAGGCGTTCAGTCTTCCGGCGCCACCTCGATCGCGTTCACGATCGCGTAATTCACCACAGGCACAAAGGAGAGCACCAGCTTACCCTGAGCGTTGGGTTGCAGCCCTTCGAAGACTTTGTCGCACGCCCGGTTTGATCCGCCCGCTTGAGCGAAAACGTCGAAGTTTCTGAGCAGCGCCACTCCGTTGCAGTAAACGTCAAAGACCCGTTCGCCAACGCGGAACTGCGCAGGGTAGGTTTCGGCGAATTTCAGAGTGAGGCGGTAGCGCCCCGGGGCCACCGGAATTGCATAGGTGAAGTGACCCCAACGTTCGCTGCCATAAAGTGAAGGGTCGGGAGTATTGCCGACCGGAGTGCCCCGCCGCGTAATCTTGCCGCCAAGCGAGTAACGGTCCGAGCCCCACAGGTTTCCTTTGTGATCGAAAACGGACTCCACTGATGCCACGATGCGGACGGGGTGCATCTTGTCGCCGCCCGGCAGCACCTCAATCCCGGTGAGATGGGCCCTGTTCATAAACGAGACGAATCTCAGGTGCAGATAACCGTCCCCGGCTGGGGTGACGCCGGTAAACACCCGCTCGTCCGCGATATTGGGCCCGGCCGCGTCGGCCACGATGTCAAAGGCGCGCAGCGCCAGCTTGTCGTTGATGTAAACATGAAACCGGCTTGTCTGTTCGCCGCCGGAATCGAGATCGGTTTCCTCGCTCACGGGCTCCACAAAGTGGAGGTGAAGCTGGTACTTACCCGGCTTCAGCGGGATGTCGTAGCGAAAATCGCCCCTCCGTGCGGTGCGGTAGAACTCCTGGGAGCGGGTCCGGTAAACGCGGCGGAACTGGCGCACCACCGCCGTGCCGCCGGTGTAGTACTGGTCCCGCTGCCAAGTGCGGCCGAGACTGTCAATGTACGCGGGCCCGTCGAAGCCGGCCCGGATGCGGATGGGGTCGCCCTCCTGCGGCGACTGCGCGGCCTGTACGTTCACGGAGCCGGCCGATGTGGAGGTTTTCGGCTGATGGAGGATTCTCCAGGCGGCGAGTAAACACAATGCAAGTCCGGCGGTGAGAAGAACTCCCCCGCCAATCCATGAGAAACGCGCCCACCACGCCGGGGCGTCGGACTGCGGGGCGGTGGGCGCCTCGGGGAGCGGCTGCGCCTTCTCGCCGACGTTGTGCGCCTGCCCAACATAAACGAACTGCGGCACATAACCGCTTTCCGGCAACTGTATCTGGATCTCGTGCCCGGCGCCCTCAGTCTCATAGTATTGGCGCAGGCGGCGGCGTATCCGGGAAGCTATGACGCGAACGATGGTATCGCTGCTGGGCTTGAAATCGGGTGGCCTGCCGAGGGCCTCTACCGCAATCGTGTACTCTTTGATGCTATCGATTTGACCCTGAAAATACTTTTCGCAAACAAAGGCGAGGATACGCGAAAGCGTGGGCGCCCGGCTGAACAGGGGGGAGCTGAGCACCTCATTCAGTTCGGCGCGGAGGCGTTCGATATCCAAATTCCCGGTATCGCTCATCTTGCGCCTGCGGATTATATCCCACCATAGTCACCGTTACAAGCTGCGGAATTCACTGTAAACCCTGGGCTTCTGTGATAGTAAATAAAGAACTTATAGCGCCCCGCCGTTCACCGCTGTCGCATTGTGCTACCCCGGGGCTTTGGCTCAAAATACTGCCGAACCGCACATCGCAGTAAGATTTCCTGATCGGAGGTGTGAATGAGAATACTGCACGGACGTAGCCTTTTCCGGGGAGTCTGTGCCCGGACGGCAGGGCTCCTATTGGTGGCCTTGCTGCCTGGGTTTCTCCTGGCGCAAGAGCGAACCGTCGTCCGCCCGGTGGACAACGGCGCAGCGCTGGTGAACCCGGGTATGGGCTGGGTCCTTCACCACTATGACAACGACATCGTGAGGTACGGGAGCAAGCTGGAGCCCTGGGACACGGTGGATGACTTCCCGGGTGTCGGCGTTATCTATCTTCGGCTTGCGTGGTCGTATCTCGAACCGGAGGAAGGCAAGTTCAACTGGTCGGTGGTCGATATACCGGCGCAGCGCTGGATCGCCAAAGGGAAAAAGATCGCATTCCGTTTTACTACTTACGAATCGGCTTCCAACAATCCGCCCAACGCCACGCCCGAGTGGGTTGTGAAGGCGGGAGCGAGGGTTTACCCGTTGCGGGGGCGCAGCGGAGGACGCGCTCCGGCCGTGGTCCGGTACGAACCCGACTATGACGACCCGATTTTCCTGGAGAAGCTCGACAACTTCTTCGCCGCGGCCGCCGCGCGTTATGACGGCGATCCGAACGTGGCGTGGATCGATGTCGGCACGATCGGTATCTGGGGAGAAGGCGATCCGGGGCCCGAGCGGCACGTGACAGCCGCGACCGTCCGCAAGCACATCGACCTGCACAAGAGGCACTTCAAGCGCACGCTCATTGCCTATAACGACAATCTCACGTTTCGAGGCAAGGGCCTGGAGACGCTCGTTTATGCAAAGGAACAGGGCCTCACGCTTCGGGACGACAGCATTCTGTGCCGCCCCGGCCAGGAGGCTGTCTACACCCATTACTATGCAGGCGCCTTCTGGCCCCGGCTGCCGGTGATCCTCGAAAGCGAGCACTACGGCCTTGCGGTCAAGCGCGGCGATTGGGGGGATGGCAGCGACTACCTGCGAGCGATAGAGCTAGCGCACGGAAGCTACGTATCGGTGCACTGGTGGCCGAGGGAGTTTCTGCAGGAGAACCGGCAGCTCGTGGAACGGATCACCCGGCGCATGGGCTACCGGCTGCAACTGCTCGAAGCGTCTCTGCCGGTGCGGGCGCCCGCTGCCGGCAAAATGCTTATCTCGCACCGCTGGCGAAATAACGGTGTGGCGCCGTGCCTGCCCGGCGGTTTTGTGGCGTTCACCTTGAAAGACAGCAAGAACGGAATCGCCGGTGTTTTCGTGGATGAGGGCTTCGATGTCCGGACGCTGAAGGTAGGGCCGGAAAACCAGGCGGAAGCGGTGCAACGGGATGTCGAGTTCCTTCTGCCGCCAGCCTCGATCCTGAAGCCCGGGACATACACTGTGTGGGTCTCGGTGGGGTCGCGCATTGGGACCCCGCAGATCGCGCTGCCGCTGGATAACGAGGACGGGCAGAGGCGGTACCGGATTGGAACGATAACGATCTCGGAGCCATCCAGGAGCTAATCATGCGCATGAAAAACATTTGCTTTCTGATTGTTATTGCGGGCCTTATTCTGTCTGCGGCAAGCCGCGCGGCGGCGGCCGATCCATGGGACGAGATGTTCGAGCAGCCGCTGGTGAAGTGGGCGCTGGCTATCGGGGACGCGAAGTCGCTGCCGTGGGGAGATCCCGGTTCGTGGAACGCGCGCGATCCCGGCTATGACATCGAGAAGGTGCCCGAGGACACACTGGCGCTATTGACGCCGGATGCGCCGGTGCTGGCGCGGATGGAGACGATGCGGCGGGCCATCGTATACAGCGAGCGAAATCCGGGGGTGGCCTACCGGGTGCTCGCCGGACTGGTGGCGCACGTGGAAGAGGCGGACAGGTCGGGCAAGGGCGATCCGCTCGCGTGGTTCGACCTGGGCTACTTTTTCGAGGCCTGCCGCCAGGCGAAGTGGCTAAAGACGGAATACCTGGGCGACAGGAACGGATACAGCCTGGTGATGCAGGCGATCCGGGTGCTGGGCGACACCCACCCGGGCGCTCTTGAAATGCAGTTCGCGGCCGGGTTGATCCTGCTCGAACCGAAGGGGCAACACCCGTACTATCCCCACTTCAAGACCGTCGTGAAGCAGGTGAAGGAGGGTACTTTGCTGGAAAAGAACCTCGTCACGCACCTCAACAAAACCTTCGAAGCCAACACGCTCGAAGAGATGCGGCGCAGCAGGTATTTGCAGAGATGACCTCACGCGTTCGCCCTGCTTTGTATGCGCCGGCCCGACCAGGTTAGGTAGCCCTCCCTTGCTGTCGCGACCCCCGGAGGCGAGATAAGCTGGGGGGATGCAGCAGTTCATCGGAGAGTGGCAAGTCTGGGCGCGGGCCCTCGGCATTTTTCTGGGCGCTCCGCTGTTAGCGCTGGTTGCGCACTGGATCGTTTTCCGTGTATTGCGCCGCCTGGAGATGAGCGCTTCCATCGCTGAAGACCTGTATCGTCCGAGCCGGTTGATTCTGCCGGTGATGGCGGCGATTGCGGGCATTGGGGCGCTTCCCATCGCCTCCGGTACCACCGCCGAGTTGCGGCGATTGCTTTCGCTCGTCCTCATCGCCGCGTTCGCCTGGCTGGCGATTTCGGTGCTCCGCAGAGTGCTGACGTGGGTCGCATCGCTTCACCGCACCGAGGGCCCGGACAACGTGAGCGCGCGCAGGATCCGGACGCAGTTGACGGTGCTCTACCGGATCATGGTTTTCGTCATCTGCCTGTTTGCGGTCGCCGTCGGGCTGATGATGTTTCCGAGCATCCGCCAGATCGGCACGAGCCTGCTGGCGTCGGCCGGCCTGGCCGGACTGGTCATCGGCTTGGCGGCGCGGCCTACCATCTCCAATCTGCTGGCGGGCGTGCAACTGGCCCTGGCCGAGCCCATACGGCTGGACGATGTGGTGATCGTGGAGGGCGAATGGGGCACGATCGAGGAAATCACCACCACGTACGTCGTCGTCCGGATCTGGGACAAACGGCGCCTGGTAGTGCCGCTTTCCTACTTCATCGAGCGGCCATTTCAGAACTGGACGCGGCACTCCACCGATCTGCTTGGCACGGTTTTCATCTATGCGGACTACAGCGTTCCGGTAGACGAAGTGCGCGCGGAACTGCACCGGATCCTTGAGAACTCCGGGATGTGGGACGGCCAGGTATGCAAACTCCAGGTCACCAACGCCACCGAGCACACGGTGGAACTGCGGGCCTTAATGAGCGCTGCGAATTCCGGGCAGGCGTGGGACCTGAGGTGCCTGGTGCGGGAAAAGCTGATCGACTTCCTGCAAAGGCGCTATCCTGAGTGTCTGCCTCGCGCCCGTACCGAGATCTCCCGCCGGCCCCAGGTCCGGGCGGCGGAAACCTCGTAAACGGACCCGAAAGGGGCGGTTTGCCCCCGCAGATGTGTCGCGCCGACACACAGTTGCGTGAAGGAAGCGCAGCCTGGCGCTGAATCCGCAACATTAGTTTATGGCACGCGAATTGCTCGTCAGCTTTCGTCAGAGCGTCATGCGCGTATTCACCAGAATCGGAGTTGCCGCTTTACTGGCGCCGATTCTCCTCCCGGCGGCCACGCTTGAAAAGCTCAGCCTGGAAGAGATGAGCCAGAAGGCCACGGCGATCGTCCGCGGCCGGGTTCTGAGCTCCTACGGCGCACAGCACGGGCCGCTCATCTACACGCACTACCGGATCCAGGTCTCGGAGACGTGGAAGGGCTCCGTCCCCTCCGGGCTAGAGGTGGTTGTGCCGGGCGGCGCGGTCCGCGGGTTGCGGCAGACGTTTCCTGGCGCGCCGGTTCTGGCGCCGGATACCGAATACGTGCTGTTCCTGTGGACGGGGGCCAACGGGCTGACGCGGGTGATCGGGCTGACGCAGGGGATGTTCATGGTTACCCGCGACTCGAACGGAGAGCTGATGGCGTACCGCCCCGCGGCAACCGACGCGATGTTCGACCGGGCTGCCGGCCGGATGGTGAGAGACGAACCGCTGACGCTCCGCATGCGCGAGCTGCGCCAGCGGGTGGCCGCAAGCGCCGCTGGAGGAAGAAGATGAGGCGCTGGGCAGCGATCGCCGTTGTGATGGGCGCGCTGGCCGCGACCGCCTCCGGGTACTACCACTACATCCACTACACCACCCACACCGCTCCCTTCACGGCCGCGCCGGAAAAATTCGACCTGAGGGCGCTGCACAACAAGACGGTTTATTACTACGTGTCCAATGACGGGCCGGCCGCCATGGCGGAAGGCGACAGCTTTGCGGCCCTGCTGGGCCAGTTGCGCATGGCGGGGCGCATCTGGGACCAGGTGGAGACATCGGATCTGAGGGTGGCTTACGGCGGCCTGATCACGCCAGGAACGCCGCAATCGACGCCCCATATCGAAGTGCTCTTCGACGACACCCCCGGCGTAATCGCCATGGGCGGCCCCATATCGCGGGCAGAACTCGTGACCGGTCCCGAGGGCCCGTTTGTTCCGATTACGACTTCGGTCATCATTCTGAACCGCGACCTGAGCGGTCGGCCCAGCCATGACGCGCTGGCAATGACCATCGTTCACGAGATGGGGCACGCGCTGGGGCTGCAGCACACGCTGACCTCGAGCATGATGTCTACGGAGGTCACCCGCGCGAGCACGCCGGCCAAACCGCTGGGTCCGGACGACATCGCAGCCATTTCCCTGCTCTATCCCAATGAAAAGTTTGCTTCCCGGTTCGGCAGCCTCACCGGCCAGGTGAAAACCTCGGACGGTAACGGCGTTCACCTGGCGTCGGTCGTCGCGCTGACGCACGGCGGTAGGGCCGTGAGCGCGCTCACCGCGCCGGATGGAACCTATCGCATCGACGGTTTGCCGCCCCAGCAGTACTACGTCTATGTACACGCGCTTCCGCCGTCAGTGCAGCCCGAACTGGGGCCGTCGGAGATCGTACTGCCCAAGAATCCGGATGGCGAGGACGTGCCCGCCGGCGAACCCTTCCGGGCGCAGTTCTACCCGGGCACCGTAAATCCGAACGAGGCGGCCACCGTGAAGGTGGTGGCGGGCGAAACCGCATCGGGGATCGATTTCGAGGTGGAGCGGCGCGGCGCTCCAGAGCTTCACAGCATCACGACATGGAGTTTCCCCTGCCCGGATCCCCAGGATCCTACGTGTTCTGGAGGCCAGAAGGCAGTAAGCCCCGCGTATGTCCACAAGGGAATTTTGGCCAGGTCGTTTCTGGTGGCGGCCGGCCCAGGATTGATGCCCGGCGGCACGCCAGCGCCGGGCCTGAACGTATCCGTGCTGGGTGGAGACACACGGATCGCGCCGAACGGGGTCTACCCGTACCTGCAGACGCTCAGTAGTTACCTCCAGATCAACTTCCAGTTCACCCCGTTTTCGGCGCCTGGTCCGCGCCACCTGGTTTTCTCGGCGGGAGACGAGTTGTACGTTCTTCCGTCGGGGTTGAATGTGGTGGAAAGCACCCCTCCTTGGATCGCCTCGGTGACTCCGGAAACGGACGGCGAGGGCAATCGCGTGGTCAGTATCGAGGGGAAAGGGCTCACGGCGAGGACTCGGATTCTTTTTGACGGACTCGAGGCGCGCGTGCTGGAGTTCGATGGGTCCGCCGGGCGCATACGCGTCAGGCCGCCGTCCGGACCTTCTGGCCACCACGCCAAGATCGTCGCGCTGAACCCCGACGGGCAGACGTCTTTGTTCGTGGCAGATCCCGCCGTTTACGCGTACGAGGGACCGGAGGAGGATGCGCCTTTCATCGTGCTTTCCGCCGCTTCCCTGCCCGCGGGCGCGGAGTCGATGATCGAAGTGGAAGGCATCAATACGCACTTCGTGGAAGGCGAAACCGTTCTGGGCTTCGGTTCGAGCGATGTCGTTGTGAAGCGGCTCTGGGTTCTGAGCCCGACCCGGCTGCGGGCCAATGTAGCGGTGGCCCCCAACGCCCCGGCCACGACGACCCTCGTGAGCGCCACGACGGGATTCCGCGTGTTCTCCCAGCCCTACGCATTCGAAATCCAACCTCCGAATCCAGACAGCGTGGTGGTGAATTCCGACGTGGTGAATCCGGAGACAAACAGTTCGTGGATCTATCCGGGCTCGCTCGCGTCGGTTGCGGCATCGAACATTGCCGCCGGATCGATGGTGCAGGTGACGCTGAACGACATCCCGGTCGAGGTCACCGAGACGGCGGAGAACCGGGTCACGTTCCGGATTCCTGGGGAGATGGCGCCCGGGACGGCGATTCTGCGAGTGCAGTCCGGGAGCGAAACGAGTTTTCCGGTAGTAATTTCTGTCGGACTTCCGCCACCGGTAGTGACGGCGGTGCTGCTGGGAGGCATCGCGCTGGACGCGGGCCAGCAGGCATATCCGGGCGACATGCTGACGGTGCGGGTTTCGGGGCTTGATACCGCGGATTGGATCGACCCAGGGCGTGTTCGGGTGAACATTGGCGGAATCGATCACCGGCCGGTAGCAGCGGTGGAGCGGGTTGCAGAAGAGCCTGGGCTGCACGCAATCACGATTTTGCTGGCGAAGGAAGTTGCCGGCGGCCCGCAGCCTGTGGTGGCCGTCATCGACGACCGTATATCAGCGCCGTTCGAGATCACGGTCGCGGGCAGCGTCGAGTAGCAGGCGCGTGATGAGGGCGGTCCAGCCGGTGTGATGGCTGGCCCCGAGGCCGCGGCCGGTATCGCCGTCGAAGTACTCGTGGAAGAGAATCAGGTCCGGCCAGCGCACTTCCCCGCCCTGCCATGGCGCACGGCCGTGCTCATCAGGCGTGAAGATGCGGCGCAGGCGCGCCCCCAGATCGCAGGCGACCTCGCGAAGATCCATCCAGCGCCCGGATCCCGTGGGACACTCCACTTTCAGGCCGTTGCCATAGAAGTGATGGTAGCGCTCAAGCGCCTCGATCAGCAGGTAATTGAGCGGAAACCAGATGGGGCCCCTCCAGTTTGAATTCCCCCCGAAAAGGCCCGAGTCCGACTCCGCAGGGACGTAGGCCACACGGTGCTCCTGGCCGTCGACTTCAAAGATGTACGGATTGTCCCTGTAGACGCGCGACAGGGACCGGACGCCGTACGGCGAAAGGAACTCGTTCTCATCGAGCAGATAGCGGAGCACGCGCGTGAGGCGTTCGCGCGACGGGATGGCGAGCAGGCGGTGTACGTGCCCGTTCTCGGTGCGGCTGGTCATATAGGCGATTTGGGCAGCCAAATCCTTGCGGTGCTCGAGGAACCAGAGCATGCGTTTGGTGAAGCCCGGCAGCGCGTCCAGCTTCTCCTGTTCGAGCACTTCGACGGCAAACAGCGGGATGATGCCGACTATGGATCGCAGCCTGAGGGGAATCACCCGGTCATGAAGCCGGATTTCGTCGTAGTAGAAGCCGTCGGTCTCGTCCCACAGGCCCGTGCCGCCAAGGGTATTCATGGCGTCGGCGATAGCTACAAAGTGCTCGAAGAATTTCGAGGCAAGGTCTTCATAAACGGGATCTTCGCAAGCGAGCTCAAGCGCGATGGAAAGCATCGTGGAGCAGTAAAAGGCCATCCACGCCGTGCCGTCCGCCTGCGTGAGGTAACCGCCGTTGGGGAGCGGCTTGGAGCGGTCGAACGCGCCGATGTTGTCGAGGCCCAGGAATCCGCCGGTGAAGAGGTTGTTGCCTGCGGGGTCCTTGCGGTTGACCCACCACGTGAAGTTGAGGAGCAGTTTGTGGAACACGCGTTCGAGAAAGCGGCGGTCGCGGCGGCCCCGCTCGGCGGAGATTTTGTAGACGCGCCATGCCGCCCAGGCATGCACGGGCGGGTTGACGTCCGAAAAGTTGAATTCGTAGGCGGGAATCTGCCCGTTCGGGTGCATATACCATTCGCGCAGAAGCAGGACAAGCTGCTCTTTCGCGAAATCGGGGTCGATTGAGGCGAAGGGGAGCATGTGGAAGGCCAGGTCCCAGGCGGCATACCAGGGATACTCCCACTTGTCGGGCACGGAGACGACGTCGCGATTGAACAGGTGCCTCCACTCGTGGTTGCGGCCGCGTTTGCGGATCTCCGGCGGCGGGAGGGCGGGATCGCCATCAAGCCATTCCCCGACGGCGTAGTAATAAAACTGCCGCGTCCAGAGCAGCCCGGCGTAGGCCTGGCGCATGATGCGGCGCTCGTCCTGCGACAGTGCAGCCGGGATGATGCAGGCGTAGAACTCGTCGGCTTCGGCGAGCCTGCGGGCGAAGATCTCATCGAACACGCCAGGCTCCTTGGCACCGAAGAGCCGGCAGCGGATGACGGCTGTTCCGCCGGGCGGCAGAAGGAATCGATAGTGTGCGGCGGCCTTGGTGCCGGCATCCGAACCAACGGCCTCAAAGCGGCCGCCGATCAGGTAGTCGTGAAAGGCGTCCTTGACGAAGGGCGACCGGTTGGGGGCGTTGTGCAGGCGGCGGGCATTGGTTTCGTTGTCTGTGAAGAGCCAGGCGGGCGCGCTTTCAGCCTCGAAGTGGAACGTGCCGAGCGAGGCATGACGGGCTTCGATGGAGTCAGGACCGGTGCGGAGAATGACAGGCTTGCCCCAGCCGGATTCGTAGGAAGGCCCCCAGGCCCAGGTATTGCGGTACCACAACTGGGGCAGGACGTGAAGCGGCGCGGCATCGGGTCCGCGGTTGACCACAGTGATGCGAATGAGGATGTCGTTCGGCGCAGCCTTGGCGTACTCGGCGAAGACGTCGAAGTAACGGTTGCCGTCGAAGATGCCGGTGTCCTCGAGTTCGAATTCGGGATCGTGGCGCGTGCGGCGGCGGTTCTCCTCCAGGAGACGCTTGTACGGAAACTCGGCTTGCGGGTACTTGTACAGCGCCTTCATGTAGGAATGCGTGGGCGTGGAATCGAGATAGAAATAGCACTCCTTGACGTCCTCGCCGTGATTGCCTTCGGGGTTGGTAACTCCGAAGAGGCGCTCCTTGAGAAAGGGGTCGCGCTCGTTCCAGAGGGCGAGGGCGAAGCAGAGGCGGCACTCGCGATCGGTGATGCCGAGCAGGCCGTCCTCGCCCCAGCGGTAGGCGCGGCTGCGCGCGTGGTCGTGGGGGAACGAGTTCCACGCGTCGCCGTTCGCCGAATAATCCTCGCGCACGGTCCCCCACTGGCGCTCGGCGAGATAGGGACCCCAGCGCTTCCAGTTCTGAATACGCCGCGCGTCTTCGGCGAGCCGCGCGGATTCCGCCGGCGGCGCGGGCGGCATGGCGCAGCTCAGCGGGCCTTGCTGAGGCGGCGGAAGTAATCGGCTACCGCTTCGGCGTAGCCCGGAGGAACGGGCTCGCCGGGGCCGCTGCGCACCTGGCCGGGATCGTCGCCGTCAATACGGCGGCGGAGTTCGAGTTCGATCTCCTCCAGCCTGGCGATGGCGTCCGCCGGGCCGACTTTCTCGATCTTGCGGAGGAGTTCGGGGTAGTCCTCGAGCGCGCGGCGGAGGCGCTGGAGGCCCCGGGCCCAACCGTCGCTCCCGTGAATCTGCCGCTCTCTATCGCGTTCGCCCCAGCCTTCCTGCCAGTTGCCGCCCGGTTGCCAATCCCCGCCACCTTGCCGGCCGCCCGGGCCTTGTTGCTGGCCTTGCTGCTGGCCTTGGCCTTGTTGCTGTCCCGGACCTTGCTGCTGTCCCTGACCCTGCTGCTGACCCTGGCCTTGCTGCTGGCCTTGCCCTTGTTGCCGACTTTGGGCTTGCTGTTGGCCTTGACCCTGCTGCCGGCCTTGGCCGCGCTCGCGGGCCTGAGCGGCTTCCAGTTCGCGGCGAAGCCGTTCGACCTCGGCGAGCGCGCGCTCAGCCTGCTCGGCGCGCTCCTGTCCCGGCTCGCGTCCCAGGGCTGCCCTGGCGTCACGTAGCTGGTCCCTGAGATCGTTCAGCGCGCGTGTGATCGGGGCCTGGCGCATCACGGTGTAAGCGCCGAGACCGCGCCGGATGATGTCCGCGTTGTACTGCATGCGGAGGCGCGCTTCCTTCTGCTCGACTTCGCCGAGCGCATCGCGCACCTTCGCGGAGGCGGCGGGTTCGGTTCCGGCCATGTTGCGTGCGGCTTCGCGCATCTGCTGCTGGAGCCGTTCGAGTTCGGCGCGCAGGCGGTCCTGCTCCTCAGCAAGCGCGCGGCTGGTGCGCTCGTCGGTCCGCAGCGACTGGCTGAAGGTCTGGCGAAGCCGGTTCTCGAACTGCCTCTGTTCTTCGGCGAGCTGCTCGGCGCGGCGCGTCATCTCGTCCATCTGCGCGGCGGATTGCTGCTGTGCGGCGCCTTCGAGCATGCGGCGCGCGGCGTTGATGCGCTCGGCGGCGCGGCGGGCGTCGGCCCCGCCTCCGGACGAGGCGCGCTCCATGTCCTGAGCGGCTCTGCGCAGCTCATCGAGCGCCTGCTGGATTCTTTGATCGCCCTGCTCTCCGCTTTGGGAGCCGCCCTGGCTGTCGCGGGCAAGTTGTTCGATGCGGCGCCGCAACTGCTCGGCTTCGCGGCGCAGGACTTCCTGCTGCCAGCGCTGCTGGAAGCTCTGCCGCTGTTGCTGCTGGCGCGAGGCGAGCTCCTGCTGGCGGCGGGCAAGCTGTTCGAGTTTCTGGAACGTTTCGTCGAGCTCGCGATCGCGTTCGCTGGCGGCGGACTGCCGTCCGGTCTCGTACTGGTTCTTTTCGGTGTCGAGCTCGAGGTCGAAGAGGTTTTCGAGGTCGCGGCTCATGCCGCCGCGCCCGCCACCGCCGCCGCCGCGCCCGCCGCGGCTGCCGAAAGCAACCTGGATATCGCGGTAGAGCGCTTCGGCGCGCAGCAGATTCTGAAGCGCCTGCTGTTCGGGCGCGAGTGCGGCCTGCCAGTCGGCGGAGTGCAGTTTCTGGGCAGCGGCGTCCATGGCCGCGGCAGCCTGCTCCATGTACGTGGAGAAGTTTTTGAACTGCTCGTTCGCGCTGGAGAGCTGGCGGCTGTTCATACGCCGGGCGAGCGAGCGCGCCTGGTCGCGAAGCGTGGACTGCACGCCGGCAAGGAAGGCGGCGTCTTTGGCCGCGGTGGCGCGGTCTTTCTTATCGCGCAACTCGTTCCAGGTGGCGGCGATAATTTCCTTCTGCCGCTCGGAGATGCGGTTCTCATCGCCCTCGCCCTGGCCGCCTTCGCCGCCTCCGCCCATCTGCTGGGATTGCGTATAGGAGCGCTCGAACGGCTCGGCCTGGAGGAAGTAAATGTCGGTGCGGGCCGACTGCTTCGCGTCGCGGGCCTCGGCATAAAAGCTCACGATGTCGCCGGGCTGGAGCTTAAAATCTTCCAGCGCGAGCGTGGTGGAAGCGGAAGCCTCGATAGATCCCTTCTTGCTCAGCAACGGCACTGCTTTTTCGGGGCCGCCATTCACGGAGTAGCGCAGCGTGAGGTCCCGGAGGCCGAAATCGTCGTCGGCCCGAGCGGCAATGGTGACTTCCTCAATGGGGCTGACGCGGGCGTCGCGGCCTGGCCGTATGATGCGCACCGCGGGCGCGGTGTCGGGCTCGGCGGCGATGAAGTAATCCTCGGTGAGGCGGACGGCTTCCTTTCCCTCCAGAGCGGCAATGTGGTAGGCGCCGTCTTTTTTGATGGGCACGCGGGCGACCCCGTTGCGCAGCGGGATCTGCTCGCCGGTATCGAGTTGAATCACGCCGCTGGTGAGAGGCCGGTCGGTTTCGACGGCGATTTCCGCCTCGGAGCCCTCGACCGCGCGCAGGTCGCCGCCTGGATCCTCCAGGCGATCCGCCAGGCCGGTCCACGACGGGTAATGATAAGTCACGCGTAACTTAGTGACTGCGGGTGGATCCTTCACGTTCAGCGTGAAGGTGGGCGAGCGGACCGCGCCGGCGCGCACGTAATAGTCGAGGGTGTCGGCCACCGCTGCGAACAGGAACTCGTAACCGCCGCCTTCGGGCTGCGGCAGCATCGGGATTTCTTCCCATTTCGACGCGCCGCGATAGCGGGCGAACAAGCGGACCGCGGGCGCTTCGAATCCCACGAGGCGCGCTTCGATCAACTGATCGGCCTTGCGGCGGACCGTGCGGTCGCCGGGCGAGACCACGATTTCATAGAAAGGCGAGGAGCCGGGCTTCTGCGGACCGGCCCAGAGCAGCGCTGCGCCGTGGCCCATGAATCCCGGACCGGCTGCAATGAGCCAGATGAGCACGCCGATTGCCGCCGCGGCGGCCGAAGCGAGAGCGGCGAGACGCCCGCGCGAAACCAGCGATTCGGGAGTGACCTGCTCGCACCGGTCCAGCGTTTCCGAAGCCAGGATTTCGAGGAAGGGATCGTCGCGGTCCGTGCGTTCGGCCAGGGTGAGGAGGCGCTGCTCGAGTTCCGGCGCCTTCTGCTCGGCGGCGCGGGCGGCATGGAGGCGGTTGTGCCGCAGCAGAGGAATCAGGATCGCGAAGGCAACCGCGAGCGCTACGCAGAGGAACAGCGCGACGCGGGCAGCGGCCACAATAGCCGGGGAAAAAGCCAGCTCGTTGGCGATCAGAACCAGCGCCACGGTGGCGCCCAGCGCGGCCGCGGCAGCCAGCGCCGCCCCTCGCGACAGCAGCCTGAGGCGCAGCCGCGCTTCGAGGCGGTTGAGATAAGCATTCAGTTGCTCGATGGGATTCATGCGGCAGCCTCCTTGCGGAACTCGTTGCGTCCTGCGCTCTTGCCGTTGAGATAGCGGTTGCCGACCAGAGATTCGGCGACGGCGGCCAGCAGCGCGAGCGCGAGCACGTACGGCCAGAGATTCTTCCGTGTTTCGGCGGCTCCAACGCCTGCCGATTGCGTTCCGGCAGGCTCCGAGCTCTGCCAGGCGGCGAGTGTTTCGGGCGCGATGACGGTGAGGTCGGACTCGCCGCGGTCGGCGTTTACGGCCACCAGCTCACGCCGTCCGTTGCTGCGGTTCACTTCGTAAAAACCTTCGCGTTCGAGCGGGATGGACTCCACCGTTGCGGCCTCTTTCAGCGAGAGCGGGCGCTTGCCCTCGGGGTCCACCACTTCCACGGCGACGCCCTGCTCACGCGCGGTCCGCACCTGAAGGTAGGAATCGACCAGAAAATCGGCGGGCGCGTCGCTCAGGCCGGCAAGGTAGCGCGCGGTTTGTTCGATGAAAGGCACGAAAGAAGGCCGCAGCGGGAAATCGCAGGCAAGGCCGTCAAAGGTGGAGCCGAAGATGAGGATCCGGCCCTCGCCGTAAGCGGCTTCCTGCAGCACTGGCGTTTCGTCGCTCAGACGGGCGATGGTTTTCAGGCCCGGCGCATCGACCCGGACCACGTGATAGAAGCGCACGCCTTGCCAGCCGTTCGCGCGGCGGATGGACGGGTGGCCGGCGTCCGCATAGGAGACGGTCTGGAAACGCTCGGCGTCGCGCGCAAAGTAGCGGCCTTCGACGGTTGCGCCGTCGAGCAGCGGAACCGTGCGGCGCGAAGCGGAGACGGTGCCGAGCGCGACCCAGAGCGCGCCGCCGCCCCTCACGTATTTTTTCAGAGCGTCTTCGAACGAGGGCTCCACGAAAGCAAGATCCGAGAGCACGACGAACGCGAACTTCGAAGGGGCGACGCCGCCGGAACGCTCCGCGCTGACCTCTTCAAGGCGGAAGGCCGAATTGGCGGAGGCTTCGAGCGCGGCGCGGAAGTAGAGCACGTCGCGGGAAGCGCCGGAATGCACCAGCAGGACGGGAAGCGGCTCGGTGCGTTCGATGGCGACGTAGCGGCGGTCATCGGCCGGGAGCGTGTCGGCGGAATCGATGCGGACCTCGCAGCGGTTTGCGCCGTGGGCGGGTTCAACCCCTTCGAACTCCACGGTTGCGCGCCCATTTTCCGCCAGCGTGACTTCGCGCTTTTCCACCTCGCGGCCGTTGACCCACAGCGAAACCGTCCGCTTGGCCGCGGGCGTGTTGAAGCCGGCGACCGTGGCGGCGACGCGCACGGAAGCCCGGCCGTAGACCTGCCGCGGGGCGATGACGCTTTCCACTGTCCAGTTGGGCACGGTGGAATCCGCCGCCGGGTGCAGCGTAAGGCGCGCGCCGGAGGGCATCTTCAAATCGGCAAACGCGGGCGGCAGCGAGGTTTTTTGCAGATCGCTGAACAGGTGAACATCGAGGGGCTCCCGAGAAGCGCCGGCAATGGCGCGCAGAGCGCGCACCAGCTCCGCGTAGGAACTGCGGGAGTCGGTGGGCTGTATCGATTCGATTGCGCCGCGCAGGGCGGCGAGATCGGCGCCGGGCTGATTGAGCAGGTGGGCCTCGTTCGAGAATGCGATCACCTGTGTGCGCCGTCCGGCCTCAAGCCGCGCCAGAGCTTCGCGTTTCGCGCGCTCCAGCCGGTCGCCCTCCCGCATGCTGAAGGACTGATCGATGGCCAGCACCAACAGGCCGCCGGACGCCGCGCCGGCCGGGGTGGATGTGCGCAGGTAAGGATTCGCAAAGGCCAGCGCCAGCAGAATTAGCAGCGCCGTGCGCAGGGCGAACAGCAGGATGTACTGCAACCGCCGGTGTTTCACCGAGCTTTGAGTGCGCCGCTCGAAGAACATGAGCGAGCTGAACGGGCGCGGCGTGCTGCGGTGCTTGCGCAGCAGGTGCAGCCAGATGGGCAGCCCGACCGCGGCCAAACCGGCAAGGAACCACGGACCGAGAAAGCCCATCAGTACTTCCCCTCCCTCACGGTGAGATATTCGCGCAGCGCCTGATCCAGAGGCTGGTTCGTGCGGAGCAGGAAATAATCCATTCCGCTGCGGCGCGCCTTATCGCGAAGCGCCTCGATGTGCGCATCGATCTTGTGCCGGTATTCGGTGCGGGCGTATTCGGGCGACACCTCCATGCTGTCGTCCGTCTCCATGTCCACGAGCAGACCGGGCTCGCGCAGGGTGGGCTGGATCTCCTCGGGGTCGAGGACGTGGAACAGCATCAGCTCGTTGCCCCGCAGAGCGAGCGGCTCCATGGTGCGGATCACGTCGTCGGGTGGAGCGTAGAAATCCGAGATGACCGCCACGAGGCCGCGGCGGTGCAGCAGGTTTTGCAGGTGCACGAAGGGTTTCGCGTAATCGGTGCGCGCGCGGGGTTCGGCGCCCTCGATGCCGTGCAGCAGGCGCGAAAGCTGGCCGTGCCGCGAGGAGGGCGCGATGCAGTTGCGCACTTCGTCGTCAAAGACGATCAGGCCGGCGGCGTCGCGCTGCCTGTTCGCCAGATACAGAAGCGAGGCGGCCAGGTAGCGCGCGTAGTCGATTTTATTGACGCGGTGCGAACCGAAACCCATGGACGCGCTGGCGTCGAGCAGCACGGTGAGCTGCGTGTTCGTTTCGCCGCGGTAGCGCTTCAGATAGCAGCGCTCGGTGCGGGCGAAGGCGTTCCAATCGACGTAGCGCAAATCGTCGCCCGGCGTGTAGGCCCGGTACTCGGCGAATTCCTGGCTGAAGCCGTGCTCGGGAGAGCGGTGCAGGCCCGCGATGAATCCCTGCACGATGGTCTTGGCAACCAGATCGAGCCCGGAAATGCTGGCGAGAACAGCCGGGTCGAGAAAGCGCTGCATAGATCAACTCCGCGGAGCGGGCATCGCCTCCAGCAGGCGGCGCAGCAGATCGTCCGATTTCAAACGGTCCGACTCGGCATGGAAGTTGAGCAGAATGCGATGCCGGAGTACGGGAATGTACAGCGAACGAATGTCATCGTAGGTGACGTGATAGCGGCCGTGCATCAGAGCGCGCGCCTTGGAGGCGAGCACGAGGAATTGCGCGCCGCGGACGCTGGCTCCGTAGTTGACGTACTTCTTGATGAAGTCGGGCGCCGCCTCGTCGGCGGGGCGGGTGGCCCGGATCAGTTGGATGGCGTAGCGCGAGACGGACTCGGCGATCGGCACCATGCGGACGAGCTGCTGGAAGTCGAGAATCTCCTGGGCGGAAGTCACGGCCTCGGCCTGCGGGACGTGCGTGGTGGTGGTGAGATCGATCACCTGGAGTTCCTCGTCGGCGGTGAGGTAGTCCAGGACAGTGTTGAACAGGAAGCGGTCGAGCTGCGCTTCCGGCAGCGGGTAGGTGCCTTCGAGCTCGATAGGGTTCTGCGTCGCCAGCACGAAAAACGGCGAGGGCAGCCGGTAATGGTTTCCGCGCACCGTGCAGGCGAGCTCCTGCATGGCTTCGAGCAGCGCCGATTGCGTCTTCGGCGGCGTGCGGTTGATCTCGTCCGCCAGAAGCACGTTGGAGAAGATGGGGCCGGGCACGAAGGTCCAGGTGCGGTGGCCGGTGGCCGGGTCTTCCTCGATGATGTCGGTTCCGGTGATGTCCGACGGCATGAGGTCCGGCGTGAACTGTATGCGCTTGAACGCGAGTCCGAGTGTCTGCGCGATGGTGCGCACAAGCAGCGTTTTCGCCGTGCCCGGCATACCGGTGATCAGGCAATGGCCGCCGACAAACAAGGCGATCATCACCTGTTCAAGCACTTCTTCCTGCCCGACAATAACGCGCCGGACCTGCTGAACGATGGCGCGTTCGACTTCGGAGAACCGCGCGACCCTGGCTTTCAGTTCGGCGGCCTCAATAGAAATGGCGCTTGCCATGGAGCTCTCCCTCATTGCGTTAATTCCAACAGCATCTTCTGAGCGGGTTTGTAACCGGGCGCCGCTTCCAGCGCCTGCAGCAACGCTTCCATCGCGCGATCGTGATTGGCGGCCGCCTTCCAGGCGCGCGCCAGGTTGTAATGCGACGCGGCCAGATCGAGCGGCTTCAGCGCGATTACGGTGGTGAATTCGCGGATCGCGCCCTCCGCGTTTCCCTGGGCGAGCCAGAGATTGCCGAGCCTGGTATGCAACTCCTCGTCGAGCGGCGCGATGTAGATCAGGCGCTCAAGCGCGGCTGCGGCTTCCGCTCCCCGGCCCGCCTCTTCGAGCAGTGTGGCGAGCTGCTTGATGGTAGCGGGGTTCCGGCCGCCGGCTTTCGAATAGCGCGTGAGTTCGGCGATTGCGGCGGGCTTGTCGCCCTTGGCGAGGTGGGCGGCCGCGATCAGTTCGTAGGCGCAGCCCTGCTCGACAAATTCCGGGAACAGGTCGCGCAAAGCGGGGCCCTGCGCGATCACCGCGTCGTGATTGCCGGCTTCCGCGGCGGCGTTGAGGCGGCGCATGCCTTCCTGCCACTGCTTGAACCCGTCGACCGTTTTCTTTGTCTCGGCTTCGACGGCGGCGAAGAAGCGCTTGTCAAGCTCCTCGGGCTCGATGCCGAGCGTGTCCCGGATCACCTGCGGCGTGGACTTCAATTCGGCGAACCCGCGAATCATTTCCACCAGTTTCTGTTCGCCCCAGGTTTTCGCGATGTAATCGCAGAGGCGGCCCGCCTGGAAGTAGGAGACGATGACCTGATCAGGGTACGAGGGCCGGACGAATCCGCGATCGAGCTGCGAGACCGGCAGCAGTTTCTTATCGCGGATGGCGGCAATGATGGGGGGACTGAGGCGGTCGCCCCAGTCGGGCGAGACGGCGGTTTCCTCGTGGACCGAGAGGCCCTCGGTAAACCAGCGCGGGACGCGGTGCTTTGTCGCCGCGAGCACATAGACGTGGCTCATCTCGTGCCACAGCGTGCTCGCCCAGTGGAAACTGCCCGGTTTGCGGGCAGAAGGGCTGTCCATCGCGACCACGTAGCCGAACGCGACGCCAAGCGCGCCAAGACCCGGCATGCCGAGCGTACGCACGGCGAAATCCTCATGGTTCGGATAGAGCTCCACTTGCACGGGGCGGTCCAGCTTGAGGCCGTACTTCTTTTCGTACGTGCGCATGGCACGGCGCAGTTCAGCTTCGATGTAGGGCCGCAGCGGCTCGGCTTCCTTCCTGTCAAGCTTCAAAATGACGTCTTGCGACTTGAGGAATACGAAGTTCTTATAGCTGTCGAGCAGGCGGAGCGTGTTGACGGTAGCGGAGTTGCGGTAGCCGTTTTCGTAGGCCAGCACGAGGTGGCGGCGGGCCGCATCGTCCTGGGCGAGGCGCATCAGATTGATGCCGAGTTCCGAATGCGCGGACCAAAGCCGCGGCTGGATCTCAACGGCCTTCTGATAGAAGCGGATTCCTTCCTCGTAACGCCGGTTGAGAATGAAGAAGCGGCCAACAGTGGCGTAGGCTTCGCCGTATCGCGGGTTGATCTTCAGGATGCGGTCCATCCACGGCGAACTTTCGCGGTCGTTGAGGAAGTCGATGGCGGCGCGCACGGCCATGGCGTCGAGAGCTTCCGGCGAGATTGCCAGCGCCTTATCGGCATGGTCGATGGCTTTCTGCGTGTCGCCGTCTTCGAGCGCAAGCCTGGCGAGCAGCTCGCGGGCCTCGACGAGGTTCGGATCGGCGGCGCAGGCCTTTTCCGCCAGTTGGACAGCTCTCATGTCGAAGCCGTCGGCGGCGACCAGGGCGAGACCTAGCAGCGCGCCCGCGTGATTGGGCTGAAGCTCGAGCGCCTCTTCGAACAGCTTCGCGGCTTCCGCCTTGTTGAAGCGCTCCAGGAACAGGCGGCCCCAGCGGACGCGAAGATCGGCATTCTGCGGTTCGCGCTCGACAGCGATGCGGAAGGCGTTGTTGGCTTCCTGGTAGCGCTCCTGTCTCCAGAACGCTTCGGCTTGCGCCGCGGGGCCAGTTGCACTCCCCTGCTGCGGACGCTGCTGGGCGAACAGCCCGCAGGAAATCAGCAGCAGTGCGGCGGCGCGTTTCATTTGTCCAGCTCCGCCTGGGTCTTCGCCAGCTCTACGAGCAGCGCGGTTAACTGCTTGCGGTACTCTGCGGAGGGCATGGCGGCTTTCTGCAGTTTCAGCTCGTCGATCTTTTGTTCGAGCTGCTCGCGGCGCTCCAGCAACTGCCGCTTGGCGGGGTCGTTGAGTGCGGCGCTTGCCTGGCCGAAGCGCGCCACGATGAACGAAGACGCCGCATCGCCTTCCATGCGGGCGTGCTCCGTGGCGAGGCGCTTCTGGCTCTCGTAGAATTTCGCGGTTTTCTGCTCGGCGTAACGGAAAGCCTCGGCCGCGGAGACGGTTTCGTTCTTGTCGGTGTCCGCGGCGGGCTCGCGCAGCGCTTCCACCCAGAATCGCGCGAACAGGGTGGCGTTCTTTTCCGTGCCGGACTTGGTGGCGGTGATGACGACGCGGTTGGGCTTGCTCCACAGTTCGAGGCAAGCACCGCTGGCGCTGGTCATGTTGACGATCAACTGGCGCGCGCGGATGCGGTCGAGCAGCGTGGCCAGTTCCCCGCCCGAGATGTCGGGGCCGGGCAGGTTGAACTTGTATTCGACGTTGTCGTAGGTGCCGTGGCCGATCAGCATCAGGACGAAGGCGTCCTGCGGTCCGGCGTCGCGGGCGACGGCTTCCAGGGCGGCGCGGACGCGGTCGCGGGTGGCGTCCGGGCCATGCAGCGTGACGACCCGCGCAGCGCCCGCTTTCACGTACTTGTCAATCTCCTGAGCCCAGGCGGCGAAGCGCTGCTCGTATTCGGGTTCGCCGCCGAGTCCCGCCACGGTGACGTAATAGGTTGCGGCGGATGCCGGCAGAGCGGCCAGCCAGAGCACGGCGGCGGATTCAAGAAGCAGCCGATGGAACGTCCTCATACCGCACCCCACTTCCGGCGCAGCAGCCATTCGGCCGCGCGCAACATCAGCGCAAGCAAGAACACGGCGGGCATGTCCCAAAGGTCGCGCGTCTCGCGGACGGTGATGCCGGCCTCGGAGTACTGAATTTCCTCGGCGAGCTTCGCGACTTCATTGGGCCTGTAGTAGCGCCCGCCGGTTTCGGCCGAAAGCCGGGTTAGCAGCTCGCGATTCTGCCCGGTGCGGAAGTTCTCGGCGACGCTGTCCTCGCGGCTGAAGGTCACCACGTCGCGCCCCAACTCCTCGCCGCCGCGGGTGGCGATAATCTCGGCGAGATAGGAACCGGGCTCATCCGCGCTCCACGCAGCGGTGTAGGCGCCCTGCTCCTGTGGGTTGGGCGTCAGCTCGACAGTAGCGGTAGCGCCGCCCGGGCCGATGATTCGCGCCTCAACGCGCGCGTCCGAGACGAGATGGAAGGACTTGTCGCGCACCTCAGCCGCCAGCGTCACCGCGCCCTCGTCGTAGAGCACGGGCTTCGGCGTCGAGGAGGTCACCGTGCCCGGAGTGCCGGCTACGAGCCAGCGCAGGAACTGGCGCCAGAAAATCTCGTGCGTGCGGTCCTTGTGATCCTGGAGCATGCGCCAGCGCCAGCTTCCGCCGGTGGCGAACACGGCAGTGCGGCCGCGCCCGTAGTTCTGCGTGACCAGCAGCGGATGGCGCCCGCGCACGGCCAGCGTGATGGCGCCAGGTTTCGGTTCGCCCACCTCCTGGTAATCCGCCAGCGGCGGCATCTTCTTCCACCGCTCGACGTTCGCTTCCGGGTCCTCGACCAGCCGTAGAATGACGCTCTCGCGGCCCATGGGAGTCATTTCGAGAACGGCCGGATCGCGATGGAACGTGCCCTTGCGGTCCGGCAGCGTGACCGGCAGTAAATCGGAAAACGGCGGCCGCGAGTAGCCACCCTCGGCAAGCGCGGCCCGGCCACCGAGAAAGAGCACGCCGCCGCCGCGGCGGTCGACGAAATCGCGGATGAGTTCCTGCTGGCCGGGAGTGAAGTAGTTCGCGTCCACGCTGCCGAAAATCAGGCCGTGAAACGCGAAAAGCTCCTCAGCCTTCGAGGGGAACCCCTTTTCCAGCTCCGAGGGATGATCGATGCCCTGCCGGTAAATCTTGTTTTCGGTAGTGCGCAGAATCGAGACGAGACGAAGCGCCGTGTCTTCCTCGAGCGCGCGCCGGATAAATTTCATCTCCCAGCGCGGCTCGCCCTCGACGTAAAGGATGCGCGGCTTCTGCGCGCTCACGTTCACCACGCGCGTGAGCTTGTTGTTGCGCACGTTCTCCTCGTCCGGCAGGGATTCCACCGTAATTTCGATGCTGCGCGCGCCGGCGGCGCCGGCCTCAATCATGAGCGTTTCGGTCTGGTCGACGCCCGCTCCCTTGAGCGTGATCTCCCTGCTGGCGAGCGTCTTTCCGCCATCCCGCGCAACCAGCCGCGTCTTCTGCCGGTCGTAGCCATACTGGCGGAGCGTGACCACGGCGACTACATTCGAATTTGCCAAAGCCCGCTCGGGCAGCACGGCGTCCTGAATCTCCACGTCGCGCGCCGGATGCTCGCGGCCGTAGCCGATGGTATGCACGGGCAAGCGGCGCCGTTTGAGCTGCGAGATGGTGTCGAGTTCGATGCCTCCGGAATTCTCCGCTCCATCGCTCAGCACGATGGCTGCGCCGATGGGCAGGCTGGAAGCTTCGGCAGCCATCTGCCGGAGACTCGCCGCCAGATGCGACGCGGGCTGGGCCGCGGTGAGCGATTCGGTATTGTCCACGCGCTCCAAATCCGCGCCGAAGCGGTAGATGCGCACCTGAAATTTCTGCTTCAAATCCGAGAGCAGGCCGCCGTTCAGGGTCGCGAGCGCTTGCTCGATGCGCGTTTTGCCGTCCTCGCGGATCCCCATGCTCCGCGAATCGTCCACCAGCACGGCCACGATATTTTCCTGCGGCTTGAGACTCGCGATGCTGATGGCGGGATGCCAGAGCAGCAGCAACAGCAGCGCGGCGAACGCCGTTTCGAGCAGCCAGACCGCAACGCGCCGCGCGCCGAGAGTGCTATTCCGCCAGACTTGCCAGCCGAGGACCGCCGCCAGCGCCGCGACGGCAGCGCCCAGAATCCACACCGGCCATCCCGAGAGCAGCACGAGGTTGCCCTTGGCAAAGACCGTTGCCGGATATTTGAACAGAAACTCGAACATCGGCGGCGCGCCTCAGTGCGTCATGGCATATACGATGTAGTTGACCCCTATGCGATAAGCGAGCGACGCGAAACGCTCGGGATAGCGCGGATCGTCCGCCCATTCCCACGCGTCGCCAAGATCCATGTTGTGGCAGATGGCCACCATAATGCGGCCCTTATCATCGTAGATGCCGCGCCACTTCGGCTCGATCCCATCTCTTTCGTAAAGTCTTCCACTGTAGAGATATTGAACCCCGGGAACCTGGAAACGTTCGTCAAGATCGTAGATCACGTGGAAGATAGGATCCTTGTCGTCGATATCCACGACGGGACGGTCCGGAAAGACGCGCCTCATGCTGGCCATGAAAGTCTGCCACTCATAGGTGCCGTGGAAGTCGTCCACCATGAGGAAGCCGCCGCGAAGCAGGTATTCCCGCAAGCGGGCGGCCTCGGCTTCTCCAAGGTCCCACTGCCCGACTTCGACTGCGTACACCCACGGCCAGTAGAAGATTTCGTCGGTGGAAAGGTCGATAACGCGCTCCGCCGAGCAAGCATGAACGCGCGAAAGGCGGCGGACGCCCTGGACAAACTGGCGGTCCGCGCGGGGGTAGTCGGTCGTCCAACTTCCGCCGCGCCAGCGCCGGCGCCAAATCGAAGGATACTTCAGGCGGGCGAACGCCCACTCGGTTTTTTCATTGGCGTCGGGAGGGATAGGCGCGTCGTCGTCGTATTCGTCCGGAGGACGAAAACCCACCTGCCAAGCCGACAGCGCGCCCCCCAACAAGAAGACAGCGAGAAGTGCCCAGCCCAGTTTGCGCATTGCGGTGCTCCGCCCGATTGCATTCAGAATACCATGGCGTCTCCGCCGGCCACAGCGTTAGAGATGTGGCCGGCGCCATCCGGCGGTGCGATCAACAGGTCTTCAGACGGAAAGCAGGCTCTGAAGGTTGCAACCGCAAATGATGCTGGCCTGTAATTTATTTCCCTGCGGGCCGGGCCAGTGGGTTTCGAGGCTCACCCAGCCGCTGTAGCCGTCGGCGAGCAGCGCGGCGATCTGGCCTTTCCAATCAATGTCGCAGGTGCCGAGCGGGCCCCAGATGGGCTTGTGCTGCTCGAGGATGCGGCAGTCTTTGGCGTGCACGTGGGCAATGCGATTCGCGGGCAATGCGCGGTAACCATCGGGGAACGGAATCTCGCCCGCCACGTAGGCGTTGGCCGGGTCCCAAACCACTTGTAAATTCGGATGATCGACGGCGGCCAGCAGGCGTGCGGTATCCGCGCCGGTCGAGATGTTACACGCGTGCTCGTTCTCAACGCCGATAATGAGGTCTTCTTTGGCGGCGTCCCGGGCGAGGCAGCCGAGCGCTTCCGCGATGCGGTCAAAACACTTTTCGGGTTCGACGGTCCGCCAGTAGGAAAAGACGCGGATCACGCGCGCGCCGGTCTTGTGGGCAATCTCGAACGCGCGGCGGGCCAGGCGCGGCTGGTCCTCAAAGGTATGCTGAGAGGCGAAAACATCGTGCTGGAACCGGGTGTCCACCGGCGGGGAGTCCGGCAGCACGCACTTCAGCAGCGGGGAGGAGAGCGAAACAACCTCGAGGCCTTTAGCGTTCACCGCGGCTTTGGCGGCCTCGACCTCGGAGTCCGTCAGATCGAGAATGTTTTTTCCGAAAACAACGCGCAACTCGGCGCCGGTCATGCCGATATCGGCCATCGCCTGCGCGGCGGCTTCGATATCCGGGCAGAATTCATCTGTAATTGCAGCGGTTCGCAGTTTCGTTTTCATTACGGAGTTATTGTACCCGCTTAGCGTGTACGCGGCACGACGATGCCCTGCCCTTCGCGCACCGTCAAGTGCTGGTTGGCGGCGACATTCGTCAGGCGCTCGATGACGCCGTTCGGCCAGTTGATAACGATCTCGTCAGCCTTCGCATCGCGACCGAGGCCGAAGGTGAGAGTGAGATCGCTTTGCGAGCAGTAACTCGAACCGCTGCGCACGCGCTGCGATTGCGTTCCGGAGGCGCTCCGCACGGTCACGAGCGCGCCCAGGGCGCTGCGATTTGAACGCGTGCCTTCGAGCTTAATGGCGAGCCAGCGGTTGCGATTGCCGCCGTCATTGCGAAGCAGCCGCGCCGGGCCGTGATTCGTGGTCACGAGGATATCGCGATCGCCGTCGCGGTCGTAATCGCCGTGGGCGGCGCCGCGCGCGACCATCGGGAGCTGAAAATCCTCTCCCACGACTCGCGAGACATCTTCGAAGCGGCCCTTTCCCATGTTGCGGAGCAGCAGCGGCGGCTGCCGGAATTGCACGGTTGGCTGCACGCGGTTGATCTCCTCATCGATATGGCCGTTTGCGGCGAAGATGTCGGGGTAACCGTCGAGGTCGTAATCGAAAAAGAACGCACCGAAGGTCAGCGAGAGCAGGCTGGCCCGGCCGACGGTGGAGCGCGGGGCCTCATCGACGAACAGCCCGTTGCTTTCGTTGTGGTAGAGGGCGAGCATCTCGTTGGAGAAGTTGCCGACCAGCAGGTGCTCGCGGCCCGAGCGGTCGTAATCGGCGGCGTCGACGCCCATCGCGCCGCGCGCCGCGCCGTCCTCACCGTAAGCGACTCCGGCGGCGAGTCCTTCCTCGGCGAACGTGCCGTCGCCCCGGTTGCGATAGAGCTTGTTGGGCTGCGTGTCGTTGGCGACGAACAGGTCGAGCCAGCCGTCGTTGTTGTAGTCGAGCACGGCGACGCCGAGCGACTTGCTGGTGGGGTCGGCCAGGCCGGCCTTTTCCGTGACGTCCTGGAATTTGCCGCCGCCCAGATTGCGGTAGAGCTTCGATGACGTGCCCTTGTAGGATTCGGGCGTACAGTAGGATTTCGTCGCGCCGTCGAGCGAGCACCAGAGGTCAGTCTTCGGCGTCCACTGGACGTAGTTCGCGACGAACAGGTCCGCCTTTCCGTCGCGGTCATAATCGAACCACGCGGCGCTGGATGAGAACGTGTTGTTGTCGATGCCGGATTCCCGGGTCACGTCGCGAAACTTGAACTGGCCCTCGTTGTGGAACAGGCGGTCGCCGCCGAGCGCGGTGAGGTAGATGTCCTCGCGGCCATCGTTGTCGTAGTCGGCGATCGCGACGCCGAATCCGTAGATTTCGATCGCCAGGCCGCTTGCTCTCGTGACATCCGTGAACGTGCCGTCGCGGTTGTTGCGGTAGAGCGCGGGCAGCGACTTGCGGCCGCGCGGCGTCCAGTCCTTGCCGTTGACAAGCAGGATGTCCGGCCAGCCGTCGCCGTCGGCATCGAAGAACGCGCAGCCGGCGCCCATGGTTTCGGGAAGCCACTTCTTCCCCGCCCTGCCGCTGTTGTGCGTGAACCTGATGCCCGCCGCGGCGGTGACGTCGGTGAAGCGAATCTTCGGCGGCGCGTCGGGAACCGCGGCGGCGAACACGATTGCCGCCGCCAGTGCGAGCCCGGTCCTCACAGCCCGCCTCCAATTTCTCTGAGCGGAATGCTGACGTGCTCGTGAATGATCTGCCGCTCGTTGTTGTCTTCGGGGCTGAGCATGCGCGGTTTCGCGGTGATCTCCTGCGCGTCTTCGTCGGCCTTGAACCGCTTGAAGAGCGCTTCGGCGCGGCGGGCGCGCTCGATATCGCCGAGCCCGCGGTAGCAGAGCATGAGGTTGTAGTGCGCCTGGAGGTCTTCGGGGTCCACGCTCAGCGTCCTTTCGAACACCGCGACGGCTTCGGCGTACTGCCGCTTCAGGAACAGCAGGCGTCCCAACTGGTTCAACACCACGCGGTCGCGCGGAAAACTTTTCTCAACCCGGCGCAACGAGGCGATTGCGGCGTCGTAGTCGCCCTCGGCCTTCTCGATCATGGCCTTAAAGAAGTGTATGCGGGGGAGCGTGGAATCGATGGCGAGGGCGCGCCCTATATAGGGCTTGGCCGCTTCCGTTTCGCCTTCCTGTATGAGCGCGCGTGCGACGTTCAGCCAGCCGTCGGCGTATTCCGGTTCGGCCTCGGTGACTTTTTTGAAAGCGAAGCCGGCGCCCTTCAGATCGCCCTGAAGCAGCAGGCCGATGCCCCAGTCGTTCCACCGCTCGCGGTCCTCTTTGCGCACCACGGGCCGCCACGACGTTTCAGTCATGCGATCCCCGACCCGCAGCACGGCCTCGGCGCGGGCGAGAGTGACGATGGGCAAATTCGGAATCTCGCCCCGGACATCCCCGGAAACGTTCTTTGGGATCGCGGCCGGATGGAAGGTGAATTCGCGGTTATCGTGGTCCGCTGCGACGCTTCCCGCTCCGGGCTTGCCGGCGTAGGCGAACTCGGTGTAGTAGTGCGAGAACTTGCGATAGTTGAGCTTCGCGGTGAAGTGAATGGGCCCGCGCGCGTTGTCGGGAATTTTCACCCGGTAGTGCACGCAATCGGCAGCGCCGGGCGGGATCAAACGCACGTAGAGAGTGCTGCGCGCCATCCAGGCGTTGCGCTTGTTGATCGGATTGCCCTCGCCATCCAACAGGAACGAGCGGTAGAAGTGCGCGCCGCGCTCCACCGGGCCGCGGCCGCCGTCCTCGACCGCGCCGCTCCAGAAAATGACGCGGCCCTCGGCGTCCTCCCCTTTCAGTTCGAGCCAGACGTCGAACGCATCCACTGTGCCGGCCGGGAAAAAGTGACCGATGGCGCGGGTGCGCACCACCACATCGAGGCGCACGGTCGCGCCCGGACGAAGCACGAGGTCCGCGCGGTCCAGCGGCGCTGCCACCTGGCCGGGATCGCGAAGGAATACGTGCCCGGTCTGCTCGGCTTCCTCGCCCACCGCGAAGGTGGAACTCAGTTGCGGTGTTTCGCCGCGCCGCCGCCACATAGGCGCGGGTGGCGCTTCTTCCGCCGGCGCCGCGGCGAAAATATCCACCGTGATGAAGCCGGATTTCAAAAACTCTTCGACCGCGCGCAACTGCTCGGCGTCCCGGTTGACGTGCGGCACTGCCGTGTTCGCCGCCGCAAAGCGATGCGAGTGGACCATGCCGTTCACATTGCCCGGATCGCGTGACGGCACAAGCGGCATGTGGCATGTGGAGCAGTGCATGGGTGTTGCCGGGTAATAGAAAGAGCGCGCGCCCTGGCCCGAGACGCCGCTGGCCTGCCAGTTGTCGTAATCGTTGAATCCGCGGATCCAGCGATAACTGTTCACTGGAACGTCCAGGTGCACCTTGTGGCAAGCGGAGCAGAACTCGGCGGGCTGCTCGCGCATGAAGGGCTTCATAAACGTGCGGCGGTGGGGTTCCGGATCGAGATAAGTAAGGAAGCGGTCGAGCGCGCGAAGATACTTGTTGCGGCTGCTTGCCAGCTCGTGAAGCGGCGGATAGCTGATCGTGAATCCGCCGTTGCCCATGGTGCTGTCGACGTGCGTTATGGCGTGGCAGGAGACGCAGCCCAGGCCAGCCTGCGCCTCGGGCGTGTCGATCTGTTCCACCGCAGGCTGGTCGAACCGGCCGCTGAAGAGCATCGCGTGATCGTGGCATCCGGCGCACCACCGGCTCGGACGCGTGCCCACCACCTCCTGCATGTACTCGATGGACTTCCGGTAGAACTGGTTATTGAAGCTGGCGAAGTGGTGCATTGAGCTCCGCCACTGCTCGTAGATGTCCTTGTGGCACTCGCCGCAGGTCTCCGAATCCAGAAAGAAGCTGGCGGGGATGAACCCGCCGGTGTTGGTCCGGGCCGAGGACGGGAAAAACGGCGAATCCGGGCCGCCCCCTTCGCCTTCCATGCTCGTGGGCGCGGGGCGCGAGTTCACGATGCGGTGAGCCGGATCGGGAAAAAATTTTTCGTAAAGCCGCGCCGAAAGCGGCAGCGCGACAAACAGAACCAGGCAGAGCCGGAACGCGCGCGCATAGCCCCGCGTGGCGTGCTTCGCCACGAAACGGCCGAGAGCGCCAAGCGCCAGCGCGGCAGCGAGGATGTGCGCCCACAAGGCCCAGCGGTTCGGCGTGGTCGCGCCGGCCCAGGTGAGAAAAAGGCCGAGCGCAAGGGAGACGATGAGCGCCGCGGCGGCAAGCGTGGGGACGCGCTGGCGCCACAACACGAGAAAGCCCGCCACAACCGCCGTTCCCAGCACGACGTGCAACAGCACATTCCCCATGTAGAAGATCGTCGGCGAGGCGAACGCCCACACGTACGCGGTGTTGATGAGCAGCACAAGGGCGCCGCCGGCCAGCAGTCTATGCGATCCCGGACTTCGCACCGCCCCTCCGTGCGTATCAGAATACAGCCAGCGGCGCGCGGGAGAGGCTTGCTTTAACGGAGAATTAACAAGTGGAACGCGTCAGTTTTCGAGCAGGCGCATCGCGTCGCTGAGCGAGGTCTTGCCATCCGGAGGCGGCGCCGGGACCGCCTCTTCCGCGGGCGGCGGTTCACCCTCGCCCGGCGCGAGGAACAGGTTTTGCTCGATGCCGTGCTGCCGGGTGTAGAGATCGTAGTAGCGGCCGCCCGCGGCAAGCAGCGATTCATGCGTCCCGCGCTCGACGATGCGTCCCGCTTCCACCACCAGAATCTGGTCGGCGCGGCGGATCGTCGAAAGCCGGTGCGCGATGACGAACGTGGTCCGCCCCTGCATGAGGTAGGCCAGCCCCTGCTGGATCGAGGCCTCGGATTCGGAATCGAGGCTGGAAGTAGCCTCGTCGAGAATCAGGATGCGCGGCCTTGCAAGGATCGCGCGCGCGATGGAAACGCGCTGGCGCTGGCCGCCGGAAAGCTTGACGCCGCGCTCGCCGACTATCGTGTCGTATTTCTCCGCGAAGCCTTCGGCGAACTCGTCCACGCGCGCGATGCGGCAGGCTTCCAGGAACTCTTCCTCGCTCGCGCCGGGCCGCCCGAACATGATGTTTTCCCGGATGGTTCCGTCGAACAGGAAGGTGTCCTGGAGCACCACGCCGAGCTGCGTGCGGTAAGAACTTAACCGCACGGTCGACAGATCCACGCCATCCACCCGCACCATGCCGCTCGACGGCGTATAGAAAGCCGCGATCAGGCCGATGATGGTGGACTTGCCCGATCCCGACGAGCCCACCAGCGCCGTCACCGTGCCCGGATTGGCCTCGAAGGATACGTCGTGCAGCACAGGCTTGCCGTCCTCATAACCGAAGCTGACCTGATCGAACACCACCTCGCCGCGTATCCGGCCCATCTCGACCGTACGCCGCGGGTCGCTGTCCTCGGGCGCTTCGCGGAGCACTTCGCGCGTGCGCTCGAGCCCGGCAATCGCTTCCGTTAGCTGCGTGCCGATGCCGACGATCTGGAACGCTGGCGCCACCAGGAAAGCGAGGAAGGCGGTGAAAGTGACGAACCCGCCCAGCGTGAGGGCGCCCGCGAAGATCTGGCGCGCACCGGCGTACATCATGAGTCCGCCCACAACGCCGAGCAGCAGAGTGGCGCTCAGGCTCATCAGCGACGTTGCGGTGAGCGTCCGCAGGATGTTATCGAGCAGCCGCTGCACGCCGCGCGAAAAAACCTCGGCCTCGCGCGCTTCCGCATGGTAGCCCTTCACCACGCGAACTCCGCCGAGCGATTCGGTGAGCCGGCCGGTCACCTCGGCATTGATGCGCCCGCGCTCGCGGAAGATAGGACGTATGGTGCGAAAGGCGCGCCTCAGGAAGAACATGAACCCGCCGATCAGCACAATGGCGATCGCCGTCATGAGCACGTTGATGTGCAGGAGCACCACCAGCGCGATCGCCGCCGTGACCAGCCCGCCGAGGAACTCGATCAGGCCCGTGCCCATCAGGTTCCGTATGCCCTCCACGTCGGTCATGATCCGCGACACGAGCGTGCCGGTCTTATTCGAATCGTAGTAGGCGACGGGCAGCCTGCCAACGTGCGCCTGCACCTTGCGGCGAAGCTCCGCAATCAGCCGCTGCGCGGATTTCGCGAGCAACTGTGTGAGCGAAAACGACGTGATGCCCTGCACCGCCGTCGCCGCCAGCACCGCCGCTACCAGCGGGACGAGCATTTCGGTCTGGCGCTTGCCGATGACGTCGTCAACCAGATATTTCGTCGAGGCGGGCAGAACCAGCCCGGCGGCGCGGTTGATCGCGATCAGGACAAAGCCCAGCGCGAGCGACCACCGCCGCGGCCTGAGGAGCTCCCAGATGTCGGGCCACAGCGCGCGTAACCGCTCGGAGGTGGGGGCCTCCTTCTCTTGTTTTTGAGTTTCCGCCCCTCTGACTCCTCTTGAATGAACCGGCCGGTCCGCTCTCCCTATCCCGTGGTAGCCGCGCATATTGCGCTCCGAAGCCAGGCGAGGCTGCGCTCAATCATCGGACCTCCATGGCCTTCGCACTCCAGGCTGAGCACGCCGTCATAGCCGCTAGCCGCAAGAATCGCGAGGCAGCGGCGGATGTTCTCCGCGTTCACGCCCTCCCCGACGGCACACTGGCTTACGGCGATCCCTGTCAGCTCGCCCCGCATGGCGGCGGCCAGGCTCTTGCTAACGTCCTTGATGTGTACGTGGTCCACCTTGTCCTTGAAGCGCTCGAGGAACGCCACAGGGTCCTGCCCGGCGATGAAAGTGTTGCCGGTGTCCATGTTCATGCGCAGGAACGGCGAATCGGAGAAAGACAGCATCTCGGCCATGAACTCGGGGCGCGTTGTATAGTAGCCGTGCGGTTCGATGTTAATGACGATGCCGTACGCCTCGGCGAACGGGAGCACCTGGCGGTAAATGCGGCGCATGTGGTCGAGCACCTCGCGGTCGGTCGCGCCGGCGGGTTTGTCGCGGTCGTCCGTGGTGTCGATGCGCGGGCATCCGGCCAGCTTGGCCCAGCGCATGGTGTGGAGGATGTATTCAACCCCGAGCGTCGCACCCTCCGGCCGCGAGAGCGGGAATGCCGCATCGAGCTGCGAAAAGCTCACGCCGTAGCTTTCCATTTTCCGGCGAACCATCAGCGGGTCTTCCCACAGCGCGATGTGGGGCTGGTATCCGAGCCCGTGAATCCAGCTCACGCCGTCGATGCTGCCGCACTCAATGAAACGCACCCCATTCCGGTTCGCCCACCGAAGGCACTGCTCGAAGTTCCAGTAGCTGCTGTTGAATGCGTCCGTGTGGAAACCGATTTGCATGAGGGCCTCTCTCTTTTATCGCACAGGCCCCCGGCCGCGCGCGCTCTGGAGCTTAGGGATTGCGGAAATCGCGCCGCGCCTGCTCGATCTCGTTGCCGCGCGTCCAGATCAGGTCGGTATCGGAACCGCCGAATCCCCTGCGTTCCGCGATTGCGAAGTACTTGATCTCTTCCGGCTTGAAGCCCATGATGGCCGCCGCGACAGCGTCGACGGCCACTGTGCTCGCGCCCGCCAGAATCAGGTTGTGATGAACGCTGACCCCGCCCGGATAGAACGGTCCCTTGCCGCCGATGCCCCAGCAGCCCCCGACGATCGCGTAATCCGCCGGATGGATGCTGTACAAATCCACGATGGTCTGCTCCAGCGGGCCGAGCTTGTGCAGCGCCATTTTCGGGAATCCATAGTGCGAGCCGGGCGCGATCCCGATGTAGTTTTTCATGGCCGCCGAAATGCCCGTTCCGGTGTGCGTCTTGAGCGGGCAGACACTGATCAGGCGGTCGCACTGCTGGATTGTCTTCGGTATGTGGTAAGTACGCTCCGGGTTCGCAGGCGCGGGCATTTCGACCGTGCCGTCGAAGTTGAGATCGACAATGTCGAACTGAATCCCGGGATGCTTTTTGGAGAACTCGTCCACCATCTTGCGGTAGCTCAGGCCGCCGAACTCGCCACCCCATTCCGTGGTCCATCCGTCCACGGGGGATTTCGAGCGCTCCTTAGGCAGCCATTCCCCCGAGCCCTCGGCGATGGTGATGCGCGCCCCGCACTTGTGCTCCACCAGATACGCGATCAGGCTTTGCACGACGCGCAAATCGGTCACCGTGCCCTTTATGTAACGGTGGTGTGCGCCGCCGTCCTTGTCCTCCGGGCCAAGTCCGTGACAGGCGACGATGTTGGGCTTGATCACAACCCATTCGTCCTCGGCGATGATGTCGCCCAACGTGCCTTGCGGAGTCACGCCGAGTTCGATGGCCTTGCGCACCATCGCATCGATCTGCGCCGCGGTGAGATTCGCGGTCACGGGTTGCGGGTCCGCAAGGCCGCTATACTTGGTGCCGTCGTGATCCTCGCCGCCGGTGAAGCTGGAAAGAACAATCGCCACACGCGGGGTCTCATCGCGCGTGGCCGATGCTATAGCGGTCTCCTCCTTCTGCTGCGCTGACGCGGCCACGGCGGCCGCAGCGGTGAGCCCAAGGAATTTACGCCGGTCCATGGAAAAACCGACGTATAACACACGATCACGCAGAGTAGCAATCGGCGCGGCTCTCTAAGTGGCCCGCAGCGCGACCGCCCCGATAGTCTCTTCGAACAGAGGCTTGCCCTCGCCGGTGTCGATAAAGTATTCGATGCGCGCTCCTGCGTCCTGGAGTTCCATGATCGCGTAGCCGTAGGCGTCCTCCGGCAGTTCCTCGTGATGCCGGATGCGCACTTCGGGGAATACCGGGGCGGCTGCGGATCCCTCGACGCCCCGGCCGATCGAACGGGCCCGCTCCAGGCCGGGTTTGAGCGGATCGAAGGCGTCGTAGATCGTCAGCCGGTGCTCGTGTCCCCAGAACCACAGGGCGACATGCTCGATCACGTCCGCCATCTGTGCGTAGAGGGTGTCGTTGTAGTACGTCTCGCCGGTGCTTTCGAACGCCGAAAAAAGCTGGTGGTGCGACAGGAGCACCGTTTGCCGGTTTCCTGCGGTCCGCATTTTGTCGCGCAGCCACTCGGCCTCCGAATGCTCGAGGTACGTCGGGCTGCGGCCCGGGACGCGCGCGCGCAATCCGGTATCGAGGGCGATGAACTGCCAGTAGTCGTTCCGGAGACAGAAATAGCTTGCCGGCTGTGAAAGAGCCGGAAGCAGCGTGTCATAGTATCCCGCTCCGTCCGAATAAACGTCGTGGTTCCCGCAAAGGGAGAAGCAGCGCGCCTGAGACAGATCCAGGTGTTCGCGCAGCGGCGCAAGAAAATACCGCTCGACCTCGTAAGGCGTGCCGGAGTAGTAAATGTCGCCGAGGTGGATCAGCACGTCGGGCTTCTTTGCCGCGATCTGCTTCAGCACCCGTATGGCGCCGCTCGATCCGGTTCCCAGTTGGGAGACTATGGCAACCCGCGCGTTGGCCGGCAACTGGTCCTCGATGACGAAATCGCTGAGCGACCGGTGCCGGCGGTAGGGGACGTCGCCGAAATGGAAAACGAGCCCGGCGGCGTACTTTTCGGCAATCTCGGTCCATTCCGCATCGCAGAGGCCGGTTTCAGGGTCCAGTTCTTCCTGGAAGCGCTCTACGTCGCGGACGCGCGCGGCGGCCTTGGCTTCGCCCAGCGCCATCGCCAGGCGCGCGCAGTAGAGCACGCCCTCCGCCGGGTCCATCATGGCTGGACTCGCCAGAGACGCGACCCGCAGCGTCTCCCCTGCGTCGATCCTCGCCGCGAGTTCAATGGCGGCGCCCATGATGGGGTCTTCCGGATCCGGCCTGCCCGGCGCGCCGGTGCGTGCCGCTACTACGGAGTCAGCGGCCGATTGCCAGATCGAAAGCTTGCCATTTCTGAATTGTCTGAGTTGTCCCATGTCTCCCCACTACCCCTGTTGACTTCTATTAGACACCATAGCGCTTGCCCAGGCGCGGCTGCCTGGGTATTCTCAACCGTATGACAGCTCGCGATTCACGCCGCATCGCACGCCGTTCGTTCCTGCTGGGAGTCCCGCTGGCGCTCCGGGCCGCCTGGAGCCAGGTCAAGGGCACAAAGATCACCCGCATCGATACCGTGTATTGGAAGAGCCGCGACGACGCGCCGTTCTGGCCGCATTGGACCTGGGTGCGCATCCATACCGATTCCGGCCACGTCGGCATCGGCGAGACCTACCCGCGCAGTCCCGTAGAGGCCGCGGCCATTCACGCGGGCGCCGCTCCCGCTCTGCTGGGCCGCGACCCTCGCGATATCGACCGCATCTGGGCCACCCTCTACCGGACATTCGATTACCAGGTGACCGGCGGCGCCGAGATGCGCGCCATCAGCGCCATCGACCTGGCCTTATGGGACCTGCTGGGAAAGATGCTGGGAGCGCCGGTGTATCGCCTGATCGGCGGCCGTTCGAATCCCGAAGTGCGCGTTTACAACACGTGCTTTCCGTACAAGTACAACTTCATGACCGAGCCCGAAAAGATCATGCGCGAACTGATCGACACGCGCGGCGTGAAGGCGATCAAAATCTGGCCGTTCGACCGGGCAGCTGCGCGCAACCGGCACGAGTACATCGGCAAGGCGGATATCGAGGAAGGGCTCGCGCCGGTCCGCAAGCTGCGCGACGCCTTCGGCGACGACATCGAGATCGCCATGGAGTTCCACTGCAACTGGAATCTCACGTCGGCCATCCGCATCGCCCAGGCGCTGGAGCCCTACAAGCCGATGTGGCTGGAAGACATGCTGCTGCCCGGCAACTTCGCGCAGTACCGCGAGCTGGCGCAGGCCACCTCACTCCCGCTCTGTATCAGCGAGCGCATGGCCGGCCGCTACCAGTTCATAGACCTGATGGAATCGCGCTCGGCCAAGTACGTGATGTTCGACGTCTGCTGGTGCGGAGGATTGAGCGAGGCGCGCAAGATCGCGACCCTGGCCGAAGGGTATCAGCTCCCCATCGCGCCGCACACCGCGGGCGGGCCCCTGCTCTTTTACGCTTCGACGCATCTCACCACTGCGTCCACCAACGTCTGGATCCAGGAGAGCGTCCAGCGTTTCTACGAATCGGACTGGGGCCACATGCTGGAAAACCCCATCGTGCCACAAAAAGGGTTTGTGCGCGCTCCGGATTTGCCCGGCTTCGGAATGCTGGTCAAGCCCGAGGTGTGGAACCACCCCGCGGCGGTCGTGCAGACGTCAAAGCTGTAAGGGGAACTTACACCGCCAGCGCGGCAGCGCCTTTGAGCAGTTGCAGAATCGCCTCGTTCCAGCCGTGGGGCCCCGGCGCATTTGTCACCATGCCCTTCGGCACCAGCTTCTTCAGTACCGTGGCGAATGGCGACCGGACGATGACCGGCATGTCGACAGCGCCCAGGAAACCGGCGTCGTTGTGCCCGTCTCCCAAGCCGATTGTCTCGATCTCCCCGTATTTCTCCCGGTACAAGGCGGTCAACCGCTTCACTGCTTCGACCTTGTCGTTCTTTCCCGTGATGTGGTAGAAGCGGTTCCCTCGCGTCCAGGTTCGGCCTCGCTTCTCGATTTCCAGCAGCAGGCTGTGGGTCCCCTGCCCGAGAATGACGAACGGCTCGTCGTACTCGCGGATCTTGGCAAGTTCCGCCTGCTGGACGGGAAGCAGCGTGCGAACGGCGATCTCGGCGACCGTCATCTCGTTGAACCCAAGCACCTGGCATCCGCTTTCCTGGGATGCCGCCCGGAGGTCTTCCACCAACTGGGCGTAGGGCGTTCCAAACTCGATCACCTCGTATTCGCCGCGCTGCACCGCGCCCTCGACCGGCTTGCCGAAATAGCCTTTCGGAATGTAAATCGCCCCGCCGTTTTCGACAATAAACGGGTGCGTATTACCAAGCCGCTCGCGCCAGCCCTCGACTTCCACGCGCGTCTTGCTGGTACAGAAAACCAGCGGGATCCCGCGCTCCTTCAAGGCGTCAAGAGCTGGTTTCGCCGCTTCGCAGGAGTAGCTCTGCAAATGCAGCAGGGTACCGTCGAGGTCGCTGAACACGATTTTCATGACACTTTCAAGATAGGCGGAAACCAGCTCTGGTCCTATCCCCTGAGCGCTGTAGTGGCGCGCCCGAAAACCCCGTAGCCCTCCTCGGACACACCGGGATTCCGGGGAAATTAATGAAAAATAAGGCTCAGGCGTCCAGGTCGCTGTGGAGGCCTTTGTGAATGGCGTAGAGCGCCAGCTCCAGGCGGTCGGAAACACCGAGCTTGTCGAAAATGTTGTGCAGGTGGTTCTTGACCGTCTGCTCGCTGATGAAGATTTTTTCGGCGATTTCCTTGTTCTTGAAGCCCTGCGCGACCAGCGCTACGATTTCCCGCTCGCGCTGGCTCAGAGAGCTGCGTTCCCGCCCCTTGCGCTCGGCGGCGCCGACGCGGCCGGGTGAGGCGAACTGCCGCATCACCGCGGCGGTGGTGTGCGAGTCCAGCCAGATCTCGCCGGCGTTCACCTTCCGGATGCTCTTGTACAGGAGTTCGGTCGCCGTCTGCTTGAGTACTATACCCGAGCACCCAAGCTTCATCGCCTGCACGAACTCATTCTTGTCTTCCGAAGCGGTGAGAATGATGATCTTGCTCCGGCAGCCCGAGCATTTCAGGCTTTGGAGCACCGACAGGCCATCCATTCCCGGCATGCGCAAGTCGAGCAGCAGGATGTCAGGCTCCTTCTCGCGCATCAACTCGAGCACTTCGGCGCCGTCACGCGCCTCGCCGACCACTTCAAAATCCGGCTTAAGACTCAGCAGCTTTCGCAAACCATCGCGGAAAATCGGATGGTCATCGGCGATGACGATCCGAATAGGAGCTTGACCGGCAGAACTAGTACGTGGGCTCTCGCACTGGAGCGCTGCAGTATCCTCTGTCATTGGGATGAGTAGATTCTAAATTGCAGGTTAGTACTGAGTCAACGGAAGTAATAATTAAAAATCTTTCCCAATCCGAATATTCGCCCGTCAAGCCCTAGGACTACCATTCTTTTAGTACCAAGCCGCTGCAACAGAGAGCCAAACTTTCGTACCGCGCATACCTCACTCGCGGGTAACCGGGATCGGCGCCTCTGTGCAAGGAATCTACCCCCCTTTGTCCTCCGGTTCGCACCCCGGAACCCCGTTCCCACCGCGGTCGTATGCTGTTAAGTGGAGGGGCAATGACCAAACACCTGGGACTGATGCTGGCGGCAGCGCTTGCCGCGCCTGCCGCGGATCCCGGCTTACTGGGCCTGGCCATGCCGGATGCCCGCGTGGTTGCGGGACTCAACGTAGCCGAAATCCGCAAATCGCCGTTCGGACAGCTCCTGCTGGACCGCTTGTCAGCGCGGGAAGACGAGCATTTTCGCCGTTTCATCGCCGGCACCGGATTCGACCCGCGGCGCGACGTGGAAGAGATCGTCGTTGTCGCGACCGGCGCTGATCGAAACGCGGGCAAGCTGATCCTGGCCCGCGGCTGGTTCGACCCGCCCCGTTTCATCAGTTACGCTGTCAACCACGGCGCACGGCTTACCCACTACGGTGGCGTGGACATCATCGAAACACGGCAATCGGCTCTTGCGTTCCTCGACAGCACGACGGCGGTGGCCGGCGATCCCGGCAGCGTGCGCGATGCTATCGACCGCCGTACCGGCGGATCCGCGCTGGATCCCGACCTCACCGCCCGAATCCAGGCCCTCAGCGCCGCCCAGCAGGTGTGGTTCGTTTCGAAGATTCCGGTGTCCGAGCTGAACCTGCCCCGGCATCAAGCGAATCCGGCGCTGGGCAACGTCGTGAACGAAGTCGAGGGGGCCAGCGGCGGAGCGGCATTCGGGAACACGGCGGACGTGAAGGTCGAAATCATTTCCCGCACGCCGCAGGGCGCCGCCGAGCTTGCCGGCGCAGCGCGTCTTTTGGCCACTCTCGCACAGTCGGCGCGCAATCCAGCCGCGGAACGCCTCCGGCCGGTGTGGAACAGCCTGGACATCAAGGCGCTGGAAAACGTGGTGACGATCGCCCTGATGATCCCCAGCGAAGTAATAGAACCGAACGCCGGAATTTTGCAACCGGCCCGGCGCTAATCGCCTGTATAATCAGGCAATATGCGCCTCCTCACTGGGTGTATTTGCGCTCTTTTTGCCGTTTCACTGGCGGCCGCGGCTGACCCTGCCTTGCTGGATATGGTTCCGGCCGATTCGGGAGTAATCATTGGCATCGACCTGGAAAGGATCGCCTCCACGCGCTTCGGACAGACGATTCGCCGCCAGATCGAAGAGGAGAGCCGGAGTCTCATCGGGGACGCCAGCAACGCGCAGCTCGAATTTATCCGCGGCATTCGCGGTATTCTGCTTGCCGCACCGGCGAACAACCGTGGGGGGCGCGGCCTTGTGCTGGTCCGCGGCTCTTTCCCTCCCGCCGCCCTTCAGACGTTCGCCGCGGGGGCCGTGGAATCCAGCTTTCAGGGCGTCCGCATTTTCACGAAGCAGCAGAAGCAGCCGGTCGCTGTCGCTTTCTGGGAACCCTCGCTGCTTGTGGGCGGCGACCCGGAGACCGTGCGCGCCTTCATCGCGCGCCGCGGATCGTCCGGCGCCCCCGACCCCGTGCTGATGGCGCAAGCGCGCGAGATGAACGCATCGTACGATGCGTGGCTGGTGGCCCGCGCCTCATTGATGGACCTTGCGCGGCACGCGCCGCGGCCGGAATTCAACACGCTGGCGGGCGGGATGGAAAAATCGATCGAGCAGATCGGCGCCGGGCTGGCCTTCGGTCCGATGATGCGAATCTCCGTGAACCTGGCGATGCGCACCCAGAAGGAGGCCGCGGCCATGGGGGACGCGCTGAAAATGCTCATCGGGCTGGCGGTTTCAGGAAAGAATGCGCAGCAAATCCGGCCGATGCTCGACGGCCTCGAACTCCGGGTGGACGCAAACATGGTGAAGCTCGATCTGCCGATTCCGGAAGAGCACGTGATCACCGCGATCGAGCAGGCGCGCAAGCGCGAGCGCGCTACGGCAGGCTCCTCCGGAGTCGTGATCCAGGGGGCGAAACCGCAGGATTCCGGCGTGACGGTTCACTCGTCGCCGGACGATATGGGGGTAATCACGCTGCCGGCGCCGAAGCCGCAGTGAGTCTCGATTTACAGCCCGGGCAGCTCGCGCACTTTTCGCACCGGTTGCCCGGGCGCGAACGGATCCTAAGGCCCGGGATCTTCTGGCCGGACACTCCCTCCGGCCGCTCATGCCGCAGCTGTACCATTCAGCCTGGGCAGGTAAATATCGAAAACCGATCCCTTGCCCACTTCGCTGGAGACCTGTATCCAACCGCCGCTCTGCCTCAGGATTCCGTAAACCACGGAAAGACCGAGACCGGTGCCTTCGCCCTGCTTTTTCGTGGTGAAGAAGGGCTCGAAAATGCGCTGCAAGGTCTCGTGGTCCATGCCGGAGCCGCTGTCGCGCACGCTCAGCCGGACGTAGGCCCCCGGCTCTGCGTCCTGGCGTCCCGCCACGTCTTCTTCCGAGAGATCGACGTTCGCGGTCTCGACGCAAAGCACGCCGCCGCTGGGCATGGCGTCGCGCGCGTTCACGACGAGGTTCATGAGGATCTGGTGGATCTGGCCGGGATCGGCCATCACCGTGCCGGGTGAGGCGCGCAGGGTGGTGACGAACTGGATATCCTCGCCCACCAGCCGCCGCAGCATCTTTTCGGACTCCGCCACGATGGCGTTGAGATCGATCGGTCTGGGCTCGATCATCTGCTTGCGGCTGAAAGCGAGCAATTGCTGCGTGAGGCTCGCGGCCCGCTCCCCGGCTTTTTTGATTTCATCCAGCCCGGCGCGCAGCGGATCGCCTTCGGCCAGATCGTAACGCAGCATGTCGGCGTAGCCGTTGATGACGGTGAGCAGGTTGTTGAAGTCGTGCGCGACGCCGCCGGCCAGCCGGCCGACGCTTTCGAGCCTCTGGGACTGCCGTAGCTGCTCTTCGATCCGGCTGTGCTCCTCCTCCGCCCGCACGCGGTCCGTTATGTCCCGGATGGCGGCGATGTGGACGGGGCGCCCCTGACGAGTGAAATGTCGGGCGGTGATTTCCACCGGAAACACGGTGCCGTCCCTCTTCCGGTGCCAGCGCAAGGGAACAAACGTCTTGCCCGTAACGGTGGCGGTGCGGGTGGACTCCGGTTCGGCGGACAGATCGGTGTTTTTCATGCCGAGCAGTTCCTCGCGGGAGTAGCCGTACATGTTGGCCGCGCTGGGATTGACCTCAAGCAACCGGCCATCCCGGTTGTCGATGAGGAAGAGGGCGTCGGACACCATTTCAAAAAGTTCCCGGTACTTCTCCTCGCCCTCCCTCAGAGCCTCCTGGGTGATCCTCAATTCTTCGATTCTCCGGCTGCTGAGGCGTAGGGACTTGTCAAGCCTGCGTAGCATCTGGCTCATCGGGATCACGGTGATTGCCACCGCGAACCACAGGAGCAACCAGGCGGCAAACGGGCTGGAAAGCAGGTAGCGCGGTAAGGGATTGCCGCGATTCTCGAGAATCGCGAAAACGAGGGTCACCGCCGTGCTGAACCCCGCGACCGCAAGCGCGGCTCTCTGGCCGAGAAAACACCCCGCCATTACCGTTAGCCCGAGGTAGGACACGGGCCCGACGCTTCTCAGGCCCCCACTCAGGAACGTCACCGCCGTGATGACACACCAGGTGCCGGCCAGGAAAACCCAGGTAGCCAGCCGGACGCGCCCGAGGTGAACGAAAAACATGACCGCAATCCCGATGATCACTTCGGCCAGGCAGAGGGTCGCGGCGATTAGTTTGGCGGCGCTCAGAAACGGCACCGCTATGGTTAGCATCGCCAGCACCAACGCCATTGCGCTCGTCGTTATGGCACGCAGTGTCTGCGGTGAAGGCCCGGCTGCCGGCACGCCGGGGTCCACCCAGGCGAGCGCCCAATGCCAGCGCCTCCTCATCGAAACTTTTGCGGTCATGGGTAGGTCTATTCTCTCCGAAAAACTGCGCGCGCGGACTGTGACATCAAGACATTTTTTGAATCTATCCTGGTGAAGGAGTCTTGTCTATGACCGTGGAGCGTTACCTGAGAATGATAGCCGGGCTGTTTATTCTGCTCAGCCTGGCGCTGGGAACCTGGGTCGATCATAACTGGTACTACTTCACTGCCTTTGTCGGGCTGAACCTGTTTCAGTCGGCATTCACCAACTGGTGCCCGATGATGACCTTCCTGAGAAAACTCGGCGTAAAATCCTGAAAATTTCAGGAATCTGACGCCGGTCCGCGGGACTGCCCCACACGGGGAGGAAAACGCACTTTGGGGGCGCTGTCACCGCTTCTTTCACCGGCCGGGCCGCGGTTCTATACTCGAATCGTATGGCGACCACGGCGGAGGGGCTGTTCCTGAAATTTGCTGCCGGAAAACTGAACCAACTCGCCTCGCGGATCGTGGACTGTCTTGGGCGCCTTTCCACCGAGCAGATCTGGGCGCGCGGCAGCGAGAATCAGAACGCCGTGGGGAACCTGGTGCTGCATCTCTGCGGAAACGTGCGCCAGTGGATTCTGTCGGGCGTTGCCGGCCAGCCGGACGTTCGCCAGCGGGACGCCGAGTTCGCGGCGCGTGGGGGCGTTTCCGGTCCCGAGCTGGCGGCACAACTCGAATCCACTGTGGCCGAAGCGGTAGGGGTGATCAAAAACACAACAGCCGAACGGCTGCTGGAACGCGTGCGCATCCAGGGGTACGACGTTTCGGTTCTGGAAGCCATCGGCCATGTTACGGAGCACTTCGCGCAGCACACGGGCCAGATTATCTTCGCAACTAAGTTGTTAACAGGCGAGGATCTGGGCTATTACCGGCATCTGAAGGCGGCAGCGCATGGAGAAAAGACGCCGTAAAGCCGGGGGGAGTGTTTAAAGATACTGTTGTCTTTTTCCCCTCTGCTTTGGTATACGCCTATAATAATGACCTTACGATCTCCAATGAGCGAATTCCTGACACCTGCTTCTCCACCGTTCTTTGTCGCCGGAGAAAATTCACACCCAGAGGAAACTCGGAATGAGCACAGCCGCGGTTGAACCCCGTTTGAAACGCACCTGGGGCCTTTACGAGGTCTATATCGGCAAGAAGCTGGTTATGGCCGGGACCGGGGTGGTCCTGGTGCTCTATATCATTGGGCACCTGTTGGGGAACCTGCAAATCTATGCCGGTCCCGAGCAGATGAACCAGTACGCAGCGTTTCTCCACAGCCAGCCGGGGCTGCTGTGGACGGCACGCATCGTGTTGCTGGCGGCTGTAGGGGCGCATATCTGGTCTTCGTTTCTCCTGTGGCGGGATAAGCGCCGCGCGCGGCCCATCGGCTACGTCAAGAAGGATGACATCCCGGCATCGTACGCCTCGCGCACGATGATGTGGAGCGGGCCGATCATCGCCGCATTCGTTGTCTTCCACGTCCTGCACCTGACCACCGGCGATGTGGGTCTCGGCTTTCAGCCGCCCACGGCAGGCCCCACAGGCGAGGCCTTCTATGCGTACGAGAACGTGGTGAACGGGTTCCGGTATCCGGCGGTTTCGGCGGCGTACATCTTCGCGATTGCACTGCTGACCATGCACCTGTATCACGGGATGTGGAGCATGTTCCAGTCGGTCGGGATCAGCCATCCGCGGTACACGCCGCTGCTGAAAAGTCTGGCCCACGTGTTCTCGATCGCGATCGCGGCGGGCTACATCTCGATCCCGGTCTACGTGATGATCCGATTTGGAGTGAAATGATGGAACTCAATTCCAAAGTTCCCGACGTTCCCATCGAGCAGGCCTGGGACCGGCGCAAATTCGAAATGAAGCTGGTGAACCCGGCGAACAAGCGCAAGTACAACATCATTGTCGTGGGCTCGGGACTCGCGGGCGCATCGGCGGCCGCGACGCTGGGGGAACTCGGCTACAACGTGCAGTGCTTCTGCTACCAGGATTCGCCGCGCCGCGCGCACTCCATCGCGGCCCAGGGTGGAATCAACGCGGCCAAGAACTACCAGAACGACGGCGATAGCGTGTTCCGCCTGTTTTACGACACGGTGAAGGGCGGGGATTTCCGGGCGCGCGAGTACAACGTCTACCGGCTGGCGCAGCTCAGCCTGAATATCATCGACCAGTGCGTGGCGCAGGGCGTCCCGTTCGCGCGCGAGTACGGCGGGCTATTGGAAAACCGTTCGTTCGGCGGCGCTCAGGTTTCGCGGACCTTCTACGCGCGGGGGCAGACCGGGCAGCAGCTTCTGCTCGGCGCTTACCAGGCCCTCCAGCGGCAGGTGGCGGCGGGCCAGGTGAAGATGTACGCCCGGCACGAGATGCTCGACCTGGTGGTGATCGACGGCAGGGCGCGCGGCATCGTCACCCGCGACCTGATCACCGGCCGCATCGAATCGTACGCAGCCGACCTTGTGATCCTGGCGACCGGCGGTTACGGGAACGTTTACTACCTCTCGACCAACGCTAAAGGCTGCAACGCAACGGCCATCTGGAGGGCGTACAAGCGCGGCGCGCTGTTTGCTAATCCCTGCTTCACGCAGATCCACCCCACCTGCATCCCGGTGACCGGCGAGTATCAGTCGAAGCTCACGCTGATGAGCGAATCGCTGCGCAACGACGGCCGCATCTGGGTCCCGAAGCGGAAAGGCGACACGCGCCCGCCCGATGAGATCCCCGAAGACGAGCGCGACTACTTCCTCGAGCGAAAGTATCCGGCTTTCGGCAACCTGGTGCCGCGCGACGTGGCCTCCCGGAACGCCAAGGCCGTGTGCGACGAGGGCCGCGGAGTGGGTCCAGGGGGCTACGGCGTTTACCTGGATTTCCGCGACGCCATCAAGCGGCTCGGCAGAGAGGTGATCGAGGAGCGCTACGGCAACCTCTTCGACATGTACGAGCGCATCACCGGCGAAGACCCCTACCGAGTTCCGATGCGCATCTACCCGGCCAGCCACTACACGATGGGCGGGCTCTGGGTGGACTACAACCTCATGAGCACCATTCCGGGACTGTTCGTCGCCGGCGAGGCGAACTTTTCCGACCACGGCGCGAACCGGCTCGGCGCGAGCGCGCTCATGCAGGGTCTCGCGGACGGCTATTTCATCCTGCCTTACACGGTGGGCGATTACCTGGCGTCGAACAAACTCGAGAAGGTGGACACGACCCACCCCGCGTTTCGCTCGGCTGAAGCCGAGGTCGCCTGCAACATCAAGCGCCTGCTCGACGTCAGGGGTTCCCGCTCGGTGGATTCATTCCACCGCGAACTGGGCAAGCTGGTCTGGGACTACTGCGGCATGTCCCGGACTGCCGAGGGCCTGAAATACGCGCTGAAGAAAATCCCGGAGCTGCGCGAGCAGTACTGGAGGGAGGTGCGCGTTCCGGGAGAAAGCGAGGAATTCAACCAGTCGCTTGAAAAAGCCGGCCGCGTGGCGGATTTCTTCGAGCTGGCCGAGCTGATGTGCCTGGACGCGCTTCACCGCAACGAATCCTGCGGCGGCCACTTCCGCGAGGAGTACCAGACGCCGGACGGCGAGGCACTCCGCAACGACGACGAATACTGCTACGTGGCGGCGTGGGAATACCGCGGCGAAGACAACGCGCCGGCCCTGCATAAAGAGCCGCTTACTTTCAAGTACGTGCAACCAGCGCAACGGAGCTACAAATGAACCTGATTCTCCACGTGTGGCGCCAGAAGAACGCGAAAGATCCGGGCAGAATGGTCCGCTACGAAGCCAGAAACATCAGCGCCCACATGTCTTTTCTGGAGATGCTTGATGTGGTGAATGAAGAGCTCATCGCCCGGGGAGAGGAGCCGATCGCCTTCGATCACGACTGCCGCGAAGGCATCTGCGGCATGTGCGGCTTCATGATCAACGGCGTGGCGCACGGTCCGGAGCGCGGCACCACCGTCTGCCAGCTCCACATGCGCCACTTCAAAGACGGCGACGAGCTTTACATCGAGCCCTGGCGCTCCCGCGCTTTCCCGGTGATCAAGGACCTGGTGGTGGACCGGAGCGCGTTCGACCGCATCATCGCCGCGGGCGGCTACATCTCCGTACGTACCGGCAGCGCCCCGGACGCCAACGCGATTCCGGTCCCCAAGGAGAACGCCGAGCTGGCCATGGATGCGGCCGCGTGCATCGCGTGCGGCGCCTGCGTCGCCCAGTGCCCTAACGGGTCGGCCGCGCTGTTCACGGGCGCCAAGATCGCCCATCTCGGATTGCTGCCGCAGGGCCAGCCGGAGCGGGACCGCCGCGCCGTCGCTATGGTGGTTCAGATGACCAAAGAAGGCTTCGGGCACTGCACCAACATCGGCGAGTGCGAAGCGGTCTGCCCCAAGGAGATCAAGCTGGATGTGATCGCGCGGATGCACCGTGACTACCTGCATGCCGCGTGGACAGGCAGGCAAAAACCGGGCTTCCGCGAGGATCAGCCCGCCGAGGAGCCGATGGCCGGAAACCGCCGCTAGCGGTTACGCCCGCTTCTGCAACTCCTCAAGCCGAGCGGTCAGCGCATCAATCTTCGCCGCAAGCGCATCAAGATCCGCTTTCTTTGGGAAGCCCAAACGCTCCAGCGCCGCCGCGGCCCGCTCATCGAGAGCGGCTTCGGCGGCCCCGGCGCTGCGGCCCACCCTGTCGATGAACGCCTTGAGCTTCTCCCCTACGTCGTTGACCGCTTCGGAAACCTCCTGGCCGGCTTTCTTGCCCTGCTCGATCACGGTAGGCTCGACCTGCTTGCCCCGTTCCACGAGCGCGTCGATAACGCGCCCCGTCTGTTCGCCGGCCACGGCGGCAAGGCCGAGCCCGGCCCACCACACGTGACGTAGCGCGTCCAGCAGCGGCTCCTCGAAGCGCTTGTCGCGCGCGCCGCCCTGCTCATTGGGTGTGTTGTTTGGTGTCGTCCCCATGTTGCTCCTCCCTCTCGAACGACTCGATGAGTTTTTCCAGTTTGTCCAACCGCTCCCGCAACCGGGCCAGCTCCTCGAGGGTTTCCCTGACGGGTCCCAGGCGCCGCAGCGAGGCTTCGATCAGGAGGTCCAGATTGCGGTTGACGAATTTCCCGCTTCCGCGCAGCAGGTCGTGGAGAAACTGCGGCGGAAGCGGCCGGCGCCGGCTCGCCTGCTCCTCCAGGATGACCTTGGTCAGGGTTTCGGCCGTCAGGTCGGCCCCGGTTGCGTTATCGGTGACCGTGACTTCCTCGCCCGCCCGGACGAGTCTCGCTATCTCTTCCAGCGAAATGTATTTCTTAGCGACGGTGTCGTAGAGCTTCCGGTTTTCATACCGCTTAATGGGGCGAGGCATCCGCTACCGTTATAACGCACTGCGTCATGAGCGTCAAGGGACTCAGGCAACCGCGCACTACGCGAGCGGCAGGTCCGCTCAAGTGCTTGATTTACGGAGTCAGATCTGAATCAGGCCGATGTCGCAGCGGCCGCCGCCGATAGCCGCCAGCCTGCGCGTCGGCCAGTGCAGGGCCAGCGTGTGATAGTGCGAAGGGAACGGCGTCCGCCCGAGCAGCTTCATAGTCCGGGTCTCCCACAGGCGCAGAAGCCCGCCGCCGCTTTCTTCATCGTCGACCAGGCAGAGGAACTGCCCACCGTCGTCCGAAAATGCGAAAGCCGGAACCGAATCCACGGGGAGCGTCAGGCGGCCCTCGGCTCCGGTTTCCACGGCGATGAGCGAAAGAACATGGGCGCCCGCGGCGAAGTCGATCCACTCGATGGCGAGCAGCCGCCCGCCGGGCGATAGCTTCGACTGCCCCGCCCCAACGGCCACTTTACGCACTCGCGCCCGGCCGTTGGCGGGGTAATCGAGCGTTCCTACTTTGAACGCGTAATAGTTCAGCGCGGCGCCCTCGATCTGGCAGACCGTGGGCTCGCGGTCCTGACCGAAAAGGATGAGGGATTCTCCGTTGGCCGTCAGTTCCCGCAGGTTCCAATCGGGAAGTTCGACTGGCGGCAGCGGTTCGAACGAGGGGACCCGGACCCCAGCCAGGCAGCCCGTATCCCGGTAGAGAAAAGCGAGCCCGTCGCGGTCCTGGATAAAGCATCCGGTTTCGATCGGGCGCGCTGTTTCCTGCCGCCATAGTTCGCTGCCGGTTTCCGTATCGAAAATCTTGGCGAGGCCGCGCGATTGCGGCTGGCGGTCATCGGCGTTGACGCAGCCCAGATAGCGGCCGTCCGGCGAGAAATCGATGGCGCCCGCGAACGCTTCGAAGGGGAATGTGCGTACCGTCTTGCCGGAGAGAATCTGGTATTGCGTTAGACTACGGTGACCGATTACAAGATGCTGGCCGTCCGGGGTAAAAGCCAGCCGCGTGGCGAGAAATTCCTCTAAAGGGATCGAACAGACTGAATCTAGCCGCAACTCTCAGCATACCTCAGCGCCGGGAGACTCTTCGGCCTGCGCCGGGGCCGGGCCCGAAGCCACTGGTGAAGAGTGCTGCTGAGCCGGTCTCCCCGGGGATCGATATGATGAATATGGGCATCTGCCCCGCCCATGAACCGCAACAACAACATCTGGGCGCAGGTCGGCCGCTACACGTCGCTTGCCTTCATCCTGCCGGTGAGCACGCTGGTCGGCTACCTGATCGGCTATCTGCTGGACCGGCTGTTCCACACCGATTTCTTCTACATTCCTTTCCTGGTACTGGGGATTGTGGCGGGCTTCGTTCAGTTTTTCCGTGAGTTGAACATCGCCACGAAAAGAGATGGAAGCTGAAGAACTCATCTACGAGCAGGCAGTCGGGCGCATTTACCGCGGCATGAAGTGGCTGGCGGGGGCGGTTGCGCTTGCGGCGCTGCCGTTTTTGGGCGGCCTGTGGGCGCTGGCGTTCCTGCTGGGCGCGGCGGCATCGTACCTGAACTTCGTCTGGCTGCACCAGGTGGTGAATGCGCTTGGCCCGAATGCCCGCCCGACGCGCAAGCGCGTGTTCTGGCTGGCCTCCCTGCGGTATCTGCTTTTGGGCGGGGCCGGCTATGTTATAGTGAAAGTCTTTGGTCTGAACGTGATAGCCGCCCTTTCGGGCTTATTCGTACCTGTTGCTGCGGTGATAGGGGAGATCTTCTACGAGCTGATCCATGACCGAACATGAACTTTGGATAACGGCCTTATTCAACCAGTACCTGGCGGGACCTGCCAACGCCGTGCGGAACTGGGCGGGGATGCCGGCTGAAAACCCGGCGCACCCGTGGTCCAACTTCGTCACCATGGAAATCGTGGTGGCGCTCGTCATCATTGTGGTGTTCGCGTTGCTGCGCCCGCGGCTTTCCGTGGACCGGCCGGGAAAGTTCCAGCACATCTTCGAAATGATTTACGAGTTTCTGCGGGGGCAGTCCACCGATGTCGTCGGACCCGAAGGCCGGCGACACATGGCTTTCTTCGGCACGATTTTCATCTTCATCCTGTTCGGCAACCTGATCGGCATTATTCCCACGTTTGAATCCCCGACCATGTTTGCCGCGGTTCCGCTCGGCTGTGCCCTGGCCGCCTTTGGCTATTACAACTACGCGGGCGCCCGGGCGCAGGGGGTCTTCCATTACATAAAGCATTTTGCCGGGCCGCTGCCGGCGCTGGCCCCGCTGATGTTTCCCATCGAAATCATAAGCAACCTGGCGCGGCCGCTCTCGCTCACCGTTCGTCTCTTCGCGAACATGTTCGCGGGCGAGCAGGTCACCCTGGCGTTCATGGCGATTTTCCCGGTGCTGCTGCCGTTGCCTTTCATGGGGCTTCATATCTTCGTCGCATTCTTACAAGCGTACGTTTTCATGTTGATGACGATGATTTACGTGGGAGACGTGCTTCCCCACGGCGAGCACTGATTCCGTTTTATACCGGCTTTATCGGCTGCCAGTGTGAGCCCGCATTTCTCCCAAGGGATGTTGGGAACCACCTCCTGGGAGCCATTCATTCAAGGAGAAAAGTGCAGATGAAGACAAAGCTGTTGGTGTTGATGGCGGCGATGTTCCTGCTCGCCACCCCCATGTTCGCCCAGGCTGAGGGCGCGGCTGCCGCGCCGGCTGTTCCCTGGGTGTGGATCACTTCGGGTTTTGCGATGGCGATCGCTTCGGCGGTCTGCGGTCTGGCCCAGGGACTGGCTGTCGGAAAGGCCTGCGAGGGCATGGCGCGCAATCCGGGCGCCGCGGCTTCCATCCGTTTCGCTCTGATTTTCGGTCTGGTGCTGATTGAATCGCTGGCGCTCTACACGCTGGTGATCATCTTCATCAAGGTCGCAGCTTAGGTTAGGCATCATACGGGCCGGGCACTGCCCGGCCCCTGCTATTCTCATGAAACTCCAAGGAATTTTCCCTCCGATTACCACTCCCTTCACCCGTGACGGTGAGCTGTACCGGGCCAAGGTGAAGCACAACATCGAAAAGTGGAACCAGACGGGCCTTGCGGGCTACGTGGTCTGCGGTTCGACGGGCGAAAGCGTGATGCTCACGCCCGAGGAAAAGTACTGCATGTGGGAGTGGGTAGCGGAGTACGCGGCTCCCGGCAAGCTCCTCATCGCGGGCACCGGAATGGAAAGCGTACGCGAGACCGTAGCGCTTACCAACCGGGCCGCGGAAATGGGCTACAAGGCCGCAATGGTGCGGACGCCGCACTACTACAAGAACCTGGTGAACAACTCCGCCGCGCAGGCGCTGTATTTCCGCGCCGTGGCCGACCAGTCGAAGATCCCCATCATGATCTACAACTGGCCGCAGACCACCGGCGTCGATATCCCGGCGAGCACGGTTGCCGAGTTGTCCGAGCACCCCAACATCATCGCCATCAAGGAGAGCTCGGGGAACCTTGAGAAGGTGATGCAGATGATCCGGGAAGTGAAGCCGGGCTTCCAGGTGCTGGTGGGGTCGGCGCCGACGCTGTGGCCGTCGCTGGTTGTAGGAGCGGTGGGCGCCGTGCTTGCGTTTGCGAACGCCGCACCTTACGCGACCGTGGCGCTCTGGGAAGCATTCCGCGCGCGGGAGCAGGAGGCGGCGCAAGACTGGCAGAACCGCATCGCGCATGCAGCGGTGCTGGTCACATCGCGCTACGGCGTGCCCGGCTTGAAATACGCGATGGACTTGAACGGCTACTATGGCGGACCGCCGCGGCTCCCGCTGACGCCGCCCAGCCCCGAGGCTCAGAAAGAGATCGAAGCCGCGTTCAAAGATTTGAAGGGATAGAAGGCCGTCCCTCCTATCCGAAAGCGGCCTTCGGATTCGTCACCATCAACTGCCGGCGCCAGGCCGGTTCCAGCAGCGGCAGAAACCCCGTGTAAATGTACGTGTAGCCCCTGAAGTTGCCGCCGCCGGGTTCGCCTACGTTGTACCAGCCGGAATCCTGGGAGATGAGGACCTTGCCCAGCAGGTTGCGTTCGGCCATCCACCGTATGCAGTCGCGATGCCACGCGGCGCCGCTTTCCGACACGCCGTCGAACTCCACCCAGCCGCCCGCGCGCGCCACTTTTTCGTGAATCGAGCGGTCCTTTTCGGCGTTTGCGTGGACCCAGACGAATTTTTCCGCGCTTACCTTTTCGTCGGCAAAGATCTCCAACTCCTCGAGCGCTGCCCTGCCCGTCCCCGTGTGGGAGGCCACGGTGAGCCCGGTTTCGCGCGAGGCGATGGCGGCGGCGCGCACCAGCTTGCGGTCCAGCTCATCGAGCGGCGAGGTCTGGACGCCGGTCTTGATGAAGCGGGGCTTCATCGCACCAATACCGTTGGTTGCTTCTGAAATGAAGCGCCGGGCGAGCCGCTCGGCTGTCAGGCTATGGACGAAAGACGGCACGGCCTTGCGGTCCGCCGCGCCGTAGATGCCGGTGTTGGTCCAGATCTCGATGCCCACGGCGTCGGAGAGCCGCGCCAGCAGTTCCGGATCGCGGCCAAGGTAGTTGGGGGTGCATTCGAGGAAGCGCTGGCAGCCGAGTTTTTTGACCTCTTCCAGTTTGGGGCGGGCAATCCGGACGACTTCCGCGCGGCTGTACCGGCCCGGGGACACGATGCCGCCGAAGTCGACCAGAATGTGCTCGTGGACCAGGGTGCTTCCCTCAATCCCTTGGAGCGCGGCGCCGGCCGCGCCCGCAATGAATGCACGCCGCGTAATCATAGCGCTTCAAACACACTCCACCCTTGACACGTTCACACGGCCGCTGGTTTCGTCTCTTCCTCGACTTTCACGCTGTGCCCGTCGGCAGAAGCGGCGGCGTCCTTCACGCCGAGTTGCTGCATCAGCGCCGGCAGGTTCAAGCCGAGCGCCTCCAGTTGTTGGAGCAGATTGAACACTACGGCGGGAGCAACCTTAGCCAGCCGCGCGAGCCCGCCGGCCGCGTCCGTTCCCCCGCTCTGGTCGATCATGACGAGCTTGTCGATATTGCCGAGCGGGGCGGCCACAGCGCCGAAGACGCCGGTGGAAGCTTGGAGGATGGCAGGCAGCTTTTCCAAAATGGTCTGCAACCGCGCGGCTTCGTTGAACTCCTTCCATGCTTGCGCCTTGCGGAGAATGGCGGTGGCTTCGGCGATGCCCTGCGCCTCGATGGCTTTGGCCTGCGCGATGCCGACGGCCTCGATCCTGGCGGCTTCGGCCTTGCCTTCGGCTTCCACCGCCGCCGCCCGCCCGATGCCCTCCTTACGAAGTCTCTCCTGCTCGGCTTCGGCGATTGCGATTAGGGCGGCACGCCGGCCTTCGGCTTCCAGGATTGCGGCCTGCTTGGCCGCCTCGGCGCGCATGATCGCCGCCGTTCGTTCCGCATCGGCCGGCTTGATGACGGTGGCTTCGAGCTCCTTCTGCTTGCGCAGGACCTCCTGCTCCTGCACGGAGATCATTTCCTGCGTGCGCGTGCGCTCGACCTTCACCTCTTCCGCCACTACCGCCTGTTTCGCCTGCGCTTCCGCGAGCGGGCCGGCCTGCGCGGCCCGCGCCCTCTGGGTTTCCACTTCGGCCTGGTACTGTGCCTGGCGAATCTCGAAATCCCGTTGCGCCCGGGCGATTTCGGCGTCGGCCGCCAGCCGCGCCTGCTCGCCTTCCTGAAGCGCCACGGCGGAACGCATCTTCGCGTCGCGGGTCGCTTCGGCCTCGCCAATGGTGGCGTCGCGCTTCACTTCCGCTGTGCGGCGCTTGCCGAGCGCGTCGAGGTAGCCCTCGTCGTCGCTGATCTCCTGGATGGTGAGCACGTCCACGCCGAGGCCCATCTTCTCCAAATCGAGGGCAGCTTCACTCGTCAGTTTCTGGGCGAAGCTCTGGCGGTCGCAGTTGATCTCCTCGACAGTGAGGGTGCCAAGAATCGACCGCAGGTGGCCTTCGAGCGTCTGAAACACGACCTTCCGCATCTCGTCGTGGGTCATGCCAAGGAAGCGCTCGGCCGCCGCTTGCAAAGAGGTGTCGTCGCCGCGCACTTTCACGTTCGCCACCGCTTTGACCGATACGGGCACGCCTTTCGCCGTGTACGCCCGCCTGATTTCGAGCGGGATCGTCATGACGTTGAGCGAGAGATAATCCACCTTCTCCAGCAGAGGGAACTTGAGAGCCGCGCCGCCCCGCACCATGCGGTAGCCGACGATGCGGCCGTCGGGGAGCTTGCGCTTGCGCCCGCTGAGCACCGCCACGGTATTTGGTGAGACTTTCAGGTAATTCCGGCTGAACAGCCAGACCGCGATAGACAGCGCCAGGACGACCAGAAGAACCACAAAGGGAAGCAGTAAACCCGAGGATTCGGAAAAGAGCGACATCTTGTATCAACCCTCCGTTCCACTCTGCTGCGCTGCGTCCGCGCGCACCACGATTACGGTTTCGCCAAGCGCTTCGAGAATTCGAACGACGCTATGCTCGGCGATCGCGCCGCCGTCGGCCGCGCGCGCAATCTTATCGATCAGTTGTTCGCCAATGCGGCAGCGCACCTGCCCGACACCGCCGCTTGGAATGCCAACAACCACCCGCGCTGTCTGCCCCACCAGGTCCGCAACCCGCATTTCGCTGGTGGCCTGCTGCGCCCAGAGGAACCGCGCGAACGCATAGATCATCGAGGCAAAGAGCATGCCGCTGGCGAATCCCACGCCCGACGCCGCAACCGCCGAGAGCCCGTAATGCGTGGCGACGGCGCCGGAGCCTCCGAAAGCGGTGACAAACACGCTGAGCACGCGGGTGCTCAGGAAGCCCGGACCTCCGTCATCGATGTCGTGATCGAAGCCGCCTTCGAAGTGCTCGAAAATTTCTCCGAAGATAAGCGAAATCAGCAGGAATAAGAACCCAACCCCGGCAATAGATAGAAAGACGGTGAAGGCGGAAACCTGCGACAGCCATTCAGGCATAGGCGCCACCCTCCTTACGCGGTTCGTGCGTAGTCTATATGAGCCGGTACTGCAAGTCAACCAATTTAGTCCGGCTATTTAGACCGGCAGTGGGCAGTCTAATTTGCGCTAGTCCGAAAAGGCTGTCCGCGGGTACTATGCGCGGCGGCTGCGGCGGAAATGGTAAATGACCGCTCCGGCTGCAATCGTGATGATGCCGGCCACGGAAACTTTCGGAGCCAGCATCACGCCGTAAATGATAGTCCAACCGCCGACGAGAATAAATGCGACCGGGATCAGCGGGAACGCGAAACTTACTACGCGCAGCTTTTGCCACTCCGGACGCCGGCGGAAGAAGAACAGCGAAGAAACCGAGAGTACCGCGAAGAAGGTAAGAGTAAATCCGATGTAAACCATCAGCGCGGGAAACGGAGTGAGGCACATCAGCACCGAGCAGACTCCCTGGCAGAGAATCGCGTAAACCGGCGTGTGCCAGCGCGGGTGGACGTGCGCGGCCCACTTGAAAAATGCGCCGTTCTGGGCCATGGCGTAATAGACGCGCGGACCGATGGTGACTTCGGCGTTCACTGTCGCCACGAGCGACAGCGCCATGAGCGCACTAAAGATGCCGGCCGTTTCCGGACCGAACAGGTGCGTGGCCGTCAGCGAACCGATCGCGACCACGCCCTTCATCTGCTCAAGCGGCAGAGCGTAAATGAACACCACGTTCAGCAGCACGTAGAACAGCGCCACGAGGGCCGTGCCCAGCGTCAGCGCGATCGGAAGCGTCCGTTCGGGTTTCTTCAACTCCTCGGCGACGTAGGTGGCGGCGTTCCAGCCGCTGTAGCAGACGTAAATCCAGAAGAGGGAAATGGCGAACTGCCCGGCGAGGGGAAGCGTGGAGGTGCGCTGCGCCGGCTGCGAAAAGTGGTCCCAGTTCCCCGTGCCCGACAGAAAAGCCAGGCCGATGAAGGCCAGCAGAACGCCCACCTTGGTCGCGGTCAGCAGATTCTGCACGCGGGCCACGCGCCGCACGCCGATGAAATTCAGCAGCGTCAGCACGGCGATCAGGCAGCAGGCCGCCGCCTGCGCGCCGCCCAGCCTGATCGAGAACGCGCCCGAGCCGATCGTCACGAGCGTCTGGTCCTGCCGCAGCGCCGGAAAGAAGTATCCCAGGTAGTCGGAGAAAGCCAGCGAAGTAGCGGCGATGGGCGCGGAAAAGCCCGCGAACAGCGATACCCAGCCGGTCATAAAACCCCACGTGGGTCCGTATGCGCGGGTGAGGTAGACGTACTCGCCTCCCGAACTCGGGAAGTTGATCCCCAGCTCGGAGTAGCAGAACGCGCCCGCAAGCGCGATCATCGCACCCACCACCCAGATGAACAACACCACTTTGGGGTCGCCGAGATCGCCCGCGAGAAAACCCGTGGTGGTGAAAATCCCGGTCCCCACCATGTTCGAAATCACCAGCGCCGTGGCGCTGACGATCCCGATTTGACGCAATAGAGCCGGCTTGCCGGCCTTATCGATACCCGATTGCCTGATAGCCGATGTCCTCTCTGGCACCTTCGCATTGTATCTTGAATACTGATCGAGAGGTCGGAAATGCTGTTCTGGACTTTGGCCGCGTCGCTGGCGGCGCCGGCGCTCGTCTGGGCGCAGGACCCGTACGCCGGGAAGCGCGAACACATGGTTCGCACGCAGATCGAGGCGCGCGGCGTGCGCAATCCCGCCGTGCTGGACGTGATGCGCCGGGTGCCGCGCCACCTGTTCATGCCCGAGAACGTCCGCGCGCTGGCCTACGCGGACCAGCCGGTGCCGGTGGGATACGGCCAGACCATCTCCCAGCCCTATATCGTCGCTTTCATGACGGAGCTTCTAGCGCCGGAGCGAACCCACAAGGTGCTCGAAATCGGAACCGGGTCGGGCTACCAGGCGGCCGTGCTTTCCCCGCTCGTGGGCCACGTTTACACCATTGAAATCGTGCCCGAACTGGCGCGTTCGGCGGCAGCCACGCTGAAGAAGTTAGGCTACGACAACATCACCGTCCGGCTCGGCGACGGATACAAGGGCTGGCCGGAACAAGCGCCGTTCGACCGCATCATCCTTACCGCCGCGCCGCCCAAGGTGCCTCAGGAATTGATCGACCAGCTCAAACCGGGAGGGAGGCTCGTGGCGCCCGAGGGCGCGTCTGTGTTTGGCCAGGAACTGGTGGTGATTGAAAAGGCCGCGGATGGGAAGACCAGGAAGAAATCCGTCCTCCCGGTCATGTTTGTTCCCATGGTGCGCGGCCCTGAGAAAGACTAGCGCGCCATCCGTGGAGCGCGCTCAGCTCTTGGAAGACTCGGCGGAGGCGTCCGCTTTTTCACTCTTTGCGGCGGGCTCTTTGGACTCGCCCTTCTTCGCGGAACCGCCGTTGCCGCCAGACTTGCGGGCGTAATCGGTGATGTACCAGCCGCTTCCCTTGAAGTGCAATCCGGCTGGAGAGATCAGACGCTCTACCGCGCCGCCGCACCCATCGTGGGTCGTCAGCGGAGGATCGGTAAACCTCTGCAACACTTCAAAGGTGGTATTACATTTACTGCATTTGTACTCGTAAATCGGCATATCAGAATCCAAAGAGTCAGAACCAGAAGAGCGCTGCGGCTACGGTCCGGGCTGCGGCGCAGCCAGAGCAGCCCGCTGCGAATCATCCTTCGCCTGCGCGTTCTTCGTGAGGACTTCAATTCCTTTCTTGAGAATTGGATCGTCTTCCGGCGAACTGGGTGGAAGCGCCTCCTCGGGCACTTCTTCCTCGCCGGGCTCACCCAGCGGTTCGGACTCGCTCACCTGGTGAGTGGGCGTCACGCCGGTGTCCTGGATCGCCTTGCCGCCTGGCGAGTAATACTTCGCCACTGAGAGAATGATCGCGCCGCCGTCGTCCATCGGGATGGGGCGGCGAAGCGCTGCATCGCCGTAGGTGCGCTCGCCCACGACTTCGGCGCGTTTGCTCTCGAGCAGAGCAGCCGCAACGATTTCAGCGCCGTTGGCCGTTCCGCGGTTGGTCAGCACGACCATGGGCAGCTTCGTGACGGCTTTGGCGGGATCCGCCTCAAAGTCACGGCGCGGCACCCTCTGGCCCTGCAGGTACGAAATCAGGCCGCTCTCCTGAAAGAGGTTGGCTGCCTGTATCCCTTCCTCCGGCGTGCCCGCGCCGGAATTCCGCAGGTCCAGAATCAACCTCTTGGCGCCCTCCTGCTCAAGTTTCTTGATGGCGGCGGCCAGGTCCGCGGCGGTGCCCGGCACCATCGCCTGGACCTTCAGATACCCGATCTCGCCCGGAAGCATCTTGGACTCGACCTTCGGGTACTCGATCACCGCCCGCGTGAGCGTGATCTTCTTGGGTTCGGGGTGGCGGACGGAAAGCACCGAGAGTTCCACCGTCGTGCCCGGCTTGCCTTGCAGGAGCAACTCCGCATATGCCAGCGGCATGTCGCGTGTGGCGACGCCGTTGATGCTCTCCACCATGTCGCCGGTGGTCAGGCCGGCTTTCGCCGCGGGCGATCCGGGTATGGCGGCCACCACTCCCACGTAGCCGAATCGCTTGGAGAGCACCAGCCCGACTCCGCCCTGGTGGGTGCCCTTGTTCTTCTGATACTCCTTATACTGCTCGGCGTTCAGATAGCTGGCAAACGGATCGATCGATTCGAGCAAGCCGTTCACCGCTCCCAAAGTCACGCTTTTCAGGTCCGGTTCCTCGACGTAGTCGCTCTTGATGTGCGACAGCACTTCGGTGTAGACAGCAAGTTGTCTGTAAGCCCCGTCTTCGGCGGCGCTCTTGCCCAGCAAAGCGCCCATCAACAGCACGGCGACCAGAACCGTGGACACTACCACCACGCGGTTTCTTAAGCGGCTGCTCATAAAAAAAGCTCTGTTGCCAGTATATCAGAGGCTTTCGGGCGGCCTTTCCCCGACTTCGGGGGGCTATTTTCCCAAACCGGCCTGCTTGATCACGCGCTCGACGTACTTGATCGTCTCGCGATAGGGCGGGACGCCGTTGTAGCGCTCCACCGCTCCCGGCCCGGCGTTGTAGGCCGCAAGCGCCTTCCGCAACTGGTAGGGATCGTCTTTATATTTGATGAGCAGCTCCCGGAGATAGCGTGTGCCCGCGTCCACGTTCTGCCGCGGATCCGCCGGATCGGCTCCGAGCATGCGGGCCGTCTCCGGCATGAGCTGCATAATGCCGATAGCCCCCTTCGGGGAGACTGCGTCCTGGCGCAACCCGGATTCGGCCTTCGCGACGCTACGCACAAAGGATGCCGGCAGTCCGTGGCGCCGGGCGGCCTCGTCGATCAGTTGCTCGGGATTCGCCGGCGCGGGATCTGCTGCGGCTACGGGCGTGGTTTCCTTGGGGACATATTCCGGCTCGAAGCGGACTACTTCAGAGGCCGGCAGTTCCATGAATCCGCCGTTCGCATAAAGGCGGACGAAGGACCCCGCGGTTTCGTGCCGCTCTATCCGGAGCACGAAGCCGTTGGACAAAACCGCGTACTCTCCCGCACACGCCTGTCCCGCCAGCGCGAGAACCGCTCCAGCAAGCCAGACGCGCATACAACCAAATTCTCCCACACCAGCAAGACGCGGCAGAGCACGCTTCCGTGCAGTCCCGGGCAGGACCGTCACCCATCAATAGCGAACGCGCACAGGAGCAAACCGGCCGGTGATGAGTTGCGGACGGTTTAGTCAGGAGGTTTTCGGGCCGGCACGCAGGCGGCGCACTCGCCGGCCACCTCGGCCTTCTCCCATCTCCCTCAACACTTCATTCCAATTCCCCTGGCGACGATGACCGGCGGGCAGAACTCGGGCGAAAAGGGCGCTGAAAGCGCTTGCACGGCTGGCCGCCATTGCAATATACTCGATCCGATTTCAGGACGGCGCGAGCCGCTCTCAATTTCAGCGAGGTGGCTTATGAAGAGGTGGCTTATGAATAAGACTCTTTCCCGCCGTGCCTTTGCCGGCGGCGCTGGCGCAGCGCTTTTCTCCGTGATCACCTCCCGCAAGGGCTTTTCGGCTCCAGCTCAGGACCAGCGCGTGGCCGTCCACGCCACCGCCGAGATCGGAACCATCAGCCCGCTGCTCCACGGGTCGTTCGCCGAGCATCTGGGCAGTTGCGTCTACGGCGGTCTCTGGGTAGGGAAGGACTCTTCGGTTCCTAACGTCGAGGGCTTCCGCAAACAGGCGGTCGACTGGCTTAAGGAGCTCGGCATTCCGGTGCTCCGCTGGCCGGGCGGCTGCTTTGCCGACGATTATCACTGGCGCGACGGCATCGGCCCCGCCGACAAACGCCCGAAGACGGTCAACATCCACTGGGGCAACTACACGGAAGACAACAGCTTCGGCACGCACGAGTTTATCCGGCTGTGCCGGCTCATCGGCGCGGAACCCTACCTGGCCGGTAACGTCGGCAGCGGCACCCCCCAGGAACTGCGCGACTGGGTCGAGTACTGCAACTATCCCTCCGGAAGCACGCTTTCCGACGAGCGCGCCGCGAACGGTTCTCCCGAGCCGTTCAACGTGCGATATTGGGGCGTCGGCAACGAAAACTGGGGCTGCGGAGGCAACATGACTCCGGAGTATTACGCCGACCTCTACCGCCGGTTCCGCACCTACGTCCGGGACTTCGGGGGAACGCGCCCGTTCATGATCGCCTGCGGGCCGAACCGCAACGATGTGAACTGGACGCGCCGGTTCTTTGACGCTCTCTCGGCGCGCGGCGGACCCGGCTTGTACCCGCACGGCTGGGCGATGCACTTCTACTCGAACGGCAGGGACGTGCCCACAAAGTTCACCGTCGAGAACATGCGGGAGCAATTGTCCTCGTTCGCGGAACTGGAAAATGCCATCGTGGTGCAGCGCGGGCTTCTGGACAGCTACGTGCGCGCGCAGACGGCGCCCGGCCGGCCGCGGCCCCAGGTCCACCTGCTCGTGGACGAGTGGGGCGTGTGGGACCGAATGGTTCCGGAGGAGGAAAAGACCTACGGCCGGCTCTGGATGCAGAGCACAATGCGCAGCGCGGTGGCGGCGGGAATGGGACTGAACGTGTTCCACCGCCAGGCCGACAAGCTCTACATGTGCAACATCGCGCAGACGGTGAACGTGCTCCATTCCGTTATCCTGGCCCACCGGAACAACTGCGTCCGGACTTCCAGCTACTACGCGTTCCTGCTGCAGAAGCCGCACCGCTCGAAGACCGCGCTGCGGGTGGAGACGAACGACACCTCGCCGCTGGGCATTTCGGTATCGGCCTCGCGGAAGGATAACGAACTGGTGCTCACCTTCTGCAACCCGAAGCACGACGTGGAGATGAGGGTGGACTGCGCGCTGGTGGGCGCTTCGGCGGTCTCCGCGAAGGCGCAACTGCTCTCCCATCCGGACTACAACGCCTGCAATACCTTCGAAAATCCGAACGTGATCGTGCCGAAGGACCACCCGGTGTCGGTGGAAGGCTCGCGCGTCCGGCTCAATCTGCCGCCGATATCGATGAGCACGGCGATAGTCCGGCTGGCTTGATAGCCGGCCGGCCCGCCGGGCAGTGTATTTTCCCCTTGATTTTCGCCTCCTTTTCGCCCACAGTGGCTCTTGGAGGGTCTTCCAATGAGCCAGGGTCAGGTCGAAATCAAAGAATTCGGGCCATGCCGCATTATCGGGTTGTCCTATACCGGCAAGAACGAAAACCAGGAGGTCGCACGGTTGTGGGAACAGCAGTTTATGCCGCGGCGGCATGAAATCGACATGCCGGAGCGCCCCGCCGCGTTCGGGATATGCCGCTGCGTCCCCGGAGCCAGGGACGGCACGTTCGAGTACGTGGCCGCGGTGGAGGCCAAACCGGGCGCGGCGCCGCCGGCCGGGATGGTGGCGGTCGATATCCCCCGGGGTGATTACGTGGTGATCCCGGTCTCCGGGCTGGGGGAACTGGGCCAGGCATGGGGCTCAGCGCCGGAAACGCTCAGCCGGCTCACGGAGTGGGAGCCGTACTGCGGTCCAGCCGGGTGCGAGTGCGCGACGCATCCCTGCTTTGAGTACTACACGCCGGAGTTCGACGCCGGCGGCCCCATGTTTCTCTACATTCCGGTGAAACGGAAAGCAGTGTCCTAGCCGCAGCGGGGGCGCTTCCGCCGGAGGGGCGCCCCGTTCAATCCCAAATATCACCGTACAACCGGGAAACCTCGCATTCTGCTGTACTTATGGTGTATAGAGGATCTTGTTATCCTTATAATCACACTGGCCCTGTCCAAGACGAAGTTCCAGGAGGACGTAAGCATTGAGTACCCAAACCTTTTCGCCGGAGACAGCGAAGGATTTCAAGATCATCCAGCCGGAAACCACCTTCGGAGGCTCGCCGATCGAGCCGATCCGCCGCGGTCTGCCGAAGATTACGCAGTCGCTGTGCCCGGAGTGTATACGGGTCATTGACGCCCGGGTGTTCGAGGAGGACGGGAAGGTCATGATGGAGAAGACCTGCCCGCAGCACGGCTATTTCAAGGACATGGTCTACTCGGACGTCCGGCTGTATCTCAAGATGGAGAACTGGAGCTTCGGAGACAACCGGGGGGTCAGCAACCCGGCGATTCCCAACGCGAGCCGCTGCCCGGACCAGTGCGGCCTGTGCTCGATGCACATGAGCCACACGGTGCTCTCGAACGTGGACCTGACGAACCGCTGCAACCTGACCTGCCCGGTCTGCTTCGCCAATGCCAACGCGGCAGGGTACCTCTATGAGCCGAGCCTGGAGCAGGTCCGCCGCATGCTCACCGCGCTCCGCAACGAAAAACCGGTAGCGAACCGCATCGTACAGTTCTCAGGCGGCGAACCGACCATCTATCCGCACTTCTTCGAAGTCCTGAGGATGGCCAAGGAGATGGGCTTCTCGCACATCCAGTGCGCCACCAACGGCATCATGTTCACGGACCTCGAGTTCGCCATGAAGGCGAAAGAGGCCGGCCTGCACACGCTGTACCTTCAGTTCGACGGCGTTTGCGAGGACATCTACCAGCGCACCCGCGGCGAGTCCCTGCTGGACAAGAAACTCAAGTGCATCGAGAACGTCCGCAAGGCCGGGATGAAGATCTGCTTCGTGCCGACGATCGTGAAGGGATTCAACGATCACCAGATCGGCGACATTCTCCGGCTCGCTCTGGAGAATATCGACGTGGTGAGCGCCATCAGCTACCAGCCGGTTTCCTTCACGGGGCGGATTTCGCGCAAGGAGCTGGAGGCCAAGCGGTTCACGATGTCGGACGTAGCGCGGGCGGTGCACGAGCAGACGGGCATCTGCGATCCGTTCGACGACTGGTTCCCGCTGTCCTGCGTGGCGCCGTTCTCCAAGTTCCTCGGCGCGCTGCGCGGAGAGGAAATTCCCACTCTGACGCCGAACCCGCACTGTTCGATGGGCACCTACCTCTTCGTGGACAAGAACAAGAAGGCCACGCCGATCACCCGGTTTGTCGACATCGGCGCGTTTCTCCAGGATCTCGACATGATGTCGCGGACCCTCGGCAAACAGCGGATCAAGTTCTTCTCCAAGATGAAGGCGTGGAACTCGCTGCGCAAGCACTATCACGAGGACCGCGCGCCCGAGGGCCTTACGTTCGCCAAATTCCTGGAGACGCTTCAGGGGCTGATGGACAAGGAATACGGCCGCGGCAAGATGGAGGAGCAAGGCTACACCTACAAGACGCTGATGGTTGCGGGCATGCACTTCATGGATGCCTACAACTACGACATCGAGCGGGTGAAGCGCTGCGTGATCCACTATGCGGCCCCGAACGGGTTGATCTATCCGTTCTGCGCCTACAACGCCGGGCCGACCTACCGGGAAAAGATCGAGCGCAAGTATTCGATGCCGTTCGAGAAGCAGTTGGAGATGCTGGGGCTGAAGACCGAAAAGCCGGTCCTGGTTCAACTGGGGTAGTTCCCCGCCCTCGATCACGCGGCGTTTGCGCCGCGATTACAGGCCGTCATCGAAAAACACCCGCTGCCGCGGCGGCGTTTTGACCTCCACGGAGCTGGGCTTCTTGGGCTCTTCCGGCGGGGGCGCCGCGGCAACCTCCACCGGCTCTTTGCGCGCCGAAAGGAAGTGCAGCGATTCGGTCACCGTTGTCCGCCCTTTCAGAAGGTCGAGCCGGAAGTTCACCTCGTTGCTTCGGGGCGCGTAGATCACCGCGCCGGTGCGGAGCTGCTGTTCGTCCAGGTTCAATTCTTTCCGGAATCCGCCTTCGGTAATGTGCAGGATGCCGCGTTCCGCCTTGAGCACCGCCGGGGCGTTGCGGTTCCAGCTCACTTGCAGGTAGGCGCCGCTCGGCGCAACCGAAAGCGAGGGTGCGAAGTCCACAAGAACAATTTCCGGAGAGCGGGTCTGAGTGAGCACCTGGTATTCGAGGAAGGCGAATGCGGCCAGGCCCGCCGCGATCTTTCCAACCAGCCCCCACTTCACCCGCGGCATGCGCAGCGGTAGTGCGGGCAGCGCGACAGGACGCGGGAGTGAAATCCGCGTAGGGGGCGGCGGCGGCGCGGGAGCGGGTTCTTCCAATTGCTCGATCGCGGCCCCGCTCTGTTTCAGGAGCTCCCTGCGGCTGAACGGGAATTCCAGGTAGGTGGACTGTCTGTGTATATCCCCTTCCTCGCGGATGAAGAAGCCAGCCGCGCCCGGCTTGGTGGCGTCCGGCCGGACGAGGAGAAAAACATGGTTCGGGCCGGCGAAGTAGTTGTCGATCACGGCCATGTCGTCCTGGTCGAGATAGAGCCCGAGACGCGTGTGGCTGCGGTAGAAACCCACGACCTGCTTGCTCCCGGTTGCCCGCCGCAGCACCTTTTCGAGCCGCTTGCGGTCGGGTTCGGAAAGCACGTAGGAAGGACCGCGCCGGTGTTCGCAGGGAACGGCCTCATAGTCGTCGACAATGACCACCGGATCGCCGTTCGTTTCGACGCGTCCGAGGAGGACGCCGCCCACCTCCATGCCGCGCTTGGGGACGGCCCAGAAGCCTTTCATGATGTCGGCTTCCATTCGCTCAACAACGGCCAGGCTTAGCTGAATCGACGGAACACGCCCCTCAACTTTCCATTCGTAATATCGGGGGACAGTTTCGTGGGAAGTCGCGCTTTTCGGTGCGTTCGAATGCCGCATGATCGCCCCTCGGAATCGTTCGCCCCAGACCTTTCCAGTGTTGAGTCCATTTTACACCCGGATGAACGGCGTCCCGCGGGCGGTAGTTCCACCGTTTCGCGTGCGTTACGATGAAAAGCGCGTCACATGGACTTCGTCGACCAGCTCAAGTCCTCGATCGATATTGTCGATGTCGTCGGGCAGTATGTGCGCCTGCGCAAAGCGGGCACGCGGTACATCGGGCTGTGCCCGTTCCACACGGAAAGAACACCTTCCTTCGGCGTTCACAGCGTTCACCAGTTCTACAAGTGCTTCGGCTGCGGCGCAGGCGGCGACGTGATCAAGTTCGTGATGGAGATCGAGGGGCTCACGTTCTACGAGGCGCTGAAGTCGCTGGCCGAGCGATACGGCATTCCCATGCCGAAACGCGCCGAGTATTCGGACCCCGAAACGAAACTGCGGGCGGCGCTGTACTGGATGCACGAAATCGCGCGCGACCTGTTCCGGGCGGCGTTGAGGTCGAGCGAGGGCGCCGCCGCGCGCGCGTACCTGGCAAAACGCGGAGTGAGCGCCGCCCTCGTTCAGGAGTTTGAACTCGGCTATGCGGACGCCTCGGGCCACCTGCTTACCCGCGCCTTCGAAAAGGAAGGTTTCAATGCCGAGCAGATGGAGGCGTCCGGCCTGGTGATCAGGCGCCAGGAGGACGGCAGGTTTTACGACCGCTTCCGCGGCCGGCTGATGTTTCCCATACACAACGAACAGGGGAAAGTGATCGCCTTCGGCGGGCGGGCGCTGGCCGACGGCCAGGAGCCGAAATACCTGAACTCCTCGGACACGGAGATCTATCACAAGAAGCGTGTCCTGTTTAATCTGCACCGCGCCAAAGAAGCGATCCGGAAATCGAACCGCGCGGTGCTGGTCGAAGGATACATGGATGTGATCGGCGTATGGGCGGCCGGCGTGCGCGAGGTGGTGGCATCCTGCGGAACGGCGCTGGTATCGGACCAGGTGCGCTCGCTGCGGCGGCACACCGAGCGCGTGGTCGTAAATTTCGATCCCGACCAGGCGGGCGTGGCCGCGGCGGAGCGGTCGATCGAAATCCTGCTGGAAGAGAATGTGCGCGTGCGCGTTCTCGAACTCGAAGGGGGCGACGACCCCGACGAGTACATCAAGAAGAACGGCGCGGAGATGTACCGCGCGCGGGTGGAACAAGCTCCGGGGTATTTTCAATGGCTGGCGGACCGGGCGCGGGCGCGCTTTGATATGCAGACCGCGGAAGGGCGCATCGCGGGCCTGCAATTTCTGCTCCCGGCCATTCGGCGCGTCAACGACAAACTGGAGCGCGCGGCGATAGCCGAAGAGGTGGCCAACTATCTGCACATCGAGCGCGGGCTCGTGCTCGAGCATTTCCGCAAAGCTGCCGCGGGGCGGCGCGAGACGCTGGAGAAAGTCCGGGAGCTGCCGCGGCCGGTGGAGCAAATTCTGTTGAACGCGCTGCTGGCGAGCGAAGAGGTGCGGAAGGCGGTATTGCCGAAACTCAAGGGAATTTCCGAGTGGAAGCGTTTTGCAACGCGGCGCATTTTCGAAACGCTGATTCAAATCGAAGAATCGGGCGCGCCTTTCCGGTTCGCGGAACTCGAGGCGCGGCTGGCCGATTCCGATAAGGAAGCGCTCGCGGCCGTAGTCTTCGCCGATAAGCCGGAAGACGAGGAGTATTCGCTGGAGCAGGCGCTGGCCTGCATCCGCACGCTCGAAGAAGCGGAGCGCGAGGCGCGGCGGAGCGAGCTTAAGACTCGGATCAAGGAAGCCGAGCGTGCTGGTATGCTGGAAGAAGCTTTGCGAATTACAGAGGAACTGAGCCGCCTTGACAGGAACTGAATGCGGTGGGCGGCTGTTGTACAATTACTGGGTGAGTTTGACAGGGCGACGGGGTACCGGTGGCAATTGAGGACAAATACGACCGTCTGAAACAATTGATGGACGCCGGCAAAGAAAAGGGCTATGTCCTCTACGACGAGGTTAGTGAACTCCTGCCAGACGACATTCCTCCCGGTCCGGAACTGGATGATCTGCTGGTAAATCTCGACGGCGCCGGGGTCGAAATTCTTGAAGAGCCCAAACTGGGAAAAAACGGCGAGCAGGAAGAGCTTGCCGAACTGGATCTCACGCAGGAATTCACCGATAAGACCAACGACCCGGTGCGCATGTACCTGCGCGAGATGGGCACGGTTCCGCTGCTCACCCGGGAAGGCGAAATCGAGCTTGCCAAGCGCATCGAGCGCGGCCAGAACGCGATTCGGAAATCCCTTTCCCGCTCGCCTCTCGTCACGCGCGAGATCATCAATCTCGGCGAGGACCTGGCGCGCGGTGTCGTCTCGGTCCGCGACATTCTCGTGCTCCCGGACCTGGTGGTGAACGAGGAATCGCTCGACCAGCAAAAGAACGAAATTCTGCAGATTATCGAGGAAATCGAGCGGAATTACCGGAAGGCGCAGCAATTCCGGCAGAAAATGATGGCCGTCCCCCGGACGATGAAGCCGAAGCAGTACCGGGCTTTGCGCTGGGGCCTGGCGCGGACCATGGTTCGGATTTCCCGGTTAATCCGCTCCATCCCGTGCAGTCCCCAGGTGCAGCGGCGGCTGGTGGAGTGCGTGCGCCGCGCGGTGGAGGAATTCAAGCCCCTGGAGCGCGAAATCGCCCGGATCCAGCGCCGGCTGGAAGAGGCCGGGAATTCGCCGGGGGCGTTGCGGGAACTGCGCAAGGAGTCGAGGCAGTACACCCTCCGCATGCAGCAGCTCGAGGAGGAGTGCGGCGCGACCGCCACCGAATTGCGCCGCACGTTGCAGATCATCGAGCGCGGCGAGGCCGAAGCCGAAGCGGCGAAAAAGCAGTTGATCGAGGCGAATCTCCGGTTAGTGGTATCGATCGCCAAGCGCTACACGAACCGGGGGCTGCAATTCCTCGATCTGATCCAGGAAGGCAACATCGGGCTGATGAAGGCGGTGGACAAGTTCAACTACCGCCGCGGATACAAGTTCTCCACCTACGCCACCTGGTGGGTGCGGCAGGCAATCACGCGCGCGATTGCCGATCAGGCGCGCACCATACGCATCCCGGTGCACATGATCGAGACGATCAACAAGCTGGTGCGCACGCAGCGCAGGCTCCAGCAGGAACTCGGCCGCGAACCCACCACCGACGAGCTCGCTAAGAAGATGGATCTGCCGGTGCCGAAAATCCGCAAGGTGCTGCGCATCGCCCAGGAACCCATCTCGCTCGAAACTCCGGTGGGCGAGGAGGAGGAATCGCACCTGGGCGATTTCATCATCGACCGCCGCGTTGTGTCGCCGTCCGAGGCGGTGATCAATCTCAACCTGCGCGAGCAGACGGCCGAGGTGCTGAAGACTCTCAGCCCGCGCGAGGAAAAGATCATCAAGATGCGGTTCGGGCTGATGGACGGCAGCGAGCACACGCTCGAAGAGGTCGGCCAGCACTTCGCGGTGACGCGCGAGCGCATCCGGCAGATCGAAGCCAAGGCGCTGCGCAAGCTGCGCCACCCCAGCCGCAGCCACCGCCTGCGCGCATTCCTGGACCAGGGGCTTCAGGAGTAAGCCGGCAAATTCGCAAACTATTGCGGCGGCTGCTCGGTTGTTTTCTCCTCGGGAAGCGGGTCGGGAGTTTCGAACTTGATTTCAGCCTCGGCGGTGAACCGGCGGTACATGCGGAACTCAACGTCGTTCCTGGCGAGCAGTCTTCCCTGCCTCGTGCGCACGACCGCTTTCAACGGCAGCATATACTCTTGCGTGCCGATGGGGGCGAGGTCGTAATCCAGCGTGTCGCTGACTTCCTGGAGCGGATACGTCGGCGGGAGATCCGCTACCAGCGTGATCCGCAGCACCATGTTGGTGTCACGATCGACATAGACCAAGCCGTGATAGCCGGGCACGATTTCATTTGAGTTCTCGTAAGAGACGTGCCACTTCGAGCGCTCTTGCGCCACGCGGTAGGAGAACACGTGTGCGATGCGCCCGCGCAGTTTGCCCCAGCGCTCCCAGCGGAAGTCCGCCTGGGTTTCCGGCTCGAACAGCTCCTTCATCATGGTGCCGAACTCGCCGGTGGAAATAGCGCCGCCCACCGAAAGGTAAGGGACTTCGGTGGTGATGGCGCGGTTGTTCACCATCACCAGCTTGTAGTCTTCCTTCTGCTCGAAGAAGCTGAGCCGCGCGGTCAGCACGTCGTGCTGTTTCCAGAATTCCAGCCCGCTCGGATCGAAGTAGCGGCGCGTAACCTGCGTGCAGATAAAGTTCGGCAGGTTCTTTGTGTAGCTGAGCGCGTAATCGCGCGCCTGCTCGATGACTCTGCGCTGCTCTTCCGGGCTGGGCGGCGGCATCGGCGCCGGAGCGGGCGCCTCCTGCGCCGGCGGGGTCTCCGGAGCGGGCAAATTTTTCGAAGCGTCGCGCAGCCGCCGCAGCGCCTCCACCGTTCTGGGACCGGCTCCCAGACCTTCGAGCTCTTCTATAGTGCGGTCGTCCAGGCGCTCGCGCATCGCCTGTCTGCGAAGGTAGTCGGCGACCTCTCTGTCGGATTGTTTCAGCTCGATGGCGGACCGGATAAATTTGACGACTTGCTCTACGGTCAGCTTGTTTTGCGCGGGGCACAACAGCGACGCCACGAACACCAGGAGCGCCAACTTCGCTCGCATATTCCTTATTTTGGCAGAGTTGAGGCGTCTGCCCAACGCCGCCCCGGCCGGCGGTCCCCCACCCTACATGAAGAACCGCAGGCCGGTGATCACCTGGTTGGAGCGGAATCCCTCAAACAGGAACGTCGGCTGGGTGAAGCCGTACCACCGCCACTCGCCGTACCAGGCGACGTGCTCGCCGAGGGGCAGGCGGAACCTGCCGAACGGCTGGTAGTACCGCGAGGGACGCGTGCCCGTCGAATAGAACAGCGATCCCCCGACATCCAGCCTGGGCTGGAACACCCCGCGCCCCGGAAGCGGGAATTCCGCAAGCAGCAGTCCCGTGTGCGAACGTTCCCGATAAACCGAGAGCGCCTCCTGAAGCGTGTTCGGCACCACGAAACTGATATCCGAGCTCACGGTTGCCCGCGCGTATTCGGCAATGAAACTCACCCGCTTGCCTCCCTGGGGCGCCCAGTAGGCGGAAAGCGAGGCGTCCCGGCTCTGGAAATCGTACTGGCTCGGCGCCGGGTTGTGGTTGTCGAAGATTCCGAAATTGAAGGTTAGCGCCAGCGAGGGCAGCGCCTGATAGCGCGCCATCACGCGCCCCTTCTGGTACTCGTTCACACTGGTGCGGAAGAACGAACGGTCGCCCGGCGAGCCTTCGTACTCCACCGTGACGCGCAGCTTGCGCGGGCTGCGCCAGGTGGCTCCGGCCAGCGCCACGTTCCTGCGCAGTTTGGCCGATTCCGTTCCCACGCCCCCCAGGATAAGGGCGGCGGGCGCCTCCGCTTCTCCCCAGACGTACCGGTGCCCGGCTCGAAGCATGAGCCTCGGCGTGACGTCGAACAGGAAGTTCACCTGCTGCTGGTTGTAGGTCACTTCCAGCCGCTCGGCCAGGTTCACGACCTCTTCCGTCGGCGGAAGGCCCGCAAACAGCATGCGGTCAATCAGCAGTTCTGTACCGGCGTTGTGCAGGCGGTTGGTGGAGGCGAACTCCAGGATGCGCAGCCATCGCGTGGGCCGCAATTCGGCCCCGATCTGGCCCGACGGGTGCGGCTGCTTGACGCGCGAGTCCGCCGTCCGGATCAGTTCGTTGAAGAACGATACCGCCGCCAGGTTCACCAGGTTCCCGGCGGCGTTCTCGCTGAAGCGGGTCGTGCTCTTCAGTTGGCTGAACTCGAATTGCCCGAACACATCGGCCCAATTCACCGGGTTCGCGGCAAACATCCCCCGCGTGAAGACGCCGCTGCCGCTGACGTTGTAGCTCTGCAAACCCTGCGTCAGAAACAGAGTCTGCCCCAAGAAGGGAGTCGTGCGGTTGCCGAAATTCGGCGTATCTCCGATCTCAACGCGCTGGTCGTTGTCGTAGGAGATCCCGCCGGCTTCCAGCGTCAGGTTGTACCGGTTGAACTGGAACCTGCTGCCGGCGCGGTAGATATTGACGTTGTTATCGATCCGGTCCGGCACGGTGTATTCGTTGCTTTCCAGAACAATGTTCGTGGTGCCCGTGCCGCGGTCGCCGCTGCGGCTGTAGGCGACGTACGGAGTGATGCTCCGCCCCGGCCTCAGCACCAGCTCGGCGTCGTTGATCCGCTTGAAGGTGTCGAAGCCCCGCTGGTTGAGAAAAATGCCGCGCTCCAGGTTCGGATTGGCGAACGACGGCAGGAAATTGAAGTACGCGATGTTGCGGTAGTTCCAGTAGAAGTCGTAGACACCCAGCTTGCGCGCGCTCACCCGGGCGAAGTTATACGGATCCCCGCCCCAGTTGTTCGCGTTCACCTGGATCCGGTCGGCAAACTTCCACGCCGGCGGCACGATGACCGCGTCGAGGTTGAACAGCCTGGGTCCGTCGCCGAGGTTCACGACGCTGCGATAGGTGTTGAAGTCGCCGCCCACGCCACTGACCCAGCGGTAGCCGACATCCAGGTTGCCGGTGAGGAAAGGCTCGTCGGGCGGAGCGGTGAGGTCCGGCTGCTGCACCAGAGGAATGGCGTCCTTCGGCGGCGGCGGTACGGGCGCCTGCGAACCGACCGGCGCCTGGGCCGCAAGCGGAAGCGCGATCAGGATAATCAGAAGTGCTCTCATCGCTATCGCTCCAGCCCCGGATCCACATAGGAACCGTGAATCTTGGTGTGGCATATGGTGCAGTTTTGGAAACGCGGGCTCCTGATATCGTGAAATGCCGGCGGCACCCCGCCAATCGTTTTACCCGCGGTGATATTCGAGTGGCACTCCAGGCACACGAACCGCACCTCGGAGCGCGTCAGCATCCGCGGGTTCGCTGAGCCGTGCGGCTCATGGCACGTCCCGCAGCCCTCCAGTTGCACCGGAGCATGCGGGAACGGGAACGGGCCGGTCTTGTCCGGGTGGCACTTGTAGCACGCACGCTCGTTGGCGGCCACCGTCCGGACGGAGCCCGGCAGAAACGTCCCGTGAGGATTGTGACAATCCGTGCACGACATCGCCCCTACGTCCAGCCGGTGCTTGTAAGGTTTGGCGAACTGGGCCCAGACCGAGGTGTGGCAACTCGCGCAGAGCTTGTTGATCTCCATGAACCTCGCCGGACGCAGCGCCTCCTGGCCCTTGTGAATCGCATGGCAGGAGGTACAGGGAGTCTGGTTCTTGTTGTGGCTGCTGCGGGCCCACCCGGCGTGGATGGGATTATTCAGATGGCACGCCAGGCAACTCTGGCTCGCCTTCGCCGCGGTCTGCTTAGCCGGGTTGATGATGTCGGACGGCGAGACGGTTTCCGCGTGCTTGGCGCCCGGCCCGTGGCAGGACTCGCAAGCCATGCCCTGCCAGTTCGTCTTGGTCTTGGCCTTGCCCGTCTCGACAAGGTGGTGCGGATTTCTGGTGAACGCTTTTCCAAGGTCGTCGTGACACCCCAGACAGACGTCTGAACCTGCGTAGCCCGGAGGCAACTGTTGCTGGGTCTGTTGGGCCTGCTGAGTCTGCTCGCTCTCCTGGTCCTGCTGGGCCGCGAGGGAAACGGAAAAAAGTACAAGAGCCGCCATGGCTGCGAACGCACACGGGAGGCCCGCCCAGGGCCTCCCGATCGGCATTGGAGGAGGAGGAGGAGGAATGCGGTTTGCGTTCGACAGCCACGGCGGCAAGACCGTGTGCTTCATAGGTTGTGTGCGCACGTTTACTAGTTATACCCGGATCAACTAACGTGCGTGTACCTTCGGCACGCTGAATTCGTTGCCGGTCTTGTGGCACGCGGCGCAGGCTTCCCCAAGCTGGGTCGTGTTCGACAAAGCGTGCGAAGCCGCCGCTATGCTGGTGTGGCAACCGGTGCAGGCCGCCGTAGCCGGTCCCATCGGGTTCAACACCCCCCGCGGGTTGTTGACGTTCAGGAGGCTTTCCGAAAGCGGAAGCTGTTCGGAACCGTTGACGTGGCAAGCGTTGCAATTGCGCCTGTCACCCGGATACCGGACGTGGCCGAAGTCGTAACGGGTGCTGTTGTGCCCGTAGATCACGATTTCGGACGGGCTGTCCTCGCCGGTGTGGATCCGGTGGATCATGTAGGCCATCTGGATGGTCATGTCCGGCTTCTCTTCGGCGGGCCGGGCGGCGGCGTCGGTCTTAAGCGGGTTGTGGCAAAGCACGCACTGTTCGATCGTGTTGCGATTGCCGCCGTGCGCGGAGAGCGACGCATGGCAGGAGTTGCACTTCTCCAGGCTCACCACCTGCCGGCGCGGAGTGACCGGCGAGCCGTCCACGGAGAAGTAATACACCTTGTTCATGCCGGCATCGCGAACGCTCATCTGCCGCGTGGTCCCCTCGAGCAGGGTTACAGTGCGGTATCCTTCGATGCCCACCGCGAAGGTGCCCTTGGCATCAGCCGGGATCGCCTGCTTGAAGGTGTAGGTATAGGTTCCGCCCGAGCCCTGCGCGCCGTTGGCGGTCTCCGAAACGTAGCTGGAGTAGTCCGTCGTCGGCCCGGCCAGAACGAGCGATAGGCGCATCCCGGAAATGTCCGTGACCGGGTTGCCGGCCTTATCCTTCACCGTAAAGGTTACGGTCGGATTCTTGCCCGCCTCGCCGTCGCGAACGTCGACGATCTCAAAGACCGTGCCGGGCAGCTCGTTCGAGAACTCCGGAATCGTGTGCGCGCCGATAACCGAGGCGTCGAAGTCCAGCTCGCCCTGCGGGATGTGGCAATTCGCGCACAGGTTATCGCTGAGCTGCGGAAGGTTCACGTGGTTCTCGCCCGTGGCGAAGTTCACGTTGTCGTGGCAGGAGCCGCAGGCCACGCGGCTCGGCTTCAGATAAGCGGTAGCCTGCGCCGCGCCAGTGTTCTGCTCGTGGCAGAAGGTGCAGCGCCGGGCATCGGCCGGGAAGCCCACAGTGGAATAGTCGTACACCGTGTTGCGGTAGCCAATGAGCTGATACTTGCCGCCCGCCTTCACACTCGGCAGATCCTTGCCCATGTGGATCTTGTGGGTCATCACAACCATGTCGATTGTGTTGCCGGTGTCGGGATCGCTGCTCTGGGGGTTGTGGCAGATATTGCACAGTTCAATGCCCTGCCGTTCGTCGTGCGCCGACAGCGGATCGTGGCACTTGTTGCAGCTCTGGGTGCGGATTACGTCGCGCGTCACCGTCACCGGGCTGCCGTTGGGAACGAAGTGGAACACGTCGGAGTCGTAATTCGCAACGGCATCCAGATCGAACTCGCTCAGGTCGCGGGCCGCCCATACGCCGATGCTGTGCGTCGCGCTGCGGTCAAAATTGGCCGGCGCTTTCGCCCCGAAGGTGTATGTGTAGACCCCGTCGGCCTCTTTGGTGAATGTGCCGCCGGAATCGTAAGTGGCCTGGGTGGCGGTCTGATTCGTGATCGTGCTGGTCACCTGCCGGGTGATGTAGGAGATGTACTGCTTCTGCCCATTCGGAATGACACCGATCACGAAACGCGTCGAAATGGTTCCCGGCGTCGTAACCCCATCGAGGTCCAGCGGCAGGCCCTTGGGGTCCGTCACCTTGATCCGGGCCTTGATCGTGCCGTCGGCTTCAATGCTGGCCGACTCGATTTTGATGTCCAGGCCCGGCCGGACGAAGTTGATAGCATTGGCGTCGGCGTAGAACGCCTTGTCCATCGCGGTGAACGCGGGCTTATCGGAACTACTTAACAGAATTGCGGAACCCGCCAGGAAGGCGAGGACAAGCACGAGTTTGACCGCGATCGAAAAAGAAAACCGTGAGCGCATAAACGCATCCTCCAGATAACCTAGCCAACTCACAATAGTGCGCTGCGATTCCGAGCAGGCGTACCTCCAACATTCATGCATCTTAATACAGATCGGAAAGTATGGAATCTTTTTATTTTTCAATGGGGATGCAGAGGAGCCTCAAATGAGGATTCGGAGGAACGGGTGCGATTCTCCGCAATGAGTGGGGCAAAATACCTCACCCATGGGTCAAAAGTCGCAAAGCGCAACAATCCTAACTGTTAACAAGTGCAACATGCCTGTCGCGCGGCTCGTACGCGCACTTGGGGTCCTCCGCCAGCCAGTCCCCCGTCAGCGCGTAAGCCCGCGACCGCGATCCCCCGCACAAGTTCCTGTATTCGCAGATTCTGCACTTGCCCCGCAGCCGGTCCGGGTTCCGTAACGCCACAAACAGCGGGGACGTCCGGTAGACCTCAACCAGCGAATCCTGCCGGACGTTTCCCCCTGACACGGGCAGAAAGCCGCTGGGATAGATCTCCCCCGTGTGGGAAATGAAGACAAACCCCTTGCCGTCGTTGATGCCCGCCTGGCGCTGGATGGGGCCGGCCGGCGCCTTGGGAGAACCTGCGGCGCCGCCCTCACGCTTCCTCTGTTGCGCGACGTAGCGGCGGTAATGCTGCGCTTCGGTGGTCTTGATGTCGAAAGGCGCGGTCTTCGACAGTTCGTAGAGGTAGGCAAAGACTTCCTCGTAGGCGTCCGCGTCCAGGTCATCGGTGCGGAGGGCGCGGCCGGTCGCAACCAGGAAAAAGACACTCCATAGACGGGCGCCCGACGCGGCGACCAGATTGGCTATCCGCGGCAGCGTGTCCCTGTTCAGCCGGGTCACGGTGGTGTTGACCTGGGTTTCAAGCCCGATGCGCCGGGCGTGCTCCAGCGCGAACATGGTGCGGTCAAAGGACCCCGGCACGCGGCGGAAATCGTCGTGCGTGGCCGCGTCCGGTCCGTCGACGCTGACGGCCATGCGCGAAACGCCGCAGTCGCGAAACCGCTCGATGGCTTCGGCGGTCAGCAGCGGCGTGGCGCTCGGCGTCACGGTGGTCCGCAACCCCAGGTCCACGCTGTATTTCAGAAGTTCGAACAGGTCCGGGCGCTTCAGCGGGTCGCCGCCCGTAAAAACCACCAGCGGATCGCCGAACTCCCGGACTTCATCTAGCAATCGAAACCCTTCTTCGGTGGTGAGTTCGAGCGGATGCCGGCGGGGTTCGGCCGAGGCGCGGCAGTGCACGCAGGCCAAATCGCAGGCCTGAGTCACCTCCCAGATCACCAGAAAGGGCGCCTGCGAGAAGTCTCTCATGCTTTGAGGGTAATCCCGAACGCCGGACTTTTCTGTGACACTCGTCACCGCGCCGACATGCTTGGCGCCTTGTGCCCCATCTCAGCAAGCCCGCCATCCCTTGCGGTCTTGTGACACTCGTCACCGCGCCCGCTGTCCTTTGCGCCCTTGTGACCCTTGTTACCGCGCCCCGCCGCGCGTTGCGCCTTGTGACCCCGTCCCTGAGCACGCTGCCCCCTTGCGCCCTTGTGACCGCCGTCACTGAGCGCGCCGGCCCTTGCGCCCTAGCATGGGGATGGAGGTGGAATGTAAATGAATCGGCAAACCGTTGGGGAGATTGCGGCTGAACAGCCGGCATCCGTGCGGGTCTTTGAGAAGTACAAGATCGATTACTGCTGCGGCGGGAACCGGCCGCTCGAGGAAGTCTGCCGCGAGCGAGGCCTCTCACCCGAAGCCGTTCTGGCCGAAGTGCAGGCGGCTGCCGCCCGCGCGCCGGAGAAGGACTGGACCAAAGCCGCGCTCTGCGAACTGACCGACCACATCGTCTCGACACACCACGAATATCTGAAAGCGGAACTGCCCGCGCTCGATGCCAGGCTCGCCCGCGTCATCGAGGCTCATAGTGCGGCGCACGGGGAGATGCTGAAGAGGCTCCAAGAAGTTTTTGAGGGGCTGCAAAACGAGCTTCTGACTCACCTCAGGAAGGAAGAGTTCATCCTGTTCCCCGCCATCGAGTCAGCCGAGCGCGCGCGCCAGGAGGGGCGCCCGCCCGAGCCGATGCCCTTCGGCCATATCGAAAATCCGATCCGGATGATGATCCATGAGCACGACAGCGCCGGGGAAGCGCTTGCACAGATGCGCAAAATCACCAGCGACTATACGCTTCCGCCCGATGCCTGCGCGACCTTCCGCGCCCTCTACACGGGACTGCAGGAACTGGAAGCGGACCTTCACCAGCACATTCACCTGGAAAACAACGTGCTGTTCCCCAGGGCACTGAGGGAACTCTAAGCGGCGAGCGGGTCATATCACGCAATCGGGTGTCCTCCAGGCGCACAAAAAGGGCAATTTGATCTGATTTCTCTTAGTGCGCCACAATGGGAATTGAAATTGCTTTCATCCATTTTGTAGAGGACACCCATAGAGAAGATGCCCGAAAAAGCTGACGTGACCCCTGTGCCAACGGTAAAACGCAAGCGCAACCCCAAAATTCCGCGCCAGCAACTTCCGTTGCTGGATCCGGTGAAGCGGACCACTACGTGTGAAGAAGTGGCGTTGGGGTTCGACCAGGAGCAGGCTTGGACCGAAGCGCTCCGCTGCCTGAATTGCAGGGATCCGAAATGCGTGGAAGCCTGCCCGCTCCACATCGATATCAAGAGTGTGATCGCCCGCATGGTGGAGGGCGACTTCGGTGGCGCTTTTGAAACCATCAGCAAGTACACACCATTTCCGGGCATCTGTGGACGCGTTTGCCAGCACGAGTTGTTCTGCGAGAAGGCTTGCCTGCTCGGCAATCCGAAAACGAAGCTGGAGCCGGTGGCGATCGGCTCGCTCGAACGTTTCCTGGCGGATTATCAGCGGAGTTCGAGCGACCGGCGGCTTCCCCCTGTGGAACCGCCCAACGGCCTGAAAGTAGCGCTGGTCGGCAGCGGACCCGCCTCGCTGATCGCCGCCTTCGACCTTGTGCGCAAAGGCTACGGCGTCACGGTTTTCGAGGCGCTGCACAGGCTGGGCGGCGTCCTGGCCTACGGCATCCCGCCATTTCGCTTGCCGCGCCAGATTATCGACGAGGAGATCGAGCGGCTTCGCGCGCTTGGAGTCGAGTTCCGCACCAACTTCATCGTGGGCAAGACCGCCACGATCGATGAGCTTTTCGAGTGGGGCTACTCCGCCGTGTTCATCGGCACCGGCGCCGGCCTGCCCCACCTGATGGGCATTCCGGGAGAGAACCTGGTGGGCGTGTATACCGCCAACGAGTATTTGACCCGGATCAACCTCATGCAGGCCTACGAATTCCCGGCGAGTGACACGCCGGTCCTCGTGGGCAAGCGGACCGTGGTCATCGGCGGCGGCAATTCCGCGATGGACGCCGCGCGCTGGGCCAAGCGGTTGGGCAGTGAAAGCATCATCATGTTCCGCCGCGGCCGGGCCGAGCTGCGCGCCCGCCTCGAAGAGATCGAGCACGCCGAGGAGGAGGGCGTCCAGTTCGAGTTTCTGGCCGTGCCCGTCCGGCTGTTCGGGGACGAAAACGGCGTGTTGAAGGAAATGGAAGTCCAGCGCATGCAGCTTGGAGAGCCGGACGAGTCCGGGCGCCCCAGGCCCGTTCCGATACCCGGTTCCGAGTACCGCATGCCGGTGGATACCGTGGTGATGGCAATCGGCCAGAGCCCGAACCCCACCGTCCAGCGCGCCACCCCGACACTGATTACGAAACGCGGTAAGATTGTCATCGACGAGGCCGGCAGGACCAGCCTGCCGAACGTCTACGCCGGAGGGGATGTTGTGCGCGGCGGGGCTACCGTGATCCTGGCGATGCGCGACGGCCGGGCGGCCGCCGAGGCTATCGACCGCGAACTGCGCCCGAAAGCAAAGAGCGTTGCCGTTTCCGGGATACCCACCGCCACCAATGGCCGCGGCAACCGCGTAGTTTCCAAGCGCCTGCTCACGCCTGAGATCGCCAGCCTGGAAATCGAGGCGCCCGAAATCGCCAGGCACTGGAAGGCCGGGCAGTTCATCATTCTGCGGCCCACTCCCGAGAGCGAGCGCATCCCGCTCACGCTGGTGGACGGCGACCCCGCGGCGGGCACCATCAGGCTCGTTGTTCAGGCGCTCGGAAAAACCTCGCGGCAGACGCTGTCGCTGGAGGCAGGCGATTACATCGCGGACCTGCTCGGCCCGCTGGGCCTTCCCGCCACCATCGAAAAAGTCGGCACGGCGCTCTGCGTCGCCGGCGGTGTGGGGACGGCCGAACTGCTGCCCGTCGTGCGGGCGTTCCATGAGGCCGGCAACCGCGTGATTGCGCTCTGCGGAGCGCGGTCAACGGCCCATATTATCCTGGATGAAGAATTGCGCTCCGTGGCCGATGAAGTCCATTGGGCCACTGACGACGGATCGGGCGCGTTCCATGGGAATGTAGTTCAGCTTATGCGCGCGTGGAAGGAGCAGAGCGGAATCACTCCCGGTGTTGTCCACGTCATCGGGCCAATCCCGATGATGCGCGCTGCGGCCGAACTCACCCGCGAATGGGGTGTGCCTACTTTTGCCAGCCTGAATCCAATCATGGTGGACGGTACTGGCATGTGCGGCGGCTGCCGCGTTACCGTAGGCGGGGAGGTTAAGTTCGCCTGCGTGGACGGACCGGAGTTCGACGCTCACAAGGTTGATTTCGACGAGCTCACGCGCAGGAACCGCGCCTATCTCGCCCAAGAAAAGACGGTGCTTGAGAAACACCTCTGCCAAATCGGCCTTTCGACTTGACAGAACGGGCGGAAAAAGAAAAACGGTGGGCCGCCGCGAGTTCGGTGCTGGCGGCCATCGGTTTAACTACCTTCAAAGCCCTGGTGGGCGCCGCCACAGGCAGCCTTGGAATTCTCGCTGAGGCGGCGCACTCCGGGCTGGACCTTGTAGCCGCCCTGATGACCTGGGTTTCGGTGCGGATCTCGGGTAAGCCCGCCGACCGCTCGCACACCTACGGCCACGGAAAAGTAGAGAACCTCTCGGCCCTGTTCGAGACCATGCTGCTGCTGGCGACGTGCGTGTGGATTATCTACGGCGCCGCAGGCCGCCTCATCGAACAGAGAATCGAAATCGAGGTGACGTTCTGGTCGTTTGCCGTTATGATCACCTCGATCATCGTCGACGCCTCGCGCTCCCGTGTGCTCTACCGGGCGGCCCGCAAGTACAACAGCCAGGCGCTCGAAGCTGACGCGCTGCATTTCAGCACGGACATCTGGAGCTCGGCGGTGGTGATCCTCGGCCTCATCTGCGTGTTGATTTCGGAGCGGGTGCCGGCCTTGGGAGCGCTGCGCCAGGCGGACGCCGTGGCCGCCATCATCGTTGCGGGAATCGTGATCCTGATCAGCGTGAGGCTCGGGGTGCGCAGCATTGCATCGCTGATCGACACCGCGCCGGCCGGCCTGGAGGAGAAGATCACCGGGGCGGCCCAGTCCGTGGAAGGGGTGAAGGACTGCCACAACGTGCGGCTTCGCTATTCCGGCCCCCGGTTGTTTGTCGATGTCCACGTGCTCGTTGACGGCGATCAGTCGCTTCGCGCGGCGCACGCATTGACCGAGGACATCGAGCGGGCGATTCAGAGTGTGGCGCCCGGCGCCGACGTCATCGTCCACCCCGAGCCCGAGTAGCTAGTAGCGCTGCCCGCAGCACACATCGCCTTCCTCGGGATTCGCCATCGATTCCAGGACCTGGGCGCGCTCCCAGGCAAGCTCGGCGCGCAGCAGCGCGGCGCACATCGGCTGGACTGCTCCGTAAGCGGCCAGCTTGTCTTCGGCGGGGAAAACAGCTTCCAGGTGAGCTTCGCGAAACGCAAGCCAGGCCTGCTGCGCGGCCTTGATTTTCTTCACAGCCACCGGGTGCTTCGCGGCCTTCGCCAGAAGGGCTTCGTACGCGCGGTTCATCGCTTCGTCGGCGCGCCCGAGTTCTTCCTCGGCGCACTTATTCAATTCGGCCTGGGAGCGGGCTCTGGCGTTGCATGCCTGCAATTCCAGGCTGGCCTGCGCGCGGGCAATGCCCGAGAAAAGTCCGAACAGGAACCCCAAAGCGACGAGCACTCTCATAACCAGACCAGTCTGCCACAGCGGAACGGGTTCCAGCGGACGAGCGCCTCGGAATTTCAGAACAAATTCCGCCGCTGCTTCATTTCCCGGGAAATCGCGTCCAGTTCCTGGCGGGTGAGGTCTCGCTTCGCCACGCGGACGAGCTCGTTGTCCTCGAGCCTGATGTGCGAGTTGTACAGCTCGGTGAACCGCTTCACAAGATTCCGGTACTCCTCTCCGAGCTGCTCGTTGTGAGGATCTTTTCGAAGGCGCGCCACGGCGGCCTTGAGCTCGGCGTAAAGGGCCTCGGCTTCGCGGTGCTCCCGGTCGAGCCGGGCGACCATCTCCAGCTCGTCGGGCAGCAGGCGCGGGCGGAGCCGCGGAAACAGGCTCTGCTCCTCGTCGGCCGTGTGAAGCACGCCGCTGGAGTCGAAGTAGCGAAAAGCGGCATCGATAGCCTCAAGGGCGTCGTCGGGGCGTCCGGCAAGGTGGGCGCCGGCGCGTTCCAGCATCTCCAGGCGCTCCTCGATACGCCGGTGACATGCCACGAGATGCTCCAAAGGGTAGTCGATGGTGGTGCGTGCGCTCTCTTCCCCCCGTGAGACGCGCAGCAGTCGTTCCACGGTGTACATATTTCCAGCTTAACCCGCGTATACAGGCAAGTGAAGTGACGTAAGTCACTGGAATTCCGGGCGAAAAAAAGGTTTACAACTCGGTTTCCGCCTCGCGGAGCAATCCCTCTCGGTCCAGCAAATGGATCTCGCGCCGCTGGACGCGCAGCAGGCCTTCGGCCTGAAAGCGGCTGAGATTTCGGGAGACCACTTCGCGCACCGTGCCGAGGCGCAAAGCGAGTTCCTCGTGGGTAACGGGGAGGGAGAACACGTCCGAGCCGGCCTGGTTGCCGAATTCCAGCAGCGCGCTCGCGAGCCTCTGGCGGACGCTGCCGAAGGTCACGCTTTCCACGATCCGCACCAGGTGCCTGAGCCTTCGCCCCACCACCGCCAGCACTTTGAGAGGCAGGTTGGGATTTTGCAGGCACACGGCATGGAAATCCTGCTTGCTCACCACGTAGGCGACCACGTCATTCACCGCGCTCACCGTGGCCGGATAAGGACCACCGTCAAACAGCGGCACCTCCGCCACGCTGGACGGGGCGGTATCGATCGCCAGCATGATCTCGCGCCCGGAACCCGAGGTCTTGTAGATCTTGACCGATCCCTGCCCGATCAGGAAAAACCCGGTGCACGGCTCGCCTTCATAGAAGAGCACCTCGCCGGCGGAGTAGCGTTTTTCCACCGCGCGTCTGGCAAGAGACGCCAGTTCCTCTTCTGTAAGCCCGGCGAACAGCGGCACGCGCCGGAACGTTTCCATTTTTTGCGGCGCTGACACGACGAAACCTTACTTTGAACTTTACTGAAACTCTTCTTGCCTCCAGCGTCCGCCGAAGCCGAAGTCCCGTACGAGAAACCTTACTGCAAACTCTATTTAAACTATTTAAACTCTTTTTGCCAGCGATCGAGTTCAGCAGCAAGCTGGTCGCGGACGCTGACAAAGGATGGATTGGAATACTGATTTACTTTCTCCCCTGGGTCCGCGCGGAGGTCGTAAAGCTCGTTCGGCCCTTCCCCCTGGTTCCTCAGAACGAGCTTGTAGCGGTTGTTGCGCGCCATCAGCGTGTTGCGCAGTTCGCTGAACACCAGGTTGCGCCAGGGTTGGCTCCTGGGGAACTGCTGGCCGAGGACGGCGGTCAGATAGCTGCGTCCCGGGAGGTTGCGCTGCGGCACGGGCGCTCCCACCGCTTCGCAAATCGTGGGCAGAAAATCGCACGAGCCGACCAGTTCCGGCCGCGCAGCCTCCACCGGCGACCTTCCGCGCCAGTTCCAGATCATCGGCGTGGCCGTCGACTCTTCGTACATGTTGACGGGATTGGAGGCGTGCCCGCTACCCCACAATCCGTGCCGTCCGAGCAGGTTCCCGCTCGCGCCAGTCAGAACGATCAGCGTGTCGTCGCGCAGGCCGCGCTCGTTGAGTCTCTTCATCAGCGGCGGAATCTGGTCGTCGATGGCGGTGAGCGCGGCGGCGCACTTGCGGATGTTGCCGACAATGTCGCCCAGCATCTCCCTGCCCCGCGAGGCGTTCGGCGCGGCGGGATCCCAGCCGATCGTCTCGAATTTGACGCCGGCGTACATCTCGTAATATTTCGCGGCCAGTCCCTCGTACGGCGCTTGCGGGCCGGGGTAGCTCACGGTGAGGAAGAAAGGCTGGCCGGCTTTCTGCGCGTCGAGAAACTCGAGCGCGCTCGCGGTGACCGCATCCGCCGTTTTCAACTGCGTGGCCCAGTGCTTGAAGCCGTGCTGCGGCTTGTCTTCGGCGCCCATGTCCCACTTGCCGGCATAACCGCAGTTGTATCCGGCGCGGGCAAGCACGTCCGAAATCATGATCTCCTCTTGAAACGACGGCGGCGGCGCGGCCTGGCCCTGCGGCGGATCTTCGATCGGCTCGGGGGTGAGGAAATCGCGGATGCCATGCTGCCGGGGAGTGCGTCCGGTGAACAGCGTTGCCCTGTTGGGCGATCCCGCCGGCGCCGAGGCTATGTGCGTATGGAACCGCGTGCCGCCGCGCGCCAGCAGGTCGATATTCGGCGTCCGTATCTCGCGGTTGCCATAGCAGCCGAGCATCCAGGCGCCCAGCTCGTCCACGATGATCAGTACGATGTTTGGCGGCCGGTTCGCCTGCGCCACGAGCGGCGCGCCCGCCGCGGCAAGTAATAATTGCCTTCTTGTGAGAGCCATGCTACTCAAGGATGACCGCTCCCGTTCCCTGAATTTGGTAGTAGGTCCTTCCGCTTGTGATCGAGGAGGGGTCGAACTTGCGGTTGTTCTCCTCGGCCTCGTGCTTAGCCTGCGCGATGGCCTGTTCCCTCGTCTGCTCAATCTTGGCGAGCGTGCCTTCGACGACGATCGTCTTGCCGATGGAGTTTTTCGGAAACACGATTTCGCCGTCCTTCACTTTGACGCGGACGGATTGTCCACTCGCGGGGTTGGCCACTTCTGTCCAGCATCCCATCCGCTGGCACACGTCGCGCACCGTTCCCTTCACCTGCACTGTCTTTCCGACGTATCGATCGGGATCGGCAAGGAGCTGGTCAATGGGGGTGGCTTCTTTCAGCGCCAAAGGCTTCCCGAGCCTCACCTCCCCTGTCAAAGCAGGGGCGCACGCCAGCACAGCGACCAGAAGCAGCCTCATCCACACCTCCCCATGAGCGTTTCGGTAACCTACTATCCTACAACGGCTCAGCCGAGCACCGGCTCGATCACACGCCCCGCCGCGAGCTTCCCCTCTGGCCGGATTCTCAGGACTGCGTAAATGGTTGCGAGCAGGTCTTCGGGGGAAACCGGCAGGTCTGTGACCTCGGTCCCGGTCCTGTCGGTTGCGCCGAGAACGCGGCCGCCGGGCAGCCCCGCCCCGGCCAGCACCACCGACCACGCGCGCGAGTGGTGGTCCCGCCCGCCGAGCGCGTTGATGCGCGGCGTGCGCCCGAACTCGGTCAAGGCGACCACCAGCGTGGAGGAAAGCATGCCGCGGCTGTCCAGACCGGTGATCAGCTTCGAAAAGGCGCGGTCGAAGGCAGGCAGCAAGTAGTTTTTCAGGCGGCCGAAGTTATCGCTGTGGGTGTCGTAATCCGCCTGCCCCGTGCTCAGGCTGACGAAGCGCGCGCCGCGCTCGATCATGTGCAGCGCCGCCTCCGCGTCCGGGGCGTGCAGCGCGGGCGGCATTCCCGCCAGTTTCCAACCTGCTCGCTCGTGGTTCGTCTCGCTCGAACACATTGACCGAATAATGGTGAGCTTGTCCATGATGCGCGCCGTGCGCGGCAGATGCTCGCAAATGCGGATTCCAGGCACGTTCGTCGGGATCTCGCGGAACTCCCCGCGAACGTCCGCGGGAGCATCCGGCTTCATGTCGAACGTGTCGAGATGGCTCATTCCGCCGCGCTGCCAGAGCACGATGCAGGAAGCGGCGGCCGGCGCGGCTTCCAGCCCGAGGCCCAGGCTCCCAAGCGATCCGAGCCGGAGAAATCTTCTCCGATTCATGCGGCAATTGTATCGCGGTCTGCTTGGCCCTGCCGCGCGGCCTTGCTTGCGAGCGCTCCGGGCGCTAGGCTTGTGCTCAGGGGGGATCGCTATGCGCAGAATGTGCTTGGGGTTCGGTCTATGCCTCCTCCTCGTCCTGCCGGCGCGGGCTCAGCGCGGGGGCGGCTTTGGAGGCGGATTTGGGGGCGGCATCGGTTTCGGTCCGGGGGCAGTGAGGGGCGGCTTCGGCCGCAGCAGCGCCGTAGTCGGGTTTGGCCCCTTTGGAGCGTTTGGAAGGATACGCAGCCCTGGCTCGGCTGTCATCGGTTTCGGCACGCCGCAGAATTTCGCTAACCTGGGCATACCGCCCATCGGCTCGCCGCTTCCATCGCTCGGCGTAAACGCGCCGGGCTCGGCGTTCTTCAGCGGGCTTTTCGCGGACAGTTTCTTTCCGGGGTGGTCGTTGCCCTGGTATCCGTTTACTTATGGCGGCTACGACTACGCCCCGCCGCAGCCTTCGCCGAGCGTCATCGTCATCCAGCCGTTCAGCCCGGAGATGATGGCTCCCAGAAAGCCGCCGGAGCCTGCGCGCCTGGAGATTCGTGAATACAAGGGTCCAGCTCCGGAGGAAGCGCAGCCCGCGGCAGGGACGCCCAACGCCGGGCAGATGTTCACCATCGCGCTGAAAAGTGGAGCACGAGACTCCGCGATTGCCGCCTGGGTGGAAAACGACTGCCTGAGTTATTTCGATGCAAGCGGCAAGCGGCAGACTGTGAGCCTCGCCACGATCGACCGGGCCGCCACCGAGCGCCTGAACCGAGAGAAGAACCTGTCTCTCTGGCTTCCGCCGCAGTAAGCGCCCGCGGCGCGGCTACTTCTTAAACAGCTCGCGCCAGGAGGCGTCGAGCGCAGTCCAGCGGTCGGGTTCGCCGGATTCGGTTTCCGGCACGGCGAGGGACCCATGTCCCTCCACGCAGAGAAGTTCCGTCGTTGCCGGCTCGAACGTACTGGCCCAGGAACCGATTGTGACCGGCAAAGCGAGCTTCTGAAGGCAAACGGGGCAGCGCCGGTTCTGGTCGGCGAAATTCCACCATAGCGCGCACGCGAGTCCCAGGATAAAGACCGTGGAGAAAATGGGGCCGGCCAGAATGGCGCGCCAGGGCGTGTCCGGCAGTTGAGTCCGGAGGGCGGCGCCGATCTCAATCCACAGCAGCGGCAGAACGGTCAGCAGCCAGACGGTCTTGGCCCCGAAAAACGCCCAATATTTCCAACCATGCCGGCGCAAAGAGAGGCGTCCGACCGCAACCAGGGTGGCCGCGATAACCACCGCGAAGCCAACGACGGCGGCGTAGTCCCCGATCATCCGGCCCGGCACCGCATCAAACCGCACCACCTGCGGCGGGCGCGGCAGGTTGAACCCCACGGTCTTGGCAATCTCGAGCAACTCGGCACGCAACGCCGCCTCCGAGGTCCCGGGCTTTACCCTTCCGACTGCGCCAATCAGAAAGGGCGTGCCGGGTTCAGGCGCCGGCTCGAGCGTCAAAGGCGTCCAGATCGCGATTTTCGGGGAAATGGCCCAAAAGGCCTCGGGAAGCACGCCGACAACCGTGTACTGCCGCCCGTCCAGGGAAATCGTGCGCCCGATGACGCCAGGATCGGCGCCGAACGCCTGCTGCCAGGCCGGTCCGCTCAGCACGGCGACCGAAGTATCCCCAGGTTCGAAGGTGCGCCCCAGAGCGGCAGGTGTGCCCATCAGGGAGAAAAAGTTCGTCGTAACCATGGCCCGGTTGGCGCGCCGGAGATGCCGGTAACCGGCGAGGTCGGCCAGGTACTTCGATTTCGCGCGCCAGGCAGGCACAAGCACCGGGGGCACTCCGGATGGCTGGTCCGCGGAACCTGTGAACCGGAGCGTGACCAGTGATTTGGGGTCGTTCACCATCAAGGGGAGGAAAAGCGCCCGGGTAGCTGAAAACCCGCTGGTGAGCAGAGCCGCCAGCAGCAGGATCAGGGCCCCGGAAGCCAGCACGATGCCGGGCCCGCGGAGCTGGCGCCGGAGGTGTTCCCGCCGGAAGCGCTGCCAGAAAGCGTCCTTGAATGCTCCCCAGCAATGGCGGATTACTTCCGGCTCCGTATCACGCGTGATTTCGCCGCGCTCAACGAGAATCCACCAGTTATACAGCCCCGAGTTCCACCGGGCCAGCCATTCGGCCCGCGTCCGGCGGGGAACAAGCCAGCTTGCCAGGCGGATCGGCAGGCGGCCGGCAAGCGGCGGCCTCCTTGCGTGATCGTCCGGCGTCTTGTCAGCGTTTCTCAACACTTGATAGACGCCCCCCGCAACGGCGATGTTCCACCCGGTAGACGCGCTCACCCGTGAGGCACTTGCCCGGGAGCCGGCGGAACGGGGGCAAGGCGCCGGGAGCTAGGTTCCCCGCGGGGAGCATGCTTGACCACAGCGCCCTGCCCCAACACTCCCCAGTAACTCGCAGTATGTATTTGGCTGTCAACGCACTGGAGTACTATTACGTCCTAAGTACTTGAGGCACGGCGACCTGTTCCGTGGGGGGCCACCCCGGAAAGGAGAACTGCTGAAAAATCGAGGACCGCGCCAGCGCGATGAGTAGTTTCGCCCGGATCAAGCCAGCGCCGAGGCCGAAGCGGAGATGAGCAGACTCTCCCTTCCGGCTTCGCGTACCTAGTCCGATTTCCCCGCCTTCAAGGCCAGGCGAATCGCCATCTCCTTTTGACGATTCAGGCCGCGGGTTTTGACGATTCAGGCCGCGGGCGAGCAACAGGCAGCCGGCGTTCGCGCACGCGAACAGCACAACCGAGCGCAGCCGCAAGCGACAGAACGAGCACGGGACGCTCGACGGGCGCCGTGAGCTCATCGCGGAAGCTCCTGCCCAGTTGGACATGCGCGCCAAGCAAGTCGATTATGTTTGCCGTGATTGTGGCGCCCGTTAGCCGTTCTGCACCCTCAGCGGAGCGCAGGACCGGAACCCAGAGTGTCACGGCGGCAAGGTCGCGAAAAGTCTTTGTGCCTTGCGCTAATCCCAGTTATTCGCGGGCACAATGGTCCCATCGGCAAATCCGGCGGCGGGTTTGTTTCCGAAAGAAAACAGAGCTGATCTGCCCGCTGGAACGGCAGTGGTCTGAGGAACGCTGCATATACAAACGCAAACAGCGCGCCGTTAATGCTGATGCGAACGCAGAGCGCCAGAACGGCAAACGTGGCCGGCCATGCACCGGTTCGAAGCGATCGTATAACGCGCTTGATCTCGGCTTTCATCGCTTACCGCCTTCAGCCAACTTCATTAGGCACAAACCGGCGAATTACAGCGGAAAACGAAGTTTTCTTGGTTACTTACTCTGGCTGGTTTTCGAGCGTGTGCGGGCACGCCGCTTTTCCGACAGCCGGCGCTCAAGATCCTCGACGCGCCGCTTAAGTTCCTCTAACTCCGCGGCTTCGGCGCTCTCCTCGTCCCGGCCACGAAAGACGCCGCGCGTGAACGCGTTCAGCGTGTTCTGATACACCTCGGACACGGCTTTCCAGTAAGTGGCCACGCTCTCCCGGCTGGCTTCCCCGGAGGCGAGCACGAGCTGGCGCAAGATATCAGTCGGCAGCGCAAACTCGCGCTCCTTGACGTCTTCCACGATGATCTGAGTAAGAATCAGGCGGGTAATATCGTCCCCGGTGCGTGCGTCGATAACTTGCACGTCGATCCCGCGGCGGATCATCCGTGCGACATCATCGAGGTTAATGTAGCGGCTGTTTACGGTATCGTACAGGCGCCGGTTCTCATATTTCTTAATAACTACGGTCTCAGTGTCCATGGTGACCGAAAAATGGCGCTTGACATCCGCGGCGAACGAATTAAAATGGGTTCATGCTGCATTGCAGCATAAAATGAACTCACCACTAAGGAGCTAACCATGGTCACCACCAGCGAGTCAACCGGAAATGTCTCCGACAAGCCCGGGATAGACGCCCGCGAGTGGGCTTCGCTCAAATCACTGGCCGAATTCGCCCAGCAGGGGTGGGAGAAGTCCGTGGAGATTCAGAAGGCCGCGCTCGATATGACCACGCAACAGATGTCCTCGGTCGCGAGGGCCGGGGCGCAAGGTTTCGCGATGCTCGGCATCACGCCGGCGGCGAGTGTGCTGGAGATCGCGCAGCAGGCGGTGGAACAGGCCGTGACGGTGCAGAAGAGCATCCTCGATCTGGCCAGCCGGCAGGGCGCGGCCGCGGTGGGCACGATTCTCGAGTTTGCTGCACGGCAAAACGCCATTATTGTCGAGGCGGTTACCCGTCCTTTCGAAACCCAGAGGCAATTGATGGATCTGGCTTACCGGTCCATGAAAAGCCGGGCGGCGGGGGCGTGACACAGCGATGAGCGTAAAAACGGAACCGTCCAGCGACCCCTTCGAGGCCTGGCGCTCGATGCGGGACGCGACCATGAAAGCCTGGGCCGACACCATGGTTCAGGCGGTGAACACCGAAGCATACGCGCAAGCTACGGGCACCTTACTGGACAGCTATCTTACGGCCACGGCGCCGTACCGCGAAATTGTCGAAAAGATGATGACGCAAGTGCTCCAGCTCTCGAACATGCCGACGCGCAACGACGTCATCGGTCTGGCGGAGCGCCTCACGAACCTGGAATTGCGCCTCGATGACCTCGATGCCAAGCTGGACGGCATCATCGAACAAATACGGCGCGAAAACACCGATAGCCGGGCGTCGCGCCGGGCCGCCGAGGAGGGCAGATAGCCGATGGCGGCGGTCGAAAGCGCATTCAGCACGGAGCAGTTCCGGAGGATGGAGGAGACGCTCCGCACGCTGTTGAGGCTTCACACCACCCGTGCGCCCATTGGTCAGACCCCGAAGGACCTGATCTGGACGCTGAACAAGGCCAAGCTTTACCGCTACACCCCGGTGGTTTCCGAGGAGTCGCGGCACAAGGTGCCGCTGCTGCTCATCTTCGCGCTGATGAACCGGCCCACGATCCTCGACCTGCGGCCGGGCCACAGCTTCGTCGAGTACATGGTCGGCAAGGGGTACGATGTCTACCTGCTCGACTGGGGCTCGCCCGGCATCGAAGACCGCAATCTCAAGCTCGACGACTACACCCTGGATTACATGCCGCGCGCCATCCGCAAGATGAAGGCCGTTGCCGGGTGCGAGGAATTCAGTATGCTGGGCTGGTGCATCGGCGCGATTCTTACGACCATCTACGCAGCCCTGCGGCCGGACGACGGGCTGCGGAATCTGCTGCTGCTGACCGCGCCGCTCGACTATTCCGACAAGCAGTCCATCAGCTTCGCCCGCTGGGTTGATGAGCGCTACTTCGACGTCGACAAGGTCCTGCAGGCCTTCGGAAACATGCCGCCGGAGTTGATCGAGTACGGCGCCAAGGCGCTCAAACCGGTCGAGAACTACATCGGCAACTACCTGCGTCTTTGGGACAACCTGGAGAACCCGGCGGTCGTCGAATCCTGGCACGCCATGAACACGTGGGTCAACGACAACATCCCGATGGCGGGCGCCACCTTCCGGCAGCTCATCGTGGACCTGTACCGGGGTAACAAGCTGATTAACAACGAAATGATCATCGGCGGGCGCCGCGTGGATTTGAGCCGCATCCGCGCGAACCTGCTGAACGTGGTGGCGCTGGCCGACCACATCACCCCGCCCTGCCAGTCCGAGAGCATCATGATGAAAGTGGGCTCGACCGACAAGGAGCTCTTTCGGATTCCGGGCGGCCACATCGGCATCATGGCGGGCAGCAGCGCCGCCAAGCGAACGTGGCCGCACATCGAAGCGTGGCTGGCGGCCCGCTCGGATTAGATTCGCGGGCGAGCCGAAACCGGAGGCGGCACACAAAAAAAGGCGACCGGGAAATTGTCCCGATCGCCGCCGGAGAGAGAAGCACGCCTAAGGAAGCCGCGCCAAATATGAGCGACGGCCTGTATATATCCCCTTCTAACCCATGTAAATGCCTCCGTTGACGGCGAGCTGCTGGCCCGTAATGTAGTCGCCGTCGGCTGCCAGGAAGGCTACCGCCTTGGCGACGTCCTCGGGCATCGCAAACCTGCCCAACGGAATCTTGGCCTTAATCTGCTCCAAAATGTTGGCCGGTATCTTCTGCAGCATTTCCGTGCAGGTGAAGCCCGGCGCAACGGTGTTGGCGGTAATGTTGTACCGCGCCATCTCGAGCGCCAGCGTTTTGGTGAACGAGGCGATCCCGCCTTTGCTGGCGGCGTAGTTGGCCTGGCCGAAATTGCCCGACTGGCCGACCACGGAGCTGATGTTAATGATGCGCCCGTACTTCTGATCGATCATGGCAGGCAGCGCGGCGCTCGTGCAGTAATACGTGCCGTTCAGGTTGACGTTGATAACGTCCGCCCAATCGTCGTCCGCCATCTTCCGCAGCGACTTATCCCGCGTGATGCCGGCGTTGTTCACCAGAATGTCGAGCCTGCCGAAGTGGTCCAGCACCTTCCGGACTACCTGGCGGGCCTCCTCCTTCTTGGCGACATCGCCCTGCACGAGCAGCGCTTCCGACCCGATTTCCTTGATTCTTTCGGCGAGCGATTCGGCCTCGGCCTGGCTGGCGCGGTAATTCAACGCCACCTTAGCGCCGCGGCAGGCAAGCTCGAGCGCGATCGCTCGGCCGATTCCGCGCGAGGCTCCCGTCACAAGAGCGACCTTGCCCTTGAGGGACCCAGCACCGTTTTGACTCCCAGCAGTCATACGCCTCTCCTTTGTTCTTTTAAGTGCGTTATCAGTTCGGCAGCCGCTCGAACATCGCGGCGATCCCCTGTCCGCCGCCGATGCACAGCGTCGCCATCGCGTAGCGCCCCTCGATGCGGCGCAGCTCGTGGAGCGCTTTCACCGTGATGATTGCGCCACTGGCGCCGATCGGATGGCCGAGCGCCACGGCGCCGCCGTTCGGATTCGTGCGTTCCGGCGGCAGTCCCAGCTCGCGCATCACCGCGAGCGCCTGCACCGCGAACGCCTCGTTGGCCTCGATTACCGCGACGTCCTCGAGCTTGATTCCGGTCTTCTTCAGCAGATTGCGCACGGCCGGAACCGGCCCTATCCCCATGTATCGCGGCTCGACGCCCGCGAACGCGTACCCCGCCAGCCGGGCCAGCGGCTTCAAACCGCGGTCCTCGGCCTTCTTCCGCTCCATGAGCACCACCGCCGCCGCCCCGTCGTTCAGCCCCGAGGCGTTGCCGGCGGTCACCGTGCCGTTCCTGTCGAACGCCGGCTTCAGCTTAGCCAGGTTTTCGAGAGTGGCGTCCGCGCGCGGATGCTCGTCCGTGTCGAACACGGTGGTTCCGGTCTTGGTCTTCAGCTCGATCGGGACAATCTGCTCCTGAAACAGGCAGTGCTTGATCGCCTCGATCGCCCGCCGGTTGCTTTCCACCGCGAACTCGTCCTGTTCTCTCCGGGTGATGTTGAATTTCTTTGCGATGTACTCGGCGGTGATCCCCATGTGCACGTCCTCAAAGGGGTCGCTCAGGGCTCCCACCATCGCATCGACTACGGCGGCGTTGCTCATGCGCTGGCCCCAGCGGAGCGCCGGGATCCAGTACTGGCTGCGGCTCATCGACTCGACGCCGCCGGCCACCGCCACGTCCGCGTCACCCAGCATGATTAGCTGCGCGGCGGATACGATGGCCTGCAGCCCGCTCCCGCAGACGCGGTTCACCGTGAGCGCCGGCGTCTCGATCGGGATGCCCGCGTTCACCGCCGCCACCCGGGATACGTACATGTCCCGTGTGTCGGTGTGGATCACATTGCCCATCGTGACGTGCTGAACCTCTTTCGGCTCGATTCCCGCGCGCTTGACCGCCTCGCGGATCACGATGGCCCCCAGTTCGCTCGGCGGTTTGTCTTTCAGCGAACCGCCGTATTTTCCGATCGCCGTGCGCACAGCGCTCACGACGACTACATCTCGATCAGTACCCATTAAAGCCTCCCTCGCCGCACGCAAAATCCGGGCGCATTTCTGGTGAAATCATTTCCACGGAGCCGGTGGGCAGGAGCTTACAGCATCAAAAGCTCCGTAGATTAATAAAGTTACATCCTGAATTATACTGAGCGTTCTTTCAACTTCCAAGGGGATTTAATGTGAAAATTCAGAGTTGAATACCCGAATACCTGCTGCGTGGAACTGTATTGCGGGCGTGGACATTGCCGCCTATGGAAGCTACCACCAAGAGGTTCTATAACTTCCCCTGTAAACCGGTGTCAATGCTATGATGTGACACCGGAGCTAATACATGTTCAGAACAATTCCACTGAGCGTTGCACTTACCCTACTCTTTGGCGCGAACCTGCTCGCCGACTTCAGCTACGAGCAGTCGACCCGAATCACCGGCGGGGTGCTCCAGAAGATGTCGTTCCTCTCGAAACAGCTTCGGGAGCCGGTCCGCACCCAGGTCTCGGTTAAGGGCGACCGCATGGCAATGGTCGTTCCGGGCGCCTCGGCAAACATCATTGACTTGAGCAAAGAGACCATCACCGAAATCGACTTCAGGAAGAAGACCTATTCGGTGGTCACATTCGCCCAGATGGCCCAGGCCCTGAAGGAGGCGGAGGCGAGATTGAAGTCCGAAAAGGGCGACAAGCAGATGGATCTCCAGATGAAGCCCTCGGTCAAGGATACGGGAGAGACGCGGGACATCAACGGTGTAACCGCGCGCCACTTCATCGTGACCATCGAATTCGAGGGCACGAACCCCGACACCAAGCAACGCGGGGTCTTCATGACCTTCGTTTCGGATACTTGGGTAGGGCCCTCGGTTGAGGGTTACAACGAGGTGAAGTCGTTCTACGAGCGCATGGCGCAGAAGTTGTCGTGGTTGCCGGGGATGGTCCCGATGGCGGGCGGGCCGGAAACCTCCAGAGCGCTGGCGGAGGCCTACAAGGAGTTCGCGAAGATGGACGGCGTCCCCTTGCTTCAGGTGAGCAAGATGACGATGGGGTCGGCGGCGGACGCGCAGGCCGCCCAAGCCGGAGCGGCGGAGCAAGCCGAGCAGCCGCAACAGCAGCAACAGGCCGAAGCGCCCAAGAGCCTTGGCGCCGCGCTCGGAAGGCTGGGCGGCGGACGGTTGGGCCTGGGGCGCCGCAGGCAGCAGGAAGAGCAGCCCGCTCAGCAGCAACCGCAGCAAGCGCAGCAACAGCAGCAGGCGGGCGGAGCTCCGTCCATGATGGAGCTGACCACCGAGCTGTCCGGGTTTTCCACGAACGCGGTGGCGGATTCCACCTTCGAAGTTCCCGCCGGTTTCAAACAGGTGGATAGCGAAACCGTAAAGGCGATCAAGCGGGGCCGATAAACGCGAGCAGTTTCCGCAAAGGGCCGGCCTGGCGCAATGTCAGGCCGGCTTTTTTGTATTTGCTGACCACTTTTGCAATCAACGTTCCGGCCGGGTCCACGGTACATGAGATCGAGTGCCGATCGTGGCCATAGAGCGCGCGAAAACCGGCACGTTCGAGCAAGTCCTGATGCTGTACGACGCCCTGGTTTTCGTGTTGTCCGCCAGAATCGTGGATTGACGGTTCCGGCGCGGCCGGCGCGGCGTACCGTATCATGGTCACGATGGACTTCGTGAGTGGCAATACCGGTTGGATTGAAGTGATTTGCGGCCCGATGTTTTCCGGCAAGAGCGAGGAGCTGATCCGGCGCCTGCGGCGCGCGATGATCGCCCGCAAGCGCGTGCAGGTTTTCAAGCCCGCTCTCGACGACCGCTACTCGACCACTGCGATCGTTTCGCACGGCGACATGCGGATGGAATCCGAGGTGATCTCAGAGCCCTCGGAGATTCTCGCGAAACTGGACTGGCGAGCGGACGTCGTCGGGATCGATGAAGCAAATTTTTTCGGACACGGGTTGATTGACGTCGCCACGAAACTGGCCGACGGCGGCAAACAGGTGATCATTTCCGGCCTCGATACCGACTTTATGGGCCGGCCTTTTTCACCGGTTCCGGAGTTGTTGTGCCTGGCCGAATCGATTACAAAGCTGCTGGCGGTCTGCGTGCGGTGCGGCAATCCCGCCAAGCACACCCAGAGGCTTGTCCCTTCCAGCGAGTTAGTTGTGGTGGGCGGGGCGGACGCTTATGAAGCGCGGTGCAGGCGCTGTTTCGAGCCGGGAGTTTCCAAGCAGGAAGTCCTGGAGTTCGCCCGTCCGAGGGCGGTGGCCGCGGAGCAATCGCGGTGAGCGATGCCCGCACCGGGTCCAGTTTGAACTCCGGGCCGAGTGGTAAAATGCGAGTGTAACTCCGGGAAAGGAGTACCAATTACTGTGAGCGACATCGATAACCCTTCCGGCGGTTCGGGGTGGAGCCTGAAAATTTCGGTGCTTTTCGGCGCCGTGATCGCCCTGCTGGCCGCGAATGTGTATCTGTTTATTCAAGTCGATCACCTGCGGAGCGACCTTGCGAAGTTCCGTGACTCGACCTTAACGGAAATTTCCAATCTGCGCGAGACCTCTTCCGTAACTACCGCCGCCAACCGGCGGACCCTGGAGAGCATGCGCGAGGAGCTTGAGGCCGCACGGCGGCAGGCGGCTATTGCCGTCGGCCAGGCAAAGACGGAAGCCGTGAAGAGGGCCGAGGCGCTCGCTTCCCAGCTCGCCGAGGAGCAGAGGCGCCGGTCCGCGCAGATGGAAAGCCAGCTCTCCGAGGTGAAAGCCGCCACGAACGAAGCGGCCACGAAGCTCGGCGAGGTGACGACCGATGTGAATGTCGTCAAGACCGACTTGACGGCAACGAAGTCGGAACTGGAAAAGACCATTTCTGAGCTGAAGCGGGTGCGGGGCGACATGGGCGAGATGAGCGGCCTGATTGCCACCAACGCCAAGGAGCTTAACGCCTTGAAGGCGCTCGGCGACCGCAATTACTTCGAGTTCGATTTGCGAAAGGCGAAAAAGCCGCAGAAGATCGGCGATGTCGCCATCCAACTCAAAAAGACGGACGTCAAGAGAAACAGATACACGGTGGAGCTGATCGCCGACGACAAGAAGGTGGAAAAGAAAGACAAGAACATCAACGAGCCCGTGCAGTTTTACGTGGCCAAGGCGCGGCAGCCCTACGAACTGGTGGTGAACGAGGTTCGCAAGGACCAGATCATCGGCTACCTCGCTACGCCGAAAGTCCAGAACACCCGTTAAGCAACCCTCCCTTGCGGGGTGGGCCGGATGCTCACCCCGCGTAAGAATTACATTCCTCCTCTCCAGCACACCTAGTGTTTTCAATCACTTGCAACTGGCACGCGGATTGCTCCAGCCGCACCCGGGATGGAGGCCGCAATTTCCAACCGCAGTTTTTTCGCGATCGCGGGGGCCATAGCCGCGTTCGCGGCGGGAGAGGTTCTCTTTTTCAACGCCATCAGTAATCTTTGCGACGAATCCAGAAAGATTCAGCAGTCGATCGTGAGCGAGATCTCCAAGGTCCGGGAAGGGACCCTCATGGCGAACCAGGAGCACGCGGTCCAGGTCGAGCGCCTGAGGAAAGACCTGACGGCGGCGCGCGAGCAGACCACCAGGGCGGCGGAACAGGTCAGCGCTGATGCTCAGCGGCACGCAGAGCTGCTGGCGATCAACCTGGCGAGGCAGGTCAACGCGACCAGCCAGCAGGTTGCCAGAGAACTGATGAACGTGCGAGCCGCGGCGGCGGCAGCCAGCGCGGCTGCCGGCGAATTGACCGGCGAGGTGCGGAACACCCAGGTGGGGATCGCCGCCGCGCAGGCGGGCATCGAGCAAACCTCCGAGGAACTGAACGGCGTCAGCGGCAGGCTTGGCCCGATGCGGGACGCCATCGCAGCGGAGAGCCGTGAAGTAGCGGCGCTGAAGGCGCGGGGGGAACGAAGGATTTTCGAGTTCGCGCTAGTCAAGTCGGTGCGCCGGGAAGTGGCCGGCGTAATGATCCGGCTGCGAAAAACGGACCCGCGCCGGAATCGCTACAGCGTGGAGTTGACCGCGGACGGCCGCGCCATCGAGCACACAGACCGGACCGTGAACGAGCCCGTGCGTTTTCTGGCGAAGGGGCGGCAGCCGTACGAGTTGGTGGTCCACCGGGTCGCGGACAACCGGATCGAAGGCTATCTGGCCGCGCCCGCGACTTACTGAATCGCTCCTCTTGGCGCTAATCCAGGGGGAGAGCGGAGACCTGCAGCCTGCCGCGGCCCGCGACCTCAACCTTCAGATTTTCGCCCAGCGCCAGATTTCCCGAAAGCGTCAATGTATAGTGCGAGCGCATCACCTCGAAGATGCGCGGATCCGGCGGGCCGCTCGCGGACCGGCTCATGTCGCGTGCGTTAAAGCACGCGCCGCCCGTCTGGCGGGCCAGACGTTCAAACATCGACCTCTCGTACCCGATCATGTAGACCGGGTAGATCGATACGCCGTTCCGCCGCGCCAGCCGGACGACGTCCCGCTCCGAGACCCGGCTGTTGCCCTCCGCTCCTGTCGTCAGCAGCAATATGACGCGCCGGAAAATGCTGTTCTGGAACCCTCCGTCGATGGCTGCGTAGAGCGCATCGAGGACCCGCGGCGTGTTTCCGTACTTGACGCCTGCGATGGATTGGCGCAGCAGCTCCCGGCTCGAGGTGAAGTCCTGGATCAGGTCGGCCGAGGAGTGGAAGGAAACGATCGCCATCTGCTCCTTGGGCTGGAGCTGTTCGATGAGGTTGTGCGCCAGGGGCTGCACCATCTCGCCCACCAGGCTGGTGTCGAGGAGCAGCATCACGTCCATGGTGCGCTGCGAGAATTCGGCCGCCTCCACGCGGCGCTGCGTGCGGCCGTCGCGGACGGTGAAGTCTTCCGCCTTGAGATCGGTGACGGGCTTGCCGGATTTCTGCTCGATTACCGTGACCAGCAGTTTGGTGGCAGGCAGGGCGGGCGCCGCAAGGATTGCCGCCAAAACCAGCCCACGGAGCATGGCGCTATTCCGTCGAATTCGAACCTTCCGCCGGGCCGTCGGCCACGCGGACCCTGGTCCCGGTGTCGAGCCGCTGTACCTGGGTGATGGCCACCAGCTCGCCGTCTTTCAGGCCTTCGTCGATTTCAACGTCGGAGCCGAAACGGTCACCCAATTTCACGTCGCGGGCCTCGACCGTGCCGTCCTTGACCACGTACGCCTTATAGGAGCCCAGAACGTAATTCACGGCGCTGAACGGAACCAGTTGAACCTCCTCGAACTTGCTGGTCTTCACCGAAGCCTTGGCGTAGGAACCCGGCTTCAGCTCGCCCAGCGGGTTCTGGATTAAGGCCTCGACGATAAAGGTGCGCTTGCTCTCATCCACGGTGGGCGAGATCCGCCAGATTTTGCCCCGGAAAACGCGACCGGGGTAGGCTTCGACCGTAACATCGGCCACCTGCCCCTCCTTCACCCAAGGCGCCATGCGTTCGGGAATCTCAATGCGAAGCCGGATCGGGTCGGTTTTCACCAGGGTAAACAACGGCGTGTTTGCACGGACATACTGGCCGACAGCGACCTGCCGCTCCTTCACGGAAGCGTTGAACGGCGCGCGAACTACCGTGTCGCGGAGCTTCTTCCGCTGCAGCTCGAGCACCGCCTTGAAGCGCTCCACTTCCTGAATGAGGTTGCGGGTCTGGTTCAGCGTGGCGTCGTATTCGGCCTGCGCGGCCTTGTACCGGGCGCCGGCGGCATCCAACTCCTGCCGCGACCCGATATTCTGGTCCACCAGCTCTCGAACTCGCTTATAACGCTGCTCGGCGTCGAAAAGGTCGGCCTGGGCGCGGCGCACTTCCGGAGTCTCGCGGATGTCGGCGACTTTGTCGTTCTCGTGCTTCAGGCCAAGCCGCTCCAGCGACTGCCGCAATTGCGCCTCATTTTGCGCCACCAGGTAGCGCTGCTCCTCATCGGAAATTCGCGCCAGGACCTGGCCCTCTTTGACTGTATCGCCGAGGTCGACATTCACCTCCCGCACGGGACCGTCCACCTCGGCGCTGACGATGACCTCGTCGTAGGGGAACAGCGTGCCCACGGATTCGACGACGCGTTGTATCTGGCGCGTCACGACGGGCGCCGCACGGATCACAACCGGGCCGGGGTCGCGTTTGGCTTCTACATTTTCCTCGCGGCCGCACCCGACAGATAGAATCACGGAAGCTGTCAGAAGGCAAACGAGAGCGGATTTCATGAAATCCCTAGTTTAGCAGCGGCGGCAGCCAATTGGTTTCACTACTTTTGGCGTGCGACGGAAGGGCGCGGTTACAGCGCCGTCCGAATTACCCGCCGGGCGTTACGGCGGCGTCCGTTCGACAATACCTTCGAGGTTGGCGAGATAGATGGCGGGACCGCCGTCCCGGTCGCTTTGAAAAAAGATGGCCTCGCTGCCCGGCGAGAACACCGGCAGGACTTCGGCGGGACGCCCCGAGCGGTGCTCGCACAAGGGCACTTCGCGGCGGTTCACCCGCAGCATCAGGATTAAGTAAGGCGAGGCGACGCTGCCGCTGGCCCCCACGAACACCGAAGCGTCGCCATTGGGCACGAAGTGCGCATACTGCGTAGTGGTGGCGATGAGCCGGTCCTCTCCGCTGGCCAAATCGTATTCCCGGATGGAGTTCAGCATGCCTTTATCCTCCGGGAAGTTGAGATAAAGGACGGAACCGGCGCCGGGCGACCAGTAGGCGGGTCCCGTGCGTCCGGGCGCGAGGGGGAGCGGGCGGTTTCCGGACCCGTCGGAGCGCACCGTCCAAAGCTGGTCTTTCCGCCGGTAAAGGATCTGTTTGGCGTCGCGGCTGCCCAAGGGCATCGAGAGCGGCTCCGGCGATTCGAGCAGAGTCCGTGCCGCGCCTTTCGAGAGGGTCACCATCCGCAGCAGCCAGACGTTGCCGTTGGTTTCGATCAGCAGCGCATGCGATCCGTTGGGCGCGAGGCTGAAACTGGTGCGCCGGAAGCCCTCGGGAACGCGGTAAACATCCCTCACCCTGAGGTTGGAAAGCCTTACCTGGCGGAGCGAGGGGCCGTCGAAACAACAGAAGTGGCGGTCGTCCGGCAGCAGGGCAGCCGTAGCGCCGTCCAGATCCTGGAACGCGGTGACCTGTTGCAGTTCGCCGCTCTTCAGGTCGATCTGAAACACCTGCGGGGAGCCGGTGCGGACGCTCCAAAACAGCAGGAAATCCCGGCGCCGGGAGACCGCCCGGTTCCAGTAGGAGGGCAGATAGCTCGGGTGCGCGGGGTTAGTCAGGCGAACCAGAGGAAAATCCGTCGCGGGGTCGTCGAAATGTGCCCACTCAGCCGGCAAACGGCGCGCCTTGGCCCCAGCCGCGCTCATGGCTGTAGCAGTGAACGAGGCAATGACCGCCCGCCGCGTCCATAGCCGCACCGCGGTCATAGGCGTGTCCAGTCCAACACCGCGGTCATAAACGAAGATGTTAACATGCGCGATTTTAATCGTTGCGCTGTTGGATGAAATACGATCATATAAGTCTCATGGATTCGCTCTCGCGCCGCGTCTTTCTGGCCGGTTCACTTTCTCCACTAGCGCTTGCCACCGCGCAGCAAGGCCCGCCCCGCGAGGAGCGTGTTGAAAATCTCACGCCGGGGGAGACGCCCACCATCGCTTTGAATCACCTCGGCTTTGTTCCGGATGCGCGCAAGCTCCTGGTTGTGCGCATTGTGAAAGAACCCGCGCCCACCGAGTTCACTCTGCGCGACATCGGGAGTCCGCCAGAGCCGTTCCGCATCGTCAAACCGCTGAAGAAAGTGGAATCGGACTTCGGCCCCTGCGCCGTCGGCGATTTCTCCGACGTGACACGCGAAGCCATGTACCAGATAACCGTGGGCCAGGAGCGCTCGGTACCCTTCTTCATACAGGGCGACGTCTGGCGACGCACGCTTCCCAAAGCCGTAGGCTACATCCGGGCGCAGCGCTGCGGCTGTGAAGTGCCGAATGTCCACCCGGTCTGCCACCTCGACGACGCGCGCCGGCGCGACACGGGAGAACACGTGGACGTCACCGGCGGATGGCACGACGCCGGCGACCTGCGGAAATGGATGAGCGCCACCATGCTCAGCGGCTTCGCGTTGCTCACGCTGGCGCGCAACCTCGGCGAATCCTGGGACCGCGCGGGGAGCGGCCTCGCGCTCCTGCTCGACGAGTTCCGCTGGGGCAACCGTTACTTTCTCAAGATGCAGGACCGCGACGGCCGCGTCTGGGCCGATACCGCCGGTGGCGTCAACGGCGATAACAGCGATAACCACTGGACCGACAACAAGATCGGCACGGCCGACGACCGCTATATCAATACCGCGAAAAACCCTACTATTCAGGCGATGTTCACCGGCATGCAGGCGATGGCCGCCCAGGCGTTCCGCTCCACCGACGCCGAATACGCCGCTCAATTGCTGGCCGCTTCGCAGCGCTGCTGGGAGGCGAACAAACGCGGTTCCCGCTCAGCCGAGCTTGCTTGGTGGGCCCGCGCCGCAGCCGAGCTCTACCGGGCAACCGGCAACGACCGCTGGCAAACCGAAGCCGTTGCCCTCGGCCGCCGGTTGCTCGAACTCCAGGAAACGCGGTTCGTCGGAGGGCAGAAACTTGTGCGGGGCTTCTGGCGCACCGGTCCGAACCAGTCCGAGCCGTACACCGACGCGGTACACGCGTCCCTCCCACCGCTGGTGCTGCTGGAACTTGCCGAAACGTTCGACGAGCACCCCGATGCGAAGCGCTGGCTCGACGCCGTCCGGCTGCATCTGAGCGAATATGTGGCTCCGATGTGCGCGCGCTCCGCCTACGGCATTCTGCCGTTCGGCATCTTTATCGGGTCGCCCACGCCCGAGTCTTACCGGCCGCTGGCCGGCGAGCTGACCTACCGCTATTTCATGCCGGTGCGCAAGCAGTACTGGTGGGTGGGCACGACGTCGCACCTGCTCTCTTACGCTTACCTGCTCGCCCGGGCGGCGCGTGTGCTGAAGGACAACGCCTGGCGCGACCTGGCCTACCGACAGATGGAATGGGTGATGGGCGCGAACCCCTTCGGCGCCTGCTTGATGACCGGAGAAGGCATACGGAACCCCTACCCGCACTCCCGCTTCGTCGGCCTGATTATCGGCGGGATCATGAACGGCATCGGGGGAAACGTGCGCGACGAACCGGTGCTCGACACCGAGAACGGCTACGACTGGCGCACCACGGAGTACTGGAGCCCGCACAACGCCTACTACATTTCGGCTGTCTCGGCGCTTGGATAAATGCCCTTTCTGCGCAGAGCGTGGCGTGCGTTCACTGTGCTGGCCGCCGGCATCGGCGTGCTGGTGTTGATCGTGACATTCACGCCGGTGGTTTCCTGGTACGCGCGCCTGCTGGCCGGCCCCTGGGACGATCCGAAGAGCGACACCATGATTGTCCTCGGCGCGGGCATCATCGACAGTATTACTCCCGGGCCCAGCACGTACTGGCGGGCGATTTACGCCGGCCGCTTCTACCGGGAAGGAGGCTTCACCCGCGTGGTGGCAAGCGGGAAGGAAGTCGGACCGCTCATCCGCGATTTCCTGGTGTGCCAGGGAGTGCCGGCGGAGATCATCGAGGTGGAGGGGAAATCCACCAGCACGCGCGAGAACGCGGTGTATACCGCTCGCATGCTGGCAGGATCGGCCTCCACTCCCGTGCTGGTGACGAGCGATTACCACATGTTCCGCGCGCGGCGCGCCTTCCAAAAGGCGGGGCTGAACGTCCAGCCCAGGCCGTTCCCGGACTGTCTGAAGCGCTACAACTTCATCACCCAGCGCTGGAGCGCTTTTCTCGAACTTGTCACCGAGACGGCAAAAATCGCATGGTACTTCGTCCGCGGCTGGATCTGAGGCGCAAAAGATCCGTTTTGCTGAAGCAGTTCCGGGGTTCCAGCATCTATTATGAGGAATATGCAGAGAAAAGCTTCAGCAGAGTGGAAAGGCGGACTCAAAGACGGTAAGGGCACAATCTCCACGGCCAGCGGAGTGCTCTCGGATACCCAGTATTCTTTCGGAACGCGTTTTGAACAAGGCATCGGGACGAATCCCGAGGAGTTGATCGCGGCGGCGCACGCTGGGTGCTTCGCCATGGCGCTTTCGGCGCAGTTGGGCGAAGCGGGCTTCAAGCCCGAAAGCATCCGCGCCTCGGCCACGGTTACCTTCGAAAAGACGGCGGAGGGCTGGACGGTCACCAAGAGTCACCTGGACGTCGCCGCCAAAGTCCCGGGAGCGGACGCCGCCGCGTTCGACAAGGCCGCCAACAACGCCAAGGCGGGCTGTCCCATCTCGCGCCTCTTGAAGGCGGAAATCACGATGAATGCGCGGCTGGAGTAGGCCGCCGCGCGCATCAGCGGCTCAGGTCGCGAATGTAGATATCCTTGAACGACATGTCGCCCACGCCGCCCGAGTGCAGTTGGAGGGCGATGTAGCCGTCGAAGGATTTCGGCGACGGGTCTGTGAAATCCACCATCAGAACACCGTTCAACCGGGTGATGTAACGGTTGCCGACCACCCGGACGAGAAGGTCGTTCCAGTCATTGCGCCGGATCACCGTCTCATTTTCGGGCGCCGGCCAAACCACCCACCCACGCCCGTCGCCGTAGATGCCGCCGGTGTGGTGGTTCAGCGTTTGATCAATTTCAACCTGCAGGCCTTTGCTGACGTCAGCCGTTCCCGGTTTGAAGTCGGTGTGGAAAAAGACGCCGCTGTTGCCGTCGGCCTGGCAGCGGAAACGCAGCGACAGCTCGAAGTCCTTGTAGGTCTTCTCGGTGCGCAGATAGCCGTATCCCTTCGTGACCGCCTGGCCGCGGATCACCCCGTCTTCCACCCACCATTTTTCCTTGCCGACTTGAACCCAGCCGGTCAGGTCCTTTCCGTTGAACAGCGGCACCCAGGCGGGGCCCGCCGGAGCCTGCGCCCAGGCGATGGTTGCGGCAATAGAAATCAAACAGGTTCTGAGCATAGCAGCAGTATCATAGCGCGAAGGCGGCATCCGGAGGCTGGCGGCCGGGGGTTTGCCCTGGAATTGTAACTATTCGAGAATGAAAGCGGTGGGGGTGTCCCGTCGAACACAATGCGAAACGTCCTGTCTCGACTGATTGAGCGGTTCCGGGATCTTCCTTTGCAGGCGAAGGGGCTGGTGGTGATTGCGATTCCGCTTGCCGGCCTCATGCTGCTTGTCCTGGCGTTCTACATCGCCCAGAGGGAGAGTCAGGCCGCCGAGCAGGCCGTTTTGCACTTACTCGAAGTCCGCGCGGCGCTCAGAGAAGTTCAGACCCTCTCGAAGGAGTGTGAAAGCGCGGTGATGGGCTACCTGCTGAGCGGCGAGCCGTCCTGGCTCGTTCCGCTCAGGGAAAACCTGGAGAAGCTGCCGCAGACCCTTGCCTCGCTCGAGCGGAAGATCCAGGACAACCCCGCCGGGCTCGATCGAGTGAGACGCATCAAGGATCTGGTGAAGCAGCGGAGCGAAATCATCACGTCGCTCTTGAGCGAAATACCTCCGCTGACCGGCTGGCATCCCGCGCTCGCGGAAAGCAGCGCCGCGTTGGATCAGATCGACCTCGAGCTGGCGGAACTCGAGCGGGAGGAAGACAGGCTTCTCGAGCACCGGCACGCCAGAGCGAGGCAGGTCAACCGTTACACTCAGTACGTGATCGCCGGCGGGGTGCTCATCGTGCCCGCGGCCGCCATTGCGGCCATGTTTCTGTTTGCCGCCGCCATCACCCGGCGCATTCAGAATCTGGAGCAACAGGCAGGGAGGCTTGCACAGGGGCGCGAGACCGCCGGCCGCTCCAGCCGGGACGAGATCGCGCGGCTCGAGCAGTCCGTCGGCGCTGCCGGCGGCCTTCTTTCCGATCGCGAAAAAGCCCTGCGCGAGGCCGCGGCTCAACTGGAGGAGCGCGTCGCGCGCCGCACGGCCGAACTCGCCGCCGAGGTCGCCGAACGAAAGCGCACCGAGGAACAGCTCGCCGAAATCAACCAGCGATTGAAGGCCATCATCGACGCCAGCCCCCTGGCGATCGTGCGGCTCGATTCGGAGGGCCGGGTGCAGAGCTGGAACCGCGCAGCCGAGGAGATGACGGGATACAGGGCGAAGAGGTGCTTGGCCGGTCCATCAACGTAATCGGTGAATCGGCGCCGCTGCTCACCCCGGAGCGCCTGGAGGAGATTGCCCGGGGCGTAACCCTCAATGGCACGGAGTTCACGATCCGGCGCAAGGACGGCTCCGTCATGTACTTGCGCGTCTGGACGGCCCCGCTGCACAATGCCGCCGGCAAGATCAGCGGTGAGATCGTCGTCGCGGCCGATTTCTCCGAGCAGCGGCGCTTGCAGGAGCAGTTCATCCAGGCCCAAAAGATGGAGGCCATTGCGCGGCTGGCCGGCGGCGCCGCCCACGACTTCAACAACGTCATCACCGTGATTTCCGGCTACGGCCAGATCCTGCGCGACGCCGTCGCGGATATTCCTCAGCTTAAGGAAGCAGCCGAGGAAGTGCTGAAGGCAGCCGACCGGGCAGCCGGCCTCGCCAGTCAACTGCTCGTCTTCAGCCGCCGCCAGGTGATGCAGCCGCAGGTGCTCGACGTGAATGGGATTGTCTCCAATCTGAAACGCATGCTGGGCCGGATTCTCGGTGAGGATATCGAACTCGAAACGAAGCTCAGCCCGGACCTCGGCCTTGTTCGCGCCGACCCCGGCCAACTGGAACAGGTGATCGTCAACCTTGTGCTCAACGCCCGGGACGCCATGCCGGAGGGCGGGCGCCTGACAATTGAAACCGCCAATACCCACCTGGATGAAGCTCCCGCCCGCAGGCTGGGCCTTCCTCCCGGGCCGTACACCGTGCTGGCGGTCAGCGATACCGGAGCCGGTATGTCCGCCGAGGTGCGAAGCCACATCTTCGAGCCTTTCTACACCACCAAGGAGCGCGGCAAAGGCACGGGGCTCGGACTCTCCACCGCATACGGGATCGTGAAACAGCACGGCGGCGAAATTTCAGTTCAGAGCGAGGAGGGGCTGGGCTCCACGTTCACCATTTATCTTCCCCAAACGGCCGAAGCTGCGTCGCCGGTGGCCGTTGAAAAGGCCGCCGCCCCGCTTCCCCAAGGCAACGAAACGGTCCTGGTGGTCGAGGACGAGGAAGGGGTGCGCAAGCTCGTGCGCAGCGTGCTGGAGTTGAACGGATACCGGGTGCTGGAGGCCGATTGCGGGGAGACGGCTATGGAGATCAGCGCGGCTCACGATGAGAAGATCGACCTGCTGGTGACCGACGTCGTGATGCCGAAGATGAGCGGGCGTGAACTGGCCGACGCGCTGAGCTTGCTGCGGCCGGACATCAAAGTGCTGTTCCTCTCCGGCTACGCCGACCGCGCCATCATCGAGCACGGCATCCTGAACGCCGGCGCCGCGTTCATGCAGAAGCCGTTTACGCCTCAGGACCTTGCCCGCAAGGTGCGCGAGGTGCTGGACGTTGACGGCGGCTAGCGGGCGCACGTCCGGCAACTCGGCTCACCGGCCTGCTGCAGGCCGGCGGTCCGGCTAGTCGAGGTCGATATCGCGGTGGGGCGGCGGCTCCAGCGGACTCTCTTTGGCCTTTTTCAGCAGCTCATCAAACTTCTTGGAGAGGATCTGGGCCTGCATCTTCTCGGCTTCAAAGGACTTCTGGAACGCTGCCTCGCGGCGTCCGGCCTCGCCTTTCAGGCGCTCGACTGCGGCCGCCAGATCCTCCACCGTGCGCGGCTGCTCCGGCTCCTCAAACGTGATGACCGCACGGGTCTCCGGATCGATCTTCAGCACGGCCTTGCAGCACGGGCAATTTACCTCGAACATCCCATTGGGCTTGGCCATACAAAGATCTTAGCGCAACCGTCATCTCAGAGGCGTTACACTTATTATCTGTGGGCAGCATTCTGAGCGGCATCAAACGTTTCGTGCTCTGGGACTACCCCCGTGCGTCCTGGCAGTATGACGTGATGGTCGGGTTGATCCTGGCGTTTATCTTCCTGACCCCGCGCGAATGGTTCCGCGACCAGCCGCGCGTCCCCCGCGCGAGCAAGGTCGCCATGCTCCAGGGCGAACAGGGCGCCAGCGTCTTCTGGCTGGAATCTGAGCTGCTGCTCAGCGTCCCGGAATCCGAGCGGGCGGAAAAGGCGCTCAAGATGGTGGCATCGCAAACCGGCGAAGCCCAGGAGCTGATCCGTTTAGTGCCCGTTTTCGACTCCGAGAAAGAAATTAAGGGATTTATGGCATTTACCCGGCCTCAGACGGGAACGCTGGGCCGGTGATGCGCATCTCTCGTACTAAAGGGAAGGCGCTTTGAGGGCGATTGCAGCTTTGATTTGTCTAACGGGTCTCGCCGGCGTCGCGGCGCCTGCCGAGAGCCTCGATGAGGTGCTCGCGCGGATGGATAAGGAAGCCGCGTCACTTCGCAAGCTGACCGCTAAGTTCACCAAGACGAACTTCATCGCCGTTCTGAACGACACCAGTCACGAAAACGGCCTGATATGGATCAGGAAGTCCGGGAAAAAGGTCGAGATGCGCGGTGAAGTCACCGGGCAGGATGCGCGGGCGTTCGGTTTCCGCGACAGCAAAGCCGAGATCTATTATCCGAACATCAACACGGTCCAGATCTATGATCTCGGCAAACAGCGCGCCCTGGTTGACCAGTTCCTGCTGCTGGGCTTCGGCAGTACCGGCAAGGAAATCGCCAGCAACTACACGATTACAGTGGCCGGCCAGGAAGCCATTAACGGCAGGATGACAACCCGCCTCGAACTGATTCCCAAGTCGAAGGCGACCTTGGAACAGATCCGCAAGGTGTATCTCTGGATACCGCTGGACCGGGGTTATCCGGTGCAGCAGCAGTTCGTACAACCCGCCGGGGACTATTACAAGATCGTGTATACGGACGTCAAGATCAACCCCGATCTGCCCGACAGCGACTTCGTGCTGAAACTGCCGCCGGGAGTCAAAAAAGATTATCCTCAGAGATAAGGCTCAGGCCGATTCCTGACATTCAGTTTGAAAAGTAGCTTTACAGACAATTTGAAAAGTGGCTTCCGCAACTAAGAGCAAGGCTGGGCGGCTGGCATTCATCGACTGGACGCGCGGGCTGGGCGCCCTTATCATGTTGCAGGGGCACGCCTTCCACGCATTCACCAAACCGGAACTGCGCGACAGCGGGCCCTACGCAATCTCGCAGTTCGTCGGCGGCCTTCCGCCGGCCGTGTTCCTGTTCCTGGTCGGCGTCACGCTCGCGTTCCTTATGGACAGCAGCGAGCGCAAAGGCTTGCGGCCGGCCCAGCGCGTCGTGACCGCGCTCCGGCGATCGGGATACCTGTTCACGATTGCGTTCCTGTTCCGATTGCAGCTTTGGCTCTTCGGGCTTCCACACAGCCGGTGGACGGATTTGCTGAAAGTGGACATCCTCAACGCCATGGGCTTCGCCGTGGCGGTGATGTCCGTGATGGCGGTGTTTTCGACCGCCGACCGCGTCCGGCTGTGCGCGGTGCTGGGCCTGGCGATCGCGGCCGCCTCGCCGTTGGTGTCGCAGTTGAACTGGTCTTGGGCGCCCGAGGTGGTCAAACACTATATCGCGCCCGACTACCTCGCCTTCGCATTCTTTCCCTGGGCGTCTTTCGTCGCCTTCGGGATGAGCGCCGGCAGCATTCTCCGCCTCACCAAACGGGAAAACTACGACCACGTGATGCAGTGGGCCGCAGTGCTGGGCCTCGTGCTCGTCTTCGGCGGGCAGCAGCTTTCCAATCTCCCGTTCAGCCTTTACTCCAAGTCCGAGTTCTGGCTCGATAGCCCCTGGCTGGTCCTGATGAAGCTGGGCGTCCTGTTGCTTATCGTGTCGTTCGCATATCTGTGGACGAAGCATTCCGAGGCCCGCTGGAGTTGGGTGCGCCAGTTCGGCATGACATCGCTGCTGGTTTACTGGGTACACATCGAGCTGGTTTACGGCCGCTGGTTCTGGTTCTGGAAGGAGAACCTGACCATCGGCCAGACCGCAATCGCGGCGGTCGTGCTCATCGTTTTGATGCTGATCCTTTCCACCGCGCGGACGCAGTGGAAGAACTGGCGGCTGCTCGGCTTCTCGTTGGGCTGGTATTTCTGGCGGGAGCTGCGCCAGAGCGATTGACGCTGGCGGTACGCCTCAGGCGTTCCAAAGCGCGCGCAGGACATCGCGGCTATAGGCGAGCAGACGCCGGTCCGGGCTGAATACCTCGAGCGTGATGGTCCCGTCGTAGCCGGTCTCTTTCAGCGACTTCACCACATCCGCCACATCCAGGTTCCCTGCCCCGAGCGGAAGGTGCAGGTCTTCGTGGCCTCCCTTGTTGTCATGAAGGTGAACGTGGCGGAGGCGGTCGCCGTATGCGGCGAGGATTTCCCGCGCCGTGTTGTAGGGAACCATGAGGTTGGCGTGGCCGAAATCCAGATGCAGCCCCAGCTCCGGCACGGCGTCGAGAACTTCGCCCAACTGGCCGGCGTTGTTGAAATCGCCGGGCAGGTTTTCCACCATGAGCCCCATTCCGTATTCCCGCGCCTGCGGCAGCAGCTCTAGCAGCGAGTCGATGTTGCGCCGGACAAAAAACGACCGGTCGTGGAACGGCGTGAAGCGGTCAAGATGGATGTTCATCCACGCCGCGCCGAGCTCGGCGAAAACGCGGATGCAGCGGCGCAACTCGGCCACGGCGGCTTGCCGCAGCTCTTCGATGGGGCTCGCCATCGGCAGGTAAAACGCCGTGTGCCCGACCACCGCCATGTTGTGTTGCCGGAGGACGTTCCGCACCGCGCCCACGTCGATGCCGGCGGAAGGCGCCCGCGGCGGTTCGAGCGTCAGGTCGACAAACTCGAACTCCATGGCGGCCATCCAGCGGATCTCCTCGATGACATCGCGCCCCGGGTGGTTCATGGTTCCGATGAGCATCGCAGTTGAGGTTCAGCGCCTCCCAAACCAGGGGCGGGTGTCCAGGAGGGCAACGCGCCTCTGGTCCACATCCTCGGCGCCCGGCGCGGGAATTTTCAGCTCAAGACGCTCCCACAGCCAGGCGGGAAGGGCGCAAGCGCGGCCGGGGGCCAGCCAGGAGAACAGAACAAGAAGACTTTTCAACACGTCCCAGTCCTCGCCCAGCCGGTCGAGCAGGTGAGCCCAGTTGAGCCCCGGGCCTGCTGCGTAGATGACGTTCAGTACGTCCGGCCAGTCGCAGCGTTCGCGCTGGAGGACGTACATCTTGGCCCAGATCAGTTCCTCGGCGGGGATAGCGCGGACGGATTCCCCGTTAAGCGTCACCTCGCGCCCGCCCGCAATCCACGTCTCATCGACCTGCGCCCGCTGGTTGGCCATGCTCCAGATAACATCGACGATCGTGCCGTTGGCAACGCCGCGGTAGATCCAGCGCCGGTCGTAGGGGAGACGGGAGTAGTAGTCGCTCAGGCCGTTGCGGACCAGCACGCCGATCATCGCGTCGCGGTCGCGCGGTAATACGTAGAGGTCGAGGTCCTTCGTATTGCGCCATAGACCCGTGTACGCGCCGAATGCGAACGCGCCGCCGATCGCGAACGGCACACCTTCACGGCGCGCAGTCTGAATCACCCGGCTGTAAACCGACCACTGTTCGGGCGGGATTTCCCCTGAAGGCCCCATCCGTTACTTCCATTCTAAGGGACCAGGCGGGAGAGCGACGTTAGATAGAGGGTCTGGGCCGCTCCGCTCCGGAGCCTTTCACGTACGGGCCGGTGCGTCCGTTCGGAAGAATGGTGCGTTCGTCGGTCCGGGCCTGGGACAACTGGGCAGCGGTCAGGCCGCGCGCACCTTGCAGATTGGCGCCGCGGAGATCCGCGGTGAACATCTGGGCATCTTCGAAGCGCGCGTTGGTGAGCACGGCGGAACTGAAGTCCGCCGCGCGGAGCTTGGCCTCCCGGAAATCGCACTCCTCCATGGCGGCCCGGGCAAAGCAACTGCCCCCCAAATCGGCGCGGTAGAATTTGGCGCCGGTGAGTTGCGCGCCGCTGAAATCGCAGGCCTGCAAGTTCGCGGAAGTGAAGTTTGCCCGTGAGGCGTTCACCGAGAGGAAACGGCAGGACTGAAACCTGACATGATACAACAGCGCGTCCTCGAGGTTCGCGTCAGAAAAAATACTGTCGAAGGCCGAGGCGTGGTGCAGCGCGGCCGCTTGCAGAATGGCGCCAAGGAAGTTGCACTGGTGAATTCGGGCCTCGTGCAGGCGAGCCGCCCTTAAATGGCTGCGCTGGAAGTCTGTCCCATGGAGAACCGCCTCGGACAGGTTGGCCTCGGCAAGCCAGCAGCGCATGAGATTCGCGCCCGTCAGGTCGGCCTCGCTGAGGTCGGCGCCCGGCAGGCTGGCCTGGCGGAAATCCGTTTGCTCGAGGGACGCCCCGCTGAGGTCGGCACCGCTCAGGTCCGCCTCCAGCAGCGCCGCGCCTGTCAGGATGGCCTTGCGCAGGTTCGCCCGCTCGAGTTTGGCGTCGTTCAGATTGGCGCCGTTCAGGGCGGCACGGGCACCGCCCGGCTGCTCCTCCAGCCACGCCGCATGCGCTTCGAGGATCTGCTGCAACTGGCAGGCCCGTTTCGAATCTACGCCCAGGGAATTGGCTCTCTCCATCGCACCCGGTTTTCCTATCGGACAAAGACCCCCGCGACTTTACACGGGCCCCGGATGAGGCCCCTCTGGGTGCAGTTCCGGCCCCTGCCCGCAGGGCGGCGGCGCCATACCCGCAAGCTGCGTGGGGCGCCCCCCATCCGGGGGGCCGCGGGGGGATCGGTCTACACGAGTTTTCGTATAAAACCCCCACGCGATCTGATTAATGCTCTGTTATCCTGGAATTAACGGAAGTGTGCTTAATGCAGGCAGTGCCCAAAGCACGGTCTTGGAGACCCGACAACAACGCCGACATTAGCAAAGCTTCAGGACCATCTATGAATTGTGGTATCTTCATCCATGTGAAAGGCTTCGGGTCGATCCGCGCGGGGGGACCCTGCGGAGCACCTCCCGGTGTGAAGGAAGATGCGAATACTGGTCATTGAAGACGAAAAACGCATCGCTGATTTCGTTGCTCGCGGCCTCGAAAGTGCCGGGTACGCGGTCGATTCGGCGGGCGATGGGGCGACCAGCCTTGAGATGATGCACAACACCGATTACGACCTCATCATCTTGGACCTGATGCTGCCCGACATGGATGGATTGAAGGTTCTCGAGAAGATCCGCAACCGCAAAGTGAGTCCTCCTGTGCTGATTCTCAGCGCGCTGGGCGCCGTAGATGACAAAGTAAAGGGTCTGGAGAAGGGCGCCGACGACTACCTCGGGAAGCCGTTCTCGTTCACGGAACTGCTGGCCCGGGTTCGCGCGCTATTGCGGCGCGGCCAGCCAATGCCGGAACGCTTGCAGGTTGGCGATCTCACGCTGGACTGCATACGCCGAAAGGTGACGAGGGGCGGCGAACCGATCGAACTGGCGCCCAAAGAGTTCAGCATTCTCGAGTACCTCATGCGCAATCGCGGACGTCCGCTCAGCCGCTCGATGATTGTCGAGCACGTCTGGGACATGGACTATGACGGGCTGACCAACATCGTGGACGTCTATATCCGCCATCTGCGCAGCAAGGTGGATGACCGCTGGCCGCAAAAACTCATTCATACGGTCCGCGGCATCGGCTACATGATTGAAACGCCCGACAAGACCGGCGAAAAAGAACCAGAACCGGCGGCGCGATGAAGGCCTCGTTCCCGGCCGGGCAGCGAGAGCTGGGCTGCGGGATAGTTGCGTGGAAGCTGTCTTAGGGATAATGCGGACGTGAGCCTGGCCATCGAACAGCGAGAGCGCGAAGGAATCGTCATTTTAGACCTGAAAGGCCGAATTACGGCCGGCGAGGAAGCGACCCTGCTTCGCGAGAAGCTGCGTGAACTCGCAGCGGGCGGGATGCAGAAGTGCATCGTCAACCTCCAGGGAGTGGACTATATCGATAGCACCGGGCTCGGGACGCTGGTGGTCTGCTTCACGTCGCTGCGCAAGCAGGGCGGCAAGCTCAAGCTCCTGAATTTGAACCGCCGCAACATCGAGCTGCTGGTGCTGACCAAGCTGACCACGGTCTTTGAGATCTTCAACGACGAGCAGGACGCCGTCAACAGCTTTTTCCCCGGCCGCGAGATCAAGCGCTTCGATATACTGAGCTTTGTCAAGGAACAAGCCAGTGGATAGGAAGCGCACGGCGGCAGCCGGTCCAGATCAGGAACCATGCGTCTGGTTGTGATCGGCGGCGTGGCCGCGGGTTTAAGTGCGGCGGGGCGCGCGCGGCGCTGCGACGCATCCCTCGAAATCACGGTGCTCGAGAAAGGCGAGGCGATCGCCTGGGGCGCCTGTGGCCTGCCCTACTACGTACAGGGCCTCCTGGAGACGGTCGATCAGCTTGTCGTCTACACACCCGAGTATTTTCGCCGCGAGCGGAGAATCGACGTGCGCACCGGCGCCAACGTCGTCTCTATCTGCCATCCGCGGCGGCAGGTGGTTCTTGCAAGCGGCGAACGCATCCCTTACGACCGGCTGGTCGTAGCCACCGGGGCGCGCCCGAAGCGCATCAACGGCGCGTGCGAACCCGGCGTCTTTACGCTCGCCACGCTCGAGGATGCCGAAAAACTGCGCTGCTTCCTGATCGAGAGGAAACCGAAGCGCGCGGCGGTGATCGGCGCAGGCTACATGGGGCTTCAGGCGGCTGAGACCCTGCGCACTCACGGCGCGTCGGTGACAATCTTCGAGGCGGAGCACGAAATCCTCGGCCGCCGCGACCCGGCGCTGACCGACGCCCTTCGCCGCCACCTGGAACGCTTTCACATCGATCTTCAACTCGGCGTCCGGGTGGAGTCCGTCGAGCCGGGAATGGTGGCCGGGCGCCCGTGCGACATCGTGATCCTCGCGGCTGGGGTGCAGCCCAACGTGGAGATCGCGGCGGAAGCGGGCATTGAACTGGGGCGCACCGGCGCGATTCGCGTGAGCGACCGCATGGAAACGAACCTTTCCGGCATCTATGCCGCCGGCGATTGCGTGGAGACGACCCATCTGGTGACCGGAAGACCCGTCTATATGCCGCTGGGGACAACGGCCAACAAGACGGGACGCGTGGCGGGGGCGAACGCCGCGGGCAGGCGGGAGCGCTTCCCCGGCGTTGCCGGCACAATGATCGTACGGGTTTGCGGCCTGGGAGTGGGCATCACGGGGCTTTCCGAATGGCAGGCGCGAAAGGAAGGCCTGGACCCGGTTTCCGCGAGCATCGAATCCTTCGACAAGCCGCGGTATTTCTTTGGCGAGCGCGTGTGGGTGAGCCTGGTGGCGGACCGCCGCTCCGGCCGCCTGGTGGGGGGCACGGTGCTCGGCTCGCAGGCGACGGCGGGAAGCATCAACGTCATCGCCACGGCCGTGACCAACAGGATGCGCGTGGAGGATTTGGAGCACCTCGACCTGGCCTATTCCCCGCCCTACGCGCAGGTGTGGGATCCCATTCTTATTGCCGCCCGGCAATTGAGCAAAAATTTCTAAACGGATAGACTTGTTGTATGGCGTGGAAACCGCGTCAGATGCCCGCAGAGGGGGCACAAGCACCCGATTTCAAGCTCCAAGACCTGAACGGCCAGCCGCAGTCGCTGAAAGAGATGCTGGCGCGGGGGCCGGTGCTGCTCGCGTTCTATAAGGCAAGCTGCCCGGTTTGCCAGATGACGTTCCCTTACCTGGAGCGCTTGTACCAGGGGGGTAAAACGGGGCTTCAGTTCGTCGCGATTTCCCAGGACGATGCCGCCACCGCGCGCCGGTTCAACAAGGAGTACGGCATCACCTTCCCGACGCTGATCGACGACAAGGCCTACACGGCAAGCAACGCGTACGGGTTGGATACCGTGCCTTCGTTGTTTCTGGTGGAGGCGGACGGCGCGGTGTCCATGAGCTGGACCGGCTTTTCGAAAAAGGATCTGGAAGCGCTCGGCCGGCGGCTGAGCGTGGCGCCGTTCCGGGAGGGAGAGCGGGTTCCCGAGTACAGGCCTGGTTGAGGGTCGAAAAACTAGGCTCCCGTGAGGAGCTTCGAACAGCAAATGCCGAATATACAAGAAATTCTGGGTTCAGCCGCAGCGATTGCCAAGGGCATGAGCGTCACGCTCAGGGAGATGGTGTCGCCGGCGGTGACAGAGGGGTACCCCGACGAGCCGCCGCGCCTTCAGGAGCGCTTTCGCGGAACTCACATCCTGGAGCGCGACGAAAACGGGCTGGAAAAATGCGTGGCGTGTTTCCTGTGCGCGGCCGCGTGCCCTTCCAACTGCATTTACATCGAGGCGGCCGAGAACACCGAAACGACGCGCATCAGCGGCGCCGATCGATACGCGAAGGTCTACAACATCGATTACTCGCGCTGCATCTTCTGCGGGTATTGCGTTGAGGCCTGCCCGACGGACGCCATCGTTCACGGCCACGGTTTTGAAACCGCCTCGTACAACACCTCATCGCTGATCTATCGCAAGGAGCAGTTGCTCCGGCCGGTCAAGACCTGAGTTCCCGGCCTCAGGACGTCAGCTCCACCACGACGTCGCCCCGCACCACGGCCTGGCATCCCAGGCGCGAGTGCAGCGTGATGCCTTCGGCGTAACCCAGGCGATCCGCCTCGTCGTCTTCCATCGGGGAAAGGTTTTCCTCGCCTTCGCGGATGATCACGTGACAGGTGGTGCAGGCGCAGTTCCCTCCGCAGGCGTGCCCGATGGGGATGCCGAAATTCAGCGCCACGTCCAGGATGGAGCCCGGCTTGCCGTGGCGCTTGTAGGGGAGACTCTCGAACTCCACCGTTCTGTTCAGCGGCAGAAACGTTACCTTCACGCAGCCTCTTCCGCTAGCTTCTCACCGAACCGCGCCAGCCGTTCCACTACGTCCTTTCCAATCTCGCGATCGACGATCTCGAACTGCGCCAGCAGTTCGGCCTGGTCAATCGGAGTGAGCACCCGGGCGGCGTAGGGGAACAGCAGATTCGATTCGTTCCAGGCGTGGTCGGTGTAGAAATGCGCCATCTCCCGCAGCAGCGCGATGACGCGCGCGGGCGCGTCCCGGTCGCCGGCGGCGTATGAGCGAATCGCGCCGGCCAGCGCGCCCACCGCCGCCCACTCCTTCAGATGCTCGAACGTCAGGCTCCCGAGCGGCTTGCCCACGGAGGGCACGCCGCGGCGCGCGAGAGCGGGAAACAGCAGGTCCTCCTCTTTCCTCTGGTGGCAGGCGCGGCCGTAGACTCGCAGAAACTCAACCACCCCGTTCAGCAGATTCACATCGACAGTGCGGCCTGATTCCAGCCGGGCTGCCAGCGCCTCCATCCCGGCTGCCGCTTTCCTGATAACATCGTGCTCGTGCTCCAGAACATCCAGTGCCACCGAATCGCCCATGAGTTGTGAATGCACTAAGTTAGCACAACCGAGCCGGACGGTTTCAAACTCCGGGCTTTACGGCGGTTAACCACGAAGTAGACGATCGGCACAGTCATGCGCGAGAGCGCCAGCGAAGCTATCTCTCCCGCCATAAGCGCAATGGCGAGTCCCTGGAAGATCGGATCGAACAGGATCACGCCCGCTCCGACGACAACCGCGGCAGCGGTCAGCAGCATCGGGCGGAAGCGCACGGCGCCGGCGTCCACCACCGCCTCTTCAAGCGGCATGCCTTCCTTGAGGCGGAGTTCCACGAAATCCACCAGAATGATCGAGTTCCGCACCACGATGCCCGCGCCCGCGATGAAGCCGATCATCGATGTGGCCGTGAAAAAGGCGTTCATCAGCCCGTGAGCTGGCAGGATCCCCACCAGCGAAAACGGGATGGCCGCCATGATCACCAGCGGCGTGATGAAGGACTGGAACCAGCCCACCACAAGCACGTAGATCAGGATGAGAACGGCGGCGAAGGCAAGGCCGAGATCGCGGAACACCTCGTAGGTGATGTGCCACTCGCCGTCCCACTTCATCGAATAGCGCGAGTCGCTGGGAGGCAGTTGAGCCATCCACTGCTCGATGGAGTAACCGCCGGGAACTTTGAGCTTGCTGATCTCGGGTCCCGTTTTGAGGATGGCGTAAACCGGGCTTTCCATCGCGCCGGCCACGTCGGCGGTGACGTAGGTGACCGGCATCAGATTCTTGTGGTAGATGCTTTTGTCTTCCGTGACCAGGCGCGGCTTGACCAATTCGCCGAGCGACACCAGCGCGCCGTTTTTCCCCATCAGTTTCAGATTGCGGAGGGCGGCAATGTCCGAGCGGGCGGCCCGGTCCAGCCGCAACTTGATCGGCACGTCTTCCTTTTCGGTATCCACGTGCAGGAGTCCCGCCACCTCGCCGGCAGAGGCGATGCGCATCGTGCGCGCGATGTCATCCTCGGAAATCCCGTGGAGCGCCGCCTTCTCGCGATCGACGGCAAGGGTGTACTTCGGCTGGTCGTCTTCCACGTACCAGTCGACGTCCACAATGCCCTCGGTCCTCTTGAACAGATCGCGGATCTGGCGCGCCAGCTCGATCTGCCCTTCCTGAGTGGGGCCGTAGACCTCCGCGACCAGTGTCTGAAGCACCGGTGGGCCGGGAGGGACTTCGGCGACCTTGATCCGCGCGCCGTAGCGCTCGGCGATCGGGACCAGCCTCGTGCGGATACGCTTGGCGATCTCGTGGCTCTGGTCGCTGCGCTCGTGCTTGCCGAGCAGGTTCACCTGGATATCGGCGACGTTCGCCCCGCGGCGCAGATAGTAATGCCGCACCAAACCGTTGAAGTTGTAGGGCGACGCCGTGCCCGCGTATGTCTGGAGGTGGACAACTTCGGGCGCCTTGAGCACCTCATCGGCAAGCAGCCGCGTAACGGCGGCGGTCTGCTCCAGCGTGGTTCCGTTCGGCATGTCCACGATCACCTGGAACTCGCTCTTGTTGTCAAAGGGCAGCATTTTCACTTTCACGAACTGGAAGTAGACCAGCGACATGGAGCCGACGAGCAGCAGCGAAACGCCGGCCAGAAAGCCCCAGCGCCACAAAGGCCGGTGCAGCAAGGGACCCATGACGCGGCGGTAGAGGCGCGTGAGGCGGTCTTCCCGTTCGCCGTGCGCGCGCCCGCCCCGCAGCTTCAAGATCCGCACCGCCGCCCACGGGGTCACCATGAAGGCGATGAGAATCGAAAAGATCATCGCTGCCGACGCGCCGATTGGTATGGGCCGCATGTAAGGCCCCATCAGGCCGCCCACAAAGGCCATCGGAAGGATCGCGGCGATGACGGTGAGCGTGGCCAGAATCGTGGGGTTGCCCACTTCGTCCACCGCCTCGATCGCCACCTGCGCGAGCGGGCGTCCGGCGTTGGAAGGCATGCGGGCGTGGCGCACGATGTTTTCCACCACCACGATGGCGTCGTCCACCAGGATGCCGATGGAGAAGATCAGCGCGAACAGAGTAATGCGGTTCAGCGTGTAGCCGTAGAAATAGAAGACCGCGAGCGTGAGCGCCAGCGTCACCGGGATGGCGATAAACACGATGAGCGACTCGCGCAGCCCGAGCGCGATCCAGATGAGAATGCTTACCGAGATGACGGCGATCAGCATGTGCAGCAGCAGCTCGTTCGACTTTTCGGCCGCCGTCTGGCCGTAGTGCCGCGTGATGGTCATCTCGACGTCCGAGGGGATCATGCTGCCTTTCAGCCCCTCGACGCGGCTGAGAACGTTTTCGGCGACGTTGATGGCATTGGTGCCCCTGCGCTTGGCGACCGTGACGGTGACCGCAGGATGGAAAACGCCGCCCTCGGCGTGCTGGACATACTCGACCGGCTCCTCGCCGCCATCCGTCACGACGGCGACGTCACGCACGAATATCGGTTTGCCGTTGGCGACCCCCACTACGGTGCCGGCAACATCTTCGGCGTTCCGGAGAAAATCGCCGGTCTCCAGGATGAACTCGCGGTTCTCGCTGGCGAACCGTCCCGACGGCAAGCGGCGGTTGGCCGCCCCGAGCGCGCCGTAAACCTGCATCGGCGTGAGGGAGTAAGCGGCGAGCTTCCCGGCGTCCAGTGTGACGCGGACTTCGCGCCGCTGCCCGCCGATGATCTTCACCTCCGAAACGTCCGGCGTCTGCTTGATGACGTCCGTAACCTGGGCGGCCACGCGGCGCAGCTCGAACGGGCCGTAGCGGCTGCTCCAGAACGTGAGCGCCAGGATCGGCACGTCGTCGATCGAGCGCGGCTTGATCAGCGACTGAGACGCGCCGGGCGGGATGAGGTCGAAGTTGGCGAACATCTTCTGGTTCAGTTTGACGATGCTCTTCTCCTCGTCCTCGCCGACCTTGAAGCGCACGATGGCGAGCGCGGCTCCGGGGCTGGAAGTCGAATAGATGTACTCGACCCCAGGAATCTCCCAGATCAGCTTTTCCATCGGCCGCGTGACGCGTTCTTCCACCTCGCGGGCGGAAGCGCCCGGCATGGAGACGAACACGTCGATCATCGGCACGACGATCTGCGGCTCCTCTTCGCGCGGCAGCTTCCAGATCGCGAAAGCGCCGAGCGCGAGCGACGCGAAGATCACCAGCGGCGTCAGCTTCGAATTGATCCAGGGGCGGGCGAACTTGCCCGCGATTCCCAGCCCGTTCACTGTCTCACCTCCACCCTGGTTCCATCGGAAACGTTAGCGGGCACGGGGTAGATCACCCGCTCTCCCGGATTCAACCCCGAAAGAATTTCCACTCCGCCGGGCGTGTTCCGGCCGAGCGTAACGAACCGCGAGCGGGCCACACCCGAATCGGCCACCAGCACCGTAGCGAGCTGCCCGCGCTGTTGAACGGCTCTCTCGGGGACGGCGATGACGCGCCGGGTGCCCAGCGGGAACAGCGCGCGGCCATAAAGGCCCGAACGAAGCTCCGCGAGCGGCGGCAGGTCGGCTTTCACCGTGAACGTGCGCGAGGCGGCATCCACCGCGGGCACGATCTCCGAAATGCGGCCGTCGATGGTGCGGCCGAGCGCGTCGATGGCGATCGTAACCGGCTGGCCGACCCGCATCGCGGGCAGCATGGATTCCTCGACCGAGACTTCTATCCGGTATGCACCCGCGCGCTCGATCTCCAGCAGCGGCGCGCCCGGCGCGGCGAGGTTGCCCGGCTCCACCGATTTCCGCGTCACCGTCCCGGAAAACGGGGCTGTGATCTCCGCGTATCCGCGCATGATTGCCGCCGAGCGCAGCGCCTGTTCCGCCTGGGCGATCTTCGAGTGCAACTGCGTGCGCCGGGCCAGCGCCATCTCGTAGTTCGCCTGGGCCATCTTGAGCTTTGCCGCGGCCTCGTCGAACTCCTGGTTCGAGATGGACTCCTTCTTGAAGAGGTCCTCCATGCGGCCGTAAGTGATCTTGGCCAAGTCCAGGCTGGCCCGTGCAGCGGCGATGGCGTTTTCGACTTCGGGCTCCGCGCCGCGCGCTTCGTTCAGTGCGGCCTCGGCCTGGCGGTATGCGGCGTCAAGATCGCGCGAATCGATCAGGATGAGCGGCTGGCCCGCCTGCACGCGGTCGCCTTCTTTGACCCTGACCTCCTGCACGTAGCCCAGCACCTTGCTGGAGAGAACGGCCGTGGTGGCGGCGCGAACGGTGCCCGTGGCCTCGTACACCGCAGGGACGTCCGTCTCGGACACCACCGGCGCCTGCACCAGAACGGGAACGGAATTCGCATCGGCCGAAGCCTTACGCGGCTCCTTGCCGCAGCCGGCCAGTATCAAAATCGCAATTGCCAGTATCGCTTTCATGTCAGTTCAAGACCTCCGACGTGGGGGTGAGATTGCCGGCGGCCAGCGCGAGGTTGACCGCCGCGAGACGCTGGTCGTAAACGGCCGCAAGGAGCCGTGTTTTGGATTCCAGGAGCGCCGTCTCGTTCCTCAGCAGGTCGGTTACGTTGCTAAGCCCGGCTTCGTACCGGTTCTTGGTGATGCGCAGGCTTTCCTCGGCCATGGAGACAGCGGCCTCGGCCACCTCGATTCGCTGGTTGGCCGACCGGAAGTCCGCGTAGGCGCGCCGCACCTGGAGCCGGATCTGCGCCTCGGCCTGGTTTTCGAGAGCCCTGGCGCGTTGCAATCCGAATGAGGCTGCATCGATTCGGGCTTTGTCCGCCCCGCCGTTAAACATGTTCCAGCGAAAGGAGATCGACGCCAGCCAGTTGGCGCCCCCGCGGTTGAGGAACCGCTGGCGGTCCACTTCGAAGCCGGCGTGCGCGAACACCTGCGGCAGCAGCGCGGCGCGGGCGGCGGCGCTCTCCGTCTCGGCCAGCCCGACGGCGAATCGCGCCTGCCGGGCTTCGGGCCGCGCCTGCAAGCTGCCCTGCTCGTACGCTTCGAGCGATTCCTCGTCGATCGAGGCGCGAGTCAGCACGGTGGCAAGCTCATGCTGCTCGGAAAGGGGCAACCCCAGCGTCTCGTTCAAAGCCGCGAGGGCAACTTCGAAATCCGCTCTTCTTCTTATCTGCTGTTCCTTCATGGCGGCCAGGTGGACCTGAATCGAGAGCACGTCGGCCTGCGTCGACATTCCGGCGGCGCGCAGGGCCTGGGCGCGGTTCAAATCGGCCTCCGCCGAGCGGACCGCCTCATCGGCGACGTTCAGGCTCTCCCGGGCAAGCACCGCGCCGTAGTAGGCGCGGACCACTCCGGCGATCAGCTCCATACGGATGCGGCGCTCGTCCTCCAGCGCCATCGAGCGCTCCAGATTGGCCGACTTCACACCGAGTCTTGTGAGCCCGGCATCGTAGATTGGCTGGTCCAGGACGACCTGCGACTGAAAGTTATTCAGGGCGGCCGGTCGGTTCAGAGAGTTGATCTCGAAGTTAGCCGGCGTGAACTGGCGCTGGGTCAGCAGCGAACTGAACACAACGACGGGATTGTTGCTGCGCAGCCAGGTTTCCGAGTAGCCGATCCGCGGGAGATAACCGCTGCGGGCCCCGGCAACCTTGACCTCGGCGGCCATTACCGCGCTGCGGCCGGCCTCAACCGATGGGTGCCGTTCCAAAGCGAGCCGCACCGCGTCCTGCAAAGTGAGCGGGTTCTGCGCCGCCAACGGCAACGCAACCACGTAAACTGCGAGTATTCTCCACATGAAGTCTCCCCAGGTTTCAATGCACAGAGATGCAGGAGTCCGGCCGGGGTGACAATTGCGCATCCGGTTTTCACGCTGCCGTGCATGCCCCGGGGTGGCGCGTCACCTTACAATGCGGATTGCATCTTTGGTATTGGGAGTCATCGAATGCAAACAAAAATTGCTTATCTCGGTGGAGTGCAGTTTGAGGTAGATGCGCGCGGCCACAAGGTCATTTGCGACCAGCCTTCGGGTAATGGGGGCCAAAACGCCGGAATGTCCCCGCCCGAGTTCCTGCTGGCCTCGCTCGGCACGTGCGCCGCGTACTACGCCCTTCAGTATCTGCGGGCCCGGTCGCTTCCCGCCGAGGGCCTTGAGGTCCACGTGAGCGCGGGGAAGGCTTCCGACCCGCCGCGGCTCGGCGCTTTCCGCGTCGAAATTCGCGTTCCCGGACTGGAAGACGAGAGGCACCGGGAAGGCGTCCTGCGCGCGGCCAAGTCGTGCCTGATTCACCACACGCTGCGCCACGCGCCCGAAATCGAGATCACCCTGGAGACGGCGGCAGCCGCCGTTCAGTAAGGCCGTTAGCGGCGGCTTCCGCGCCGCGGGGCGCTAGAATGCGTATTGGTGGCCACCGACAAGAGACAAGAAATTCAGCTTGCCCGCGACCTGATCGAGGGAAAGCCGGAGGCCTTCGACCGCTTTGTCGAGGTGTTCCGGTCGAAGGTCTTCCAGTACGCGTTGATGATGTGCGGTCATCGCGAGGACGCCGAAGAGGTCGCGCAGGACACGCTGTTCAAAGTTTTCGAGAATTTCGATCAGTTGCGGGATCCGGAACGGGTGCGGCCCTGGGTTTTCCGCATCGCGCGCAATGCCTGCTACATGAAGCGGCGCAAAAGCGTGTTTGCTCCCACCCAGGAGCTTTCGCTAGAGGATTTTCTGCCGCACTCAGAAGGAGACGGAAGCAGAAAACTGGAGATCGCCGACTGGTCGGCGCTGCCTGACGACCAGGTGCTGCGCGCCGAGTTGCGCGACGTGATCCACCAGGCGATTCAGGAATTGCCCGAGATGTACCGGGCGGCGATCATGCTCCGGGACGTCGAGGAGTTGACGACCGAGGAGACGGCGCAGGTGCTGGACGTAAGCCAGGAAGTCGTGAAGACCAGGCTGCACCGGGCGCGTCTGGCGGTGCGCGCCAAGCTGGACGAGTATCTCAGACGCCGGCAAAGCGGCGTAGCAAAGGGTTGAGGGCCATGGAAACCGGCAAGCACAAGCACGACTGCAAAGAGGTGTTCGCCCTGCTGTCGGAGTATCTGGACGCGGAGCTGGACGCCGAACGATGCGATGAAATCCGGAAACACCTGGACGACTGCCCGCCCTGCATCGAGTTTCTGGAAAGCCTGAAGCGCACCGTGAGCCTGTGTCACGGTTGCCAGACGGCCGAGCAGCCGCCGCCGCTCAACCCCGAGGTCCGGGAGAAGCTGATGGCGGCGTACCGGAAATCAATGCAAAACCGTGCCCGCCAGGGGTTGTAACGCTCTTACGTTCAGTACAGCGGGGCGATCGAGATAAGCGTCAATCCGGTGGCGAACAACAGCAGCATCAACGCGAGCTGAATTTTTACCGATCCGTCCGCGCCGCGAAACTCCTTCCAGACCAGCAAGCCCCACAGCGCGCTTATGAGCGTCGCGCCCTGGCCCAGCGCATAACTGATCGCCGGCCCTACTTTGGGATTCGGTGCGCTGGCCACCACAAAATTCGAGATGGTCCCGGTCGCCCAGATCGCGCCGCCCAGAAGACCCAGGGTGTGCTGTTTCAGGGATCCCTTGAAGTAATCCAGGATCTCCACCGGCGGACCCTGCACCGGCAGGTTCATGAAGAACAAGTTGAACACGAACGTCGAGGCGAAAATTCCCACGGCGAAGACGAATGCGATGGCGTAAGGACCAAGCCCGGCATCGCCCTGTTTACCCAACTCCACCAGCGGATAGAACGCGCCCATCAGCAGGCCGCAGCCGATGCTCAGAATAATGCCTTTCCAACTGACCTTGGGGATCGTACTCTTTCCCCTGCCCGCCTTGATTTCCTGCTTGGCCTTGGCGAGCGCCAGGCTGCGATACGCCAGGGCATCCACCACGATGGCGGCAACCACAATCGCCACGCCGCTGAATAACAGCGTCGGATTGCCCTGCGGCTTGATCACGTAGTTCCAGATTACGCCAACGACCAGCGCCAGCCCGATCCCGACGGGGAACGCAACCGACATTCCCGCCACCGCGATGGCAGCCACCAGCATCATGTTCGCGAGATTGAAGATCACGCCGGCCGCGACGCCATAAGCGATGTTGCGCTTGCCGGCGCGCATCAAATCGTCAGTGAACAGAAAGCCATCGAAGCCGAGCGAGCGTCGGTGTAACATCCTTTCTGTAAATTCCGTTCAGACCGGTTGAGTCGCATTCGTTTTGGGGCCGGAGCGGAGGCGAGGGCACCGAGCCGCAGCGGAGGTCCCAAAACAAATCTGGGCGGCCTTGTGCTGGGTGGGCCAAATCTGTTTTCCTATTCCGGGAATGAGGAGTTCAACGGAAAGGAGACCGATGTGGCCCACCA
>JAKOTR010000039.1 GCA_029776225.1 Acidobacteriota bacterium | reverse complement strand
TGCCGGCAAAAAGCTCTCTGTCGGCGTCACCGCGCCGATCGTCGGGCTCGGTACGGTTGCCACAAAAGCGGCTGTCGACTTTGAGAGCGCCTTTGCTGGCGTCCGCAAGACAGTTGATGCGACAGAAGAAGAATTCGCCCAGCTTGAACAGGGCATCCGGGAAATGTCAAAACGTATGCCGGCAGCAGCGACAGACATCGCGGCAGTGGCGGAAGCGGCCGGCCAGCTGGGGATTGAGACGCCAAATATTCTCAAGTTTACGGAAACGATGATCGGCCTCGGGGAAGCGACAAATCTGACGGCCGAGGAAGGCGCGACCCAATTTGCGCGGTTTGCGAACATCGTTGGTATGAGCCAGCAGGACTTTGACCGGCTCGGTTCGGCCGTCGTCGCCCTCGGGAACAGTTTCGCCACAACCGAGGCCGAGATCGTGTCGATGGGCCTGCGGCTGGCCGGCCAGGGCGCGCAGATCGGCATGACCGAGGCGCAGATCATGGCGTTGGCCGCCGCCATGTCGTCGGTCGGCATCGAGGCGGAGGCCGGCGGCACGGCGATGAGCACGACGCTGAAAAAGATGCAGACGGCTGTCTCGCTTGCTGGCGAGGACCTGGACAAGTTTGCAAAAGTCGCCCGAATGTCGGCGGATGAATTTGCGCGAGCGTTTCAGGCTGATCCGGCTGCCGCGCTGCAGGCGTTCGTGGACGGGTTGGCCGCGTCCAGTGCCGCTGGTGAAAACCTGACGCTCATCCTTTCTGACCTCGGTATCACCGGTATCCGCGAGTCAGACACGTTGCTCCGTCTAGCCGGCGCAAACGAAACGTTGCGCGGTGCATTGGAGACGGCGACGGAGGCGTGGGAAGAAAACAGCGCACTCCAGAACGAGGTGGCGCAGCGGTACGCTACAACCGAGAGTCAGTTTTCCATGTTCAAAAACCAGCTACAGGATGTCGCCATCACGCTCGGTCAGGCACTGATCCCGGCGCTCATGAACATGCTGGATGCGGCGCAGCCGCTGATCGACATGATTGCGGATTGGGCTCGTTGGTTTGCGAATCTCGATGAGGGCACGCAAAAGGTGATCATCGGGATAGCTGGCTTCGCGGCCGCTCTCGGTCCGCTGTTGATAAGTCTTGGAAAAATAACCTCTGTGATCGGGACGGTAACGACCGCACTCGGAAAGTTGTCCATCAGTAAAGCCGCAGTCGGAATCGCCGCAAAGGGCCTGTCCGCTGCCTTTTCCGCGCTCACGGGGCCGATTGGTCTGGTGATCGCCGCTATTGCCGCGCTGGCGGCAGCGGTGTATCTCATCATCAAAAATTGGGATCACATCTCAGAGTTCTTCCACGACCTTTGGAGCCGGATCTCCGAGGCAACTGTAGCGGCGTGGGAGTCGGTGAAGAAGTTTTTTGCCGACACGTGGGCCAGCCTAACTGCTTCGGTTACTGAGACGTGGAACAACATCGTCAGTTTTTTGCAAACCACTTGGGACGGCATAAAAACTGCTGCCCAGAATGCATTCAACGCAATCCTGGATGTGATCCGCCCGATCCTGGAGGGGTACAAAACCTTTTTTAGTGGTGTTTGGGACGCAATCAAGAACATCTTCGCTGGCGCGCTCCTGCTGATTATCGACTTGGTTAAGGGCGACTTTACGGCGCTTAAAAAAGACGCCGAAGCGATTTGGAATAACTTGAAGGAAGCCTTCGGCAACATCTGGGAAGGAATCAAACAGGTATTTACCGGGGCCCTTGACTTGATCGCGAAAGCATTGAGCGCGGCA
>JAKOTR010000017.1 GCA_029776225.1 Acidobacteriota bacterium | reverse complement strand
AAGTTCTGCAACTGGACGACGCCGGACACGGCACCCTCCAGCACGAACTCCCGCGGCAGATTGAATGAGTGGTCGCTGATGTCCGCGCCGATGCCGATGCGGTTCTCGGTGAACTGCGCCTCGCCGCTCCGCTGGACTGAGACCTCGCAGTCAAACGCGAGGTCCCCCACCTGCAGCAGCGGCGAGGACAGGCGCCGAAGGATTGCGCGGATGGCCACGCGGCGAGGCTAACCCTCGTCCGGTACCCGCGATGCGTACAGCGCCCGCCACTCGTCCAGCGGCAAAAACACCCGGCCGCCGCACTCTTCCCACTTGCGGTCGACTGTGCTGCAGTGGACCCACCACCCGGCGCACTCGCTGGACAGGAAGGCAAGGCGCCTCGCCGCCAAGGGTGGAAACCCCGTGGCCTGTCGCCAGCGCTTGTCTCCGAGCACCGCCGACCACAGGATGAACTCCAGGTTGGTGTACCAACCCGCGCACCACATGTACTCGCTGATGTCGTGGACGACGGACAGGAGCGCTTCGGCTTCGGCCGGCTCGCGCCGTTCGGCTTCGGCGGACTCGCACCTCACGCCGCCACCCCCACGGCCGCCGAGACGGGCGCATCACGCAGGTCGTCGCCGTCCGCGCTGTACGGGTCCACGACGAGCACGCGATGGGCCTCGGCGCCGGACAGGGCATCCGCGGCCATGTGCTGGCCCATGTCAATGACCGCGGGCCGGTCGGCGGTGGGGCGAAGGCACAGCACGAAGCCGTCACGACGGGCGCGGATGCACGCGGCGAGGTTGCGCTCGTAGGCGTCGGCGAGGCCTGCGTCCGACTCGTGGGCGAAGTCGGACAGGTTGACCGTGAGCAGCGTTACGCCGCCGCACGAGGGGGCGCCGAGGACGGGAACGGTGATGACGTGGGGCATGGTGAAGGTCGGCATGGTGGCGCGCCTGAAGCCCCGTGCTTGTGGCTACGGGGCGGATGGGGCGGGCCGCTACATCAGGCCGCGGCGCGCTTGGCCCGACGCGCCATCTCGTAGCGGCACTGGTCGGCGGCGAGGAATAGGCCCGCCCGGAGGTCGTCGATGTTGTTGCCGTACTTGAAGGTCAGGAGGAGCGCGGCGGCCTTGTGGCACACATCGATGCAGGCGAGTACGAGTTCGTCGCTGTGGCGGTTGATCGGGTAGCAGTAGATCGCGTTGCCGATGAGCGGGATGCGCAGGTAGGGGGACAGCATCGCGGCGATGTCGTTCCACTCGCGGGCGAGGAACCCGTTGCAATCGCGCTGGAAACTGGCGGCGTCGAAGGCGGCGATGAAGAGGTCGGCGGTGGAAGCGGTTTGGGTGGCGGGCATGAACAGACAGTAACCGGGGTCCATGCGTCTGTCAAGATAATCTTTCAAAGTATTTTGCGGGCGGGATTGAACCGCCCGCAATGCGCGATTTCATGCGACGTTGGTCCACTGGATAGCCGTCCGGTCGTGGCGGTAACGATCGCCTGGGGTCGGCGGAGTGGTGAACTTGAAGGGCTGCGCCGCCTGCCGCTCGGTCTTGCCACGGTAGGTGGTCTCGATGACTGGGCAGGTCATCGCCGGGAAATCGACCTCGGTGTACATGTACGCGGTCTCACCGTAGGAGTAAGTCTCGCGGCGAGCGGGCATGTCCTTGGACCCGACGATCTTGGTAGTGGCCTCGGCGAGCGTCCACGCGCCACGGTAGTAGCAGCTCCGCCCGCTGGCGATGGACTTGTACAGGGCCCGCGCCTCGTCGCGCGTGTGGGCTTCCCAGCACCCGCTGTAGCTGTCCTGCGTGCCCCGCACGAGCACCCACGCGCCCATGGGGATGAACTCCACGCGGCCAGTCTCAATCGTACAAGCATACTCCTCGCAGGCGATGTGCGTGGCGGTGTCGGCATCCCAACGCATGGGCTTGATGGTCTCGATGCGGATGCGCACGAGCGCGCAAGCGGTGAAGGTGGTCTCGGCGGTGGCGGTGGGATTGGTGTCGGCGGGCATGGACAGACAGTAGTCCCGCTCCGCGCCTTTGTCAAGGTAGTTTCTCAAACAATCGACAGTCACGCCTCAGTCCCGCGCCGGGTCAAGGACCGGCCAGCCACGACTCGATCTCGATGACG
>JAKOTR010000002.1 GCA_029776225.1 Acidobacteriota bacterium | reverse complement strand
GCGCTGCCCAGCGCCGCTCAGTAAGTTGGGAAAGTCGCTCGTGGTCAGCGCCAGCCGCACCAGCTCGCTATGACTACGCGTGGTGGGCGTTCGCCCTGCAGCAATCAGGCATTCCCGCGCCAGGTCGGCCACGGAACAGGACATCCACTCCCGAGCTCCCTCGGAGGGCCGCCGCCCGGTGTACCGGCACGCCACCGCCTCAGCCATGCGCTCGGCGAGGTTCTCGCGATAGTCGCGCGTCACCACAGCCGAATTGCTGCGGATCGGCACACGCTCGCTTTCGGCGGCCAGCTTGTCGAGCACGGCCGATCGCGCTTGCTCGAGGGTGGCGCCCGCCGCCACCAGGCCTTCTGCGAAGTCTTGAGGCAAGCGCGCGGCCAGCACAATCCGGCGGATTTCCGCCGCCGGATCCACGCTGGAGACGCTGCCTTTAATCATCGTATCGTTCTGCATCTTTACCTCCCGTTTACTTTCATGCGCCGCCTTAAATCCGGCGCCCGGATCAGCGCCGATGGGCACGAGCGACACCTCCTCGGGCTCCCAATCTGTGGCGATCACAACCCGACCGCCGTTGTTGTCCACTTCCTCGCGCGTTGCATGAATCGCCACTCCCATCGAGGCATTACGCAGGATGCCGTCCTGGACGTCCTGCCAGATCGGGTCGACGTCGGCGCGCTTGGAGAAACGCACTTGCGCGACCCCCCGGCCACCTTCCAGCCACGCCTTCTCGACCACGCCGAGGACGTCATCGACGGTGAAGTCGCGGTGCGAGTTGAGCAGCGGCGCGCCGGCGTTCAGGCGCCCCAATCGCACGTGCGCGGGGTCCATGCTGAATCGCAAGTCGTATGCCCCGCCCGGCCCCTGGCGCCGCACTGGCGCGCCCGAATAGAAGACCAGCCGCGCCGTCCGGTCCTCGCGGTTCACCGCGCCCTCGAAATGCGCCGCCAGCCGCTCAATCCCCAGAGTCACGCGCTGAGGACCGCCATCCAAATGCGTCATCTCCGTCGTGCTCGACGAGGCCTGATGCGCGCTCTTGTCGAAATTCTGATCCACCCATTGCTGCGCTTTCGCGAGGGTCCATCCATCCTCTTTCGGAAACCGCAGCGCCTGGATCGTAGTGTTGGTCTCGCCCTTGAGCTTCCCGATGACCGCGAAAACGCGCGGACGGTCGGCCTTCAGCGTGATCGTCCGGAAACTGTCTGGCTCAAAATCGTTCGGATCGCGCACGCGATGCTGAATTTCGGTTGCAGTCTGTTCCCAAGGCATTTGATAAGCCCTCCTCAATTAATCGAGATCAACGGCGCGCGCCAGAGCGTCTTGTCCACGCCAGAGGCCGCCCCCTCTGGCCTCGCCCCGTCTACGGCCTCCTGCGCCTGCCGCGCTTCGATCTGATCGGCGAGCAGCAACAGCGCGCCGGCCAGCGTGCGCGCCTGGCTTGGCTCGAGCGGCAGGATGTACTCCTGCCCGTCCACGACGCTGTGAAAGTGCAGCGTTGGCTCAACCCTCAAAGCAAGCGCCAGCGGCTTGAATTTTCGATGCTTCATTTGACATCCTCATTAAATGCGATTGCCCATCGTTGCTCGTCCGCCCGCCAGCGCCGCCGCAGCTCCTGGCCCAGCGGGCCGACTCGCTTTGTCCACCAGCCCTCGGACGGCGACCAGTACCGATACAGCCGTTCCATCGTTGCCGCGGAGTCAACGTGTCCGTCTGCACGCAGCGCCACCAGCCCCTGA
>JAKOTR010000115.1 GCA_029776225.1 Acidobacteriota bacterium | reverse complement strand
GATCGCCTCTATTGAGGCAATCCTCGAAACTCTGCCTGCGAACGACCCCGTCGGACGCCTCGGGTTTGAATCTCGCCTGAAGGAGCTACGAGCGCGACTCGAAGCCCTGACTACTGATGAGGACCGCCGGGCTGCTGTGGCTCTGTATTTCGGCGGCGAGCCCGTCATCGGCAGCAGAGGAATCCGCGCCGATTTCGGCTCAGCGATGATCGCCACTTATCAGGACCTCGTTGCCAAGGTGTGGGCGACTCTGCAAGGTGGCTCATTGCCCCTCCGGGGCCAGATTAAAGACCGGGACGCCGCGCAACTTCACATCACGAGCCTGGTCCATGGCTCGGTAGGGTTCCTGCTGGAAGAGATCGACGAGCAAGGCGAGCCACTCTTCCCTTCACCGGTAAGAGAGGCCACGCACAAGGTAACCGAGTACATGGAGCAGTTCACGGCCGAGGATGACCAGCCGTTCAACCGGATGGTGGAGGAGATCAATTCCCGCATCTTCGATTCACTGCGGGAATTCTTCAAATGGGTACACAAGGAACACGCGGTCTTCCGTTTGGTAGAAGGCGAAACGGACAGGAGCTTCGACGAGGTTGCCATTGAGCGGGCGTACACCCGGGCCGAGGCAACCGAGATTAGGGAAGAGGACATCCCTGTCGAAGGCGAGCTGATCGGGGTTGTTCCATACGCCCGCCGTTTCGAGTTCCGAACATCTCCCGGCAACGAACTGATTTCAGGGAAGGTAGCGGAGGGCTTCAGCGAGGCGTATCTGGAGCGAATTCACCGCGAGAAGGTTGTAGGTCAGAAATGGCAGGCTGTCCTTCGAAAGCGAGAAACCAAGAAGCCGGGGAGGATAATCCAGAGCTTTATCCTACTAGATATCAAAGAGTTGAAGCGGACGGACGAAACCAGGACTGATTAGGCACTTGACCTATCACATGATTTGTCACATAATCGGTTCATGCCCAAAGGCTCGCCCGTCGTCTTTGCTGCCGTTGTCAGAGAACTACGCCAACGCCTGAATCTTTCCCAAGAGAAATTAGCTGTTCAGCTCCGTGTGTCTCTGCCCACCGTCAGCCGTTGGGAAAAAGGGAAAACCGAACCGGACGGGGCCGTGCGGCATGCCGTGACCGAATTCGTCAAGTCGCTGGGGCCAGAGTTCGCCGATCTGCACGCCCGGCTGACGGGGAAGGAAGTTGAACACGCCCACCCCGCCACTGCACCTCCGGTTCGGCGCGGACGCCGCAAACAGGCTGCTGGGTCGGCGCCAAGCTCCAACGGCAACGGTCAGGTCATGGACAACCGCTCCATGGAAGCCCTGCTGTGGAAGGCGGCCTGTTCCATCCGGGGCGAAAAGGACGCGCCGAAGTTCAAGGACTACATTCTGCCGTTGGTGTTCATCAAGCGGCTGTCGGATGTTTTCGAGGACGAAATCGCCCGGCTCACCGAAGAATTCGGCGACGAAGAAACCGCCCGCGCCGTGATCGAGGCCGACCCCTCGCTGGTTCGGTTCTACATCCCTCCCGAGGCGACCTGGCCGGTGGTCAGCGGCCGGAAGAAGTTCGACTGGCCGGAGGATCGCAGGCCCAGAACTCTCGGCGAGCAGCTCACCACCACCATCCGCGCGATTGCCAAGGCGAATCCCAGCCTTCAGGGCGTCATCGACATCGTCGACTACAACGAGACGCGCAACGGCGAGCGCGAAATTAGCGACGAGGCGCTGGCGCGCCTGATCGAATCGCTCAGCGATCCCCGCTACCGGCTCGGTCTCAACGACGTGGAGCCGGATTTTCTGGGCCGCGCCTACGAGTACCTTCTTCGGAAATTCGCCGAGGGCCAGGGGCAGAGCGCTGGCGAGTTCTTCACGCCGAAGGAGGTTGGCTGGCTCATCGCCCGACTGATGGACCCCAAGCAAGGCGAGGACGTCTATGACCCGTGCTGCGGCTCCGGCGGTTTGCTGATCAAGTGCCAGTTGGTGCTGAAGGAGAAGGAACAGAAGATCGACCGCCCGCTCAAACTCCACGGCCAGGAACTGACCGGTTCCTCATTCGCGATCGCGCGGATGAACATGGTGCTGCACGACATGACCGGCGAGATCGTGCGCGGCAACACGATGAGCAATCCGAAGTTTCTGGACGACAGCCGGCTGAAGCGGTTCGACATTGTGGTGACCAACCCGATGTGGAACCAGGACAACTTCGACCCGAAGAGCTACGAGAACGACCCGTATGAGCGATTCGAGACCCGCGGCGGCTACGCGCCGGCGTCGAGCGCGGACTGGGCCTGGCTCCAGCACGTGGCGGCGTCCATGAAGGATCACGGCCGCGCCGCCGTGGTGATCGACACCGGGGCCGCCAGCCGCGGCAGTGGCAGCCAGGGCGAGAACAAGGAAAAAACCATCCGCCGCTGGTTTGTCGAGCAGGACCTGGTGGAAGGCGTCATTCTCCTTCCGGATAACCTCTTCTACAACACCACCGCCGCCGGCTTGATCGTCGTCTTGAACGCGGCGAAGCCCAGGAACCGGCGCGGGCAAGTGCTGCTGGTGAACGCCAGCGCAGAGTTCCGGAAAGGGCGCCCGAAGAACGAGCTCACCGAGGAGGGAATCCGCAAGATTGTCCAGTGCTTCCGCGAGTGG
>JAKOTR010000114.1 GCA_029776225.1 Acidobacteriota bacterium | reverse complement strand
GCAAGGCACAGGCCCTGCACATCGGGGTGCCCGGCCCGCAACAGCCGCTGTGCTTCGGCGATCTCGGCGTGGCAGCGGTCGATTTCACACTGCAACCCTTCCCGCCCGGTAGTTTGGTCCTCAGGAGCACGGAGCGCGGTCATGCGGTTTCAAACAACCTTGGCTGTTCCATAGCAACAAGGCGAGGTGAACTTTGCGGCTGTGCCAGGACCGGCCGCTTGCTGGTCAGTACGGCCAGGGCTGCCTCAATCGGGAACTGATCGATGTTCCGTCTTCGCTCGGCGCGTGCGTGGTGTTGATAGCCCGGAGGTCGCAAGTGGATCGTCTGCAGAACGCTCTCAGAGAACGGCAGATAAGCAATCACCCGAATGTCCAGGGCGACCAGAGCGATGATGTCGAATTCGTCATCGGCGTACACACGTCGGCCGCCCTTACCAGCTCTCCGTACCTGGAACAGATATCCTGTGCCGAGCGCGCGCTTCCCCGGCAGTTTTCGGGCTGCGCGAGTCGCCTTCACTTGCACTCGAAACAGGGAACTGGCGCAATCGAGAACGACGTCGTAAGGAACGCCTTGATCCGTCAGATAGGCGCGATAGCCCGACAGAATCAGATCGGCCACGACTAAGTGCTCGGCGGCTTTTCCGATTTCAAAATCGGATAGCGGCTCTGCGGTCACCCAGCAGTCTTTCTGGCGGCCGATATCTCGTCAAACGTGCGGCCGTCGCCTTCCAAAATGGGTTGCTTCCCGCCATAGGCGACGTAGCGGCGTGCAATGACATCGCAATACAGCGGCTCTAGCTCGATCAATCGGGCGTAGCGTCCAGTCCGCTCACACGCGATCAACGTCGATCCGGACCCGGCGAACGGATCGAGAATCGTGTCCTGCGTCTTCGAGGAATTACGGATTGCGCGCTCGATCAGCTCGACCGGCTTTTGTGTTGGATGGAGATCGTTCTTGACCGGCTTCTTGACGAACCACACGTCGCCCTGATCGCGGGCACCGCACCAGAAATGGTCCGTTCCCTCGCGCCAGCCGTAGAGCATCGGCTCATATTGCCGCTGGTAATCGGCGCGCCCCATCGTGAACACGTTCTTCGCCCAGATGATGAACGTCGACCAGTGGCCACCGGCTTCGGTGAAAGCCGTATGGAGCGTGTGCAGTTCCGAAGACGACATGCAGATGTAAACGGCGCCCTTGGTGACGGCCAGGATGTTGGTGCAGGCCTCGCGGAGAAACGGCCCAAAATTCGCGCCGAGGTTGTCGTTCAGGATTCTCCGCTTGTTGCCACGGAGCTTATCCTTCATGGTCTGGCCGTAGTTCACATTGTAGGGAGCATCCGTCCACGCCATGTCAGCCAAATCGCCAGCCAGCACCTTCTCGACAGAGTTGATCTGTGTGGAATCTCCGCAGAGCAGCCGGTGTTCGCCGAGGATCCAAACATCACCCGGCACCGTGATTGCCGTTTCCGCCGTGTCCGGGACAGCATCTTCGTCCGTGAGGCCGGCAGGCGGCTCGGTTTCCGGTTCGGCAAGCAGATCACGCAGTTCGTCGTCCGTAAAACCAATCACGTCGAGGTCGAAGTTGTCCTCCCGGATCGACTCCAGCTCAACGCGGAGCATTTCCTCGTCCCAGCCGGCATTGAGCGCCAGGCGGTTGTCGGCCAGAACAAGGGCGCGCCGTTGCGTTGCGGTCAGATGGTCGAGGACGATGACCGGAACTTCGGTCATGCCCAGTTTGCGGGCGGCGAGCAGGCGGGCGTGGCCGGCGATGATGATCCCGTCCGACCCGGCCAGAATGGGGTTGGTCCACCCGAACTCGGCGATCGAGGCCGCGATCTGGGCAACCTGTTCGTCACTATGCGTGCGCGCGTTCCGGGCGTAAGGGATCAGCCTTTCGACCGGCCACGTCACCACCTGCAAGTCCATCATGCTTTGCCCGGCTGAGTGGATTTCTGGAACAGGCCCAGCTCGTTGTGCAGATCGACGATCTTCCCGATCATGGGAATCACGATGGCGACCAGTTTGTCCCAGGAGAACTCGGCAGCCAGCGAACTGCTGCCGTCATAGGCGGTCTTGAGAATGTCGAGCACGAGATCGAGCTTCTTTCTGCCCTGACCAGGCAGCGGGATCGCGTCCTCGACGGCGCGAACGACGCTCAAAATGAGCGGGAACAACTTGAGGACGGTGATTAGCGTTTTCATGGTGGTCGAAGGTTGGGTGGCGAGCGGCGTGGTGGTTACCAGGCCGCCAGCCGCCGGCGCGTGGGCTATACCTTGCGGTTATTGAGGGCCTCGGTAACGGCTGCCACGACGATGGCGCGGATGCCTTCCTTGAAGGTCTGGTTGCCCAGGATCTCCTCGGCGGTGTAGCCCTGCTCATCCACGTTCCACTGCCGGTCGATGGCGATGTCGGCGTGGCGCACGGCCTGCTTGCCGGCCAGATTCGCCGTCTCGGCTGACTGCTCGCTAACCTTCTGCGCAACGGCGATGGCGTTTTGCATGATCTGGTTGCCCAGCGTTTGGGCGTCCAGCACCATCTTGTTAAATAGGGTGCGCTGCTGGCGCGTGGTCTCGAGCGACTCCTGGAGCAGTTCGTCGAAGACGCGCTTGTGGTTGAGGAACAGCAGTCCCGACTGGGCTTCCGACTGTCCCTTGAAAAACTCGTCCGAACCGGTCTCGAACTCGCGTTCGGCCTGATTCGGCGTGGCAACTTCGGGCATTGGCGTTGTCTCCTTGTGAGTGGGTTTGGATTACGTCGTGGCCGCGCGCTGCGCGGCGATGTCGCTGAACTTTTCTCCGGACGCGAGCGCCGGCTCAATGCCGGTGAGGTGCTCGATGCGGCGCAGAATCACGTCGCAATACGCCGGGCTGATCTCGGTGCCGTAGCCGATCCGATCGAGCACGTGGGCCGCGGCGATGGTCGTTCCGCTTCCCAGGAACGGATCGAAGATCAGATCGCCGGAATCGGAAAAGGCCTTCACGAAGAACTCGGCCAGGGCCCGCGGGAACGGAGCGGAATGCGATCCCTGACTGCTCTCCGTCTTCACCTCGATCACGTTGCTCGGGCGTGCGATTCCGCCGTGCCGGCCCTCGAGGTCATTGGCGTTGCGGCGCGTGGTCTGCCACGAATCGTGGTTCCTCCCGACGTCCGCCGCGGCGCCGCGCGGCCCGGTGCCGAGCAGACCGCTGCCGGACGTGGACTTCGGGTTATTGGGCGAGTAGTCGAAGCAGTCCTCCGACCAGTGCCCAACCGCCTTCGGGCGGAATTTGATCTTCTCGTGGCGGCAAAAGTGGAAGACTGGTTCCCATGCGTTCTTGAAGCGATTGCCCCAACCACCCGGCACTCCATCGTCCGTCTTCCGCCAGCAGAGTTCATCGACGAAGCGCCAGCCCCACTGCTCCACATGCGCAATGGTCAGCTTCTTGACGTAGAGGTTGCGCTGGCCGCCGTCGGCGTGCTCCTTAATGTTGAGGAAGTACGAGCCGTCATCCGCCAGCACCGCAGCGATGTTCGCGGCCACATTGCGGAACCACTCGATGTACTGGTCCGGCGGGACCGGCCGGAAGCCGCTGGAGGGATCGTAGGCGCGCTGGGAAGCGTAAGGCGGCGACGTGATGACCACGTTCGCGCGCTTACCATCGAGCAGTTGCTTCACAACCGCGTAATCCCGGCAATCCCCGCAGATCAGGCGGTGCTGACCAATCACCCAGATGTCTCCGGGCCGCGTGACCGGCTCTTCCGGAGCTTCGGGCACTTCCTCTGGCGCTTTCTCCTTTTCAGAGGCGGCGACCTCGGGTGCGGCCTCGGCGAACAAGGTCGCCAGTTCGTTCTCATCGAACCCTAACAGCGCGAGGTCAAGATCCGCGTCCTTGAGGTCCGTCAGCTCGGTGCGAAGGATCTCGTCATCCCAACCCGCGTTCTCGCCGATGCGGTTGTCAGCGAGGACGTAGGCGCGCTTCTGCGTCTCGCTCAGATGATCGAGCACAACGACCGGAACCTGGTCGATCCCGAGCTTCCGCGCGGCAAGCACCCGGCCATGGCCAGCGATGATGCCGGCGTTCGTATCCACCAGCACAGGGTTGTTGAACCCGAACTCGGCGATGCTCGCGGCGATCTGGGCGACCTGCTCATCCGAGTGCGTGCGCGCGTTCCTCGCGTACGGAACCAACCGGTCCAGCGGCCACAGTTCGATGCGCTTTGCCATCGCGGGCGCGAGGCGGCCATCAATCACCGAGGGTTTCGACCTCCTGGATTCGCCTGCCAATCCAACGCATCACCGGCACCGCCATCGAATTGCCTATGGCCTTGTAGCGCGGACCATCCGGAGTGGCCCCCAACTGCCGAGCCTCATCGAGCGGTATGCCGAGGTAGGCAGCCATTTCCGAAACCTCGTCCGCGCGAAGCTTCTTCCGATAATTCGGAATCAACGTGTAGTCGTCCGGCAGACCTTGAAGCCGCTCGCACTCGCGCGCCGTAAGCCTTCGAACTGCAAACCACGTCGCCAGCAGCGGCGCACCGTCGCCGCGTCCGGAACCGCCGGACTGCGCCTTGAGCGGTGGCGCGATTACATCGGGAGCGCCGCGTCCGTTGCGCACGAAGCGGGATTCGAAAACCACCGGCGGCCCGACCGTCCCGCCGTCGCTCGCCAGCACCGGCGGCGCAATCTCGCCCGGCACGAAACCGTCCTGACCGAATCCCCGGAACGCCACTGCGAGCTGGCCGCCGGCATTCGGATGCGATTCCCGGTGGCCCATCGCGCGCATCGTCGGCGCCACATCTTCCGTCGCGTCCGCGCCCGAGTCCTTGCACGAAAACGCAACGGGCAGAATCGGTACGCCGCGGCCGGTGCCGTCCTCGCTCGCATCCATTCCCTCAGCGCGCAGCGTGTGCGCGATCAACGATCCGCACGTGTCCACGCTCATGCCGGGGAAGCGGTCCCCGCCGGTACGGTTCGCGCCGGCAAGCAGCGGCGGCGCAACCTCCACACAGAACGTTTCGGTTTCGAAGTCCATCCGCATGCTGCCGCCGTGGGCGTTGCATGCAGTCGCGATGTCGATCGGCCCGGTCGTGTTATTGCCGCCGAACGGGATCAGGTGACCGGCCTGGGCTTGGTTATCATCCGCGCCACATGTTCCAACGCCATCCGCAGTAAGGGCGGCAACGCCCTGGCGCGTTTTGCGGCGCGCCGGAGTATCCCGGCACAGGCCTTGGCGCTCAAGAAGTACCGCCGCGGCACGGCGCCAGTCTCCAAAATGTCCGACAACGAAGACGCGACGGCGTCGCTGGGGCACTCCGAGGAATTGAGCGTCCAGCACTCGCCAGGCGCAACCATACCCGAGTTCCGCCAGCGTCCCGAGGATGGCGCCAAAATCCCGTCCGCCGTTCGATGACAGAACACCGGGGACGTTTTCCCAGACGACCCAACGGGGCCGAAGGCGGCCAGCAAGCCGGCAAAACTCGATGGCCAGTTGACCACGCGGATCAGCCAGTCCGCCTCGTCTTCCGGCGACGGAGAACGAGGGACACGGCGTTCCGCCCACAAGCAGGTCGATTGGGCCGGACTCGGCCCGGATCTCTCTGAAGTCGCCAAGGTTGGGAACGCCCGGGTAGCGGTGCGACAACAGCGCCGAACAGAACGGATCGATTTCCGCGAACCACGCCGGCCGGAACCCCAGCGGTTCCCAAGCGACCGTGGCTGCTTCAATTCCCGAGCACACGCTGCCGTAGATCATGGGGCCGGGGCTGTCTCGTGTTACTTGAATCCGGGGGGCTGCCAGATCGCCCCCGGTCGCTGTCGCCGGCGTTTACTCCGATGTGGGTTGGTGGTGCTACTTGAGGCCGTGGCCACGGCAGTTCGTAGCTCCTGCCGCCTGCTGGCTCAGCTTGGTCTCCGGTCTCCCCACTCCCAGCCCACCGGCATCTCTTTGGCTAGGGGTATCTCGGGTGCAAGATCACTTCTGGAGCAACCGCGCCACCTGCTGGAAGTCCTCGCGGCTCACCAGGCCCCGGCGCTTCGCCCACAGGATGAACGCGATGTTCGTGGCCGCGTGCGCCAAGTGCGTTTCGAAGTCCTCGGTCTCCTCCCACGGCGCGTCCATCAAGTGCTGGATGGCATGGGAGAGGCAATCCACGAAGAACTCTCTATCGCCCTTCTGCCAGTTTCCGGGCGCATACTTCCGGTCGCCTTCCAGCCGGGTCCAGGCCACCGCTTCGAGCAACTCCCGCGGCACCAGGAAGAACGGCGCCTTGCGCGAGCAGCGCTGAGCGCCGCCAGTGAACTCTACGGCCTCTGCCGTGCTCATGCCCGAAACGTCACCACGACGTCAACGGCGCTGCCGTCGCAGTTGATCTGGACGGCGGCTATGGGTCTCGTAAGTTTCTTTTGACAGTGCTTCAGCGCCGCCATGATTTCGCGACGGACCAAGTCTTCATCGGAAGGCGTCGGCCGCGTGCGGCGTTTGGATTTGCGCGCCTTTGCTCCCTTGGTCGCCTCGCGCACATTGCGCGCCTTGCCGGACCTCACCGCTTCCACCGCCGCCTTCTGCTCCTCGGGTTCCACGGCCGCGAGCGCATCAAGCTCCACGCCTTTGTCCGCGATCTCGGGCATGTCGCGGATGGCTTCCTTCACGGGCTCGTCGATCGCCTCGGCACGGTGGACAGCGCGCTGGACGTCGCGCTCCGACATGCCGGTCTTTACGGCCGTATCCTTGACAAAACAGACAGGAGTTGCCAAGTCGCCAATATTGGCGACTTGCCTCTCTCGCTTCTTTCCGCCCGTGTGCTGGTTGCCGTGATCGCCGCCGTGTTTGGTCTCTGGGTGCTTGAGAAGGTAGAGGACCTTGCGCTGCTTGATGTGCTCTGCCCGTTCCAACTCTGTGAGTTCCGCGCGGATGAGATTCTCGTCAATCTCCCACAGGCCACGGTCCACGTCGTTCATGTCGAGAACGAACGCCGGAACCTCTTTCCACCCCAACTGCTTGCACGCTTCCAGGCGGTGGTTGCCAGTGGCAACTTGGTAGTAACAGCCGTGGTGATTGTAGGGAGCATCGGGCGGACACGGAATGGCATGAACCGAGATCGGGCATTGCAGCCCGATCTCGTGGATGCTTTCCGCCAGAAGCTTGACGTGCTGCGAGTTCAGTTTTCGCAGCGGCCCGCCCTCACGAGGGAAGATCGCGCTAATTGGAACGTTCTGCAGCATCGTCGTCTCCTTCAAGATGGACTTCGACTATCGGCGTGCCGGCGATCGTGAAGGGCCTGTCCGGGTTTACCCGAATCCCTTTCATTCGGCGGCCTTCATAGAAAGCGTTCCAGGCGGCAGCCGCGACGTGCAATTGCATCGGGATCGACTTTTCGCGGACCTGCAGCCTTTTGTACAGGGCGCGCCGCGGATCGCTGCGGTCCAGACCCATGTCTTCCTCGGCCAGCCTGGCAATCGGGCCCCAGAACTGAGCGGCGTGTTGCGTGTGGAACTTCAACGTCATGAGCGCCACGGCGGCAACGGTCTGGCAGTGCAGCGCGTCTTTCACCGCGCGTGGCGCGGGAGCGATCAATTCGAAATACCGCTTGGCGAAGGGCGACCAGCGAAGCGCTATCGCATTGCGTTCAGCCGAAGACTGCATCATCTTGGCCGCTTGCCGCGATTGGGGCAGATGAAAGCCGGCCTGAACAAACGGCACGGTGCGTAACAACACAGCCAGTTCGCGTTTACTCAGTCCGGTCTTGGGCAACAGCCAGCTGGCGGATTCCACCGGCGTGCGTACGGAACTCGCTGCGTCGAAAATGGAATATAACTGCGCCAGTTCCTTTTCGTTTTCGACGGGATGCACGGCAATGAGGAAGCTCTGCCCTTTGCCGCTCTCGATGACAGCCTCCGTGCGATGCTGACCGTCGACGCGGATCAACTTGCCATTCAGCGAACCGAAGGCCAACAGCGATCCCTGGAAGAACCTGTCGGCAGCCATGTCCCTGACGTGCTGCGCGAGTCGATCCTCCCGCAAAGGACGCTCATGCTCATAACGGCACTCCGCGTTGATACGCCGGGCCAATTCCGGAGTCACGAACACTCGCGTTCCGTCCTTGAGGAACTGGTCCAGCGGCGCATCCCCCGGTGTCGCCCGCAAGGGCGCGAGCGCATCGCCGGCCGTGCGCCCATTCACTGGAGCGGCGGCCGGAGCCGGATGCTGCTGCGCCGGCGGCGGCGTGATGCGTTTCTCGGCTTCTGGCGCCAGCCGCGAGGCAGCAGGCGAGAAAGCCAAACTGCGTAGCTCCTCTTGGTTACCAACCGGCGTTACACGAATCGGAAACCGCACCGCGATCCCGCTGCGGCTGACTGCCGCCAGACGATCCCACCCATTGATGAGGATCAGTCGACCTTCCACCAGAGCAAATGACAGCGGTCGAGTCCATAGCTGACCGTCCTTGATTTTGGCCGCGAGAAAATCGACGTGCCACTTTCCCGGCGGGGCTTGGTGCTCGCAGCGGCACTCTGTCACAATGCGCTGTGCCAGCGCCGGAGTAACTTCTACCACGGAGCGATGGCGAAGGATCTGGTTCAAGTCGGTGGGGCCTGCCGGCGACGGCAGGCCGGGGAACTTGGCCGCGGCAGCGGCCTGACTCGCGGATAGATTTGCGGTAGACAATGCTTTTCTCCAAACAAGGTTTTCTCCAGAACGAATTACCGGGGGCATTCACAGGCTGCTGGAGAACCAGCCTGTGCCTTGAGGGTTGGAGAAGCCCCGCCCCCGGTAAACTTTGAAACTCCGTACGCTCACGCACCGCTGGGGCGCGACGACCGCGTGACGACCTGACGACCTCTTTTCGGTCGTCACGCTGGCGAAATCGTGCCATCCGGACACCGCCGGGCGCGAGGCCCGGGAAGGACCCAGAATTGCTACAGGTAGCGCGGCCCCTTCGGCCTGTGGCGGGTCGCGGCGCTTCCCTGGCACGCCTGCCAACTGCGCGGCAGATGCCGGTTCGGGTAGTGCCGCAACGCCTGCCAGATCTCCCGCTTCCGCTTCGCCGGCAGACTGGCGAAGAGCCTGAGCGCGCCCTTCGCAGGGTCGATGCCCGATCGCTCGCAGATCTGCCGGAAGCTGAAGACGTGGTGCGGATGGCGGTCGACGAAACACCAGCGCGCGGCATCGAGCATGAGATCGATCGATTCTTCCTGCTCATCCCTGGTCATGCGGAAGCCGTCCGTGCGCAGCCACAAATCGCGCACGGCCTGCTTCAAGATGGCCAGATCGAGCTTTTGCTGAAGCCGGGGATCGATCATCGCTCGACCAGGCAGTCCGCGACCACTTGAAGAAACAGCGGCCGCAGTTCGTCGCATTTGCCCAACCGCCGGAGCGACCACGTGATCTTGCCGTTGGCCAGGTGCTCCCGATACGAGTACGCCCTCCCGCGGAAGCGCACGACCGGCTCACCGGGACGGCGGTGGAAAATGCATCGAGCGATGTGGCCCTTCGGATGGCGGACGACCTTCGCCAAACCGAGCCGTTCGAGGCGATTGGCTCTCTGCTCCGAGATCCAATCGCACAGATGCAGATCCGCCGCGTAAAGCGGGATTGGCTTTGCCATCGGGGAGACAATCCTGGCTTTGCAAAATGCGGGATGGAGTTTTACGAGAGTCCCGGCGCTCGCTGAGCTACTTGTGGGAGGGATCTTTCGGAGGGTGCGCTTTGCGCCGGCCTGTCGAACCGAGCCTCTGACAATAGATACTCACGAACCCGTCAAATTGTCCAAAAAATGTTGCGGCGCGTGGTCTATCACCGGATTCGCTTTAGCCACGGCTGTTCGACATCGGGATTATAGAAATGCTGCCGAACGCCGTCCTTGAGGATGATTTCAACCGCCTGCGCGGTGACCTCGCCGATTCGATCGCCGGGTTTCAGATAGCAAACAAGCCCGCGCCGCGGATCGAATATGCCACGGCCGCCGGCGCCATAGAGCCGTTCCCTTTTCCAGCCCAGAGACAGCGCGCGTTCGCTGATCGCATCCACCATGGCGACCGCTTCGGGCGCGACATGACTGCTCTCTCTCGAGCGCGTCGCCGGAACACGCGGGGCGTCGTCCTTGGCCACCGGCGGCTTGTAATCGGCCGCGCGCATCGTCCGCACGGCTTCGAGCAGCCGCTCCTCCCCGAAATGCTCGAGCGCCCATTCGTGCACGGCGTTGAACCGCACACGCAGGTCTTCGAACGCGGCCGCAGAGAGCTTCCCGGCCGCCGCCGCTTGTTTGGCCAGCACCATCCGCGACCGCAGCCACGCGTAATACTCGGGATCGAGCCGCCGGTACATCGTGTCGTTGATCTGTACGTCGCGGGCGAACCATTCCGGATTCGCTGTCGCCCACGTGTCGAGGGCGGAAGAAACAAAGACGGCGAGACTCGGCCGGCCTTTATCGTTCGTGACCACGCGTTCAGTCTCGGCCGCACTTACTGCGGTGTCCTCTACCGCTGTCATCGATGTGCCTCCTCAATTGCCAGGGATTTTGATCGCAACTTGGCGATCAGCTACGGCGGTTCGTCATCGCGACCGCCGCCCGAATCCGGCAACCGGGCCAAGTCGATAGCCGAACCAATGCCGCCATTTGGGGACCTGGGGACGTTTGGGGACCTTTTGGGGACCTCAGTGTTCAAGGTCCCCAAATCAGATCTGGTTTGTTTTGTGTCGATTGCAGACGGTTTGGGGACCTTGGGGACCTTGAGGCCGGTTTCCGCTATACCTGCGTGAGAAAAATTCAAAAATTCTCCCTCACCCGGAATTTCTTCTTTTTTCGAATCTCGCGCGCGAAGATCCCCTCCAAGGTCCCCAAGGTCCCCAACTTCTCCGAAACTGATTGGATCAATGGGGCTTAGCGTTTGGGGACCTTCAAAACCAAGGTCCCCAAAGGTCCCCAAGGTCCCCAAATCGACCGGACCGGTCGGAGTCGGCCGGCCCGGCGCGTTCATCTGGAGGGCGTACATGGCCGCGCCCTTATGCTTGGTCTGCGGATCGACTTTGACAATCCGGTATCGATCAAACACCTGATCGCGCCGGTTGTGCAGCGCGTTTCCGAGCCTTGTCTGCTGTGAACGCTCTGAGCGGTCACCCCGCAGATCCAGCATCAGCCCTTCCCGTTCGCACAACTCGTTCAGCTCCGAAACCTTCTTGGGTTCCGTTTCGAAAGCATCCCACCAGGCTGCGGTGAACCTGCGCCACTCCTGGCCTTCGGAATCGGCGGCGTCATAGAGTTCATCGAGGCTCTCCAGAAATCCGGGTATGCCGGCAGCCTGAAGAATGCCGCCGATCGTCGCCGACCACGCCTCATAGGAACCGAGCCGAACAGTGTGGATGGGGCGGCCGGCAGCCAGCCACGCCTTCACCAGGACAATCACAGCCTGGACTAGGCGAGGCCGGTTCTCGCGAATCCAGCCCACCAGATCCGGATGCCGAAACCCGGCGCGCTTCCACGGCCGGTCTATTTTGGGATCGATCCGGATGCGCACGCAGCGGCGCGGCATGTCTCCCGTGAGTTTCGGGTTGTTCCCCGTCATGAGCCAAAGGGCCAGGTTCGGCACCCGGACGTCCTCGAGGCTGCCCAGCATGCGGTCGCTCCATATCTCGGCCGTAGTGATTGCGGCGAGCGCGCGGGAGATGATGGACTTCCGCTCATCAACGTTATCGAGCAGGATTACCGGGCGCGCCTTGAGCAGTTCGGTCGTCAACAGCTTCCGGATCTCGTCTTCGCTGTCCGGCAGCGTTTTGGTATCGCAGGGGACGCCGTGGGCCACAAGCGAAATGACATTGGCCAGCAATCCTTTTCCGGAGCCTTGCCGCGGCGCCTCGATCAGGTGGATGGGAGAAGGGCCGCTGAACAGCCGCCGCACGAAGGGAAAGATCATTGCGGCCACGGCGTGCGCGGCATCGGATCGGCTGACGAACGGGAAATCGCCCAGTAGTTCGTCGAGCAGCAGCGTGCGGGCAGCAGCGATCTCTCTGGTGGAAGGCGCGTCCGGGATCTCGGACAGATCGATCGTGTCCAGGGGATTCAGCCAGACCTTCTCGTCGCGGTGGTACCCAGGTTCGGCAACCAACCGGCCATTGCGGCCGAAGACAGGGGTCCGAAGAACAGCTTCAAGTTGCGGAAGCGCCGGATCGGGAAAATGGCTCATGACCCGGGTGAGGTCGGCCGGGGGATGCACATTGAGGACCGCCTCCTCTGTCACCTTGACCCAGTTCGCAGCGAGCACGAGGAGCGCGAAAAGCGAGCCCTCGGTCACGGTCTCGATTTCAATGCCCTCCTCCTGACTTCCGCAAAGCCGCACGAGTGAGTCTTGCCGCCGAAACAGAAAATACGGCAGACGTTCAGGCGAGGTGAGGTCGCCGTTCAGCGCGTGGATGGCTCGCCAGGCATCGGCTGCCACCCGATAGAGCTGCCGGTTGTTGATCTGAATCGCCGGCAGGTTCTCCTCCACTGCGTGCGGCTCGCCATCGGCGGGCGCTCTCGAACCACCTCGAGCGTGCCGCCGGCGAGTTGCGGCATTCAGCTCGACAACCTTGAGCTGCTTCCTCAACGTGCCGACCGGGACTTTGCGCTTGCCAACGCGCGCCTGGATCAGCCGGAGATGACGGTCCTGCTCAATCGGGTCGAGCCGGCCCACTTCCGCCAGGACCGGTTCAAGCAGTCGGCTGAGTTCTGTATCCGGGACATCAGCACTGAGTTTGGAAATTGCCAGCTCGAGCGGGGTCTGCGCCGCCGCGAGAATCGCTTCAAAATCGTCCGCCGTCTTGCCGGAGGCGAAAAACTCGTTGACGTCGATTTTGGCGTCGGCCAGGAGCTCTTCGGATTCGGGGGCGCCGGCCGCCAGCTTTTCGCGGGCGGCCCGCTGCTTCTCGCCG
>JAKOTR010000105.1 GCA_029776225.1 Acidobacteriota bacterium | reverse complement strand
GAAGGAGAAGTAACTATGCCTCGCACAAACCATCCTATCGTCGGTTCGGTGTCCTGGGAGCCGAAACCGGACGGTACGATCCGCATCGACCCCAGTTGGGTGGCGGCTAACATCGTGACGGTTGACGTGCCGCAGCTTCGCGGTGTGCCAACCTACGGCGGGACGTGCAGCGGGCGGGTGCAGTGGTACCGGGCCTGCGTTGACCAACTGCTCGCCGGTTTCGCTGCCGTGGAGGAGGCCGGTCTGCTCGACCGGATCCTCTTCTGGGGTGGCTCCTGGGTGCCGCGTCTGATCCGGGGCAGCACGCAGTCGCCGTCGAACCACTCGTGGGGCACGGCGTTTGACTTGAACCCGTCACACAACCCTCTAGGGCAGCGCCCTCTCCCCGCCGGAAAGCGCGGGTCGCTGGCCGAAGTCGCTCCCTGCTTCGAGAGGTTCGGCTTCACCTGGGGCGGGCGGTGGACGAGCCGCCCCGACGGGATGCACTTCGAGGTCAGCGCCATCTGGACGCCGCCCAGGTTGAAGCCGAGCATCCGCATCAACGGTGTCGCCACGGCAATCGCTGCCGACATCATGAACGGGCGGGTCATCGCCCCGGCGCGGGCGCTCACCGAGGCGCTTGACGGGTCGATTTGGTACGACCCTCAGCGCAAGGCGCTGCACATCGCACACCCCCGAACCGGCGTTCACGAAGTCGCCATCGCCGAAATGCGGGGTAGCACCGCTTGGGCCTTCGCAACGGATGTCGTGGCGGCGTGCGGAGCGACCGCGTCCTGGGCTGCACAGAGCAAGGTGCTGAACATCAATCGCTGAAGCGTGACGGCTGTGACGGCCTGACGGCAAATTTCGGTTAACCTTCACGCGCGCGTATACAAATTAACCGGATTTTGCCGTCAAGCCGTCACGGTCGTCACACGGAAGGGCCGAGGCTCTGCAGGACGCGCCGAGAGGCGCAGGCCAGCGAGAGGGTTGACAAGCTTTCCAGGCAGTGTTATAATAACATCACCACAATAACACCACTAAGGAGGAGAATGATGAAGGTACAACGATTTTCGATCACTATGCCGCCCGCCACGCTTGCGCAGGTGGAGGCGCGGCAGGCGAACCCGCAGGACGAGCAATCGACTGATCGCTCATCGACCATCGCCAAGAGTCTCGATCGCTACTTCTACGCGCTTGCCGCCGCCCGGCGTGGCATGCGCTCGCGGTTCAGCGCAGGAGAACAGGGCCTCCTGCTCGACGTGCTGAACGGGGCTCTATTCGCGGCGCCTTGCGCCGCCGGCTTCCTTGAGCACGAGGTTGCCGTTGCCGTCATCGACGGCGGCGCTGAGAAGTGGCAGGTGGACGGACCGGCGCTGATCAAGAAGCTCAAGGCGCTTCACTACTGCGAGAAGCTTGCTCTCATCGACGCTGCAGAACGGTGGTGGAACCGCGTCGCCCGCGGCGAACAACCGGCGGTTGGTGAAATGCTGGACTACCCACGCACATCTGGCAGAATGGAGAGTGACCACGATGCCGGGAAGTAACGAGTGTGGCTTGATGAAGATCGCCCTGAGCGCGGCTGTGCCGCTCCGGATCGAGGAGTTGCGTTACAAGCCGATAGCGGAGATCCTCGACCCGGAGCGGCTCAACTCCATCCAACGCACTCTCGACGAGGCGCGCGAGGATGTGCTTTTTGGCGGCAAGGGGTGCGCCGAGGGCTTCAACGCTGTCGCGGACGCCATCGCAAGGTTGGCCTTCATGCCTGGCGGAGTGGACTTCATGGGCATGCACTTCGAGGAGGTTTCCGTTGCTGGGTAAACTTACCCTCGTCAACGCCGACGTGCGCGAGTGGGAATGGGACGGCGAGCCGTTCCACGCCTTCCTCTGCGATCCGCCGTATGAGATCGCCTTCGCTGGTAATAGGTGGGACTCCACCGGCGTGGCGTTCCAGCAGGAGACGTGGGAGCGCTT
>JAKOTR010000050.1 GCA_029776225.1 Acidobacteriota bacterium | reverse complement strand
GAGCGGGCGGGAAAGACTCTGGAGGATCTCCAGAAGCCGTTCCCGCGGCTTGCGTCCTGGGAGGCCGGAGAGGCCCAGCCCACTCTGCGGCAGTTACAAGCCTTCGCTGAGAAGGTCCACGTGCCGTTCGGTTATCTTTTCCTCCCGGCGCCTCCCGAAGAGAAGCTGCCCGTTGAAGACTTCCGTGTGATGCCCGGGCAGGACTTGCGCGCGCCCAGCATAGACTTGCTGGACACCATCCACCTCTGCCAGGTCCGCCAGGAGTGGTACCGGGCCTACGCTGAGGCGGAGGATCTCCCCCGTGTGACGTTCTACCGCTCCGCCAGCGTAAGCGACCGTGCGGAAGACGTCGCCTGCCGCCTGAGCGAGTCGCTGGATCTCGACCAGACCGTCAGGAAGCCATCCTCCAGCTGGGAGGACGCCCTCCGCAAACTGCGGGACCGTTTCGAAGATGCCGGCATCCTGGTGATGATGAACGGCGTGGTAGGCAGCAACACTCGCAGGCGCCTGGACCCGCGGGAGTTCCGGGGCTTTGCTCTGGCCGATGACCGGGCTCCGCTTATCTTCGTCAACGCCTCCGATACCAAGGCGGCGCAGATCTTCACGCTGGCGCACGAACTTGGGCACATCGTGCTGGGGTCCTCCGGTGTCTCCGAGGTCTTCTCCGCCTCGGGCCCTGAGGTCTGGCCTGCCCGTGCTGAGGAGGTTTGGTGCAACGCCTTTGCGGCTGAGCTGCTCGTGCCAGAGGCGGAACTCAAGAGCCGGCTGGACCGCCAGATCCTCAGCCAGATCGCTGATACCCTGCGCGGAGGCGAACCGGTCGGCCCTCACATCGAGCCTCTGGCTCGAGCCTTCAGGGTGAGTACGCTGGTGATTCTGCGGCGCTTGCTCGATGCCGGCGCGCTTCCCCGGGAAGAGTTTCCACGGATTTGGCACCAGGAGGCGGAGCGGCTCAGCCGCTTCCCAGGGCGGGCAGGCAGGCCAGCCAATCCGTATATGACTGCTTTGGCGAGGCTTGGCCGGCGGTTCACCAGCGCTGTTGTGGAAAGCGCTTATTCCGGCCAGATGGGCTTCGCCGACGCTTTCCGCCTCGTGGGCACCTGGAAGCCAGAGAGCTTCCACAGGCTCGGCCAGCTTGCGGGAGCCATTCCTTGAGCCGCTACCTTCTGGACACCAACGCTTTCATCACGCCAGCCGCGACGCGCGCCTGGCTGACGCCGCGCGCTGCGGCTAACAGAGAGTGTAGAATCTGTTTTGCGGTACAGAAAAACAACGCCGCCAGCCTGCCCACCAGGCCGGCGGCAAACACCTCACGAGGAGGCCTATCCATGGAGAGGATACCACACATGGAGAGGATACCACACACCGCCAAGAATCGCTATTACCCGTTCAGCGTTTGTCCCGCATTCTGGGACTGCCTGGTTCGGGCAAACGAAGAGGGGCGTGTGGCCAGCATCGAAACGGTGCTGCAGGAGTTGCTGAAGGGGGAGGATGAGCTCGCCAGCTGGGCCCGCCAGCGGAGCCAGTCGTTCTTCCTTGCCCCGGACGATGCGGTACAGTCGGCGTTCCAGGAGATCGCCGCTTGGATCAGGTCGAATTTCGAAGATGCTCACACGAAAGACTTTCTGAGCGGCGCCGATGGCTGGCTGATCGCCCACGCCAAGGCTCACCATTGGACGGTAGTTACTCTGGAGGTTTCCCGGAAGGGCAAGAAGATCAAGATCCCCGATGTCTGCCGGTCATTCCAGGTCCCCTGCATCAACCTCTTCGAGATGCTCAAGGCGCTCGGCGCCAAATTTGTGCTTTCCCTCTGACCCCCTCACCCCCTCCACTCCGCGTGCGCCCGGTCCCACGCAAACGGCACGGCCATCCCCTCCGCCTCCGCAGCCTCCTTCAGCGCATCGAAAAACTTCGGGTCGCTCCAGCCCTTGCTCCGGCTCACGATGTCCACCGCCTTGCCCACCAGATGCCGGCTGCTCCGTGTGAAGGTCACCGGCCGCCGGTGCCTGGAATGCGTCCGCCCGATGCCGTAGAGCCACTCCTGGCGCTCCGGCGTGCGCCGCGCCTCGAAGACCACCGGATCCCAACCCTGTCTCGTCAGGCGGTCCAGGATCCGACGCACCCGCCCGGCCACATACGGCTCCAGGCTGTCTATGTCCGTGATGCGGGGCGGCTCCTTCATCGCACGCGCTTCACGTTCAGCTCGATCTCATACTCTCCGCCGCCGTAGCGCACGCCGCGGATCGTCTGGTGGCCGGTCTGCCCCGCCGCAGAGAGCGCCCCCAGGGCCGCCAGGATCTCCGAGAGCAGCCCCGCGTAACGCAAGAGCGTCAGGATGTTCATCATCACTCCTCCATCTGGATCACGGACGGCTTCACGCCCACCGTCGCCTGATGCAGCCCGATGGCGCTTGCCGTGGCAAGAAGAGCCGTCAGCGCGGCCCGCGCCCAGTCCGGCGGGGTCCCGAACCCGCCCGCCAGGGCCGTCCCGGCCGCAAGAGCGCACGCAACAAAAAGGGCCACCGCGTGGGTGGCCCGTCCCGATGTCCTGATGATCGGCTTCAGCGCCGCCACCACCACGCTCGTGGCTGTGGCTAGCCCCCCCACCGTCGCAAGGTCCGCGATCTCCATCATCTCACCTCATCAGCTTCACCACCGCCAGCATCAGGCCGCCCAGCCCGGTGATCGCCGCTACCATCACGCCGGTGGCCACGGCATAAAGAAACCGCCGCAGCTCTGCGGCGGCCCTCTCCTGCTGCTCGGCCTGCGCTTCGTGGCGCTCGTATCGTGTCCCCAGCTCGTCCAGCTTCCGCTCCATCCGGTCAAGCCGGGTGATGATCGTCGTGATCTCGTCGTGGCTCACACGCCCCGCTACCTCCCCATAAGAAACTGGCAATACACGTCGTAGTACCGGTTGGCAAGCTGCGTGTATCCCGTATCCCACGGATGCCGGTCGTGGCTGCAGGACATCCACACCCAGCTGCCGGACGAGCCGATGGCCGCAAAGGGCGCGCGCGGGCTCAGCCACGCCTGCGACAGGCGCATCGCCCGGTTGAACGCACTGAAGGACCTCGCCGTGGAGCCTAACTGCGCCCGGGCGATGCTGAGATTTGTCTGGGACGTCCGCCCGGTCACCCGCACCACCTCGGAATTGCCAAAGGTGGGGACCCCGCTGTCCGAGGACAGCACCAGATAATCCCCGATATCAATGCGGTCCCCGTTCACAACGCTCATTGAGGTGGCCGCGGCATCAATCGCGGCAGACAGGTAGTCCGTCGGCCCCGTGAACGCGGTCGGCGTGCCCGGCTGGAACAGTTCCGAACCGCTGTCGCTCAGGAACGGGACAGGGAAGATATCCGCGAACCCCTCCGAGCGCAAGGATTGGATCACTCCCTGGAGGGTCGGGGCGTGTCCTGCGTTCATCCCGGCGAAGGCATCTCCTGCTCCCACAAGTATGGGGCAGCCAGCCTCCATCGCAATCTGCTTCAGCGTGTAATACATCGCCTTCTGTAGTGCTGGCCGGTTGTTGTTGTCCGGCCAGGAGAGCACCTGCGTGTTGGCGGGCCACATCCGGGGCGTGGAGCCGCCGACGCCGCGGATGAGGGACTGCCCCACCACGCTGGACACAAGGCGCGGGATGATGGCCTCTTCGCTTCGCCCGTCGGTGAGGACGTAGCAACGGCCACCAACAGGGGCAACATCGAATGTTGCGGAGTTCCCGGAGACTGTGAGCGGCTGTGCGAGGGAGGCCACGCTCGAACTTTTGACGAGTTCGAGTTCGGGCATCGTGGCCTAACCTCCCAGCGGGACACACCTGACGATGACCTGACCGTGCGCCAGCGTGTACTGCGTCGCAGGACTGATGACCGCCCGCAGACTGTATGCCCACATCTGACCCGCCAGAGACCGGGTGAGCGACGGCGTGAGAACAGCGGTAACCTGATTGCCTGTCCGTGTCGCCGTGACCGTGTGCTGCTGCCCGCCGGACTGCAGGATCAGCGTTATGGTGGAACCGGTCAGGTCCGGCCAGTCCGGGGACGACCACGTCACCGAATACGAGTCGCCAGCGATCACCTGCAGGTTCATGTCAGCGTCGAGCGGGCTGGATATCGCGACGACGCCTGCAGTGATCCATCTGGTTTTCTCGTGGATCTCGTTCAGCAGCGCACGGTCGTCCGTCGTGAACCCGCCAGTGCCGACCGGGGAATTCTGCAGCGCCGCAGCCGTGAACACCCCGTTCACCACCATCCCGTCCCATTCGGTGGCCATCGCGTCGGCATTGGCGAGCTGCGCCGCCTGCGTCGGCGTCAGGCCGCCTCCTCCTGTCGGCGCGGTCTCCAGCGCCTCCTGTTTGAACCGGCGGTAGACCGGGTTCCCGGTCGTCTGTGTCATATCCGT
>JAKOTR010000049.1 GCA_029776225.1 Acidobacteriota bacterium | reverse complement strand
CCAGGCGTGGCGCGGGCTCGCAAATGGGGGGCCTGGAAGGGCCTCCGAGAGATTTGCGAGATCGGAGGGCATCGGGGCCGGATCCCAGGAGTCACGCCATTTGTGGCTGCTCAGCGCAGCAGGGATTCGCTGTTGGACGTTGAAAACAAGGCATAGAGGTCGGTTCCAATCCCACCCTCGCTATGTAGAGGACTGAAAGTGGGATCTGGACGCCGGCTCCCTGGGGATCCTGGGCGGAGTTCCAATCCCACCCTCGCTATGTAGAGGACTGAAAGGAGTTGTTATTGACGTAGATCCGCCTCCAATGATCCCGGGTTCCAATCCCACCCTCGCTATGTAGAGGACTGAAAGCAGGGCAGTCGTGCGCGGGTCGCGGGCGTGGGTGATGTTCCAATCCCACCCTCGCTATGTAGAGGACTGAAAGGCTCAATGCCGTTCGCCGCGATCCGCGCATGGTTCAAGTTCCAATCCCACCCTCGCTCTGGAGTGGAATGTAGTGGTCTGAAAGCTTGTCTTACGCGGAGGGCGTGATGATGTCTCACGCCGTTCCAATCCCACCCTCGCTATGTAGAGGACTGAAAGATGCCGAGACGACGACAGGGCCGGCCTCAGTGGCCGGCCCCTCGCAGCCGTCAGATGATGTCGTCCTCGTCGTCAGTCCGCGGCGGTGGCGGCTCTGGGTAGCCGGTGGTGTCGTCGTCGACGACCTTCGCCTGTTGCATGCGCGCGCGCCACTCCTCCTCCCAGCCAGGTGGGGGGAAGATGAAGTCGGCGTCGGTCAGGGGCGGGAACTCCTCGCGCTTGCCGCCGTCGTCGGTGTTCTGCGGCTTCGCCGCGTCACCAGGGTTCGCCGCGTCACCCTCGTCGAAGTAGTCGTCGGGCACGGCGACCTCCTGCCGGGCCGGCGCGGCCTCGACGCACTCGCTGCAGATCGGTTCCCCGGGGTGGAAACCAAGGGTGGAATCTCGTCCACACCCATTCCACCGACATTTACCGACACCAGAGACGGGTGTGTAACGATCCGCGGGCCGGCCGCAGCCGCAGGTGCCGATCTCCTCGTCACCCACCGGGTCCTGGTGGCCGGCCGTTAGCTCCTCGCCGCGACCGAACGGGTCTCGGCGTCGAGCGCCGTGCCGACGCGTCAGGGCGCGCCGAGCCGCACGAGCGGCGCCGGCACCGACCCCTCTTCCGCGCGAACCGCGGTTACCAGCAAGTGGCCGGATCCGGATCCGGATGACACTCCGGTTACCGATGCTACCGATGAACGCGAGAGGTTACCAGCGGTAACCGACGGTAACCATCGGTTACCCTATTCGTATTCGGAGCTGACATCCTCCCACCCCTAAAGGGTGTGGGGTTCCAAAGCAGAGTGGTGGTGCATGTATGCGCGTGATGGCAGATGATAGCAGATGCGATCATCTGCCATCAGATGATCGCCTAGACGGAGACGGAGTCGGAGACGTATGCGTAGGCGATGATTGTACCCCCCTAACCCCCCTACGGGGGGGATCGGATGCGAGCATCCCCGCGCACACGAAGCGCTGCGCTCCAGACCCGCCAGACATGGAACTTGCGAGGTTAGAGTCTGAATGCGAGAGAAGCCCGCATCCCTTGGCTCCATCCACCGGGAAAACCCGGCTGGCCCTCTTCGGGCCGGGGCATGCCCGATCGGGCTAGTCGACGCCTGCCGACGACAGGGCCGACGCCGACAGGGGCGCCAGAACGGTTTCTACGCGCGTTCTGGCGGCGCCTGAGGGCCGAAACGCGCCTCGGGTGGGTAGGAATAGGGGCGGCTCAGAAACGGCGCTCCTAGGGCCTCTACGCGCGTTTTGTGAGGCTCCTAATCGTCGTTCTGGCGGCCGGCCGTCAGCGCCCTCGTCAGGCAGGCCGGTCGTGGTGGAGCCTCAGTGGCCGGCCAGAAACGGCCTCTACGCGGCCGGCTCTCAGCTTCTCGGCGCGAGGGCCGCCGTGTCGGCACAAGCAGCGCCTCGTCAAGCAGGGGCGGCGCTAGGGCGTGGAAGTCCACGTTCCGGTGAAGGGAGCGCTCGAAAGAGGGCGAATTGTGCTGGGACCCTATGTGATTTGCGACAGCACGGCAGCCGCGGGAAACCGAGGGATGGCGCGGGCTGGCGACGGTCGCGGGCGCGAATGCCTCGGCGCGGTCCGGCGGCAGGCGCTGGCGGAATGTGCGCGTTCCGGACCTGGAATGCGCGCGAAGCCAGGCGTGGCGCGGGCTCGCAAATGGGGGGCCTGGAAGGGCCTCCGAGAGATTTGCGAGATCGGAGGGCATCGGGGCCGGATCCCAGGAGTCACGCCATTTGTGGCTGCTCAGCGCAGCAGGGATTCGCTGTTGGACGTTGAAAACAAGGCATAGAGGTCGGTTCCAATCCCACCCTCGCTATGTAGAGGACTGAAAGTG
>JAKOTR010000046.1 GCA_029776225.1 Acidobacteriota bacterium | reverse complement strand
ACGGATCACTTCAACTGGTCGTAGAGCAGGTTGAGAATCTTCTTCGAGGTTTCGGACTGATCAACGCCACCCTCCAGCGAGAGCACCTGCACGGTCGACCGGCTGCCCGCCTCGCCAACGAAGATGCGGAATTGCGTTTGCGCCTTGGCGGCGCTTCCCTTGAAGGGATTCAGGCGGGAAAAGAAGCCATCGTCCTTCTTCTCATTGTCGCTTTCGGGATCGACGTAACGAACGAAGTAAAGGCCTCTGGAACGATCCCGGTCTTCCACGGTGAAACCCACACGGTCCAGCGCCAGACCGACACGACGCCAGGCACGATCGAACGACTCCTCCACCTCGAGCGTACCGGCGCCGTCGCTACCCCGCGAGAGCCTGGCCCGCTCGACGGGCTTCTCATGGGCCGCTTGCAGAGCCGCATTGGCCCGCTTCTCTTCGCTACCGAGACGAATCATCAAGCGGCGCAGCATCTCCGCTTCCAGTTCGGGGTCCGCTGGACGCGGTTGCCACTTGGTTTGATCCTTGCCTTCGGAAACGTAAATTTCGTACATTCCGCGGTGGCTGATGAAGATGTCGGTGGTCCCCGGCGTACTTCCCCGCTCCAGGCGAGTACGGAACTTGTCGCGCTCGGCGGTTGAATAGACCGAGTCGATCACTTTCCCCAACAGGTTGCGAATGAAGTCCTGTTGTATCTTGGCGCGGTTCTCGGCCCAATCGGTTTCCATGACCCCGGCGTCAGGCAGTTCGAGCTTGATCAGGAAGCCGGTTTCCTGCCAGAACTCCTTGACCGGACCCCAGAGCTTGTCCGGCGAACCTGTGGCCACCAGCCAGCGCTGGGTGCCCGCCCGCTCGATGCGCGCCTGCTCGACTTCCGGGAGGACTTCGCTGTTCTGCTGCGCTCTGGCCTGCGGAGAACGTTCAGCGGTGTAGGCCGAGAAAGTGGCCGTTCCCTTGCCGCCGATATCGGGAACGGCGTAACGGTCATCGCGGGTGGGTGAGGTCAGGTCAGGCGGCACCTCCAGCGTCGGCACGGCGCTGC
>JAKOTR010000037.1 GCA_029776225.1 Acidobacteriota bacterium | reverse complement strand
GGGGCGGCTGCGGGGGTTCCGGTTCAAGGACTGGAGCGACTACAGCACCGATCAGCCGGTGCCGGGCGTGAAGTTCGCCACGGCGCGGGTCACCAGCACGAAGTTCCAGCTTCAACGCACCTACTCCTCGGGTGGTCAGACCTACACGCGGAAGATCACCAAGCCCGTCTCTGGCACCGTGCGCCTGTACGATTCGGCGGGCCAGGAGGTGACGACCGGCTGGACGCTTGATGCCACCACGGGCATCGTCACGTTCTCCAGCCCGCCTGGGTACGTGCCGACGTGGCGCGGGGAGTATGACGTGCCGGCCCGGTTCGACGTTGATCAGATGCAGATGACGCTGGACGACACCGAGATCCGCAGTTGGGAACGGATCCAGATCGTGGAGTTGCTGGTGTCATGACCCCCACGCCTAAAGGCGGGGGCTTCCGCGCGGATTTTTCGGTGAGCATCACCACCACTGGAGCGTTCGGGTTCTGGCACGCGGGGCTGGAGATTGAGATCGACTGCCCGCGGGAGGCGATCTGATGCTGCGGCAGACTGGGATAGACCTGAGCCAGGAGGCATTGCACCTGGCGGTGTGCGTTCGGATCGAGCGGCTGGATGGCCAGGTTGTGTGTGTCACCACGCACGACGCGCCGATACAGGTCGGCGGCGAGACCTACGATCCGATGCCGGGCGCCGACCCAACGGCGGTCCGCCAAGAGGCCGGCGCGGGCGTGGACAATCTGGAGGTTGCCGGGCTGATTACGTCAGAGGCCATATCTGAGGCGGACCTGTTGGCAGGGCGGTATGATGGGGCGACGGTGCGCCTGTTCGTGGTGGACTGGCGGAACCCGGAGCTTGCGCCGTTACGGCTGCTAAAGGGGCAGTTCGGCAACATCACGGTGCAGGCGGGGCGCTACACGGCGGAGATCCGCAGCTTGAGCCAACGGCTCGGGCAGCAGATCGGGGATCTGGTGAGCCCGACCTGCCGGGCGCGCGCCCTGGGGGATGCCGAATGCGGGGTGAACCTGGCCCTGTATCGGGCGACCCGGACGTTGGCCGCCGCTGAATCCGAGAGCATCCTGGTATTCGCCGGTGACGCCGCTGCGCCCGGCTACTATTCCCATGGCCGCGTCCAGTTCACATCGGGCGCCTGCGCCGGCCTAGCCCGCGAGATCCGCACGCATACCAAAGAGCCAGCCGGGTCCGCCCGCCTGATCCTGCAGGAGGCGCTCCC
>JAKOTR010000027.1 GCA_029776225.1 Acidobacteriota bacterium | reverse complement strand
GCGATGGCAGCGTTGCACTCACTGGCAACCCCCACCTGCGGTTGCTCGTCAACCGCTGTCATCGCAGGCGCAGGCACCGGCTCCGGTTCGACGGGTACTCCGGGGAACGGCGGGGGCATGGGCTGCAATCCGCCTCCGATGACGGGCGGGAGCCCCATCGCGGCGAGTTTGCGCTTCTCCCTGCGGGCGATGCTGGCGACGATGGTGCGGACCTCGCTCTCGTCAAGCGGGGGGCGAAACGACTTTTGGTTGATCGCGAGGAGGATGTGCGTGACCTCCTCGACGCTCATGCTCCCCATGCCGAGGTACCGCCCCGCGAGGCGAGTCATCTCCACATTGCGCCTGCCCTGTTCCACGCCACTGAGCGTCTCGTGAAGCCAATCCCCGCGTGCTTGCCGCGCGCCCGGGTCCATACCAGCCACGTACGCATCGCCCGCTACATGTGCGCCGCTCTTTTCGCTATCGCGAAGCTTGTCCAGCAGCCAGTCAGGCGCATCCGCCAACGGGTAGTCAAACGGGTCGCGGACCCAGTAGTAGGACTCGTTGCCATCCGGCCCAAGCGACGGCGGTGCGACCACGTAGCCACCGTCACCACGCACATCCACCTTCGGCAGCAGCCCCGCACGGTTTGGAACCGGGAACCCTGGATGCCGGAAGTAGTGATGCCAGCCGTGGGGCGTACGCGCCCGCACGGTGTCGGGAATATCGCGGTACTTCAGCGAATGAGCGCCCTGATCCCCGTCCTGATCAAGCACGATGATGCCGCTCACGGCGCCACAGACAACGCCAATGTTCATTGCTGGTTCACTGTCAAGCCAGCGCTCGACGTCGTCGATCAGCGGTGGCGTGGTTTGAAACGGAATCCAGGTCGGCCTTCCGTCTTCCCCTACGGGAAGCAACCTTCCCAATGGCGTTTTAGCCCTGGGCTTAATGGGTAGAAGTGACCACCCAAGGTTCAAGTATGCACGCGCCTCTTCGTGCATGCTCAACTCCTATCTGCCGGGGCGGAGGGCCTGGTCCCCCGCCGCCCCGGCACTCGCGTATTAGATGTCGTCGTCCTCACTCAGAACATCGTCGGGGAACTCGGGGAACGGCGACTCATCATCCATTGTGCCGCCGACGTTCCCCGCCCCGCCGCCCGAATGCGGCGTGTAGGCCGCAGTAGAAAGGAGCGACTGCAACGCCTTGCTGTAAGCACGCACCTTTCCACGGTCCTCAGCGGTCAGGTCAGCCACGCGGTCGAAGGTGATCTGGCTGAAGGCGATGCCGGCGGCGCTCTTGGCCTCGGTGAGGCCGAGCCTCACGACAACCCCGGTGATGGAGCGCATGCTCTTAGTGAGCCGAGCGCAGAACATGCGGAACGCCCGCAACGACGTGGGCGGCACATTGACGACTGTGGGCAGCACACTGTCCTTCGTCAACAAGTAAAGCCGCACCCGTTCCTTGCACGCCTTCCCCTTCGTCGGCCTCCCAGCCTGGTCCGTTCCCGTGCCCCAAGCGTTCTTCGGACAGTCGCGGCAGAAGCCGCCCGGGTTGCCGACGCCCTTCACGCCGTCTTCGCTGGAGCATTCGGGCGGCGTGCCAGTGCCAGTGTAGTTCTCCTTGTAGTACGAACGCAGCGTCTGCTGCGCCACGATGATGCCAACCAGTTCGGGCACCGCCGTCGGCTTGCCGTCCTCGTCGAGGACCTTCCAAGCCAAACCGCCCCCCGCAGGCACCTTCGCCACGTCCAGGTCACTTAAGGTGATCCCGCCGCCGAGGTTCTCGGCCATGATGTCTTCGATGGTCACGCCCTCGTCCATGCGCAAGATCGCGAACTCATGATCAACCTTCGCTACCGCTGTCTCTTTCGACATTGTTCCTTCTCCCTTCTTCGCTTCAACACGCCCCCCGGCGCCGGTTGCCCCAAGGGGGCGTGTGTTCACCCTTGTTCCACAAGCGAGTGCTAGAGTCCTGCCTGCTTTGCCCCCACTTCTACCTCACAGACGCGCAGGAGGTCACGGTAGTGGGCGTGCCACAGGCGGGCGCGCTCAAGCGCGAGCTGCGCCTCAGCGAGTTCCCGCGCAGCCTGCTCCACGGCGATCGCCTGCTCTGCAACCATGCCGTCGAGGGTCGCGCGGCGGACCTCCTCGTTGCTACCAAGCGCCTTCACACCGCCAGCAGCCGCGTGTGGGCCTTCCGGATCCGCGTACTCGCGCAGGATCTCCGCCTTGCGCCCCTCCAGCGCATCCCTCGCCTCCGTGAGTGCGAGTTCGGCGCGGTGCACGCGCTCCAGATTGCGCTCCACAATCTGCACACAGTCCGTTAGCTCTTCCCGCAGAAACTCCAGATCCAAGGTTCGCTCCTCCTTCCCGCCGTCGAGGGCGACGGCGCCATGACGAGTTCCATAGGCTTCCGTGATGGCCAAGCGCACCGCCTCAAGCGGCGGCAACTCACCCCGATGCGTCGCAGCGTAGGCATCGTTGATGATGTCCACCGCCCGCCCGTAGTCCGCGCCAATCAAGCGCAGCCCACGCGCCATCTCTACGAAGTCAGCCGTCTGCACTCCCATTCTGGTCCCCCGTCTCTGGCCTCTCTTGCAGCCACCGGTGCCACTTGCCGGCCAGGTCCTCGATTGGCACCCCCATCAGGGCTGCGATCAGAGCGAAGCTGGACGGGCGGGGAACCTTCCGGCCTCGCTCCCAGTGGTTCACCGTTGCGAATGTCACTCCGAATTCAGCTGCGGCAACTCGCAACGAGAACCCTTTTTCGTCGCGCCAGCGGCGCAACGGATTCCTGTTCACCCATTCTTCAAACACTGCTGTGTTGCATTGTGCTTCGTCCACGTGCGTCCTCCCTTCGCGGCGGCGATCACCGCCTCAACAACGTTCTGCTTGCGCTCCAGCGCAAGGTAAATATCCTCGTCAACAGTGCCCTCGGCCACCAGCGAGTAGTACGTCACCGGGCGGGTCTGCCCGGGGCGGCGAATGCGCGCCCTGCTCTGCTCATACTTGAAAAGGGAATGGTTGAGCGAGTAGTAAACCGCGTAGCGCGCGAGAGTTAGGTCGATTCCCTCGCTACCCGACTGGATCTGCACCCCAATCACTCCGCTGCGCCACGCCGAGATGGTGTTCTCCGACCCAGACACCTCGCAGTAAGGCAGACCCGCCGCCTCCGCGACCTCGCGCACGACTTGCAGGTCTTTCCTGAAAAGGCAGAAAACCGCTACCGGCTCCCCACCCATGCCATCGATCAGGTCCGCCAGCGCCTCGCGCTTGGACCGATCCACCTCAACTTCCGTACCGTCCTCCGTGCTCACGTGCCCGGAGGTAATCTGCATCAAGCGCAGGATGCGAGTAAGGCCGTTGCTCGCCGTCACAAGGCCTTCCCCCACGTCAGCGACGAACTCCTCATCCATCTCCCTATAAACCTTCATCGCTGACGCGGAGAGATTCACCGACACGCGCACGTCCACCGCGGGCGGCAGATCAAGCACGTCATCCGCCTTCGCCACGAAGGCAACCGAGTGGAACTTGCGCGAGAACGCCGTCTCGTCGCGCACGCCAAGCACTTGCTTATTCTCGAAGCCACCCATGACGGCGTAGCGGTCGCGGAATCGGGAGAAGGACGTGCCGAACACCTCGGGGGCGATCACACGGTACTGTCCGTAGAGCGCCATCGGGCCACTGCTCATCGGCGTTCCCGTGAGTGCCAGCCGGTAGCGGATCTTCTTCGCGATGGTCGCCGCAGAACGGCTAGCCTTGCCGCCAGGAGCCTGCAAGCGGTGGCTCTCATCGCACACGAGCATGTCCGGAGCGAACGCAGCCAATTCATTGAACAGCCCCGGACGCCAGAAGGCGTCGTAGTTAACCGCGATGGCGGTGATCCCACCAGAAGAACCTGCTCTCTTACGGAGCGAGGCGACCAGCGCGGCGCGCTGGCGCACACTACCATCCGAGAGCGCTGTCACGGTATATTCGCGCGACGAATGCCGCTCGAACTGCACGCCCCACACTGGCACGACGGACTTGGGACACAGAATAAGCACGCGTGACACCCCGGGCAAGGTACAGATCAAGTCGACCGCGACCTTGCTCTTGCCCGTGCCCATCTCCATCGCGAGCATCGCGCCGATGCCAGCCTCCAGAAGCCGCCGCGCATGCCAGTAGGCCGCGACCTGGTGCGCCCAAGGCCGCGTCTTCGCTCCAGGCACCTCGTCGGGGTGCCCATCCTCGCCCGGCAAGGCCACGTCGAGCATCCGAAGTTCGTTGCGCGTGAGCGGGTTGTCCGGCATCTCGAAGCACTGGTATTCGTTGTTCCAGAACGAACCCGGCACCTCGGCCAGCGCCCCGTACAACACCCTTGGCGCCTGCACGTAAATGATGCCCCTTCGGACTGCTACACGCATATTCGGCCTTGCCCTCCTTCCGTTCTCCCTGT
>JAKOTR010000013.1 GCA_029776225.1 Acidobacteriota bacterium | reverse complement strand
TCCCTTGTAGGTGGGCTGCGGCGGGTGGCGGAGCTGGCCGGCGCCAGTGCCGATCTCCTTCACCTCGATCGTCCAGGCGCCCGAGTCCTTGTCGAGGACCACCGGCATGGCGACGAGGGCGGTCTGCCCCGCCGGTTTCAGGAGGTGCCAGTCGGGCACCAGGGGCGTCGGGTGACCGGTGTCCGGGCACGGCACCGTGCGCGCGAAGATGTAGGCGTGGACGGCGCCAGCCGGTTCCCTCGTGTACGCTGCCGCCAGCCGTGCGGCGGCGCGCTCCTGCCATCTCGTGCCGTAGCGCCGCGCTTTCCCGGCCAGCTCTGGCGCAAACCGGAACGGGTAGTCCACCGTGGCTTCCAGGACGGAGCAGGCAACCGGGTTGAGCTCGTTCGCCAGGACGTGCAGGCCGAGCCGGGCGGCCTCCAGTGGTATGGAACCGCCGCCGGCCATCGGGTCGATCACCGTGACGGTGTTTCCCCACAAGGCGCAGACTGCGGCGTGGGCGTCGCGCAGGTCCTCTTTGTCCAGCACGTTGGAGAAGGCCCGTCCGCCGCCAAAGCCGCCTTCCACGCGTACTCCGGTGTCCATCCGGGCGCGGATGCGCACCAGTTCGGAGCCAGGAATGCCAAACCCCAGGAGGCGTTCGAAGCAGGCGCGGTCGAAGTCAGCGGGGAGGAGGCTGGCCAGGACGGCAGCGCGCGAGACAACCAGAGGCCGGCGCGCCCACCAGACGTGGAGGCGCGTGTCTGGGGGCTGCTGGCCGGTGGAGCGCTCCCGCATGCACTCGACGCCGAGGGCGGGGGCGGGGAGCCACTCTTCGAGGAGAAGGCGCGGGCGGGTGGTGGGTGGCGGGTGGGGTTTCATTGTTCCTCCTGTTCTGTCGGGGGTAGATCATAGTTTGCCCAGACCGTCTCCGTCCGGGGCACTTTGGTAGTGCCCCGCGTTCTGCCTGTCGCGAAGCAGACCGTGGCAAAGTCGCGCCGGCGCCACCCCGCGGCCTCCAGCTTGGTATATAGGGGGTTGGCATACCCAGACAGCAGGGCCTTGCCCTTCAGGGCGAGCAATGCATCCACGAGGTCCTCATGGTCCGATTCGCTCAGCTCGTGGGTATACTGGCCGCCCTTCCTGGTGGACGGCAGGTATGGGGGGTCGAGATAGAAGAAGGTTTCTGCCGTGTCATAGATCGGCAGGAGACGGCGCCAGTCTAGGCACTCTATCTGCACCCGAAGGAGCCGCTCCGCCACCTCCGGCAGGAGGTCAATGGCAGAGAGCCACTTCGACACCTCGGAGGCCATACCGCGCCTGCTTAAGGACACAGACATACTCCAGGACTTGCCGAACTCGCCCGCAAAGTTCTGGCGCGCGAGCACGAAGAACGCTACGGCGTTCTCCACCGGATCGGCCGGAGCCTGCCCGCCCGACCATAGCTCGCGGTATCGGTAGAATTCGCCGCGAGAGTATGGTATGAGCTGGACGCGCCTATGGAACTCCGCGAAGAGATCCGGATCCCGGATCACCCGAAACATGTTTACCAGGCCGGCGTCCAGGTCGTTATACACCTCCACCAGGGAGGGTTCTTTGGCCAGGAGCAGGGAGGCCCCGCCACCGAACACCTCCACATAGATCCGGTGCTTCGGCACCAGGGGGAGCAGCTTCTTTACCATGGGTCCTTTCCCTCCAAACCACGTGATCGGTGACCGCATACCACTACTACCTCCAGAAAAAGAAAGGGAAACCGGCCTGCTGAGCCTCGTCGCGGCGACGACGAGGCTCTGACGGCCGGCCTCACACGCCGAGGAGTTGACGACCGCGTCTGGCCGGCCGCGACGATGAGCTAACGGCCGGCCTCTGCGCGCGCCGCGAAGTGCATGCCAAAGACTTCGATGCCGCCCGGCAAGAACGCCAGTCTCGCGACGGCATCGGCGACGGCGTTGAAGCCGGCCGCGCCGGCCTTGCCGCCATAGAGCACCTCCTCGCGCGCCTCGCCGAGGCGCGTCTGGATAGAGCTGAGCACATCGGGATCGAGGATCTCCG
>JAKOTR010000094.1 GCA_029776225.1 Acidobacteriota bacterium | reverse complement strand
AGTTGTCCACGAGTTCGGCGGGATTGATCATCGCTGCCTGCCTCCGAGCGCACGTTCAATCAGAAGCGTGCTTTTCATCTCGTTGAGCACCCGCCGCGCCGCCTCGAGCACGGCGGCCCGGTTCTTCGGCGAGAAGACCACCCAGGGCTCGATCTTCTGGTTGACCCACGCCTTGATGCGGTCCTTGCGGGTTGAGAGGCCCGCCCGCGCGCGGTTCTCGCTCACCGTCCGGACCATGAAGTTGCGGAGCATATCGCCGGTCAGCGTAAGATTCCGGCGATTGCCCTTGCCGAGCCTGGTCTTGCGGATCGCGTAGCGCTTGGAGAGCGGCTTCGCCGGCGCATCCGACGGCCCGAGCGCGGCGCCCACCCGATGCTTTACGGCCGCGACGCCGACGTTGCCGATCTTGAACATCTGGTGCTGCTTGAAGTTCAGCCGGTCAAGCCGGATCTGCTTCTTCTGCCAGATGCGCACAGCGGCCATAGGTCAGGTCTGACGCAGGCGCAGGATGAGGCCGCCAGCGTGGTCGGCCAGGATGTCGAATACCTTGTAGGAGACGCCGTCCACATTCACCTCATCCCCGCGCTTCGGCGGCGCCGCAAGATCCGAGGCGCGAAGAAACACGGCCGCATATACGCCGGGCGCGTTCTCCTCGGCCTCGCGGGTTTCTTCGAAGATCGCCTTGACCGTCACCTGCTGCCTGGTCTGCGGCGAATACACGACCTCCCGGCCGAACGCACCCAGCACGCCGGCATTGAGCGCGCCGGCCAGGGAGGTCCAATCGGCCATGGCTCAGGCCTTCGTGCCCTTGACCAGCACTTCCGGCCGGAGGCAGATCGGAAGCGGGTTCGACTGCGTGTGCAGATCGGTGCCACGCCCGAACTTGCGCGGCTCCTGCTTGGCGTACAGCGGCAGGCCGAGCGTGTTCGCCGTCTCGTTGAAATCGGCCGGCGCGAAGTACGTCCGGAAGGTGTTGGCGGTCCCCAGCGGGAAGAAATGCGCCTCGTCGTCGGCGATGAACTTCCGCACGTTGCCCGCCGCGTCGGTCGCCTGGCCCCGGTACTCCTCGAACGTGATCCCGCCGAAGGTGAAGCCGGTGCGGTAGTCGTTGCCGAGTTGCTGGTTGCGCTGGTAGTACTTAAACGCATCTTCTACCGAGTCGTGCGTGGTGAAGGCGTCATAAAAGCCCTGCGAGCACAGGCACAAAATGCCGGTCATGAACTCGCCTTTGAGGTTGTCCTCGATGTGGCGCTTCACTTCGAGCACCTTCAGCAGCACTTCGGTCGTGGCGCTGCCCAGCGCGAAGTTGACCGTCTTCGGCGTGATGCCGAACTCGCTGTAGAGGTCATAGAGGGTGGAGCCGTCGGCATCCAGGATCACGCCCTTGAGCGCGCCCATGCGCAGGTACTCGAGCGTGATGGCGTGCTTGTTGCGCATGTTCTGAAGCTTCTGCGCGAGCAGGTTCGCGAGCGCGTCCGTCTCCGTTTCAGAGCCGAACGCGCGGATGCCCTGGACCTCTTCGGGCAGCACGGCGTCGTCGTGCGGGATGTGCGGGATCACGAACGACCGCACCTTGCGCTTGCCCTGCGTGCCGACCGTGCCGGGCGCGCCCACGGGCTGCGTGGGCAGCAGGTTCAGCACGCCGCTCATCTCCTCGATGATGATCGTGCGAGTGCGGACGCCCTGCGGTGGCATGAGGTTCAACTGCTCCAGCCGGCCGTAGGTGTTCGGGATCTTGTTGATGGCGGCGGTCAGCGCCGCCATATCGAAAGCGTCGGTTGCAAACGGATTGATGATCGGCATGGATTACGCTCCTTCCCGGACGAGAATGCCCAGCTCTTTCAGCTGCGTGATGGCAGTCGCTTTCTGCGGACCGGTGATGCCCTCGGGCCAAACTAGGGCGTTCTCGGCACAGATCGCGTGGCGCGCGATGATGACGCCGGGCGCATCTGCGGCGCTTGCGTCCACATCGAGCAGCAGCACGCCCGCGGCTTTCTCAGAGCCGTCGGCGGCGGCCGGTGCGAGCTGTGTCACCTTACTGCTCGCGGTGATGATACCGACCACAGTGCCGGTCTTGAGGTTCTGGCCTGAAATCACGGTGACCTTGTCGCGGCTGTAGAGGTTGTCCTCTTCGTGCTTCAGCCAATCGCCCAGGTAGTTACCTTCGGTTTGAACAGGCATGTCAGTTCACCCCTTTCCCGGCCAGGCGTTCGACGGCCTTGATCACCGGGTTGTTGTCGAGATTCGCCTTGGCGACGGTTCCGGTCTCCGGCATCACGTGCGAGCGGATCTCAGCGGCGTCCTCGGCGGCGCGGGCCTCCAGCAGGTGCTGGCGCGCTTCGGCCGCGCTCGCCTGTTTCGCCAGCAGCGCGGCGGCTTTGCCCGGCATGCCCGCCAAGGCGCACAATTCCACGATTTCCCGCGCTTCGGCGTAGCCTTGCCGGCGAGCCTCGGCGCGGATGGCTTCCACATCCACGGCGGAAGGCTCCGCCGCGTGCTGTTCTTCGTTCATGCTGCTTCTCCCTTGAAATTGGATTGAAACGGTGCGGGCCGAAATGGCCTCGCGAAGACCGGCCAGGGCGTCCTGGCGGGTTCCGAGTCTGTCGGCGAGTTGTGCCGCGACGGCGTCGCCGCCAAAGTACAGCCTGGCTTCGGTGTCGCGGATCGCGGACTCATCCACGCCACGGTTGCGCGCGACCGCGCCGACGAGCAGGCCGTAAGTGCGATCCACCTCGGCTTCGAGCACCCGGTGCGCCTCTTCACTCAACGGCGTGTGCGGGTTGAAGTCGGCCTTGCGCGCGCCCGCGTGGACGATGGTGTACCTGTAGCCGAGCTTTTCATCGCTCGCGCTCACGTCGAGGTGCGTGACGATCACCCCGATACTGCCAAGGCCGGACGTGCGGCCTGCATAGATTCGCTCTGCGCCGGATGCCAGCAGGTAAGCCCCGCTGAACGCATCCGTGTCGGCCACCGCGAAAACTGGTTTGGCGGAGCGCGCGGCGTAGATCGTGTCGGCGGCGTCGAACACGCCCGCCACCTCGCCGCCCGGCGAATCGATGTCGAGCAGGATCCCCTTGATGGCTGGATCGGTCGCCGCGTCTTCGACCTCCTCCTGGATGTCCACGTAGGACCGCAGGCCGGAGAGCGCATCGAGCCCATACGCCTTGTGGACCAGCGTGCCCTCGATCGGGATCACGGCGATCCCGTCCGGAGTGACTTCATACGGCTTCCGGGCGGTGCGTTCCGAGGTCGCGGCCGCGGCGGGTGCGGGTACCTCGAGGCCGAGGCGCGGCGCGAGCACGGCGAGAATCACTTCGAGCTTTTGCGGTGCGATCAGCAGCGGGGTATCAAAGATCCGCGCCGCCAGATGCGGCAGAAGCGTCATTGGTTCCCTTTCGTGGGTCGGAATCGTATTCGAGACCGAGCGAGTCCGCGCGGGCGTTGTCAGCGGCAATCTCACGGTCGATCTCCTCGGCGTCGTAGCCTTGTTCGGAGACCACCTCGGCCCGGCTCTTAAAGCCCGCACGCACCGCCATGATTTGGGCCTTGATGTCCTTGAGCGGATCGACCCAGGCGAAGCCCGGCGGAATCCACTTCACGTCGTAGTTGCGGTCGCCGGCGGGCAATGCGCCGGCGAGGACGGCGGCGTCGATCCATGCCCGCCAGATCGGCCGGCACATCTGGAAGACGATGACCTGATGTTGAAACTGCTCGCAGCGGCGGCGGAACTCCAGCAGGCCGGCACGGATCGAGGAGTAGTTGACGCCGGTGAGGTCGCCGGTCAACTGCTCGTAGGTGATGCCCATGCCGGCGGCGATCGACCGCAACTGGACGCGCATGAACGTCTCGTAGCTGGCACCGACATCGGCGGGATTCGAGAACTTCACGTCCTCGCCCGGCAGCAGGACTTGCAGCGTTCCCGGCTCGAGTCCAGCGAGCGCCACGCCGGTTGCATCCGCCACGCCCTCGCCGACCAGCACGTCCTCCGGCGCGTTTTTCGTAACGAAGCCCGCGAACATCGCGGCGGTCTTCTTCCGCACCAGCTCCGCGTCGTCGTACTGGTCGAGCTCGTAGAGCTTGATCAGAACCTGCGTCAGCCAAGGCTGGCCGCGCAGACTGGCCCGGGCGAATCGGGCGGAACAGATGCAAAACAGACTCGGCGGGCACTCGCACCAGTTCGGTCGAGGCCATCGGGTTGAGAGCGTCGCCGGGATGTTCTCGATAAAGATGATAGGCAACGCGCTTCCCGATCCCGTTGAACTCGATGCCGGCGCGGATGTAG
>JAKOTR010000082.1 GCA_029776225.1 Acidobacteriota bacterium | reverse complement strand
CTCACCTCCTTCCAGAGCGGCGTGACATCGCTTCGAGTTTGCGGTTTTCCGCCTCTTGATGCCGCCCCTCGGCCTCGGCAATCACGAGAAAGGCGTCGATGACCTCCGCGTGTTCGTTCAAGAGGTCATCGACGCCTCGATAGCCAGGGTAGCGACGCAGGAGCATATCGTACTGGATGGCAGGCTCCGGATCGATGACCTCCTGCCCACGTGCGTACCGCTCCGCCTGTTCGCGGAGCCGCGTCAGTTTCCCGAGGACTCCACTATTCGCATCAGCGCGTCCATCGCGAGCGCGACGATGGCCTCGCCGGGGAGGTACTCCTTCGCATTCTCGTATGAGAACGGCAGCGGCTTCTCGTTCCCCTCATCGTCAACGATCATTACGCCGTCCCAGCCGGTAAGGCATCGGTGTGAGAAGAAAATGTCCACCGCCTTCGCTACGTCAATCACGGAGTCGCCGCCGATCTCAGCCATCTCTTCCGGCGTGAGTTCACGGCCTTCACGCTGCGCGTCGGCGATCATGCGACGCGCCTCCGGGGATACTTCACTCTGCGCTCCATGTGCGAGCGCGATGTATGCCTGCTTCGCCCCCCACGGAATTCGGTAGCGGAATACCGCTCCGTCCAGCTCAAGCGTCTTCTCCAGCGGTGCGATCCTCATTTGTCTGTTTCCTCTCAAGCGTCAGTCGGTAGCAGCGTAGAACGAGACGAGCGTCGGGTCGTTCTTCACGAACTTGAATGTGAAGACCTTCACAGGCTCACGGTCAGCACCCTCCGCCTCATACGGCTCACTGAACCCCTGGTCCTCGGCAAGCACCAGGTTCGAGAGCATGAGCGTCGTCGTCTGTGGCGGGCCACCCGTGCAGTTGTTCGTGTAAACGATAGTGCCGGAGATCGGCCCCGGGGTGTAACAGACCGCGTTGTAGTCGTTGTTCGCCGCCGCCGCCCACGACACCGGGATCTCCACGTCGAGCTCGAACTCAACCTCCTCCTCGCCCTCGCGCAGCTCCGATGCGTAACGGTTCGCCGAGGAGATGTCTCCGTAAGTCATGTAGGAGATGTTGTTGTTAATGTAGAGTCGCCAACGCCGGATGCGCGCTCCAGCGGCGATACCGGAGAGCGTGACCTCGCTCTGCCACCCTTGCAAGGTCGGCAAGGTCTCCGCTGGCTGCTTCGTCAACCCGGTAGTCGCCACCACGCCGGTCGCGGCGACGATATTCGCAGTCGCGGTCAGCGGAAGGTCGTCACCGTCCGCGGGGTACTCCTGGGTGAGTTCCAGGGTGTTGATCTTCGCCCAGTCCAACTGCACGCATTCCTGCGTGCTACCAGCGTAGATCGTGTTCGCCTGCACCTTCCCGTCGTAGGCCCATACGCCGTCCGGGTCGCTGCTTGAACCGCGAACGGCCATCTTCAGGAGGGTTGCGTTTCGAGGCCGGAACTCCAAGTTGTCGATCCCAGCGCGAATAATGCCCCCACGCCGGTAAACGCGGGCGCCCACAAAACGATCCGTCTGCGTGTTCGGGCGCAGGTAGACTTCACCACCAGTGACCGGATCCCATCGTGTCGCCGGGATAACCGGCGTGCCGAGGGCCTCCTGCGCCCCGTAGAGTGGAAAAGCGTCGTTGACTTTCTGAACTATCGTAGTTGCTCTTGCCATCGCTCACCTCCAGGAGAGCAGGTCAGCATCAGCCGCCTTTCCCCTTTTTCGACGTGGAGGCAGGCGCTTCCTGCTCGGGCGCTACCTCCTCGACACACTCGACCTGCCCGCAGCAGCCGCCTTTCCCCTTTTTCGACGTGGATGCAGGCGCTTCCTGCTCGGGCGCTACCTCCTCGACATACTCGACCTGCCCGCAGTCGAACGCGAGGAAGAACGCCGGGTCATCGGTGGAGAAGGCTTCACCGCGCTTCTTCGTACCGACCGAATGCGCTCCGAAGGCGACCTCCTCGAACGGGCAGTCCTCGCGCACTCTGAAGTTTCTCATCATCCCCTCCTATGAAATCTGCCCCCGGATGTTTGTGATCTCCACGCGGATGTACACCGTAGAGTACCATTTCTTTAGGTCGGTGTCCTTGCGGGCGACCCGGATGCGCATCTCGGGCGTCGCCACGCCCTGCGCGGCAGTATTGCCGCCGTAAGAAAGTGCCCGCCCATCGTTCGAGCGGAGCACCAACTCCACGAGGTTCGCCAGGCGCACCGCCTGGTCGGTCGAAGTCACGTCCGACCCCCCGTCGGCGATGCTCGCCTTGCAGGAGATGCACACCCACAGGAGCAAACGGCGCCGATCAGTACCCCCCACGTAGATCGGCGAGGTCTCCATCGCGTTCCACTCGTAGTGCCACGTCACCGCGGCGACCGGGAAGGCCTTCCCAGCCGAATCCGCCTCGTCGGGCACCACGTCGAGGAGCGACTTGCTCCAGGTGGCGATCTCAGCGAGCATGGCGTGGTTTGAGAGGAAGTCGTAGAGTTGGTCCCGCATCTCAAGAGGTTCGATCAGGTGTGCCATGCTACGCCTCCTCCTCCAACAAGCCCATTACGAGTTTCACGGCGTAGTCGCAGTCGCTGTCCGTCATGTAGAGGAACGGGCGCGCAGGCACGCCGCTAAGTTCTGAAATCGGTCCGCCAGGCACCGGGTCCTTCTGCATCAAAGCGCCCACCGGGTCTGACGTGCCGTAGGTCAGCACGTGCTCGGTGACACCACCGGAACGCTTCGTATCCAGCGTAGAGATGTTCATTGATGCACCTGGGCGGAGGCTGCGAAAGAGTTGGTTCGGGCCGCGCCCACGGTAGGCCGCGCCCATGCGCAACATCGTCACCTTACCGCCGATCGTGTAGCCCTTGCGTCTACGCCAGCTGGCGTAGCTGGGGGCCAGTGCCTCAAAAGGGGTACCGTCCGGCTCCTGCTCGCCCAGGATCGCCCGCTCCGCCCGCTGGGTGAGGTGCGTGAGAAGAGACTGCAACGCACGCTGCCGGAGAGAGTTGCGCAACTTCTCCAACAGCACGTCCAGCCGCTTGATTGCTTCGCTCTCAGGATCAACGTGGGCGACGAGCATCGGTTACTCCGGTTCCGGTTCCAAGTTATCCACGAGGAAGGTGCCGTAGGTCGCCATGTTGTCGGAGCCGTCCGCCTCGGTGAGGTAGCCGAACCCCTGAGCGGCCTTCTTCGCGGCGTTCATCAACTTCGTCACCTGCTCGAACTTCTGCGACCGCCTCTCCTCCGGAGAGGGGTGCTCGGTCCACACATCCGCCTTCGGCGCATAGATCGAAGCGATGCGCCGCAGGAGGAAGTAGGACGCGATCTCGCAGGCAGGCAGGTAAAGCCTCTCGTCAGCAGTCGCCGACGAGAGGCTGGAGTAGGCCGTTCCTAGCTCCAAGAAGGTACGGTCGATCACGCTCTTGACGCCCGCGGCGGTATCGTTAATCTCAACACCCGCGTCCGCGGCAAGCGCGCGATGCTCGCCACGCAGGAAATCCACCACGTCGGATCGACCGAATGTGCTCACAGCGGGATCACCTCCCCGGAGCCGGTGCGCTTCGTCTTGAAGCGCTTGATCGACACCGGTTCGCCATTGTCGTCCAGGACCACTTCATAAACCCCCGCGCCTTGCGCCAGGAGCGCGTGCAGTACCTCGCTCACGTCGTTCGACACGTCTCGTGATGCCGCTTTCGTCGCCTCAGATTCCTGGACGATGGCCAGTTGCTCGAATGCGTCGGCGATGGTCTCCAGGATGAGCGCGCGAGACACGAGCGGGTCCTTGTTGTGCGGCCAGCGGATCTCGCGACCAAGCACAACTCCCAGGCGGGCCACGGATGCCTTGATCCGGTCTGTCGCAGCGTTGATCCGCTTCTTGACGACGCTCTCAGAAGCCATAGGTGAACACCTTCCCAGAAGGGGCATATGCCCGGTCCCTGCCCCGGACGCGACAGAATTAGACGGCAGGGACCGGGCGCGATCCGTTAGGGCACCGGCTCAGCGTAGCCAGGCGGGATGACGTAGGACGCACTCCCGATGAGAGTCACCGTCGCGGAAACCCGTGCCCAGCCGCCGAACCCGGCGAACCGGAGCCACTGGCTCTCGCTGTACGGATAGTCCTCGCGGGTCGCGACCATCTTGAAGCCCTGGAGTTCCGCCTCCTCGTGCTGCCGCATGCGCAGCGGCTTGCCCGCGGGGGCACCCACGGCGACGTGAATGATGTAGTTGTTGGGCAGGGAGCGCCACTCGCACACCCAGACCTTCGTGCGCCCTCCACCGACGTAACCCAGCATCTCACCGGGCACCGCGATGTTCGGGAAGGCCCCGAGGAGCGCGGTGTCGTTCCCGTAGTTGATGTTGGCGTCGGGGGCGTCGTAGTAGTCGGTGAGCGCGCGGATGCTGCTACGCAGGTTGTAGGGCACCAGCGCGATGACTTCCGCACCCGCGTTCTCCGGGTGCTCCATCAGCTCCTCCCACGCCGTCTCGAACGGGTTGTCGGTGTCACTGATGGCTTTGGCCTGCGCGAGGTAGTGGTTGTCCGTCGCCGGAATGTCATCACCAGTCCGCAGGTTGTAGGTGACGGCATCGCCATTCGCAAGCGGCTGGATCGACAGGTCCCCGTGCAGGTCATCCGGATAGGTCCAGGTGACGTTGTTGAACAGGGCGGCGAGAATCTGGTCGCGCATCCAGCGCGCGTCAGCCTCCTCGATGGCGGCGATGTCCATCGCCAACTCCGCGAGGGTCGTCTTCACGCCGGTGACGTAGTTCTCGCCGCGGGCCAGACCAGCCTGCTTGAGCGGCCAGGCGCAAGTGTAGGCACCCGCGCGCCGGATCGGCTCGGCCCGGCCATTCTCATCGAGTGGCTGGAGCCGATAGTGCACCGGAGTGCGGTACTGAGTCTGGAAGTCCGTGGTCGTTTCCGCGAACAAGCCAACGAGAGCGTTCAACTGGCGGTTGTGCTCCTCGAGGCTCTGGTTGATGGCGTCGAGAACATCATCGACCCCGATGGTCGTAACCCGCTCCGACATACGGGAGGTGAGGTTCTCGAAGCCGTAGAGTGCGTGGTTAGCCATTGTCGTTCACCTCCCCTTATTACGCCATCCCCTCAATCAGGCCAAGCTTCTTCAGCGCGGTGATGAGGGCTGCGACCTTCTTGTCGGTCGTACCGCTGTCGAAATCAGTGTCAACGACCGCCTCCTGCCGCAGCGGGAAGTCCACCAGGAGGATCTTGTCCGGGGCAGTGCCGAGACGCTGCGAGTTCGACGGCACCACCGCGGCGACAGCCTTCTGGATCGTGCCCGCGGTGTCCGCGAGCGCACCCGGGGTGTTCGACAAGTACACGCCCGTCCAGTAGTTCACACCAGACAGGTCAAAGCCATCGATATAACCCTTGCGAACCGCCGTCACCGGCTGGCCGGCCACGACCGTCTTGAGCACGATGCCGTAGGCATTCGCGTTCTCATAGGACGTGGCGTCGGCCTTCGTCCACTTCCCTGCGTTCGTGCCAGACTGGATAATTCGCACCACAGTACCTGCCGCCAGGTCCTCGGACGCCACGAGCGTCTTCTGGTCCGCGGGTATGCCGACCGTGGCGCACACATCAGCCATCACGAGAGAGAGGTCTGCCATGCTCTTTCTCCCTTACTCCGACGCAGGAAGTGACCGCCAACAAACGTGGCGCGCGCCTCCTGCGTTCAGAATGCGCGTCGCACGAGCGCAATCTGCTCGCGCCTTCCTTCTGTTTCCTTCTTGCTGCCACCCCCGTTGACCGGCGCCGGCAGCGGACCCGTCCCACGCTTCGGGGGCACCCCCGCCGCCTTCGCGACGCGTTGGTATAGGTCCAGTTTCTCGTCCAGGTTCTCAGGCGTTATCTCGCCCATGATATCCTGGAACTCCTGCGGCAACTCCTTGACACGCGCCTTCAAGTCCTTCAGCACGGTCTCGGTGCGCCTGGCAAGCGCCGCTTCCGCGGCCTGTGCCCGCTCGGCGGCTTCCGCTGCCTTCGCGACCGCCGCCTCGTAGAGTTCCTTGAACTTCCCCTGCTCGGCGAGCGCAGCCTCTTCGGCTGCCTTCTGCTTCGCCTCCAGTTCGGCGAGCCTCGCCTCCACAGCCCTCTTCTGCTCCAATACCTCGTTGAGCCGCGAGCGCGGTACGCGCTCCTCGGCACCCCCATCACTCTGCTGGCTTCCCGCGCCCAAGGCGCCGTCCGATACGGGCGTCGCGGGCGTCGTTCCGCCTTCACCTCCGGGCTTGTTGCCCTCGTCTGCCACGGCGTTCTCCTCTCTTCGCTTTATTACACGTCCGACGTGTGGATCGGATGCGCCTGCTACTCACACGTTCGACATGCGAACGCATGTTCCTTCTTTGGATTTTATATAAATTCGTTCTTGTTCGCCAACCATCAGCCGTGACGAAACCGCCTCGGCAACTATGCGGCCTCCGCCTCGGCACTGCGCCTCTCCGCGCTGGCAGAGGCGCCTTGGATCGAGGATTCCAGGCCATCGATGATGGCGCGGCGCGTGCTCTCGATTCGAGCGTCATCCCAGCCCATGTCGCGCAGGAACACGTCCGCAGGAATCCCGGCGTTTCGGGCGGTTGAGAGCGCCCGGTAGAACACCTCCTCGTCCTCGTAGCGCCTGCGCGCACTCGGATAAACCAGGGGGCGCATCTCAATGGCGAAGTCCAGTTCCTCCGCCTCGTAGGACGAAAGGTTGAACGGCTGGAACGAGAGGCGCGTGCGGTCAAGTTCGGAGCGCGGCCCCCAGTCGCCCCGGTTGACGCGCATGCCGGCGATGGCGAGCACCATCTGCCACAGCTTCACCATCTGCTGGTCGGAGGACGCTGCAGCCTTGGCGAAGCGGTTCTTCACGTCAGCGGAGAGCGCGTCCACGGCAGGGCCAGTGGTCTGCGTCATCTCGCGCAACGCGACGTAGGCAGTGAGTTCTGGAAAGTCGTTCTCGATTTCCTTGCGCAGCCCGTCCGCGACCTGGAGCGCCTCGGCTACGTTCGTCTTCAGCGTCTCGATCCCCGCGTTCTCGTTCGGCGCGTAGATGATCCCCTTCTCTTCACGATCACTGTGCCGGTAGGAGAAGTCAGCGGTCGAGCCACGCTTGGCCACCGGGAACCCCGCCGGGTTAACCACACCGCGGAGCAGAATTGGTGAGCCGACCGTCTTGAACACCTCGTCGTGTACCAGACTCATCAGGTGGTTGAGTTCGTCAATCTTGCCCATCGAGGCGAAGAACGCCGGAAGGCCATAGACCGAGCCGACGTTATTGAAACGCCACCAGATCGCCGGCACGAAACCGTAGGGATTTTCCTCGTCACGGAGTACCGTGTCGCCGAGTTGCTGGAAGATGCGCTCCTGCGTCACCTGCTCGGTGAACGTGACGAGTTGACGGTGTGATGATGGCGACGAGGATGCGGGTGGGAGCTTCGCCGAGGGCGGGGCGTAGGTATCGTACTGAATCACGTAACTTGTGACGTTGCCGCTGCTATCCAACTCAAGGTCCTGGACGTGCCCCGGCCACACCGACTCCGCGTACACCTTACGCCCGTCGAGGTCATCAGCGATGCGCACGAAAGAGTTGCCCGTAACCACCGCCCGCGTGATATAGACGTTCTTCTGCTCCTGCCAATTCGACCACCGCCATGCGTTGCCGATGGCTGCTCGGATTTCATCCGGAGTGTTGCGAGCGAGCGGGATCGCAAGCGGCATGCCGTCCGTCGGGCGCGTCGAACCAGTAGAGAGCAGCCCAGGGTAGATGCTCTGGTAGAAGGCATCGAGGCGGAAGATCGGGTTGTAGATGGGCCGGATGTGCCGGTAGAGGCCGTGCTCGGCCATGTAGGACCCCCACGCGGCCAGATCGAGCCACATGGTGTTCGTGTAGTACTCCCACAAGCGGTCGTAGATTGCCGAGCGGTTCTCGAACTCCTGGTTGAGGTTGTCAGTCGGCTCGTTCCAGGTGCGGCGCATCTCCGCAACCCCGGAGGAGACGGACGTAGCCAGCCGCGACCAGAAACCGTGAAAACCGCTCCGTGAATTGAATCGCCGCGCCATACCGTCACCTCGCCTCCTAACCGGTGCCCTCCGACTCTCGCCTCTAGCGGTTAACCATCAGGTGCGACCACGGCACGCCCCTGCGAGAAGAACCAGCAGGCGGTGGGTAGTCACCCCCATGAACGACACGAGCTTGCTCATTATGGGATATTCGCGACCAAGGCCGCGAACTCCTGCTGTAGCGGTTCAAATGCGCGAACATCCCTTCGATTTCATCCTTGTCATACATCTGCGCCGTTGGAGAAAGCGCCGTCTGCGTCACCGCGTAGCGCAGCGCGTCGAGGCGGTGAAACCGCTTCTTGTCCTTGATCTCCTCGGTCGGCTCCATCATGTCGTCCAACTTGCGGCTGTAGGTGTTGAGTTCCTCGATCAACCCGTAAGTGCCGATGGGGTCCACCCCGAGGAACGCCCCCGAAGGAAAGTCCGTATCGTCGTGGGCACGCGAATTGGACATGCGCTCGGACTGGTTGGGCATGAACGGCGGCGGCTCCATGATGTAGAGCTGGTTATTCGCAAAGGCGCCGCTCACGTAGTCAATACCAGCCTCCACGTCAGAGATGTACGGCTCGTGCACGGGCAGGCCTGCCGCGGTGTAGTCTATGCGCCATTGACGCTCACTTGGAGCACCCCCGCACCAGACCACGTGCTCCGGCAACAAGCCCTCCTCCTGCAAGCGGCGATGCACTCGACGCACGAACTGCGCCGTCTCCATGTCACAGTCAGTG
>JAKOTR010000078.1 GCA_029776225.1 Acidobacteriota bacterium | reverse complement strand
GAGGCGGGATGTGGCGCTGGCACGTAGGCCGATCCGCCAGCCCCGGCATTGCAATCAACCGCCGCATTACGCGGCGATAAAGGGGATACTACGTATGGGCACTTCCGATGTGCGAAGTGCTGCCCTACGGACGGAGCCCAAGGGATGCTGAATTTCGAAATTGCACACACTGACGCTCATGCAGGCCGGCCGGCTCGACCGCAAGGTACTGCACCCCAACGGCAGACGCCGACCGATACTCGCCCGGTGGTGGGTGTGGCTATTGCAAGAACTGAGTTCGCTTCTACACACCTCCTCCCCAAGCCGGGGGCGGCCCATCCCTCCGCCCCCGGCACTGTCAATGACCGCCCCCGGCAACGTGCCGGGGACGATACCGATACTTGTTTTCGCCGAACTAGCAAAGGAGCAGAAATGGTCGCTTGGCTGTTGGCCTGTATCGCGTTCGCCCTACTCATTCTGGCCGTGCTGCTGGTATCCGACGGAAAGAGGTACTAATGACTACCGATAATATTGATCTCGACGCATTACTCGCCAAGCTGGACGCTTGTCACGAGGCTCGTGAATGGGCCGCTGGCAAAACGCTGGAGCAGGCATGGGCCGAGTGCCCGCGCGGCGACTGGATGCTCTGGCTGGCCGGGCATCTGGATATTGACCGCAAGGTTCTCGTTCGAGCCGCCTGCGCCTGTGCCCGCCTGGCCCTGCCGTTTGTCCCCGCTGACGAGACGCGGCCGCTCAAAGCCATCGAGGCGGCCGAGGCGTGGACGCGAGGCGAGGCCACGATCGAGGACGTTCGAGCGGCGCGGGTGGCGCGGGTGGCGCGGGCGGCGGCGCTGGCGGCGGCCGCGGCGTGTGCGGCGGCGGAGGCGGCGTGGGCGTGTGCGGCGGCGGAGGCGGCATGGGCGGTGGCGTATGCGGCGGTGTGTGCGGCGGCGGAGGCGGCGCGGGGGGCGGCGTTAGCATCTAAGCTCGCTGAGTGCGCGGACATCGTGCGAAAGCACGTCCCTTACGAATTGATAGCGGAAGCGGCCAGAAGGGAGGCGCGGCTGGCGGAGCTGCGGGCGAAACGCGAGGCGGCTAAGCCAATGGAGCTTTCCTATGTGCCCTAACTGCCGATCGGACAAATACACGCTCCGCCGCTGCGCTGTCGGCGTGCGATACGTCGGCCAGTGCAGCGCGTGCGGATACACAGCCTACGAAACGGTCAGCGTGCGGAGTCTGCTGGAAATGCAGGCGCGATTCAAGGCGGCACGCGAGAGCTTGGAGCGTATCGCGGACGGCGTTGCGAAGCAGATTTTGTCGGGGGCGGTTTAAGAGTAGCACGGACGCAATCGTGGGGCACGGGAGGCCCCGAGGGTCACATGGACACGCCGACGCCAGAACAAGCGCTTTTGGCGGGTAGCTCAGACGGTAGAGCATCCGGCTGTTAACCGGATCGTTGCAGGTTCGAGCCCTGCCCCGCCAGTTATCGCGGCAACGTAGCCGCGCCCCCGGCAACCTGGCAAAGGTTTGGTTTGTCCACGCCGGGGGATGGTACTTGCAGAAAGGAGTGAGACGTGAACACGAGGGACATTCAGGAACGGATAGCACAGATCAGGAAAGAGCACTACGAGAATGGGGGCAATGGCATCGTGTGTCTCACGATACACCTCTGGCATGACCGACTCGCATACACGGCCCACTACGACCGTAAGTGCGAAAATTTCGCGCCTGGACCAGTACGCGCCGCGCTCCAGTGGATCGAAGGCCAGCATGCCGCGTTCCTGGCCGCACAAGGCAAGACCCCGCCGGAGCCGCCCATTGAGATCATCGATCCCGAACCGGCGGAGG
>JAKOTR010000061.1 GCA_029776225.1 Acidobacteriota bacterium | reverse complement strand
CGCCGAATTCCTGGAGGCGCGCAAGACCCGCGAGACGCTTCAGGTGTTCGTCAATTGCGTCTGGGGCGAGTGCTGGAAGGACGAGGCGGCCCTGCCGCTGGATGCCGACGCGCTGTACGCGCGCCGCGAGCCGTTCGGCGCGGAAGTTCCCATGGGTGTGTGCCTGCTGACCGCCGGCGCCGACGTGCAGGCGGACCGCATCGAAGTTGAGATTGTCGGCTGGGGCGACGGCGAGGAATCCTGGTCTGTCGGTTACTTCGTGCTGTACGGCGACACCGGGCAGCCGGAAGTCTGGTCCGACCTGGACCGGCTGCTGTTACGCCAGTGGAAGCACGAAAGCGGGCTCGAGCTGCCCATCACCGCAGTGTGCGTGGACGCCGGCTTCGAGATGGCGCAGGTCCTGGAGTTCTGCCGGCCGCGCCTGAACCGGAAGGTATACGCGATCAAGGGCGCGTCCGGATTCGGCAAGCCCATCTGGCCGCGGCGCGCGTCAAAGGGCGTCCACAAAGGCGAGTTCTTTGTGATCGGCAGTGACACGGCGAAAGAGCGGGTGTACTCCAAGCTCCGCGTCAACCTGCCCGGGCCGGGGTTCTGCCACTTTCCGCTCAACCGCGAGCGCGACTGGTTCGACATGTTGACGAGTGAGCGCATCAAGACGCGGACGGTTCACGGACGCGCCGAGCGGTACTTCCAGAAGCCCGACGGTGTGCGCAACGAGGCGCTGGACTGCCGCGCCTATGCCACGGCGGCGCTGCACGCCTTGTACATGTCCGGCTTCAAGCTGGCCGACCAGGCGGCGCGAATGAAGGCCATGGTCGCGGGCAGACCGGAACCGGCGGCGGCGTACCAGGTCTACCGAAGCAAGTTTGTATCTCGATAGGAGGCACGATGATTGAAGAGTTTTCCGTCCCGATGCTGGACGAAATCGAACGTGAGTTGCTCACCCAGCTTGATGAACGAATCGCGCAGTGTAACCGCCTGAAGGACCACCTACGGGCTGTTCAGGGTACGCCCGTGACCCGCGAGCGCATTGGCGAGTGGCGGAAGGAAGCGCGAATTGACCGGGCTTCGGAATCCTGCCTGCGGTCCTGCCAGCGACTGTATGAAATGGTGCTCCGATCAAACGAACCGGGCGATCCAAGGGCGCCCGTTTTGTGCCATCTTTGTGCCACCACAGCAGGACACGTTGATACAGCCTATCACGGCGGTTCTGGCAAGCCTTTGAAAACGCGACTACTTAGCACAGGACCGCACGGGCCATAATGGGCCGATCCGGGTTCAAATCCCGGCGGCCCGACCATTAATCCTTTCTTTGCAATTTCGACATCCCTTCCCCGCACCGCTGAAAAGCCTTCACCGTGCGAAAAATGATCGTTGGCAGTTGGTACGGCTAGTTTACGCCGGTCGCTCGCAGATCAACCCGACGGGCCTACTGGCCGGCGAGTTGGCGAATGCAGGCGATCGCCAGTACGTTCGGGCGCAATCGGGTTTCGCGCTTAACGTGCTTGAACCGCGGCGCATTCCTCAAATTCTCGGGCAGCGTCAAGCCGGCCGGCAAGTTGCCCGCACATCGCGGCGAAGAAACTCAGACTTTGGGGCGACAGCGCAGCAGTCAAGCGTCCATCACGCGCGTACCGGACGAGAAAGCTGAGGTGCCGCAGACCGTGTGCGAGCACATCTTCTTCGCGGATCTCGGAAGGACGCGGACGTTGAGGGTCGGTAGCGGGAGGCGGCGCAAGGCGGCCCAAAGGCAACCGGGCCGGCTCGGCTACCCAAAACTGCCCGTCCTCGCAATAAGCCAGATAGGTCAGGACAATCGTTCCGTTCTTCTCCCATCGCCAACTGGTGGAATGCAGAATAGCGGGTGCAGCGATTCCCCTGACCAGTTCATGCGCGATGGAATCCGGATCGTTTGCGCCGTTTGAAAGGTCCGCGGTCCGTCGTACGTATCGGATCACTTTTCCGTCCGGCGCGGGGCTGACCGCGAACACCTCGAGCGAAACGGCCGCTGGCTTTGGAGCCGCCGGCTGCGATCCCTTGCATCCAAAGAGGACAATCAGAGCCCAAAGAACCACCACCGCTTTCAATTCGTGGAGTTGCATTAGAATCGGAAATCCAATCCGCCAAAGACGTTGAACCCGGGGTCGCGAAACTGCCACGGCATCTCGTACTTCCGGTTTGTCACATTGTTGAAATCCGTAAACAGGACGACCGTATGGTCATCCGCGCTGGCGATCGTCTTCTCCAGGCGCACGTTCAGAGTCTGATACGGCCCAAACTGGCGGCGCCCGCTGATTGAAGTGCTATCGAAATACGTTCCAACGGCGTGGAGCGCCGGAATGAGTGTGACCCCACGCGGAAGCCGCATCTGCAGCCCCGCATTGGCTACATAGTTCGGCACGAAGGTAATTGCCGCGCCGTCCTGGTCCCGGTCGATTGGGTTCTTGATACTGGTCGCCGTGCGGGTGAAGTTCGCGAACACGTGAAGGCGGTCAGTGAGGTCCTGTTCGTAAGGGATCTCGAACCCATAGGAGTGAGCTCTGCCGGCGTTGACCGAAATGGCCTGCGAGGGCGTGGTGCTGACAACGTTGTCTACGATCGCATCGTTGATCCTGTTGTAGAACACCCTGACTCCAAGTACCGCACCGTTCGGGAAGTGAGCGTCCGCGCCAAAGTCGCTGCCTATGCCGCTTTCAGGCCGCAGCGCTGGGTTCGGCAACTGCCCGTGGCGTCCCTGTACACCGCGGTCGGTTACGGCCAGCGTACCGGCAACGGATTTCGCGGCGGGCGGAATGAAGCTGGTGCCCACGTTTGAGTACACTGCAAACCGGGGTGAGACGTTGTAACGGGCGCCCCCGCTCCATAACACCTTGTTCCACGCCTGCTGGCGTAAACCGGGCAGGACACCGCCAATCAGCTTATAGGAATTGCTCGTCCGGGTGAATCTGCCGCCTACGCGCAGGACCCAATTGCCGGAGACATACTTCTCCTGGACGAACATACCGCCGCTGAGCGCGGTAGCGTCGTTGCCCATGGACCGGGGCCCCGCCGCCTCCGCGTACGTGCTGTACATGGCGTATTGCGAATCCGCCCCTACAGTCAATACGCTGTTCGTGGAGTGCCTAAAATTGAATGTCAAATCCGTGGGGAAAATCTTCTGTTGCACTCCTTCGTGTTGCCGCAACTCAAGGCTAGCGGGGTAATTGTCTTCACCCCAGCGCCGGTCGTAGTTCCGGAAGCCTGTTTTCAACTGAACGGTGAGAACTTCGTTCACTTCATTGCTGTAGACTGCATTGATCGTGTCGTAGCCATGATTGAAATCGCGGTTCTGCCGGCCGGCGAAACCGTCGTGAATCGTGTGCTGAGCGAAGAGGGAGATTTTGTGCCCGTCCCCGCCTAAGAAATAGGTCGCCTTCCCATACAGTTTTGTCTTCTTGTAGGAAGGGTTCTCCAGGATGTTCAGCCAGGAGTCGGTCGTCCCGTAGTTGGTATAATCGGACTGCTCGTAATTCGCTCCGAAGAAGTAGTGCAATCGCCCCTTGTGGTCCTGGTGATAGAACCGCGTATTGAGCGTATTCCACGAACCTCCACCGACAATCACATGGGTCACCGGCTGATCAATCCGGTCCTTGAGTACGAGGTTCGTGATGCCAGCGAGAGGAGCCTGTACCCCCGCAAAATCCATGCTCAGGTAGTTCGAATAAAGCACGGATGCCGGCCCTTGATGAGTCTCGATGCGTTGAAAGGCCCACGGATCTAGGCTCATGGTGTCGACGAAGCCGTCCACCGGCAGTCCGTCCAGAAGATAGCTGTTGTATTTCGGGCCGAGTCCACCGTAGGAACCCCAATTGGCATCATTGCGGGAAAGCACCGTAGCCGCCACGCCTGGCTGATATTGGAGCAACTCGGCAATGTTCCGGTTCGTTGTGACCAAGGAGCCGAAGCCTGCACCGTCCAGGACGATCACTTTCTGTGTTACATACTTCTGCTGCTGTGGAATTTTCGTGTCCGTCACCACATAATCACGTACCTCGGGAGTGGCGCCTCGGCATCTGGCGAGCGCTTGTCGGCGGGCTGGCCGCTCTGACTCCAAAGCGCAGCAGTGGGTGCCGCTAGGAGCAGTGTGCAGATGCGTATGAATCGTGGATTCATGGTCGTGCCTTCCGATTGGAATTTGCGAGGTCCACGGCCAGTTTCGTGGAGGATACCGACATATCGGATACGCGGTGCCGGAATTCGCAAGCTCCGATGGTAGCACAAACAGTAGAATCGTGCTACGCACCTGAGCATGGTTCTCGTCGCGACGGGTCTTGTCCCCTGACGCACCCGGGTTATTCGCGCACACTCGAGACAGGCATCGACGAGAATCCCTCAGCCATGGGGCAGTGGCTCTTTACCGGTTCTCAAGAAACACCCCTGATGCAGGGAGTCACCGGGTCTATGCTGGACGGGCGGCGACGCGCGCGTGCGCGCGAAAGCTTGTGGCATTCCAAGCGAGTCGATGACGTGGCGGAGACCCGAGAATCGTCGCAAGTACTGTATGTGGATGGTGTTGAGGAGGGATCCGTCAGCGGCGGGCCGCCCTTTCGTGGCAACAGGGGCCTGCTTCCCTACGTGGTCCGGTGTCTGGGGCCGGTAGAGGGTTTGAAAACGGACGCGGCGGCCGGATGGAAGTATCCGGCCGCCGGGAATCGCCCGTTTGTGCTACCACTTCAACGCCAGGGAGATGTTAATCAGCGGTTGGCCGCCATAGTGCGCGCTCCTGGCTTCGTCCGCGGGCACTTTGCCGAAGAATTGCGGGTTCTTGAGGTCGAGCGTTGTATTCGGCGCCGCCCAGTTGTACCACTTGAACGGGTTCTGGAAATCCATTCGGAACTGGAACCTCACCCGCTCATTGATTGGAACTTCCTTCGACGCCGCCATATTTGCGGCAATCACGCGCTGCCGGTTCCAAACATTGCGGCCGGCATTGCCGCGCTCATACGAGGGTGCATAGGTGATGCAGTCGTTCCCCAGGGCTGTGGCGGGCCCGCAGGCGATCGTAGAGTTCTGCTTCGCCTGGTCCCAGCGATCCCCGCCCAGATCCTGCCAGTTATCACGGAGCTTGGGTCTCTGAAGCAGGATCACGCTGCCGGTATTAGGCATCCAGCTCGGATAGTTCCTGGTATCCGTACCGCTGATGCCGATTCCGAGCGGCTCGCCGCTGTAGATGGAGTAGGTCCACACGAAATCGAAACCGCCGATCAGCGTGTTCAACCATCCACCGCGGTTCAGGAACCTGCGGCCTTTGCCTATCGGGATTTCATAGGTCATGCTGCCGGAGAACCTGTGTGTCTGGTCCCAATCGGCGCGTCCTCTGTTCAGCTTGCGCTCCAGATACATGTTGGAAACGTTTTCGTCGATCGTTTTGCCGAACGTGTAGAAGGCCAGGAAGTTCAGGCCCTTTGAGAAGCGCTTTTCGATCTTCACCGTGCCGGAATGGTGGCTCAGTTGCCCATAATTCCCCTGGTAGTAGACGTTGCCCCAGTTCGGGAAGGGCCGCGAATACTGCGCAACGGGAATCCAGGCCTCCCGGGCAACGGGATCGTCGGCCAGGTAGCCCCAGGGCAGGGTGTTCAACTGCAGGCTGCCGCTGTTACCCACTTGCCTGCTGCCGTTGTATTGCACCTCCAGGAGGTAATCCCTGCTCACCTCGTACTGAATGCCGAAGTTCCAGGTCATTGTGTAGGCAGCCTGAAGGTTCCGGTCCACGATGTTGGCGCTGTGGCTTCCCGGGTTGCCCACGTACGGCACAGAACCGTCCGGCCGGAGAGCCGGATAGACCACCGGAGCGGGTCCTTCCTTCAACTGGAACAACGGCCGCGGATCGCCCGTCGGCCGGGACTGGGTGACGGAGCGGGACATCAACTCATCCGTGTACAGGAACCCCAGTTTCATATCCACGTGCGAGAGCGCAAAACCACTCCGCACGACGAACTTCTGGTACGGATGCCACGCAAGTCCGATTCGCGGCTGGTAGTTGTTCCAGTCCGTGTTGTACGGCTTGGCGCCCTTGGGGTGCGTCCAGGCTCCGCGGCAGCCTTCCGGCGGGCAGCTCCACCCCGTGTACTGGCTGTCGTCGATAGCGTTCGGGTCCCAAATGCTGATGAACCCGTACTTCTGCGTCGGCGGGGTCTCCACACTGTACCGCAGACCGAGGTTCAGAGTCAGGGTCGGGTGGATTTTCCAGTCGTCCTGGAAGTAGAAGCTGTGTTGCCAGGAACGCGGAAGGTTCGAGTTCAGGGTCTGGGTAAAAGTGACCGAGCTGATCGACCCGACCAGAAAACTCGCAAAGTCGTTGCCGGTGTTGGGCAGGTTGGTGCCGTTCGGCCGCAGTCCGGCGGTGCTGGTAAACGAGAAGTTCCCGCTCGGATCCCCGATGCTGTACGAGTTGATTCTGTACCGCATCAGCTCGTATCCCCACTTGAACGCGTGGGTTCCCCTCACTTTCGACATGTCCTCTTTGAACGACAGCGTCTCATTCACGTTGACGTCGGGCCGCCCCTGCCCAAGTCCTCCGTAAAAGCCGCGGGGGAACGTTTCCGGTCCCACGTTGGGAAGCCCGATCAGGCCGGCCATGTCTTGCATGTAGGTGGGCACCTCGTTGCCCTGTCTACGGCGGTAATATCCGGCGCGTGTCTCGCTCACCAGAGTGGGAGAGATTACCCATGTTGTTCCCACCGAGTAGGTATGCTGGTGGATGGGGTTCCGGGCTTCCGAGGAACTGAAGGGCAGATACTGAATCCTCGTCGGCTTATCAAATGATACGCGCTCGTTCCATGTGTAGCTGAAATAAGACTTGAGATTCGGATGGAACTGCTGGTCCACCCGGACAGACCAGTTCGGCCAAATGGATTGCCCGATAGGGGCAAGCCTCAGATTGTTTACCGGACCGGTGGTGGACAAGCTGCCGGGCTGGTTCGGATGCGTAAAGGGATCAAAGCTCAGAATCTTGGCTGCTACCGGATCAAACTGCGACTTCGGGATGATGTTATCGGGGAAGGGATCCCGGGTCCAGGTGCCGTCCGGAAGCTGCCGGGTCGTACGTGGATCGTAAATCGGCTGGCCGATCCCTCCGAATCTGAAGTCGCCCTGCTTCATTTCCTCGGTGGGCACCGTGTACTGGTTCTGCTTGGCCTGCTTGTCGATCAGGTTCTGCCAGCTCACCATAAAAAACGTGCGATTCCGCCCATCATAGATTTTCGGGATATACACCGGCCCGCTCAGGTTCGCGTCGGGCTGGGCAAAGATGATCATGTCGCCGCGCTGCGTAGGCGTTTCCTTATCGAAGAACTTGCGGTGCTGCATTCTCCGCGTCCGTCCGTACATCGACGCCATGCCGTGAAAATCGTTTGTGCCGGTCTTCTTCACAACCGTGATGGCGCCGCCGGCCGAGTGGCCGTACTCGGCAGGAAGCGACGAGGTCAGAACCTTCACTTCTTCCACAGAATTGAGAATCGTGTCCGACGTCAGGCCGTTGTTGTCCGTGCCCATTGCGAACGTGCCGTCTTCAAAATAGCCGATGTATCCGCTGCGCAGGCCGTTAATGTGGAAGTTGTTCATCTGGCCGCCGTAGCCAAATCCATTCATGGTCATTCCAGGGACCAGATACATGATGGATTTGACGTTGCGTTGGTAAAGCGGCAGTTGGTACTGATAATCGCCCCGCACTACCTGGCCGCCCGCGGACGTTTCGGTTTCCAGCAGCGGAGCGGCGGCCGAGACTTCGATGGTTTCCGTTACGGCGCCGACTTCCAGAATGGCATTCACAGCCATGGTGTCGCCGGTCCTCAGCACGATGTTCTCGCGCACGAAATTCTTGAAGCCATGCGCCGTGATTGTGATTCTGTATGCTCCGGGTCGCAGGGATCGCACACGATAGATCCCTTCTGCGTTAGTCTCCGTTACGCTTTGGAAATTCGTATCCAGTTGAGTGACCGTAACCTGTGCGCCGGGCACTACGGCCCCCGTTGAGTCGGTTACTCGTCCTGTTATGTTTCCGGTGTCGAGCTGCGCCCAGGTCGGAAGAGCCAATAACAGTGAAATAGAGACACATAGAAGTAGTCGAGAGTTTACCATTACACCTCCTGGCCCTGGATTGCCCAGGACCCGTTGTGAGTTATGAGACCTCCCTAGCCAACGTCCTCGTGCAGACAAGGACTGCAACCAACGCGAGGCAATATACCACAACCGGAAAGTGGTGTAAAGGAAAAAAAGATCCGATTATCTGTTTTATCTTTACTTGCTTTGCTTTACAGGCTTTGGGTCCCAGAGGTCTGACCAGCTTTGAAATCTGTGTCCGGACGGGACACTCGGCGCGCCCCTGGCCGGCTCAAGCACCGAACCAGTTGGACGGAAAGGGAATGGCAGGCGCCGGAACCGTTCTAGCCGGGGACCTCGGTTTCCATGCGCGGTCCAAAGGGGATTGTCCGAAAGCCTGCAACGTTCTCTCTTCCAAATCAATCCATGCTAGGCCTTCACTCAGGGAACTGACCAGCCAGATCCGGCCTTCGGCCTCTCGGATGTCCACATCCTGAGCGGCCAGTTTCTTGCGGGCGGCTGCAACACGATCCCGGCCCCAGCGTTGCGCCACGATTACGCCGGTAAGTTTACATCTTAGTTAGTGATTCAGGCTTTTCTTTATGGTTTGCCTTGATATATAATCCCGCCGCAGCGGTTCCAACTTTGCTGAGCTTTGAGGGGAAAACACATGAAAGCATCACTACGCCTGTGGTGTGCCCTGATGCTGGGGACTCTCTCCTGGGGACAGTCTGACCGTGGAATCCTCGTTGGCACCGTCAACGACGAGAGCGGCGCGGTCATCCCCGGCGCCAGGGTGAAAGCGGTTCACTCAGCGACAAACGTGGAGCGGGTGGTGGAAACCTCTGCGCAAGGCGAGTACACAATCCCCGGGCTGCCGATCGGGACCTACAGAGTCGAGATCAGCGCCCCGGGTTTCCGGACCCTCGTGCGGGACAACGTCGTCCTGAACGTGGGCGCAACCGTCCGTGTGGACGGCAGTTTACAGGTAGGTCAGGTGAGCGACTCCGTTTCGGTAGTGGCCGAAGCGGCGCAGCTCTCCACCGATAGCGCCACCGTTTCCACGGCGGTGACGAACAGGTTTGTGGAAGATCTCCCGCTCGTGGTTGGCGGCCAGCTTCGCTCGCCCATTAACCTGGCGCTGATTGCGCCGGAGTCCAAGGACACCGGAAACTTCAGCATCGGCGGCGGCCAGGAAGCGGGCTGGGACCTGACCGTAGACGGCATTTCCGCCACTCCTGCGGCGCCTTTCGACCAGAAGCTCTGGACGATGGTGAACTCTCCTTCCGTGGAGGCCATCACGGAGTTCAATATCGAAACCAACGGCTTCAAGGCCGAGTTCGGCCGCGCCGGCGGCGGCGCCATGAGCTTCGTGTCGAAATCCGGCACGAACGAGCTTCACGGGACTCTGTATGAGTTCCTTCGCAACGATGCTTTCGACGCCAACGCGTGGTTCAACAACGCGCTGAACAAAGAAAGGCCCGTTCTGAAGCAGAGCGACTTCGGCGGAACCATCGGTGGACCCATCATTCTCCCGAAGATTTACGACGGCCACAACCGGACGTTCTTCTTCGCGTCGTACGAAGGTTTCCGCAACCGTGCCGGCACCAGCGCGGCGTTCCGCACGGTGCCGTTGCCCGAGATGTACGAGGGCGACTTCTCTAACTGGAAGGACGCCCAAGGCAACCTGATGCCTATCTACGATCCGGCCACCACCCGGCCGAATCCGAACGGCTCCGGCTACATCCGGGATCCGTTCCCGAACGCCCGGATTCCCACCGCCCGTTTCAGCGAGCTCTCGAAGAGAATCATCCAGTACGCGACCATGGTTCCGAACCAGCCCGATCCCAGCGGCATCCTGAATCCGAACCCGCGCAACAACTTCGTCGTTTCCGAGGGCGGCAATATCCTGCCGTGGGACAAGCTGGATATCAAGCTGGATCACAACCCAAATATGAAGCACCGGATTGGCTTCCTGTTCCACTGGGGCCAGCAGCTTCAAGACTTCCTGGGCGACGCGCCCCCGGGCCTCCCCGTCCCGCTGAACGACTTCCGCGTGGACGACACGAACACGCGAGTGTACCGCGGTACGTGGGATTGGACCATCACGCCCCGCGTTCTGAATCACGTCAGCTTCGGCGTCAACGACTGGTGGCAGATGAAGGCTTCCTACAACCACCACAAGGGCTGGGGGACGAAACTCGGCATCAAGAACGTCGCCGACCCCGACCTGAACTTCCCCGGAATCTCCATGGATGGCTACACTTCCTGGGGACGTGAAGAGTGGGGCGGGTCCGCCAACAAGGCGTGGTCCATTGCCAACGATCTCAGCGTGATCAGCGGCACCCATACCTACAAGTTCGGGTTCCAATGGCAGCGCGACCACTATAACGGCTACGGCCAGCACACCGGCACCGGCGGGTTCACCTTCCGTCGGCAGATGACCAGCGTTCCGGGGGACCAGACCGGGTTGAGCGGCAACGGCTTCGCGTCGTTCCTGCTCGGCGAAGTCAGCGAAGCCCGCTTGCAGACGCTGCGGTACGTATCCAACCAGTGGCGGTACTGGGCCTGGTACGCTCAGGATGACTGGCGCGCCACCCGGAACCTGACCGTGAGCTACGGCCTGCGCTGGGAATACACTCCGCCGACCGTGGAAGGCCATCATCCGGACGGGTACAACAACTTCGATCCGGATCTTCCGAACCCGAGCGCGGGCGGGCGTCCGGGCGCGCTGATCTACGCCGGCTTCGGTCCCGGCCGCGTCGGCAGCCGCACCCTCTATCCGGGGTGGCCGTGGGGCTTCAGCCCGCGTCTGGGCCTGGCCTACAGCCTCAATGACAGGACCGTGATCCGCGCTTCCGCCTCCCGCAGTTTTGCTCCCATGAAGAACACCGGCGGCAGTTCGCACTGGCAGGGCTTCATCGGCGAGTACAACTGGGCCACCACCGACGGCAGCATCACCCCGGCGTTCAACTGGGACGATGGCATGCCCCCTTGGCCGCAGCCGCCGTTCCTGGTGCCGGACTTTCTGAACCTCAACGGCGCCATTACCAACAGCCCGCCCTACTGGCAGAAGTACGACGCCGGCCGGCTGCCGGAGTACCTGAACTTCAGCTTCAACATCCAGCGCCAGTTGCCCTATCAGTTCGTCGCCGAGGTCGGCTATAACGGCGTCATGGGGCATCACCTGACCACCAACCAGGTGAAGATCAATCAGATGAATCCGAAGGTGTTCTACGAGCTGGTGGACCGGCTTGGATTCGATGCCACCTATGCCCTGATGAACTCCCGCATGGATTCGGCCGCCGCCCGTGACGCCGGGATCCCCTGGCCGTACTCGGGCTTCCCCGGCAGCGCCAGCGTGGGCCAGGCTCTCCGTCCCTATCCGCACTTTGGCAACATCAACACCGGCAGCGACGGCGGAGACCGGAGCGGCAACTCCACCTACAATGCGCTGATCGCAAAAATCGAAAAGCGCTATTCGGACGGACTGCAGTTCATGGGCTCCTACGTACTCTCGAAGATGTTCTCCACCGCCGAGGCCGCCAACGCCGATGGCGGCGGGTCCATGGACGCCTACAACCTGAAGTTGGAAAAGGCGCTCTCCCGGAGCGACCAGACCCACGTCTTCAAGATCAACTACAGCTACGAACTGCCGTTCGGCAGGGGCCGTAAGTGGTTCACCACCGGCATCGCCAACCATATTCTCGGTGGATGGCGCATCGCCGGCGTGCATACCTACGCCTCCGGCACGCCCTTGATGGTGGACCCCGGCTACAGCCTGCGCATCACCCAGGCCGGCAACCGCATCACCGTGCTCGACTACAACGACTGGCGCGCCACACCCAGAGGCGAAAAGTTCGACCCCATGGTGGACCTGTGGTGGGACCCGGCCAAGTTCGAGAAGACCCCGACGGATCTCGCGCCGGCCGGCAAGAAGGCCTATGTCGCGAAGTCGCTGTTCGGCACCGGCACCCGGCGCAACCCGAAGGAGCGCGGCCCCTGGGTGTTAAACGAAAACATCTCGGTCGCCCGCACCTTCCGGTTCACCGAGAGCGTCCGGATGGACTTCCGCTGGGAGGCATTCAACACGTTGAATCGCGTTCGCTTCGGCAGTCCGAACAACAGCCTCACCAGCCAGGAATTCGGTCTCGTGAGAAGCCAGGCGAATACCCCCCGGCAGATGCAGGCCGGCATAAAGTTGTACTTCTAGCAGTCTCCTTCCGGCAGGACGGGCGCCGCGCCCGTCCTGCTTCGCTTCGCTGTTCCCCTGGGCCGGGCAGCGGACAGGGAAAAGCGCTCACGAGACTGACTTCACTGGTGGGCGCCGCTTGCGACCGCACCGTGCGGTCAGCTCTGGTCTGGCGGCCGCATGACACTCAAGCTGCGGACCGGGGCAGGACCTCTCGCTCTATCCTGCGGCCTATAGTGTCTTCGGCGGTTCCAAGGTCGTACTTCGCCTGAAGGCTCATCCACATCTGTGCCGAGGTTCCGAAATAGCGGGCAAGCCGCAAGGCCGTATCGACCGTGATGCCACGCTGGCCCTTGATGATGCCCCCGATTCTGTTCGCCGGCACGCGAAGAGCAAGGGCAAGAGCGTTCACCGTCAAGCCGGCTTCCTGAAGCAGGTCTTGAAGTACTTCGCCGGGATGGACCGGCGCCAAACGCTTTGCTGACTTCGTGGCCATGAATGCCTCCTAGTGATAGTCCACGATCTCGACGTTGTAAGCAAGAGGCGTGGCGTTCGACGGGGCCCACATCTGGATGGCGAATAGCGGCGACGATACTGTGACGAAGCTGCGGGCCAGCGACGGGGTAGTGTTGGCATTCGACGGAGTCAACGTCTGGGTGACGAATTACGGCTCGGCACAGTTTCGAAACTGTAGCATGCCGCGGCCCAGGCTTCCCGTCCAGGAGCGTTAGTCCGCCCTGCTTCAAGGGTGAGGCTCGTCCTCACCCCAGGGCTGAAGGGCCAGCGGTACTCTCCGGAACGGGCGCGTGGTTGCCCCGGGTCGCGATTCGCGCGATGAAGGCGGTTGCCGGCAGCGCGCCGCGCCACTCATGGGGCGGTCACTGTTTCTTCTTCAGCTCGGAAAAAGGCACGTCTTCGGGCGGGTATTGCTCCCAGCCGGTGAAGTCGAAGTGCCACCATTCGGTAGGCAGGGGCTCGAACCCGTGGCGCCTCATGAGGTCTTCCAGCAGGGCGCGATTACGGATTACGGATTCAGGCAGCGCGTTGTAGTTGCGATGAGCGCGCTCGCTGAAGTCGTCGTACTCCGTGGGCATGGGAAGCTCGCGGCCGTTGCGATCGACCAGCGTCAGGTCGACCGCCGCTCCGCGATTATGCCGCGACCCCTTCTCCGGATTCGCGACGTAACGCTCATCCGGCACCAGCTTCCAGAGCTTTCTTTGAACCGAAAGCGGGCGGTAGCAATCGTAGATCTTGAGCCCTAATCCCTGCTTTTCCAGTTCGCGCTGCGCGGCGGCGAGCGCGCGGGCTGCCGGAGCGCGCAGATAGCAGGCGGCTTCCTCATACAGCTTTGTGCCGGTGAAGTTGCGCGCCGTCGCGTAACGTATGTCCAGGCGGATGCCGGGGGCGACATCCTGAATGTTGACTAAAGCGCTTTCGGCCAGCAGAATAACTGAAAACAAGACGCCAAGCATTGGATTCTTCTCTATCTAAGCGGTTGACCGAGCAACCTAAGTTCAGTATGGCGCACTAGGCGCTTTGTCTATCGCGGCCGGTTCGGCACGCTGCGCCGCGTCAGCGCTCCCCCTTCAGCCTGTCCAGCTCCGCGAGCGCCACGCTCCGGTCGTACTGCGCCCGGATGAGGTCCGCCTGCGCCGCCAGCAGCGCCGCTTCGGCTTCCAGCAGCACCGACCGGTTCGCGGTTCCCGCCTCGACCCGGTCTGAAGCCACGCGCCACGCTTCCTCTCGCGCGGCCACCAGCGCCTCCGCCGCCTGCACCTGCGTTTCCGCCCGCCGCACTTTGCGAACGGCCTTGGCAACGTCGATGCGCACACGGTTCCGCAGCCGCTCCAGGTTCTGCTCCGCCTGCGCTATCTGCGAATCCCGCTCCGCCAGCCGGGCGCGGCGCTTGCCGAATTCGAAAAGCGTCCAGTCCATGCGCAGCCCGAAAACCCCGTTATTGCGCGAAAGCAGCGGCACTCCGTTCTGATAGACATGCTGCGCGAAGGCCCCGATTTCCGGAACGTACTCGGCGCGCGCGGCCCTGCGTGCAGCGCGCGCTTTTTCCACCATCTGCTCCGCCGCCCGGATCTCGGGATTTTGCGCCAGCGCGGTTTCCTCCGCCTCCGCCTCATTGACGGCAGTTCGCTCCGGCACGGGGGGCACCAGCTCCAGTTCCGTATCCAGCGGCAGCCCGAGCAAATCGGCCATCTCCAGATTCAAATCCGCCAGCGCGTCTTCCAACTGCCCCAGCCCTTGCCGGGCCTGCGCGATCTGCGCGCGCGCTTCGGCAAGCTGCAACTCGAGCGCCATGCCCGCCTCCACGGCATCGCTCGCTTCGGCGATGCGCAGTTCTCCGGCGCGGATCTGGGCGGCCACGGCATCGCGCCGCCGCTGGGTCGCCAGAATGCCATAGAAAAGTTCCTTGGTCTTCAGCGCAACCTCGTTCTCCGCGCGGCGCACATCCTCTCGCGCGCCCGCCGCATCCGCGCGCGCCACGTCCACGCCCGCGCGGATCTTCCACAGTTGCGTAATCGGCTGCGCCAGGGTCGTAGTGGTCAGCAGAAAGTTGTGCTCGCCGAGCGGAAGCACGACAACACCCGGCGGAATCGGACCGGTCGCCGGAAACACCCCCATGCTGCCGCGCGGAATGTCCAGCCGCTGCCGTTCGGCGATGCGCACAGCGTTGGTATCGTTCGATAGCACCGGGAAGTAGTCCGCCCGAGCCTCGTCGACGCGCGCTTCCATTTCCCGCGCCTTCTCATTGGCCAAGCGGACCGCCGCGTTATGCTGGGTGGCCAGCGCTACCGCCTCCTCGAGCGTCAGCTTGCGCCGCTCCGCCCCAGCCGCGCCGCCGCACAACGCTAGCAGCAGTACGCCCGCCACCACCGGCAGCCGGGGAACACGCCGCCCATGGACCAGAACATACAGCGCCGGAATCACAATCAGGGTGAAGAACATCGACCCCATCAGCCCGAACGCAATGGCGCTGGCCAGCGGCGACCACAGACTGGAACCGGAAAGAATCATCGGCGTCACTCCCACGGCGGCCGCCATGGAGGTCAGGAAAATCGGCCGCAGCCTCCTCTCGCCCGCTTCAATGGCCGCCTGCTCCACGCTCTCGCCTTCGGCCATACGGCCCCGGATGTAGTCCACCAGGATGATCGAGTTGCGCACGACCACACCTCCCAGGCTGACGATTCCCATGAAAGCCGTGAAGCCGAAGGTATTGCCGGTCACCAGCAGCCCCACTACCGCCCCGGGCAGCGCCAGCGGAATCGCGGCCATCACTACCAGCGGATCGACCACGGAACGGAACTGAAACAGCAGAATCATGTAGATCGCCGCCAGGCCGATCAACAACACACTCACCAGCTCTCCGAAGGTCTCCTGCTGGTTTTCATACTCGCCGCCATAGGACACCCGGTAGCCCTCGGGCAGCGGCAGACTGTCGATGGCCGGCCGCACCTCGGCCAGCACCTCGCTGGGCAGCCTGCCCTCGCCCGCGAAGGCCCGCACCGTGAGGGTCCTCACGCCGTTGCGCCGCACGATGCGCCCCGGGCCCCATTCCGGAGTGAGCTCCGCGATGGAGCCCACCGGTACACGAACGCCGGTCAAAGGCGACATCACGTAAGTGTTCGCCACATCCTTGAAGCTCTGCCGCCGCGACGGCTCCAGCCGCAGCACTACCGGGACGTCACGATCCCCTTCCCAGTACGTCGTGACCGGCGCGCCCTCAAATCCTCCCGCAAGCTGCCGCGCGATGTTGGCATTGGTCAGGCCGAGACGGTTGGCGACCTCCTCCCGCACGTTCACCTTCAAGCGGTAGGTGTCCTCGCGCCAGTCGTTGTGGATGTAGATCGCACCCGGAACCTCGTGCAGCAGGCCGGCAACCCGGGCGCCGAGCTCCTTGAGCACCGTGGCGTCGTCTCCGGAAATCCGCACTTCCACCGGAGCTTCCATCACCTGCCCCTGCTGGAGCTCCTTCACGAACACGCGAGCCTCGGGAATCGCACGCGACAGCTTCGGCCGCAGCGCCTCCACGAGCCGGGGTGTCGCCTCCACCGACCGCGTGGCTACCAGCACCTGCGCATAGTTGGAGCCGGGCAACTGCGGATTGACGTTGTAGTAAAACCGCGGCGCGCTCGCCCCGATAAACGACGTGAAGCCGGTGACGTCGGGTTCCTCGCTCAACACCTTTTCCACGCGCTGCACCGCCTCATCCGTCGCTTCCACTTTCCAGCCTTCCGGCAGCCACACATCCACGACGAACTGATCGCGCTCGGCCAGCGGGAAGAACTGCCGCGGCACCCAGCGCAACATGAACAATCCCGCCGCTATGGCCAGCACCCCGAACGCCACTACCGCCCACTTCATTCGGATAGCCGGCACGATCGTACGGTTATAGGTCCGCTGCATGATCTCCACGAGCGACCATCGTCTTCTGCCGTCATCGCCGGAGGCATGCAAACCACGGCGGATGAAATAGCGGCCCAGCAGGGGCGTCACCAGCATCGCCACGACGTACGAACTTCCCAGCGAAAAGGCCACCGCCAGCGGCAGCGCTCTGATGAACTCCCCAACGGCGCCAGAGAGCAGAAGCAGCGGCAGAAACGAACCGATGATCGTCAGCGTCGCGGTCAGCACCGGAACCGCCATCTCGGTGGCGCTGCGCCAGGCGGCCTCTCCGCGCTCCACACCGCGATCGAGCAGCTCGACGTAGTTGTCCGCAATCACGATGGCGTCGTCCACCACCATCCCGAGCACTACGATCAGTGCCGCGATCGATACCTGGTGCAGCTCGATCCCGAAGGCGTTCAGCAGTGCGAAGGTCACCGCGATGGTCACCGGAATCGCCACCGCCGAGACGACCGCCACCCGGAGCGGCAGCAGAAGCACGGTCACCAAAATCACCGCCGCGATCGCAATCCCGAATTCCCGGATGAAGGTGTTCACGCGCGCCGATACAACTCTCGGCTGGTCCGCGACCATCTCGATCCCGAGGTCGGGCGGCAGATCGGTGCGCACCCGGTCCAGCGCGGCGCGCACGGCATTGCCGAAATCGACGATGTTGTTGCCCTCCTGCATCTCCACGGCCAGCAGGATGGCCCGGTTGCCGCCGGTGCGTGCGTACTTGGATGGGTCTTCATACACCCGCTCGACACTCGCCAGATCGCCGATATACACCGGCTGGCCCGTGCGCGAAACGTCGATCATGACGTTCCGGATCTGCTCCTCGGTTTGAAACGCGCCGCTGGCCTCGATCGGCGGTTCCCCGCGCTCGGTCGGCACGGCGCCGGCAAACTGCACCGTGTTGCGCCCCTGCAGCGCCGCGATCACCTTCAACGGGTTGACGGCATACTGCGACAGCCGCTCCAGCGAGCTCGTGATTTCGATCCGCTCCTGCTGCTCCCCAATCAGCCGGATCTTCGAAACCGCGCGGATGCGGCGAATCTCCGTCTCGATTCGCTCCGCGTACTCCTTCAACTCCCTGTAGCCGTAGCGGTCCCCGTGAATCGCAATCAGCAGCGCCACCGTATCGCCGAAATCCGAATCCACGACCGGGCCGATCAGCCCCTCCGGCAGGTCCGTCGCCTTCAGTTGCGCCAGATCGAGGCGCAGCTTGGACCAGAAGGTATCGGTATCGGTGACGTAGTCCTCGAGCTCGACATTGATGTACACCGAGCCGTTGCGGCTGGTCGAAAAGGTTTTCTCCCGCCGCACCCCCGCCGTGCGGAACAGCCGCTCCTCGATCTTGCGCGTGACCTGCGTCTCGACTTCCTCGGCCGTAGCGCCGGGATAGAACGCGGCTACGATGCCCGTGTGGATCGTGATCTTGGGATCTTCCCGGCGCGGCATCCGCAACAAGGCGTGCAGGCCCGCCACCAGTGCCATCACGCTGATCGCGATCGTCACCTGCGGGTGCCGGAGCGAAGCGCGCACGGGGTTCATTTCTCGTCCTCCAGCACTTCCACGAGCATGCCTTCCCGCAGCTTCTGCTGGCCCGCCACCACCACCTGCTCATCGCCGCGCAGCCCGGAGCGCACTTCCAGCTCTCTTCCTACAGGCGCTCCGAGCTCCACCCGCCGCGCATAGACGCGCTTGCGGTCCGGGAAGTAGACGTACACGAGGGTGACTCCCTGCGGGTCCCGCACGACGGCTTCGCCCGGGATCGTCAGCACCCGCGTGGTCCGCGCCCCCAGAATGCGCGCCTCCGCCACCATGCCCGCCAGCAACACACGTTCCGGGTTCGGCACAGCAATGGTGACCGGGTACGTGCGGGAAGTCGGCTCCGCCGCCACCCCGATCTTCTCCACCTTGCCCTGGAAACGACGGCCGCCGAGCGAAGGCACGGCAATCTCGGCCGCAGCGCCGTGCCGCACCTTGCCGATCTCGGCTTCGGGAACCCCCACGCGGACCTCCACCGGGTCGAGGTCCACTACCGCCAGCACCGGCGTGCCGGCCGCCACCATGACGCCCGGCTCGATCCGCCGCTGCGCGATGTAGCCGGCCGAAGGCGCAGTCAGCCGCGTATCCTCAAGCCGTTTGCGTGCTACCTCGACCTGGGCCTGCGCCGCCTTCGCCTGGGCCTCCGCGGCTGCAATGTCCTCGGCCCGCGTCCCCTGCCGCGCCATCTCGTAGCGCACGCGCGCCGCGTTGTATGCCGCCTCCACCTTGCGAAAGTCGTTCGCCGGGAGACTTTTGCGCTCGAACAGAAAGCGCATGCGCTGGTACTCGTCCTGCCAGCGCTCGAAGTCGATGCGCGCCTGCTCCACCTCCTCCGGGCGCGGACCGGCCACGGCCTTTTTCGCCACGGCCTCCGCCGCCTGGGCCTGTCCCAGCGCGGCGTTCAGCGCGTTGCGGTAGTCCGTGGCGTCGAGTTCCGCCAGCAACTGCCCCGCTCGTACGGCGTCGCCCTCTTCGACGTACACGCGCGCCACCCGGCCGGCCACCTGAAAGGCTAGCGGCACGGTCCGCGACCCCTCCACCGATCCGCTCACTGACACGGATTCCGGCTGCTCCGCGGAGGCAGGCGTGCGGACCCGGACTGGCACCGGCTTCTCTTCCGCCGCGGGCCTTTCGCGCGAGCACGCGGCCAGACACGCCACGAGCGCCACTGCCGCTGTCGCATGTCTCCGCCAACTGCTACGCATGGGGGCCTCCGCACGACGCACTATAGGGCAGGGCCAGGCGATTGAAAACCAGGCCAGCCGCCTCCGTGTAAGCGCGCTCCAGGCTGCGCCCACCTTCCGCCATCGCCATGCTGCCCAGACCTAGCCATACCGCCAGTAAGGCCATAGCAACAGTCTCGGGCTGCTCCACAGGCTCCACACCGGCGGCGGAGAAGTACTCCGCCACCAGCCTCGCATAGGTCTCCAGTTCGTGCTGCTGCAAGTTGGCCAGCCTGTCCCGGACCGCGCGGTTCCGCATAGCCCGACGGCTGAACTCGATTCGCAGGGCGATCCAGTCCCTTTGCCGCCACCACTGGTTCACAAACCAATCCCGCACGGCCTCCAGCCGCCGGTCCGCGTCCGGAGTGCGGTGAATGATCTCATCCAGCGCGGTGGCCAGTTCCAGCCGCCGTTTGTCCAGCACCGCCAGAAAGAGCTCGTTCTTGTCGGCGAAGTTGGAGTAAAAGGCACCCCGGGAAAAGCCGGCTGCCTCGGTGATCTGTTCTACCGAGGAGCCGTCGAATCCATGGCGGATAAAGGCCTGTTCAGCCGCCTTGATCAGGCGGGCGCGGGTGACTTCCTGGCTTTCCTGCCGCGTGAGCCGTCGCTTGCGCTTCATATGCACTATTATTTCTCGATACGATTATGTATGTCAATTCACTGCTGTATCTAAAATCAAGGCGTGGACGGGGCTTCGGCCTCGCGGGACACTCCCCCGCGGCGCTGTGGCGAGAAAGACGGCAAGCATGCGAGCAGAGATGGAACCAGGGGAAGGATAGCGTGCGGGGGAGGGGAAAAAGAGGCAGGAGAGGCGCCGCGCGGCTGGGCTTCCGCCAGCGCCCCTCGAATCACTTGCTACCGGAAAACCAGCATCGTCGACGTCTGGTTGATATGCCCGAGATAGGCTTCGCCATACGTGCTGAAGCCGATCGCCGGGATCCCGTTGAAGATGGCGCCGTACTCATCGCAGCGCTGCTCCGCGCGCAGCTTCAGCGTCCGCAAAATGCAGTGGAAATCGACGATGCCGGCGATTCCTCCCAGCTCGGCTTTCTTCGCTTCCACGGCCGCGCGCGTGTCGGCGACGATATCCGTGGCGTTCAGCACTTCCAGCTCGGCACCTTCCACAATGCGGCAGTAAAACAGCATGGCTCCGTTCTGCACGCGCTGCGGGCTCCTGACGAAAGGCTCGCCCTCAACCATCAGGCCGAGAGGATGATTCATAAACTCTTCGCTCACCTTTGCCGGGTCCACACCCACGGCTTCGGCATAGGCCTCCACCGCGGGCTTGCCGTTGAAGCGGACCACTTTTCGGTTTTCCTCATCGACCTCGGTTGCCACCAGGGTCTTCCCGGCGGGCACGAAGCTCTGGGTCTTGATAATGTCGAATCCTTTTCGAAGCTTGAGCAGCATCAGCACGGCGGCGCCGGTATAGGCTTGCCCGCCGGCCATAACGTGCGTCCGCTCGAACTTGAGATCGTCACCGGCAGAACCGCCGACGAAGAACACATCCGTAAGGTCGCCGATCCGCTCCATCAACTGCTCTTCGGCCCCGCTCAGGCCGTCGGCCAGCACGATCCCTACGTATTGCCGGATGTCCATTTCGGCAAGCCGCTTTCCGGAGTGCGCCTCCAGCTTGCCCAATGCATCGCGAACGGCCGCTTTCTCGCGCGGGTTCTGCACCACAGCGTATGCAACCCCCTCCACGGTTTCCGCGCCCAGACACATGGCAACGGCGGACCCGGTCAACATCCGCCCGGAGACAATTTCCCCGGCTGTCGTGCACCCCACAGTGCATGCCTTTGGATAAGCGTTTTGCAGCTTCCTGCTCAGCTCTGCGGGACCATACTTCGGCGAGGCGAAACAGAGAACAACGTGCGGATCGAACCCGGCGCACTGTTGCTCAATCTCCGCCACTGCGGCGGACAACTCTTTCGTGGAATAAGCAGTTCTGATCATCCCGTGGTCTCCTGCCCTCACAATGTGACCCCAAGTTCCGCGGCAATCTTTTTCAGTTTTCCGATCACGACAGGATCATCCTCGGAAGTGCTGGTGTACCGGTCAGGATTGATTCCCTTGAGGATCATCTTGGTTTTGGTCGTCAGCTCAATGGTGGGATTCCCCTTCGAACGTTGGGCGATGATGGTGTCGATCATCCGTTTTATCTGTCCAGGCATTGCTCGATCCGATCGCTTCCGGCGGACATAATCACTTCAGTTTGCGTACACTCACACTGACTTATCGGCTGTTCTAGGAATTTCTGTGCGCTTCGGGAACGGCTTCGAGGCGTTTTACCATGAATTGTATGCACGCAACCGTTTTGCAACAGCTCCGATGCCCAGTCTGCGGCGCTGAGTTCCACTGCGTAGCCGGCGGCGTCGCCTGCCGCGCTGGACACCGGTTCGATTTCGCTCGCCAAGGCTATTTGAATCTGCGCAGCCACATTTCCCGACGAATTCGGTGACTCGGCTGAGATGGTTGCCGCCCGCGCGCAGTTTTTGGGCGCAGGGCATTACCGGCCCATCGCCGAGCTACTCGTAAACCTCGTACACAGCTCCCGCCTGGGCGGCGGACTGGTGATGGAGGTGGGTGCGGGGACGGCTTATTACCTGTCGCAGGTCGTCAACTCACTACCCGGACGCCTGGGTCTTGCGGTTGACTTGTCAAAGCACGCGGCACGCCGGGCGGCGCGAGCTCACGCGCGTGTTTATTCCATTGTGGCCGACGTTTGGGACCGGCTGCCGGTGGCGGACGAGGCCAGCGCCCTCACGCTCGTTGTCTTTGCTCCTCGTCAGCCGCGGGAGCTGCATCGGACCTTGCGCCGCAACGGCAGGCTGATCGTGGTCACTCCACAGCCTCATCATCTGGTTGAGTTGCGCGAGTTGCTTGGTCTGCTCAAGGTGGATCCAAGCAAGGAATCACGGCTGGCGCGGGGGCTGGGATCGTGGTTCCGGCTGGTGACGAAAAAGCCGCTCGAATGGACGATGCACCTCAAGAGTGCCGATGTGGCGGCCTTGGCCATGATGGGTCCATCCGCACGCCACCTGGATCCAGCCAGCCTGTCAGCCGGCATCGCAGGGCTGCCGGATTCGATCGCGGTGACGGCCGCTGTCACAGTCCTGGAATATCGACGCCTGTAAGCGCGGCCCGGTGGCCGGACGTGCAACCGTTCGAAGCACATGATGGAGGAAAACGTAGGGCGCTTAGAACGTGATGGAAAACTCCGGCCCGACGCTGAAGATGTGTAGGTGGGGCCCGAAGCGGTAGTAGCGGGCGCCGCCCCGAAGCGAAAACAGCCGCCCGCCACGGCCCTGGTGGCGCCGGCGCCGTCCCAAGCTCCCCAGTCGCTATTTCCGACGCGACCAGTCGCAGCGTTCCCGCAGTCGAACGTGTGCTTCAAATAAGCGCCGCCGCCCAGCGACAAGGTCCCACACAGTTCTCAAACTGTAACTACCTGCGGTTCGGCTTCGGGAGGTGGCACCACTCGTGGTCGCCGGCCAGTTATATAGAATATTCGGGTCCGCTTCGCATCCGGCAGGCCACAACGAGCCGTGGTGCCGGCGTCTGCGCGTTTTGGACACAACCATGACCAACAGCTTGCAACCGTTGCTAGAGATCATTCACACCGGCACCAGCGAGTCCTGGAGTGAGCGAAACAAGCGCGCCTTCGAGGCATTGTTCGGGGCTCCCGGCGGTCGCTACCGAGCATCAGCCAAGGATGTGGTCACACTTCGCGCTCCGGAGTTCAGCAGTGATAGTGGCGTTCCGTTTGCAGCCTACATTCATCCGTCAAACCCACCATCCGGCCCGTACGGCGGCATATCGTTCGTTATTTTTCCTGTGACGGGAAAACCGTGCCTGGTCGCGATGGGGGTCGGGACTCAAGGTCTCTCACCCGACGAGGCAATCCTGGGGCGCCCAGGGCATGCCAGAAAAATCCAAGCCATCTGCGCCTGGCTGAACAAGGAGTACGGCAGAGGGCAGCAGATTGCCTGGGCCAAACAGGACCCAACTCGCGTGGATTTAGATATTCCCGATCGAATCAAGCGGCTCTGGTCACCTTACCAGAGGGTCTTTGAGCGCTACGGTAAGGTCATCTACGCCGCCTTCACACCAACGGAGGACTCGAAGGGTACGGCGGCGGTGACGGCGCTGCTTGATGTAATGTTCGAAGAACGCGGCCAGAGGCCGCTGGCGCAGTTTGCGGAGGAGTCGGAAGCAATCCAGGCGGCCTGGTTCGAACACTTGCTGCCTTCCACCACGCGCGAACAGGTGACCGAGTTACTAAATCGGCGGCGATATGTAATCCTCCAAGGCCCGCCCGGAACGGGCAAGACGCTCATGGCCGGGCGGATCCTCCGGGACGAGTATGCCTCAGCCGGCCGCTCGATTCAGTTTCACCCCAACACGACTTACGAGAACTTTATTGGTGGCCTCGCGCCGGTTACCGGCGACGGATCCATGGGATTCCGGTTTGCGCCGGTTCCGGGTTTCTTGATGGAAGCGGCCGCGATGGCGCTGAGCGATCCGTCAAGGAAATACCTGCTTCACATCGATGAGATCAACCGGGCCGACCTGGGAAAAATCCTCGGCGAAGCACTTTACCTGCTTGAGCCTGAACCCGGATTTGAGCGAAAGATCGAACTGCCGTACGACTTCGGGAAGCCGTTCCACCGGACCTTCTTTCTTCCGCCCAATCTGCACATTCTGGGGACCATGAACAGCGCCGACCGCAGCATTGCCATCGTCGATGTGGCCGTGCGGCGCCGCTTCGCGTTCGTACCCCTATGGCCGAGCATGCGGGTGGTGGAACAGCACGGCTGCTTGCTGATGCAGAGGGCGTTTCGGGAACTGATCTCAATCTTCATTGAGCATGCCTCCGATGATGCCCTGTCGCTAGTTCCAGGTCACTCCTATTTCCTCGCTGGCGATGAAACCACAGCGAAGTCACTTTTGCGAACCAATCTCGCCCCGTTGCTGGAGGAATACCTGGCGCAAGGCTACGTAACAGGCTTCGCCGAGAGCATCCGCGCTTACCTGCAATGGCTCGACAGTCTCTGAGACCGCACCCAGCTTTGCGTCATCTACAACCTCGGCGGCACTCGCGGCGAGCGCCATTGGTCGGCGTGAAAGCCCCGAGCGAGATTTGCCTGGAACTGGAAGATCACAGCTCGATCGAGAGGTCGGCGATTCAGTTTTTTGGAACGAAAGGGGCTGTGGATCCCCAGTCGCAGGCGGCGCGCTTGGCTGATCAGTTCAATTGAGTCCGGGAGCTCGGTTGGAGCTGTGCCCCTGGTGTCCCCACTTACAGCGAAACCGGACTACGGTTTGGTAGTACAGCCCCGATTTCCGTGGCAAGGCATTGGGCCGATGCTGGCGGAAATGGGATGGCTCGTCAGCCCCACTCCCCTGCGCCTTCCTTTGCTGAAACGCTCCGAGCGCCGGGTGCCGCCCTGGGTTCTCTCGTTCATGGTGCTGGCGAGGCTAAAAGTCCTGCTCGAACGACTGGAACGTCGGTTTGAACTCACCGATCAGGAACAAAAGGCGCCGAAGGGCTCCGTGAGATGGCAGCAATACGCCGTCCGGAACCTCTCGCGCGGACAGTTCCTTTCCGTGCCGTGCACATTTCCTGACCTCCGGGATGATCGCCAGCTTAAAGGTGCGATCCGCTTTACGATCGAGCGCCAACTCCAGTCTTTGGAGACCCAGCGGGAACAGGGAGCCTTCGTGCACAGGTTGATTGCGCTCGCTGAATCATTACTGCTCAAAGTGCAGGCGGTGCCCGCCCGCCGTCCGTCGCCGCGGGATATAGATACCTGGCTTCGCAGGCCGCTTCGAAGCGACGCCCTCCGCGAAGGGGTTCAGGCAATTGACTGGACTATCGAGGAACGCGGGCTGGCCGGTCTCAGCGACTTGGAGGGTATTCCATGGACCATGCCCATGGAACTGTTTTTCGAAGCCTGGGTGGAGACCGTGCTCCGAGCAGTCGCAATTCGAACCGGTGGGCGGTTGAGAACTGGAAGAGCACATGAGACGGTCTCGCCGCTGATTTGGGAGCCTCCCTATCTCGGGTCGCAGAAGTTTCTGCTGCCCGATTTGATCTTCGAGCTGGACGGATGCACAGTGATCGTCGACGCGAAGTACAAGCGGCACTGGGAGGAGTTGCAGAAGGGCCAGTGGAGCTGCAAAGAGGATGTGCTTCGCGAGCAACACCGGCAGGACTTGCTGCAAATTCTCGCCTACGCCAACCTCGCGGAGGCGGCGTTGGCGATCTGCTGTCTTGTGTACCCGTGTTCGATGACGACCTGGGAGTCACTTCGCGCACGAGGGCGACTGTTCCACAAGGCCGAAATGTCGGTGCGATCCCGGCGAATTCTCCTCTGGCTCACGGCGGTACCCATGTGCACCGCGGCAGACCTGGTTGCCGGCCCGTTCGTCACCGAGATTCGAAGCACTCTTCGAGCCGCGTCTTGATTAAAGGGCGGGCGAGATGCCGGTAAGCTGAGAGCGCACCGCGATGCCGGACAGGGGAACGATACGCGGCCTGATTATCTCAGCAGGTCTTCAAGCTGCAGCTTGGCGTCGGTCTTCGCGTCGCGATACTTAACGATGACCGGCGTGTAAAGGGAAATGCCCCACTCCTTGCCCTTGCCGCTTTGAATGGCGCGAGCGCCGGCCACGACGACGGCTTCTTCGGGGATTATCAGAGGTTCGTCAGCGCCGGCCGAGTACACCTTGCCGCGCACCAGATCATAGACCGGGGTGGAACGGTTCAGGATTGTGCCGGTCCCAAGCACGGCGCGGCGTTTCACCACCGTTCCTTCGTACACGCCGCAATTGCCGCCCACCAGCACCTCATCCTCGATGATCACCGGCAGGGCGCCGACCGGTTCGAGCACGCCCCCGATCTGGGCGGCTGCCGAGATATGGCAGTTCCTGCCGATCTGGGCGCAGCTACCCACCAGCGCGTGGGAATCCACCATTGTGCCCTCGCCGACATAAGCGCCGACGTTGATGTACATCGGCGGCATGCAAACGACGCCTTCGCCAACGAAGCAGCCGTCCCGGATGCTCGAACCGCCGGGCACGATGCGGATGCCATCGGTCACACCGATCTGCTTCACCGGATAGGTGGACTTGTCGAAAAACGGCTGCCGCGCACTGTTGACGGACATATCCGTCAGCACGCCCATGCGGAAGCCGAGCAAAATGCCCTTCTTCACCCAGGCGTTCACACGCCAGCCGCTCGGGGCCGCGGGATCGGGCTCGGCGGAGCGGATGATGCCGCGGTTCAGCGCGCGCTTGAACTCCTCAAAAAGCTGGAAATCCTCTTCCGTGTACCGTTCGGGCTTCTCGTCAAACAGTTTCTCGATCTTACTCTGCAACATGCGCGTGAAGGAGTTTGAGTGCTTCCAGTACGTTTCGTATGCGGGCGAGATTCTCGGGTTTGGGCGGCACAAGCGGCAGGCGCCAAACCGGCTCGAGCAGCCCCATCAGCCCCATGGCTGCCTTCACCGGAATCGGGTTCGATTCGATGAAGTTGATTTCCATGAGCGGCTGGTATTTCCGGTGCAGCTCGCGCGCGGCGGGGAAGTTGTTTTCCAGGCAGAGCCGGATCAGGCGGGACATCTCCGCCGGGATCTCGTTGGAGGCAACCGAGATCAGCCCGCGCCCGCCCAAGGCGATTACCGGCAGCGCCAGAGCGTCGTCGCCCGAGAGCACGTTGAAGCGCTCGGGAAGTTGCGAGGCGATCGCGCCGATCTGGGCGATATTGCCCGAGGCTTCCTTGACCCCGACGATGTTGTCGATTTCGGCGAGCCGCTTCAGCGTCGCGGGCTCGACGTTCACGCCGGTGCGCCCCTGCACGCTATAGACGACTACGGGCAGCCGCACGGCGGAGGCGATCGCTTTGTAGTGCTGGTAGAGTCCTTCCTGCGTGGGCTTGTTGTAATACGGCGTCACGGAGAGCAGACCGTCCACGCCCAGCGCCTGAAGCTCCTTCGCGAGTTCGATCACCTCGGCGGTGTTGTACCCGCCGGCGCCCGCGAGAACCGGGACCTTGCCCTTGGCTTCTTCCAACGTGATCTCGACAACGCGCAGGTGCTCGGCGCGGCTCAGCGTCGGGTTCTCGCCCGTAGTGCCACACGGCACCAGGAAGTCGATTCCCGCTTCGATCTGCCGCCGCACCAGCCGGCGCAGGGTCTCTTCATCCAGACTCAAGTCTTTCCGGAACGGCGTGACCAGGGCCGTTCCGCATCCTGTGAACATCTTCACACCTCCGTGACTCTGCCCTCTTGGAACAGCACGTCGCTGAATTCGTAAAAGCCGGTCTTACCCTTGATCCAGGCGGCGGCTTTGAGCGCGCCGCGTGCGAATCCCTCGCGGCTGCGGGCCGTGTGGCGCAGCGTGATAGTATCGGCGGCGGAATCAAAGCCGATCTCGTGAGTGCCGGGATGGCGACCGGCGCGGTTCGAGCTGGTGTCGATCGGGCGCGTGTAGCCCGCCTGCCTCATCCGCTCCACGAGCTTCAGGAGCGTGCCCGAGGGCGCGTCCTTTTTCGTCGAGTGATGGATCTCCCACGCCCAGGCGCCGTACTCTTCTTCGCAGGCGAGCAGCCTCGCCGCTTCTGCGACCAGGCGGGTGAACACATTCACCCCGATGGAATAATTCGGGCTCCAGACCAGGCCCACGCCAGCTTTCTCCACGATCGATCTGGCGCGCTCCAACTCATTCAGCCAGCCGGTTGTGCCAATCACCATGTTGACGCCCAGCGCCGCCAAACGCTCGATGTTGCCGATGGTCGCCGACGGCACCGAGAACTCCACGGCCACATCCACGTTCGCGAAATTCTCGCGAGTGATGCCGGCGTAATCGGCGTTGTTCCACTCATCGAGCTTGAGCGTCACATTGAAGCCGTAGTCCGGGGCAAGCTCCTCGATGAGCCGCCCCATCTTCCCGTAGCCTACGATCGCCAGGTTCATTCGAACACCGCCGGATCCAGCTCCTGAAAGAACTCGCGGTGGAGAAGCTGCACGGCCTTAAGCAGATCCGTGTCGTCCACCACGAGGCTGAGGTTCCACTGCGAACCGCCTTGCGACACCATCAAAACGTTCACCGGGCTGAGCGCCCCGAAGATTCGCGCGGCGATGCCCGGCGTGCAGCGGATATTATCGCCTACCAGACAGATGATTGCGCGGTCGCGCTCAACGCGCACCTCGGAGAACTGCTCGAGTTCGGCCTGGATTTTCTCCAGATTCTTAGTATTGTCGATTGTTGCGGAGACGCTCACTTCCGAGGTCGAGAGCATGTCCACCGCCGTTTCGTAGCGGTTGAACACCTCGAAGATGCGGGCCAGGAAACCATAGGCCATGAGCATCCTGGTGGAGTGGATATTCACCACCGTAATGTGCCTCTTGCACGCAATCGACTTGATCGGGTTGGCGCAGGGCACCGCGTCTTTGACAATCCTTGTTCCGCTCACCTCCGGACGCCGCGAGTTCAAGATGACGATCGGAATGTTCTTCTCGACGGCGGGCAGCACGGTAGCCGGGTGCAGCACCTTCGCGCCGAAATAAGCCAGCTCGGCAGCCTCGGCAAAGGAGATGAGTTTGAGGCGGCGGGCTTCAGGTACCGAGCGGGGATCGGCAGTCATCATGCCGTCCACGTCGGTCCAGATCTGGATCTCCTCGGCGCCGATGCCCGCGCCCACGATGGCGGCGGTAAAGTCGGATCCGCCGCGCCCGAGCGTAGTGGTGACGCCGTTGGCGGTGGCGGCAATGAAGCCGCCCATGACGACCACCTTCCCCTCGCGCGCCAGCGGAGCAACCTGGTCGCACAGGCGCGCGTAGGTTTCCGGATAGATGGGATTGGCCTGGGTGTGGCGATTGTCCGTCACGATGAGCCGCCGCGAGTCGGCGTGGACTGCGTCCATGCCGGAGGAGCGGAACGCAGCGGTGACAATGCGGCTGGACAGCCTTTCCCCGTAGCTCGAAATCGCGTCGACGAAACGCGGCGTGAGCTCACCGAGAACGGACAGCCCCGTAATCAGCTCGCCGAGTTCCTGGATATGGTCGGTGATCGAGGTTTCCAGCGCGGCCCATTCCTCGCCGGACACGAGCTGGCGGGCTTCCGAAAGATGGTAGTCGCGAAGCTCGCCCAGTTGCTCGAGAGCGCGCCCGCGCCTGCCCTCGACGGCATCCGTAGCCAGGGCCAGCAGCTTGTTCGTTGTCTTGCCCATGGCGGAAACGACCACCACGGGCTGTCTCTCCAACCTCGATTTCACGATCGAGGCCACACGTTGGATAGCGGCAGCCGACTCCACGGACGAGCCGCCGAATTTCATTACGATCATTAGTCGAGGAACCCTTCCGAAGACAAAAGCTCAGCGTTCAGCACGGCGGCTCCCGCAGCGCCGCGGATTGTGTTGTGGCCGAGCGCAACGAACTTGTAGTCGAACACAGGGCAGGGCCGCAGGCGTCCTATAAAGGCAGCCATGCCGCGGTCCCGGCAGGCATCGCGGCGCGGCTGCGGACGATCCCGGTCCTCCATGTAGATCACCGGAGCGGCCGGCGCGCTCGGCAGCCCGCGCTCCTGCGGCACGCCGCGGAACTCGCGAAACGCGGCGATCACTTCCTGCTCGGAGGGCTTGGAGGAAAGCTCCACCGAAACAGTCATGGTATGGCCATCCACAACCGGCACGCGGTTGCAATGGGCGCTTACGGCGGCGGCGAGCGGCTCCACGTGGTCGCCCCGGAACTCGCCGAGGATTTTCTGCGTTTCCTGCTGCATCTTTTCTTCCTCGCCGCCGATGAAGGGGATCACGTTGGCATTGATGTCCATGCTCGCCACGCCCGGATAGCCGGCGCCGGAGATGGCCTGCATCGTGGTGACGACCACTTTGCTGATTCCGAACCGCTTCAACGGCGCGAGCGCCATGGTAAGGACCACGGTGGAGCAGTTGGGGTTGGTGACGATCTGTCCCTTCCACCCGCGCAGCCGCTGCTGGTGCGGGATGAGCTGGAGATGATCGGGATTGATCTCGGGGACGAGCAGCGGCACATCCGTTTCCATGCGGTGGTTCTTCGAGTTGGAAACCACAATATGGCCGGCTTCAGCGAAAGCGCGCTCGATCTCCGTAGCCACCGAGGCGTCCATCGCCGAGAAGACCAGCCGCGGCGCGTGGTCCGGCTTGCACTCCTGCACGGTGAGGTCCGCGACCTCCTCGGGCATTACGCCATCCAGACGCCAGCTAGTCGCCTCGCGATACTTCTTGCCGGCCGAGCGGTCGCTCGCGCCCACCCACTTCAGCTCGAACCACGGGTGATTCTGGAGAAACCTCACAAAATGTTGGCCCACCATTCCGGTGGCGCCCAAAATGCCAACTTCGATTTTCTGCATAGAGCTATCGGCTGGTCACCAGCCTTCTCACCATCCTCGTATAGATCTCGACAGCCTCGAAGAGCTGCCGCTTGGGAATTTTTTCGTCGACTGTATGCGCGACGTGAATGCTGCCCGGACCGATCAAAAACGGCTGGCCCCAACTGCCACCGAACGCCGGAATATCGGTGGTGAACGCGACCACCGTGGTGGGCAGGTCCTCGAAGGGGGTCAGCCGCACGGCCGGGATGCAGATCCGTTCGATGGCCTCGACGCGGCCCGCGGCCGCTTTGGCGACTGCCGCGCGGACAGGTTCGGCATCACCGGTCAGGCGGAACATGATTTCCGCGCGAGCCTCGTCGGGGATGACGTTCGGCGCGCGGCCGCCGGAAATCGTTCCGATGTTCAGCGTGCCGCGGCCGAGCACGGGATCTTCGGGCAGTGGAAAACTGCGAATCTCGGCGAGCGCATCCAGCAGCTTGTCGATGGCGGATTCGCCCAGTTCGGGATAGGCCGAATGCGCCATGCGGCCCCGCGCAATCAGTTCATAGCGGAGTGCGCCTTTCGAGCCGAGGGCCAGCTTGTTGTCGGTGGGCTCGCCGTTGATGAGGTAGCGCGAGCCGCGGCCGTTGCGAGCCGCCGCGTATGCCCCGGCGCTGTTGCGCTCCTCTCCGACCACGAACAGCAGGGCGAAGTTGCGCGTTCCCTCGGCCAGCAGGCGCTCGGCGGCGCCAATCATGGCCGCGATGATGCCCTTGGCGTCGCAGGCGCCGCGCCCGTAAATAAAGTCCTCGTCCTCCCGCGAGGGGAAAAACGGGGGCACGACGTCCATGTGCGTCGAAAGGGTCGCGACGGGAGTGCCCCAACAGGCGAACACGTTGTCGCGTCCGGGCTCGACCGGAATGGCCTCCGCAGTGCCGCCGGTGCGCGCCGCGAGTTCCGAAACTCGTTCGAGCAGGAATTCGCCAACCTGCTTCTCGTTGTTCGTGATCGACTCGATGTCTACCAGCGCCCGCGTCAGCTCGATTAGGTTCATGGCGTCTTGAGAGGGAAGAACAGGAGCGGAGAGGGGGAGATGATTCTACCCTCGATAGCGCTCCATTCGAACCCCCTTCCGATTCGAATGACAGTGGGCAGGTGTTAGCCTTACCCCCCAACCGCCCGGGCGCTCGCCTTCCCGAACGATTTCGGCGGAATTACGATGTGTTGCCCCTTTCCCCGGATCTCCGAAGCGGCTCGGAACTACAGACCCGGGTACTGATGGCTTCCGCGCCTCTATCGAAATAAATTCCAGAATAACAGAATCCCGTCATCGGCGCAGGCATGCAGCCGAAAGGGAGCCCGGAAAACCCGCCAAATCACTGTGCGTGTCATATATAATGCCCACTGCATCTCCGGCGGTTGGGGAATTACACCGGCGATTGTCTCAAACCTGGAACTGGCGTTTTGCAGAACTGAAAAAGGATCACAATATGCCGCGCGAGCCGATGCCGATTTCTTCGTGGTGGCTGCAAGGCGCGATTCTGACGTACCTCGTGGGTTTCTCGGTGCTCGGGATTCTCGCCTATATCACCTACCAGGAGCAGCCGCCCATCCCGGGACGCGTGATTGACCCCTCCGGGCAAACCATTTTCACCAACAGCGACGTGATCGAAGGCATGAACGTGTTCCAGCGTTACGGCCTCATGCAGTACGGGACCGTGTACGGGCACGGCGCTTACCTCGGGCCGGATTTCACCGCGGAATACCTTCATAAGAGCGCCGAATCGTTGTTGCGGGCATACAGCAAGGCCCCTCAAACCGCTCAGTCGGCAGCGGCTGCCGTGGCGGCCGAGTTGCGCGAAAACAACTACGATCCCGTTCGCGACGTTCTGCCCTGGAGCGAAGCGCGCGCCGCGGCCCACCGTGAGTTGGTGGATTACTACCGGCAGGTGTTTTACGCCAAGGAAAGCGGCGGCGGGAGGCAGGCGGAGTGGATTACCGACCCGGAAGAAATCCGCAAGCTGACCGCGTTTTTCGCCTGGACCGCATGGACGGCCACGGCGGCGCGCCCCGGCAAAGACTATTCCTACACGCATAACTGGCCGCCGGATCAGCTTGCCGGCAACACGGTCACGGCCGAGGCGGTCACATGGAGCGTGATTTCCATCATCGGCCTGCTGGGCGGGACGGGAATTATTTTGTTCCTTTTCGGGCGCTACGATTGGCTGGGCTGGGGCAAGCCGAGGCGGACCGTCACCCTGCGGCCGGTTCAGGAGTTCGCCCTTACCCCTGCGCAGCGCGCGGTGGTCTGGTTCCTCCTGATCAGTTCCCTGTTGTTCTTCATACAGACGCTGGTGGGCGGCCTCGCCGCTCACTACCGCGCGGAGCCCAGCCACTTCTTCGGCTTCGATATTTCGAAATTCATTCCGTTCAATATTGCGCGCACGTGGCACGTGCAGCTTGCGATCTTCTGGGTCTCTGCGTCGTATCTGGCAACGGGCATCTTCATCACGCCGCTGATCGCAGGCCGGGAACCGCGCGGCCAGGGCACGCTTACGATCGTGCTGCTGGGCGCGCTGGCGTTGGTTGTCTTCGGCACCCTGGCCGGCGTGTACGCCGGGATTCGCGGATGGCTGGGCCCAGACTTCTGGTACTGGATCGGCGCGCAGGGCTGGGAGTACATCGACCTCGGCAGGCTGTGGCAGATCCTGCTGATCATCGGGCTGTTCCTCTGGGTATTTATCCTCTGGCGCGGCCTTAAGGGGACGCTGCGCACCCAGCACTACGACAGAATGCCCTGGCTGTTTTTCTACGCCGCGCTGGCGATACCCGCATTTTACGCGGTGGGGCTGCTCACCAGCCGAACCGAGGGATTCGTGATCACCGATTTCTGGCGCTTCTGGGTGGTGCACCTCTGGGTCGAGGATTTCCTGGAGCTTTTCACCACGGTAGTGGTGGCCTACATGTTCGTGCTGCTCGGGATGGTGACCATGGAAACGGCCACCCGCGTGATCTACCTGGACATCGTCCTGTACTCGCTCGGGGGCGTCATCGGCACGATGCATCACCTGTACTTCAGCGGAACGCCGGCTGCGCACATGGCGCTCGGCCCGACGTTCTCCGCGATGGAAGTGATTCCGCTGCTGTTGCTGACCCTCGAAGCATGGGGGTTCATCCGCTCCGGGGAGCGTGCCACAGGCGACTCGCACCTCCACAGGTGGGCGGTGTGGTTTTTGGTTGCCGTCGGAGTCTGGAATTTCTTCGGCGCGGGTGTATTTGGTTTTCTGATCAATCTGCCGGTGGTGAGCTACTACGAGATCGGCACGAATCTGACCGCCAATCACGGGCACACGGCAATGATGGGCGTCTATGGAATGCTCGCCATCGGGCTGCTGCTGTTCTGCGCGCGGTATCTCACGCGCGAGGACAAGTGGAGCGACCGCGCGGCGAAGATCTCGTTCTGGTCGCTGAACATCGGGCTTGCCTGGATGGCGTTCGCGAACCTGTTCCCGGTCGGCATTGTGCAGCTTTACCAGGCCGTCCGCGAGGGCTACTGGCAGGCGAGGAGCCTCGATTTTCTGATGTTGCGCTGGGTCCACATACTCGAATGGGCGCGGCTGCCGGGGGACGTTCTGTTCATCGTGGGAGGCGCCGTACCGCTACTCTGGCTGTGCCTGCGCGCAGTCCGGTATCCGAATCCTGCGCGCCGCGCGGAGAACGAACCGGGGTTGCCGCTCTTCGTCGAAGAACCGCGAAGTTGACCCGCGCCGCCGCCCAAGGGGTTAATGGAGTCAGGGGGGTGAAGCCGTGGAGCGGAGCTCAAAGGCTCCGGGCCGGCCCGGGGACCGCTGCGTGATGGTTATCTTCGGGGCGACAGGGGACCTCACCAAGCGCATGTTGCTGCCGGCGCTCTACAACCTTGCGAAGGAAAAACTGCTTCCAGAGGAGTTTGCCCTGACCGGAGTCGCCATCGACGACTTGAACCAGGACGCCTTCCGGGAGCGGGTCCGGCAGAATCTCATAGAGTTCGCCGGAGCGGAAAACGGTTGCCCGTTCAGCAAGTGGCTCATGGAGCGGCTCTATTATCTGCAGGGGGATTTCCGGGATCTTGCGACCTTTGAACGCCTGAAATCCTTGCTTGCCGACGTGGATCAGAAGCACGGCACGGGCGGCAACTATCTCCATTACCTGGCGACGATCCCTGAGCTGTTTGCCGGCGTGGTCGAACGCCTGGGCACCGTCAGCCTGACCCGGGAAGACAAGGGAAGCTGGCGGCGCGTGATCATCGAAAAACCATTCGGCCACGACCTGGCCTCCGCGCAGCAGTTGAACCGCCAGCTCGCCGCCGTTCTCAAGGAGAGCCAGACTTACCGGATCGATCACTATCTGGGCAAGGAGACGGTCCAGAACATCCTGGTATTCCGGTTTGCGAACGGAGTCTTCGAGCCGGTCTGGAACCGGCGCTACATCGACCACGTGCAGATCACGGTCGCCGAAGACCTCGGGGTGGAGCGGCGCGGCAAGTATTACGAGCAGGCAGGGGCGCTGCGCGACATGGTGCCCAATCACATCTTTCAGCTGGTGACGCTGACGGCCATGGAGCCGCCCATCTCCTTTGAAGCCGATGCCGTGCGGGACGAGCAGTCGAAGATTTTGAACGCCATCCAGGTGTTCCAGCCTGAAGAGGTGCTGACGCGCGCGGTCCGCGGGCAGTACGGGGAAGGCCAGATTGAAGGGATCGGCCGCGTCCCCGCCTACCGCTCCGAACCGGATGTTGCGCCCGACTCCCGCACCGAGACCTTCGTGGCGCTGAAACTCTCGATTGACAACTGGAGGTGGGCCGGAGTCCCGTTCTATGTCCGCACCGGAAAACGGATGGCGCGCCGCAGCACGGAGATCGCCATCCAGTTTCATCGCGTGCCGCACATGCTCTTCCGCGAGACTGCCGCCGGGCTGCTGTTGCCCAACCTGATGGTTCTCCAGATCCAGCCGGATGAAGGCATCTCACTGCGGTTCGGCGCAAAGATTCCCGGGCCGGTGGTCCGTGTGGGCGTGGTGAACATGAATTTCAACTACGCCGACTACTTCGGCCAGGAGGCGAGCACCGGATACGAGCGGCTGCTCTACGATTGCATGACCGGCGACGCCACGCTGTTCCGCCGCGCCGACATGGTGGACGAGGGCTGGGCCGTCGTGCAACCCATTCTGGACGTCTGGAGCGCGCTGCCGCCGCGCCATTTCCCGAACTATCCCGCAGGCTCCTGGGGCCCACCGGAAGCGGACGAATTGCTGGAGCGCGATCAACGGCGGTGGCATGTTAGCGAGCCGCGGAAACCGGCCGCGTAAAGGCCGGCATCGCGGCTCCGGATTCCGCGGTGCGCAGCGCCATACCTCGCCGAGGAATGCTACAAGTTGATGTGTCAGGATAAGGCTCCAGCCTTGTCCGAACGCGCTTGCGCCGGCCGGGCCGGCAGAATTAAGAGGAAATCATGGAATATCGCTTATTAGGACAAACAGGACTCGAAGTTTCGGTTATTGGTCTCGGCTGCAATAATTTCGGCGGCATGATCGAGTCGCTCGATCTGGAAGGTGCACGCAAGGTGGTGCACGCGGCGCTCGATGCCGGTATCACGCTGTTCGACACCTCAGACTCCTACGGCACCGACGGGGGCTCTGAAAAGGCGCTGGGTGAAATTTTGGGCCCCAGACGCCACGACATCGTGCTGGCAACCAAGTTTGCCTCTCCCCTGAACCCGGAAAAAAGCTCCCGGTTCAACGCGTCTCGCGCCTACATCATGAAAGCGGTGGAGGACAGCCTGCGCCGCTTGAAGACCACTTACATTGACCTCTACCAGTATCATTTCCCAGACCCCATGACTCCCATGGAGGAGACGTTGCGCGCCCTAGACGACCTTGTGCGGCAGGGCAAGGTGCGGTACATCGGCTGCTCGAATTTTTCCGCCTGGCAGATTATTGACGCGGACTGGATTTCCCGGCACTACGGCTTGCACCGGTTCCAGACCATTCAGGCTGAGTACAGCCTGCTTTCGCGGCAGGCGGCGACGGAGTTGTTCCCCGCCATGCGCCGGATCGGCATGACTCTGCTGCCGTATTTCCCCCTGGCAAGCGGGCTTCTGACCGGCAAGTATCGCAAAGGCAAACCAATTCCCCAAGGCACGCGCATGAGCCTGCCTTACTTCAAGCCGGGGCTCAACGAAGCCAACTTGGAGCGGGTGGAAAAGCTGATCGCCTTCGCCGAGGCGCGCGGCCATACAATTCTGGAACTCGCCATCGGATGGCTGCTCAGCCAGCCGATCGTGACCAGCGTCCTGATCGGCGCGACCAAGCCCGAACAGGTCCAGGCCAACGTGCGTTCGATGGGCTGGAGGCTAACGGCCGAAGAGATGGCCGAGCTGGAGAAAATCTGATCTGAGATCAACAACGGGCAGGCCATGATCCTCCCGTGATCCCTCCTGGCCTGCCCGGCAAAGACTCCCGGCGCCGGCACTTGCGATCCGGGCCGATATGTTAGGATAAGGCTCCAGCTTTGTCCGAACGCCTGAAGACCGCCACTTGCGCTCTCGTGTTGTTCCTGGTGAACGCGTACGTCGTTCACGAGCTGTTCCTGACCGAGTACACGGCGCAGATGGGGTCGATTGAGGCCTCCTTCATCTCCATCGCGCGCTATGTGATGGATAACTGGCGGGACCTCACCTGGTTCCCCCTCTGGTACGGCGGCATCCCTTATCAGCACACATATCAGCCATTGCTCCACGTGACGGTGGCGGCCGCCGCGAAACTGTCCGGTGCGTCTCCCGCGCTGGCCTACCACGCAGTGACTTCGCTTACTTACAGCCTGGGACCGGTTGCTCTCTTCTGGCTGGCCTGGAAGCTTTCTCAGTCCCGCGTGTACAGCTTTCTCGCCGCCATGCTGTACTCGCTGTTTTCGCCTTCCGCCGTTTTGATCACCGCGGTCCGCCACGATATGGGCGGCGTGTTCCGTCCCCGCCGGTTGCAGGCGCTGGTTCAGTGGGGCGAGGGTCCGCACCTGACCTCGATGACCCTGCTCCCGGTGGCCGTCTTGTGCCTCCATTACGCGCTCGAAAAGCGGCGGCCCGTTCATTACCTGCTGGCGGCGCTCTCAATGGCCGCGGTGGCGCTGACAAACTGGCTCGGCGCCTTTGCTCTGGCCATGGCCATCATCGCGTACCTGGTGGCGCGCGCGCCGCGGTCGAACTGGAAAACCTGGGCGATTGTGGCCGGCATTGGCATTTACGCGTACGCCATTGCGTCGCCCTGGTTGCCGCCCTCCCTGATCGCCACCATCCGCACGAACGCGCAGCACACCGGCGGCGATTATGGGATGACAATCCAGCACCTGAAATACGCGGCCCTGATCCTGGCGGCGCTCGTGCTTATCGAAGCCGCGTTTGCGCGTTGGAAACCGCCCGAGGTGCTGCGGTTCGCCCTGGTGTTCTGTTTTTTCATGGCGACTTTGTCTCTGGCCTGGGAATGGTTCGGCGTCGCAATCATGCCCGAAGCCAAACGCTATCACCTGGAGATGGAAATGGCCCTTTCGCTGGTGGCGGCGTTTGCCCTTCGGCCGCTGCTCGATCAACTCTCAGGCTGGCGCCGGGTTGTCATCGCTTCGGCCTTTCTGCTGTTCGCGGTGTTGCAGCTCAAGACGTATCACGCTCACGCGGAGTATTACGGCCACCCCATCGATATCCGCACGACGCTCGAGTACCAGGCCGCGCAATGGCTTGATCAAAACATGCAGGGCCGGCGTGTTTACGTGCCCGGAACCGTCAGCTATTGGTTGAACGCCTTCACCGACGTGGCGCAGTTCGGCGGTGGGTGGGACCAGGGAATCGTAAATCCCCATGAAGCCGCGGTGTTCTATCAGCTTTATTCCGGCGAGGGCACGGATAAAGAGGGCGAGGTCGGCGCCGCATGGCTGCGGGCCTTCGGCGTGCATGCGGTTATGACGGGCGGCCCCAATAGCCGCGAGACGTACAAGCCTTTCCGCAACGCGCGGAAATTCGACGGAATCTTCAAGGAAGTCTGGCGCGACGGTGATGATGCAATTTACGAGATTCCCACGCGGTCGGCGTCGCTGGCCCACGTAGTCCGCCCCGACGATTTGCCGGCGCGCAGGCCCACTGGTGGGCTGGATATTGAGCCGCTCCGCCCTTACCTCGCCGCGCTGGAAAATCCCGATCTGCCGCCGGCCGAGTTCCGCTGGCGCAGCCGGCATGAGGCGGTCATCAACGCGGATATGAGAAAGGGACAACTCCTTTCGGTTCAGATCACCTATCACCCGGGCTGGCGCGCCACGGTTGGCGGCCAACCGCGCCGCCTCTATGCCGACAATCTCGGACAAATTGCCGTGGAGCCCGGCTGCGAAGGCCCCTGCACGGTGGAACTGGTTTACGACGGCGGCCTGGAAATGCGGGTCGCACGCATAGTGAGCTGGCTGGCCCTCGCCGGCGGCCTGATATTCTGCGTTCCCCGCGGCGCCTGGCGCAGGTTGTATTTGAGATAATCCGTTGTGGTGCTATGAAGCGCATTGTAATCGCGGTATTCGGATTTCTGCTCATCATCGGCGCCGCCGGATGCCGCAGCCAGGGGCAAGCAACGCTGCCGAGTCCTCCCCCCGGACCGATTTATACGTGGCCGGCCGAGGATCGGACCGCGCCAGCGGGAACCCTGGTGGTGATTCGCACGTTGCAGCCAGTGGAGGCGCCGGGGGGCCGCCGCATTTTTTCCGTCATCGTAGCCCGCGATATTCCGAACGCGAATGGCAAAGTGATCGTGCGAGGAGGGTCGCCTGCCAGCATTTCCGCGCTGGCGAATCCGGCGGGCGGATACCGGCTCGGGTTGCATTCGGTCCTTGTCGGGGGCAACACCTATCTGGCTGTCCCGGCCGGAGGCCCGACTCAAGCCGGCAGAGCCGAACGGGGCGCGCCGCTCGGAACCCTCGTCGACATTGTCCGCGTCGGGGACAGTGAGCCGGAGCAACCCGCTGCTGGGGCTTCCGTGGAGGGCTCCCGCATTCACGTCCCGGCGAGCACGCTGCTCTTTTTCAGGTTGCAGCAGCCGCTCAGTTTTGAGTAGCGCGCCTCTCAAATTCCATCCCGCTCCAGCGGCGCGCGTAATAGACGATCATCAAGAAAGAGGGGCGCAAAGAAAGAGGGGATATGCTGCGCTTGCTGATTCTCCTGCCCGTTGCCGCCGTGGCCTGGGCCCAGGCTGTGAATCTCGAAATTGACCGCAGCCGGTCATACATCGCCGCCGCAACCCGCAAGGGCGGATTTCTCAGCGCGTTCGGCGCGGGCCACGAGCACGGCGTGCTGGCCACCCAGTGGGCGGCCGCAGCGTGTATCGACCGGGAAGCGGTGAGTGCTTCGCGGGCCGCCGTCATCATTCCCACGGCCTCGCTGCGCATCGATACCCCGGAGGCGCGCAAACTCGCCGGGCTGGAGCCCGGCGGGCCGGACCCGGACGACGTAGCCAAGATCCAGCAGACCATGCTGGGGCCGAAGTTTTTCGCGGCCGCCAGTCACCCGCGCATACGCTTTCAGACCACGGAAATCCGTCGAAACGGGGACAGCGGGCTGCTGCTCAAAGGACCGCTCACGATCCGCGGCGTCACGCGCGACATCTCCCTGCCGGTCGACGTGTCGATGCCCGCCGAAAATACCTTCCGGTTCGAAGGCAAGTTCCAGATCAAGCAGACCGATTTCGGCATGAAGCCGGAATCCGTCGCGGGCGCGGTGACGGTGAAGGACGAAGTGGATGTTCACGTTGTGATTTTCGCCACCGCCGCCGGTGAGTGCCGGTAGCCGCAGTTCGCTCGCTCCGGTGTAGAATGAGCCGAGATTTCGGCCATGAGATACTGGGTTCTCTCGCTCCTTTTCACCGCATCCCTGTTTGCCGCCGGCGATGTGCTGATTGTGGCGGACGAATTCCCCGCGATGCAAATTCTCGCGGCCCGCTTGAAAGCCGGGGCCGGCGTGGACAGCTCCATCGTGCCGCAGACTGAGATGCCCCGCGACCTTTCGCGCTACTCCGCGGTAATCGTGTATATACACCGCGTCATCGGCGAGCCTGCCGAAAAAGCTTTCATCGAGTACGCCGAAGCCGGGGGCAAGCTGATCCTGCTCCACCACTCGATCAGTTCCGGCAAGCGTCCGAACCGGTACTGGCTGCCGTTCCTCGGAGTGACTCTGCCCTTGGGCGATCTGAGCCACGGAGGGTATGCGTACTTCGAAGATATCGAGATGGAGATCGTCAACCTCGCCCCGAACCACTTCATCACAACTCGCGATGTGAATTACCCCGCAAAGATTCCGTACAAAAGTCCCGAGTTCGGCGGCGTAGAAAAGCTGCTGCCCGGTTTTACCCTCAGCGAGAGCGAAGTTTATCTGAACCACGTGCTGGAGGGCGACCGCACCGTCCTGCTGGGTCTGAAGTTCCGCGAACCAAAGTCGGGCACGGTCTACATGCAGGATACGGCCGGGTGGTACAAGCGGGCCGGCAAGGGCATTGTGATGTTCTTCATGCCCGGCCATAGCGAGAAGGAATTTCAAAACCCGGCCTATTCGCAGATGCTGGTGAACGCGGTCGCGTTCCAGGCCGCCCGGGCGGAGACGCCCGTCTTGCCAACCGGCGTCGCCTGGAAGCATCTTTCCACCAAGTCGGGCGACCTGGAACCTCCCAACCGCGGCAGCCAGCAGACCTCCTCGGTGGTGTTCGACGCCGACAAGGACGGCGTCAACGATTTCGTGATCACCGAGCGCACGGCCGCGCCCTCAGTGGTGCTGTATCGCCGCGGGCCCGCCGGGTGGACGCGGTACGTCATCGATTCCGGGCCGCTCCGGATCGAGGCCGGTTCCTGTGCCTGGGATATCGACGGCGACGGCGACCTTGACCTCGTAGCGGGCGGCGACGCCGGCAGCAACCAGGTGTGGTGGTGGGAGAATCCGTATCCAAACTTCGACCCCAAAGTCCCGTGGACGCGCCGACTGATCAAGAATTCCGGAAGCCCCAAGCACCACGACCAAATGTTTGGCGATTTCGACGGCGACGGCAAGGAGGAACTGGTGTTCTGGAACCAGGGGGCCCGGACGCTGTTCCTGGCGAGAATCCCGGACAACCCGCGCACGGCCGGTCCGTGGCCTCTCACGCCGATTTACACCTACAGTGGCGACAGCGAGCCGCAGCAGCGCGGGAAGCCCGCCTCCTTCCGGGGCGTGAACGAGCACGAGGGCCTCGCCAAAGCTGATATCGACGGCGACGGCAAGCTCGACATCGTGGGCGGCGGCCGGTGGTTCAAGCATCTGGGCGGCGACCGCTTTCAGCCCAACCTGATTGACGCCTCTTACAGCTTCTCGCGAGCAGCCGTGGGGCAGCTAAAGAAAGGAGGCCGCCCGGAGGTCGTGCTCGTGGTCGGCGACGGCCGGGGTCCGCTCAACTGGTACGAGTGGGTGAACGGAACCTGGGAGGCCCACAAACTGCTCGATGTCGAGAACGGCCACAGCCTCGAGCTGCTGGACTTCGACGGCGACGGGAACCTCGATATTTTCCTGGCTGAAATGCGGCTGGGCGGCGGCAACCCGCAAGCGAAGATGTATATTCTTCTGGGCGACGGCCGGGGCAGCTTCAAAACTACAGTCGTGGCGACCGGTTTTGGCAACCACGAATCCAAGATTGCCGACCTGGACGGCAACGGCACACCCGACATCCTGGGCAAACCCTACAACTGGGAGGCGCCGCGCCTGGACCTCTGGCTGAATCTCGGGAAAGCGAAATAAACTGGCCTCCCGTCCCCTACAGGTTTCGGGAGGCGTGAGCGGCCCTTAGCGCTCGCGGCCGTCTTCGAGATAGGTGTAGCCGTGCAAGCCTTCTTCGTAGAACCGCAGCAGGCGACCCGATTCCTCGTACCCGATGCGTCCCGCGCGCAGCGCCGTCTCGACGTCCCGCCGGAACTGTGACAGCAGCGACTCCGCGTTGAATTGCACGTAATCGAGCACCTCACGCACGGTATCGCCCTTGATCACCGTGTCGAGGACCACCTCGCTATTGCCGTTCAGGCTTACGTGAACGGCGTTCGTGTCGCCGAACAGGTTGTGCAGGTCGCCCAGGATCTCCTGGTAGGCGCCAACCAGAAACGCGCCCAAATAATAGGGTTGGCCGTTGAACGGGTGCAGCGGCAGCGTGCGCTTGACGTCGCGCCGGTCGATGAACTGGTCCACCTTGCCGTCGGAGTCGCAGGAGATATCGCCCAGCACGGCCTCGCGGGACGGCGGCTCGTCCAGCCTGTGAATCGGCATGATTGGGAATAGCTGCTTGATCGCCCAACTGTCGGGCAGGCTCTGGAAAATGGAGAAGTTGCAAAAGTAAGTGTCGGCAAGCAGCGCGTCGAGCCCCTCCAGATCCTCGGGGAAATACTCGAGGTCTTGGGCAAGCCGCTGTATGCGGCGGCAGATCGCCCAGTACAGTTTCTCGGCGATCGCCCGCTGCTCGATCGGCAGGTAGCCGAGACTGAACAGGTTGAGCGCCTGGTCGAGCGCCTGCTGCGCGTCGTGGAAGCTTTCCAGCAGGTTCTTCGTGCTGAGCTCGTGGAAGGTTTCCTCAAGGTCAATCAGCGGCTGCTCCGCGTCTGAGGGCACCTCGGGCGGCGGTTCGTGCTCCCCGTAGGCGCTCACACCGAGCACGTTGAACACCAGCACGCTGTGGTAAGCGACCACCGCGCGCCCACTCTCGGTAAAAATCGTCGGGTGGGCCACGCCGGCCTCGTCGCAAACGCTCTGTATGTGGTAGACAACGTCGTTGGCGTATTCCTGAAGCGTGTAGTTGACGCTCGACTCGAAATCCGTCTGCGAGCCGTCGTAGTCGACGCCGAGGCCGCCGCCGACGTCCAGGTATTTCAGCCCCGCGCCAGCCCGCGCCAGTTCCGCATAGATGCGGGCCGCTTCGATCACGGCCGCCTTGATGAAACGGATATTGGTGATCTGGCTGCCGAGGTGGAAGTGGAGCAGCTCGAGGCAGTCGGCCATGCCGTGCGCTTTGAGCTGCTCGAGCGCGCGCACCGCTTCGCTCACCGTCAGCCCAAACTTCGAGCGGTAGCCGCCGGAGGACTTCCAGCGGCCCGACCCCCTGGCGGCGAGCTTCATCCTGAGCCCGATGCGAGGCCGGACGCCCACGCGCCGCGCGTGTTCGATCACGCGCTCCAGTTCGGTGAACTTCTCCACCACCGTGGTGATCTGCCGGCCGATTTTCGTGGCCAGCATCACCATTTCGACGTACTCGTCGTCCTTGAAACCGTTGCAGATGATCGGGGTCTCGTTGTCCGCCACCGCGAGGACGGCCAGCAGCTCCGGCTTTGAACCCGCCTCCAGTCCGAACTTGTACTGCCGCCCGAATTTGAAGATTTCCTCGACTACCTGACGCTGCTGGTTGACTTTGATCGGGTATATGCAGGCGTAGCCGCCTTCGTAGCCGTGCTCCTCGATGGAGCTTTGAAAGGCCTGGTAGATCTCACTCAGCCGGTGGCGCAAGATCTCGCCGAAACGGATGAGAATCGGAAGGGAAATCCCGCGGAGCACCAGTTGGTCCACGAGCTCCTTCAGGTCAATCGCCCGGGCCGGATCCTTAGTGGGATGTACCCAGAGATGGCCGTTCGGGCCGACGGAGAAATACCCCTTGCCCCAACTCGCGACGTCGTAGAGTTCGCTGGCGTCCGTTACCGTCCAGCGCTCCGCCGGCTCCCGCAGGTGCAGGTTCTCCGAAATTCTTACGCTCAACTGATGGGTCCTCCTGGTTGCCGCTGGCGAGACGGCCTCTGAAGATTCAGTTTCCTCCGAAATGAGGCGGGGGGCAAGTAGTATCCGGATTTTTGTCTTTCCGGGGACGGCAGATTCGATAGAATCGACACCATGCCGAATGGTCTGGAAGGAAAAACGGCTCTGGTCACCGGAGCGAGCAAGGGGATCGGGAAGGGAATCGCGCTGGAGCTGGCGCGTGCCGGCTGCGACGTGGCCGTTAACTATTTCAGCGACGCCGCCGGCGCGGCGTCCACCGTGGAGGAAATCAGCCGCCTTGGCCGCCGTGCTTTCGCCGTCCGGGCAAACGTCGGAGTGGCGGCGGAGGTGGACGCTATGTTCGAGGAGTGCTTCCGGCAATTCGGACGGCTCCACATCCTGGTGAACAACGCCGGCACGCAGACGTTCAGTCCCCTTCTGGACCTGCCGGAACGTGAGTGGGACCGCGTGATCGACACCAATCTCAAGGGTTGTTTCCTTTGCACGCAGCGCGCCGCCCGTCACATGAAGGAACACGGCGGCGGGCGGATCATCAACATCGGCTCGGGTTGCAATAAAGTTCCGTTCCCCGGCCTGGTCAGCTACACGGCGAGCAAAGGGGGAATTGAGATGCTTACCCGGGTCTCGGCGATAGAGCTGGGCCGCTACAACATCACCGTGAACTGCGTCGCCCCCGGGGCGATCGAGATCGAGCGCACGCGCGGTGAGGGAGGCGTGGATTATGCGGCCGCGTGGAGCAAGCTTACCCCGATCCCCCGCATCGGCTACCCGGAAGACGTGGCCCATGCGGTGGCGTTCCTGGCGGGAGACCAGGCGGAGTTCATCACCGGCCAGACGATTTGGGTCGATGGCGGCCTGTTTACCAAGCCGCAGTGGGCGTACGAGTAGAGTGAGCCACAGACAGGCTCAGGTTCACCAGCGGCCCGGGATGGGCGTGGCGCAGCAGGGACACGTGCCGTCCGGGGTGAGGCGGTAGCTGCGAATCCGGTAGCCCCGGCGCGAAATCAGCGTCTCTCCGCACCCGGGGCACCGCGTGTCTTCCAGGCCACCCACGGCGCCGGGGATATTCCCCGCGTACACGTAGCGCAGCCCCGCTTCCCGGCCGATCTCAGCCGCCCGGAACAGGTCCTCAGGCCGGGTATCGTCCGGGTCCTCCATTTTGTAATCCTTGTGGAACGCGGTCACGTGCCAGGGAATGTCCGGCGAGATGTCCGCGAGGAACCCGGCCATCGCCCGCAGTTCATCGGTGGAATCGTTGAATCCGGGGACAACCAGCGTCACCACCTCGAGCCAGAATCCCATCTCGTGTATGCGCCGCAAGCTGTCCAAAACCGGCTGCAGGCGGCCGCCCAGTTCGCGATACCGGCGGTCCTGGAAGCTCTTCAGATCCACTTTATAAAGGTCCACCCACGGCCTGAGGTATTCGAGGACCTCAGGGGTTGCGTTGCCGTTGGAGACGAACCCGGTCAGCAAGCCGGCTTCGCGTGCCTTTTTAAAGACGGCTACGGCCCATTCGGAAGTGATCAGGGGTTCGTTGTAGGTGCTGACTACGGCGGCGGCGCCGCTGGCAACCGCGGCTTCCACCAGGCTCTCCGGGGTTGTTTGCCGGACCAGGCTGCCCGCGGCGGGGTCGCGCAATGCCTGGGAAGTGACCCAGTTCTGGCAGTAAGCGCAGTGGAGATCGCAGCCCAGCATGCCGAAGCTGAACGCCAAGGAGCCGGGGCGGACGTGGAAAAAAGGCTTTTTCTCGATGGGGTCGCAGTGGGCTCCGGCTACATAGCCCCAGGGAACGCGCAGCCTGCCTCCCGAGTTGAAGCGGACCTTGCAGACTCCGAGTTGCCCCTCGAAAATCGGACAGCGGTGCCCGCAGGCGTAACAGCGGATCCGCCGCTCATCCAGGGGCTCCCAGAGGTCGCCCTCGCGGGTGTTCTCAGCCAGGATGTCGGCGAGAAGGGGCATTTCACCCCCATGTTACCCCTCACCCAAAAACCTCGGGGAACGCAGGCCGGTGCCGGCCCGCGATCCACGATGTTTCGGTCTACTACTTGGCGTAGTAGGCGGCGTTGATTTCGGCAAAGTGCGCCTGGTCGGGCGGCAGCTCATCAAGCAAGAAGATGGAATTGCTCGGGCAGACCGGCACGCAGGCGCCGCAATCGATGCAGGCCTCCGGGTCGATCATCAGATGCTTCACTTCCTCAAAAGCAGACTCGTCCTTCTTGGGGTGAATGCAGTCGACCGGGCAGGCCTCAACGCAGAGCTCGTCTTTCGTGCAGGTATCCGTAATGACGTATGCCATGGAATGTTCTCCTGGAAAACGCTATGCAATCTCCGGACCACGGGATTATGAGATCCAGAATTCCATCTTAACGCACGCCCCGCAGCCCTCGCTCCGAGTTGGTGGGGCGCTTGGTAAACTGGGCAGCGTACCGGGAGACCATTGTCTTTGCTATCTTGGGAAAAGCTAGTCCAGACCAAAGAAGTCCATGGCGTTTCAAATCCAACCCCTCAGAGAGTTTCTGGTGCGTCCCGCGCTTCCACCGGCGCTTGCGCGCATGTCGCAGCTCGCCTACAACGTTTTTTGGGCGTGGGAGCCCACCATCCGCGCGCTGTTTATACGCCTGGATCCCGCCTTGTGGAACGCCTGCGGGCACAATCCGGTTGCGATGCTGGGGCAAGTGCCGCAGGCCACGCTGGAGAAAGCAGCCGCCGACCCGCGTTATCTCGCCCTGTACCGGCGCGCGTGTGAGCGATATGACGCTTACATGCACTCAGCCGGCTCTTCGGATCAGAAGAAGCTGATCGCCTATTTTTCGATGGAATACGGAATCGTCGAGTGCCTGCCGACCTATTCGGGCGGGCTCGGCGTGCTCTCCGGAGATTTCCTGAAAGCTTGCAGCGATGCCGACGTTCCCGTAGTCGCAGTCGGGCTCCTGTACCAGACCGGCTATTTGCAGCAGTACCTGAACCCCGACGGCTGGCAGCAGGAGCGCTACCACTTGAACGACTTCTACACCCTCCCCGTCAGCCCGGTTCAGGACGCTTCCGGCGCCGACCTGAAAGTGCAGGTCGCGCTGCCTACCGGCACGGTCCATATTAAAGTTTGGGTAATGGACGTGGGCCGGGTCCGGCTCTATCTGCTGGACACGAACATTCCCGAAAACGACCGGCCCGAGCACCGCGAGATCACCCGAGCGCTATATGGCGGCGACATTCACACCCGGATCCGGCAGGAAATGGTCCTGGGTATCGGCGGTTTGCGGGCGCTCAAAGCGCTGCACTACGAACCCTCGGTGTACCACATGAACGAGGGCCATTCGGCCTTTCTTGCTCTCGAGCGGATCCGCGTGCTGATGAAGGAGCGGGGCCTCTCCTATAGCGAGGCGCTGGAGGCCTCGCGCCACGACAACGTCTTCACTACGCATACCTCGGTGCCGGCTGGCCTCGACGTCTTCGATTCCGGGCTCATGTGGGAGTATTTCCACCAGTACTGCCAGGAGACGGGCATCGAGTTCGAGCAGCTCATGGCGCTGGGCCGGCGCAACCCGCAGGACAGCTACGAAGGATTTTCCATGGCGATCCTGGCCATCAAGACCTCCTGCTTCCGCAACGCGGTCAGCCGCCTTCACAGGCAGGTATCCCAGGAGATGTGGCAGGATTTGTGGCCGCAGCTTCCGGTCTGGGAGGTCCCGATCACCTCGGTGACCAACGGCGTGCACCTGCTGAGCTGGCTAAATGACGACTTTGCCATGCTTTACGACCAGTATCTCCAGCCCGACTGGCGCGAGCGGCTCACCGATAGAAAGACCTGGGAGCAGGTGCAGGACATCCCCGACCAGGAGCTGTGGGAGGCTCACCGCCGCCGGAAGCGCCGCCTGGTTTCCTTCGTCCGCGAGCGCCAGTATCAATGCGCCTGGAACCGGAAAGCGTCTTCGGCCGAGCTCAGGCGGGCTTCGGAGGTGCTGGACCCGGATGCGCTCACCATTGGGTTTGCCCGCCGGTTCGCCACCTACAAGCGCGCTACGCTGCTGCTGCGGGACGTAAACCGGCTGAAGCGCATTCTGTGCAACCCGGAAAGACCGGTCCAGGTCGTCATCGCCGGCAAGGCGCATCCCAAAGACCATCCGGGGAAGGAGCTCATCCGGCAGATCGTGCAGTTGTCGCGCGATCCGGAACTGGCCAAGCGGCTGGTGTTCATCGAGGATTACGACATCAACGTGGCCCGCGAACTGGTCGGCGGCGTCGACGTCTGGCTGAACACACCGCGCCGGGGCGAGGAGGCCTGCGGCACGAGCGGCATGAAGGCCGGCATCAACGGAGTGCTGAACCTGAGTATCCTGGACGGCTGGTTCGACGAAGCCTATGAATACTCGGGCGGATGGGCCGTGGGCGACCGCATCCCGTACTCGGAGGACCAGGACGAGGCACACGCCACCGCCATTTATTCCCTCCTGGAAAACGAGATTATCCCGACGTTCTACGAGCGGGACCAGGAAGTGCCCCTCGACTGGATGCGCCGCGTCAAGCAGTCCATCATGTATCTCAGCCCGGAATTCAACTGCCAGCGCATGGTGGACGAGTACATGTCCCAGCTCTATGACCCGGCGCATTGCGCCTATCTGGATGTGGCCTACAACAACTTCGAGAAGGCCCGCCAGAACACACGGTGGAATGCCGAAGTCATGAAGGTCTGGGACCGGGTGCAATTCGTGGATCTGGGGACGCCGCCGAATGGCCCGGTTCTCAGCGGCAAGCCGGTGCCGGTTCAGGCAGCGGTCGACCTGGCCGGGTTAACGCCCGATGACGTCCGGGTGGAGGTCGTGGTAGGCCGGGTCGGGGCCGACGGACAGCTCGAGGATACCGAGGTCATGCTGCTGCCGCCGGTGGAACAGCGCGGGCAGGTATGCGTTTTCCGGAAAGAGATCGTACCGCAGCACACCGGCCGGATGGGCTATACGTTGCGAATCAGCCCGAATCATTACGGTGACCCGCTGAACCGGCCGTGCAGCGCCCTCTTGAAGTGGAGCCGGTAGTCCGCCGATAAAGCCGAAACTATCAACACAGGTCTGGAAATCCAGGAATGAACTATGGTATAGTGAGGCTTAGTAAAACGGCGGGTCTAACCTTTCTCTCTCCCAGCGCCTCGGGTATACCCGCGGAATTCCCATCGGAAATTCTGGGCTGCTGCCAATGGGGAGTATGAAGATCCTTTCCTGACCTGCCGATTTACTTGGAAGTACCGCCCGCAGATCTCAAAAACAAGGCTCCAAAGGAGTCGTGATCCCGATGGACAACGATCGCAAATACAGGCAACGGGGCTATATGGAGTCGGACCGGGAAGCCCAGAGCCGAAGATCGGCAGAACGTCCCAGGCTGGGCCCTCGTCCTCCCATCGACATCACCGGCCCGCGGCTCCCCAGGCTGGTTCAGACCGTGGTGGCTTCGCGCTGTTACAACTGCGCCACCACATTGCCTGCCGGCACGGATTTCAAGGGCACGTGTCCGAAATGTAATGCGGCGCTGCACTGCTGTAAGCAGTGCGCGCATTTCGAGCCTTCCACGCGGTTCCAGTGTCTGAAACCCATACCCGCCCGGATCGCCGTCAAAGACCAGGCCAACGAGTGCACGTGGTTCAGCCCGCGGGTCACGGTTGCCAGGGACGCCACTTCGGCAAGCGTGAGCATCACCGCGAGCCCCACCCCGCGCACTCCGAGCGATGCCCGCGCGGCGTTTGACAACCTGTTCAAGAAGTAAGTAAGAGAGCCGCGATGCGCGCAGCCGAGCTGTACCAGCACCGCAGCTTTCGCCTGGTCGACATGCCGGTTCAGGAACCGGGACCGGGCGAGTTACAGGTCCGGGTCGAGTCATGCGGCATCTGCGGCTCCGACCTGCACTACTTTATCGAAGGCGCCATCGGGGATACGCCGTGCGTCTACCCGATGGTGATGGGCCACGAACCGGCCGGCGTCGTCGTGAAAACAGGTACGGGCGTGACAGGGTGGTCCCCCGGTGACCGCGTGGCCCTCGAACCCGCCCTATACTGCTATCACTGCGAGTACTGCCTTACCGGCCATCATAATGTCTGCTCCAACCTGCGCTTCCTAAGCTCGCCCGGCGACCCGGGCTATTTTCGCGAGTTCGTCAACCTGCCCGCCACAAATGTTTTGCCTCTCCCCGCCAACTTGAGTTTTCAGGAAGGCACGCTGTTTGAACCGCTCGCCGTCGTGCTGCACTCGATGAAGTTCGTGCAGTTGCAGCCCGGGGAGAAGGTTGCCGTGTTCGGCGCCGGGCCGATCGGGCTGCTGACCGTCTTCACGCTGAAGCTCTCCGGCGCCTCGCGGATCTGGGTGGTGGAGCCGGTTCTTGAGCGCCGCAATCTGGCGTGCGCGATGGGCGCGGACGCGGTAATCGATCCGGGCGCGGCCGATGCGGCGCAGGAGATTGTGAAAGACACGGGGGGACGCGGGGTGGATGTCGCCATCGACTGCGCGACCCGCGGCCCCTCGCTGAATCAGGCGATCCAGGTGGCGCGCAATGCCGGCCGGCTGGTCATCACCGGCATCCCTTGGGAGCTCCGCCCGGCCCTGGATTTCAGCACCATGCGGCGCAAGGAACTGGTGCTTTACAACGTGCGCCGGTCGAATCACGAATCGGAAACCGCCCTCGAACTGCTGAAGGAACACCGGCGGCGACTCTCGGCGATCCTGACCCACGACATGCCGCTCGAGCAGGTCCAGCAGGCCTTCGAGAAGCTGGAACACTACGCGGACGGCGTGGGCAAGGTGACCATCAAGATCTGAGCCTGCGGACGCGGAGCCTTCCGGCGCCGCGCCTTCCCAACGTTTTAGCGGAACGCCGCCTCCACCACCGCCTTCTGTTCCTCGGTATGGCGCCGGTGGGAGCCCGTCGCGGTCGACGCGCTCTCGGGACGGCCGACGTAGCGAAGCACCCGGCGGCTCTGCGCGAGCAGCGGCTGCACCTGCTCCTGGACGAAACGCCACGGCCCCATATTGCGCGGCTCTTCCTGCACCCAGACGACCTCCGCGGTGAGCGGATACCGCATAATCACGTCCTGCACTTCGGCGTGCGGGAAGGGATAGAGCTGCTCGATGCGGGCGATCGCCACGTTTTCCGGCTGCCGTTCGAGCAGGTCATAGTAGATCTTGCCGGAGCACAGCAGGAGCCGGGTGACGCGGTTCGGCTCGATGTGACCGGTTTCGCCGATCACCTCGCGGAAGCGGCCGGAAGTAAGTTCACTTACCGTCGAGACCGCCCTATGGTGCCGCAGCAGGCTCTTCGGAGTAAAGATGATGAGCGGCTTTCTCGCGCGCCGGCGCAGCGCATGGAAATACTGCGCGGGCGTGGTCGGGTTTATGACCCGCAGGTTGTCCTCGGCGCACAGTTGGAGGAAGCGCTCGACGCGGGCGCTGGAGTGCTCGGGCCCCTGTCCCTCGTACCCGTGCGGGAGCAGCAATACCAAACCGCTTGGCTGCGCCCACTTGGACTCCGCGCCTGCGATGAACTGATCGATGATGACCTGCGCGCCGTTGGCGAAGTCACCGAACTGCGCTTCCCACAGCACGAGACTGAGCGGGTCGCCCAGACTGTAGCCGAACTCGAAACCGAGGACGGCGTTTTCGCTTAGCGAGCTGTCGTACACGTCAAAGCGTGCCTGGCCGGGCGCGAGGTGCCGCAGCGGGCAGTACTCGTGGCCGTTCTCGTAATCGTAGAAGATCGCGTGCCGCTGGGAGAACGTGCCGCGGCTGGAATCCTGGCCGCTCAGCCGGACGGGCGTACCCTGAAGCACCAGGCTGCCGAAGGCGAGCGCCTCGGCGAACGCCCAGTCGATCGGGCCGCCTTTCTCGAAAGCTTCGCGCCGGCGCTCGACGAAGGGGCGTAGCTTGGGGTGAAGGTGGAAATCCGCGGGGAACCTGGTCAGGCCTTCCACCACACGTTCGAGCGTAGCGTGATCGACGGCGGTGGAATGAACTTCGGGTGCCGGGCCGGGGGCGGACAGCACGAAAGAGACGGGCTGTTTGTGCGCGGCGTCGAGCGACTCGGAGATGCGGCGGCGGATGCTGTCGATCTCTTCCTGTGAAATGGCGCCCTCGCGAACTAGCCGCTGGCCGTAGAGCGTCGCCACGGACGGGTGCTCCCGGATCTTGCGGTACAGGAGGGGCTGCGTGTAGCTGGGGTCATCCGTTTCGTTGTGGCCGTGGCGGCGGTAGCAGATCATGTCGATCACCACGTCCTTGTTGAAGCGCTGGCGATAGTCGAAGGCGAGGCGGGCGGCGCGGATGGCGGCCTCGGGGTCGTCGCCATTGACGTGGAAGATGGGGGCCTGCACCATGCGGGCGACGTCGGTGGGGTAAGGCGTCGAGCGGGCTTCCTCGGGCGGAGTCGTGAATCCGATCTGGTTATTAATGATGAGGTGGATCGTGCCGCCGGTGCAGTAGCCCGGGAGCTGCGAGAGGTTGAGGGTCTCGGCAACGATTCCCTGGCCGGCGAACGCGGCATCGCCGTGCACGAGCAGCGGGATGACGCGCCGGCGCTCGACGTCTCCGAGGCGGTCCTGCTTCGGCCGCACAATACCCTCGACCACCGGGTCGACAGCTTCGAGGTGACTCGGGTTGGGGGAAACTGAAACCACGAGCTCACGGCCCTCGAAGGTGCGGACTCCGGTAGCGCCGAGGTGATACTTCACGTCGCCGGAGCCTTGCACGCTGGTGGGCTCCTCGCTCTCAAACGACGAGAAGATCTGTCCGAACGGCATGCCGATGAGGTTCGCCAGCACGTTCAGGCGGCCGCGGTGGGCCATGCCGATGACAACCTCGTGGACATCCTGCTGGGCCGCGCGGCGCAAAAGCTCATCTAAAATCGCTATGGCGGTTTCCGCCCCCTCGAGCGAGAAACGCTTGTGGCCCACGTAGCGCGAATGCAGGAAGTGCTCGAACTGCTCGGCCTCGATGAGGCGTTCGAGAATGCGGCGGCGGGTGGCGCTATCGAGCGGCGCCTTGGCGGAGGCCGGCTCCAGGCGGAGTTGAAGCCAGCGCTTCTGCTCCGGCACCTGGATGTTCATGTACTCGCAGCCCATCTTGCCGCAATAGGTCTGGCGCAAGATCTCCAGAATCTCCCGGAGAGTAGCGGTAGGGTACGGCGCGCCGTCGCGCTCGTCCATGGCCAGGCTTCCGGTAATGAAGTGGCGGTCGAGGTCCCAGATGGTGAGGCCGTAATTGGCCGGGTCGAGCTCCGGATGGTAGCTGGGCTTCGAGCCGAGCGGATCGAGGTCGGCGATCAAGTGCCCGCGAACGCGGTATGCGTTGATGAGTTGCAGGACAGCGGCCTGTTTGGCGGCGGCCGGAAGCTGATCGGCTCCCGCTCCGGGGAGGGCCGTGGAGCGGTCGGGTTCCCACTTGGCGGGCTGGTAGGGAAGCCGAAGGTCGGCAAAGATGTCTTCGTAAAAGTTGGAGTCGCCCTGGAGCAGCGCCTGCACACGGGCGAGGAAGAGGCCTGACTCGGCGCCCTGAATGATGCGGTGGTCATAGGTGCAGGTGATGGTCATCACCTTGCTGATGCCCAGAAGCGCGCGTGTTTCCGGCGCGGCGCCCTGGAACTCGGCCGGATAGTCGATAGCCCCAGTGGCGATGATGGCGCCCTGCCCCGGCATCAGGCGCGGGACGGAACCGACCGTTCCCACGGTGCCGGGGTTGGTAAGTGAAATGGTGGTGTCCTGAAAATCCTCGAGGGTGAGTTTGCCGGCGCGCGCGCGGGCGACCAGGTCGTCATAGGCCGAGAGGAACTGCTGGAAGTTCAGCTTCTCGGCATTTCGAATATTGGGAACGACGAGGGACCGCGCGCCGTCCTTGCCGGCGACATCGACCGCCACACCGAAGTTGACGTAGGAGCGGCGCAGGCGGAATGCCTGGCCGTCGCGCTCGACATAGGCGCTGTTCAGGTTCGGGTACGCGCGCAGGGCCTTGATCACCGCCCAGGCGATGAGGTGCGTGTAGGAGACCTTGGACTGCCCGACTACGGATAGGTGCTGGTTGATGATCGTGCGGTTCTCGTCGACGACCTTGACGGCGATGGTGCGCTGCGAAGTCGCGACGGGGATGGAAAGGCTGGCCTCCATGTTCCGGGCAACCGCCGCGGCGGGACCGCGAAGGGGCTCGAGATCGCCCTCGACTGGCGGTGGCGCGGTCTCTGGTCTCGCGCTCGGCACTTGGGCGGCGAGACCGTTTGTGCGGTGGCCGTTCTCGAACAAGGCTTTCCAGCTCTCGTCGATCGCGGCACGGTCGTGGAGATACTCCTGGTAGAGCTCGTCTTCAAGCCAGGCATTGATGCCCAGGCCTGGACCGGATTTGTCAGGCATAAGGAATTCCCAGTTAGATGTCTGCTTTTATGATACCGTGCCGGAGATACCTATCTCCTGCTTGGGGAAGCATCCGGCCAGGCCGCGACGGCACTAGAGGCTGTATTCCTTGATTTTTCGATAGAGGGTGGTGCGGCCGATGCCGAGCAGTTCGGCGGTACGCGACCTGTCGCCTCCGGTGAGCTTCAACGCCCGGGCGATCGCGTTCCGCTCCATTTCATCCAGCCGGAGCACCGGCGGAGTTTCGGGTGGCGGCGCCTGGAGCAGAACCTCGAAGTCGCGCGCGGCGTGCCCGGCGGCGAGCGAGCCCGCAAGGGCGGTTGGCAGATCGGCCGTGGTCAGAACCGGACCGGAACTCAGCGTCACCAATCTCTGGATGCAGTTCTCCAGCTCCCGGACGTTGCCGGGCCAGTCGTAATCCAGCAGCACCTTGAGAAGTTCGCGGCTGAGTTCGTGTTTCGAGCCGTAACGTTTGAGGAAGTGCGCCGCAAGCTCCGGGATGTCTTCCTTGCGGTCCCGCAGCGGAGGCAGGCGCAGCGTCACCACATTCAGGCGGTAGTAAAGGTCGCGGCGGAACCTCCCGCGCTCCACCTCGCGGGCGAGGTCGCGATTGGTGGCGGCGATCACGCGGAAGTCCGCCTTCCGCCGCTCGGTGGCGCCCACAGGCCGGATTTCTTTCTCCTGGAGCACCCGCAGCAGCTTCGCCTGCATGTCGAGCGGAAGTTCCCCGATCTCATCGAAGAACGCCGTGCCGCCTTCGGCCAGTGCGATCAGGCCGGGTTTGTCGGCGATCGCGCCGGTGAACGCGCCTTTGGTGTGCCCGAACAGTTCGGTTTCGAGCAGCGTGCCCAGCAGGGAACAGTCGATCGGCACGAACCGTCCGGTAGGGTTCACCAGGTGGATTGCGCGCGCGGCGACCTCCTTGCCGGTGCCGGATTCGCCGAGCAGCAGGACGGGAGAGCGCGTGCGCCCAACCTTGAGAATCCGGCGGCGCACCTCGGCCATCACCGGCGAGGAGCCGACCAGACCAGACAAAGCCTCCACGGGATGCAAAGCTGTGTTCAGAGAAAATTAGTGAGTTTCGGGGACGTCTACTCTCACAACAAATGCGGACCCGGTTTCCGCGGCGATGCGGCTGGCCAGCACAGCGGCTTCGTCCATGGTCGATTCACGTCCGACTACCACCCGCCACAGCGGCGGCGAGCCGTCGCGCCGGATCAGGCGCGCGGATCCATAGCGGCGCTCCATGGCGGTTCGCAGCCGCTCGGCATTCGCGCGCTCCTGGAAAGCGCCGACCTGCACGCCGTAATAGCACGCCGGCTCGGACGGCGTGAGCGACAGGACGCGCAGGCGAACCTTCGCCGTCCCCGGGCCGATCATCTGGATCTTCCGCGCGGCGGCGCGCGACAGGTCGATGATCCGCCCCTTGACGAATGGGCCGCGATCGTTGATGCGCACGTCTACCGACAGTCCGTTCGTCAGGTTGTGCACCCGCACCATCGTGCCGAAGGGCAGCGTCCGGTGCGCCGCGGTGAGTTTCTCCATGTCGTAGATCTCGCCGCTCGCCGTCGCGCGTCCGTGATACGGGTAACCGTACCAGCTTGCGATGCCGACTTCTTCCGCGCCGATGCGCGGCGCCGCCGCCGGTATCCGCCTCTTCCTCGCGCATCCCGAGAAGAGCACAACCGCTACGATCAGCAGCCAGACGGAACGCTTCATTTCCCAAAATCGTACCCTCGCCGGAGATGGGAAGCAAGAATCGGCGCAAACAATTCCGCCCTGCTGCGTTTTTTCCGGAAGAAGGACCCGACATTGCCGTCCATTTGCATTTTTTTCTTGACTTTCCGCCGGAACAACCTTATATATGAATCACGCTGCGATCTTTCGAGATCGCAAATTTGATGTTAAGGGAGAATCGATCGATGAAGAACGCAACCAAGAAGGCTGCGAAGAAGAAAGCCGCTCCGAAGAAGAAAAAGAAGTAAGTCTTCGCGGCAGCAAGAGTTCTAGAGAAAGGGGCCCCGAGAAATCGGGGCCTTTTTCATGCCCCCCTCGATCATTGCTTCCGCTGGATCAGCGTGCGGAAGGTTTCCCCCATACCAAAAAGAAGAGTTTTGAGCTGCATGCGGCGGCGCTCCTGGCCGGGGCCCTCGCCGAGCGCGGCGGAGAATTGGTCCGGCTCGCCGGCGTCGAACAGCGTGCGCGCCAGCGTTTCGAAGCGCACCGTTTCGAGCCCGCAACTTTTTCCGTGCTCCTCGAGGGCGGTGAATGGGACGTGCGCGGTGATGTCGCGTTCGCCGGGTTCGGCCAAGACGTCCTCCATCGCCCGGTGGCGTCGGTAGCTCATCAGCGTCCCGCGGGGAAACCGGATCGACTCGCGCGCGGTATAGCCGTAATCGATAGTGAACACGAAGCCGCGGCGGAGCCGGCGCGCGATTCGCTCAATCCAGCGCAGCGCCTCGCGGTTCACTTCCACAATGTCCCCTTCCCCGCGCAGCGCGGTGTAGCGGGTGATGAAGCTTTCGGTTTCGGCGTCCACGGGGCCGCCCTCCGTCCACACAAACCGCCCGCCGCGCCAGCCGACGCGCAGCTCGTGAAACACGCCGGAGCGGCACACGGCCACATCCACCGGCAGCGCGTCGAAGAACTCGTTGGAGAACACGCAGCCCTCGAAGCTTTCTGGAAGAGCGCCGCGATCGACTTCGACGGGGATGTACTGGAATCCGGCGAACGCCTCGGCCATCTCGCCCCGGCCGGCGCCCAACTCCACAACGGTGAGTTCCTTGGGGTCGCCCATACCGGCGAGCAGCGCGCGGATACGAGCGGCGATCAGGATGCCGAACACCGGCTGAAGCTGCTCGGCGGTGAAGAAATCGCCGCTCTTGCCGAATGGATCGCGACCGCGCCGGTAGTAACCGTATATGGGATGGTAGAGGGCCAGTTCCATAAACCGGCTGAATGGAATGGGGCCGTGGTCCTCGATTTCGCCGCGGATCAGCGCTGCCAGTTCTGTCATCAGCGATCTCAGAGTAAATGATCGGGCGGCCGATTCGCTACATTGGAGGCAGGAGTCAGATGCCGCTTCCCGAGACCATCCGCGTGAAAGTGAGTTCGGAGAGCGCTGGGTATATGTCGCTGACGCCGGTGGTGGTCCGGGACATGCCGCTGCGGGAGCTGGTGGAGCTGATGCTCGGCTTCACTGGGAAGGACGCAGCGCGGATCCAGGAGCTGCTCCGGCGCGGCACGCTCGTCAGCGAGGGTTCCCGCTTCCGCTGGGCGGGGTGGGAAACCGAACGCGGCGAGGTCGAAGCTCTGCTGGCGGCCTTTCCCGATTCGGATCCCGGCCGCCCGTTCTCCGCCCGCCACGCGATTCACGCCGTGCTGCGCGGTCCCGCCTGCCAGATCGAAATTTCACGCGAGGCCGGGACCTCCCGGCGCTTCCTGCGCCGGCGGACTTTCTGGGACGCGCTGCTCGAAGCCGCCGAGGCCGGTGTCCCGCGGTACCTCGAGTACTCGCACAAACATCGCGCGGATTGCTTCCGCCTGGAGCTTCCGGCCGGAGCTGCCGGAGTGCTGCGGCGGGAGGCGCGCTTGCTGCGCTACTCCTCCCTGGAGCATCAGGTGCGCAACGCCGCTATCGAAGCCGTCGATTTTTACGTGGCGCGCGAGTCCTGATTCCGCTATGATCGTTCCGGAGGTTGAACCGCCTATGCTTCAGGTAACCTCGGAGCACGCGATTGAGGTGGTGGAGACAGCGATCCGCCGCGCGGCACGCCGCCACGGCGCTACTGTCCTGGCGGCCACTCACTTGGGCCAGCACCTGCCGGACGATTCCGGGGGCGCCGTCGTTTTCGGCATCTGCGCCGGGGAGCTTTACGACGCTCTGCTGGCCGCCGATCCTCGAACCTCGGCCTTTCTGCCCTGCCGTATCGCCGCGTACGTTGAGGCCGGGCGGGTGACCTTCGCAAGCGTCTCTCCGCTCGATTTCTGCCGCCTCCTAAACCGCCCCGACCTCGCGCCTCTGGCGGCCCCGCTCCAGGAACTGCTGATGCACATCATGCAGGACGCGGCGCAGCCCCAGGCAGCCGCCGAACAATCCCAGGCCGGCGCGCAGCGCGGCAGCTTCGGCGCCACCGAAGAGCAGGTGAGTATGCGCGCCTCGATCCCCCAGCGGATCGATTGCCGTGGTTCGAAGGTGGAGGACATTGCGGGTACAGGCGGGCACGACTCGCAGGGCGGCTAAGGCGAAACGGCGGCGCATCTCGCGGGTGCATTTAGTATACTGGTCGCCTCTTACCCATCGACAAGGAGCGGCCATATGTTGCCCGAATACATTACCAAAGCAGTTCCGAATCCTCCGGAAAAGCGTGCTCCGTGGTATGTCAATACCGCGCCAAGTTATGCGGGCACGTTTCTCTGGGTAGTGTTCTACCAACAGATCGCCGTAGGAACGTTGAGCGCCGGCGGGGTGGGTGTCTGCCTGGCCGCGCTGGCCGTGGCGGGCGTACTCAGCTATTTTCTGTACTACTACGCCCCGGCCATGCTCGGCATGAAGACCGGCTACACGCTGTACGTAGTCGGCAGTTCCACTTTCGGCGCTACCGGCGGCTATCTGATGCCGGGACTGCTGATGGGCCTGCTTCAGATCGGCTGGTTCGCGGTGAACGCGGCGGTTTCCACCTCCTTTATCCTGAGCGGGCTCGGCTCACAAGACGGCCCGGGGACGGTGGCGTTCACCGTGATCGCCGTCATCTGGGGTTATGTGATGGCCTTCATCGGCGTGAAAGGGATCAAGTATGTGGCCCGCGTCTCGCTCTACCTGAACCTGATCGCGTTCCTGATGGTTCTGATTGTGTTCCTGAAGACGAGCGGCGGGATCGCGAACTATAGAGTGACGCAGCCGCAGCCCTACATCGCGTTCATGCTCATCGTGCAGAGCGTAATCGGGTTCTTCGCCACGGCGGGCGCGGCGGGCGCCGACTTCGGCATGAACAACCGCCACGAGAAGGACGTACGGCTGGGTGGTCTGATCGGAATCACCGTCGCGATCCTGTATGCCGGCGGGTTGCCGCTCCTGTCGGTCGCCGGCGCGCAGGGGATGAACCCGGACTTCACCGGAACGACTTACGGCTCGGTGATTGGCGTGATCGGCGGCTGGCTGGCCACCTCGATGTTTTTCCTGTTCGCCATTGCCTCGATCGCGCCGGCTTGCTTCTGCGCCTTCATTGCGGGCAACAGCTTCGCGACCATGCTGCCGAAGGTGCCGCGCATGGCCAGCACGATGGCGGGAGCCACGATTGCGATCCTGCTCGCAGTGACGGGCGCGGCCAACAACCTGGTGAACGTGTTTACGATAGTCGGGGCGTCGTTCGGACCGATCTGCGGCGCGATGACCGCGGATTATCTGCTTTCCGGGAAGCGCTGGGCCGGACCTCGAGCGGGCATCAACTGGGCCGGCTACATCGCCTGGGCGCTCGGCTTCCTGGTCGGCATCATTCCCTTCCTGCCGGTACCACAGGAAGTGAAGACCTACGCCCAGCCGGTGGTGGTATACAGCTACATCGTCGGCTTTGTGGTTTATTGGCTGCTGGCAAAAGCGGGGCTCCAGCCGGAGACGGTTCCGCTTAGCGGCGAGCCGGCGCCGAAGGCCGCGGCCGCACAGGCGTAAAGCAGCACGCGAAGAGACGGGGCGTCCCGCTCTGCCCGCCCGAGCCGAGTGGGGCGATCCCCGTCCGCATCTCAGCGCTTCTTGGCCCTGGTCTTTAGCTCGATAGGGGTTCCGATAAACCCGAAACGCCGGCGGATCTGGTTGATCAGGAATCGCTCCTTGGAAAAATGAAGGGGCCCCGGGCGGTCCAGGAACAGAACAAACGTCGGTGGGCGGACCGCCGGCTGCGTGATGTACATGATGCGCGGCTCGCGCTCGTCTTTCAGAGTCTCCACGAACCGGTTCAGCTCTCCCGTGGTGATCCGCCGTGAAGCGGACTCATACACTTCGCGAATGCGCGGAAAGAGCCGGTTTACCCCCATGCCGGTCTTCGCCGACAGGAAATGCACCGGCGCGTAGTCCAGAAACTTCAGCTCGCGGCGGATCTGCTCCTCGAAAGCTCGCCTGTCCTTGACGGGGGCCACGTCCCACTTGTTCACGCAGATGATGATGCCCCGGCCTCCTTCGTGCGCATAGCCGGCGATCGTGGCGTCGCTGCCGAGCACGCCTTCGGTGGCATCGAGCACCAGCAGGGCGACGGCGGCCATGCGTATGTGGCGGCGCGCCATCACTACGCTGAGCTTTTCGGCCATCAGCTTCGTTTTGCCCTTCCGCCGTATGCCCGCGGTGTCCACAAACACGTAGTCGATGTCCCCGACCCGGCGGGTGGCGTCCACCGCGTCGCGCGTAGTGCCCGGGATGGGCGAGACGATCGCGCGTTCTTCTCCGGCCAGCGCGTTTAACAGAGTGGACTTGCCCACGTTGGGCCGGCCGATGATGGCCACCTTGATCGCTTCCGGCGCGGCTTGCTCCACTTCGGAAGAGGGGAAATCCGCCGTCACGTGCTCGAGCAGTTCCTCAAGGCCCAGCCGGTGTTCCGCCGAGACCGGGAACAGGTCGCCAAACCCGAGCGAATAGAACTCGTGCGCCAGCGACTCGCGGGCGGGGGCGTCGATTTTGTTCACAGCCAGAGTGACCGGCTTGCCCAACTGGCGCAGGAGCTGGGCGAGGTCGCGGTCAGCGCCGGTGATTTCCGTACGCCCGTCAATAAGAAAAATGATATGGGCGGCACGCTCGAGCGCGACGCGCGCCTGCTTCAGCACCTGGGCGGGAATGTGCTCGGAGTCGCCGGTGACGATACCGCCAGTGTCGACCAGCTCGAAGCGGCGGCCGCGGTATTCGGCGGTTTCGTGGATGCGGTCGCGCGTGATCCCCGGCTCATCGCCGACAATGGCGCGGCGCCGTCCCGTAATCGCGTTGAATAGCGTGGATTTCCCTACATTGGGCCTGCCCACAATCACTACGGTGGGCAAGTCTTGGTGCTGCGGCATGCAAAATTCATGATAGCAGCCGGCACGCGTTTTGCTGCCCGGAGCGCCTCGCTGGCAGCCGTTTGTAATATGATCTGGAAAACATATGAGGTGGCTGCAGAAGGTTGGGCTTGCCGGCCTAGGGGCCGGCCTCGTGGTTCTGGCAGGGGTGGCGCCGCGGGCGCCCGTGGCGGCGATTGTGGTCGATTATCCGCTTCCAGGGTCGGTGTTCCCTCCAGACTTTGCTCCGCCCACCTTTATCTGGCGGGATCCAGCTCCCGACGCACGATTCTGGCTGGTGGAGATCACCGGCGACTTCGCCCCGATCCGGGTGAGGGCCATCGGGGAGCGCATGCGCATCGGAGAGATCGATCCGCGCTGCGTCGCGCCGACGAACGAGCTGCCGCAACTGACGCCCGAGCAGGCAGCGGCGCGAACCTGGACGCCCGACCCTAGCACGTGGGAGACAATCAAGAAGCATTCCGTCGACCGCGCGGCGCTGATCACCTTCACCGGCTGTGCCGGCGAGGACTGCGCGAAGCCGGTGTCGCGCGGGCAGGTGGAAATCCGGACGTCGAAGGACCCCGTGGGCGCCCCGATTTTCTATCGCGACGTGCCGCTGATGCCGTCGGAGGGGCAGAAAGGCGTCATCCAGCCGCTGTCGCCGGGGGCGGTTCCGCTGGTTGCGTGGCGGTTGCGGGATGTATCGAAAACCTCGAGCCGTCTGCTGCTCACCGGCATGCACACCTGCGCCAATTGCCACTCGTTCTCCGCCGATGGAAAGACGCTGGGCATGGATCTGGACGGTCCGCAGAACGACAAGGGCCTGTACGCGATAGCGCAGGTTGCTCCGGTGACATCCATCCGCAATGAAGACGTCATCCGCTGGAGGGAGTTCCGCGATCAGCCGGAGGGAGCCACCAGAATCGGTTTCATGTCCCAGGTCTCGCCCGATGGCCGTTACGTCGTCAGCACAGTGAACCCCGCCGAAAAGAACGTTCAAAGCAATTACTACGTGGCGAACTTCAAGGACTACCGCTTCCTCCAGGTGTTCTATCCCACACGCGGAATCCTGGTGTACTACGACCGCGTCACCCGCCGCAGGCAGGCCCTCCCCGGCGCAGACGACCGGCGCTACGTACACACGAACGCCGTCTGGAGCCCGGACGGCAAGTACATCGTTTTCGCGCGGGCTGAGGCGAAGGACCCGTATCCGCCAGGGCAACCGCAGGCCGAGTTCGCGAACGATCCGCGGGAAAACCAGATCCAATACGACCTTTACCGGATTCCGTTCAACAACGGGCAGGGGGGAAAGCCGGAGCCGATCGCAGGCGCTTCCCGCAATGGCATGAGCAACACGTTCCCCAAGATATCGCCCGACGGCAAGTGGATCGTATTCGTAAAGTGCCGCAACGGGCAGTTGATGCGCCCGGACAGCGAGCTCTATATAGTCCCGGCTGAGGGCGGGACGGCACGGCGAATGCGCTGCAACACCCCGCTGATGAATTCCTGGCACAGCTTTTCGCCCAACGGGCGGTGGATGGTGTTTTCCTCCAAGAGCCGCTCGCCTTATACGCAGATGTTCCTGACGCACATCGACGAGGACGGCAACGATACCCCGCCGATCCTCATCGAGAATGCCACTGCCGCGAACCGCGCGGTGAATATTCCGGAGTTCGTGAATATTCCGCCGGACGGGTTGCTGAAGATCGAGGTGCCGGCGGCGGAGTTCTACCGGCTGTACGACGTCGCATTCGAACTTCAGCAAAAGGGGCAGTACCAGGCGGCCGTTGAAGCCTGGAAAAAAGCGCTCGCCATCACCTCTGATGACGCCCGGGCTCACAACAACCTCGGCTTCTGCTACGCCCAGTTGAAGCGCCGCGACTTGGCAAAAGCGGAGTGGGAAAAAGCCCTCCAGCTCGATCCCGAACTGGTCCAGGCACATAACAATCTGGCCACAGAGCTCTGGCGCACAGGCGATCTGGAAGGCGCCATTACACACTGGCGCGCCGCAGCCGAACTCGCTCCCGGGGCTTCCGACACCCACTACAACCTCGGTGTCGCGCTCATGCAGCTGGGGAAAGCGGAAGAAGCACTGGCAGAGTGGCGTAAGGCGGTTGAGATCGACCCGGGGAACGCGGAGGCCCATGCCAACCTGGGACGGGCACTGGCCGAGCGAGGCAGGCTCGAAGAGGCGATTTCCCACCATGCCGCGGCCGTTGCAGCTCAGCCCAACCAGGCGGATCACCACAACGACCTTGGCATCGCGCTGCTCCGGAGCGGCAGGCGCGATCAGGCCATCTCGCATTTCCAAAAAGCCATTCAACTCAACCCGCGGCTCGCGCAGGCATTCTTCAATCTCGGCAATGCGCTGTATGCCTCGAACAGTCCCGCAGAGGCGGTGGCGGCGTGGCGGAACGGGCTGCGGCTCGAGCCGGACCATGTGATGGTGCTGAGCCGGATGGCCTGGGTGCTGGCGACGTGTCCGCTGGATTCGGTTCGAGACGGAGCCGAAGCAATCAGGCTGGCCTCGCGGGCATTGGAGTTGACGGGAGGGAAGAATCCGGCGGTTCTCGACGCTCTCGCGGCAGCTTATGCGGAAGCGGGAAGGTTTCAGGAAGCCGTCTCCACTGCCCGGCGTGCCCTCGCGCTCGCGGGCGGGGCGAATGAAGGGCTGGGAGCCAGGATCGCTCTCTACGAGGCAGGAAGGCCAGTCCGCGACCGGCGGCAGACGAGGTGATGCGGAGCGCCGCGGCTGCGGCGCCCCGCTTAGGGTTCAGATCACCACTTGAGAGCAAGGGTGATGTTCATGAGAGGCAATCCGCCATAGGCGGCCGTGGTCGCCTCGGCGCCGACGCCGGTCGTTCCAAAACGCCTCGCGTTTTGCTCACTCCGGATGTCCAGAGTGGTCTCCGGATCGCCCCAGTTGTACCACTTGAAGGGGTTCTGGAAATCGAACCGGAACTGGAACGTCAGGCGCTCTTTGATCGGGACTTCCTTGGCGGCCGACATACTGGCGGCGATGATCCGCTGCCGGCTCCAGAGATTCCTGCCGTTCGTACCTTGGGTGAACGACGGCACATAGCTGAAGCACTCGTTGCCCACGCCTACGGTGAACTTGCCGCAGTCGATCATCGAGTTTTGATTGTTCTGGTTGAAGCGGTCGGGCCCGAGATCCTGCCAGTTGTCCCTCAGTTTCGGAACCTGGTGCAGGATCACGTTGCCGTAGGTCCCCATCCAGCTCGGGTATTGCTGGGTGTTTTCCCCACTGATGTCCATGCCGATGGGGTCGCCGCTGTTGATTGTGTAGGTCCAGACGAAGTTGAATCCGCCAAAGAGCGTATTCAACCAGCCGCCGCGATTCAGCCACCGGCGGCCTCGGCCGATGGGAATCTCATAGTTCATGGTTCCCGTGAAGTTGTGCCGCTGGTCCCAGTCCGACCGGCCTTTGTTCAGGCGCCAGTCGACGTACTGGGTGCCCCACGAGTTGCCGTCAATGGTCTTCTGAAGGGTGTAGAAGGCCAGGAAGTTCAGGCCTTTCGAGAAGCGCTTTTCCAGCTTGACGGTCCCCTCATGGTGCGTGAGGTGGCCGTTATTGCCGTAATAGTTGATATTGCCCCACTGGTTCCAGGGTCTGGAGACCTGCGGGTTGTTGAGCCAGGCGTCGCGGAAGGCGTGGTTTTCGGGGAGATCGAGGTTCAGCCATCCCTCGCCGTTGGGATTGGGAATCATGGCCCACGGGCGCGAGTTCATGTTATAGGACCCGCTGTTAGCCACCGCCGCACTCCCTTTGTATTGCACCTCCACCATGTAGTCCCTGGCGACCTGGTATTGCACGCCAAAGTTCCAGCTCATGGTGTAAGCCGCCTGGAGGTTCGGATCCACGAGGTTCGCGCTGCGGCCTCCCGGATTGCCCCGCCAGGGCACCGAGCCGTCAGGACGCCGCGGCGGGTAAATGATGGGTCCCGGACCTTGGTCGATGTAGAACAGCGGCGTCGGGTTGCCGGGAGCCTGCGAGATGTTGGTGGATTCCGTCATCAGCTCGTCGTTGTACAGGAAGCCATCCCGCATATCGATATGCGTGACGGCGAAGCCGCCGCGAAGGACGAGTCTGTCCGTTGGGTGCCAGGCGAGGCCGAAGCGCGGATCCCAGTTGTCCCAGTCAGTGTTATAGGCCCTGGCGCCCTTGGGGAAGGTCCATGCCCCCTTGCAGCCGCCCGCCGGGCAGGTGTAGTTCGTGTAGACCGAAGTATCGATCGCGTTGGGATCCCAGATGCTGATCAGCCCGTACTTATGTTCTGGAGGGGTCTCCACGGAGTACCGGATACCAATGTTCAGCGTCAGGGTCGGAGTGACCTTCCAATCGTCCTGCACATAGAAGCTGTGCTGCCAGACGCGCGGAAGGTTGCTGTTGATCCGGCGATCGAAACTCACGGAGTTGACCGCTCCCACCAGGAACCCTGCGAACCAGTTGCCCGTGTTCGGCAGGTTAGTCCCGTTGGGCCGGAGGCCGCTGGTGCCGGTGTAGCTGAAGCTGCCGCTCGGATTGCCCACATCCCACTGGTTCCTGCGGTAGCGCAGCAGCTCGTAGCCCCACTTAAAGGCGTGGGTGCCGTGCACCTTGGTGGTGTCGGTTTTCAAGGTGATGACTTCCCGCAGGTTCCGATTCGGCGCAGGGTGGTTCAGGTTCTCAGTGAAGCCCGTCGTGCCGCTCCCGGCCCAGATTTGCGGCATGGTGTCCGGAGGCAGGCCCGGGATTCCCAGCAGCGAAGCGTAGTCGTTCATGTAGGCGATCGAAACCCTTCGCGAATCGTATCGATAGTAGCCGAGTCGGGTCTCATTGATGATCGTCGGCGAGATGATCCAGGTAGCGCCGATCGAGGCTGTATTCTGCCGGGTTGTGGTCTTGTCCAGGCTGGTGTCGAACAGTTCGTTTCTGATCGTCCACGGCGGTTGCCGCTCCCAGCGCTGGTTGAAGGTCCAGGAGCCGTAGCCCTTCAGGTTGTTGCTGAACTGCTGGTCAAACCGCGTCGAGTAGTTGTCCCAAACGACAATCTTCATCGGGCCGGTCATGATGTTGCCGCTCGGCCCGGTGCTGGTCATCGACCCGGCAGTGTTCGGCTCCAGGTAGGGTCTCATGTTTATCAGGTTTGTCGCTACCTTGGACCATGCCGACCGCGGAACGATGTTATCCGGGAACGGATCGCGCAGCCATACGCCGTCCTCAAAGCGGGTTGTGCGGGGATCGTAGATCGGCTGGCCGATGTACTGGCCTTTGGTATCATCCCAGAACCTGAAGTCGCCCTCCAGCATGGCAGGGCTTGGAACGGTGCTCTGCTGCTGTTTGCTCTGTTTCTCGAGCAACCGCTCCCAGGCGAACAGGAAGAAGGTTCTGTTCCTGCCGTCATACAGCTTGGGAATGTATACCGGACCGCTAATGCTGGCGTCCGGCTGCATGAAGATCAACCCCGGTGGTTTGTCCCAGCCCGGCTGCACCTGCGAGTTGCGGTACAGGTCGAAATACTTGCGGTGCTGCATTCTGCGGGTGCGGCCGAACATAGAAGCCATACCGTGGAGTTCGTTGGTGCCCGTCTTCTTCACCACCGAAATGGCGCCTCCGGCGGAATGGCCGTACTCGGCGGGCAGCGTAGTGGTAAACACCTTAACGTCCTCAACGGTGTTGAGAATGCTGCCGGTCGTCATACCGTCGCCAATCGTTCCCAACTGGCCGTCTTCAAAGAAGCCGATGTAGCCGCTCTGAAGACCGTTCAGGTGCATGCCGCTGAGACTCCCCGTCCAGCTCAGGCCGCTATAGGTCAGGCCGGGCGTGTAATAGAGGATGGCTTTGACACTGCGCTGATAGTTGGGCAGGCTGTAGAAGTAACTGCCGGCCACGACCTGTCCGGTAGACGAAGTCTCCGTCTCAAGCAGTGGGATTTCCGCCGTTACCGAAACAGATTCGGCTATGGCGCCGACCTCCAGCACGAGGTCAACTCCTATCGTGGCGCCCGCGCGCAAATCGATGTTTTCGCGCACCGTTCGCTTGAATCCCGAGGCCGCCACCGAAACCCTGTACTGGCCGGGCCGCAGCGACTGAACTCGGTAGATTCCATCCTGGTTGGTCTCAGTTATTGTTTCGAAGTTGGTCTGAACATTCGTTACGGTCACCTGAGCGCCGATGACAACGGCGCCGCTCGGATCCGTGATGCGGCCCGTTATGTTCCCGTTATCCATCTGTGCGCTCAGAGGCAAGATCGCAACGAGGAATAAGGCTAATGGCAGGCCTTTACGTAGAATAATCCCCAATGCCTACTCCTTTTCACCGCCGGCCTGTCCTCAAGACAGCCGGCTTCCGAGACGGCGAGGTTTGAGGGAGGTACCGGGTATCCGGTTTTGAGCACCTGCCGTCGGCCGTCCCCCCGGCGTTTACAGCGCCAACCCCGCGCCGTACGCCGGATCTACTTGCGCCGCGTCAACAACGGGTCCGAAGCAAACGTTGTTGAGGCTAGACGCGGAAAAGGAAGAAGATGTGGCTATCAGTTTCTTTGGCTGCAGGCCCCCCGCAGCAGCACGAGGCGATAGCATAACTGTCCGCTTCGCGACTGAAGACCCACATCGGGTGTATAATATATCGCGTTGAGGGGGCCGTCAATACTAATTTGTGTTTCTGCCAGCGTATTAAGCGGTGTTAAACCAAGTCACGCCACAGCCTTGCCGGTGGCTTGTTGACGGCGTCGGGGAGACTTTCGAGCGGCTAGATACAGTAGTCTTCGACGAACACCTTTCCCTGCCGCATACTCAGATAAACATGCGCATCGGGCGAGAGGTTCATCTCGCGGAAGCGTTCGTGCGTTATGTGCACGTTCACCTGTTCGCCGGTTTCACAAAGCAGGTCCACCTTGACCAGCGCTCCGGCTGATTGTATACGGAGGATGCGGGCGCGGAGCGACGGCTTGCCGTTGGGCGCGGTGTTGATCTCGAGGTCGTGCGGGCGCACGAACAGCCGTGCGGCCGCGCCATCGGTCGCAAGTCTCGCGGGGCGGTCAACCACCAGGGGGCCAAAGACCGCTTTGCCGGACTCGATGCGGCCGCGGAACAGGTTTACGCTCCCGAGAAATTCCATCGTGAACTCCGTTGCCGGGTGGTGAAAGACTTCGTCCGGCGTTCCCACCTGCTCGATCTGGCCCCGGTTCATGACAACGATGCGGTCGGCCACCTCCAGCGCTTCCTCCTGATCGTGCGTCACGAGCACGGTGGTCACGTGCAGCTCATCGTGGAGCTTTCTCAGCCAGGTACGCAGCCCCTGCCGGACTTTCGCATCGAGCGCGCCGAAGGGTTCATCGAGCAGCAGCACCTGGGGCTGGATGGCGAGGGCGCGGGCGAGCGCCACCCTCTGCCGCTGCCCCCCGGAAAGCTGCGACGGGTAGCGTTGGGCAAGGTCCTCCAGGTGAACCAGCTTGAGCAGTTCATACACCCTCGCGCGAATGGCGTCTTTCGAAAGCCGGGACTTTCTCGGCTGCACTCGCAGGCCGAACGCCACGTTTTCAAACACCGTCATGTTGCGGAACAGGGCGTAGTGCTGGAAGACGAAACCTACCTGCCGCTCAGCCGCGTTCCGCGAGGAAACGTCCTGGTCGCGGAACAGTACGGCGCTGCCCGGAACGGGGTCGGGAGTTTCGAGCCCGGCGATGATCCGGAGCAGGGTGGTCTTGCCCGACCCTGAGGGACCGAGCAGGGCCATCAGTTCGCCGGAACGCACCTCGAGGTTCACGTCCTGAAGCGCGATGAAGTGTCCGAACGTTCGCCAAATATGCCGGAGCTCGATACTCACTGTGCTTCCTCCTGACGCATCCTCCGCTCGACGACGCTCTTGGCGGCCAGAGTCACCAGGGCGAGCAGCGCCAGAAGACTCGCCACCGCGAACGCCGCAACAAAGTTGTACTCGTTGTAGAGAATTTCAATATGAAGAGGCATCGTATTCGTTAAGCCGCGGATATGGCCGGAAACCACCGAGACGGCGCCGAACTCCCCCATGGCGCGCGCGTTGCATAGGATCACCCCGTAAAGCAGCGCCCATTTCACGTTCGGCAGGGTGACCCGCCGGAAGGTCTGCCAGCCACTGGCGCCGAGCACGGCGGCCGCTTCTTCCTCCTCGATCCCCTGTTCCTGCATGAGCGGGATCAATTCACGCGCGACGTACGGAAGCGTAACGAACATCGTGGCCAGCACAACTCCCGGGACGGCGAAGATGATCCGCATTTCGCGCTCGGCAAGCCACGGTCCCAGCCAGCCCTGAAGACCGAAAACCAGCACGTACACCATCCCGGAGATGACCGGAGAGATCGCGAAAGGCAGGTCGATGAGGCTGATTAGCACCGCCTTTCCGGGAAACTCGAACTTGGCGATGGCCCAGGATGCCGCGAGCCCGAAGACGCAGTTCACCGGGACGGCGATGCCGGCCGCAAGCAGCGTGAGCCTGATCGCGGCGAGCGCGTCCGGCTCGCTGAAGCTGGCCAGATACGCCGCCAGGCCGTTGCGCAAAGCCTCCGTGAAGACCACAACCAGCGGCAGCAGGAGGAACGAACCGAGGAACAGCAGCGTGACCCCGATCAGCAGGTTCCTCACCCATCGCGGTTCGGCCAGGCGTCCCATCAGGCGGTCCTCCCGTAACGGCTGCCGACCCAGTGTTGCAGGGCGTTGATCGCCAGCAGCATAAGGAATGAGGCCAGCAGCATCAATACGCCGATGGATGCGGCGCCGGTGTAGTCATACTGTTCGAGCTTGGCGACGATGAGCAACGAGGCGATTTCCGTCCTGAACGGCATGTTCCCCGAGATAAAAACAACGGAACCGTATTCGCCGAGCGCGCGCGCGAAGGCCAGGGCAAACCCGGTGATCAGGGCCGGCAGAAGGCTTGGCAGAATCACGCGGCGGAACGTCTGCCAGCGGCCGGCGCCAAGCGTGGCGGCGGCCTCCTCCATCCCGGGATCGAGGTCCTCGAGCGCCGGTTGGAGCGTCCGCACCACAAAGGGCAGCCCGACAAACGTGAGCGCGATAGTGACGCCGAGCGGCGAAAAGGCCGATTCAATCCCTGCCCGTTCCAGATAGCGGCCCACCCAGCCGTTGCGCGAATAAATGGCGGTGAGCGCGATTCCGGAGACGGCGGTAGGCAGAGCGAACGGCAGGTCGATGATGGCGTCCAGCACGCGCTTGCCGGGGAAACGGTAACGTACAAGCGTCCAGGCGACGATGAATCCGAACACCGCGTTCACCGCCGCGCCGGCGAACGATGCGGCAAAGGTCAGCTTGTAAGCGGCAATCGCCCTGGGCGCACTGACGGCGTCCCAGAACTGCTCCCAGGAGCTGCCTGTCACTCTCAAGAAAAGCGCCGCGAGGGGGATGAGCACGATCAGGCTGAGATAGAGAACGCTGTATCCCAGCGTGATTCCGAACCCGGGTAGAATACGGCGCCGAGCCATGCAGTGTCCTCCTACCTGACAACGTTGAAAGTGTGGATGCCGCACTCCAGCTTTTGGCCGGCCCAGCGGCCCGAGCGCGGATTATCGGCATCGAGAGGCAACTGCGTGCAGGGCTGGCAGCCGATGCTGAGATAACCCTGGTCATACAGCGGCAGATGCGGGATTTCGTTCACCTTCAAATAGCTCCAGACCTCCTTCCAGGTCCAGAACGCCAGGGGGCTCACCTTGACCAGTTCCTTCCCGTTGGGAAGCGTCTGGGTTTCGACCGGCTGCAATCCGGCGCGCGTAGGCGACTGTTCCCGCCGCAGCCCGGTAAACCAGATTTCGTAATCGTTGAGCGCGGCGAGCAGCGGTTCGACCTTGCGCAATTTGCAGCAGCGGTCCGGCTCGCTTTGATACAACTTGCCGTTCGCCGCTTCGTGCGCTTCCCGGCTGAGCGCCGGCATGACGTTCACCAGGTTCAGTCCCCACTCCCTAGCTAACCGGTCACGGTAGGCGTAGGTCTCGGCAAAATGGTATCCCGTTTCGAGGAAAAGCACGGGAATGTCTGGCCGGACGCGCCGCAGCATGTCCAGCAAGACCACGTCTTCAGCCTGAAAACTGCACGTGAAGCATGGCCTGCCGTCGCGTTCCAGAACGGACTGAATCAGTTCGGCGGCTTCAGCTAACTTGTCGGGCATGATGAGTCCTCCTTGCAATCGATTCGAGAAGCGCGCGCGCGCCGCGCTCATCGCCCCGCCGCAGCAGGTCCAGCGCGGCGGAATCGGCCAGTTCGTAGCAGATGCGCTTTCGTTCGTCGAAATCGGGAACGCGCTCGCGCAATCCGGAACGCATCTCGCCCAGAAGTTCGAGCAAGCGGGCGTATTCGGGGCCCGTTTCGCGCGCGAAACGGTCGCGCAGGCGGGAAGCCAGCGCGGGACTTCGCCCGCTGCTCGAAACGGCGACGATGAGGTCCCCCTGCCTGTGTATTGCCGGATAGATGAAGCGGCTTTGCGGCTCGTCGTCGACGGCGCTCGCCAGGACACCGCGTGACTCCGCATCGCGAAAGACGCGCCGGCTCACTTCGGGATCGCGTGCGGCGGTCACCACGAGGAAGCAGCCGTCCAGATCGCCGCTTTGATATTCACGGCGAATCCACGTGAAGGCGCCCGCATCGAAAAGAGGCTTCAAGGCGGGCCTCCACTCCGGGCTGATGAGCGTGACCGCAGCGCCGACATCGAGCAACCCCCGTATGCGCTCCTCCACCGCATACCGCTCGCCGATCACGACGCAGCGCTTGCCTTCCAGTTTCAAGAGCACGGGATAATAGCGGCTCACGCCGGCGCCTCCACTGCCGCCCCGCGCAGCGCGGCCACGCCAACGCGGTGGCAGAAATCCCCGAACCGCTCACCCGGATTGCGCCGCTCGCGGAAAAGAACAAAGGCGGAGCGCAGGGCGGCCCCGATTTCTTCCCTGCGGACACGGTCGGTGAAGAGGGCGCCGATCCGCAGGCTCAGATGCGAACCCCCGAGATAGAGCGCGTACATGTCAACGCTCTGTCCGACGATACCGATCTCGGCGGTGTAAGGCCGGGCGCATCCGTTCGGACATCCGGTCACGCGAACGGTGACGGGCAAACCGTCAAGACCCACTTCGCGCAGTGTGCGCTCGATATCGGCGAGGATGTCCGGCATCGCGCGCTCCGCCTCGGTGATCGCCAGTCCGCACGTCGGCAGGGCCGGGCACGCCAAAGCTTCCTGGATGACAGGCGGCAGTTCCGAGGGCATGCTGGCGCCATACCGCCGCAGCAGGTTGTCGATTTCCGCGCGCCGGTCAGCCGGAATCCCGGTGAGCAGAACGTTCTGGTGGCACGTGAAGCGCACCCCTGGCTGGAATTCCGAGACGATCTCTCGAAGGCAATCGCGCAATGGCCCCCTGATCCTGCCGCTCGGCACGTGCAGCCCCAGATAGAGACAGGTGTCGTCCTGCCGCTGCCAGCCGAGGTGATCAGCCCCTTTGTTCCATTCTAGCTTGGCAGGGGGCGCCAGCTCCGTCCCCAGCCGCGCTTCGAGTTCCTTGCGGAACCGTTCGACGCCCCAGTCCTCGAGCACGTACTTGAGCCGGGCGAACTTGCGGTTGCTCCGGTTGCCGTAGTCGCGGTGAATCGTCACGCACGCCTCTACCGCGTCCTCCAGCAGTTCCGGTGGAACCGTGCAGATGGGATCGGCCAGCCGCGGGTGAGTGGCTTTCGCTCCCGGGCTCATCCCGAGCCCGCCGCCGGCCAGCAGGGTATACGCCTGGATCGTCTCGCCGCGGCACACCGGCACGAGACCGACGTCGTTGCTGTAAACGTCAATGCAGTTGTCCCCCGGCGGCGCGAACCCGATTTTGAATTTCCGCGGCAGGTAGCAATCGCCGTACAGCGGCTCTTCTTCGGTTTCCGCCGCGGCGGCTTTTTCGCCGTCCATCCAGATTTCGTAATAGGCGCGGGTCTTGGGCTTGAGGCGCCTCGAGAGAGCCAGCGCGCGCCGTTGCAGTTCGGCCCGCACAGGATCGGAGTGGGGCGCCGGGCAGCACGTCGTGTTGCGCACCACGTCACCGCACGCCGCAAGCGTAGTCAGCAGGTTGCTGTTAAGCGTCGAGATCAGGTAGCGCAAGTCCGCTTTCCGCGTGCGGTGGAATTGCGCGTCCTGCCGCGTGGTGATGCGGAGCCCGCCGTCGCCCACCTCATCCGCCAACCGGTCCAGCAGGAGGTACTGCTCCGGTGAAAGAACGCCGCCAGGAATGCCGACGCGAACCATCGAGCCGTAGCCGGTCACGCCGGCCTTGCGGGCGTCGCGGTCGGTCTGCTGGTAGACGCCGTGAAACTTCAGAATCTGCACGGTCTCTTTGGAAAAGTTCGGGGTTGGCAGTTCCAGCTCTTCCAGAATCGCGCCGCGCAAGTGGCGGCTTTGCTCTTTTACTCGCTCCACGGAGGAGCGTTCGGATTGCGTGCTCATCAGATTCCCTCGCCTTCCGCGAAGCCAGCGGCCCGCGGTATGATTCCGCGCCGCTCGAGTTCGGCGCAGATCTGCTCCACTGCCCGCTCGTCGTTCGCATCCAGGGATTGCGGCGCGAAGGTGAGAAATCGCCGGCTGCCGACGAGTTCTTCGGCCCGGTCCCTTTCGGCGGCGTTCAGCGTGGATGCGCAGAAAATCGTGATCAGGCCGGCGGCGTCAAGCAACTGAGCCAGTTCCGGCAAAATGCTGGTTTCCACGTGCTCGGCAACCACGTGCACCCGGCAGCCGCGCTCGAAAAGCCTGACTTCGAGCAGATAGGCAAGCTGCTCCCGCGCAGTGAGCCAGATCGTGGCCGGATAGTGCCCCGCGCGCGCATATCTTTCAGCCGGGCTCAGGCGGCTGACCCGGAATTCAAGTTCGCGAAACGCCGCCCGCGCCTCGTCCTCCTTGGGGCGTGGCGTCTCCTCGATCATGCCCGCGCCGGCGGTAGCGTTCGTAACCGGGTCGATCAGAATGAATGATCCGGTCTGGCGGTTCACCCGGTAGGCATCGAAGAACAGCGGCCGGTTGGTTTCGATCCTCACGGCGCCGATGTCGTTCATGCGGAGTTCCTGCGCCGGTTCCCCTGCCAGTGTATTGACGTCCACGCGGTGATGCAGATGCGTCACCACTGCGGTCACTTGCTGCGTGGTGTGCTTCAGCAGGTATGGCCTGTTGACTTTGAGTGGGCGCTCCTCCATCCAGACGAGCTTTGCCTCCAGCCGGCGGGAGACGTGCGGCGGGCGGGCCGGGTCTACCAGCATGTCGCCGCGGCTGATGTCGAGCTCGTGTTCCAGGCAGAGCGCGATCGACATGGGAGGCGCGGCCGAGGGCAGCTCGCCGTCGAAGGTGGGAATCGACCGCACCGTCGTTGTGCGGCCGGACGGCAGCGCCATCACGGTGTCGCCGGGCCGCACACAACCGGAGGCCACCTGCCCCGCATAGCCGCGGAAAACGGAATCCGGCCTGAGCACGTACTGAACGGGGAAGCGCAGCGGGCCTGAGGCGGCGCGGCGCGCCACCGGCACGGTTTCCAGGTGTTCAAGCAGGCTCTCGCCGGAATACCACGGCATTCTGCCGCTGCGCGTAACCACGTTATCGCCATTGAGCGCGCTGATCGGGATGAAATGCGCGCTTGAAACCCCCAGGCGCCGTAGGTGCTCGCCGAATTCCTCGCGAATACTCTCGAACACCTGGCGGCTGTAACCAACCAGATCCATCTTGTTCACCGCCACCACGATGTGCTCAATGCCCAGCAGGGCGGCGATGTAGGCGTGCCTGCGCGACTGCGGCAGCACGCCGTTGCGGGCGTCGATCAGCACCACCGCCAGGTCGGCCGTGGATGCCCCCGTCGCCATGTTGCGCGTGTACTGTTCGTGGCCGGGCGTATCCGCGATGATGAATTTGCGCTTCGCGGTGGAGAAATAACGGTACGCGACGTCGATGGTGATACCCTGCTCGCGCTCGGCCCGTAGGCCGTCCGTGAGCAGCGAAAAATCGATCGCTCCGCCGGCGCGGTTGACCTTGGAATTCTTTACCGCGGCGAGCTGATCTTCGTAGACGCTCTTGGAATCGTGCAGGAGGCGGCCGATCAGAGTGCTCTTGCCGTCGTCGACGCTGCCGGCGGTCGTGAACCGCAGGAGGTCCTTTTCGCGGTCGCGTTCGAGGAACGCTACGATGTCCTCGGCTGGAGCGGCCATCAGAAGTAACCCTCGCGTTTCTTGATTTCCATGGATCCGTCCTGATCGTGATCGATCACGCGGTTCTCGCGCTCCGACCGGCGGAACGCGACCAGTTCCGCGATGATCTTGGGCACGGTATCCGCGCTCGAGCGGATGGCGCCGGTGCAGGGCGTACAGCCGAGCGAGCGCATGCGGCACATCACCATCTGCGGCTCCTCGCCGGGCAGCCGCGGAACATCGTGCTCGACCGGGATCAAGGTCTCGCCCCGCACCAGCATGGGGCGCGGTTTGGCGAAATAAAGAGGCACAACCGGAATGTTTTCCAGGTGTATGTAGTGCCAGATGTCCAGCTCGGTCCAGTTGGAGAGCGGGAACACCCGGATACTCTCGCCCTTGTCGATGCGGCTGTTGAACAGGTTCCAAAGTTCGGGACGCTGGTTTCTCGGGTCCCACTGTCCGAGCGAGTCCCGGAACGAAAAGATGCGTTCCTTGGCCCGCGACTTCTCTTCCTCCCGCCGTGCGCCGCCGAACGCCGCGTCGAAGCCGCCTTCTTTCAAGGCGTCCAGCAGGGCGCGGGTCTTCAGAAGAGCGCAGCACCTCTGAGTGCCCAGGCGGAAGGGGTTCGCGCCTTCCGCCAGCGCCGCACGGTTCGTGTGGACGATCAACGTCGCGCCCAGCTCAGCCGCCGTGCGGTCGCGAAACTCGATCATCTCCCGGAACTTGTAACCCGTATCCACGTGCAGCAGCGGGAACGGCAGCTTTCCGGGATAGAACGCCTTTTGGGCCAGGCGCAGCATGACCGAGGAGTCCTTGCCGATCGAATACAACATCACCGGCCGGGCGAACTCGGCCACAACCTCACGGAAGATGTGAATGCTCTCGGCTTCGAGCATTCGCAGGTGCCCCTCGTAGCCGGCAGGCATCGGTGGATATTCGGATATCGCGTGTGTTTGGAGCATGGGTTTTCTCCCGGAGAATCAACAGGCAAGCGCAACCGGCGCGCAGGAGCAGTCGTGCAAGCGCTGGCGGAGACGCACAACTTCACCGGTCACGAACACCGCCGGGGGCTCCACGTTGACGCGCCCCGCGGCGATCTCCCCGAGCGTGGCGATAACGGTGCGCTCATCGGGCGTAGAGCCGCGCTCGATAAAGGCGGCAGGCTCGGCGGCGCTGCGCCCCGCGGCGATGAGAGCACGCGCGATCCGGGCGCGTTCGGAAACGCCCATCAGAATGATCAGCGTGTCGATGCCGGCGTAACGCGTCCAGTCAGTTTCGGTTTCCCCGCAGCAATGCCCCGTGATGACCGCGAAGCTGCGCGAGACGCCGCGATAGGTGAGGGGAATGCCTGCCAGCCCCGGCACGGCGATCGCCGAACTGACTCCCGGCACCATTTCCACTTCGATGCCCCGCTCTCGCAGTGTGGCCCACTCCTCTCCTCCGCGGCCAAAAACGCATGGGTCGCCGCCCTTCAGACGCACCACTACCCGCCCGCGCCGCGCATGCTCGGTGAGCTGCTCAAAGATCCATTGCTGCACCGCCTCCTGCTCGCCCGCATGCTTGCCCGCGTAGAGAAACTCGGCTCGCGGATTGGCCGCCGCAAGCACTTCCGAGCTGACGAGGCGGTCGTAAAGGATCACATCGGCGGACCGCAGTATCCGTCGTGCCTTCACGGTCAGCAGGTCCGGGTCGCCGGGTCCGGCGCCTATGAGATAAACCTTCGGGTTCAAGTTTGGCTGCTCCCAGCGGAATTCATATGAGAAGAGTATACACCATAATCTCTATAGGGAAATAGGAAAAATGAGGCGAACCTGCCGCTGGTGATAGTATTTCTACGAGGCAGCCCTTGAACATGAACGACTTGTTTTCGGTAAAGGACAAAGTAATCCACGTCAGCGGAGGGTCGCGGGGCATTGGCCGGGCAATCGCGGAGGCGTGCAGTGAAGCGGGAGCCTGCGTCGTCGTCAGCTCCCGGAACGAGGACACACTCAAGGCGACCGGCCTGCCTTACGAGGTCTGCGACGTTGCCGACACCGCGCAGGTGAAGCGGGCGGTAGAGAGCATTGTCAAGCGGTTCGGGCGAATCGACGTCTTGTTCAACGTCGCCGGAATCAATTTCCGGCATGCGGCCGAGACTTTCCCCGATGACAAGCTGGAGGAGGTTCTGAACATCAACCTCCGGGGCAACTTCGTGATGGCGCGGGAGTGCGGCCGCGTCATGGTCAGCCAAAGGCGCGGCAAGGTGATCAACATAGCGAGCCTGCACACGCAGCACAGTCTGGCCGGAATGGTCCCTTACGGAGCGAGCAAGGGCGCGATTGGGGCGATGACCCGGGCGCTGGCGGTGGAATGGGCGGCGTACAACATCCAGGTCAACGCGATCGCTCCGGGCTTCATCCGCACCGATCTCAACGCGGTCTTGTGGGAAAACGAAGCGATTCGCAACTGGGCGCTCGCAAGGACGCCTGCCGCGAGGATAGGCGAGCCCCGGGATTTAGTGGGCACCGCCATTTTTCTGGCCAGCGCGGCCAGCGACTTCATGACCGGCCAGGTCCTGTACGTCGATGGAGGATTGACGGCGGGATCGACTTGGCCTCTCTCAGTGCCGCGTTAAGGGTCCCGGCTCAATGCTGAATTTCGGCGACGTCTTCGACGAGGAGAGGGCGCTGGTGCAGGTAGCGCGTTGATTTCCGCTTTGAGTCCACCATGCGGTAGACGTGCTCGACGCTTTTTGCCGGCAGGCCAACGGCGGCGGCGGCTTCGGCGGCCGGAATGCCGTGGTTCTTGGCGTACAGGCAGAGGTCCATCTGTTCGGACGGCAGCGCGAAATAAAACTCCTCCTGCGACTGCTCCATCGGATAGGTATCGGTGGTCGGGGGGCGGGTACGGATCTCCTCCGGGATACCCAGAAACTCGGCTAGTTGATAAACCTGCGTCTTATAGAGGTGGGCGATCGGCTTGAAATCGGCGGCGCCGTCGCCGTTCTTCACAAAGAAACCCTGATCGAATTCAAGCCGGTTGGGAGTGCCCGCAACCGCGTAATTGTAGCGGTCGGCGTAGTAATACTCCATCATTTTCCTGGTGCGCTGTTTGAAGTTGGTGGCGGCAATGATGGAAAGGCAGGCCTCGGCGTTGAGGCGGGCCTTCTTAAGAACGCCTTCGGGCGACCGCACGACCACGGAGTAGACCGGGTATGTCGCGTCCAGCGTCTGAGGCAGCACAATTTTGCACGTGTAACCGTCGCCGTACTCCGGGATGACGGTGCGGATCGCGTCGTCGCGGCGGCGGTAACAACCGGCGGCTTCCAGTATCGGCGTAATGTCCTCGACGCAGGTGCGGATCCCCAGGGAAGCGGCAAGCATGCGGCCGAGGCGCAGGCTGTCCGGAGAACAGTCCCGTTCCGGCAGGAACAGCCCGAACACGCGCTCCTTTCCCAGGGCGCGGGCGCACAGCGCTGCCACTACGCTACTATCCACCCCTCCGGAGAGCGCAACAACCGCGCCCTTGCGTTTGAGGTTGACCAGCACGAGATCGCGGATGCGGGCCTCGATAGCGGCCGCAGTGGCCGCGGCATTGATTTTCAGGACATCGGCCGTCATGCCCCCTCTCCGGCGGCGGCAAGCAATCGCTTGCTGATCTTGCCGCTGGTGGTGCGCGGGAGCGAGTCGCGAATCTCTACTATCTTCGGAACCATGAAATCTTCCAGGCGCTGCGTGCAGTGTTTCTGAATTTCCTTGGCGGTCAACTTACAGTCGGGACGCAGGGTGACGATGGCTTTGATCGCCTGGCCGAGGATGGGATCGGGAACGCCCACAACGGCTGCGTCGACGATGCCGTCGATGCTGTAGAGCACCTCCTCGATCTCCTTGGGGCTGACCTTCTCGCCGCGCGTCTTGATGATGTCGTCCTTGCGGCCCACGAAATAGAGGTAGCCTTCCTCGTCCATGGTGAACACGTCGCCGGTGTAAAGCACTCTCTCGCCGGGGAACAGGCCGGGCTTGAGCACCTTTGCGGTTTCTTCGGGCGCTTCCCAATAGCCCATCATCACGTTAGCGCCGCGCACGACTAACTCCCCGGGGACGCCCGGTCCCACGCGGTTGCCGGCCTCGTCCACCAGATACACCTCGGAGTTCGGGATCGCCTTGCCCACCGACGCCGGCCGTATGTCCAGCTGCTCCGGAGGCAAATAGGACACGCGCTTGCACTCCGTGAGGCCGTACATGGAATACAGCTTGGCGTGAGGGAACGCTTCCCGCAGCCTGCGTATGTGGGACGTCGGCAGCGCCGCCGCGGTGTTGGTGATGTAGCGCAGCGACGGGAGCCGGATCTGGCTCAGATCCATCTGAAGCAGGATGGACGCCATGGTCGGAACGATGGGCAATCCGGTAATGTTCTCGCGCATGGCCGTCTCGATCACCGAGTAAGGATAGGCGAAGGAGCGCTCCAGCACGACGCGCGCGCCCACCTTGAAGGCCATCAGCACCTGGTACAGGCCGTAGTCGAACGACAGCGGGAGCACGTCGAGGATGACGTCGTCGGCAGTGTTCTCCAGGTAGGTCGTAATCGATTCGGCCGCGGAGCAAATGTTCAGGTGGCTCAGCATGACCCCCTTCGGCCTGCCGGTTGAACCCGAAGTGTAGATCAGCGCCGCGGGGTCCACGTTGATGCACTGCTTCGGCGGCCGCTCAGGCGAAAAGTCCGCCAGGCATTCCTGAAGCGTTCGGAACCTCCTGCCGCCGAAGGGCTCCGGATGCGAGCCCGCAACCAGTACCGCCTCGGTCTTCGGCGCGTTCGGGAGCGCGGCCTCGACCTCGGACCGCTTGGAAACATCGGTCACGAGAACCTTGGCGCGGCAGTTGTCCAGTATGTAGGCAAGCTTGTCTGCCTTGGTGGTGGGGTTAATCACCAGGAAAATGCCGCCCGCTTTCAGCGCCGCGAACATCGCGATCACCGCTTCGGGCGAGTTTTCCAGGTAAATCGCAACACGGTCCCACCTGCACACACCCTCCGCCATCATGGCGTGCGCCAGACGGTTCGCCTGTTCATCCAGTTCGCGGTAGGTCAGCCGGCGGTCTCCACACACGAGCGCGACCTTGTCCGGCAACTGCGCAGCGCTCCGCTCCAGGAAGTTCTCAACTTGCATCTCTCAGTCCTTACTCACACGCAGCTTTCGCGAAAGAAATGCCATCAGCTTGTCGATCGAGTCGAAGTTCTGCTCGATCAGATCCTCATCTGCGATTTTGATGCGGTAATGGCGCTCCAGGAAACTGATAAGTTCCAGAATGCCGGTGGAGTCGATAATCCCCTTCTCCAGGAACGAATCCTGATCCGAAAGGTTGTCGACCTGGCCAAACAGGAAGTTTTCGACTACGAATTGGCGCAGTGTGTCGCGCTGAGCGTTTTGCATCACAGCTCCCTCCTGAACGGGTGTGCGAGCTGGCCCAGCCAAAAGCTAAGGCCGGCCGGAAAGCGGACCGGTAACTCAGGCCCAGGGGCGCCGGGCGCCCGGGAAAGCGCGGGAACAGGTCGGAATGGAATCGAGATGTCGCAGCAGACGGAACAGCCCGCGATCGTAAACAATGTCGCATTCTGCAACCACTTCGCTTGGAGCGCGGAGCCCCACGGAGAATGCCCCCGCGCGTCCATGCGGGCAACAAGATGAAAGAACATTCACATTATATCTGACTTGCTCAACTCCGGTCGAGAGAGCCGGGTAGCGGCGCGGAGTGGATCTTCAACTCAAAAACGGGTTTTCGGGATTATACAGATAGCTGCCGTCCCACTCGAGCATCGTCACGTGGAGCGGCGCACCGGTGTCGAGGAGTTGATTGGGGTCGGACAGCCAGGCTGGGTCGCAGCCGCGGGGACGGAAGCCGTTGGCCGAGAGCGCCTGGCGCGTCGCGGGAGTGGAAGCCAGCGCGGCGATTTCACACGTTTCCGCGCGCTCCTGCGCCGCTCGGACGGCGAGCGCGTAGGCAGCCGTCCACGCGGCGGCTTCGGCCGTATTCACGAAAAGATCGGCAATGCGGGTCTGCGGCCCGACGGAGCTGAGCAGAAAGAAGCCCCGCGGCCTTCCGCCGTCGAGCAGCCTGAAGCCTCGAAACTCGGCCGCGGGACACCGCAGCATGTAGTTCAGCAGCGCGGCGCTGCGCTGCGGGGGCGTGAAGGCGGCCAGAACATTCGGCGCGAGCTCGGGGAGCATGGAATCGTCGAAAGCGGAGACGGGCTCAGCTGACCAGCCGCGCGGCACGTGGGCGAGTCCGGCGAGGCTCCAGATTGCATTGCGCGCGAGGCGGGCGGGAGACTTCCAGTCGTGCGCGGGCCTGAGCCTGTGCTGGCGCCACGGGCGTACGACCCGAACATAGTACTCCAGCGACGCAATCGGTTTGAGGCCCAGCAAGCCGGCCATCTTTCTGGCTTGAACGGTGCCGCCGATCTGAAGCACGGTTCTGGCAAGTCCGCCAAGCTTGCGATGAAGGACGGCGCCCGCCCCCGGGACCAGCGGATCGGCCGCCCAGTCGATCGGCACAACGCAGGTGACCGGGCCGGCCGGGGTCAGCCACGTTGTTGGGACAATACCGACATGCGCGGCGATCCTGCCGCTCTTCCTGAGAATGAACGCGCGGCTCTGCGGCCAGTCCGGGTGCGACTCGTGGTACTTCCAGTACATCAACGAGGCCGCGAGAGATGGCGCGTCCTCGCCCGTGCGGAAGACGTCCGCCAGGAATTGCCGCACTGCGGGCGCGTCCTCTGGAAATGCTGCTGAAACGCCTGAGAAGGGATCCCTTTGCACCCTCTACGGGCATTGTAGCAGGAGCGCCTTCCGCAACTGAACCAGTTTGATTTGCGCGGCTCACACGCAGGCGGGCGTAAACACCGTTATTGAATGGCTGACATCACGGGGACGGGAACTTGCCGGGGCAGCCCGGCCCATTGTTCATGATTTCGCCGCTTTGCGGGCCTTCAGAAAGGAATAGATACCGAAAGCGGCCATGATCACCACGAACAAAGCGCTCAGGGCCAGCCGGAAGAAACTGCCGGCTTGTCCGTCGAACTCGCGCGCGCTTTCCACGCAGCGGGGCAACGCCCAAACGGCAAGCACGACAAAAACAAACCCGATGATCTGGTTCCAGAGCACCCGCAAGGGGCGCATTACCGCCGGCAGGACGTACTGGAGGAACTGCCGGCCTCGGGAAACGGAGAACTTCATCGTCGAGCCCATCTATATCGTAGCAAACAGGCATTCAAGCAGCCGTGGCCGGAAAGGAGGCGCGCAGCGCTTGTCCGAAGTACGCAGGGCGTGACGCGCCGTTTCGGCCGGCAATCCAGCATAGCCCTTCTCCCCTCTTTGCGGGAGGACCGAAACAAAAGTTACAGGACCAAAGCGGCTTTGACGATCTGTAAATTGGGCTTGTGAAACCAGCAAGGCTCCACTACAATCAAGGCGGGGAGACCGCCCCGGACGCCGATTCCGTGAAACGAGGGATTAATGGGCGGCATCCAGAAGATGAGGATGCTATCCTCAAATGTGGCCCATAGGAAAGGGGCAAGTGTGGACGAGAAACTGAAAGTCCTAATGCAGGAGCTCGGCAACGCGATTAACGAATCGCTGTCCGACTCGGACCGGATCGCCGCAGCTATCGGCGAGATCCGTCGCGCAGGTTACGACGTGTTTCTCGTGTTGGAAGCCACCATCGGTTTCAACAAGCGAGAGGAGGAGGACACCGCCGACGAAGCCGAATTGGACGACCGGAACACGCGCGCGAGCACTCGGGAACACGGGTCAGCGGCCAAGATCAAGTGGACCACTCAGGACCAGAAATTCCTGCGCGCCCTGAAAATCGCCATCGACGACGATTCCCACTAGTGCCGGTTCAACAATTCCAGGTACGCCGACCAGGTCCTGGAGGCGGCATTTTCCCACGAGAAACAGGCAACGCGGGCTTTGCCCCGGTTGCGCAGCTCCTCTCGTAGATCCTCGTTAGACGCCAGTTCTACAAGCCCGGCGGCAATTGCATCCACGTCAAAGGGATCGACCAGCATTGCCGCGCCGCCGCTCACTTCGGGAAGAGCCGAGCGGTTGGATGTCAGCACGGGTATTCCCCAGGCCATCGCTTCCAGCACGGGCATTCCAAAGCCCTCGTCGAGCGAGGGGAACGCAAAGATCGAAGCCTGCGCGTACAGGCTGGCCAGTTCCGCTTCGGAAACATAGCCGGGAAGGATGATGTCCGCCCGGCGGGGGCTGTTTTCTATCTCGCGAAGAATCTCATCCGCCCCGTAGCCGAACGAACCCGCAAGGATCAGCCGCCATCCCGGGGGCAGGGCCGCGAACGCTTTCACCAGGCGCGATATGTTCTTACGCTTCTGAATGGCGCCCACGTGGAGCACAACGTTCCGGCGCGCCGCGGGCTGCGCGGGCATCGCGGGAACCTTGACGCCGTGGTGGACCACACGCAACCGGCTGCGTTCCACTCCCAGCAACTGCTCCACTTGCGAGGCGGTGAATTCGGAGACCGTGATGACGAGGTCGGAGCGCGCGGCTGCGTCCCGCGCCTGAGCTTCGAACCGGCGCCGGAATTCCGGCGTCGAGTAATCGCCGGTCAGCACAAACAGATCGTGGAACGTGGAGACGGCGCGGCGCAGGCGCAGTTTCGGAAGCCGCTGGTTCATGCCGTGAAACAGGGCCGCGGAGCGCGGGCCGAAGGGTTCGTGCAGCAGGCGCCGGCGGCAGTTATGCGGCAAGCGTTCCGAAAACGAGCGCAGAAAACGGTGCGGCCGGTAACAGAGCAGCAGCTCGGCCTCCGGGTGCGCCGCGGCGAGTCCGGCGATGATTTCGCGCGAGTACACGCCCACGCCGGAAAGGTTCTCTCCCAAGCTGTAAGTGGCGTCCAGGGCGATGCGCACGAGCAAACAGGTTAGCGCAACCGGCTCCGGCCGCGCGACTATACTGAAAGCCAGGGCATGTCCTCGCAAATCAGGGAGCTGTCGGTGAGGCGTTTTTTCTCTCGCGGCGGGCTGCTGGAGCGCAGCCACCCCAATTACGAGTTCCGGCCCGGACAACTCGAGATGGCCGAGGCGGTGGAAAGCGCGCTCGCCGACCGGCGCCACCTGATCGTCGAGGCGGGCACGGGCACGGGAAAGACGCTTTCCTACCTCGTACCGGCAATCCTGTCGGGCAGGCGCGTAGTCATTTCGACCGGCACAAAAAACCTTCAGGAGCAGATTTATTACAAAGACATTCCGTTCCTGCAGAAACATCTGGGGCAGGAGGTCCGCGCCTGCTACATGAAAGGGCGCAACAACTACGCTTGCCGCCAGAAGATCTACGACGCGGAGAAGGAAGCGGTGCTCGAAGGGCTGGAGGAGGTAGCCGACTTCGAGATCATACGCGCTTGGGAGAAAACAACCGAAACCGGCGACCGGGCGGAGATTACAACCCTTCCCGAAGACACCGGCGTCTGGTCGAAGATCGACGCGCGCCGCGAGCTTTGCACCGGCCAGAAATGCCCTCAATTCGAGCGCTGCTTTATCACGCTGATGCACCAGCGCGCGCTCGCGAGCGACCTCATCATCGTCAACCACCATCTGTTCTTCGCCGACCTTGCGCTCAAGGACGGCGACTTCGCCGGCGGCATCATACCTGAGTATTCGGCCGTTATCCTCGACGAGGCCCATGAAATCGAGGACATCGCGGGCCAGTATTTCGGCGTGTCTGTCAGCAACTACCAAGTCCAGGAGCTGCTGCGCGACATTGGGGCGGTGGCGCGAAGGAAGAACTTCGGTTCACAGGAACTGGACCGCATTCTCGTAGCCGTCGGCGACGCGGCGATGCGTTTCTTCCTGCTGTTTGGGACCACGGAAGGCCGGGTGGGATTCCGCGAACATCAAAAGTTCGCCGAGCGGTACGAAAGGGAAATTGCGGACGTGCTCCGCGGCCTGGAGTTGATCGCCACGCACCTCCAACTCATCCAGGACGAGGAAAAGCTGCCGCTGCTGCGCCGCGCCGGGGAGCTGGCCAGCGCGCTGTCGTTCTGGTTGGCCGGCGACGACCGGCGTTTCGTTTACTGGATCGAGCGGCGTGGCCGCGGCTGCTTCCTGCAGGCAACGCCGATCGACGTATCCCAGGTGCTTTCCGAAAAGCTGTTCAGCACGGTGGATACGGTCGTGCTCGCTTCCGCCACCCTGGCGGTGGCCGGCAGCTTCGAATATACGCGCCGCCGCCTGGGGCTGGACGGCGCGCGCACGTTGCTCGTGCCGGGGCACTTCGACTTCCGCAACCAGGCGCTGCTCTACATACCCCAGCACCTCCCCGATCCGCGCTCGCCCCGTTTCACCGACATGGCCGCGGACGAGGTCTTGCGCATCCTCAGGCTGAGCCGCGGGCGCGCTTTTGTCCTGTTCACCAGTTACCAGCAAATGCGCGCGGTGCATGACCGCGTATCGTTCGCCCTCGAGTACCCGGCTCTGCTTCAGGGCACCGGGCCGCGCACCGCCCTGCTCGAGGAGTTCCGCCGCACGCCGCATTGCGTGCTGTTTGCCACGTCCTCGTTCTGGCAGGGTGTCGACGTGCCAGGCGAACAGTTAAGCTGCGTTATCATTGATAAGTTGCCGTTCGCGGTTCCCAACGACCCCGTGGTCGAGGCCAGAATCCGCGCGATCCGAGAAGAGGGGGGCAATCCTTTTTACGATTACCAGATCCCACAGGCGGCGCTGGCTCTGAAGCAGGGCTTCGGACGGCTGATTCGAAGCCGCTCGGATCGGGGCGTTCTGGCGCTGCTTGACAACCGGATTATGAAGCAACGCTACGGCCAGGTGTTCTTCGACAGCCTGCCGGATTACACGGTGAGCACGAATATCGGCGACGTGGAGAAATTCTTCGATGTTTGAGATTTCCGTGGAAGAGACTTTTGCCGCCGGGCACGCCTTGCGGAACTACCGCGGCAAATGCGAAAACGTGCACGGGCACAACTACCGGATCCGCGCCGTTATCGAGGGGGAACAGCTCGACGAGGCCGGATTGCTGGTGGATTTCGTCGAGGTCAGGCGAATCCTGCGCGACATCATAGAGAGACTCGACCACAAATTCTTGAATGACGTCCCGCCGTTCACCGAGTTGAACCCCTCCGCCGAGAACATGGCGCGCTACTTCTACCAGGAAATCAGCAAAGGCCTTGCGGGCGGATCGCGCCCCAACCCCGTGCGCGTGGCTGAAGTGAAGATCTGGGAAACCGATACGGCTACGGCAACCTACAGGCTGCCGTAGCCCTGGCAGGACCGCAGACTACCTCCCGTAATACGCTGCATTCTCCTGGGCGTACTCAGCCCACTTCTCAGGCAGGTCGTCGAGCGCGAAGATCGCCGAAACCGGGCATACCGGGACGCAGGCGCCGCAATCGATACACTCGACGGGGTCGATGTAGAGCATCTTCGCGGTTTCAAAGTCGGGTTCGTCTTTCTTCGGGTGAATGCAATCAACGGGGCAGGCGTCGACACACGCCGTGTCTTTGGTCCCGATACAAGGTTCAGCGATTACATAGGCCATAAGACTAAGCTCCTCTGTTCAGCCTTTGTTTCTAACAACTATCAGGCTAAGCCTAGCATAACGCAAGCGGGGGAACATTCTGTTTTCGGATGTAAAGGCTCGAAATTCGAGATTCGAGATTTCCAAGTAGTTGCCTCGACTCGCGTTCCGGGACACAACCGGTAAAACTTTCTCAAAAAGCCGTCGTCGGGCCGTTCCGGCGGGCTAAAATGAGGTCATGATTCCGAGAGTGCGCAAAGCGGTCTTCCCCGCCGCGGGACTTGGGACAAGGTTCTTACCTGCCACAAAAGCTCAGCCGAAAGAGATGCTCCCGCTCGTAGACAAGCCTCTCATCCAGTACGGCGTCGAGGAGGCGATCCACTCGGGCATTCAAAATATCGTCATCATCACCGGCCGCGGCAAGAGCGCCATCGAAGATCATTTCGACGTCAGTTTCGAACTGGAGCACCTGCTGGAGACGCGCAACAAGAAAGACCTGCTGGCCACCGTACGCAACATCTCGGATATGATCGACGTGGCTTACATACGGCAACGCGAGGCCCTGGGCCTGGGCCACGCCGTGCTGCGCGCGCGGGCGATCGTGGGTAGCGAGCCGTTCGCGGTGGTGCTCTCCGACGACGTGATCGACGCCGAAATCCCGTGTTTGCGCCAGTTGCTGGATGTTTACGAGTTCTTTGGCGCCCCGGTGGTGGCGCTGATGGAAGTGCCGCCCGAGGCGATCTCGGCTTATGGCGTGGTGGACGCCGAGCCGGTGTCGCACAACGGCTGCCGCGACCGCCTGTACCGTATACGCAACATGGTGGAAAAACCCCGGAAGGAGGACGCGCCGTCGAATCTGGCCATAATTGGCCGCTACGTGCTCACACCGGAGATCTTTGATTCTCTGGAAATGATCGAGGCGGGCACACTGGGCGAGATCCAGTTGACCGACGGGCTGAAACACCTGCTGCGAAACCGGCCGATATACGGCTACAAGTTCGAGGGCACGCGGTACGACGCGGGCGACAAGCTGGGATTTTTGAAAGCGACCGTCGAGTTCGCGCTGCGCCGGGACGACCTTGGCGGGCCGTTCCGCGAGTATCTGAAGACGCTCAATCTTCAGGACCAAACAGTCGGGAAAGCCACCGAGCACGCGTAGGGCCGCAGCATCGCCTCGCTATCGGCCGCAGGCCCGTAAAGGCCGCTTCCCGAAAGCTTCTCTCGGCGTCTGCTAAACTAAATTTTCCATGAAATTCGGGGTGGTGGTTTTTCCGGGCAGCAATTGCGACCATGACGCGTGGTACGCCATAGCTCGCAATTTGGGGCAGCCGGCGGAATTTCTCTGGCATGAGTCCGCCAGCCTGGGCGGCTGCGACGCCGTGATTCTGCCGGGAGGCTTCTCCTACGGCGATTATCTCCGGGGTGGAGCCATAGCCAAGTTTTCGCCCATCATGGGTGCGGTGAAGAAATTCGCGCGCGATGGCGGGCTCGTACTGGGGATCTGCAACGGTTTCCAGATCCTGACCGAGGCGGGGCTGCTGCCCGGCGCGCTCACTCGAAACCGCGGGTTGAAGTTCATCTGCCGCCCGGTGGGTCTTCGCCTGGAAACCACCGCTTCACCGTTTACGTCCGCCGGCAGAAAAGGGCAGGTCCTCACGATGCCGATCGCGCACAACGAAGGCTGTTATCAAGCCGACGAGCGGACGATCGCGCAACTCGAGGACGAAGACCGAATCGTTTTCCGTTACACCCACAACCCCAACGGATCCATGCACGACATCGCCGGAATCCTCAACGAAGGGCGCAACGTGCTGGGCATGATGCCGCACCCTGAGCGCGCGTGTGACCCGCTCATGGGTTCCACGGACGGCCTTGTCGTCTTGCAGTCGATGGCGGCGGCGCTGACCGGCAGCCGCACCTGAGCGGCCAGGCTTACATATGATTACCCCAGATCTGATCGCATCCCACCAGCTCTCTCAGGAGGAGTACGAAAAAATCGTTTCCATTCTCGGCCGGGAGCCTACCTACACCGAGCTCGGAATTTTCAGCGTAATGTGGAGCGAGCACTGCTCCTACAAGAGTTCGCGCGTGCATCTGAAGAAGCTTCCGACGCGCGGCAAGCTGGTAGTGCAGGGGCCGGGAGAGAACGCCGGGATCATAGACATTGGCGGCGGCTACGCGATCGCGTTCAAGATCGAATCCCACAATCATCCGAGCTTCATTGAGCCGTTCCAGGGCGCGGCGACAGGCGTGGGCGGCATCCTGCGCGACATCTTCACCATGGGCGCGCGGCCCATCGCCGCGATGGATTCGCTACGCTTCGGCCCGCTGGACGATCCCGAGAACGGCGCGCGCAACCGGCGGATTCTCGAGGGCGTGGTTTCGGGCATCGCGCATTACGGCAACTGCTTCGGCGTGCCCACGGTCGGGGGCGAGTGCATTTTCGAGCGCTGCTACAACGGCAACCCCCTGGTGAACGCGTTCGCACTGGGCGTATTCAGGAAGGACGAGATTTTCTACGGCCGCGCGCGCGGCATCGGCAACCCCGTGATCTACGTTGGAGCGAAGACGGGGCGCGACGGCATACACGGGGCATCGATGGCCTCGGCCGAATTCTCCGAGGAATCCTCGCAAAAGCGTCCCAACGTACAGGTGGGCGACCCGTTCATGGAAAAGCTGCTGCTGGAAGCCTGCCTGGAAGCCATGCAGACCGGGGCAATCGTTGGAATCCAGGACATGGGCGCCGCCGGCCTTACCTGTTCCACTTGCGAGATGGGCAGCCGCGCCGGCACGGGCATCGAGATCAATCTCGAGCTGGTCCCGCAGCGCGAAACCGGAATGACGCCCTACGAGATCATGCTCTCGGAATCGCAGGAGCGCATGTTGCTGGTGGCGGAAAAGGGCCGCGAGGAGGAGGTCTTCCGGATTTTCAAGAAATGGGGCCTGGACGCGGTGACCATCGGCACCGTGACCGACGACGGCATGCTGCGGGTGAAGGACCGCGGCCAGGTGGTCGCGGAGATTCCCAACCGCGCGCTGGCCGATGAGGCTCCGGTGTATGAACGGCCGCACACGACGCCGCTCCGCACCGCACCCATGGAAGCGCCCGAGTTCCGCAGCCGCGGCCTCGCGGAAGATCTTTCCGCGCTGCTTGCTTCCGGCGATATCTGCTCGAAACGCTGGATCTGGGAGCAGTACGACTACATGGTCCAGACGAACACCGTCCAGGGCCCGGGCGGCGATGCGGCTGTCGTGCGGATCAAGGACACCGACATTTCGGTGGCGATGTCGCTGGACGGCAACGGCCGCTACACCTATCTTTCGCCGCGCGAGGGAGCGAAGCTGGCCGTGGCCGAGTGCTGCCGCAACCTCGCCGCCGTGGGCGCCGAGCCCGTGGCGGCCACCAACTGTCTGAACTTTGGAAACCCGGAACGCCCCGAAATCATGGCCCAGCTCGTCGAGGCGATCGAGGGCATGGCCGATGCCTGCCGCCATTTCGACACCCCGATTACCGGCGGCAACGTGAGCCTTTACAACGAAACGCTTGGAGAGGCGATTTACCCCACGCCGGTGCTCGGCGTTGTCGGCCTCATGAAGACCGCTGCGCCGGTGACCATCGATTTCAAGCGGCCCGGGCGGGCGGTCATTCTGCTGGGCGGTCTCGGCGAGTGTGACGCGATCCGCTTCGGCGGCACGCAGTACGCCAAGGTGGTGCTCGGCAGCCTTTGGGGACTGCCGCCCGCTCTCGATATGGATTACGAGAAGCGCGTGCAGGCGGCCGTTCGGCAAATTGTCGCCGAGGGCATTGCCGAATCGGCGCACGACCTGAGCGACGGCGGGCTGGCCGTGGCGCTGGCGGAATCCTGCTTTGGCCCGGCGGGCGTCGGCGCGGCGCTGGAACTTGACAGCGATCTGCGGCCGGAGTTCCTGCTGTTCCACGAAGGCCCTTCGCGCGTTCTGATCTCCACTTCCCGGCCGGAGGAGGCGCTCCGCATTGCCGCAGAACATGGCATTGAGGCGGTACAGGCAGGCACTACCATCGAGGGCCGCCTGAGGATCATCAACCGGGGGGAGACCTTGCTAGACTTGGATATTGCCCCCCTTCGCCAGGCTTGGGAGGGAGCGCTCGAGACCCGCTTGAGAGGCTAGCTCGCATGGCCGACAAATTCCGTGAAGAATGTGGTGTCGTAGCTGTCTACGGACACCCTGAAGCTTCCAACCTCGCTTACCTGGGCCTCTACGCACTTCAGCATCGCGGCCAGGAAAGCGCCGGCATGGCGTCGAGTGACGGCCGTCACGTCTATTGCGTGAAAGAGATGGGCTACGTTGCCGACGTGTTTACGCCGGAACGGCTGGCCACGCTGCCGGGAACGATGGCGATCGCGCACACACGCTACTCCACGGCGGGCGAAGTCGATCTGCAGAACGCGCAGCCTTTCGCCGTTTCGTGCAACAAGGGCACAATCGCGGTGGCGCACAACGGAAATTTGACCAACGCCGCGGAACTGCGCCGCGAACTCGAGCGCGAGGGCGCCATATTCCAGGCGTCGAGCGACACCGAGGTTGTGCTGCATTTGGTTGCCCGTTCGCGCGAGCGCACGATTGCCGGCGCGCTGCGCGAGGCCCTGCTGCAAATGGAAGGCGCGTTTTCGCTTGTGTTCCTGGCCCAGGACCGGGTGATCGTGGCGCGCGATCCGCAGGGCTTTCGCCCGCTCGTCATGGGCCAGATGGAACTCTCCGGCGGCAAGAAGTGTTACGTGTTCGCTTCCGAAACCTGCGCCTTCGATCTGATCGGCGCGGTGTACATGAACGAAGTCGAGCCAGGCGAAATGGTGATTGCCGGTCCGGAGGGACTCACGCGGGAGCGCTACGTACCCCAGCAGCCGCGGGCGCAGTGCGTGTTCGAGCACGTTTATTTTTCGCGGCCGGATTCGATCGTGTTCGGCCGCTCCGTTCAGGAGTCACGCCACATGATGGGACGGCTGCTGGCGCGGGAGAGCCCGGTGCCGGCGGACGTCGTGGTTCCGGTCCCGGATTCGGGCGTTGCAGCAGCCATCGGCTTCGCGGCGGAATCCGGCCTGCCGTTCCGCCACGGGCTGATCCGCAGCCACTATATCGGGCGGACGTTCATCGAGCCCACCCAGGCGATTCGCGACTTCGGCGTGAAGCTGAAGCTCAACCCGGTGCGGAACCTGCTCGACGGCAAACGGGTCGTGCTCGTAGACGATTCGATCGTGCGCGGGACCACCAGCCGCAAGATCGTCCGCATGGTGCGGCAGGCCGGCGCGCGCGAGGTGCACATGCGCATTTCCTGCCCGCCAACCATATCGCCTTGCTTTTACGGGGTCGATACGCCGACTAAAGGAGAGCTGATCGCCGCCAACAACACCGTCGAAGAGATCCGCAGGTTTCTCGACGCCGACAGCCTCGCTTTTCTTTCCATGGAGGCACTCCGCGAAGCGGTCGGCGACACACGCCACGAATACTGCTACGCCTGCTACACGGGCGAGTACCCCACCGAGCTCGTCAACATTACCGAACTGGTTCGGGGCCGGTACCGGCGGTCGTAGGCTCGCGGCACGGCCGCGGCCCGCTATAATGCTCGCTTAACTCTATGCCCGCCACTGTTGCTTCTTCCGCTGAGCGTGTTCCGCAGTCGCGCATTCGTGAACTGGCGGAAATCGCGATGTCCATGGACGGCGTGCTGAAGCTGTACTTCGGCGAATCAAGCGTGCCCACGCCGGAGTACATCCGCCGGGCGGCGCAGAAAGCCATGGCCGACGGCTTCACGTTTTATACGGAGAATGCGGGCCTGCCCTCGCTGCGCCGCGAGCTGGCCGCGTACTACCAGCGGCTGCACGGATGCGAGATCGATCCGGAAAGCGAGATCGTCGTAACCGCCTCCGGCGTTCAGGCGCTCAACGTGGCGATACGCTGCGTGATCGATCCCGGCGACGAGACCATCGTGCTCACTCCGGCGTGGCCGAACGGCAGCGCGAACGTCCTGATGGCGAACGGGTGCGTCCGGGAGGTTCCGCATCCGCTCAACGGCGGGCGGTACGGCATCGACTTCGACGCCCTGGAGCGCGCGGTTTCGCCGCGCACCCGGCTGCTCATCTACACCTCGCCCTCGAATCCGCTGGGGTGGGTTGCCACCGAACAGGAGCAGGAACAGTTACTGGAGTTCGCGCGGCGGCACGGCATCTGGCTGCTGGCGGATGAAGTCTACGACCGGCTTTACTACCGGAGCGGCGCGCCCGGGACGCCGGCGCCCTCCATCCTGCGCAAAGCAACGCGCGAGGACGCGGTGATCGTCGTGCAGTCGTTTTCGAAAACGTTTTGCATGACGGGATGGCGCCTGGGCTGGCTGGTAGCGCGCCGGGACCTGGCGCGGAAGGCCACGCAATTGAACGAGTTCATCGTCTCGCACGCGCCCAGTTTCGTTCAGCGCGCTGGCGAAACGGCGCTTGTCTGGGGAGAAATCGAACTCAAAAAGATGATCGCGCGCCTCAGGGAGAACCGCGACTATTGCCTCGCCATGCTGCGCAAGGCGCCCGGCGTCACCATTCCCGAACCGGAGGGCGCATTTTACCTGTTCCCGCGCATAGACGGCGTTGCCGATTCTTTCGATTTCTGCCGGCGCTTGCTGGAGGAAACGCGGGTGGGGCTTGCGCCCGGCGTGGCGTTTGGCGCGGGCGGCGAAGGCTCAGTGAGAATCTGCTATGCCGCGGAGCGCGACGTCCTGCAGCCGGCCATGGAGCGGCTGGTGGCGTTTCTGGAATCGCGCTAACCGCAACCGGGCCTATTCCGGAAACCCGGCCGCATTTGAACCCGGCACGAGCCGCAGCGCGTTCTTGTAATAAACCTTCTTGAGAACTTCGTCGGGCAGCTCGAGGCCACACATTTTCCAGAAGGCGTGCCGTTTGCGGTAGTAATCGAAGTACTCGTCGGCGGTTTCCAGCACGCGGAAGTAGGTGTGGTACTCGGTGGGCGCCCACGTATCCTTGCCGAACAGAACGCGGTCCTGGTAGCGGATGAACCACTGCCGCGCGAACCGCGGCTGCCGGCCAAGTTCGGCGAGCACTGCCGCGATGTCCACGTGAACGTTCGGCATTTCGTCGAGCTGCCGCCCGAGCTCAGCCAAGTTGCCGCCGAGCCAACCCAGATGCGCGTTGATGAACACCGTGTCGGGGTGTTTCCGGAACACGCGCCGCTGCTCGCCCATGATGGTTTCCCAGCTCGGGTAGCGGTCGGGAGGGCGGGCGCGCGAGGGGATCTCCTTGAGTTCGAGCCAGCGCTCGTTGAAGCGGTCGTGAGGCTGGAAGAACGGTGCGGGCTCGCCGGTGTGGATTAGCACGGGGATTCTCAGTTTGCCCGCCATGGCCCAGAGTGGGTCGAAGCGAGGATCGTCCACCGGAATACGTTCTCCGTCGCTCCCCTTGAGCGTCAGCCCAAGATTCTTGAAGATTTTGAGGCCCTGCGCGCCATTACGGACGTCCTTTTCGAGCTGCGCGGCGGCTCGCTCGCCCCACCCGGGGTCGTCGATGCCGCTGTAGTCCGGCGTGCAGAAGAGGACGAACCGGTCGGGATAGCGGCCCTTCATGTTGGCCACTGCGTTCTTGAGGCGTTCGCCGGTGCCGCCGCTCAGGTTCACCAGAATGCGCAGGTTGAGCGCGTCCATATCGCGCACCAGTTGGTCGAGCCGCTCCGGCGGCATCAGCCCGTTTTGGTGGCTGTGGATGTCAATGAATGGGTACTTCGCCCGCGTGACGTGATGCTCAGGCACAACGAGCGTCGATTTCGGCTCGTACTCCTCGATCGACATGGTCTGCGCGCCGGCAATCAGCGGCAGCAGGAAGAAAAATCCCAGTTTTTTCTTCATAGCGATTTCACCAGCTCCAGGACCCGCGTTCGGACCTCGGCGGTCAGCCGCCCGCGGTCACGGATATTCAAACCGGCAGTCGCGATCGGTTCTCCGATGCGAAGCCGCACTTCGCCGCCCCTCACCAGCAGCGAATCCATCGGCAACACCTCGCGCGTCCCCACGATCCCCACCGGCACGATGGGCACGCCGGCCTTGATCGCGATGTAGGCCGCGCCTTCCTTGAATTCCTGCATCGGGCCGGGCGAACGCCCGCCCTCGGGAAAGATCAGTACGGAAATCCCGCGCTCGCGTACAATACTCGCCGCATCTGACATGGTTTTCAGCGAAGCGCGAGCGTCGCCCCTCGGGACCGGAATGTGCCCGGCTCGTCTTAAATGGTAACCGATGAACGGCACCCGGAACAGGCTCTGCTTGGCAAGAAAGCGGAACTGCGATGGGATGTGCGCGATCACCAGGGGCGTATCCATGTAACTCAGGTGGTTCGCGGCGAAAACATAGCTCGCATCCGGATCGATGCGCTCCAGCCCCTCCACGCGCACCCGTATCCCGGGGATCGCCAGCAGCATGCGCGCCCACAACCGCGCCACGCCGTGCTGTGCGCGCCCGCTCGAATCGAACAAAGACGTCACCAGCGAGATGGTCCCCATGACGATGGTGGCGAGCACAATGAGAGGGTCGTTAAACAGTAGAGCGCGGAGAAAAGAGAACATATGAAGGTGCTATTGTAGCCCGAGCAGCGCGCGCGCCTCGCCCACCAGGTACAGCGAGCCGGCGATGAAGATCGCGTCCCCGGGCGCGGCCTCGCGCCGCGCCAGCGCCAGCGCCTCCTCCAACTGCGGGACCGCGCGCAGATGCGGGTGGTCCACGAGTTCCCGCAACGCCTCACAGCGAACGGCCCGCGCCTGTGCCGGGCTGGTCAGGATCACTTCGCCGGCCAGCGGAAACAGAATGCCGGCCATCTCGGTTACGGCCTTGTCGCGCATCGCCCCGTAGATGAGCCAGACACGGCGGTCGCGGTAGAACCGTTCGATGTAGCGGGCCAGGGCGCGCGCGCCCGCGGGGTTGTGCGCGCCGTCGAGGATCAACACCGGATTCTCCGAGACACGCTCCAGCCGCCCCGGCCAGCGCGTTTGCCGGATGCCCGCGGCGATCGCCTCGGGCGGGAAACCGAGAGCATCGAGGGCCGCAATCGCCGTCAGGGCGTTTTCCACCTGGTGCTCGCCGGCCAGCGGGCATTCGATTGGAATCTCCTTCGGCCCAACCGCCACGAACCGGCTGCCCGATGGGCTGAGATCCAGATCGCGCACTTTCCAGCCGGAGGTCCAGATGGGTTCGATACCCAACGCGGAGGCGTGCGCGCTGAGCGTGCCGGCAACCTCCGGCCTCTGGGCAGCGAATACCACCGGCACGCCGCTCTTGAGAATGCCTGCCTTCTCATTCGCGATCGCCGTCAGGCCTCTGCCCAGAAAACGCTCGTGATCGAAATCGACCGGAGTGATTACCGCCAGCCGCGGCGTCACCATGTTGGTGGCGTCCAGCCGGCCGCCAAGGCCGACCTCGAGAACCGTGATCTCCGCGCCCAGGTCCCGGAACAGCACCAGGGCCATGGCCGTTACCGTTTCGAAGTACGTGGGGTGGGCCTCGAGTTCGCCGGCTGCGATCAGCCGCTCCGCCGCTTCATGCACGCACTCGAAGGCGGTTGAAAATTGCTCGCGAGAAACCGGCAGCCCCGCGATGCGAATCCGCTCGGTGGGTTCGGACAGATGGGGCGAGGTGTAGAGCCCGGTCCGCACGCCGGCCGCGCGCAGGCCGGATTCGATCATGGCGCACGTGGAGCCCTTCCCGTTCGTGCCCGCCACGTGGACGAACGCGCGGCCACGTTCGGGGCGCCCGAGCGCGTCCAACAGGGCGGCCATGCGCTCCAGACCGAGCTTGGCGGCCTTCACTTCGTTTCCGAGCGAATACAGGAATTTTACGGCGGACTGATAGGTCATTCGCGGAGGCGTTTGCCCCTATAGAACGCTATTCTAGCGGCTCCGATCAGCAGCAGGCATCCTCCCAACAGTTTGGCTTCAAACAGCCAGACGGACTCGACTCCGGCGGGCGGGACGAGCGAAAACGCAATCGCGGCGACGGTCACCACCAGCCCCGAAACGGCCCCGGCGCGCATGCCATGGCGTATCGCGGCCGCAAACAGGTACAGGAACGGAATGAAATAGGTGATCACCGTCATGTCCACGAGCAACTGGTATCCGGTGCGGAGGCTCTCGCCCGCGAGCATTCCCAACAGGAACACCGTGCACGCCGCGCCCTGCGTCAGAATGGCGACGTGCGGTGTGCGCCAGCGCGGATGAACGCGGCCGAATGCAGGGGGAAGATAGCGGTCTAGCCCGATCGCGAAAGGCACGCGCGCGCTGCCGCTCAGCCAGGCGCCCAACTGCCCGGTAATGCCCGCCGTGATCAGCACAGCCAGCAGCGGCGCGAGCGAGGGAATCGAGAGCCGCCCGGCCGCTGCCGCGCCCGCCTGCGTGAGCCCGGTTAGGATATTGACGCGGTCCGGCGGGAGCACCACCAGGATCGCCAATGTCCCCAGAATGTAAAACCCGGCGATGGCCAGCCCGCTGATCCAGGCGGCGCGGGGCACCGTCCGCGCGGGATCGCGGATCTCGCCGCCCATGATGGCGCCCAGTTCCAATCCGCCGAAGGCGAAGGCGATCTGCGACCAGAAATTAATGCGGTCCCAGTTCCATTCCGGAGCGAGGGTCAGTTGGGTCGCCGCGCCGTGCGATGCCCAGACGGTCATCCCCAACACAACGAGCGTGAGGCCGGCCGCGTAGGTTGCCAGTCCCCCCACGTTTTCCGTCCAGCGCCCGATACGAAGCCCGAACAGGTTCGTCAGCAGCGCCACCCACAGCACGGCAAGCGACGCAGCCGTTACGAATCCCCGGTTGTCCGCCAGCGCGATGTAGCGCTCGCCGAACGCGTACAACGCCATGCCGATTCCGGCCAGCAGCAGGTTGGGGAAATAAAAGAGGTTGCTCAGCCAGTAGCACCAGCCACAAAGGAAGCCGTGCCAGTCGCCGAAACTGCGGCGCGTCCAAACGTAGATGCCGCCCTGTTCGGGAAACTTGGATGTCAGGCTGGAAACCGCCACCGCGGACGGCACGAAAAAGAAGACCGCGGCCAGCACCCAGAGCGTAAGCGACCCCGGCCCGGCGTGCGCGGCCGCGGCGAGCCAGCGAATGCCCACCACGGCCGCAATATTGAAGAGGACGAGATCCCGCAACCCTAAGACGCGCGGCAGTGCGGGCTGCGGCTCGTGCATTCGAACCTATTATCCCTTCTGCGGGATTGACCAGTGCGTGTGAATGATGCGCCAGCCCTGGTTGGTCCGCCGGTAAACCTCGGTGGTGTGCCAGTAGTACCGGTCGGAGCCCGTCCAGGAGTCGAAATTGAAGGTCAACACGGCCATGTCGCCGTCAAGCTGTACCTTGGGATTAACAAACTCGTAGCGGTCGATACGCACCTTGCCGCGGAGGCTGTCGTAGAGGTTCTTGAGCGCCTCCAAGCCGTCAAGGCGCTTCTGTTGGAATGGGTCGAAGTAGGTCACATCCGGGTCGCAGATTTCCAGGAAGCCGTCGGGATCTCCCCTCCCCCAACGGTCCATCGCTGCGCGCTCCATGGCGATGATGGTTTCGGCATCGCTACCGCATTGGGGTTTCGGAAATTCGGGCATAGTAGACGAATCTATCATGGCCGGCCGGTGTACCATCGTGTGTAGGAGGGCTTACGCGCTTGCGAGCCGTTCACGCCGGGTTGCTAGCCATGGTTCTCGCCGTCCCGGCGCTTGCTGGGAACCAGTCCGCCGGTTGGGAACAAGCCACCGAAGCAGCCCGCACGGCCTACCAGCGGGGTCGCTACGAAGAAGCGGAAAAACACCTGAAAACGGCGCTTCAGGAGGCGGAAAGCTTCGAGCCGCGCGATCCGCGGCTGGCCGCCACGCTCGAGCAGGTGATCACCGTTTATCGCACCCAGGGCAAGATGGTCCTGGCCGAACCTCACTATCACAGGCTGCTGGGCATTCAGGAGGGCACGTGGGGGCCGATGGATCTGCGCCTGGTGCCGACCCTGAACGGACTCGGCATCCTGTACGCTTCCGAACGCAGGTACGAGGAGGCGGAACAGGTCCTCCACCGGGCGCTGGTGATTCGCGAAAAAGCGCTGGGCGAACATCACCCCGACGTCGCGGCGAGCCTGGAAACCCTGGCGGCCCTCTACGGCTCGGAGACGAAGTTCGAAGAAGCCGCCATCCATTACGGGCGCGCGCTCGACATTCGTGAAAAATCACAGGGGAAAGACCATCTCGATCTGGCAGTGACCCTGGAGGCGATGGCAGGTCTTTATCGCGACCAGGGCAAGTTTGCGCTGGCCGAGCCGCTCTACCGCCGCGCGCTGAACATCCGCGAGAGAACCTTGGGACCGGACCATGCGGACCTGGTGCCCACCCTGGACAGCCTCGCCTGGGTCTGCTACGGCCAGCGAAAATACGCCGAAGCCGAGCCGCTCTACTGGCGCTCATTAATGATCTGGGAAAAAGCCGTCGGACCGGACCACCCGACGGTGGCAACGGCGCTCGACAATCTCGCCGGCGTCTACATCGCCCAGGAGAAGTTTAAGAAGGCCGAGCCGCTGTACCGCCGCGCGCTCGCGATCCGCGAAAAAGCCACGCTGGCCAGTTTCGAAAAGCTGGCGTCGCTGTACATCGGCGAGAAAAAATTCGAGCAGGCGGAGCAGCTCTACAGGCGGTCGCTTGCCATCGCCGAGAAGATGAATAACCCGGCCGAACTCGGGATGGTTCTCGAAAAATACGGGGAACTGCTGAGAATGCTCTCGCGGCATGAAGAAGCCGCCGAGGTGGAAAAGCGGGTGGCGGCGATACGCGCCCGCCTGGCCGCCGCCTCACAATCCAATCCGTAAGACAACTAACAAGAATGCCTCACCGCGTAAGGGAGCGCAGCCACTCGTGTATACTCAGTTTTCAGCTTGGCTTAGCCGGGATGGGGACTTTCCAGGTAAACTCCGCGTGAGCCAAAAGTTCCGCTCGCCGTCAGACTTTTTTTGCGCTGCGAGCGTCTTTGAGCAAGGAGCCCAGAGTTGATCTTTCGGGAGGCCGAAGACCGCGACCTGATCGCGAAAGCCCGCCGCGGTGGTGTGGAGGCCTATAACCTTCTGGTGTCCCGCTGGGAGAAGCGTATCTTCAATTACCTGTTGCGGCTGGTGGGCGACCGGGAAGACGCTCTGGACCTCACGCAGGAGGTTTTCCTGAAGGCGTATCAAAATCTCGGCAAACTGGACGATGCCGGGCGGTTCGCCCCTTGGCTGTTCCGCATCGCGCACAACGAGGCGTTCTCGCTGCTGCGCAAGCGGAGGCCGGAAACCGACGTTCTCCCCGACGAAAACCACGCCCAGCGGGCTTTTCCGATCGAGCTGTCGCTGGCCGTTGAGAGTGCGCTGGCGCGGCTGTCGGAAGAGCAGCGGGAGGCCGTGATTCTGAAAATTTATCAAGGGTTCAAGTTCGAGGAAATCGCCGAAGTCCTCTCCTGTCCTGTCTCCACGGTGAAGTCACGGTTGTACACGGCCCTCGACCTCCTGAAAGACGCTCTGGCTCCAATTCATTCGCGGGGTGTTCAATGAGTTGCTCGCCCGATGCAATAAAGGACTTATTGTTCGGCGCGCTGGAAGCCGCCGAAGCCAGCCGGGTGAAGGAACACATGCAGCAATGCGCGGGCTGCCGCGAGGAGTTCGACCGGCTCCAGTTCACCCAAACGGCGCTTCATGCGCTGCGGGACGAAGAGCCTCCGCGGCGGATCGCCTTCGTCTCGGACCGTGTGTTCGAGCCGCGCTGGTGGCAGAGGCTGTGGCACTCGGGCCCCCAACTGGGGTTCGCCTCTGCGGCGCTGCTGGCAGCCGCCATCACAATTCATGCATTCGTCAGGCCGGTGCCGGAAGTCGCCGCCGTGCCCGACCCGGCGGCGATAGAAGCGCGCATCATGGCCGAAGTGTCCAGGCGGATCGAACCGGCCGTTCGCGCGGCTGTCGCCGAGGCGGAAGCACGCCAGAAAGAGAAAGCGGACGAGATTTTGGCCGCCGCGCGCAGGGAGTTTCAGGCGCAGCGCGAAGCCGACCGGCTGATGCTTTCGACGCTCGCCGAGGAGTTCACGCTGCTGCAAAAGAGGTACAACGTGCTGCAACTGGCAAGCGCGGATCTCGGAGTGCTGCGATGATTCGCTTTGCACCAGGCTTGCGCGCCACTGTGGCGCTCGTGCTGTCGGCGGCACGCATTCCGGCCGCTCCGCCGCAGCAAAACCCGGCAGTGACGCACGCCGCCCTTGCGGCTGTGGAAACCAAGCTCGATAACACCATCCGGTCGCTCGACGTAAACGAACCCTACGACCTGCTGGGGATGACCCGCGGCATTTACCTGCCCGGCTTCGGGGCTGTCTTTACCGCCGAGCTGAACCTCGTGTTCATGACGATTTCGCCGTTCGTTCCTGCCCTGACGCCGGCAGATATCCAGAAACTGCACGCAAAGAAGCTGGCCCGCGTGGCGACGCTCAAGCGGCATATGAGGGACATGATGGTCAATGCGGCGGTGGCGCTGAAAGGCGTTCCCCCCGAGGAGCAGATTGTTTTGGGAATTTCGCTGTTCTACCGCAGGTTCGAGATCAAAGACGGGCTGCCGAACCAGGTGATCATGCAGGCGCCGCGCAAGGCGCTGCTGGATTTCGAAGCTGGCCGGATCGACGCCGCTACGCTCGACTCGCTCATCCGCACCCAGGAACTCTGAACCATGCGCTTGGGGGAAATACTCGTTTCGCGCGGGCAAATCGAGCAGGAGGACCTCGACCGCGCGCTCGAAATTCAGAAGGAGCGCGGCGAGAAGATCGGGAAAATCCTGATCGATCTCGGATTTGTAGCCGCGCGCGACGTTCTCACGGCTCTTTCCGAGCAGCTCGGCATTCCATTGGTTTCGATCGAAGGGCCGCCTCCCGCCACGCCGGAAACCGAGGGCCTTGCCGCGCGCTTCATGCGCCAGTGCCGCTTTCTGCCCATCGCGGTCGAGAACTCCACCATCACCATCGCGATGGCCGACCCGCTCGATTTCGAAACCATCGCGGCGGTCCGCGGTTTCACCGGGCTGAAAACAAAAACCGTGCTCGCCTCCGAGCAGGAAATCCTCGACGCCATCGACCGCTACTACGGCGAAGCGGAGAGAGAGGAGGCCGGGACCGAGCAGCATGAGGGACTGGCTGAAGAGGACCTCGAACACCTGCGCGACATGGCTTCCGAAGCGCCAGTCATCCGGCTGGTGAACGCCATGATCGCCCAGGCCCTGGAGAAGCGCGCCAGCGACATCCACATCGAACCGTTCGAAAAAGAGTTCCGGGTGCGTTTCCGCATCGACGGCGTGCTCTACAACCAGGAGCCGCCCCCGCGCGAGTTGAAGGCCGCCATCATTTCCCGCGTGAAGCTGATGGCGAAGCTGAACATCGCCGAGCGCCGGCTGCCCCAGGACGGGCGCATCAAGATCAAAGTAGTGGGCCGGGAGGTCGACCTGCGCGTCTCCACGCTGCCCACGCTGTACGGCGAAAGCGTCGTCATGCGCCTGCTGGACCGCTCGGCGGGCGATTTCTACGACCTTCGCCGGCTCGGATTCGACGAGTACATGCTTGGCCGCATGGAGTACTACACGTCGCTGCCGCACGGTATCTTTCTGGTAACGGGGCCGACCGGCAGCGGCAAGTCCACCACGCTGTACTCCGCGCTCAAGCGCATCAACCAGCCGGATAAGAAAATCATTACCATCGAAGACCCCGTCGAATACCAGATGGACGGAATCAACCAGATCCACGTCAATCCGCAGATCGGGCTGACGTTCGCCTCGGGCTTAAGGCACATCGTGCGGCAGGACCCCGACGTCATCATGGTGGGCGAAATCCGCGACCGGGAAACGGCGGACATCGCCATACGCGCCGCGCTCACCGGGCACTTCGTGTACTCGACGCTGCACACCAACGACGCGCCGAGCGCCATCACGCGGCTGATCGACATGGGAGTCGAGGAGTACCTCATCAGCTCGACCGTGGTGGCCATCCTGGCGCAGCGGCTGGTGCGCGTCATCTGCCCGCACTGCAAGGTCGAAGCGGGCCCCGTGCGCACGCCCGAGGGCGCGATGGTCCGCAGTTTCCGCGGGACCGGCTGCGATCGCTGCTTCGGCTCCGGGTTCAGCGGGCGGGTTGGCATCTTCGAGCTGATGGAATTGAATGACGAGCTCCGCAAGCTGATTCTTGCCAAGGCGGATGCGGTGCAGTTGACCGCTGCCGCACGGCGCAACGGCATGCGCACGCTTCGCGAGGACGGGTGGATGAAGGTTCCGCTCGGGCTGACCACTCCGGAGGAGGTCCTGCGGGTTACTCAGGAATTCTGATGGCGAGCTTCTATTTCAGAGCGGTCACTCCGGACGGGAAGCTGCGGACGGGAACCCTCACCGGGGAAACGGACAAGGCGGTGGCGCGTGAGCTGCGCACCCAGGGCCTCATCCCGGTGTATGTCGGTCTGCAACCGAAAAAATCGTTCGCGCTCAAGCTGCCCGAATTCAACCGGGGCCGCCGCCGGGACGTGCTGTTTTTCACCCAGGAGCTTTCCACCCTGCTGAACTCGGGCGTGCCTCTGGACCGCGCCCTCTCGATCACCAGCGAGCTGACCGAGCGCGCTAATTTCCGCTTCGTCGTGCTCGACATTCTGCGGGTGCTGAAAGGCGGCCGCTCCCTCGCCGATAGCCTCGCCACACACCCGGAGTACTTCTCGAGCCTCTATGTGAACATCGTGCGCGCGGGCGAGGCCAGCGGGGCGCTGGGCACGGTCTTCGAGCGGCTGTCTGAATTCGAGCGCACCCGCGACGATCTGCGAAACTACATCATCTCCTCGATGATCTACCCCGGGCTGCTGACGCTGGTGGGCCTGGGTTCGATCCTGGTGCTGTTGAATTTCGTGGTGCCGCGCTTCGCCCAGGTGTTCCAGGAATCGCGGCTGACCATGCCGCTGCCGACGCAGATCATGCTGGAAGCCAGCCGCATCATGAAGACCTACGGCTGGATAGCCGTGGCCGCAGTAATTGCGGCGATTAGCGGGCTGCGTCTCTATATCCGGACTGCGGCGGGCCGTATGTGGTGGGACTCGTTCCGGCTGCGCATCCCGATACTGGGCGAAGCGCTCAGAAAAGCTGAGACCTCGCGGTTCGCCCGGGCAATGGCAACGCTGGTTTCCAACAGCGTGCCGCTGGTGCAGTCCCTCGGAATCGCGGCCGCGATTCTGAATAACCGGAAGATCGCCGCCTCGCTCGAATCTGTCGCCCAGGGTGTCAAGCGCGGCGAAGGACTGGCCGCGCCGCTGAAGCGCACGGGCCAGTTTCCCCCTCTCGCCGCGCACCTGCTGAGCGTCGGCGAGGAGACCGGACGTCTCGACCAGATGTTCGCCCGCATGGCCGACATCTATGAAGCCGATACCCGCGCCGCAATCAAGCGCTTCACCGCGCTGTTTGAACCGATGGTGATTCTGGTGATGGGTATCATGGTGGGAGTTTTGATCCTAAGCATGATGCTGGCGATCACCAGCATAAACGAAGTGGCGGTGTAAGTATGAACGAACGGAAAAGAAGGAACCAGGCCGGCGTGACGTTGATCGAAATGCTGGTCGTGGTGACCATCATCGCGTTGTTTGCTGCTGTGGTAGCGCCCCGGATGCTGCGCCGCACCGACACGGCTCGGGTCACGGCCGCCCGCGCGCAGATCAACGCATTCATGACGGCGCTGGGCGCCTATAAGCTGGACACCGGCATTTATCCCACTACCGAGCAGGGTTTGCAGGCGCTGCGCACGCCTCCCCCGGGAGTCACGCAGTGGCAGGGACCGTACTTGCCGGCCGAAATCCCGCTGGACCCCTGGGCGCGGCCCTACATTTACAGGTATCCCGGTGAGCACGGCGATGAGCCCGAGATCATTTCGCTGGGCGCCGACGGCCAGCCCGGCGGCGAAGGCATCAACGCCGACATCGTGAGCTGGAAGACGCAGTGAGGTCCCGCGGCCCGGTGAGCGGCGTCACGCTCATCGAGATGTTGATCGTCGTTGCGCTTGTCGGGCTGCTGGCGGGCATCACTTTCCCTTCCGTCTCGGCCGGCGTGGACACCATGCGGCTGAACTCGGCTACCGGATCGGTTTCGAGTCTTTTCAACGAAGCCCTGAATCGCGCGAACCGCCGGCAGCAGGTGGTCGAGGTGACGATTTCCAAATCCGAGGGAGCCCTGTGGCTGCGTTCCACCGAGCCGGGATTCGAAAAGAAGGTCACGCTTCCGGAAGGTGTGACGATCCGCTCGATTCTGCCCGAGCCGGTGCAGGGGGAAGAAGGCCCGCGCCGGTTCATGCTTTATCCGGGCGGGGTTGTCCCGAGGATCGGCGTAGAGCTGGCAAACGCCAGGAACGTGCGCCGGATCGTGCGGCTCGATCCCATTACCGGCGTTCCGCGAACCGAACGGGTGGAAGAATGAAGCAGCGGCGCGGGTTCACGCTGTTGGAAATGCTCGTGGCGACCCTCATCATGGGGATCGCCGTGGTCGGGCTGCTTTCCAACATTTCCACTTCGCTGCGGAACGCCTCACGGTTGACCGAATACGACCGCGCTGCAATCCTGGCGCGCCAGAAAATGGGCGAACTCCTGGTCGACCGGAGATTGCCGGTTGGCATGCCGCTGGAAGGCAAGTTCGACGCCGCCCTCACCGGGGGCATCGAGGCTGGGTGGCGCGCGCGAGTAACGCCGTTTGAGTCGCTGCCGGGCGCCGCCGCCGGTTCGGCCGTGTTGGAACGAATTGAACTCGAAATCTGGTGGGCGAGCGGAGACGGGCGGCGGACGCTCAGTTTTGACGCATACCGCCGCGCGAGACTGCCCGCCCAGGAGCCGGCCCAATGAAGCGCTCCACAGCGGCACGCAGAGGAGTCACGTTGATTGAACTGCTGATCGCGGTGTCGCTCCTCAGCACGCTTTCAGTAGGAATGCTTTTTGCCCTGCGGGTCGGCATCAACGCGCTCGACAAGGCGAACGGCAAGCTCATCGCAAACCGCCGTGCGGCTAGCGTGCAAAACATCCTCGAAAGCCAGATCGCGAACTTCATGCCGGTAAACGCGGCTTGCCCGAGCGGGGTGCCGAACTCCCCGCCGGCGCTGGTGCCGTTTTTCGATGGCGAGCCGCAGAGCATGCGGTTCGTCTCTTCCTATTCTTTGGAGGAGGCCGCGCGCGGCAGTCCGAAAATCCTGGAATTCGCCGTGATTCCTGGCGAGCAGAACCGCGGCGTGCGGCTGATTGTGAACGAATACCCGTACACCGGGCCGCTGTCTACCGGCGCCTTGTGTCTGGGGATGATTGAAAACCCCGCGCCGGGTATTGACCGGGCGCCGCAGTACCGCCCCATCGAGCCCGGCCCGCGCTCCTTTGTCCTGGCCGACCGCCTGGCCTTCTGCCGCTTCGCCTACATGCAGGAAGTTCCGGCGCCCGAGTTCGCCCGCTGGCTCCCGGAGTGGAAACATCCGCGCTGGCCTTCGGCGGTGCGCGTCGAGATGCAGTCGCTCGAACCCGATCCCTCGCGCGTTCCGCTGGCCGGGCTGACCGTACCTATCCGCATCAACAGGTGGCCGAATGTCCGCTACACAGACACCTTCGAACAATAGGCAGGGGGAGTCGGGCGGAGCGCTGCTCGCCGTCTTGTGGCTTTCCGCGGCGCTGGCGGCGATCGCTCTCTCGCTGGCGACGTCCGTGCGGGGCGAAACCGAGCGCACGGCCACGGCTGTGGATTCGATCCGCACGCGTTACCTTGCCGCCGGGGCCATAGAACGCGCCTTGCTGTACATGGAATGGGGACCGGCCAGAAGGGCCGACGGCGAGTCGCCGTATTTCGCCTGGGGAACGCAGTACCTCGCCTTCGAGTTCCCCACAGGACAAGCCGAAGTCCGCATCATGCCGGAGGCGGCCAAAATCAACGTGAATTCGGCATCGCCGGAGGAGTTGTTCAGGCTGCTGGTTGCGGTGGGCGCCGATCCGGCGCGCGCGCACGAGATCGCCATGGCCATCGTCGACTGGCGCACTCCCGCCCCGGGAAACGCCCCCACGGCCTTCGATCAGTATTATTTGTCGCGGCCTTCGTCTTTTCAGGCCCGCCATGCGTCTTTCGAAGAGATTGAAGAGTTGCTGCTGGTGCGAGGCATGACTCCGGAACTGTTCTACGGCAGTTACGAGCGCGACGCCGAGGGCCGCCTGGTCCCGCGCGGCGGGCTGAAAGACTGCTTGACCGTTTACGGCGCCGGCGCGTTCGATGTCAACACGGTGGAGCCGGCGGTGTTGGCTGCGATCGGCTTGCCCCAGGAAACGATCGCTTCGATTGTCGCCGCGCGCAGAGCGGCGCCTTTCCGCAACATGGAGGAAGTTAGAGCGATCACGGGCAACGCGCCGGGCACACACCGGCTGCGGGTGGGCGGCAACGCCATCTATACGCTGCGGGCGACCGCGCGGTTGAGGCTTCAAGACGGGAGCCTGTCCGATGAGCGCCGCTCGGTTGCCGCTACGGTAAAGTTTGTCGGCCCGAGATTCCGGGACCGGTTCCACGTCCTCCGCTGGTACGACAACGTGTGGGTGCAATGAGAATCGAGGCTCCGCGCTTGCGCAAATGGCTGGCGGTTGGCGCCGGCATCGGAATCGAAATCGGCGAACAGGATCTGACCGTGATGGTCACCCGGGTGCGGCCCTCCGGCACGCGCCTGCTTGGCGCCGGCGTCATCGCCCGATTTAAGGAACGGCCCGCCGCGGAGTGGGGCGCCGAGTATACGGATTTTGTGAAACGGCTTGGCGTAAGCCACATTCCGGCCACGGTGCTGCTGCCGCGGCAGGAGCTGATTGTCCGCCTGCTTTCTCTTCCCGGTGTTTCCGACCGCGATTTGCCCTCCGCGATCCAGTATCAGCTCGATTCGCTGCATCCCTTCGGCGAGGATGAAGCCGCGCACGCGTGGTGCCGTATCGGCCGCAGCGGCGCGGTGCTGGTCGCCATCATCCGGCGCGAAATCCTGAATCGCTACATCGCCCTTTTCAGTGAGGCCGGCATCAAGGTAGCCGCGTTCAGCTTTTCCGCCGCCGCGATGCATGCAGCCGCGCGGATGCTTTCGTCGCCGCCGCAGGGCGGGTTCCTCGCCGTCTATGAAGGCGATGACGGCGTGGAGATTTACGGCGAAAGCGAAGCACGGCCGGTTTTTTCTGCTGTATTTGATTTGCCTCCCGAGCGCGCGGCGGCGCTGGCCGCGGCCGAATTGAGACTGCCGGCGGAAACCGAGCCGATCGACTTCGCCGCGCTGCTTCCCCGGCCTGTGCCGGCCGATTACGATCTATCCCGCAGCACAAGGGCTTACGCGGCGGCGCTGGCCGGGGCATGTCCCCTGCTGGCGCTGCCGCTGAACCTGCTGCCGCCCCAGTACCGCAGTTCGACCTCGCGCGCCATGTACGTACCCACGGCGATCCTGGTTCTTCTGCTGGCAGCCGCGCTGGTTGCGCTGGCCTCGATCACGCCCATCGAGGACCGCAAATACCTGAAGGCGCTGGAAAGCGAGATCGCCCGCCTGGAGCCGCTAGCCAGGAAGGCCGGTGAACTCGATAAGGAGATCGAGCAGGTGCGCACTCGGGCCAAACTGCTCGACGATTACCGCCGCCGCGCGAAGGCCGATCTGGATGCTTTGGCCGAATTGAACAAACTGATTCCGCCGCCGGGCTGGTTGACTGGCCTTGAAATGACCCGGGACGCGGTGGTGCTGAACGGTCAGGCCGAGCAGGCGGCGCCGCTGTTGAAAGCGATCGACGGCTCGCCTCTTTTTCAGGGTTCCGAGTTCACCGTGCCGATCACGCGCTCGGGGACGAACGAGGTGTTTCGAATCCGGGCCGTTCGCGAGGAGCCTGCCCAATGACCCTCCAGCAGCGCGACAAGCGCGCCCTCGTGATGCTGGCTGCGGCCGTGTGCGGCGTGGCACTTTTCGTTGTTTTTTCCGAGCGCGATACCCAGCCCGCTGTGGTGGGCGCGGCCGATTCCATCCCCGCTGCCGAAAGGAGGCTGGCGCGTGTGCGCCAACTGGCGGCCGGAGTGGAGGGGAGAGAGCAGTTACTGAAACAGGTCTCCGCTGAACTGGCAGAACGCGAAAAGGGGATCATTCAGGCGGAGACGGCTGCCCAGGCGCAGGCGCAGTTGCTGAACATCATCAAGCGCATCGCCCGCGACCAGCCCGCGCCGATCGAATTCGGCACCGTTGAAATGAGCAAGCAGATATCGAAAATCGACGGCGGCTACGGCGAGGTGCAGATCACGCTCCCCTTTATCTGCCGGATTGAAGACCTGCTGAATTTCCTCGCCGACTTAGGCAACCAGCCGGAATTGCTGGCCGCAAAGGAGATGCGGATCGCCGTGGCCAACCAGAAAGAGAAAACGATCAACGTGCGGCTGACCGTGGCGGCAATCGTTCCGGGGCGGCTGGTGCCGGAAAAGAAAGGTCTGTACTGATATGCGAGCCGCCGGCGGAGGACCGTTGCCATGAAGAAAAAGCTGCTGGTGCTGGATCTGCTGCTGCTGGCGCTGGTGGTGATCACCGGCGAGCGTACCAGGCAACGGTGGTTGGAAGCGCGGAAACGCGAGGCGGCCGTGTTCGGACAGCGGCTCGAGCCGTTGCCGCCGCCGCCCTACACGCCGCTGCCCCCCGTTCCCAAGGTGACCGCGGCCGAATACAACGAGGTGGCGCAGCAGATGCTTTTCAGCGCGGACCGCAACCCGACCGTCACCGTCGAGGTGGTCCGGCCGCCTATGCCCAAGCTGCCGGTGTTTTACGGCCTGGTCAATCTGGGAAGCGGCCCCTTTGCCATCATGAGCGTGCAGCCCGGCGCGGAGCATAAGCCCGTACGCTTCGGCGAGAAGATCGGCGAGTTCAAGCTCGTGAGCGCAGGTCAAGACCAGATCGTGCTCGAGTGGGAGGGGGAGCAGGTCGTCCGGAAGACCGCGGAACTGATGGTTCGGACGGAAGAGCCACAGCAGGCCGCGGCTCCGCCGCCAAAACCCGCCGTCCAGCCCGCCAAGCCGGCAACCAACGTGATCACTCCCGCAAAGAGGGAGGGGCCGGGAGAGGATATAGGCGGCGGCCGCCGGGCGTGCCAGCCCGGAGACACATCGCCGGCAGGAACCATCATGGACGGCTACCGGAAATTCGAAAGGGACACCCCGTTCGGCAAGATGTGCCATTGGGAACCTGTGAAGTAAGGCCGGGGTCGGACGCTGCGATCAATGCGATCAAGAGGAGAGACGAGAGTCATGAGATTGCTTGTTTTTGTGTTGCTGCCGGTTTTGGCGGTTTGCGCCGGCCAGGACAAATCCCCTCAGAAGAAAACCGGAGCCGCCCCTGCGGCGAAGCAGACAGCAGCCCGGCTGGAGGTGCCCGCCGGCGCTGAGCAAATCGGACCGCAAACATGGCGTCATACCGACGAAAAGGGCCAGACCTGGATCTATCGCAAGACTCCGTTCGGCATCACTCGGATCGCTGAGGCGCCGTCCAAGCCCGAAACCGAATTGCCGGCCGGACTCAAGGCCGTGCAGGTGGGCGACGAAATCCGGTTCGAGCGCCCCGGCCCCTTCGGCACGACCCGCTGGTCGCGGAAGCTGGACGAGTTGACCGAGCTCGAGCGCAAAGTCTGGGAGCGGGACCGGCCGAAGTCCGAAACGCCGCCGGAGAAAAAGGATACCGCGAAGGAGTAAGGGTAATGATGTTCTGGATTCGAGCAGTACTGATTGGAACGGCTGTTGTGGCGTCGGCGCAGCAGCAGTTGCCGCCGCCTCTCCCGCCGTCCATTCTGCCGCCCGGCTTCGAAGCGCCGCGAACTGCGCCGCGCCCCGGGGCCCCGAAACCCAAGCCTCCGGCGCAGGAACAACAGCCGGCAGAAACGCCGGAAGCGAAGCAACCGGCAGAAACGCCGGAGGCGAAGCAGCCCGCAGAGACGCCGGAGGCGAAGCAGCCGGCACCGACGCCTGAAGCAACACCCGCAGCAACCCAGCCGGTGAAGCCGGAACCTGCCCGGGTTACCGGCACAATCAATGTCCAGGGCGCTTCGCTGGTCGAAATGATCGCGCTTCTGGCGCGCGATCTGAAGATCAACTACATTCTCGATCCCCGCGTGAAGGGGTCGGTCACCCTGAACACGTACGGGGAAACCCGGCCAGTCGATACCCGGGCGCTGCTGGAAACCATCCTTCAAATCAACGGCGCGGCGATGGTGCAGGTGGGGGATGTTTACCGGATCGTCCCCATGGCAGACGTGGCCCGGCTTCCCATGTCGCCGCAGGTCGATCCGACCACCTTTCCCGAAGACGGCCGGCTCATGCTGAACCTGATCTTTCTGAAATACACCACGGTTGAGGAGCTCTCAAAACTGCTGGAGCCCTTCATCGGGGAAGGCGCCCGGATGATGGCCTATTCGCCCGCAAACCTGCTGCTCATCCTCGACAACAGCAGGAATATGAAGCGGACGATGGAGCTCATTGCGCTGTTCGACAGCGACACCCTGGCAGGGCAGCGGGTGCGTCTCTTTGAGGTGAAGCACAGCCGCCCGAGCGACATCGCCCGCGAACTGGACTCCGTTCTGAAATCGATCTCGCTGAATGAGAAGGCCAGCACAGTGCGATTCCTCGCGGTGGACCGCATCAACACCGTGGTGGCCATCGCGCCCAATCCCGGCGCCTTCAAACAGGTCGAAGAGTGGTTGAAAAAGCTCGACATACCCCAGAAGGCGACCGTGGGCACGATGGACAACTACGTGTACCGCGTGAAATACGGCATGGCGCCGATGCTGGCCCAGGCCATCATGCAGCTCTATTTCGGCTATCCCTGGATGGGCTACGGCATGGGGTATGGCGACATGTACGGCGGCGGCATGTACGGCGGGAACCTGTACAGCGGCCTGGGAGCCTTCGCGGGACAGTTCCGCGCCGGGATGTATAGCGGCGGTCTGTATGGCGGGGCGATGTACGGCGGCGCCATGTACGGCGGTGGCATGTACGGCGGCGGCATGTACGGCGGAATGCCTGGGATGTACGGGGGCATTCACGGTCTGGGGATCGGCTTCCCGAACTATGGCGGAATGCCGTACGGAAGACCTGCGGCGTCTCAGCAGGCGGGCACTTCCGGCTCCGTTACGACAACCCCGAACACGCAGGGCCAGGACCTGACCGGTTCATACCTCGGAGCGGCGAGCGGTTACCCCTCCGACTGGTCAGCCTTGCCGCGTGTGATACCGAACCCGTTCGATAACACCCTTCTGATTCACGCCAGCCCCCAGGACTACGAGCAAATCCTGAAGCTTTTGGAACAGCTCGATGTGCCGCCCCGCCAGGTTCTGGTGGAAGCCAAGATCTACGAGGTTGACCTGGAGGGAATGTTCGCCGCGGGAGTCCAGGCGGCGCTGCTGCAAAAGACCGATACCCCGCCCGACGGGCTGTCGGGACGGCCCCTGCGGATCCTGGCCGGGCAGGGGGCGCTGGGAGAGACGGCCGGCGCGTTGGTCACAGCCGGCGCTCTCGTCGGCAACAGCAAACAACTGCTGGCTTTACTGACCGCGGCCGAGGACAGGCGTCAGGCGAAGCTGGTTTCCGCTCCGACTTTGATTGCGACCGACAGCATTCCGGCCTCCATGAACGTCGGCGACGAGGTGCCGACGCTTGCCGCTCAGGCCGTTAGCGGCAACATCACCGATTCGGGCAGCTCTGTCTTCACGCAGGCAATTCAAAACAAAGCGACCGGTGTCACACTGAACGTTCTGGCGCGCGTCAACCCGAGCGGCATCATTACATTGGTCATCAATCAGGACGTGAGCGCGCCGGTGGCGCCTTCGGCCAACGCCGCCATCCAGTCGCCGTCATTTTCCCACCGCACGGTGCAGACCCAGATCACGGTTCAGGACGGGGATACCATCGCCATTGCGGGCATCATTCAGGAAACCGACACCTCCAGTTCGGCCGGCGTTCCCATTCTGCACCGGATCCCGGTCCTCGGAGCGGCGTTCGGCGCGAAGTCGATCAACAAGAAGCGGACCGAAATGGTCATATTCCTGACCCCGCGCATCATCTACGACACCAACCAGCTCGTAGAGGCCAGCGAGCAGTTGAAGTCTGGTTTCAAGCGCCTCACCAAGGTCGTGCAGGAATAGGCTAAAGTCCCGGGTCTGGCCGTCCGATAGTTGGCCAGATGCATCTTTCCAGGTTGAGTCACTTAGGGCTGCAAGACCCGGGGCTGCGCCCCGAACGGAGCACGGCGCACGCGAACACCGCTGAGTCCTCTTCGCGCAGCTTCGCGGAACTGATGCGCCGGCGCATCGAAAATCAAACGGCGCTGGCGAAAACCCAAAATTCAAATTCTCTTCTGAACCGTGTGACGCCTTTCAACGAGCGCCTGGCGGCCGCTGCCCGGCCATCACCGCAAGTGACCGAGAGCGGGGCTCCCAAGATTGTTCCGTGCGATCCCTGGCCCGGCTACAGTGGTCCGGCGGCGACAAACCCCTACTTCGGCCTGCCGCTGCGCGAAGGCAACGTGGTTGGTTTCTCGAACTGGTTTCAAAGCATCGAGATCGGCGGTTTGGGTGCCTGCACGCTGCCCCCGGCGTTCTCGGCGACCGAGGAGGGGGCGCAGGAAGCCCTGCGGCTGGTCCAGCAATATGTTCCGGAAGCAAGAATCCAGCCATATATTTATACCGGCCAGATCGGTTCCACCCGTAGCCACGCGATTGTCCTGCCCAACGGCGAATGGCTGAACGCGGGGCTGCTCTTGGACGCTTACTATCACCAGGGCATGGGAGTGGATGCGAACTCCGATGCCATGCTGAAAGCGGAAATCGCACAGCTTACTGGCAGCTCGTAGTACTGGTACTTCGGCAACACGATGCCCTGTGACCAATCGAATCACCACTGGGTCGAAATGGGACACCCGGGCATCTTCAGGAGCGGGCTGCGGTGGAGCAACCCATTAGAAATGAACCCCCAGGCAGAGCGGTGAAATGGCCCCTGGAGTGCAGGGGGCTTGGATTCGATCTCAGGGTGAAGAGGACTGCGAACCGGCAGCAGAGGGCCTTTACGGCAACTGGTTGGGCGGTCAGGAGAAAAACGCCGCTTTTGCTGGAAAAAGGTTGACTTTGAGCCGGACAGCATGTTTCAATTCATCCTGAATGCCTGCGGGCTGAGTTTGCCTTGATGCGGCAATTATGGTCTTGAATCCCGCGAGCACGAGAAAACAACAAAGTAACAAAGTAAAAGAGCACGCAAAGCGTAGATCGGTGGTCAGGTTGGGTATCGACCGGCAGCACTGAGGTCATTATCCCGGTCTGTTGATCGAACTTAGTTTAGAGGCTCAGGTTGAAGAACGACTTCCATCAATTCGAACTCGATTTCACCAAGGAGAAGGAAATGGCAGATTTTCGTAAGTGGTTTTTAGTGCTCGCCGTGCTGGCCCTCGTGGCCTTGCCGGCTAGTGCGCAAGCGCCGTTCACCTGCACGGCAACCCCCGGATCGACACCGACGATTCGCGACGCCGGGCTGACCGAGCTGGTGGGCGACGTCGTGTTGACCTGCTCGGGTGGTGTTCCAAGGCAGACCATCACGACCGACTTCCAGATTTTCATGAGCCCGACGCAGGTCACCAACAGGGTAAAGAGGGGAGCCGCTTCTGAGTGCCCGACCGGCATCCCCTGCGTAACTGACGCGCTGGCGATCATCACCAACGCACAGGGCCAG
>JAKOTR010000031.1 GCA_029776225.1 Acidobacteriota bacterium | reverse complement strand
GGGTTTTGAAGGAGACCTGAAGGAGAAGGGATTGAAACTCGACACTTGTCGATGCGATGGACCCAGCCAGTTTTGAAGGAGACCTGAAGGAGAAGGGATTGAAACTTTTTCCTTCATCAGTCTATTTTCCCTCCATCGGTTTTGAAGGAGACCTGAAGGAGAAGGGATTGAAACGCCCTAGAACTTCCATCCCTGACGTTCTTTTCGTTTTGAAGGAGACCTGAAGGAGAAGGGATTGAAACATAGACTCAATGTGATATTCCGATACTTTAGTGTTTTGAAGGAGACCTGAAGGAGAAGGGATTGAAACGAATCAGGCCGTACAATGAGTGATCGTAGTACGTTTTGAAGGAGACCTGAAGGAGAAGGGATTGAAACGTGACTCCAGTGCATCCTCGTAGGCTTCCGCTGTTTTGAAGGAGACCTGAAGGAGAAGGGATTGAAACATGATCCAGGGACCGTAATTCGTGCGGCTCCCGTTTTGAAGGAGACCTGAAGGAGAAGGGATTGAAACCCCTTCCACGGACCATAATTGGTCCTGTGGAAGGTTTTGAAGGAGACCTGAAGGAGAAGGGATTGAAACGATCATGAGCCGTTCAAACATTTTTTCCTCCCTTCGTTTTGAAGGAGACCTGAAGGAGAAGGGATTGAAACTTCCATCCCTGACGTTCTTTTCGCTCTACATGTTTTGAAGGAGGCCTGAAGGAGAAGGGATTGAAACGCAAGCATGCTGCGCATATCAGTGTTCGGACCGTTTTGAAGGAGACCTGAAGGAGAAGGGATTGAAACGATTGCGGCCTTTTCACTCATCGTCCCTCCTGTTTTGAAGGAGACCTGAAGGAGAAGGGATTGAAACGACGTGCCCCGCATCGACAAGTGTCGATGCGATGGAGTTTTGAAGGAGACCTGAAGGAGAAGGGATTGAAACCCCTTCGCAGGTGAACGCGCAACCCTTTGGGGTTTTGAAGGAGACCTGAAGGAGAAGGGATTGAAACGAAGTCTTGATTCGGTTCGCTATCCCTTCGCGTTTTGAAGGAGACCTGAAGGAGAAGGGATTGAAACCCGCGAGTGTCGCCGGTTGCGGCCACCGCTGTGTTTTGAAGGAGACCTGAAGGAGAAGGGATTGAAACGAGTTCAGCCTGGAGACTTCAAACGACGCCGGCGTTTTGAAGGAGACCTGAAGGAGAAGGGATTGAAACGATGTTGCGTTACAATAATCATGCGTTTCATCAGTTTTGAAGGAGACCTGAAGGAGAAGGGATTGAAACGACAGGCACCCACATACCGGAACGCCGATACTGTTTTGAAGGAGACCTGAAGGAGAAGGGATTGAAACGTTTCTTCATTGATCATTGTCAACATCTCCTGTTTTGAAGGAGACCTGAAGGAGAAGGGATTGAAACTCTTTTCCTCCGTCAATACCCAAGCCACTGGAGGTTTTGAAGGAGACCTGAAGGAGAAGGGATTGAAACGCGATACGCGAGACGAACGAAAAACAACGACCCGTTCTGAAGGAGACCTGAAGGAGAAGGGATTGAAACCTTGGCATTTCCCCATACTGGCGGATAGTCGTCGTTTTGAAGGAGACCTGAAGGAGAAGGGATTGAAACCCAGTTGTTGGGCGGGGCGGCGTGGATGCGGTTTTGAAGGAGACCTGAAGGAGAAGGGATTGAAACCAGAACCCACCTGGCAATTCTTCCGCGATGGGTTTTGAAGGAGACCTGAAGGAGAAGGGATTGAAACCGCAGCATCCCTGATTTCGGCACTCAGCACGTTTTGAAGGAGACCTGAAGGAGAAGGGATTGAAACCCCAGTGCAGCTTGATATTGTGCACTGGCAATTTGTTTTGAAGGAGACCTGAAGGAGAAGGGATTGAAACGGCCCTGCAAGTAAAACACTGCATTGCCCCATTCGTTTTGAAGGAGACCTGAAGGAGAAGGGATTGAAACCGTTGGGACCATGAATCTTACCCAACTGCATTGTTTTGAAGGAGACCTGAAGGAGAAGGGATTGAAACGCCAGGACATCGCGACGCAAGACGCGAGGAACCTCGTTTTGAAGGAGACCTGAAGGAGAAGGGATTGAAACGCGCGCGCTTCAGCAAGCCTAAGCTGGAATGGTTTTGAAGGAGACCTGAAGGAGAAGGGATTGAAACCAACATTGTGGGCGTAGTACCGATGGCTGTCAGTTTTGAAGGAGACCTGAAGGAGAAGGGATTGAAACTGGCGTTGATAGACCGCCTCGGCGCGGCGGATGGTTTTGAAGGAGACCTGAAGGAGAAGGGATTGAAACCCGCGGGACAGGTGGCATATAAGTGGAATGACGTTTTGAAGGAGACCTGAAGGAGAAGGGATTGAAACTGTTTCCGACGGCGCATCTCGCGGCGATGCAACGTTTTGAAGGAGACCTGAAGGAGAAGGGATTGAAACTCTTGGCCGTGGCGATCTGCATGTCGATTTCCGCGTTTTGAAGGAGACCTGAAGGAGAAGGGATTGAAACCATACCGGGACGCCAATACTGTGATTCCGGGCGTTTTGAAGGAGACCTGAAGGAGAAGGGATTGAAACGCAACCAGCCAGCGGCATCGCCGCCGTGGCCGTTTTGAAGGAGACCTGAAGGAGAAGGGATTGAAACGAGAGACGCAGAACCCACCCGGGAGTTCTTCCGTTTTGAAGGAGACCTGAAGGAGAAGGGATTGAAACAGCAGGGTGCTGCCCAAGTACAGCACCCCGCTTGTTTTGAAGGAGACCTGAAGGAGAAGGGATTGAAACCCACGATTTGGCCGCCATCTCGGATGGCGGTCGGAGTTTTGAAGGAGACCTGAAGGAGAAGGGATTGAAACCCGCTGCATTGGTTTGCCCCTCAAACTAATAGTTTTGAAGGAGACCTGAAGGAGAAGGGATTGAAACGGGTGAGGCCTGCCAAAATCTCCCCCGGCTTCGTTTTGAAGGAGACCTGAAGGAGAAGGGATTGAAACCCAACAGGTAATCGTACCACCGGCCGACCCTGGTTTTGAAGGAGACCTGAAGGAGAAGGGATTGAAACGACGTTCGGGGGAACCAACGAGTCTGTCCGCCGTTTTGAAGGAGACCTGAAGGAGAAGGGATTGAAACGCCGTAGTTAGTGTAATAGAAGTTGATTTCCGGTTTTGAAGGAGACCTGAAGGAGAAGGGATTGAAACCATTCTTCTTGCCGGCGCAGCTCGCGGTCCCTTATCGTTTTGAAGGAGACCTGAAGGAGAATGGATTGAAACCCAGCCAGCCAGTGGCATCGTCGCTTGGCTGGCGTTTTGAAGGAGACCTGAAGGAGAAGTGATTGAAACCTATATGTCATGCTCTACCTCCTGGCCGTCCGGCCGTTTTGAAGGAGACCTGAAGGAGAAGGGATTGAAACACCTCATTCTGCAATCTTTCCAACGTTCTTGTTTTGAAGGAGACCTGAAGGAGAAGGGATTGAAACAAGGTCTTCTTGCGCTGAATCACAATGAGCAATCGTTTTGAAGGAGACCTGAAGGAGAAGGGATTGAAACCCGGCCGAACCGCCTGATTCCCGGTCCGCCCAAAGTTTTGAAGGAGACCTGAAGGAGAAGGGATTGAAACTGTATGTGTTTCTTCATGCTGTAACCTCATTCTGTTTTGAAGGAGACCTGAAGGAGAAGGGATTGAAACGGCCCGGTAGGAATTTATTTCGACCTGTCGCCGTTTTGAAGGAGACCTGAAGGAGAAGGGATTGAAACACAGTACCTCCACGAAAGTCTGCAGCCGGGTGTTTTGAAGGAGACCTGAAGGAGAAGGGATTGAAACACTCGGCAGGATCTTGATATCCTGCCCGTCTATCGTTTTGAAGGAGACCTGAAGGAGAAGGGATTGAAACATACGGTACAGCCAGGATTCTATCGCCGCTTCCCGTTTTGAAGGAGACCTGAAGGAGAAGGGATTGAAACGCGCCCACGGCGCAACGTGGAAGCCGCCCGGGTTTTGAAGGAGACCTGAAGGAGAAGGGATTGAAACTCGATAAGCCTTTTTAATACCACGGTTGGAGCGTTTTGAAGGAGACCTGAAGGAGAAGGGATTGAAACACGCCAACTGCAACGTCTTCCCAACGTGTTCGTTTTGAAGGAGACCTGAAGGAGAAGGGATTGAAACAGCGAATACCAGCGCTCCTTCTCAGGCTTGTAAGTTTTGAAGGAGACCTGAAGGAGAAGGGATTGAAACTCCACCACCTGGCTGTAGTACACTCTAACGCCGTTTTGAAGGAGACCTGAAGGAGAAGGGATTGAAACACCGGACTGTCGCCATCGTCGCGCTTCTTCGGCGTTTTGAAGGAGACCTGAAGGAGAAGGGATTGAAACCGCGCCGTTCGTGCCTGGTGGTGGTACTCAGCGTTTTGAAGGAGACCTGAAGGAGAAGGGATTGAAACTCTCAAACATCACTTTTTCCTCCTTTCCACGTTTTGAAGGAGACCTGAAGGAGAAGGGATTGAAACCGTATCGGGGCTAACCACGTCCACCCTGCCCAGACGTTTTGAAGGAGACCTGAAGGAGAAGGGATTGAAACTGTCCACACGGAGGATCCCTCCGTGCGCTTTCGTTTTGAAGGAGACCTGAAGGAGAAGGGATTGAAACCACTCGTCCGGAGTAATGCAGTGCGTCCAGCAGCGTTTTGAAGGAGACCTGAAGGAGAAGGGATTGAAACTGGAAGCCGCCAGGTAATTCTTCAGCGATGGCGCCGTTTTGAAGGAGACCTGAAGGAGAAGGGATTGAAACCAATATTCTCTCAAACATTACCTCTTTCCTCGTTTTGAAGGAGACCTGAAGGAGAAGGGATTGAAACTAATTGGTCCGTGGATAGTTAATCTCGACCTGCCGTTTTGAAGGAGACCTGAAGGAGAAGGGATTGAAACGTCTGCGGTTCGGGGAGACCAGTGATCTCCCCGTTTTGAAGGAGACCTGAAGGAGAAGGGATTGAAACGTGGGATAGACTGTCGATGCAGATGACGTTGTGTTTTGAAGGAGACCTGAAGGAGAAGGGATTGAAACCCGCGCTCCGCCTTCAGCTTCTCCGCCCGCGCGAGTTTTGAAGGAGACCTGAAGGAGAAGGGATTGAAACGTCGGCCCCGTCATAAACCAGGGCTTCTTCCTGGTTTTGAAGGAGACCTGAAGGAGAAGGGATTGAAACCGGTCGAGCTGCGCACTCGTCCGGGGTAAGGTTTTGAAGGAGACCTGAAGGAGAAGGGATTGAAACAGTTCGCGGCGGATGAACTCCACCGCCGCGGGAGTTTTGAAGGAGACCTGAAGGAGAAGGGATTGAAACCATAGGCCCCGCGAATATAGGGGCCTGCGGTGTTTTGAAGGAGACCTGAAGGAGAAGGGATTGAAACGCCGCCTGGGCCAAGAGGGTGCTGCCGAGATACAGGGTTTGAAGGAGACCTGAAGGAGAAGGGATTGAAACCACGGTAGTGGCTGGGCCGGGCTCCGGATCAGGTTTTGAAGGAGACCTGAAGGAGAAGGGATTGAAACGCGGAGCTTGCCGGTCTCCTTCTTGTGCTCCATGTGTTTTGAAGGAGACCTGAAGGAGAAGGGATTGAAACGGGCGGGGCGGGGCAAGAATGCTGCGTAACTGCGTTTTGAAGGAGACCTGAAGGAGAAGGGATTGAAACCCGGGCGGGCGGTTATTCCTGCCACGGACCATCGTTTTGAAGGAGACCTGAAGGAGAAGGGATTGAAACGACATCCCTGCGGCCCAAGCGGGCTGCCGCCTGGGCGTTTTGAAGGAGACCTGAAGGAGAAGGGATTGAAACGCCACTACGCGGCCGTCAGCGGAGCGGATGGCCGTTTTGAAGGAGACCTGAAGGAGAAGGGATTGAAACATGTCCCGCCCGTCGAGCCGCACGACGACGTCGTTTTGAAGGAGACCTGAAGGAGAAGGGATTGAAACCTATTCGAATACCAGTGCGTAAAACTCGCCGAGTTTTGAAGGAGACCTGAAGGAGAAGGGATTGAAACGGGCTCGGGGGCGGGGAGACCAACGATCTCCCCGTGTTTTGAAGGAGACCTGAAGGAGAAGGGATTGAAACGACATCCCTGCGGCCCAAGCGGGCTGCCGCCTGGGCGTTTTGAAGGATACCTGAAGGAGAAGGGATTGAAACGGGCGGGGAGCACGATTTTTCCGTCCGGGTGACGGTTTTGAAGGAGACCTGAAGGAGAAGGGATTGAAACAATAAGTCGATAGAGAGTTTTTCCGCCAGAGGGCGTTTTGAAGGAGACCTGAAGGAGAAGGGATTGAAACCTCCGGGCTAGTCGGTTACTCGACGCACGAACAGTTTTGAAGGAGACCTGAAGGAGAAGGGATCGAGATAACCTTTCTGCAGACCGTTAGCGCCGCGGCGGAAGTTGCGTAGAACCTGCGGGAGAATGGATGGAAACGCACCTCCGGCCGCTGCCGGCGCACTAACAGCCGAGTCCCGCCTCGCCATCCTTGCTCGCAATCTTGCGAACCTCGACTGCCGCGGAGAACCCGTGATTTACTCGAAACGTGGTGCATCGGTCCTTGTACATCGCCGCATACGACATCTCGGATCCCCGCCGGCTGCGCCAGGCTCACCGGGAATTGAAAGCCTACGCCTGCGGCGGGCAGAAGTCGCTTTTCGAATGCTTTCTCACCGCCGGGGAGCGCCGGCGGTTGCTCGCTTCCATGCAGGCGCTGATTCAGCCCGAAGACCGGTTCCTGATCGTCCGCCTCGATCCGCGGCCGGAAATCATCGCCCTGGGCCGCGCCGTCGCACCGTCCGATCCGCCCTTCTTCTACGTGGAGTAACCATGGCGTCCCTCTTCATCGACCGGCGCGGCACGGACTTGCAGCTCCGCCAGGGCTGCGTGCGTATCGAAAGCGCGGGTTCGGTTTCCACCGTGCCGCTGTCGATGGTCGAGCGGGTCGTGCTTTCGGCCCCGGCTGCGATTTCTTCTCCGCTGCTCGCCGAACTTGCCGCCCGGTGCATCCCCCTGGCCATTCTCGCCCCGCACGGCCATAGGACCAGCTCGGTGCTGCCTCCGGCCTGTGGGACGGACGGCGCGCGCCGCGTGGCCCAGTACCGCGCTTATCTCGATCCTGAGTGGCGGCGCCGGTGGTCGGCACGCATCCTGCGAGGAAAGCTCGCCGGACAGCTCCACACCTTGAGCGCCGCGGCACAGCAACGCCCCGAGTTGCGCCAGTTCCTCGAAGCGGCGAGCGCCTCCATGAGGGAGACCGCCCGGCGGCTCGCGCAATCTCCTCCGCCGCCGCTCCCGGAACTGCGCGGAATCGAGGGCGCCGCCGCCGCTGCGTTCTTCGGGGCCTATGCCCGCCTGTTCGCTCCGGCGCTGGCTTTCCACGGCCGGAACCGCAGGCCGCCGCGCGACCCGGTGAACGCTGCGCTGTCGCTCGCTTACACCCTGGTGTACGCCGAAAGCGTGCGGGCGGCGGCCGCCGCCGGACTGGATCCGCTGATCGGCTTCTACCACGACCTGCACCCCGGACGGCAGTCCCTCGCCTGCGATCTCTGCGAGCTCGAGCGCGGCGCCGTGGAGCTCTGGACCTGGACGCTGTTCCGCGACCGCGTCATCCGGCTGGAGCACTTTCATGTCCACAAGGGACGCTGCCTGCTGGGCAAGGCCGGCCGCCGCAGCTTCTATCTCGCGATCGAACCCTTACTGGAGCAAACCGGCAAGCGGCAGCGCCGCCGCTGCCTCGCCCTGGTCCGGTCGTTGGACCGGCAAGAGCAGGACGGTTGGGAGTTCGAGCATGAAAACCCTGATTCTTAACGGCACCACGCCCGTGCGCCTTTCGCTGGATGGCCCCGCGCTGGCCGTCTTGGAACCGGCGAAAGCCGCGAGGCTCTATCCTTTCTCCCGCATTGGCCGCATTGTGGTGGGAGGCCGCGTGCAGTGTGAGGCCGCAGCGCTTGCCCGCTGCCTCCGCCAAGGCATTCCCATCACCTTCGTGGCGGGGGAGGAAGGCGCCGCGGGCGTGGCCATGCCGTTATCGTCCGAAGCGCCGGGGACCGCGCGGATGCTGGAGAGCTTCGTGGCGCTGCCGCGCTGGAGGGAGCGGTATGGCGACTGGAAGCGGGCCGCGGAGCGCCGCGAGATTCTCGACGTGCTGCGGCGCCTCCGCCTTCGCGCACCCGACCTGCGCCCCGCCACGGTTGCCGCCTTCCTCATGAAGGAACTCATGCGGCAGCACCCCGGCGCCCAGGTGGAGCGGTGGCGGGCTGCCGCCGCGGCATTGCTCACGGCGCGCATCGCATCCAGGCTGGCGCACGGCCGTATGGGCGGGGTCCTTCCCGCTCTCGAGGGCGTTGGCTTGCGGCTGCTCGCGGATTTCACCGCCATCCTCGAATGGCGTTTCTATGCGGATTGCCGCGAGTGGCTTGCAGCGGACCCCACCGCCTTGGACGGCGCCTGGAAATCAAAGCTGGTTGCCCTCGTGGAGGAGCGCGCGCCGCGCGACGAGGCCCGCATCCAATCGCTGTGGGACCGCTTCTGCTACTGGCTCGGCGGAATGTTATGAGCTCCTCCCAAAAACGGGTCTGGCTGGCGGCTTACGACGTCTCGGATCCTAAACGCCTGGCGCGCGTGCACAACTTTTTGCGTGGGCGCATGGCGGCCGTGCAGTATTCCGTCTTCGGCGGCCCGCTGAACGCCGCCGGAGTCCGCTCGGTCGTCGGAGGGTTGTGCGGATTGATCGACTTCCAGGAGGACGACCTGCGGTTGTATCCCTTGCCGGAGTGCTGTGAAGCAGCCGCCCTGGGACGCTGCAGCCTCCCTGAAGGGGTCGTGCTGGCAGACCACCGGCTGCTTACCTTGATGCGCGAAACCGCTCCAGTCTTAGCCGCCGCGCCGCTGCAGTGGGACGAACCGGAATAGCGCTTCGCGGCGGATCCCGATGAGTTCCGCGAGCCCCAGGGCCTCCTCCCACATCCTGTCGCAGACGTCCGGCGATATGGGGGTGAAACCGTGCGCCAGGATCGACATGTTCCGTGCACTCAGCGGAGTGTGCTTCCGGTCACCAAGGGAGGAGGAACAGAACTTCTTACCCAACTCGTCGCCCAAGGCGTTGAGAAGCGCGTAGGCGTCCTGCAATCCCAACTTGAGGTCGCTTGAGCCGGGCTTCGTCGCAGCCCAGGTGCTGCGCAAAGGTTCCGGCACTCGGTCAGCACGTACCCGGTTCGTCCGGATCCCGTACGCGGATGCGAGCCGGCACTGCGCGATCGCCTCAATGGCGCGGTACAGGCGCGCGACCGCGTCATCGTATCTTTCTTCATCGCGCCTCCGGGCGGCGTTTGCCAGCAAGTCCTCGACAAGCTCCCGCGTAGCTTGCTGACACGAAGACAGGGTCCCCAGGCGTGCTTCCCATTCCGGAATGGAAGCCCGGATCTGCGCGACCGACTCCGCCGAGAGGTGACGGCCCAGGCTTTCCTGGTAGCGCCTGACGCGATGGAGCGCGGACAGCGCCTTGCGGTGCGCAAAACGATCCCACAAGCAGTAGAACGTCATGATGGCTTCCAGCGCCTGCAGGCCGGCGCGCGCCTCCGGGAAACTGACCCGCTGGATCGCGGCCTCGAGCAGTTGTGCGCCGGCGCAGAAGTTCATGCGCGAGCACAGCGTGATAGCGTCTTCCGCGGCCTGATAGCCGAGTTCGTCGAGCGGGTTATTGCAGGGGAAAACTTTTTCGCGCGTGTCTTCCACGACGCCCAGGCCGTCGCGGGTGCGGCTCTCGCCTCCGATGTAGCGCAGCACGCACGGCCAGCGCCGGACCACCATGCCCAGCGCCGCCGACATACACTTTGTCCCGCCGGTCGGGTCGGCGATGATCTTATGCTCCGGGCCGCGGCGGAGCCAGTCGTCCACGATGGGACCTAGCTGATCATCCATGTCCCGCAGGCACGCGGTGAGGTCCTGCGGATCGCTGACCGTGACAATGCTGTAAGCGTCCTCGGGCAGGGTGAAGCCGCGCTCCGCCGCCAGAGCCAGCACACCCGTAGGATCGAAGCACGCATGAGTCATCTGGCCGCAAACGCACCGCCGCTCACGCACCTGCACCGGCCTTCGCGGCGTGGTAATGGACTGCTCGCTGTCCGCCGAGCACACAAAGACGACCTTTTCCGGCCTGGGATCGGTCAGCAACGAACGGACTACCGGCTGCGGAGCACCGCCAACAGTGCATATTAGGAGCGTGGGCATGGGATTTAAGACTGCCTTATACCACGAAACACTGATTCCTGCACGCGCATGTAGAGGGCGGCCTCAACGGCCGCCAAAATTCCTCACTTTCCCCCAAGAACACGACGTAAGACTGCGAGGATGAGCTCAGCGCTCAGCCCGGCCACCACGTCGTACACTCCCCGCCGTACGCTTCCCCCCAATCAAGAACCCATGCTGCTGCCGCAACCGATGTTCTGCGCATCCAACCCGCGTGGTATTTTGATGCCATGACCCGGCGCGACCTTCTTGCGACTTCAGCCGCGCTTCCGGCAGCCGCGTCGGTGCTGTCCGGCGCCTCGTTATCAGCGGCCGCCGAACCCGGGCGGCGCATTCGCCTGGCCGTATCTACCTATTCCTACTGGCACTTCACACCGCGCAAGTTCCCCATAGAGAAGGTAATCGAAGAAGCAGCAGCCATCGGCTTTGAAGGCGTGGAGATCCTGCATCGCCAGATGGAAAACGAATCGCCCGCCTATATCAACCGCCTCAAGCAATTGGCGTTCCGAAACGGCCTTTCGCTGCCGATGCTTTCCATCCACCAGAACTTCGTCTCGCCCGATGCCGCCGTGCGCAAAGAGAACATTGACCACACCATCCGCGCCATCGGGCTGGCGGCGCAACTCGGCATTCCGGCCATACGGATCAACTCCGGCCGCTGGGGCACCATCCGGTCGTTCGATGACCTCATGAAGGTAAAGGGCATGGAGCCGCCGCTTCCCGGATACAAGGACGAGGACGCGATCGCCTGGGTGGTGGATTCCATCCGGCAGTGTCTGCCCGCCGCCGAAAAAGCGGGCGTGCTGCTGGCGCTGGAGAACCACTGGGGTCTGACGACCAACGTCGATACCCTGCTGCGCATCTGGAGGGAAGTGAACTCCCCGTGGCTGGGAATTAACGCCGATACGGGCAACTATCCGGGCGACCCGTACGAGGGACTTGCCAAACTCGCCCCATACGCCTCCATCGTGCAGGCCAAGACCTACTACGGGGGCGGCGTCTGGTACACACTCGACCTGGACTACAAGCGCATTGCCGCCATCCTCCGGCAGGCCGGATTCCGGGGCTGGGTGTCGCTTGAGATGGAAGGGAACGAAGACGCAGCCAGCGCCGTGAGAAAAAGCTACGACATGCTGCGGAGCGCCTTCGCGTAAGGCTGATCGGTGCTACCTCACCGGACCAGCTCCGGGGGAAACTCGGCGGCCTTGGATCCTTTCGGATTGCGCAGGTTTTGCGATGTGCCGCGGTCGGGCCAGATTGGCATCTGCATCCCGCCGGTCTCCTCAAGCGTCTGAAACAGCCGCTGGCGCATCTGCCGAATGATGTCCTGGTGCGCTTTGCTGTAGATCAGGTTGCGGCTTTCCAACGGATCCTCCTGCAAGTCGTAAAGCTCGTCGGAATCCCAGATGCCGTGATAGCGGATGAACTTGTATCTCTCGCCGCGCAAGGCGTGCATCGTCGGAGTGTGAGGGAAGTTGCGCTCCCAGTAGTACTCGTACAGCAGCTCCTTACGCCACTCCGTCGGTTGCCCCATCGCAAGCGGCAGCCAGCTCCGCCCGTCGCAGCCTGCTGGAGCCTTGAGCCCCATCGCATCGAGTACGGTGGGCATGATGTCGATGTTGGCCACGACCTGGCGCACGGTCTTGCCGCCTTCGAATAACTCCGGACAGCGCGCCAGCAACGGAACGCGCATCGATTCCTCGTAAGCCGTGCGTTTGTCAATCAGGCCGTGCTCGCCGAACGCGAAGCCATTGTCGCCCATGTAAATGACGAGCGTGGAATCCAGTTCTCCGCGCGCCTGGAGCGCGTCGAAGATCCGGCCCAGACTGTCGTCCACGGCGCAAAGCGTTTCGGCGTAGCGTTTGTAATACTCCGCGATGTCCAGGTTGGAGTGGTAGGGATACTCAACGCCGTGCCAGGAGTTTCTCTGGTTTTGAACCCACATCGGCCGGCCTTGTGCGTACTCGCCCGTGGCCGCCATCGTCGCCGGATACTTGAACTGCTTGTTGGCGAACTTGCCCTTGTGCCGGTCCGCCGGAATGAACTCCGCGTGCACCGCCTTGTGAGATAAGTACAGGAAATAGGGCCTGCCCTTCTTCTGTTGATCGAGCCATTGGAGCGCGTAGTCCGTGAGCTCGTCGGTGATATAACCTTTTTGCGGAACGCGCTTCCCGTTGACATTCAGACCGTTTTTGGACGGCAGGTACGTACCCTGCCCCCTGAAACTGACCCAATGGTCGAAGCCAGGCTGGGGATCGTCGCTCTCGCCTCCCATATGCCACTTGCCTACGAATGCCGTCGCGTAACCCGCCTGTTGCAGGTACTGCGGAAAAAGAATTGTGCCTTTCGGGATGGGAGTATTGTTGTCGATGATGCGGTGCCGGTGGGCATAGCGTCCTGTCAGGATGGACGCGCGGCTGGGACTGCACAGCGCCGTAGTAACGAAGGCGTTGGGGAAATGGCAGCCTTCCCGGGCCATCCGGTCCATCTGCGGGGTCTCGAGCCACTCCTGCCCTTTGAGGAACCCCATCGCGTCGTAGCGGTGATCGTCCGTCAGGATGAAGATCACGCTTCTCGGCCTGGAGCCGGTCTTGCCCAATCTCTCCAGCCGCCCGCTCTGCGCCAGGGAGGAGGCCGCGGTAGCAAGCAGGCCCCCCAACATGTCTCTTCGATTCATCGCACCAGCTATCCTCTCACTCTTGTCATTTTCACGCAGATCACCCGAGAAGCCGCAAAGCGACGCAGCGGGTGCCGGCAACATGCATGCCCGGGATGTCGAGCGGCGGTAGGCCGTTACTCAATCATGTATTGCAAGGTCTCGAAGGACTGGTGGCTGCTTGTCGGAGTTTCGGCTGCTGATCTGGCGCACCAGACTGGATTACGTGCGCCGGAGCATGCGTGACAGCACGGCCATGATTGCCCAAATCACGAGCAAAAGCACCAGCAGACGGATCGACCAGACAATGGCAAACCCCAGGAGCTTGAACCCGAAAGTCAGGACCAGAATAGCCAGCAGGATGAACAGGAGCGCTTTCAGCATAGTATTCGCGTTCTCCTTCTGCTGAACCATACGCAAACTGGAACGCGGATGTTCCCGGCCCCGGCTCGCAACGGCGCGTTCGGGAGCCGGGATCGGTCTAGCCGGCCAATGCCGGACCTGCGCCGGACTCCATCGTTGCCTTCGACAGCCACTCCAGTCTGCGCTGCGAAAAGCCGAGCTTCCGTTTCGCGAGGTCGTTGCTCGCGCCGCGCAGCCGTGTGGCGTAGTACAAGGCGTCCGGCCCCAATTCCTGTGCCTGCTGCTCGCTGATATGCGGGGGAGGCGGCGCACCCACAAAATTTGCAAACGCAGGCAGCCAGACGCGCATCTCCAACGGATCGTCGTCCACAACGTTGTAGATGCCCGGGTCGCTTTCGAGTGCAGCCACGGTCGCTGCCGCGGCGTCCTCCACGTGGATGAACGAGTACACGCCGGCGCCCGAGCCGATGACCGGGTACTTCCGCTCACGAACCTGTCGCGTTATGCTTCCGGTCTCGGGATCGTGATAGGTTCCGGGCCCGTAAAAGAATCCATAGCGCAAGGCGACTCCCTCCAGATCTCGCGAGCCCAGCACCCTCTTTTCGATTTCGAGGTAAGTCCGCACGCTCCCGGAAACTCCAGGCGACGCATTCACAGCCAGCGAGTCCGTTTCCGATGCAAGGCCGGCGCCCGGTCCATAGAAGAATCCGGAGGACTGGACGACATAGCGCTTCGCACCGGCCTTCCGTGCAGCACGATGGACGTTTTGCCCGCCTTCGATCCGCACCTTGCGGTCGCGCTCCGCGGCTGCGCGCATCGCCTCGGGCGTGTAGTCTCTCGGAAGCGAAGTGAGCTCGTCGATTACCGCATCAGGCCGAACCCGCCTTATGGCGGCTTCGACGGCTCCAGCATCGAAAACATCCACCACCACCCCTTCGGCGCCGCGTTCCTGGAGCGCTTTCAAGCCATGCTCGGAACTCGTCATTCCGACCACCTCGTGCCGTGCAGCCACAAGGGCGGAAACCAGCGGCCGCCCGATCGCGCCTGTTGCGCCCGCGACGAATACCTTCATTCCCTCACCTCCTGATTCCTCCGCGTCAGGCTCTACCCGCCGGTACAAGGCAAGAACTACACCTATGCCGCTTTGAAACCTTGTTGGGCATCATGAGTGAGCCAGTCTTCGAAACGCGTGTCGCCGAGCCGCGCGCCGGCGCCGGGAACCAGCATCCTCTCGCTCACCTGAATCCCGTAGTAGCGCGCGTGCGGATCGGAAATCACCTCGCGAGGATCCTTGCGCGCAGCCAGGTACCGCCGGATGAATTCATTCAGACGAAACTGTTCCGGTCCCCCGATTTCAACGACGCCATTCACAGGCTGATTCATTGCTACTTCAGCCAGTGCGCCGGCTACATCGTCCGCAGCCATAGGCTGAAAGAGCACCGGGGGCAGGCGCACCTTGTCGCCCTCGGTGGAAAAATCGGCGATTTTCTGAGTGAATTCGAAAAACTGGGTCGCACGGAGGATGGAGTGTGGCATGGAAGAGGCTTTCACCAGGTTCTCCTGGGCGAGTTTTGCGCGGAAGAAGCCGCTTTCGAGCATACGTTCCGTTCCCACGACAGACAACGCAATGTGATGCCGCACGCCCGCGGCCGCTCCGTAGGCGAGGAGGTTACGTGTCGATGTCTCGAAGAAATGCAGCGCCGCCGCATCGTCCCATGAAGGAGCGTTCGTTACATCGATGGTCACCGAGGCGCTCTTCAGCGCATCCGCGAGTCCTTCCCCAGTAAGACTGTTCACTCCGGTACTGGGCGCTGCGGCTACTACTTCCTGCCTCTTCTCACGAAGCTTTTTGACAAGCCTGGATCCAATAAGTCCCGTGCCGCCAACCACGACGATTTTCATGAGTTCCCCTCCCTTCGACCGCGACGTGCCGGAGAGGCCCGCTGGTGGCTAACACGGAGTGGTCTAAAGCATCCCCTCAGGCTGCCGGGCAGTGAACTGATTCCATTTTCTCACGGCGCCGTCGCAGGCAGCGCCGTAATCGGGACGTTCTACATGCTCGAATCGGGTGCAGTTCCGCGGAGAACGGACGCGAGCCTTCGCAGCAGGCCGGCAAAGACCGCGAGCCATGCGGCAAGAGCGATATAGACGAACACCCGCGGAATCCACCAGAGAAATGGCAGATCCATGACCTTTAAGAGACGGGAGGTGCATGCAGAATACATGCCGATGGGAAACACCAGGCCCCAGTAGAGCGGATCGTAAGTCAAAGGGAATCTTTTCCAAACGTGACGCCAGAGCTCCAGAATCACAAGCATCGGCAGCCACCAGGTTGCCGTGGCCCAAAACAGCAACGTGAAGCCTCGTAGAAACGGAAGCATCCCGGCCAGGAAACTCGATGTCTCCGCGCGATCGATCAGCAGCGCGCCGGCCAGGGTAGAGATCGCCATCGCACCCATGTCGATCCAGGATGGCGGCGTGAAGTCCGAAGGTGTGAACCGGAAAAAGAGGTAACGATAGAGAATCAGGGAGATCAGCCAGATATAAAGCACTCCGCCACAAAGCCACATCAGGAGGCAGAAGAAAAGGACTTCCGCCCGATGCCCCGGCCCCGGAAGACCTGGCGCCAAGAGCGCGCCCGACGCGGAGATGGCCTGGGTCGCCACCACGATGGTCAGCCAGCCGCCATGGATACCCTGGGCCAGGCTCGGTTTTTCTTCCCGCACGATGAAAAGCGTGAACACCGCGTACATGAAGAACGCCCACACAGGAATCGCGGCCAGCCAGAGGACCAGGCCTGCCGTCCAGTTTCCGCGCACCGTCACCCATTGGTCCCCAAGGACGCAGATACCCGCGACGATGGTGAAGAACCCCGGCCCACGGTCGAAGGCGCCGAGATCGCGAGTAAGTACGTCTGTAAACAGAACCACGCGCGCGAGCGTGAGGAGAACCAAGACCAGGAACGCGGCCGTGTTGACCCAGGTAAGCGCCACGGCCAAAGTTCGCATGCCTTCGTAAGAGGCGGAGATCCCCAGGATTCCGGTCGCCATTACCAGAGCAAAATAGGCCGGATGCAGCGTTTGGATCCTCGCGGCAATTGCTGGTCTTGTCGGCATACGCCTTCGCAGCCGGAGAGTGGCTTGAGGGCCGCTAAGTGTACTTTCGTTCTCTCTTGAGATCGAGTCTTCCCACTCCGGCTGCTCCCGGTGGCATGATAGCATTCGGCACTCGAGGGGACCGCTTGTGTTACTTACATTCAAGCCATTGCACGTGCACGCTACGATGAAATTTGGGGCGCCTCTCGTTTTCACTCGATCCAGCGCCGCCGTTCCGGCTCGATCTGACCGTCTGGGCAATCCGGCGCCGGCCGGAGAACGAAATCGACAGGTGGGACGGCGAGACTTACGAGCGGGTATTAGCTGTCCAAAACACGCCGGTGCTCGTCAGGGTAACACAATCGCGAAGCGCCTCCACGCCGCGGCTTGATGTCACCGTTACTGCCGCACATCTCCCCCCTGACGCGAAGACCACTGTAGTGACCGCCCTGGAGAGGCTGTTAGGGCTGCGTGCCAATCTAAGTTCTTTCTACGCGCTTGCGGCGGAGCACCGCCGCCTGCGCGAACTGGCCTCGCGCTTTAAGGGGCTCAAGCCGCCGCGGTTTCCGACCGTATGGGAATCCCTCGTCAACGCCATAGCCTGCCAGCAGTTCAGCCTGAGGGTAGGAATTCTTTTTCTGAACCGGCTTGCGGCGCTATGCGGCTTGCCGTTCGGTGAAGACGGCGCCCCGCGCGCATTCCCCAGACCCGAGGACCTGGCGAGGGCGGCGCCGCAGTCCCTCCGCGCCCTGGGCTTCAACGCCGCCAAGAGCAGGACCTTGATCGGACTCGGAAAGGAAATCACATCCGGGCAACTGAATCTTGAGTCGCTGGCGGATTCTGACAACCAGGAAGCCACGGCCCGCCTGCTGGAATTGCCCGGCGTGGGGCGCTGGACCGCCGAATACGTTCTGCTGCGTGGAATGGGCCGTGTCGATGTCTTTCCAGGAGATGACGTCGGCGCCCGGAACAACCTGGCACGATGGCTGCGCCTCCGCAAGCCGCTCGACTACGGGCGTGTAATGCGCGTGACCGGCAAATGGAGGCCGTACGGAGGGCTGGTTTATTTTCACCTGCTGTTAGACGGACTCGAGCGGGCCGGGTACTTGCGGCCGGATGACGCGTGAGGCCTCATGGCTCTCACGCGGCGGCTGCACGGACTTGCTCCACGACCGGCTTAAGGAATGTGCAACGGTCTATTGCACCCGACATCATCCTGGCAGTTCCCTCGGCCGCGATGAATTTTACGTCGGTTACGCCCAGGAACTCGAAAATCGTTTTCAGGTATGGGTCGATGAAGTTCATCGCTGCGGCCGGCGTACCCGGCGCATACACGCCTCCGCTTGCCACCACAATCGTGGCTTTCTTGTCTTGCAGGAAGCCTCTAGGCCCCTTCGCGCTATAGGCGAATGTGCGCCCGCGCCGGACGATCTGGTCGATCCAAAGCTTCAGCACGGCGGGGATGCTGAAGTTGTGCATCGCGACTCCGATCACGTATTCATCGGCGCGCTCCAGCTCGCCGATCAATTCATCGGATAGCGCTAAGGCTGCCCGCTGTTCGGCGCTCAGCTCGCCAGGAGCGGTATGCGCAGCGCCGATCCACTTTTCGTCGATCGGAGTGGGCGGATGAGCGGCCAGGTCCCGATAGATCACCTCGCCGTCCGGGTGCGCGGCTTTCCATGTCCGTGCGAACTCGGCCGTCAGTTCGCGGCTTACCGAACCGGGGAGCGGGCTGGAATCGATATGCAGCAGAGTGGGCATCGGAAATCCCCCTATTCAACATTTGAAGTTTAAACATCATCTGTTGTCTAATTAGACGACAGATGTTGTTTAGAGATTCAGATTTTGATACGCTGGAAACGAGGACTTATGCCGCTGCCGGATCAGAGCGTCCGCGATCCCCGGATCAGGCGCACCCGAAAACTCCTTCAGGACGCCTTACGAACGCTGCTCCGGCAAAAGCCCCTGGACGAAATTCTGGTCCACGAAATCACGGACGAGGCTACCGTAAACCGCGCCACATTCTACGATCATCACCGCGACAAGCTCGATCTGTTTAATGCACTGATCGCCGCCGATTTCGAGAAGCTCCTGGAACAGCGAAACGTTCGCCTGGACAGGACCTGCTCGTCCGGACTGGCCGCCATCGCGCTTGCGGTCGGCGATTACCTCCAGCATCTTCACCGGGACCAGGCCGCGTGCACCCGGCAGGCTTCATCCGGACCCTTCGTTGACGCCGCGGTTACGCTTGCGATTCAACGGATTGTTCTCGATGGTCTGAAAAAGCAGGCTCGCCGGGCTTCGGCGCCGGACGAGGTCATCGCGGCGATGGTCAGCGGCGCGATCTATGGCGCGGTTAAAGAGTTGCTCTCCAGGACGGACTGGCGCGTTGACGAAGCGGCGCTTGCTTCTCTTGCGAACATCATCCACCCTTTGTTGGAACAGAAAAGCGCCGCCGTTCACGCACCTGCGTCAGCGCCACGAACTTCGAAAAGCACGAAATCCGCCAGGCGGCGCTGACCGAAGCTCCCTGCGCCGACGGCCGTGCTCATTCGCTGCGAATTGTCTCCATGGGGTTGACCGAAGGCGCCCGCCACGCAGGCAGGTAGGGTACGACGCTGAAAATCGCCGTGCTCGCGCCGACGCTGAGGCAAAAAGCAGGGGGGAACGACGAATCCGGGCTGGGGGAACATGCGCAAGGCGCGGCGCATGCCTATCACACGCACCTTATATGCACCTGGACGCAAAATGTTTCCTTGCGTTCAGATTTAGCAAAGAACGAGCGAGTCTCTGGGCTTGAGGTGTGCCGTGACTTCACACCACGTCACCCGCCATCGGCGCAGGTTGGCTGGTTCCTACTCAGGTGGGATGGAATCAAACGCGCCGGAGCGTCCCCGGCCGCGGCTCAGGTTGCGCTAACGCCGTACCGGCTGGCGAAGTACGCGTCCTCCTTGACTTCGTCCTTCACTCTCGGGAACATGCCCACGCAGACGAGATCGTTCGGTTTGATGCTGTCAAAGGCGCGCTTGAACGCCATTTCCACGTTGGACACCCTCCCGGCTGCAAGAATCTTGTAAGCGATGCAAGGCTTCTTGCACTGGCGCATGAACTTGTACATCCGCGGAGGGTCGTCCTGCAGGTAGATGTCGTTGGGGAGTTCGGGAAGTTCGCCGCCCAGCAGTTTGCGGAACTCGTCTCGCGTGCGCCTGATGTTGTACGCACAGCCGGCGTAGAAATCCACGTCCCAACCTTGCTCTTCAATCTCCATCAGCACTTCAGGGATGTGGCTGGCCACGCCGACGACCGCGACGCCCAGGTCGCGCATTTTCTTGGCGTAATCGCGAGCCTTGTGCAACTTGCCTTCCCGGTAGGCCGCGTCCGTGATTTCCCCCTGAACCCAGGCAGCCCACGGCTTGACGGCCTCGATGACCTCAGCCGGATCCTCAGTAGTGGCCTGCGCGATCAGGCGCATCTTGCCACCCTCGGCCAGGTAGCGTTCCCAATCGGCCTGCCCCCGCGACATGTGGACGTAGTTGAAGGCATTGATGCCGAACGACTCGGCGCGCTTGAGCACCTCGACGACCCTGGCCTGGGTGTACCACTCCCGCATCACGATGCTGTAGTTGTAGACGTTATGCGAGAACCCATAAAAGGGGTTTACACCTAAAATGAGGCGGCTGATATCGGCGCCAAAGAACTTTACTTTGGGCACCTGGATTGCGGAATCGGGGATCGATTCCAACCGGTCTCTTTGACGCTGGCTCCACGCGGGCGTGATTCCAGCAGCCAGCGCCGCCGTAGTCTTTAAAAACGTTCTACGTGTCTTGGTCATTTGTGAATCCCTCGATTTCCGGAAACATCGTGGCTCCGCGCCTGATATATCCCGCAGAGCCACCGCCGGCGGAGGCGCCATCTCTGAACGCCGCCGGCGCCGGCGAACCCAAAAGCGCCGTTCGGGCCTTCAATTCAGAATCTGTGCTGCCACATACATATTACATGATTGAAACACTGGAATTCGCTCTGGCCTCGCTGGGATGCAGCTCCGTCTCAACTGACGCGCGCGAGCGGACGTGCCTGTAATGCTCAGTCGATCTTCACCAAATTCTTTTTGACAACGGCGTCGGCATCTTCCTGCGTGAAAGACTGGACCTTCGCCGAGATGTTCATCGAGCAGAACTTCGGGCCGCACATCGAACAGAAATGCGCATCCTTGAAGCCGGCGTCGGGCAGCGTCTCGTCGTGCATCGCGCGGGCGGTTTCCGGATCGAGCGCAAGCTCGAACTGCCGGTTCCAATCGAAGGCGTAGCGCGCGCGGGAAAGCTCGTCGTCGCGGTCGCGGGCGCCCGGACGGCCGCGCGCGATGTCCGCGGCGTGCGCGGCGATCTTGTAAGCGATGATGCCGGCCTTCACGTCTTCGCGGTTGGGCAGTCCGAGGTGCTCTTTCGGCGTCACGTAGCACAGCATGGACGCGCCATACCAGGCGATCATGGCGGCGCCGATGGCCGACGTAATGTGGTCGTAGCCGGGAGCGATGTCGGTGACCAGCGGCCCGAGCGTATAAAACGGCGCTTCGTCGCACAGCTCCTTTTCCTTCTCCACCTGGAGCTGGATCTGGTCCATCGGGATATGGCCCGGCCCCTCGATCATCACCTGTACGTCGTGCTTCCACGCAATGCGGGCGAGTTCACCCAGCGTTTTCAATTCCGCGAACTGCGCTTCGTCGCTGGCATCGGCCAGCGAACCGGGACGCAGGCCGTCGCCCAACGAGAACGTGACGTCGTACTTCTGGAAGATTTTGCAGATATCCTCGAATCGCTCGTAAAGGAAGTTTTGCCGGTGGTTCTTCACCATCCATTCAGCGAGGATGGAACCGCCGCGGCTCACGATTCCGGTGATACGTTTCGTTACGAGCGGTATGTATTCCACCAGCACGCCCGCGTGGATCGTCATGTAATCCACGCCCTGCTCGGCTTGCTCCTCAATGACCTCGAGCACGAGTTCAGGGGTAAGGTCCTCGACGCGGCGGACCCGGGCGAGCGCTTCGTAGATGGGCACCGTGCCGACCGGAACCGGGGAATTGCGGATGATGGCCTTGCGGATTCCCGCGATATCGCCGCCCGTGGAGAGGTCCATTACGGTATCGGCGCCGTAACGAATCGCTAAACGGAGCTTTTCCAGCTCCTCATCGATGTCGGAAACGACCGCCGAGTTGCCGATGTTCGCGTTGATCTTGCAGCGCGAGGCGATCCCGATCGCCATCGGCTCGAGGTTGGTGTGATTCACGTTGGCGGGGATTACCATGCGCCCCCGCGCCACCTCTGAGCGAACCAGCTCGGGCGAGATGTTTTCGCGTTGCGCCACGAATTCCATCTCTTCCGTGATCAACCCTTTACGGGCATAATGCATCTGCGTGCGGATGCTGTCAGTCTTACGGCGTTCGATCCATTTCGTTCGCATGGTATGTTCCAGCCCTCTAAGCAGTCTACAACGGCCGCGCCGGATACCGCCGCTGGGTTGTCTTGGCCTTGCTCGTTGCTCCTTCCCTGTGTCTGGCGCGACGCCGAGGGCAACACCTTCGGGTGGATCACGGGCGCTCGCGATGGACGCTTTGTACAATTCTTGCTTCGTATCTCTTACTGAGGATGAGGGGCCGCTGAAGAATCCCGGCGAAGCCTCGCATCCGCGTTCAGGGTTGCGGAGCCTGCCCCTCAAACCTACACTGTGGTGTGGCCATGCGGCGGCGAACTTTGTTGGGTTGTCTGATAGCAGGCTTAGGCTTCGGCTGGGCGGATGACGAGCAGATCTGGAAGGAGTACCTCGCCTGGTACCGGCAACAGCCCATCGGCATCTCCGATTTGTCCACTGCCTACGCCGAGCACCTTAAGAGCCTGGGGCTTGATGCCGGCACCGTGCGCGAGCGCCTCAACGTCGTGGAGCGGCTGTCGAAGACCCGGCGCGCCGAGCTGCATCCTTTCTTTTTCGATCGGACCTATTCAAGCGGCGCGCCGCGATTCAATACCGCGCCGAATGCTCTGCTGGTGGAAACCGTGCGGGATTTGAAACCGGGGCGGGCCCTCGACATCCACATGGGCGAGGGACGAAACGCCCTCTTTCTTGCCTCGAAAGGTTGGGATGTTACCGGATTCGATTTTTCGGAGGCGGGCGTGGCTGCGGCGAAGCGGGCCGCGGAACGAGCCGGCGTCAGCGTGACGGCTCTCGTATGTCGCCATGAGGACTTCGACTTCGGGCGGGCGCAGTGGGACCTCGTGGTGATGAGCTACACATGGGTGCCTCTACGGGGCGCGGACTATGTCGGACGGATCATAGAGTCCCTGAAGCCGGGCGGGATCCTCGTATTCGAGCACATGATGGATGACTCCGGAAGCCCGGGGGCCGCGCCGTGGCTCCCGCGCCCGAACGAACTGCTTCGCGTCTTCGGGCGACTGCGGATCAGACGTTACGAAGACGTGCGGGCGCGGGCAGACTGGTCCTGGCGGGAGGAGCGCGTTGCACGGCTGGTGGCTGAGCGGACACCCGTGCCGCCCGACGTACTCGACCGCTGAGTACCCGCTTCCAAGTTTCCAGTATCCTGTTGTGGTTGGTTCACCGGGAGGGATTGTGAAAACCAGCCTTGTCATTCTCGCTTTTTCCGCCGTGCTGCCCGCGCTTGCACAGCGTCCGGACCTGGAGAAACTGAAATCGGAGGTCGTCGCGGAAGTCGAGGCGCGGCGTGCGCTCACGCAGCAGATCGTGGATTCGCTGTTCAGTTTCGCGGAGCTCGGGTTCCAGGAGTTCGAAACCTCGGCCTACCTCACGGCGATTCTTGAAAAGGAGGGTTTCAAGGTTGAACGGGGCGTGGCCGGCATGCCCACGGCGTTCGTGGCGAGTTGGGGATCGGGCAAACCCGTGATCGGTTTTATGGCGGATATCGACGGTCTGCCCGCCACGTCGCAGAAGCCGGGCATTCCCTGGCACGAGCCGCTCATCGAAGGCGGGCCGGGGCACGGCGAGGGGCACAACTCGGGTCCCGCCCTTAACATCACCGCCGCCATCGCAGTGAAACAGGTGATGCAAAGACACCGGCTGCCTGGCACGATTCGGGTGTACCCTGGCGTGGCCGAGGAACTGCTCGCCAGCCGCACCTACATGGTGATGGCCGGGCTGTTCCGCGACGTCGACGCCATGCTGAGCTGCCACGTCGCCTCGGAGTTTTCCACTTCCTACGGCCCGCGCGGCTCCGGACTCGTTTCCACGCAGTTCACGTTCGAGGGCCGCAGCGCCCACTCGGCGGGCTCGCCGTGGTCCGGGCGCAGCGCGCTGGATGCGGTGGAACTGATGAACGCGGGCTGGAACTTCCGGCGCGAGCACCTCCGGCCTGAGCAGCGCTCGCACTACGTGATCGTCGACGGCGGCGACCAGCCCAACGTGGTTCCCCCAACGGCCACCGTCTGGTATTTTTTCCGCGAACTGGATTACGACCGCATCCGCGAATTGCACGAGATCGGCAGGCGCATCGCCGCAGGCGCGGCCATGATGACCGACACTACCGTGAAGGAGCGCGTCCTTGCGGCAACGTGGCCCGGTCACTTCAACAAGCCGATGGCCGAAGCACTGCACGCCAACATCAAGCGCGTCGGAATGCCTGCCTGGTCGCCGGAGGACGTGAAACTGGCGATCGCCGCGCAGAAGGAGCTGGGAGTGACCGCGGACGGCCTTTCCACGACGATCAGGGAACTGGCCACGCCGAGCGCTGTCCCCGCTCCGGGCGGATCTGACGACATCGCGGAGGTCTCCTGGAACGTGCCGACCGTCGTGCTGCGTTATCCGGCGAACATCCCGCGCATGATCGGACACCACTGGTCGAGCGCCATCGCCATGGCAACCCCGATTGCGCACAAGGGCACTACAGCGGGCGCGAAAGCGCAGGCGATGACCGCTATAGATCTACTGGTCGATCCGCAGTTACTCGAAGCGGCGCGCCAGTATTTTGCGGAGCAGACGAAGACGACGAAGTGGAAGTCGTTGATCCCCGAGGGGACACAGCCGCCCATACACCTCAATCGGGAAAAGATGGAGCGCTTCCGCGCGCAGCTCCGGCCTCTGCGCTACAATCCGGCGAAGTACAAGACGTACCTGGAGCAGTTGGGAGTCGCCTACCCGACAACGCGGTAGCGCTCAACCTGGGCGATTGCCGCCGCCGGTGGCTCAAGTCCTGGATTTACCGGCGACGCAGTGGAGCCCGGGGGATTCCCTGGGAAGTTCACTTAGCCGGGGAAGAACACCCGCCACGTCGTATTCACCAGCGCGTGCGTTACCATGGCGGCCCGGATGCTGCGGGCGTTGAGGTACGCGCGGCCATAGAAGATCCCCGCCACCGTCGCGATGAGCGCGAATTCCCAGTTCGGAAAACCGCGGAACGGCAGATGGACCAGCCCGAAGAGGACGGAGGAAACCACCAGCCCGGCGGCTTCGCTCCGGGTCCACCCTGAGATCCATTCCAGCAGCAGTCCGCGAAAGAAAAACTCCTCTCGCAAAGCCACGACCCAAAGCATTCCGAGAAAGGTTGCCAGCGCGAGTCCCAGAATCTGCCACCACGCGAAAGGCTTCGGGTTGAACCGGGCAAAGTCCAGGAGCCAGCCCAGCAGCAGGCCCGCGGGCAGGAACAGCAGAAAGTTCTTGAGGCCGGCGGCCCACTCGTCGCGGGAAGGCAGAAACCCGAGCCCCTTGATCTCGAAGCGGTTCACCCCGATGACGGAGGCCATCGCCAGGCGCGTCCACATCATGTCGCCCAGGATGCCGAGTTTCAGCCGCGGCGCGGGCTGCCCGTATAGCGGCTCAAAAACCTCCGCCAGCAACCCCGCCGCAACCACGGCGGTGAACAGCAGGTTGATCGCAGGATTCTTCGGGAGCAGCACGAACCAGAAGGACACCAGGGCGGCCAGTGCAGCCACAGAGGCCAGGCCGTCCCAGCGGAACACACCGGCGGGCACGGCACTGATCACATAGGGCAGGATGCCGCTCGCGGCAGCCAGCGCGGCCAGCGCCGGCGGACTGAAGCACCGCTGCCACAACCTGCGCGGCGGCTCCCACACAACCGCAACGAAAAAGAACGCTTCAAGCGCGAAAGCGAAAGCGAGGGGCACGGCCAGAGCCGCCGGTATACTCAGAAAGTAGGCGTAGATGAGTCCGGCGACAAAGACCATCAGCGCGAGCCCAGTGAGCCTGAGCCAAACGCCGCGCCTCGCTGCTTCCGTTGGCATCTTTTTAGTATCTCTGCTTTCCCCCCTGGCGGCGCGTGATGCAGCCCCGCCGCCCGATCTCGCCAAACGCGTGGCCCAGCGCGCGGAGGAAACGCGGCGGGCGCGCGACCAGTACACCTACCGGCAGACCGTGATTGTGGAGGAGCTCAAACCGAACGGCGCGAGGGTAGGCGAATACCGGGAAGTCCGAGACGTAATCTTCTCTCCGAAACGCGAGCGCATCGAGCAGTTGGTGGGCCGGCCGGTCGACACCCTCCAGCGGTTGCGCCTCACCGAGGAGGATTTTCAGGACATCCGCGAAGTGCAGCCGTTTTTGTTCGACGCCAGCCAACTGTGGTTCTACGAGACCCGTTACCGCGGCGAGGAGAACGTGGATGACGTGGATTGTTGGGTCCTCCAGGTGCGCCCGCGGCAAATTTTGGCGAACCAGCGCCTCTTCGACGGCCTGTTGTGGGTTTCCAAGAACGACTATTCCATCGTGCGGACCGTAGGCAAAGCTGTTCCCGATATACGCGGCGCAAAGACCGAAAATCTCTTCCCGCGCTTCACCACAATCTGGCAGCCGGTGGAGGGGGGTTATCGGTTCCCCGTCTACACCTACGCGGACGACACGCTGGATTTCCGCGTGGGACCGCAGCGGATCCGGCTCACGATCCGCTACAGCAATTACAAGCGTTTCAGCGCTGAATCTACCGTGAAGTTCGCCGAGCCCGAGCCTTAGCTGCGCGAGGCCGTTGCACTGCTCCCCCCGGGCGCGTCCCGATCGGCGCATTGCTACCATATGTGCAATGGCCCCGATCATCCGTGCGAGCGGGCTCAAAAAATCCGTTCAGACCGGAACCCATCGCGTGGACATCCTTCGCGGCATCGACCTCGAAGTGCCGCGCGGCCAGTTCCTGGCGATCATGGGTCCGTCCGGCAGCGGCAAGAGCACGCTGCTCGGCCTGCTCGCGGGCCTGGACACTCCGACGGAGGGGCGTATCTGGATCGACGGCGAGGAGATTACGGGGCTGGACGAGGATGCTGTCGCGCTGGTGCGTGGCCGTAAGGTGGGCTTCGTTTTCCAGTCCTACCAGCTCATCCCGACGCTGACGGCCGAAGAGAACGTCCTGCTGCCGCTGGAGCTGGCCGGCGACGCCGCGAATGGCGCCGCGCGGGCGCGGGAACTGCTGGCCGCCGTCGGGCTGCTCGACCGCCGCGACCATTATCCCGTGCAGCTCTCGGGCGGCGAACAGCAGCGTGTGGCTTTGGCCCGCGCCTTCGTGGCTCGCCCGCCGGTTCTGCTGGCCGACGAGCCTACCGGGAACCTGGACAGCGTGAACGGCCGGCTGGTGCTCGAAAAACTGATCGCGTTGAACCGCGAGGAGGGCGCCACGCTCGTGCTGGTAACCCACAACCTCGAACTGGCGGAACACGCCGACCGGAGGATCACGCTTTGCGACGGGCAGATCGTTGCCGATGAATAGCCGCCTGCGCTGGCGCACCGCACTGAAAATCGCCTGGCGCGAGTCGCGCGCCGCCCCCCTCAAATTCCTGTTCGTCGTGGCGGCGGTAGCAGTCGGCGTGGGCTCGCTAGCAGGAGTGCGCGGATTCAGCCAGGCCTTCCGCTCCATGCTGCTCAAAGAGGCCCGCACACTGATGGCGGCAGATTTGACCGTGCGCACGTTCAATGACGCCTCCCCCGCGCAGCAGGCCGTGATGGAAGGCCTGCGCGGCGTGCGCCGCACCTGGATCACCGAAACCGTCTCCATGGCGTCCTCCGCCGGCTCGCCAGACCCAATTCTGGTCACCGTGAAAGCGGTCGACCCCGCCGTGTATCCGTTCTACGGAGCCGTCCGGCTCGATCCGCCCCTTCCCCTCCCCGAGGCGCTTCGAGGCGACCAGGTTGCCGTCTCGGGCGATCTCCTGCTGCGACTTGGCGCCGAAGTGGGCGATTCCATCCGGCTCGGCGGGCTGGACTGCCGCATCGCGGCGGTCGTCAGGGTCGAGCCCGACCGCATGACCGGTACGCTGAACGTCGGCCCGCGCGTCATGCTTTCCCGCGAAGCGTTCGAGCGCACCGGCCTGATGCAGCCCGGCAGCCGCGCCTCGCAACGCTTTCTGTTCCGCATCGTGCCCGGCGGTCCGGACATTCAGGAACTCAGGCGCACGCTGCAACAGGCGTTCCCCGACGCGCAGGTGGCCGATTTCAGGCAAACGCATCCGACCATCACCCGCGGTCTCAACCGCGCCACCCGGTTCATGAGCCTCGTCAGCCTGATTGCGCTGATCGTCGGCGCTCTCGGTGTCGCCACGGCCATCCGCGCGCACCTGTCCCAGCGCATGGATTCGATCGCCACCATGAAGTGCCTGGGCGCGCGGTCCGGCCAGATCGTGCGGATCTACGCCACACAGGCGCTGCTGCTCGGCGCTGCGGGCAGCCTGCTGGGCATCGCGCTCGGCGGCGTCGTGCAGGCGGCCTTTCCGCTCCTGATCGAACGGTACTTCTCGATCCGGCCGGAGATCGCCTGGGATCCCGGGGCCATCGTTCAGGGGATTACCGCCGGCATCCTCACTGCCCTGCTATTCACGGTTCCGCCGCTGCTGGCTATCCGCCGGGTGCGCCCGAACCTGATCTTTCGCCGGGAAATGCCAGACGCCAGACCGCCATGGCGGCAGCGGCTGGCGGATTCGCGCTCCTCTATTGCGGCCGGTGCGTTGCTGGTTGCCGCGATGGGCGCGATCGCGGCCTGGTTGAGCGATTCGGCGGAGATGGGCTTTCTGTTCGCTGGCGGCCTGGTTGTAAGCCTGGGAGTGCTGGCGGCGATCGCGTGGGTTCTGCTGCGGGCCGTGCGGCTGTTCCTGCGCCATTCCCCGTGGCGCCTGCCCGCGACTGTGCGCCACGGCCTGGCAAACCTTTACCGCCCCGGCAACCACGCCGAAACCGTTCTTGTCGCGCTCGGGATCGGAGTGACCTTCACTCTGACCGTATACCTGGTGCAGAACTCGCTGCTGGCCCAGCTTGCCGCCAGCGCGCCTCCGGGCATGCCCAATGTCTTTCTGGTCAATGTCACCCGCCGCGAGCACCAGGGCCTGGTCGAGCTGTTGCGGAAGCAGGAAGGTGTTGAGAGCGCGCCGGAACTCGTGCCCGCGGTTGCGGCGCGGCTGATTGCGATCGACGGGCGCCCCATCGAGCAGCGGCCGCCGCGCGGGCCCATACGCCGCTATTTCCGGACGCGGCAGGTGACTTGGGCAGAGGCCGTGCCGCCCCACACAGAAATCCTCGAGGGCACCTGGTGGAAGGGTGGCGATGGCGGCGCGGCATTGTTATCCGTCGCCGAGGACGCCGCGCGCATTCTCAACGTCAAGCCCGGCGCCGTGCTCGAATGGGAGGCCTCGGGCAAGCGCTTTACCGCCCGGGTGGCCGCTATACACCGGACCGAATCCATCCGCCCCGGCGCGAGCATCGAATTCATCTTCAACGACGGCGCTCTCGATGGCCTTCCGGCCGTATACTTCGGCGCGCTTCGGGTGCGCCCGGCCAGCGTGGCCCCGTTGCAGCGGGCCGTTTTCGCCAAGTTCCCCGCCGTGACGGTCATCAACGCCGCGGACGTGCTCGAAATCGTCCAGGAAGTGATTGACCAGATTGCGCTCGTCGTGAGGTTCATTTCGGTTTTCGCCATCCTCGCCGGAGCGATCATTCTGGCCTCCAGCGTTGCCGGGACGCGGTTCCGGCGCATTCGCGAAGTCGTGGTTCTGAAAACTCTCGGCGCGACGCGGCGGCGGCTGGCCGCGATTTTCTCTGTGGAGTTTTTGGTGCTCGGGTCCGTGGCGGGGCTGATGGGGGGTCTGCTGGCTACGGCTTTTTCGTCGCTGCTGCTCAAGCGCCTGCTCGACGCGCCCCCGCGCGTGGATCTGGTTTCCAACCTGGCGGCGGTTGTGTTGACTTCCGGGATTGCCGTGGCTGCCGGCTGGGTGGCGAGTTTCCGCATCCTGGGGCGAAAGCCGCTGGAGGTTTTGCGAGAGGAATAGCTGCCTCGCGAACGGCGGCCCCCCTGGGTTCGAGAAACTTGCCTACCGCGGTGCGAGCTGGCGTAAACCCAGGCTTCTCAACAAGATACCGATCAGCCCTCGCGGCGCCGCGGGTGATTCCTCCGGCTCTTCCTCGGGGAGCGTGGCAGAGTAAGCGGCAAGCAGGTCACATTCATCGTAATCGATGGCGCGTGCGTACTGCCGGATGTAGCTTGTGGCGAACACCCCGCCCGGCAGATCCTCAAACCTTGACTCTTCGATAGCTCGCAGGTAATGCTCGCGGATCTTGGTCGCCTCCGAGATTTGCGCGAGGGAAAGGTTTTTGGCCTGCCGCAACGCGGCCAGGTCCGGCGTGGCCGGCTTCCGCGAAATAGCCCCTTTTGGCGTCATATGGTCCACCGTTTTTTTCTTTATCGGCACCTCAGACACCACCGATTAAATAAAATTCAGGTATTGCCGCTATAATACTAGAACTTTGTTTGCTTGCACTATGCAATTTTGGCGGGGTTCTGCTGGCTATTTTGCGGGCGTTACTCCCCCTTGGGGTCGCTTTTTCCTCGCGGGGCGCGCCATTCCCCTCACGCGAAGCTGGTTGCGCACCGACTCGCGCAGTTCCTCAACTGCGAAAGGCTTTTTGATAAATCCGAAGCCAAATTCGCTCACTTGACTGGCGACCTGTTCAAATTCGCATTTGCCCGACATAAACAGCACCCTGGTGGAGGGTCTGAGCGCGGCGATTTTCCGCGAGAGCTGGAGGCCGTCCATCTGCGGCATCACGACGTCCGTAACGACGAGGTCGAAGGAAAAACCTTTTTCGCAAAGCGATAGCGCTTCGGCGCCATCGCCCGCCTCCGTTACCTCGTATCCCTGCCGCGACAGCAGCGACCGCAGCAACGAGCGGATCTGAGGCTCGTCGTCGACGACGAGAATCTTCTCACCGGGCATGCGTGACGTTTATATCCCGGTCCCGGCCGAAAAGCAAGGTTTTTGGCACGTTCTTAGAGTTTTGTAATAATGCGGAGGCGCTACTCGTACCTCAGCGCTTCGGCGGGCGCCACCCGGCTGGCTGCGCGGGCCGGGTACAAAGTGGCGATGTAACTGATTAGAATGGCGAGCGCAGCGATCCAGACGCTGTCCAGCCAGCGGGGGTCGAAGGGAACGTAGCTCAGGGCGTAGACTTCCTCGTCCAGCCGGACCCAGCGGTACTTGTCCGCCAGGAAGCAGAGCAGGTGGCCCACCGCCAGCCCCGCCGCCGTCCCGATCACCCCGATCAGCAGTCCCTGGTACTGAAATATCCGCCGGATCTGCTGCTGCTTCGCCCCCATCGACACCAGGATGGCGATGTCCCGGTTCTTCTCCATCACCATCATGACCAGCGTGATCAGGATATTGAGCGCGGCCACCAGGACAATCAGCCCGATCGTGATCCAGGTGACGACCTTCTCCATATTGAGCGCGCTCAGGATGTGCTTGTTCATCTCCATCCAGGTGGCGGCGGCCAGATTGGGGCCGACCAGCTTGTCCGCCTCGCGCGCCACCTCCGGTGCGGTGTAGATGTCGTCGAGCCTCAGTTCGATGCTGTTCACCACGTCGTCCAGCGACAGCATCCTTTGCGCAGCCCCCAGCGAGGTGAACGCCCATAGCGAGTCCACCTCGTAGAACCCCGATTCGAACAACCCGACTACGCGGAAGCGGAACTCCGAGGAGATCGGGCCGAACGGCGTGGTTTCGCCCTGCGGGCTGATCACGCGAACGATGTTGCCCATCTTCACTCCGAGCGACTGCGCCAGCTTGCTGCCGAGAATCAACCCCGGAATACGCTCGTCGTCTCTGAGGTCCTCGAGCGAGCCCGCCTTCATATGCCGGAGCATATCGGTGGGGCGGAGATCCTCGTCGGTCCGGATGCCCTTCAGCAACGCTCCCTCCCCGCTCCCGCCGAAGGAGATGAAGACCTGGCCGTAAAGCGCGGGGGATGCGGCGACGACGTGAGGCAGTTTCCGCAGCCGCGCGACCAGCTCGCTCCAGTTCTCGATGCCGCTGCCGGGCTCCTTCTCCATCACGTTGACGTGGGCGTACGCTCCCAGCAGGCTCGTCTGAAGCGTAGCGCGGAACCCGTTGTTGATCGCCAGGGCGATGACCAGCGCCATGACTCCCGCCGCCACGCCGAGCACGGAGATCACTGTGATCACCGAAATCACGGCCTGCTTGCGCTTGGCCCTCAGGTAGCGCCGCGCGACGAAGAACTCAAACGGCGACTTCAAAGTTTTCATACACTACCGCTTAGCGGTTATCGGCCGCCCGGAGCGTCTCGGCCAAACCGATCGGCCCCTCCGGCCTCAGCAGCGGGAAAAGAATCACGTCGCGGATGGACTTGGAGTTGGTGAGCAGCATCACGAGCCGGTCGATGCCGATTCCTTCTCCGCCCGTGGGCGGCATGCCATAGGCCAGCGCGCGGATGAAGTCCTCGTCCATCTGGTGGGCTTCTTCATCACCCCGCTCCCGCGCGGCGAGCTGCTGGTCGAACCGCCTGCGCTGCTCGAGGGGATCGTTCAGCTCGGTGTACGCATTGGCGATCTCCATGCCCGCGGCGATGATTTCGAACCGTTCGACGAACTGCGGCTCGTCGGGCTTGTTCTTTGAGAGCGGCGAAGTCTCGATCGGGAAATCGTAAATCAGGGTAGGCTGGATGAGCTTCGGCTCGGCGTGCTGCTCGAACAGGTCGACCAGTTGCTCGCCGGGAGTCGGCTTCGTGCTGTGGCACTTCAGCCACTCGGGGTCGTTCACCTGTTCCAGGGTGGGCCGGTCCGGCCCGGTCCAGAACTCGACGACGGCCTCGCGCATGCCCATGCGCCTCAGTTTGCCGAAATCCAGGCGGTGCCCCTGGTACTCGACCACCTCGCTGCCGGTGGCGTCGACGGCTACCTGCCGCAGCAGCTCTTCGGAGAGGTCCATCAGGCCGCGGTAGTCCGTGTATGCCTGGTAGAACTCCAGCATCGTGAATTCGGGATTGTGCCTGGTCGAGATGCCCTCGTTGCGGAAATTGCGGTTAATCTCGTACACGCGCTCGAGCCCGCCTACGACAAGGCGCTTCAGATAGAGTTCAGGCGCGACCCGCAGGTAGAGATCGATGCCGAGCGCGTTGTGGTGCGTGATGAAGGGCCGCGCGGCCGCGCCGCCGTAAAGCGGCTGCATCATCGGCGTCTCTACCTCGATAAAACCGCGCTCCTCGAGCCGCCGGCGGAAGGAAGCGATGATCCTGGCGCGCTTGACAAACACGTCGCGAACTTCCGGATTTGCGATCAGGTCCAGGTAGCGCTGGCGGTAGCGGGTTTCGACATCCTCCAGACCGTGCCACTTCTCGGGCATCGAGAGCAGCGTCTTCGCCAGAAACTCCACCCGCTCCACGTGGACCGAGAGTTCGCCCGTTTTCGTGCGGAACAGAAAACCTTCCACTCCCACGATGTCGCCGATGTCGAGTATCTGGAAGAGCCGGAAGTCGCGCTCGGACACGGAGTCCTTGCGGACGTAGATCTGTAGCTGTTCGCCGTTCTGAAGCAGGTGGGCGAAGCCCGCCTTGCCCATCCGGCGGATAGTCATCAACCGTCCACAGATGCGGACATCAATGCGCGGGGCGAGTTCCTCGGCGGTTTTCGAGCCGTAAGAGGCCCGGATATCGGGAATCGTGTGGGTAAACTCAAACCGCTGGCCGTACGGCCGGAACCCCAGCGCCTGAATGTCGCGAATACGCTGAAGGCGCTGTTCCAGTAAATCCTGTTCCAAGAAAACTCCTCGTGGCGTGCGCGGCAATCCTCGGACATGATGCCCGGTTCCGCATTCCTACATTATAATGAAGTCGCTTGACTTCCATCTCCATCGTACTGCCGGCCTACAACGAAGAAGCCCGGCTACCGGTGACGCTCGCCGCCATTCTCTCCTACCTGGAGGCGCGGAACTGGAAGGAATTTGAAATACTGGTCGTCAACGACGGTTCGGTGGACGGAACCGCCGCCGTGGCGGAACGCTTTCGCAGCCGGCACCCGCAGGTGACGCTGCTTGAAAATCCCGGCAACCGCGGCAAAGGCTACTCGGTGCGGCACGGCATGCTGAAAGCGCGCGGCGACTGGGTGCTGTTTTCGGATTCCGATCTGTCGGCGCCGATCGAGGAACTCGACAAGCTGATGGAAGCGGCGGCGGCGAACAACGCGTCGGTGGTGATCGGCTCGCGCGCCCTGGACCGCTCGTTGATCAAGGTTCACCAGTCCTGGTTCCGGGAAACGGCGGGCCGGATTTTCAATCTTCTGATGCGCCTGATCATCGGCCTGCCCTTTGCCGACACGCAGTGCGGCTTCAAGCTGTTCGAACGGCGGGCAGCCCAGGAGGTGTTCCGGCGGCAGAGGATCGAGCGCTGGGGATTCGATGCCGAGGTGCTGTTCATCGCGCGCAAGCTGGGATTCAAGACCATCGAAATCCCAGTCCGCTGGAGTCATTCCGAAGGCACAAAGATCAGCATGTTCCGGGACAGCCTGAACATGTTTGTCGATCTGCTGCGCGTGCGCTGGAATCACCTGCGGGGACTCTACGACTTCTAGCCGGGGCACGCCGCCCGGCGCCGGCTGCCTTCACGGCTCCGCTATCTTTTCACGATGACTTCGCGCAGCGCGTCGCGCGTGAGGAAGAACTTCACCGACTCGAACGATGAGAACAAACGTTCCACCGCACGGTTGTTGAAGAACTGCGCCGGCTTCCGCATCTCGCGGAAGGTGAGCAGAAGCGTCCTGGCGTCCGAAATACGGTAATAATACGCGGGGATCGAATCGGCTCGTTCCTCGGTATGAAACATCGCCAGCAGATAGCCGCCCGGCCGCAGCGCTCGAGACAGGCGCTCCACCACCTGGTTCAGCAGAGCCGGCGTGAAGTATTCGAGGCTGTCCCACGCCAGCACGCCGTCGAAATGATTTTCAGGGAAGTCGAAATTCTGGCTCAGGAACCGCTCGGTCCGCTCCGGATCCGACTGGTTTTGGAAGAAGTCACCATCGCCGAAAGCGAGGTCGAGGCTCTTGAGCACATCTTCGGAATAGATGGCGTGGCCGAGACCCGTGATGAAGCCCACATTGGCCTGCGACGCCCCGGAGAGGTCGAGGATTCTCAGCCCCGTCAGCCCCTGTATCTGGCTGAAAAACTGTTCGAGACCGTTGCTGTGGCGGGAGTACACGTCTCCCTGGGCGTGGGCGCGCCGATCCAGGCCCCTCGAGGGAGCCTGGAAGTGACGCTGCGAGGGTGAGAGCTCGGCCACGCGTGTGCCGCCCGGGCTTGCCGCGCGGGAAAGGAGCTTCCAGCGATCGTTAAACAACACCAGCCTCGGCTATCGTTTTTGATCGGGAGCTGCGGCAACGGGCGCTGCCGCGGGCGCCGGCTGTTGCGCGGGACGCGCTGCCTGCTTCGGAGATTCGGCTGCTTTCTTCGAGTCGGCCGCTCTCACGATGTCAATGCTGCCCTTGAAGTAAGCGCCGTCTTCGATGATGATGCCACCGGTCTTGATGTCGCCGATAAGTTTGGCATCCTTCCGGATGTCGATTTTCTCGGACGCCTCAACGTTGCCTTCCACAGAGCCCAGCACCACGACTTCGCGGGCGCGGATACCGGCCGCCAGCTTCGCGTGCGGCCCGATAGTCAGCCGGTGCTCCGGGACCTCGACCGTGCCTTCCATCTCGCCGTCCAGATACAGATCCTCGCGGCTCAGGATCTGGCCTTTGATGATGACCGATTTTCCGATCGCCGCTACACCCCGCGGAGCCTCCGGCGCAGCGCTCCTGGCAGGAGCAGGCGCCTGCACGGGTGGGACTTCCCGGGCGGGTTCCACGGGAGCAGCCGGCGCGACGGGCGGCTTCGGCGTATAATCTTCTTCCCTCCGTTTATTCCACATTCAACTGTCTCCGTCGTTGTTTAACAGCTATGATTGCTCACCACAGCCAGTACTGTGATTTCTTTTTATACTATAAGCCCACCGCGCAAAAGGCAAAGGCAAAAAGACCTCGAAAACAATTTGGGCACATCGGCGGGTATCGGCCGTGATGAGTGCGGGGGCTATCGGATGCCATTTGCGTCTAAACGCGGCCAGCCCGCCGGAATTCTATACTGAACGAAGACCTTAAGGAAATGAAACCCACCCGCCGGAGCTGGGCCGAGCCATTCAAGATCAAAGTAGTCGAGCCGGTCAAGATGACCACGCACGAGCAGCGCCGCCGCGCGATTGCCGAAGCCGGGTACAACACTTTTCTCCTTCGTTCCGAAGATGTTTATATCGATTTGCTGACGGATTCGGGAACGTCGGCGATGAGCGACCGGCAGTGGGCCGGCATGATGATCGGCGACGAAGCCTACGCCGGAAGCCGCAACTTCTATCACCTCGAAGAGGTGGTGAAGGCCTATTACGGCTACAGGTACCTCATTCCTACGCACCAGGGCCGCGGCGCCGAGCACATCATCTCGCGAGTGCTCATCAAGCCGGGAGACGTTATCCCGGGCAACATGTACTTCACGACGACGCGGCTCCACCAGGAGCTGGCCGGTGGCCGCTTCGTCGACGTCATCATTCCCGAGGCGCACGACCCAGCCAGCCTGCACCCGTTCAAGGGAAACGTCGATCTCGACCGGCTGGAATCGGTGATCCGCGAGCACGGACCCCAAAAAATACCCTATGTCAGCCTGGCGGCGACGGTGAACATGGCGGGAGGACAGCCCATCTCGCTCGAAAACCTGCGGAAGGTGCGGGAAATAACGGCGCGCCACGGCATTCGCATCATATTGGACGCGACCCGGCTTGCCGAAAATGCCTACTTCATCCAGCAGCGCGAGCCCGGGCAGCAGGAGCGCCCGATCGCGGAGATCGCCAGGGAAATCTGCTCGCTGACCGACGGATGCACGATGAGCGCGAAAAAGGACGCGCTGGCCAACATCGGCGGCTTCCTGGCGGTGAACGACCCTGAAATCTACGACGAAGCGCGCAACCTCGTTGTGGTCTTCGAGGGCCTGCACACCTATGGCGGCATGGCGGGACGCGACATGGAAGCCGTCGCGCGGGGCATCGAAGAGGCGTTTCAGGACGACCACATCCGGGCGCGCGTCGGCCAGGTGCTATACCTGGGCGAGAAACTGCGGGAGTGGGGTATCCCGATCGTCATGCCGATCGGCGGGCACGGAGTCTTCTTGGATGCGAAGGCCTTTCTGCCGCACCTTCCGCAGGAGGTCTACCCGGCGCAGGCTTTGGCGGCCGCGATTTACGAAGATTCCGGCGTGCGCGCGATGGAACGCGGCATCGTCTCGGCCGGGCGCAACCGGGAGACGGGCGAAGAAAACAAGCCAAAGCTGGAACTGGTGCGCCTGACGATCCCGAGGCGGGTCTACACCCAGGCGCACATGGACGTGGTGGCCGAGTCCGTGCTGGCGGTCTACGAGGAGCGGGAGCGCGTCCGCGGCCTGCGTATGGTCTACGAGCCGCGTTATCTGCGGTTCTTCCAGGCGCGGTTTGAACAGCTCTAAGGCGGCTCTTGAGTGAGACGCAGCTTGCAATCGCCGTTCCACGATTGAGTCTTATAATGGTACGTGCCAAAGGCCAAGACACTTCAGGCGGCCCTGCAGCGGACCGAACAGCAGCTTCAAGTTTTTCAGAGAATCAGCCGCTTCATGGTGAGCGAAATGAGCTTGCAGGAGATCCTGCAGGGCATCGTCTCGCTCATCGCCGAGTTCATGGCGTGCGATTCGTGCCTGATCTATCTCATCGATAACGATGAGCTGGTGCTGTGCGCTTCCAACACGCCGCACCCGGATACGATCGGAAAAGTGAGGCTGAAGATCAACGAAGGCCTGACCGGCTGGGTCGCCCAGGAAAGGCGTCTGCTGGCGATCTCCCGTGAGGCCTACCGCGACCCGCGATTCAAGGCTTTCCGCGATCTGCCCGAGGATACGTTTGAGGCCTTTCTGTCGGCGCCCGTGATCGCGCGCAACCGGGTGGTGGGAGTCATCAACGTGCAGCACCGCCTGCCACATCAGCACACCGGAGGCGAGATGGAGCTGCTGACCACGGTCGGCGAGCAGGTCGGTTGTCTTCTGGTGCTGGCCCGGATGGAACCGACCGCGGTGGAAGCGGCTAACCACGCCGAGCTCGTCCTGTCCTCAGGACGCGTTACTCCTCGTTCATAATAATTCCCATGCGCGCACTCCGCTTTCTGGCCGTCCTGCTGGGGCTCGTCTCCGTTTCGGCCCTGGCGGCGGAGCGGTGGCAACTCCAGTACTTCCACGACGAGGACGATTCCACACTGGCGATCACCGGCCTGGAGTTCGCCGACGCCGAGCGCGGCATCGCCGTTGGCGCCTACATCGACCGGCGCGGCAAGGCCAAGCCCGCGGGGCTGGTGACCACCGACGGAGGGCGCACGTGGTCTCCGGTGCGCCTGCCGGAACTGCCGCTGTCGCTGTTCCTGCTCGACGAAAGGACGGTCTGGCTGGTCACGAACGGCCGCCTGTGGGTGAGCACCGAGCTCGGCAGGGAATGGAGATCGCTGGCCCGGCTGCGCGATGTCGGACGCGTGTACTTTCTGGACGAGAAGCGCGGATTCGCGGTGGGGGCGCGCAAGTCGGCCTACCAGACAAGCGACGGAGGGAAGACGTGGACGAAACTGGCCGCAGCCGATGAGCCTAACACGACCCGCGACTACACCGTATACTCGGCCATTGCGTTCGCAACCCCCAAACAAGGCATGATCGTGGGATGGAGCAAACCGCCGCGAAAGGAACCCGAGCCGGAGGTGCCCGACTGGCTCGATCCGTCCGCACGCCGGCGGGAGTTGCCCGGCATGATGATCGTGCTCGAAACGCGCGATGGAGGCGCCACTTGGTCGGTTTCGCAGTCCTCGATGTTCGGCAGGGTAAGCTGCGTCCGGCTCAGGCCCGATGGCGTCGGACTCGGCCTGATCGAGTTCCTGGACGCCTTCGACTGGCCCAGCGAGGTCATCCGCATCGACTGGCGCACGGGCAAGAGCACACGGGCTTTTCGCGACCAGCGTCGGATCGTGACCGACATCGCGATGCCGCCCGGCGGCCCCGCTTATCTGGCTGCCATTGAGCCTCCGGGAGCCCTGGCGCGTTCCCCAATTCCTGGCAAGTTGAAAATCTTACGGAGCGAGAACCTCGTGGACTGGACCGAGATGCCGGTGGACTACCGCGCCGTTGGCACCAGCGCCGTGCTCGCGGCAGCCCAAGGCCGCCTCTGGGCGGGCACCAGCCACGGCATGATCCTCAAACTCGTCTCGGAGTAACGGCCCGCGCGCCACGCCATGCAAACACAGTTGCCCGGAAACGTTTGGGTTCCCGCGCCTCGCCAGCGCTCCCTTCGTAATTGACTGAAAACGCAGCCCATTAATTTGATGTCAAAAAGTTCATTTATTGTTTGACTGTACTTGGGATCCGCGCGATGATGGGGATGGTTCCAAGAGGTTTCGCGGAACAGCAAGCCACGCGGAACACAACGGACCGGGAGCGATGATCCGCGCAGGGGGGTTGAAAAATCGCCCCGGCGGGGAGCAACCGACACCGGGAGTTTCGCGAAGGCAAGCCTCTCGAAGGGGAAACGGATCGAGCGACGAAGCGGAGGGATTAAGAAGTCCCGAAGCAGAGCAAGGTTCCATATCCCCCTCGGGAACGCCGGACCGGTTTTTGGGGCAACGGGTTAGGAGGCGAGGATCTTCCCCGGCATCCGGAAACGGAGTCGAGGAAGGGAGCTTTCAACCGAACGGGCTCGAAAGACAATCCGGCGGGCGCTGAAGTGACAAGCCAGGAACGATGACCCTGGAGAGGTGGTTCCGCAAGGAAAAGCCGCTCCAGGCGAGCGAAAGGCTGTTGCGAGGCGCCGGCTTCACCGGAGATTGCGCTGGAAGGCGTCCGGAGCTGCGATCCGCACAGGGCCCAAAGGCCCTGGCGGGGAGTAAGGGACGCGCTTAGCAGGCCGTTTTCGGTGCCAGGTTCGGAGCCGAGCATGCCGGCTGGCGGACGTGCTGAAAGCCCGCGGGGTCACTTGGAACCTTTTTTTTGCCCTACCAACAACGCCCCCGAGAAACTGCCGCCCACCTTTCCTATCCGGAAGGCACTGCGTCCTTTGGCGCCCTCACGAGAAAGCCCCTCGAAGCCTGGTGGCGAGATGAGGTGCTCGCCGAGGTGCAATCCGGCCCTGTTCTTTGCCCTCACGAGAGAGCGCCTTCGAAACTGCCGCCTGCCTTTCCGTCCGAAGGCTGGGGCACTGCATCCTTCGGCTGTTTTCGATTCCAGCGCCTGAAGCTGAATTTCTCACGCCGGCGGCGGAAGCTGGCGAAATTGATGCGGCAGTACTCGCAGCGGAACGGCTTGGCGCCCAGGCTTAACCGGAGCGCCATGAACGGCGAAACGTGCCAGTCTTTCGGAGACCACATACTGAGGTCTGTTCTCCAGCACTTGGGACAGCGCGCCCAGAGCACGCTCGAAAGCCGCCATGTCCGCGTAACAAAGCGGCAGTGGCAATCCCGGCAACGCAGCGGACGCACGCCGAAGAGACTCCGCCATCGCTCGGCGGGAGTTCTCAATCTTGAATAACGCAGATTTCTACTTGCGCAGCGAGGGCAGGCGATGGGCATACGATAACACGCGCACGTCTGTAAGCGGAGTTTCGAAGGCGGTCAAGGCGCGAGTATATCAGACTTCCGCGTGCTGTGGTTTGTGCCGGGTGACATAATCGTCCAGGTAACGGCGGAAGGCAGCCTGCAACGTTTCGCGCGCTTTTCCGGCCTGGCGCACGGGACGGTCCCCGATTTGTAACACGGGCAGCAGATCGCGTGTGGTGGAGGTAATGAACACTTCGTCGGCCCGCTCGAGATCGGCCGGCAGAATGGGCTTTTCGCCGACCTGAATGTCCGGGACCCGGATCTCTTCAAGCAGCACCTCGCGAGTGACTCCGGGCAGGCAGCCGGAATCGAGCGGCGGAGTCCAGACCTGGGAGCCCTCTGCGATGAAGATATTCGCGGACGTACACTCGCTGACCTCGCCGCGCTCGTTTAGCAGGATCACTTCGTCGAAGCCGGCCTGCTGGGCTTCTTCCAGCATGACCAGATTGAGGACCCACGAAGTGATCTTTGTGCCGCGGAAATCGGAGCCCGCGTGGCGGGCCTGCGGGCGCACGGCGAGTTTCACGCCTGTGCCCCAATCTTTCAGATCGGTGGTGAGCGCGATCAGATCGAAATCCCGGTCGTTAGGTCCTTCCCAGATGCCGCCGCGATTCCGCACCACGACGACGCGCAAGGTTCCGTTCACAACGCGGTTGGCGCGAACCAGGCGCAACAGCCTGGAGTGTATGTACTCGGGATCGTCGGGAAACGGAACATGCAACGCTCGGGCATCCCGCAGCATGCGGTTCCAGTGCCGCTCCCAGGCGAAAAGAACACCGCCGGCAATTCTCAGCGTGCTGAATACTCCCCATCCGGAAAGCAATCCGACCTGACCGGGAGAGAGCACCTTGGCGGAGGCTTCACAAATCTCGTCGTTATGCAGGATAAATTGGTGCATTGGCTTGGTACTGCTCCCTCATTCTAGCGAAATTCCAATAAGAACGACGCGTTATCGCCGGGAGGGTTGCTGTTTCAACCTTATCGCCGGGCGGGCTTGCGGTTCCAGTTCGGAAACAGCCCCGGCCGCGCGAGGCGGCAATCTTCGAGCAGATCCGGAACCCGGGAGCGGCGGCGCAGCAATTTTTCGAGCAGCTCTTCGAGGGCATTTTCCTCGCCTTCCAGCCACTCGAGCGGTATCTTGCGATAGGCCTCGTCAATCACCTCGACGGGAAAGTTCACCACGAGGTCGAGCCAGGGCTGAAAATCGTCGAGCGAGGTGACCGATTCGTATACGAGAGGGCGATGGTAGAGGCCCTGAAGGGGCGCGTCCGGAAAATCCCAATGCGGGCCGTTGAACAGGAAACCCTGATCGATCATCCAGGCGACGATCCCTGTGCGGGCCACGGCGCCCCCGGCAGACCACTGATTCACGCGGCTGCGAAAGAATACCGCCTGGCGCCCGTCGGCGTTCCCCGCCCACTTGTCAAACACGAGCACGCCGAGGAACTCGCGAAGATTGACGACCTGGCGGAGCAGCACGTCGGGAATGAAATCGTAAACGGCGATAGTATCGGGGTGACCGGGATAGCGGGAACCGAAATGCCAGCCCGCATTGACCGGAATCGAGCGCGAGCCGAGTTGGATCGACACCTCCGGGTTATTCCGGAGAAACTCGGCGCTGGCCGAGACAACACACACCTCGGGAGCCGAGATCTGCAAATAGCGAAGAAGAACCGATCCGATCGCTTCGTTGATCAGCACGCGGCGGTGCTGGGGATTATTCCGGAACTTGACTACGTAGAAATGGCCGTCGTCCGCTTCAACGAGATGCGACTGGGCGCCGCCCCGCATCTTACGGAGAGAACGGATAGCGTTCAACGGCATCAGAATAAGCTACGCTAGTGTTGCGGGCGGAAAACGCCCACATCGCAATCCAATCTTAAAAGGAGAGTCTTCCCTATGGACGAAAACGCTCGTTCCATGCCGCCGCGGAGCAAAGAGGAGATCGCCCTGGAACTGATGAAATTCGTGGCTGTCACTACCGGGTACGGCAAAGGGGCGCCGGCGGCCGGGTACACGGGCAAGCCGACCAAGTCGGCGGAGGAGTACGCAGACGCCCTGCTGGAACTGTACAAGCGCTGCCGGGCGGTGATTGAAGGCTGATCCCCTCGGCGTGGCCGCGGCTTGCCCCGGGGTCCAGCAGGGGAGATTGCGCCGCGCGCATCTCCCCCGGCAAGCCGGCTGACGTCTATCTCCTTCCGCCCTTCTTCGCAGCCTTTTTCTTGGCAGGCGCCTTCTTGGCAGGAGCTTTCTTCGCTACCTTCTTCGCGGATTTGGCGGGAGCTTTCTTTGCCGCTTTTTTCGACGGCGCCTTCTTGGCGACTTTCTTCACCGCGACTTTCTTCACTGCGGCTTTCTTGGCAGGAGCTTTCTTGGCCGCTTTCTTTGCCGCGGCTTTCTTAGCCGCTGCCTTCTTGGCTGCTTTCTTGGCCGTCGCTTTCTTGGCCGCCTTCTTTGCGGGCGCTTTCACGGCTGCTTTCTTCGCAGGCGCTTTCTTCGGAGCGGCTTTGGCTGCTCTCTTGGCCGGTTTCTTCGGCGGCGTGCGACCCGCGGGCTGCTCTACAGGCGCTTCCGGTACGGCTGCAGGGGCTGGCTCGGGAACGGGAGGCGGTGCGAGCTCCTCCTCTTCCTCTTCCTCTTCTTCCTCTTCAGGGCCGTACTCTTCGAGGTCGGATTCCAGCTCTACGTGTTCTTCGTCAAAGTCATCCCGCTCATCGTCGAAAGCGAGCTCGAAAGAATCAAACATTTCTTACGCCTCCTGTACGAGCACAATCAACAATTAGAATAACTCGTTTTAACGAGAAGGCAAGTGTCGGGGGCAAAAAAGTCGAGAAAAGCCGAGGGTATTCAGGCGAGGCTCACTCGCTCCCCGCGCGGGTTAACGGGCGATGCTTGCTGACTTGCGTTTCACGGAAGCGGTCGCCGTCCGCGAACCGTTGGCGGAGGCTGCCCGCGGGGCGGCGGACTTCTTCGGCGCGGCGCGCTTTACTGTCTGGGCACGCTGTGGCGCACTCCCCGTGGTGGGGATGACAAGCACGTCACCGGGCTGGAGCTCGTCCAGCGCAGCTTCGTTCGCCGCCAGGATCGCACGCTCGGTCACCCGGTACCGGCGGGCGATGGAAGCAAGAGTGTCGCTTTCCGCCACGCGATGGGCGCGCCATGTCTTTCGCATGGCTTCCGGGATGGAGGCCAGCGTGTTCCGGACCATCTCCCCGGTGCCTTTTGGAACGCGAAGTTGCCATCCCTCCGGCGCAACGGTCTTCAATAGCGCCGGGTTCAACTCCCGGATCTCCGACACCGGGCATTCGGCCAGGTCGGCCACCAGCAGCAGGCCTGTCGGCGCGGTGATCTCCACCAGGTCAAAGGTCAGAGGAGGGTCGGCGTCCACTTCTTCCAGCCCGTATTCGTGCGGGTTTTTCGCCATGATGATCATGGCCAGGATGATCGGCACATAGTTGGCCGTTTCTTTCGGCAGGACGGTGCGGCGGCGGAGTTCCCAAAAGTCCGCATAGCCGGTGCGTTCGACGGCCCTGTCGACCGTGGCCGGCCCGCAGTTATAGGCCGCCATGGCCAGATACCAATCGCCGTAGCGCTCGTACAGATCGCGGAGGTGGCGGGCAGCGGCGCGCGTCGCCTTTTCAAAGTCGAACCTTTCGTCGAAATCCGCGGACTGCTTCAGCCCGTATTCCTTGCCCCGAAGACTGATAAACTGCCACATGCCCGCCGCTTTCTTGCGAGACATCGCGCGGGGCAAAAACCCCGACTCCGCTTGCGCAAGGAAGATCAGCTCTTGCGGGACACCCTCTTCGTCGAGGATGCGGCGAATCATGTCCCTGTACCTGCCAGCCCGCTTCATGCCCGCAATCAGCATCCGGCGGCCGCGCTCGGTGGAGAAGTAGTTGATGTAGGACAGAACGGGCTCGGTGACTTCCAGCGGCAGTTGCGAAGCGGTCGCCCGGACCTCTTCGAGCACCTTGTCCTTGAGTTTCGGATCGATGGGGAAAGTGAGCTCCGGGATCTCCTCGATCGGCGGTTTTTCGAAACTCGGCTCACCGGTGTCGCCCGCTCCCAGTCCGGCCAGATCCATCCGGTGAACCGCCTGGACCAGAGCGTCGAGCTTATCATCGAGCACCATGCGGTACGCCGGGGTGTCCGGAGCGTTCAGGAGCAGGTCGATGGCCCGGTTGAATTCCTTTCGCGCGCTTTCCTGGTCGCCTGCCAGGTAGAATTGGCGCCCTGCCTGGAAGTGCCAGTCAGCCTCGCGCGCCAGCATCTCCGCTTTCCTGGTCGCGCTCGAACTCTCCATAATCGGCGCCACGACACTGGGAGGGTCCTTGACGACTGACCGGGGCTCGAGAGCGGGCGGTTCGGGGATACTGGGCGGTTCAGGCGCGGGAGGAGCCGCCACGAGCGGCTTGTGGAAGGCTTCAGGCCGGGCCGGCGCGCAGCCCGTGGATAGCTGGAGCAGCGCCAGGATTGCGATGCAAAATGAAGACAGTTTAATGTAGCTCATTGGCGGTATCCCGGCGCTTCGTTCCGGCCGTGGTTGAGCTTACAACGACAAGTCTAGAATGTAACCCATTTATCCTCAATGGGTCAAGCTAGTTAACAAAAAAGTAACCTTTGGGTGAAGGGCATCCACCCGGAGCGGTGGGCGATACTCCCCGCCCCTTGAGGGGTGGAAGCCCCCTTTAGAGGTAGAGAAGACCGGCAGACCGAGACTGCCTTTACTCCTCTTCTTCCTCCTCGCCCGCCTTGGCAGCCTTGGCAGCGGCAATGATCTTTTCCGCCTGCGCCTGCGGGACAAAGTCGTAGTGACTGAACTCCATGGTGAACGACCCGCGGCCCTGAGTCATCGAAGTCAGGTCGTTTTGGTAGTTCAGCATCTCGGCCATGGGGACCTGGGCGCGGATAATCTGCGTTCCGCCCCTGGTATCCATGCCAGAGATCCGGCCGCGGCGTCCGTTGAGATCGCCCATCAGGTCGCCGGCGTACTCTACGGGGGCCTGGACCTCAACATTCATCACCGGCTCGAGCAAGGCGGGCTTGGCCTGTTCCATGGCGGCCTTAAAGGCCTTGCGAGCGGCAAGCTTAAAGGAAAGTTCGGAGGAGTCCACCTCGTGGTAGGAACCGTCGTAGAGCGTAACCTTGAAATCCACCACCGGGTAGCCCGCGAGGTAGCCCTTTTCGGCGGCCTCAAGAATTCCCTTCTCCACTGCGGGGATGTACTGCTTGGGAATCGCGCCTCCGAAGATGTCGTTAACGAACTCGAATTTGGCGCCGCGAGGCAGAGGCTCCATCTTGATCCAGCAATCGCCGAACTGGCCGTGGCCGCCGGTCTGCTTCTTGTGCCGGCCCTGAACGTCGGCGGTGCCGCGGATCGTTTCCCGGTAGGGAATCTTGGGAGCTTTCAACGTGACGTCGACGTTGTAGCGTTTCCGCAGGCGGCTGACAATCACCTCGACGTGCTGCTGCCCGGTCCCGGCCAGCAGGAACTCCTTGGTCTGCGGGTCGCGGTAGAACCTGAGCGACTGGTCCTCCTCGAGGATGCGCTGGATGGCGTTGCCCATCCGGTCCTCGTCCTGGCGGGACTTGGCCTCGATAGCATACGCGATCGAGGGCTCGGGCAGGGTGACCGGCGGGAACTGAATTACGGAGCCCTTTTCGCAAAGCGTGTCGCCGGTAAGGGTGTCCTTCAGTTTCGCGACTGCGCCGATGTCGCCGGCGTGCAGTTCGGTGACCGGCTGGATGGTCTTGCCGAGAGGGCAGCCGACGTGCGAAAGGCGTTCGGCGCTTCCGGTGCGGGCATTCACCAAATTGGCGTCGTTCTTCAGCACACCGGAGATTACCTTGAAGTAAGTAATCCGGCCGGCAAAGGGATCCGCAACGGTCTTGAATGCAAAGGCGGAAACCGGTTCGGAATCCGAAATCGGGCGCTCCGTTTCCTGTTCGCCCATTTTCCCCTTAACGGGAGGCCTGTCGACCGGCGCCCCGAAGTTGTCCACGACGAAGTCCATAATCAGGTCCGAGCCGATATTGTGGAGAGCGGCCGCGCACATCACCGGGAACAGCCTGCGCTCGCGGACGGCCAGTTTGAGGCCTTCCATTAACTGCTCGGGAGTGAGGGTTCCCTTGTCGAAGAACTCCTCCATGAGGGCGTCGTTGCCCTCGGCGACCATTTCCACCAGAGCTTCGTGAGCCTTCTGGGCGGCGTCAGACAGGTTGGCGGGGATGTCTTGCGCCTTGCCCTTCCCGTCTCCACCGGGCTCATAGGTGTAGGCCTTCATGTGGACCAGGTCGATCACGCCCTGGAAATCGCGCTCGACGCCAATGGGGAGCTGGATGGGAACCGCGGTGCGGCCGAAATTCTCGTGGATATTCTCGAGCACCCGCTCGAAGCTGGCGCGTTCGCGGTCGAGTTTGTTGATGATGAAGGCTGCGGGCAGATTGTATTTGGCCGCGAACCCCCAGACCTTTTCGGTCTGGACTTCGACGCCCGCCACTCCATCGACCAGCACCAAAGCGGAATCGACGGCGGAAAGCGCGGCATAGGTGTCGTTGATGAAGATATTGAAGCCAGGGGTATCGAAAAGGTTGATCTTGGCCTTCTTCCACTCGACGAACGCCATCGCGGTGGAAATGGTTATCTTGCGCTGGATTTCCTCGTCATCGAAGTCGGTCAGCGTGTTCCCTTCATCAACGCGAGTAAGGCGGCTGGTCTGTCCGGTGGTGTACAGGAAGGCCGCGGTCAGCGACGTCTTCCCGCTGTGACCATGTCCAACCAAACCTACGTTCCTAATGTCCTTGCCTTCGTAAACTTTCACGGTGAATGCTCCCTAATGACGAACTCGACGCCGATGTCCGGAGCCCGCGCCGCGGAAAACGCAGCTCAAGCCAGTCCGCAGGGACGGCCCTGTCCGGCGGTCGAAGGTGCCGCTGAGGGGTCCTGATGAGGACGGCGGAAAAAGCTCCGGAATCTGGATCGTAACACAGATAGGGGTCTAGAATCCGGTATACGCCGCGGGCGGAGCGGGCCGTCCACTGGCGGTTACTTCCCTTACGGGCGATTACTTCCCTTACGAGTGGCTGCCGGCCCCGACTGGATGGTCTTCGGGGTTCAGCGCTTCAGGCGGCGGCGTGTAGTACAGAATGCGGCCACAGCTTTCGCAAAACATCACCCGGTCGCCCCTGCGGAGGTCCTGAAAAAATTGCAGGCGCAGAGCCAGGTGGCAGGCCGAACAGCGGCTGTCCACCGCCTCTGCGACGGCAATTCCCTTCCGGGTCTTGCGGAGCCGCTCGTAGGCCGAGACGATTTGGGGGGACATGCGCCCGACGATCTGCTCGCGCTCGGCCAGCAGTTCCCGCAGTTGCTTCTGGTTGTGGGCAGTCCGCTCCCGCGCCGCCTGCTGTTCCGCTTGCACCTGCTGCTTCTCGGCATTCAGTGCGGCCTCCGCCTTCTTGACGTTCTGCTCCAGAACCTCCGATTCCGACATGCGCTCAAGAATGCGGTCTTCGCACTTCTGAATCTCCCCCTCGCAGTATTCGATTTCCCGCTTGAAACTCGAATACTGCTCGTTGGTCTTGGCCTGCAGCATCTGGTCTTTAAGTTTCGATATCCGTTGCTCCTGAGCCTGGATTTCGATTTCCAACTGCTTGCGCTCGCGCTGGTTCGCTGCGAGCGCCGCACGGTCGGCTTCCAGTTTCTTGATGTGTGATTCCAGCGTTTTCTCGATTGCTGAGATGTGTTTCGGAAGAGAGGCTATCTCGCGCTGCAGTGCGGTAATACGTCGATCCAGATCCTGCAGCTGGATAGCCAGGGTCAGGTCTGGCACCATTTGATTCTTGATTTTAGCACGCATGCAGTGAGCAAACCCGGCGCATGCGGTTTGCTAACCCGAAGGAATGCGGCCGTTTTGACAAGCGGCGCGGTTGTGACTGCCGTAGCGCCGCCCGCGGCGTAACGGCAGAATAAGGGGTATGAAAGCAGCTCGCATTCATCGGCATGGCGGGCCGGAAGTCCTGATCTACGAGGACGCGCCGGAACCGCAAATCAAGGGTGACGAAGTGCTGATCCGGGTGCGCGCGTGCGCGTTGAATCACCTGGACCTGTGGGTGCGCGGCGGAATACCGGGAATGACTTTCTCCATGCCGCACATTCTGGGCAGCGACATCGCGGGCGAGGTTGCCGCGGTGGGTGAACTCTGCCGGCGGGTGCGGCCCGGGCAGCGCGTCCTGCTTTCCCCCGGGCTGAGCTGCCGCCAGTGTCCCGAGTGCGCGGCCGGACGCGACAATTTCTGCCCTGAATACACGATCTTCGGCCTGCGGGTGCCGGGCGGCAATGCCGAGTTCGTGGCCGCGCCGGAGTACGCCGCCATCCCCATCCCCGACGACCTGAGCTTCGAGGAGGCGGCGGCGGTTCCCCTTGTCTTCCTGACGGCGTGGCACATGCTGCGCAGCCGGGCGCACCTGCAGCCGGGCGAGGATGTGCTGGTGGTGGCCGCATCGAGCGGCGTCGGTTCCGCGGCGGTGCAGATCGCGAAGCTGCTCCAGTGCCGCGTCATCGCGACCGCGGGCGGCGACGCCAAGCTCGAGATGGCGCGCAAGCTCGGCGCCGACGCCGTGATCGACCATTACCGCCAGAACATCGCAGCCGAAGTGAAGAAACTTACGGACCGGCGCGGGGTCGACGTGGTCTTCGAACACGTGGGCGCGGCGACATGGCCTCAGAGCATGCAATCGCTGGCTTCCGGCGGGCGGCTGGTGACCTGCGGCGCGACCACCGGCTACGATGTCAAGATCGACCTGAGGTTTCTTTTCAACCGCCAGCATTCGGTGCTCGGCTCGTTCATGGGCTCACTAGGCGAGTTGCACCAGGTGCTGAAATTCGTGTTCCGCAAACAGTTGAAACCGGTAATCGACCGCGTTTACCCGCTCTCTGAGATCCGCGCCGCGCACGAGCGGCTGGAGAACAAGGAGCAGTTCGGAAAAGTGATTGTGGCCCCGCAGGCTTAACCGCCGGCGATCAGGCGCGCCACGCCCTCATCGAGGAACCACGTCATCGCGCCGCCGCGCGAGCCGAGCTGGGCGGGGTAGCGCTCAGGAGCGTACGGCTCTTGAAATACAGCGCGGAGAACCTCGGCTTTGTCCGCGCCCGTTACGAGCATAACCGTGTTCCTGGCGGACTCGAGCACGCCCGGCAACAGCGTGATGCGCCATTGCCCCAACCTTTGGGCATAGACGGCGGCGGCGATTCCCTGGCGGTCGCCGATCAGCGGTTCACCCGGAAACAGGCTGGCCGTGTGCGCGTCGGCTCCCATCCCGCGATGGATCACATCGAAGTGCGGCAGCTCGCCCGGCTTCAGGCCGAAAAAGTCGCGAACGGTCTGCTCGTAGCGCCGCGCGGCCTCCTCCGGCGCCAGTTCCGCAAGGATGCGGTGAATGTTGCCCTGCGGCACGCCGGCCGGGGTCAGAAAGGTTTCGGCAGCCAGCCGGTAGTTGCTTTGGGGGGAATCGGGCGGGACGGCGCGCTCGTCCACCCAGAACACGTGTACGCGCTCCCACGGAAAGCGGAGGCCGGCCAGCGTCTTGAACATCGGTTTCGGCGTGGAGCCTCCCGAAAGAGCCAGAGTGGCTTGTTCTTTGCCGGAGAGTGCCTCTTCCAGCCGCGCGACGATGAATTGCGCGCAGGCCGCGGCGGCTGTCTCAGAATCGGGATAAGCGTGCCAGCGCATACGGCGTCAAGGGCGCACCGCCAGCCGGGCTGCGTGCCTTAAGGCTTCCCTAAAAACCGAATCGGGAACGGCGATCGCGAGTTCCTCAGCCAGCAATTCCGCGTCGCTCCGCACGGGCAAGCCCGCGCAGTTGCGGATTCCATCCACTGTAGTCACAACCGCGCCGCCCGACAGCTTCACCGAAACGAGTCCCGCCTCCCCCGCCGGCAGCTCGATTCCCTGAATGCCGCCCGGCTCACCCTCGGCTTCGTCGAACCGGCAGCTCACCTCGCGGCCGAGCGCGCCGAGAATCCAGCCGGCCAGGTATAAGGCCTGGGACGGGAGACGCCCGCCGGAGTAGAGCACACGGACCTCCCGCACGCGCGGCAGCAACTCGAGGGCGCGCGGGCTTTCGAACAACTGCGCCACGATGGCGCGCCAGCGGGTAAGGCGCGTCCACGCGAGGTCGGCCACCGGGAAGCCGGAGCCGGCCAGACGCGGCAGCATGTCGGCGGGTTCCGCAGCGTCCGAATCCACAATGACCTTGTCCGGCCGGAATCCGCCTGGAGCGAGGGCCGGTTGGTTGAAAACACTTGCGGACCGGTACCAGAGCACCAGCGGCAGATCCGGCGCGCGCAGGGCGGCGAGTACGGGCACGACATCCGCGAGGCTAGCCTGAGAGGCCGTGATTTCGATCTGCTCGCAGCACACCTGCTCCTGGCGGCCGAGCGGCATCCAGCATTGGGAGCGCACCTGGTGCTCCAGGTAGGGAGCCGAACCGGGCTGGATCCGCACGACGACCGCGCGGTGCGGGTGCTCGCGCATCAATTCCGCCAGGGTCTCTCCGATCGCGGCGGCGTCGTCGCTCTCCTCCGCGAACACGATGAGCGTCAGCGAGCAGGCGCGTACCGCGCCTCCCAGCGATGCCCAGAGGCTGTTCAGCTCGTCCAGAATCGTATCGGCGTGGAGCGCGCCCATTACGGATTCCTCCAGGCGTGCCCGCGGCGCGCCAGCATTTCATCGGCGGCCTTTGGTCCCCAGGTCCCGGCGGGATAGTTGGGGAAGTCGAAGCGCTCATCAGCCCACACTTTAAGAATCGGATCGACGGCCGCCCAGCTCGCCTCTATCGCGTCCTGCCGGATATAGAGCGCCGGATCGCCCCTCATCGCATCCACGAGCAACGTTTCGTAGTCCCAGGATTGCCGTGAGCCGAAACTCTGGCCGTAATGGAAATCCATCGACACGGGGCGCAGCTTCATGCCGATTCCGGGCTGCTTGGAAAGAAACCGCAGCGAGATGCCCTGCTCCGGCTGGATGCGTACGATCAGAAGATTCGGCGAGGCCGCCTTCCCGTTGGACACGGAATCGAACACAGCCAGCGGGGCGGCATGGAACTGGATGGCGACGTCGGTGACGCGCTTCGGCAGGCGTTTGCCCGAACGCAGGTAAAAGGGAACGCCGGCCCAACGCCAGTTATCGACGAAGAAGGTTGCCGCCGCGTATGTATCGGTCTGCGATTCGGGATCGACGCCGGGCTCCTGGCGGAACCCTGGCACTTCGGTGTCGCCGATGCGCGCGGGCCCGTACTGCCCGGCGACGGCGTTCAGCGGCACCTCTTCCGGCTTCATGACCCGGATGGAGCGCAGCACCTTGGCGCGCTCGTCCCGCACGGCATCCGGTTCCCAGGCGGCTGGAGGTTCCATGCACATGGTCGCCATCACCTGCAGCAGATGGCTCTGGACCATGTCGCGCAGCGCGCCGGCTTGCTGGTAAAAAGCGCCGCGGCCCTCGACCCCTATCGTTTCGGCCGCCGTGATCTGAACGTGGTCGATGAAATGGCGGCTCCATAACGGTTCGAAGATGCCGTTGCCGAAACGGAACGCCAGAATGTTCTGAACGGTTTCCTTGCCGAGGTAGTGATCGATGCGATAGATCGACGATTCGTCGAAATACTTCTGGAGGTCGCGGTTCAGCGCGCGGGCGCTTTCCAAGTCGTGCCCGAAAGGCTTTTCGATCACAAGCCGCCGCAGTCCCGGGCCGCGGGCCAGCCCGGAGGCTCCGAGCCCGGCAGCAATCGTGGTGTATTGACTCGGATGGGTGGCGAGGTAGAAGATAATGTTTCCGCCGGTTTGAAACCGCCGCGCGGTCTCCTCTGCTTTGGTGCAAATACGCTCGTAAACGCCGGGATCGGCGATGTCGCCGGGAACATAGAAGAGCGCTCGGGCGAGCACGTCCCACACGTCGGTCTGGAATGGCGTGTCGTCCAGGAATTCGGTCACGGCCTGGCGCATCCTGTCACGGAACGCCTCGTCGCTGAGAGGAGTCCGCGAGTTGCCGATCACGGCGAACCCGCACGGCAGCAGACGGTTGTAGGCTAGACGATAGAGCGCTGGAATCAGCTTCCGGCGGGTCAGGTCTCCATTGGCGCCGAAGATGATGACGGCACAGGGAGGCACACCGGACTCGTATCGCAGGGGGTCTCGGAACGGGTTCTCGCCGCTCACGCCCCTACGGTATCACAGCGGTTGCACCGGCTGCCGAATGGGAGTAGGATGAGATTTACCCTCCGGCAGCATCTCGTTTGCTAAATAGATTGAACTGAACAACAACTTTCGAGGTTTGATTCGCTCAATTAAATCCTATGCAAAAGCAGCCAAAAAAGCTTCTGGCCGCGGTCGACGACCTTTTTTTCACGGTCAAAATTAGCGACGCGGCCAAACGCGCCGGATTGCAGGTGGAGTTCATCAAGAACGAAAAAGACCTGCTGGAGAAGGCAAAGGAAGAGCGGCCTGCACTCATCATTTTCGATCTGAACTTCGGCGCAATTCAGCCGTTGAAGCTGATTTCAAAGCTGAAGAGCAACGCCGAATTGAAGTCCATCAGCCTCATCGGCTACCTGTCGCATGTCCAGGGGGAGTTGAAGCAGAAGGCGCACGAGACCGGATGCGACATGGTGCTGGCGCGGTCCGCGCTTTCCCAGAATCTGCCTCAGATTCTCAAGCGGCACGCCGGCATGCCGTAACCGGCCGCGCGCATTCCAGGTTGCGCAGCCTCCGCCGAAAACTTACACTTTTCGAGTGGAGGGGCTTAACCTGTGCTGGGACATGAATTACCCCCGGGCTTTCAGGACATGCTCGGGTTCGGACTTATAGAGGCGCTGCTGGGCCGGCGCTCTCGACGCTTCTTCATGGGCGCGGAGATTCCCGACGGTGTCTTCGCGCACAAATCGCGCTACGCGCCGTTTCCGCTCACCGAACTGGAAAAGCTTCTGGTGGTGACGGCGTGCGGCGGCAATACCGGCTGGCATCACATGATTCAACGCGCGCAGCGGTATGCCCCGCACCTGTCGAATTATGCGGGCGCAGCGGGCGGGCGCACGTTTCCATCGGCGGCCGGATTCCACACCACCGTCACGTTCTTCACCGACGACGAGGGGGTCTACATGCTGGACGTCAGAGACGCCCCCGCCCTGATCAAGAAGGACAGCAACGGGTCGGCGGACCCCTGCGCGGTAGTCGAAGCGCTGAGATCCCGCGTCAAAAAGATTCAAAGCGGCCGCCTGCGCCTGCCGCCAGAGGTTCCCTATGTGGAAGCGCACAACACCTGGGTCGCCAACCAGCCGGGTACGCTGCTGGTGATTCCCGTCGCCGATCTGGCGCAACACGTCCTGCTGGGCCTCTGCTACCTGCTCCAGAACGGCTACGTCATCACGGACGACATACATCAACGATCCATACCGGGAATCGAACAATTCCAGCATCTGTGGGATCCGGACAAGGTCTGGCCGCTGACCCTGCTCGAGCAGATTGCGCTCACCGAGATTACGGCCGAATGCGCGACGTCCTGTTTCGCGGGCGCGCTGATGCTCCAGGCCATGGGCCTGGGCGGCTGGATGTTCAACGGGATTGATCCTTTCAGCATGCTGGGCGCGAGCGGCAACCCCGACGTCCCCGGGCTCGGCTTCCGCTATGACACCAACGAGCGCTGGCCCTACCCGAACCCCACCGGGCGGGAAGGAGTGATGGAAGGGTACTGCCCGCCGCACTACCCGGATATGCGCGCGGCGGTGGAGGCCCTCTGCGCGCGGAAATTCGGGCCCGGAGGTCCGTTCCATCCCGAAACCCCCGGCCCCTGGAAGGAGTCGCCGAAGGTGCGGTCCGCCGCTCAGCCGCACGACCGCGCTTTCCGGGAGTGCGTGGCGCTCCAGGCGCAGTACATTTTCGACACCTTCGGGAAGTTTCCGGGTACGGTCCCGTCCATGTTCGTGACGACGTTTCTCCAGGCGCACCACCTGGATCTTGAGTTTTACGACCGTTTCTACGAACCGGGGGCTTACCTCCGGACGCACGCCGCCCACATGGACCGGTGGCACGCCGCTGAGTTTAGCGGAACAAACCAGGCTCCGGCGGCGTCTTCCAGACGGTGAGGTCTGGCGCATCCTTCATCGAAGCCCTTTCGGTGGCGGTTGGATCTCTGCGCGCGAGCAAGCTGCGCAGTTTTCTGACGCTGCTGGGGATCATCCTGGCCACAACGACGCTGATCGCCGTCATGGCGGTCATCCACGGGATGGACGTGTACATTGCCCGGCAGGTGTCCGACATGGGCGGAGACGGATATCGGGTCCTGCGGCTGGCGATGATCGGCGAGCGCGATTACAAGAAGTTCCTGGAGATGCTGCGCCGCAACCCCCGGCTCACAAAGGAGGAATTCGAGTTCCTCCGCAGCCGCGTCACGCTGTCGCGGGATATCGGGATCGAGGGTTCGCGGCGCGCCTCCATCCACCGGGGCAAGGAGTCGGCCGAAGGAGTCCAGGTGCGCGGCGTAACGCCGAACATGGCCGCGATCACGAACACGCAGGTCGCCAGCGGCCGGTTTTTCAGCGACGGGGACAATCAGCGGCGGCAGGCGGTCACGTTCATCGGCGCGGACATCAAAAACAAGTTCTTCCCCAACGTGGACGCCGTGGGCAAGACCCTGCACATTCGCGGCATGCCGTTTCAGGTGATCGGGGTCGCCAAGGCGCAGGGGAGCGTGTTCGGCCAGAGCCGGGACAACTTCGTCATGATCCCGGTGCAGACGTTCTTCAAGATGTTCGGCTCGCAGACGGACATCTCATACTTCGGCGTGGCGCTGGACCGGAATCACCTCCACCAGGCGCAGGACGAGGTCCGGGTGCTGCTGCGGGCGTACCGCCACCTGGGGCCGAAGGAAGAAGACACATTCGCTATTGTGGCCTCTGAATCGCTGGCGGACGCCTGGGACAAGCTGACCGGGGCGATCGCGGCAACGGCCATTACGGTGGTTTCCGTATTCATGGTGGTGGGTGGGGTGGTGATCATGAACATCATGCTGGCAGTGGTCACCGAGCGGACGCACGAGATCGGGATCCGCAAGTCGGTGGGCGCGCGGAATCAGGACATCCTGAACCAGTTTCTGGTGGAGTCCTCGATGCTGGCCGCAAGCGGCGGGATAATCGGCGTGTTGCTGGCCTGGGCGATTTCTGTCCTGGTGCGGACGCTGACTCCCGTGCCGATGGAGGTGCCCTTAACGGCGGTGATCATCGCGGTGACGCTCTCGGCCGGCGTAGGGCTGTTCTTCGGAATCTACCCGGCACGGAAGGCGGCCATGCTCGATCCGATCGAAGCGCTGAGGGTGGAAAGATGAGCTGGGCTGAGATTCTCTCGGCGGCGCGCATGGCGCTGGCGACCATCCGCGAGCACAAGATGCGCAGTTTCCTCACGGTGCTCGGCGTCATCATCGGGACAGCGACGGTGATCGCCGTCGGTTCGATCATCACCGGCCTGGATTCCTCGATCGTAAACATCTTCCGGAGCTTCGGGCCGAACACGATGCTCGCTTTCAAGTTCCCGATCGGGTTCCGCTTCAACGTGAGCCGCGAGGAAATGCAGCGCAAGCCGCTGACGCTCGAAAACGCGCGCGCCATCGCCGAGCGCTGCCCGTCGGTGCAGTACGTGAGCCCGTACCTGTTCCCGGACTTCAACACGGTCCACAGGGGCAAGTACAAGGGCAATGAGATTTACGACCTCGATCTGGGCGGGACCGAAGAAGCATACGCCGCCGGGGGAACGGTGATGAAGTACGGCCGGTTCCTGAGCCAGGTGGACAATTTGCACCGGCTGCCGGTGGCCGTGATCGGCGAGGACCTGGCGAAATCCTGGTTTCCGAACATCGACCCCGTGGGCAAGTTCATCGAGGTGGACGGTCATCAGTTCGAAGTGATCGGAGTGATGGAGCGCCCGGCGGCGTCCTTCCCGGGACAAGAGGACCGCAGGGTGCTGCTGCCCTACAACACGATGCGCAAGATGTTCCCGAACGCAAAGGAGAACATGCTGGTCATCATCGCTCAGGAGGGCAAACTTGCGGCCGCCATGGATGAGGTATACGGCGTGCTGCGGCAGGAGCGGCGCCTGAAGATGAACGAGCCGGACAACTTCGCCATCACCACCGCGGAACAGATGGTGGAGGATTTCCGGAAGATGATGTCGATGACCGCGATCGTCATGGTGGTGCTGAGCTCGATCGGGTTGCTGGTGGGCGGCGTAGGCGTGATGAACATCATGCTCGTGTCGGTGACCGAGCGGACGAAGGAAATCGGCGTCCGCAAGGCGGTGGGCGCCCGGAGCATGGATATCATCGTGCAGTTCTTGACCGAGGCGGTAGTGCTGACCGGGCTCGGCGGGCTGTTGGGCATGTCGCTCGGCTGGCTGATTTCGCTGGGCGCCAAACTGGTGTTTCCTTCCGTCCCGACAACGGTTCCCCTCTGGGCGGCGGCGATGGGCGTGACGGTCTCTGTGGGAGTGGGGCTGTTTTTCGGAATCTGGCCGGCGGCCAAGGCGGCGCGCCTGGACCCCGTCGAGGCTCTCCGCTACGAGTAGGGCCGGGGGCGGCTGGAGAGAATGCAGGGGAGGGCGGGCCACCTCTCCGCGGCCCGCCTGAAATCTCTACTTCTTCTTGGCTTCAAAGGGGCGGGGCTCTCCACCTTCACGGGTGGCGGTGCCTTTCAGAACATTCCCTTCGACGGTTCCTTCGTACGTCATTTTGAATTCGCCGTTCGGCGTGGACATCACGGTGACGAATGAGAACTTGTTGCCGTCGATCTTGCCTTCCTTGATCTCAATGGACCGGGGCTCCATGTCGCCGAACGCCATCGAGACCGTGCCCGTAAGCGTGTTTCCCTGGGTTTTCAGGTCGAACGTCTGGGTGATGGTGAACGAATCGCCGCCGCGGTCCACCGTTCGCTGAGACACCCACGTGCCGTCGATCGAAGCGGCGGCGGCAAGGCCAACGAGCAGGAACAGACCCGCCAAGATAGTAGCTAAGTATTTCATAACTGGCTCCTTTAGAATCGGGTTTCTACACACGCCCCGACTAGGAGGAAGTATATACCAGCGGAACCCCGGCGGGAAGGCTTATTTTGCCCGTGCAAAAACTATAAAAACCTTTGCACGGCGACAGCCCGAACCCTGTATAATTCCACGGGAGAAAAAAGATGCCAATGCGGTCCGTTTCGCGGCGGCGGTTTTTGCAGTCCACGGCGCTCACCGCGGCGCCCGTAATTGTTCCCAGTTCCGTACTCGGCCGGCGCGCCGGAGCCGTCCCACCCAGCGACCAGATCGTAACCGCGGGCATCGGCATCGGCGCCCGCGGCGAGAGCGATCTGAGAGCGCTGCTCAGCTACAGAGAGACCCGATTCGTGGCCGTTTGCGATGTAAGAAACTCGCGCCGCGAAGAGGTCAAGAGCATGGTCGATCAGCGGTACGGGAACCGCGATTGCGCCATGTACGAAGATCAGTTCGAATTACTCGCCCGCGACGATATCGACGCCGTTCTGATCGCTACGGGCGATCGCTGGCACACGCCGCTTTCGATCCTCGCGGCGCAGCACGGCAAAGACGTTTACTGCGAGAAGCCGTGCTCGATGAGCATGGCCGAAAGCTGGGCCTTGCGCGACGCCTTCCGCCGCTACGGCCGCATTTACCAGGCGGGCTGCCAGCGGCGTAACGCGGGGAACCTCGAGTTCGCCGTCGAACTGGTGCGAACGGGCAGGCTCGGCAAACTGCACACTGTGGTTGCCAACGTCGGCCCGTGGCAGAACTGGTCCCCACTACCCAGCCACGACTGGCTGCCGGCGGAACCGGAGCCGCCGAAATCCGTCATCGATTGGGACCGCTGGGTTGGCCCGGCGCCCTGGCGGCCGTACAACTCCGAATATGTACGCGGCGGCTGGCGGAACTGGTATGACTTCCACGGCGGCGGCATTCTCGAGTGGGGCTCGCACACGGTCGATCTGTGCCACTGGGCCGCCGACCTGGACGACACCCAGCCGGTCGAATACGAGCCCGAAGGCCCCAACGAGGGCGGCCCGTACGCCGTCCACTGCCGGTTCGCCAACGGCCTGAAACTGGAGATGCTCGACGAGGGCTGGAACGGGCGCCTGGGCCTGGGTTCCTGTACGGTCCGCTTCGAAGGCGACGAGGGTTGGGTGGAGACAGGCGACACGGGAAAGATCGAAGTGTCGGAAAACCTTCGCTCGCTGCTGCGCCCGACCGGGGAAACGCGCCTCGCCCTCGCCTACCACATGCAGGACTGGCTGAACTGCATAAAATCCCGCAAGCAGCCGCGCGCCAACGCCGACGTGGTATGCAACTCACACATCACCTGCCACGCGGCATTCATTGCGTTCCAGCGGGGACGCAAGCTGACCTGGGACCCCGTGAAGCGCGAATTCCCGGGCGACGAGGAGGCCAACCGCCTGAGATCGCGCGCCATACGCGAGCCCTGGCGGATTTAGCAGACAAGGAGACGGGAACATGCAGGCCACTCAACAACCCGCGCAGACCACTCAACAGCCGGCGGCGCCGAAGCCGAAACCGAAACCGGTCCCCCCGCCGGAGTTTCAGGCGGCAAAAATTATTGCGCTCGACGAGGCGGGTCTCATCGCGCTGCTCGCGGACCCGAAGGCAACCGCCTTTCAAAAGGCCAAGGCGTGCCAGCGGCTCGCCTCGATTGGCACGGAAAAGGCGGCGCCCGCGCTGGCGGCTCTGCTGGCCGATCCGCAACTCGCCCACTACGCCCGCTGGGGCCTCGAGCCGCTTCCCGGGCAGGCGGCGGACCTGGCTCTCCGCAACGCCCTGCGTAAGCTGAAGGGGAGACTGCTGGTGGGTGCGATCAGTTCGATCGGCGTCCGCCGCGACGCCGGCGCCGTGGACGCGCTCGCCAGACTGCTCAACAGCACCGACCCCGAGGTGGCTAGCGCCGCCGCGGCTGCGCTGGGAAGCATCGGAAACGCGCAGGCCGCCAAGGCGCTCCAAAACGCGCTGGGCCGGACGAAGGAACCGGTGCGCGCCGCCGTGGCCCGCGCCGGCCTGGTTTGCGCCGAGCGCCTCCTTGCCGAGGGCAGCCGCGATCAGGCCTTAGCCTTCTATGACCTGCTGACTCGCAGCGGAACGCCAAAACCGGTCCGGCTCGCCGCGATGCACGGCATTATCGCCGCCGAAATCTCGCTGAGCCGGCCAAGATAGTGAGGAGATTCGATTTGAAACATTTATTCCTTTGCTTTGTCCTTGCCTTCGTGTTCATCCTGCCGCTCACGGCTGCCGACACTTTGGATTTCTGGGTCGTCGACGTCGAGGGCGGGAAAGCCATCATCGTAAGAAACCCTTCCGGCCAGACCATGCTGATTGACGGCGGCATGCCCGGCTTCAACGACCGCGATCTGAACCGGGTGTTAGCGGCCGCTCAGGACGCGGGTGTCAAGCGGTTCGATGTCGCGCTCATCACGCACTACGACGTGGACCACGTGGGGAACGTCCCCAACATCGACTCGAAACTACCCATCACGCTGCTCGTCGATCACGGCCCTCTGCTGCCAAATCCCAAGCTGGCCGGAATCAACCGCAGAGCCGCGGACGCCTACGTCGCATTCCTGCGCGGCAGAAAGCGCCTGTCCGTCAAGCCGGGCGACACAATTCCGTTCAGGGACGTGCGCATCACCGTGGTCACGTCCAACGAGCAGGTCATCTCCAAGCCGCTCAGCGGCGGGGGAATCGCCAACGATGCGTGCCCGGCGGAGGGGCCGGCCCAAACCCGGGACGACGATAATGCCGCTTCCATCGGGACGGTGTGGCAATTCGGCAGATTCCGCATGGCCGACTTCGGCGACCTTGTGAAGTGGGCGGAGTACAAGCTGATGTGCCCCAAGAACCCCATCGGCACGGTGGATCTGTTCATGGTGAGCCATCACGGGCTGGACCGGTCCAATTCCCCCGCGCTGGTCCATGCGCTGCGCCCCAAGGTTGCGATCTCGAACAACGGGGAGCGGAAGGGTATCTCCCCCGAGGTCGCCAGAACGCTGCGCTCCTCGCCCGGGCTGGAGGATGTCTGGCAGCTCCACTACTCGACCACGGCGGGTCCCGATCTCAACACCTCCGAGCAGTACATCGCCAACATGAAGGCGCAGGGCTGCCAGGGGCACTGGATCAAGATTTCCGCCCGGCGGGACGGCTCGTTTACGGTTACGAATACCCGCAACAACGTATCGAAGACGTATAAGAAGTGAGCGCGGCTCTATCGCTGCGCGGCCAGCAGGCCGTAGGCCAGCACCAGCCACGCGGCGATAAACGAAAGGCCGCCGAGCGGGGTGATCGCGGCGATCGCCCGAATGCCGGTTCCGGCCAGCAGGTACAGGCTGCCGGAGAAAATCACGATCCCGGCGAGCAGCAGCGCGCACACCGCCGCGGCCGCGCCGTTGCCGAGCATGCCGATCCGGGGCATCATCGAGACGCCAAGCATCCCCAGAGCGTGCACGAAATGGTAGAGGACGGCCTTCTCGTAGATACCCATCGAGTAGGCGTCGAGGCGGCTGCGCAACGCGTGCGCCCCGAAAGCACCCAGCATTACCGCAAGCGCCAGAAGAATGGCGGCGATCGCACTCCAGTTCATCGCAATGCTCCTGCGGCTGCCTGCTTACCGGCAGAATCGCGCGGGCGCGCGGCCGTGTAATTTGTTCCAGTCAAGAAGACCGGCAATGCCCGTAATTAACTGAAAACTCAAAGCTGAGTTTTTGGTACTTACCTTGCCTGTAAGTTAAGCCGCGTCCCCTCAATTAGAGCACATGTCAGACTCTATCTGGCGAGGCGTCCTTGTCCTTGTGATGGCGGGATGCGTCCGTCCTGCTGCCGCGCAGAGCGAAGAACGGGGCTTCACTCTCTACGGGCGGTTCGATGGAACCGCGAACACGCTGGGCACGTTCATGCGCCTGGATGCCACGGTTGGTTACAACTTCAACCGGTTTGTGGCAGTCGAGGCGGGCCTGCCGGTTTACTTCGTGCGGCCGTCCGAAACCGCTCTGGCGTACCCGGGAGTATCTTCGGTAAACGGGATCGGCAACGTCCACACGGCCGTGCGCCTCAGTTTTTCCAACTCCGTGGTGAACTATGCGCCTTCGCTCACGGTCACGGCGCCGACAGGCGACGAATCGAAGGGCTTGAGCACAGGCCACGTCACCTATGACTGGAACAATCATTTTGACCGTCTGTTCGGCCGCGTCATGCCCTACGCCGACATCGGCATAGCCAACGCGATCACCGACACACCCTTCTTCCAGCGGCCGTTCACATCCCACGGCACGGTGTTTCATCTCGAGGGGGGCGCTTTGCTGCGCATCTGGCAGTACGCAAACCTTGGCGCTTCCGCATACACGTTCGAGCCGTCGGGCGAGCAGACGGTGGTGAGCCGGCTGGGTTTGCCGCCGCAGGCGCAGGCGGGGCAGAACCGCGGGCGGGGACGAAGAATCGGGGTTTTCGAGGTCCGGCAGGTGACGGTCGGGCCGGCCGAGATCGCGCGCGACCGGGGCGCTTCCGCGTGGATTATGTTCACCCCGTCCCAGACGGCCACTTTTTATGTCGGGTACAGCCGCAGCACAACCTATGCGCTCAACACGGTCTTTTTCGGAATGGGTTTCAATCTCGGATCGATGATCAGGAGGTGAGTTTGTGAGAAGGTGGATTGCTGTTGCAGCAACGCTTGCGATTTCCGCGGCCGGCGCGCTGGCGCAGCGCGGCTTGGGCCGAGGCGTTGGTCATGCGCCCCCGGCAGGCGCGCGCGGCCCGGCGGCGGCCAGAATGGCCAACAAGCAGGTCCGGCCGGCGAAAGCTCCGGTTGTTAAGCCCCAGGTCAAAACCGTACAGTTCAGCGAGGCCCAGAAAGCCCGGCTCGCGCCGATGCTGCCCCCCGGCATGCCGGTTGAGGCTGCCGCTGAAGGCTTCAAAAACCGCGGCCAGTTCATCGCCGCGCTTAACGTTTCCAGGAACCTCGGCATTCCATTTGAAGACCTGAAGCTGAGGATGACGGGGCCGGAACCGCAGTCCCTCGGCCGCGCCATACAGGAGCTCCGTCCAACAATGACTCCGGAAGAAGCCGAGCAGGCCGCGAGAGCCGCCGAACGGCAGGCCAGGGAACAGGAGCGGGAGATGGCCAGGCAGGAGAAGCAGGCCCCCCAGCAGAAGCCGGAGCAGGCTGCGCCCGAAACCGTCCAACCCCTGTAAAGTCAACCCCTACCGCGTGGCGGGCCGCCCGCCCGCCACGTTCGGACCCCGCCACCCCGCCCCCGCTCCGACCCCGCGCTATACTACGGCTTCACGCCTGAGGAGGAGGGATCGTGTTTCCGCTCGCAAAAGTCTTGCCGGTGCTTGCCGCCTTGGCTGTGTTGCTCGGTGTGCCCGCTTCCGCGCAACAATCGTGGAAAAAGGATTCCATGGTGAAACTCGAGAAAGAGCTGACGGCGCGGTACGGCGAAGGCCAGCGGCCGCGGATCGAACGGGGACTGAAGCAAGTTGCCGAGTTCTGGCGCGATAGCGACGGCGATGCCGCCGTATTCGAGGATTTCGTCCGCCGCCATTTCATCGGCGATCAGGCTGAACTCGACACGCTGTTTGCCCGGTGCGAAAAGCTTTTCGAGCAGCTCGACGGCCACATGCTGGAGATCGTGCAGGCCTTCCGCCTCCAGGTGGATCTCGACGCCGGCCCGATCATGCCCTACGACGAGATCTTCGCCGCCTACGATCCCTCCGCCCATGTCACCGACGACCTGTTCAACAACAAGCTGGCCTTCACGGTGCTGCTCAATTTCCCGCTGACCACGCTTGAAGAACGCCTCAGGGAGGGCCCCCGCTGGACGCGAAGGCAATGGGCTGAGGCGCGCCTTGCCCAGCGCTTCTCGCGCCGCGTACCCGCCGAGGTAAACCTGGCCATCGCCAAGGCAAGCTCGGAGGCGCAGCAGTACATCTCGGAATACAACATCTGGATGCACCATGTGCTCGACCGCAACGGCCGCCGCCTGTTCCCCGCCGGAATGCGGCTGCTTTCGCACTGGAATCTGCGCGACCAGATCAAGGCCGATTACCGCGAGAAAGGCGGCCTCGAGCGCCAGCGCGTGATCGCGCGCGTCATGGAGCACATCGTGCGGCAAACGATTCCCCAGGCCGTGATAGACAACCCGAACGTAGACTGGAACCCGTTCACGAACGAAGTGCGCGCATCCGCGGTGAAGGATCACGACCGCCCGGCCGCCTCCGGGAACGTAACGGCCTCGCCGGAACCCGACACGCGCTACGAGATGCTGCTGCGCACGTTCCACGCCGCAAGGCTCCTCGACCCGTACTCACCCACCGCGCCGACCCACATGGCGCGCCGCTTCGATGAAGATCGCGAGCTGCCCGAGGCGCGCGTGCGCGCCATGCTGGAGCAGGTGGTCTCCTCTCCACTCGTGCCGAAGGTGGCGGCGCTGATCGAGAAGCGGCTGGGCCGCCCGCTGGAGCCGTTCGATATCTGGTATGCGGGGTTCAAGCCGCGCGGCAAGTACACCGAGGCGCAGCTTGATGAAATCACGCGGAAGAAATATCCGACCGCCGAAGCGTACGCGAAAGACATGCCGCGCATGTTCGAAGCGCTGGGCTTCAGCCCCGAGCGCGCCCGCTACCTGGCCTCGAACATCGTGGTGGAGCCGGCGCGCGGCTCCGGCCACGCCTGGGGCGCGCTGCTGCGTACCTCCCCGGCGCGCTTGCGGACGCGGGTCGGCCGCGACGGCATGGATTACAAAGGCTTCAACATCGCCGTCCACGAGATGGGACACAACGTCGAGCAGACGCTCTCGCTCAAGCAGGTGGATCACTGGTTTCTGAACGGCGTTCCGAACACGGCGTTCACCGAGGCGATCGCGTTTGTCTTCCAAGCCAGGGACCTGGAACTGCTTGGGCTGGCCGCTCCCACGCCGCAGGATGAAGCATTGCGCGCGCTTGACGATTTCTGGGGAACATATGAGATCGCCGGCGTCGCCCTCGTCGACATGGCCGTGTGGAACTGGATGTACGCCCATCCGCAGGCCACCCCGGCCGAGTTGAAGAACGCCGTCATCGAAATCTCCAAGGACATCTGGAACAAGTACTACGCGCCGGTTTTCCGCACTCGCGACGTGGTGCTGCTCAGCATCTATTCGCACATGATCGATGGGTTTATGTACCTGCCCGATTACCCGATCGGCCACCTCATCGCCAACCAGCTCGAAGCGCACATGCGCGCCTCCGGCCGCATCGGGCCGGAAGTGGAACGAGTTGCGCGCCTCGGACGCCTCGCGCCGGATGAGTGGATGAAGAAGGCCACCGGCGCACCGGTCGGCCCGGAAGCCCTGCTCGCCGCAGCGGAGCGGGCGTTAGCGACAATACAATAATCCTTCCATCCTTGTGCAGCGGCAGCGCCGACAAGGCAGGGGTAAGATGAGGAATCACTGCACCGGCTTTCCCTCGGGCGATCGCCGCGAAGCAGTCAGGGCGGAGATGGAGCGTTCCGCCGTGTCGGGAATTGATCGGATTTAAGAATGAACTTTATAACGGTCTGCGATTATCGCTATGCCGCTCTTGCGAAGCGGCTCTTAATATCCCTGGGGACGTCGGGAACTTCCTATAGGTTGACGATTTTCTGCGACGACAAGTCGCTGTTCGAACCTTTTCGGAACCTGGGCCGGTGCGAGATCAGGGAGTTGCCCGAGATCCGGTCGCTGGGAGCCAAGCGCGCGAAGTTCACCGCGTACGTGCGCGCTCTCTCCGATTTCGGAGATTTCGTGTACCTGGACTCCGACATCATCGTGCTGGAGGATCTGAAAGACCTCCGCTGCAACGGGAAGCTGCGGGCGGCGCCGGACGATCTCTCGGCCTGTACTTTCATCACCGACAATCGGCGCCCATGGCCCGGCGACCCGGACCTGGCAAACAAGAACTATTTCAACTCAGGCGTCCTCTGTATTCCCAAATCGCTCACGGGCTTCTTCAAGAAACTGCGAAAACTCAGCCTTTCCGACAAGTACTGGCAACGGTATATCATTCCCGGCAAGCTCTACGACAACCACTTTCTCTGTGCATACCTGAACATCGAGAGCATCCCAGTAGACCCTCTGGACGAGGAGCAGTACAACTGGCCGGGATTTCTGAACCGGGGTCAATTGCAGGTGATCCGGCAGGGTGAAAGGCTGATCAACAAGCGGTCGGGCAAGACCTTGAAGCTGGCTCATTTCGCCGGAATTCCCGACGTGGATAAAGCGCTCTGCTCATTGCCGGTCGATGTAGCGAGCCTGCTATGCAAGCGAAGCACCGTGCAGGTCGCGGCGCCGAAACACGAGTTCACACGCTTCCAGGCATCTTTGAGCGACGCGCTCAGCCAGCCGGTTGGGGACGAATCCGCAAAAACGGAATTCGAGTGGATGCGGCTCCAGTTACTGACAATCGCTGAGACTGACTGGCGCCGGGATGGCGCGCAGCAACGCAGTAATCCGGGTGAGGAGGAAGGCTTGCAATGGCCGCGGGTTTGTTCCGACGTACTGTGGAACGGGCTCCCATGCGGCGGCACCTGCCTGGAAGGAGAAGAGTACAACTATTTGGCTCAGTTGGTTGCCTGCGCCGGCGTCCGCACGGCGGTTGAGATAGGCGCGGGCGAGTCATCGATTTGCCTGCGGAAGAGGGGCGTGGAGTCGGTGGTGCTGGAAGCCTCGCGGGGACCGTGGCTGGCACAGGCGCGAGCGGCAGGTTGCCGCGCGGTTCACGTGCCGTTTCTCTGGGACCGGTTCGAGTTCGATCCCGAGGCGCTCGCCTCGGCTCTGAAGGACACGCCGGAGAAGATCGACCTTCTCTTCATCGATTCACCCTTAGCTACCGCGAATCGCAGCCGCGTTCTGGCGCAGGTGCTGCAGATGCTTGCGCCGCGGCTGGTGTTGTTTCACGACGCGCATCGCGAACCGCAAAGCGTGTACCGGCATCAGGTAAACCACAAACTGCGGCTGGTGGACTATCTCCCATTCTCCAGAGGCATGGTTCTCTTCGCCACTGGCGCCGAAACGGTTAATCCCGTGCCGCGCCCGCCGGAGAACACCGTTCTTCAGGAGGCGGCATGGAGCATGGCGGTCAAAAACGCGCCTGCAACGGTGACGGCGGGCATGGAGTTCACACTGGAGGTGGAGGTACGGAGCCTCGGCAGTCAGGTCCTTTCGAGCCGCTACCGAAACCCGGTGCATGTGAGCTATCACTGGTTCAACAAAGAGGGCAGCCCGGTGATTTACGACGGCTTGCGTACGCAGTTGCCGTTCGACATCTATCCTGGCGACTCGGCGGTGTTTGGAGTGCGCGTGAAGGCCCCGGATGCCACCGGGCGCTTCCGCTTGAAGCTCGCGCTGGTGCAGGAGCTGGTGGCCTGGTTCGACGCGGATGGCCCAGGATCGGTGCTGCTGGAAATGAAGGTGGACGATGCAAAGCGTCAGGCGGCGGCGCCGGCTCGGGAGCGGAAAACCGCTTCCGCAAGGCCTGCCTCCGACGTTACAACGGATTCGATTCTCTCGGCTCTGCACATCATCACCACCGACATGGATGCCGACGCCGCCTTCAAACGGGCCTACGAGAGATGCAAGGACTACACCATCACCTCGATGGAACGCATGTACTCCACATGGCAGGCGGTGACTTATGTTTTGAAACGCGGATTGCCGGGCGACATCGTAGAGTGCGGAACGTGGATGGGCGGCAACGGAATGCTGGCCGCTCTCGCGCTCCTGGAGTGCGGGGAGCGGGACCGCCGCATCTGGCTCTATGACACCTTCGAAGGGATGTCGCGCCCGACTTCCGAGGATGTGCGCCACGACGGGCAGAGCGCCGCTCCCATCTGGGAGCAGCACCGCACCGCCGGGGAGGCCAGCAAATGGTGGCAAGCGCCCTACGACGCCGTCTGGGGGAACATGCTCTCAACCGGTTATCCCGCCGACCGGATCAAGCTGGTGAAAGGCAAAGTCGAGGAAACGATACCGCGGCAGGTTCCCAAGCGCATCGCGGTGCTGCGCCTCGACACGGACTGGTATAGCTCGACCCGGCACGAAATGGTCCATCTCTTTCCCCGGCTCGTGCGCGGAGGAGTTCTCATTGTGGACGACTACGGATGGTGGCGCGGTTCCCGGCAGGCCGAGGACGAGTACCTGAAAGAGAAGCGCATACACTTGTTGCTGAACCGGATCGATCCATGCGGCGCGCGCATGGCGGTTAAGCTCTGAAGCGGCCGCCCGCGCGGCTCACACCAAGAATTCTTCGTTGGCCCGCTCGATGAGTGCCTGGATGTAGCCGAGCGTATAGGCGTGCGCGATTCTGTCACCGCCTATGGTAGCCGGCCAGTGGTCGGCGATCAGCACGCCGTCGAAGTTTACCTGCCGCAGCCGCTTCATGATGTACATGTCCATGTAGCCTTCGTTCAGAAAGGTTTCACGGAAGTGCGGCAAGGGCGAGCTGACGTTTCGAAAGTGAACGATAAAGAGTTTCTTCAGCCCGCCGAAGTAGTCGATGGTCTCCAGGACATTACGGCCCATGGCCGGACCGCCTTCCAGCCAACACCCCACGCAGAGCCCCATGCCGATATTGGGGCTGTTGGCGATCTCAAGCGCGCGTTTGTATCCTTCAAAGCTGCTGAAGATGGGCCGCTGAAGGTTGCCGAGCGTCAAGCCCGGCGGGTCGTCGCAATGAACGCCGATCTTCACTCCGGTCTCTTCCGCCACAGGAGCGATGCGGCGCACGAAGTACTCCCAATTGGCCCATAGCTCGTCATCGGTGTACTTGCGCTCGAAATACACGTTGTTGTGGGAAGAGCCGCCCGAAAAGGGTTTCTTGCTGGCGTCGAACGCGCGGCAACTCGCGCCCCCTCGCGCCGTTTCGCGCTCCGTGCTCCACACGCCATTAGCCATGTGAGCGTAAAGCTGGTAGCGAATTCCGGCAGCCGCCAGGGCGCGCAGGTTCTGTTTGAACTCTTCGATCTTCTCATCGCGCCCGGGAAGCCCGAGCACGATCGCGGCGTTGTTGTGCACTCTGCCGTTCCCGATTTTGGCGACTTTCAGCCCGAAGCTCTCCACTCTCCGGACAATGTCCTGGTACTTGTCAGGAGTCGACCAGGTGTTGACCCACTCCATGCCGAGTTGTTTGGCGAGGATGAGGTCCTCGTCCGTCAAGCTTGGCGCCTGCATGGAGTGCTTGATGCCCCACTTCATAGGCGGGCGTCCCAACCCCTCATATGAGGCTGTGGATTGCGCGTACGCGCTCCCCAGCGCGCCGCCGAGCGCGATCTTGCTAAACTCCCGTCTGTCCATCGGACCTCCCATCCTGCTATACACGAGGGGCACACACCTGTCAAATTCACATAATCGTTACACTTGAAAAACCTCGCGCGCGGCTCAATGCGATGTACGGTGGGCTTTAGTGATCGGGTTCTGGGAAGGACACTCCGCCACGCATTCCTGGGGCGCGCGGAGCGAGGCTCGTCTGGAGCTTGCTTGTTCGCGCGCCCCGATACGGAAGACAATTTGAGTTAATCACACAGGGCCGCAAACGAACAATAGAACGGGGGTACTGAAGAGGTCCAGTACAACTGTAATACGCTATCGCGGATATATCAGGCGGGCGTCCGGTTTTCCAGCACGTCCGGATAATGGCGTTTGAGGCACTCGGGACAGATTCCGTGCGAGAACTCGATGTCCAGCTTGCGCCGGCAGTACGATTCCACATCCTGCCAGTACTGGGCGTCGTCGCGCACCCGGTGGCAGTGGGCGCAGATCGGCAGCATGCGCTTCAACTCGACGAGTTCGCTGATATCCTCCAGTATCAGCAACGCGAGGTGGCTGCCTTGATAGTTGAGCGGGGCCGCGGTCACCAGAAAATGGCTGACCACAGGTCCCTCTTCTCCCATCCTTTCGAGCTTGTAGCGCGTGCGCCGCGGCCGTTCGCCTTTCAGCGCGAGTGCAACCGAATTCCTGATCGCGCACCCCCGGCACGCCGCCGACAAGCCGCATCCTTGCGGGTTCGCGTTGACACAACGGAGCATGTCGCAGCCGAGCCCGCTTGGGAAAAACATCGAGTCGCCGATCATCTCGGCGGCCGCCGGATTGCAGTCCAGCACCCGAACATTGCCGTCGACAACGAAAACCGGATCCGGAATCGCATCGATTAAAGCTTTGTAAAGGTCGTCGCGGATCCCCTCAGTGACACGTGGGCCCGGCGGCGAATCATTGGAGGAATTCATCCCCTTCATGATATTGCAAACTGCACAAAACCGGGAATTTAGCACGTTTACATCCGAAATCGAACTAAGAGGGCAGCGTTTCTTAGAGGGGTCGCGGCGTGGAATGGTGGGTAACGTACTCCGTCTTGAAGCCCTGGTCGCGGTGGGCAAGCACGCGCAGTAAGATCTGATACGAGCGGCGCTCGCCGGGACGGGCTTCGATTTTGCCGCTGAGTTCGCGCAGCGTTTCCTGTCCGGTCATGTACTCGACGGCGCTCTCAATCCCGGCGCTCGCGTGCGACTCGAAGATCAAAATCTCGCGCCCCGGCGCCAGCCCCGGCGCGGTGGCGATGATCGCATAGCTCATCGCGTCCCGGTGCGAAGGCGTCCAATAGGATTTTTCCTCTCCCGGCCGGGGCTTCAAATTCACAACGTAGAAATCGGGTTGCAGGACGAAATCAAGCTGTACCGGCAGCCGTTCCAGAAGGGGAATCATTCTCCGCGCGCCAACACAGATGATGTTCTTGTCCTTGATCGCATCCCACGTGGCCAGGTTGGCGGGCAGGGCCTTGCTCCGTTTGCCATAGCGGGCAAGATAATCTCCCAACAGGTGCAGCGCCAGCGCGTCGCCGGTTGCAGCGTAAACATAGCGCGGCTCCGAGAGCGGGCCAAGAAGTTTTTCAAGACCGAGGTAAGCCTGGTTTCGAAAGCGGTCGAAGGGGTCGTTGATGTCGTAGCCGCGGACGTACAGGCGCTTTTCCTCGGACTCGAAGAATAACGGACTACCGAAAACGATCACCGTTTCGGCCTGGCTTGACAAGAGCGGGCCCCAAATCGGCTGGGCCTCCCTCGGCAAGTGGGCGCCGCCTCGCGCCCGCAACGCCCGGTTCTCAAAGGCAAGGACCGCGCAGAGCACAGCCATGGCGGCGAAACCGGCAAAGCGCAGGTCGAGCATCCAGCGCAGCCGCGCCCAGTCGAACCGGCGGGCCTCTTTGGCGCTTCGCTGGCGCACCGTGACGGCGTAGCTGCCTTTTGGAAGCTCGATGATTATGGGGTCTTCCCTGCCCCGTGTGTTGTAGTATTCGTTCAGCCGCGACCGCAGGCGTCCCGCTTCCACGCGGACAATGGGATCGGTCCGGGGATCGTAGGAAGCGTCCCGATCGAAAACGGCAATGCCCAGCGAGTACTCCTTCAAGCTGCCCGGAGAACCCCTGAGTGTCTCCTCTACGATGTACTGAAGGAACCTTCGCAGTCGCTCGGAATTTACAAAGCGCTCGCTGGAGAGAATGCGGTGGAGCTGCTCCCGGACTTGAGCGGGGGAGATGCCGTCCGCCGCCGGCGCCTCAGACGCCCCCCTCTTTCTTCGCGCCGACCATATACGCATCCTGACACCCGCTATTGTTTCGGAATACAGACAGCATACTCCAAACACTCCGGCGCGGGTTGGTGGTCAGGACCGGGGCAGGACCGCGGCGCCTCCGGCTTCACGAACCTGGCGCAGAAGTTTTTTCATCTCCTCGACAACGTTGGGGTTGGCTTTCGCGATATTGGTGGTCTCTCCAGGATCGGCGTCGAGGTCGTAGAGTTCATCGCCACCGGCTCCTTCCCGCGGGATCAGCTTCCACTTGCCCATGCGGAGGGCCAGAAGAGACGCGTCATGCTCCACCAGGTGGCTGCGCCCCTGTTCAGACTCCCCTAATAGCGCGGTGAGTTGGTTGGTGCTGTCCAGACCGAGGTTTGCCGGAAGGCGCTGTCCAACGAGCGCGGCCATGGAGGCGATCAAATCGACCTGCCCGATCAGAGCGCGCGACACCCCAGGCTTGATTCTGCCGGGCCAGGAAGCCAGAAACGGCACCCGGGTCCCGCCCTCGTAGACGGAGTACTTGCCTCCGCGGAACGGCCCGGCCGGCTTGTGGTCCTTGAGGTCCTGTGGCGAATTATCCGCGTAGCCGTCGTCCACCACCGGCCCGTTGTCGCTGGAGAATAGCACCAGCGTGTCCCGGGTGAGCTTGAGCTGGTCCAGGACGGCGAGGATCCGGCCCACGCACCAATCCAGTTGAGCGACGACGTCGCAGCGCACGCCGCAGCCGGTAATTCCTCGAAAATCCCGCTGCGGCACACGCGGGACGTGAATGTCGTGGGTCGAGAAAAAGAGAAAAAACGGATTCGCTCGGTTACGTTCAATAAAGGAAATCGCCTTCGCCGTGATCGTCGCGGCCATCTCCTCGTCCACCCAGCGGGCCGCTTTCCCGCCGCTCATATATCCGATCCGGCTGATGCCGTTGATGATCGTCTGATCGTGGCCGCGGCTCGGCTTGATTTTCAGGAGGTCGGGTCGCTCGCGCCCGGTCGGCTCATCGAGCAGCGGAGTCTGGTAGCTGACGCGGATGGGGTCCTCCGGGTCCAGGCTTACTACGCGGTGGTTCTCGACGTAGACGCAAGGGACGCGGTCGCCCGTGGCTGGGATCAGAAAGCAGTAGTCGAACCCCACTTCCAGCGGGCCGGGCCGGATCTCGCCGTTCCAGTCCAAGTTGCCCGCGCCGAGACCCAGGTGCCACTTGGCCGACGTAACCGGTGTTGTAGCCGGCCTGCTTGAACACGGAAGCCAACGTGGGCCGGGTGGTGTCGAGGATCAGCGCCGCGTCGCCGGGCAGAATGCGGGTCCCCTTCTTCCGCCAGGCGTACTGGCCAGTCATCAGCGAGTAGCGCGACGGCGTGCAGGTGGCCGAGGAGGAATGAGCATCGGTGAAGCGCACGCCTTCGCGGGCCAGCCTGTCCACGTTTGGAGTTTTCACCAGGGTGGCGCCGTAGCAGCCCACGTCGCCGTATCCGAGGTCGTCCGCATAGATCAAAATCACGTTGGGTGTGCGGCGCTGCGCGCCCACCGCTCTTATCAACCCCGCCGAACTCGCCGCGCACAACTGCAAAAACGTCCGCCGCTGCATGGAAACTCCTTACCTCGCGGGTGATCTGTAAATGCCGCGTTTCAGACAGTCTACTCCCAACCTTTACTTGTTGCGACTCTTCATTAACAGCCGCTAAGATAGCGGGTAGCTAAGGGCGAGCCATTCCTCGGCAACTGGGAAGCCGAAAATAGCTATCACCGCGACAGAGTTCCGCCTGCCTGGGTGTGGAGCGGCCTGAAGGCTCGAAAGGGGGCAGAGGCATGCTAGCTGAGTCAGCGCTGAGGCCCGCGCCGGACGAGCGCTTCGCGGACCGCCGCGCGCCCGCGCTGATCCGCAAAGCGGCCGTGCTCGGCGCCGGGACCATGGGTTCGCGAATCGCCGCGCACCTTGCCAATGCCGGGCTGAATGTCGTCCTGCTGGACGTCGCATCGGAAGCGCCGCCCCGGAGCGCCGCAGCCGCACAGGCGCTCGAAGGGCTGAAGAAAGCCAAACCGGCGGCGTTCTTCGAGCCTTCGCTCGCTGGCCGCATCACGGTTGGGAATTTCGAAGACGACATGGCGATGCTGGCCGGCTGCGACTGGGTGATCGAAGCTGTCACCGAGAACCTGGAGATCAAGCAGGCGCTGTTGGAAAAAGCGGCGGCGCACTTGAAACCCGAGGCCATCTTCACTACGAACACGAGCGGGCTCTCCGTAACAACCCTTGCGGCGAAACTGCCGGAAGAAATCCGGCGGCGCTGGTTCGGCGCCCATTTCTTCAATCCACCGCGCTACATGCGGCTGCTGGAAATCATCCCGACTCCCGAGAGCGATCCCGCGGCGGTGCAGGCGATCGCCGAATTCGCCGACGTGCGGCTCGGCAAGGAAGTCGTTTTCGCGCGGGACACGCCGAACTTCATCGCCAACCGGATCGGAGTGTTCGTCATGCTCGCAGCCGCGCAGCTGATGCAGGAGGAGAACCTCAGCATCGAGGAAGTGGACGCGCTCACCGGCACGGCCATCGGTTGGCCGCGCACCGGCACGTTCCGGCTGGCGGATCTGGTGGGGCTGGACGTGCTGGCGCAGGTGGCGTCGAATCTGCCGCGCACCCCCGGCATGGATGTCGCGCTGCCGCCGTTTGTGCAGGCGATGCTCGAGCGGAAATGGCTGGGCGACAAAACGAAGCAGGGTTTCTACCGCAAGGAAGGCGAGACCCGCTACGCGCTGGACTGGAAAACGCTCGAGTACAGGCCGGCGTCGAAACCTGCCCTGCCTGCGCTCGAAATGGCGAAAAACGTGGAGCGGCTTGAGGAAAGAATCCGCCTGCTTCTCCGCGAGCGCTTCTACTGGCGGCTGCTGGCCGCGCTCTGGAACTATGCGGCCGATTGCCTGCCGGAAATTTCCGGCGATGTATCGAGCGTGGATGCGGCGATGCGCGCCGGCTTCAACTGGGAGATGGGTCCGTTCCAGTTGTGGGATGCGGCCGGCGTTCGCGCGACAGTTGAGCGAATGAAGAAAGATGGCATCGAGGTGAGCCCGGTGGTTCAGGGGCTGCTCGATGCGGGCGCGGAAAGCTGGTACACGGCACAGGGACAGGAGGCATTCCACACCGAAGCCGGCGGCTACAGGCCTATCAAAAGGCCGGAGGGCGTTGCGCGCGTGGCGGATTTCCGCGCCTCGAACGGCGTGGTGCGGCGGAACGCCGGAGCTTCGCTCATCGACCTGGGCGGCGGTGCAGCCTGCATCGAACTGCACTCGAAAAAGGACGCCATCGGCGAGGACATCGTGCGTCTCGTAACGGAGGCGCTCAATCCCGAGGGCGACGCCGTGCGGAACTTCGCCGCGTTCGTTATCACCGGGGACTCGGAAAATTTTTCGGTCGGCGCGAACTTGATGCAGTTGCTGCTCGCCGCTCAGGAGAGCGAGTGGGACGAGATCGACCGCGCCGTCCGCGCATTCCAGCGCATGACATGGGCTATCAAGTTCTGCCCGCGGCCCGTGGTCGTTGCGCCGTTTGGCTTCTGTCTGGGCGGCGGGGCGGAAGTGGCGCTGCACGCCGCGCTGCGGCAGGCGCACGCGGAGCTGTACATGGGGCTGGTGGAGTGCAGTGTGGGGCTGATTCCGGCCGGCGGCGGATGCAAAGAGATGGTGCTGCGCGCCCTGGATGCGGCCGCGGCGGTTCGCGACCGTAGCCGCAGCGAATCCGTCGAAATGTTCGATGCCATGCGGCGGAACTTTGAAACCGTGGCGACGGCGAAGGTGTCCGGCTCGGCGCTGGAAGCGCGCCGCTTAGGGTTCCTGAACGGAGGCGACCGCGTCACTATGAACCGCGGCCGGCTGCTCACGGACGCTAAACAACTCGCGCTCGAGCTGGCGCGGGCGGGATACGCGCCCCCGGCGACGCGCATCGACATCCCGGCGCCCGGCGAGAACGCGCTGGCGACACTCCGTATGGGCGTGCACATGATGCGCGAGGGCGAATACATCAGCGACCACGACGTGAAGGTGGCGAACCGGCTGGCGCACGTGATGTGCGGCGGAAAGATTGCGCCGGGCGCTCCCGTCAGCGAGGAGTACTTCCTGGATCTGGAGCGGGAAGCGTTTCTTTCCCTGTGCGGCGAGAAGAAGACCCAGGAGCGGATCGCGTTCACCTTAAAGACGGGTAAGCCGCTGCGGAACTAAAGGCGCTGGTGTGGGAGGAGATGGCGATGAGAGAAGCCGTGATTACGAGTGCGGTCCGGACAGCGGTCGGCAAAGCGCCAAAGGGAGCGCTGAGGGCGACGCGGCCAGACGATTTGTGTGCGGCGGCGATCCGCGGCGCGCTGGAACGCGTCCCGAACCTGGACCCCAAGGAAGTGGAGGACGTCATCATCGGCTGCGCCATGCCGGAAGCCGAGCAGGGGATGAACGTGGCGCGCATGGCCTCGCTCCGAGCGGGGTTGCCCATTGAGGCGGCGGCCATGACCGTGAACCGGTACTGCGCGTCGGGGTTGCAATCCATCGCGCTGGCGGCGGAGCGGATCCGCGGGGGCGGCGCTGACGTCGTCATCGCCGGCGGCACGGAGTCGATGTCGATGATCCCGATGGGCGGCCACAAGATTTCAGCCAACCCGTGGCTGGAGGAGCACTTCCCCAGCGCGTACATGTCCATGGGGCTGACGGCCGAGCGCGTGGCGCGCCATTACGGCATCGCGCGCGAGGACGCCGACCGGTTCTCGCTTGAAAGCCATCGCAAAGCGGTTGCGGCACAGAAGGCCGGACGCTTCGCCGAGGAGATTGTTCCCGTGGCGCCCGCTTTCAGTGCGCAGGAATTCCGCGAGGACGAAGGACCGCGGGCCGACACGTCGCTCGAAGCACTGGCAAAGTTGAAACCCGTGTTCCACGCGAACGGCACCGTGACAGCGGGCAACTCCTCGCAGACATCCGACGGGGCGGCCGCGGCGGTTGTGATGTCCGAGGAGCGCGCGCGGGCATTGGGAATCCAGCCGCTGGCGCGTTTTGTTTCCTATGCATATGCCGGGTGCGAACCCGCGGAGATGGGCGTGGGGCCGGTCTACGCCATCCCAAAGGCGCTGAAGCTGGCCGGCCTTGAGCTGGACGACATCGGCCTGATCGAGTTAAACGAGGCTTTCGCGGCCCAATCGCTGGCGGTGATCAAGTGCCTCGGGCTCGATACCTCCAGGGTCAACGTGAACGGCGGCGCGATTGCCCTGGGGCATCCGCTGGGCTGCACGGGAGCGAAGCTGACGGCCACGCTGCTCGCGGAGATGCGGCGGCGCAAGGTGCGGTACGGCATGGTCACCATGTGTGTCGGCGGCGGCATGGGCGCCGCGGGCATTTTCGAGAATCTCCAGACTTGAGGGGGCGCTATGGCGACAAGCGACCGGCCGGCGGCGGCTGGCAGGGCCAAGGGCGGCGGCTTCTTGATCGAAGAGACCCGGCCGGAAGACGTCTTTACGCCGGAGGATTTTACCGGCGATCACCGCCAGATTGCGAAGACCGCAACCGAGTTCACCCTGAACGAAGTGATGCCCGCCATGAAGGAGATCGAAGAGAAAAACCTGGCGGTGACGAAGGGACTGCTGCGGAGGGCGGGCGAACTGGGTTTGCTGGCCGTGGATATCCCCGAGCAATACGGCGGGCTCGAAATGGACAAGGTGAGCTCGGCGGTGGTGACGGAATCCATCAGCAAGCTGGCGAGCTTCGCCGTGGCGTTCGCCGCACACACCTGCATCGGCACGCTGCCCATTGTCTGGTACGGCACGCCGAAACAGAAGCAAAAGTACCTGCCGAAGCTGGCGAGCGGCGAATGGATCGCCGCCTATGCGCTGTCGGAGGCGTCTTCGGGATCCGATGCGCTGAACTGCCGTGCGCGAGCGTCGCTCTCCGCGGATGGCCGGCACTATATCCTCAACGGCGAGAAGATGTGGATCACCAACGCCGGCCTCGCGGACGTCTTCACGGTGTTCGTCAAGATCGACGGGGAGAAGTTTTCGGCCTTTCTCGTCGACCGGAACACGCCGGGGCTTTCCATAGGCGCCGAGGAACATAAGCTGGGGATCTGGGGCGCATCCACGTGCCCGCTGGTGCTGAGCGATTGCAAGGTCGCGGCGGAAAACCTGCTTGGTGAGCCGGGCAGGGGGCAGCACATCGCGTTCAACGTCCTGAACATCGGGCGCTTGAAGCTCGGAGCCGCCTGCGCCGGCGGCGCGCGCTATGCATTGCAGGACGGCATACAGTACGCCAGAGACCGGAAGGCGTTCGGAAAGCCGATCTGCGAGTTCGGGCTGATTCAGGAAAAGCTCGCTGACGCGGCCTCCGGCATCTACGCGGGCGAGTCGATGGTCTACCGCACCAGCGGGATGCTCGACGCGGCGCTGGCAGGCATCGACACGAGCGCCGAGGGCGCCTCACAAGAGATCCAGAAGCGCATCGAAGAGTACGCGGTGGAGTGCTCGATCCTGAAGGTCTGGGGATCGGAAATGCTCGACATGGTGGTGGACCACGTGGTGCAGATTTTCGGAGGCTACGGCTACGTGGAGGAGTACCCGGCGGCGCGCAGCTACCGGGATTCGCGCGTCAACCGCATCTTCGAAGGCACCAATGAGATCAACCGCCTGATCATCACCGGATGGCTCATGAAGCGGGCCATGGCGGGCCAACTTCCGCTGCTTCAGGCCATCAAGCGCGTAATGGACGAGGTGATGTACAGCTCAGGGGCGGGCAACGAGAGGGAAGGACCGCTGGCCGGCGCCCGGCAAATGCTGGCGAACGCGAAAAAACTGTTCTTCTTTGCCGCCGGCGCGGCGTCGCAGAAGTATGCCCAGAACCTTGCGGACCAGCAGGAAGTGATGGGCGCGCTGGCCGACTGCGTCATGGAGACCTACGCGCTGGAATCGTGCGTTCTGCGGGCTGAAAAAATGCTGGCAGCCAGGGGACCGCAGGCGGCAAGACCGGCCGTGGCGATGACCAGCTACTACGCGGAGAAAGCTTTCGATACCGTGGTGCGTTCGTCGCGCAAGGTGATCGCGGCGTCGGCCGAAGGCGACACGCTGAGGACACAACTGGCCATCCTGCGCAGGCTCGTGAAGCAGGAACCGGCCGATACGATTGGGCTTGGGCGGGAGATTGCGCGGCACGTAATCGAGACCGGGCGGTACGCGGTGTGAATCAATCCTGGAGGCTGGCCGCGATCGCCTCGGCGATTTTCTTCCCGTGAAAGCGGCCGTTCTCGATAAAAATCTCGTTCGTGTTCATACCGGCCACGATCACGCCGGCTAAATAAATCCCCTTGCGGTGGCTTTCCAGCGTCTCCGGGTCCGTGTACGGACGCTTGCTTTCCGGGTCGATCAGGATGCCGTGCCGCGCCAGGAACTCGGTATCCGGGCGATAGCCGATCATGGCGAACACGAAATCGTTCTTCAGCTCGATTTCGCCCTCGGGCGTTTCGACGGTAATCGATTGCTGCCGGATCTCCAGAACGCGCGAGCGGAAATACGCCTTAATTTCCCCGTTCTTGATCCGGTTTTCCAGATCGGGCTTGATCCAGTACTTCACCTGATCGGAGATCGCCTCCTCGCGGTGGATGAGCGTGACGCGCGCGCCGGTGCGGTACAGTTCAAGCGCCGCAATCGCCGCGGAGTTCTTGCCGCCGATGACAGCCACATCCATGTCGTAGTACGGATGCGGCTCCTTGTAATAGTAAATGACCTTATCCAGATCCTCACCGGGCACGTTGAGGCGGTTCGGCAGATCGTAATACCCGGTGGCGAGCACGACCTTGCGCGCCCGGTAAGCCAGCGGGCAGCCGGTGCGGTCAACGGTGTGCACGATGAAGTTTCCGTCTTCCCCGTCGATGCGCTCCACGCGCTCGTACTGATGGATGTTCAGGCGGTAATGCTGGGCCACGCGGCGGTAATACTTGAGCGCCTCGGTCCGGTTCGGCTTCTCGCGGATCGACGTCATCGGGATGTCGCCGATCTCCAGCAACTCCGGCGTGGTGAAGAACACCATGTGCGTCGGGTAGTTGTATATGGAGTTCAGTAGGCAGCCCTTATCGAAGATGATGTTGGAGATGCCGCGCCGCCCGAGCTCAATGCCGCAGGCGAGGCCCGTCGGCCCGGCTCCGACCACTACGGCGCCGAACCGCGGCACATCGGCCATCACAGCATCCCCTCCACGGTTTTGTAGACGCTCTCAAGCGCTGCCGGCAGCGCCGCAGGCTCTTTACCACCCGCTTCGGCCATGTCCGGGCGGCCGCCGCCCTTCCCGCCAACGGCCTGCGCCACCGCGCCCGCAAGCTTGCCGGCGTGCACCTTGGAGGTAAGGTCCTTCGTCACGGCCGAGACGATCGCAATGGAGGAGTCCTCGGCCGACGCCAGCACGATCACCGCGGTTTTCCACTTGTTCCGCAGAGAATCGGCGAGCTCGCGCATCTGCTGGCGGTCCAGGCCGTCCACCCGTCCCGCAAGCACGCGCACGCCCTTCACCACGCGCGCCTGCTCTTCCAGACTGGCGGCCTTCGCGTGGGCTACCTTCGCCTTGAGCTGCTCGAGTTGCCGCTCCAGGGCGCGCCGCTGCTCGATCAGTTTTTCCACCTGGTCCACGAGCTCCGGCTCGGAGGTCCGCAGCAGCGCCGCCGCCTGCCGCACCGCCGACACGGACTCGCGGAAACGCTCCAGCGCGCCTTCGCCGGTCACCGCTTCAATGCGGCGCACCCCGGCCGAAATGCTGCCCTCGTAGACGATTTTGCAAAGCCCGATCTCGCCGGTGCGCGACACGTGCGTTCCGCCGCACAGCTCGCGGCTGAAACCCGGCACCGAAACCACGCGCACCCGGTCGCCGTACTTTTCGCCGAACAGCGCCATGGCCCCCGTCTCGATGGCCTTCTCGAGCTCCATCTGGTCGGTCTGGACTGGGCTGTCTCTCAGGATCTGCGCGTTCATCAGCCGCTCGACTTCCATCAGCTCGGCGTCGTCCATCGCGGCGTAATGCGTGAAGTCGAAGCGCAGCCGGGTGGGCTCCACCACGCTGCCGGCCTGCTTGACGTGCGGGCCGAGCACCGAGCGCAGAGCGGCGTGCAGAAGGTGGGTGGCAGTATGGTTGCGCATGGTGGCGCGGCGCAGCGCTTCGTCCACAGCGGCGCGAATTTGCTGGCCGCGGCGAATCGGCGCGAGCGCGGTCACGCGATGCGCTGTAACGCCCGGAACGGGGGCGTAAGTGTTCTCCACCGTTGCCGCTTTCTCGCCCGTTTCCGGATCGTACAGCGCGCCTTTGTCGCCCACCTGCCCGCCAGCCTCGGCGTAAAAAGGAGTTTCATCGAGCACGACTTCGGCCGTGTCTCCCGGCTGGATGGAATCTACCTGCTGCTGGTTCACGACTAGTGCGGCCACGCGGCTCACCGATTCGAGCTTCTCGTAGCCCAAAAAATTCGTGCGCAGTTCGGAAGCCAGTTGCTGCCACACCGGCGGGATGGCGCCCTTCTCGCCGCCTTTCCAGCTCGCGCGGGCGCGCTCGCGCTGTTTCTCCATCTCGGCGGCGAAGCCGTCGCGGTCGACAGTAAGACCGTACTCGCGCGCCATCTCCTCCTGCTCTTCGAGCGGCAGGCCGTAGGTGTCGTACAGCTTGAATGCCACCGGCCCGGGCAGCACGCCGTGCGCGGCGCTTTTCGCTTCGTCGTGAAAAATTTTTTCGGCCACCTGGAACGTGGTCGCGTAGCGGCGCTCTTCGTCCTTCACGATGCGGGCCACGCGCTCCAGGCTCTCCATCAGTTCGGGATAGGCGGGCCGCATCAGCTCGGCAACGAAACCGGTCAGCTTGTAGAGGAACGGGTCTACCACGCCGATCCGCCGCGCGTGCCGCATGGCGCGCCGCATGATCTTTCGGAGCACGTAGCCGCGCCCGTCGTTGCTCGGCACCACTCCGTCGTGAATCAGGAACGCGGTCGCGCGGCTGTGGTCGGCCACGATTCGCAGAGTCGTATCCACCTTGAAGTCTTCGCCATAGCTGACGCCGAAGATGCTGGCGGCCTGCTGGATGATGGGGCAGAGCAGGTCGGTGTCGTAATTGGAGAGCTTGCCCTGCAACACCGCCGCGATGCGCTCCAGTCCCATGCCGGTGTCGATCGAAGGCCGCGGCAACGGCGTGAGCGTGCCGTTGGTGTCCCGGTCGTATTGCATGAACACCAGGTTCCAGATCTCGACGTAGCGCCCCGATTCGCTCGGGAACTCGTCGTTTTCGACCGGAATCTCGGCCGTGCCAGGGCCCAGATCGTAGTGAATCTCCGCACATGGGCCGCACGGGCCGGTCTCGCCCATCTGCCAGAAGTTGTCTTTTTCGTCCTGGCGGAAGATGCGGTCTTTGGGAACTCCGGCGACCTTTTGCCAGAGCTCTTCCGCCTCGTCGTCTTCTCGAAAAACCGTGATGTAGAGCCGGTCCTTCGGAATGGCGAACTCGCGCGTGATCAGGTCCCAGGCGTACTCGATGGCTTCGGCCTTGAAGTAATCCCCGAAGGAGAAGTTGCCCAGCATCTCAAAGAACGTGTGATGCCGGCGCGTGTAGCCGACGTTCTCCAGATCGTTGTGCTTGCCTCCCGCCCGGACGCACTTCTGGGAAGTGGCCGCGCGCGAGTAGTCGCGCTTCTCCAGGCCGAGAAAGACGTCCTTAAACTGGTTCATTCCCGCGTTGGTGAACAGGAGCGTGGGGTCCTTGGCGGGAACGAGAGAGGAACTGCGCACAATGCGGTGCCCGCGAGCAGCAAAGAAGTCGAGGAAACTCTGACGTATCTGGTGACCGTTCACAAGCTTATTGTCACATGCCGCGCGGGGCGACTTAAAGCGAACAGCCCGGGATTCCAGCCCGCAAAACCGGGACTCAGCGGGGCAGTTGAACCTCTTCCAAAATCCGGCGCACCTCGGCCGCAGGATCTTCGGCGCGCGTCACCTGCCGCCCGATCACGAGGTAATCGGCGCCGTTGGCCAGCGCTTCGGCCGGAGTGGCTACCCTCTTCTGATCGCCTTTTCCCGCCCCGGCCGAGCGGACGCCCGGCGTGACCAGCACCGCGCCCGGTCCGGCTATCCTGCGCACCGCCCCCACTTCCAAGGGAGAGCAGACGATCCCGCCCACGCCCGCTTCCATCGCCTGGCGGACGCGCAGGGCGACGAGCTCGGACACCGAATAACGGTAGCCCATATCCGCAAGGTCGCGGTCATCGAGACTGGTCAGCACGGTGACGGCCAGCAGTTGGAGGTTTGATGAACCCCGTCCTTCCACCGCCGCGCGCATCACCTGCGGGACGGCATGTATGGTGGTGAAGCGGACGCCGGTCGCGGCCAGTTGCGCCACCGTGCGCTTGACGGTTTCGCCGATGTCGTACAGCTTCAGATCGAGAAACACGTCCTTGCCGCGCGCGATCAGTTCCTTGACGAATTCCATGCCCGCGGCCGCGTACAGCTCCAGCCCCACCTTGTAGAACGAAACCGAATCTCCGAGCCGGTCCACCAGTTCGCGCGCTCGCCCGGCCGACTCGAAGTCGAGCGCGATAATCAGAGGATTTTTCATACGATTTGAATTGCCTTTTCCTGACGCTCCAGAACGCGGCCGATCAAGTAGGCGCCTTCCATGTTCTCGACGATGGCGTTCGCCTCGAGTGCCGCAGCGGAGATCAGCAGCCCGCCGGAGGTCTGCGGGTCGTACAGCAGCATCTCGATCTCTTCAGGCAGCTCGCGCTTAAGTTCCACCGCGCAACAAAGGTATTCGCGGTTGTTCTTGAGCCCGCCCGGAATCGCGCCCTGCCGCGCGTACTCCACCGCACCCGGTAAGAACCGCACGCGGTCCGCTTCCAGTGCGAGCGTGACGCCGCTGCCGGCGGCCATCTCGCGCGCGTGCCCGATCAGACCGAAGCCGCTCACGTCGGTGCAGGCGTGCACGCCGAACTTCGTCATCACTTCCCAGGCGGCCCGGTTCAGCTCCAGCATCGAGGCGATGGAGGCCTCCACGTGCTCGGGCGCGGCGATCCCGCGTTTCAGCGCCGTCGAGATCACGCCGGTGCCGATGCGCTTGGTAAACACCAGCAGGTCCCCGGGGCGCGCGCCGGTGTTGGTGAGCACCCGGTCCGGATGCACCACGCCGGTCACCGCGTAGCCGAACTTGATCTCCGCGTCCGCCACGCTGTGGCCGCCGATCACCGCGCAGCCCGCCTCGGACATCTTCGCCGCGCCGCCGCGCATAATCTCGGCCAGATCGTCGAGATCCCCTTTGGGGGGATAGGCGACCAGCGCCAGCGCCGACAGCGGACGCCCGCCCATGGCATATACGTCGCTCAAAGCGTTCGCCGCTGCGATCGCGCCGAAAGTGAACGGGTCGTCGACGATCGGCGTGAAAAAGTCCACCGTCTGCACCAGGGCACACTCCGGCGTGAGCTTGTACACGCCGGCATCGTCCGACGTCTCAAACCCTACGAGCACGTTCTCATTGGGCACGGCAGGAATGCGCCCCAGCACCTGGTCCAAAACCTTTGGACTCAGCTTCGACGCTCAACCCGCGGCCTTCACGTGCGCAGTCAGCTTCTTGGATGTCTCTTCCATCCGGATACCAGTTTACAGGAGGCGAATATTCGCCCTCCAGAAGCTCTGCACCCGGAAGCCTTGCACGGCGGTGGGCAGCGTTTACCTGACTCGATATTCCGCTCTGGCGGGCGCACTCCACTCGCCGGCCGCGGCAGCGTTCTACTCCCAAAGGGTGCCGGTTTCCGCTACCTGTACAGGGACAGGCAGGGCGGAACCGGCCTCAAGCGGCTCCGTTGCCGCTCTCGCCGAGTAAATGATTTCCTTATGCTGGGGAAACAGCGCGGCGATGCCCGCGGCAATACCCCCGACCAAAACGGCGAAGGCGCCGATAGCCGCAGCCGTTTCCTTTGCGTTGCACTCCATGGGCGCACAGATCGCGCCGCCGAAGCCGCCACCGACGCCGCCGCCAATCGCCAGACCCCAAGCCGCCCTGCGTCCTCGCGACATCCCGATGGGCAACACGACTTGCCTGACATCGGACTTGGCCACCGCCAGCACTCTGCTTTTCCCCTGCCGCACGCTCAGCCCGTCGGTGTTCCAGGATTCCATCTTGCCTTTCACCGTCTTGCCGGAGTGCAGCTTGACGTGTACGTTTGCGTTCTGTTCGATCAACCTGACCCGCTCCCACGGGTCAGCCTGCGCCAGACAGATCTGCTGAGAGAACATGACCGCCACCAGGCAGATCAAATTGGTAAGCACCCGCGCCCTGGGTTTCATCTGCGCCGTCCTTTCCTTTCTGGGATGGGGAGATCCCTCTGTTCCCCTTCCCGTGATGGCTTCAGAGTAGTGCGGCGCCATTGGGCGGGTGCGACGCCGGAGCAACCTTTTTGTCAGGTAAATGCAAATTTCCTGTCGAGTCCTGTGGAGCCGCCGGCAATCTCGACAGCCCCATCCGGCGCTGGCGCCATCGCAGAGCTAGCGAGCAGGCCGGCTTCAGGTTGGCAACCGGATCCGCGGAAGGGCCGTCGTGGTATGCTCATTCGAGACCTAAAAGGAGTATCGAGGTGGAAACTCGGATTCATATCATCGGGCTGGTGGTTCCGGACCTTACCGACACGCATTTCGCCGAGATTGCGCGCGGGGTTTCGCGGGTGTTGCAGCCCAAAGGCTATACGGTCCTGATCTCGAATTCCGAGGGCGACGCGGAATGCGAGCGCCAGGCAGTCAACCTGCTGCTGTCGTGTTCGCACGTTGACGGCCTGATTCTGGCGTCGGCGCAGCCGCCGGAAGAGACCGCCCTGTTCCGCCGCATCGAAAAACACAAGCTGCCGTACGTGCTGATCGACCGGGCGTTCCCTGCGGTCGAAGCCAGCTATGTTGGCGCGGACGATGAGGCGATCGGGGCAATGGCCACCGAGCACTTGATCTCGCGCGGCTGCCGGCATATCGCGCACATACGCGGTCCGGAAACCTCCACCGCCGCCGGGCGCCTGAAAGGCTACGCTGACGCGCTGGCGCGGCACGGGCTCAAAGCGCCGCCGGCCTACGTGGAAAGCGGCGGATCCAGCGACTCCGCCGGCTACAACGCCATGCAACGGCTGCTTTCGGTCAACCCGCGATTGGACGGCGTGGTGTGCTTCAACGACGCGGTCGCCGTCGGCGCCATCAAGGCGATTCTGGAAGCCGGCCTCGAAGTGCCGTACGACATCGAAGTGGTCGGCGCCGGCAACGTGCACTATTCCGATATCCTGCGGGTCCCGCTTTCCACCATCGACCTGAACAGCTCGAAGATGGGCGAGTGCGCGGCGTCGATCCTCCTGAGAGCGATGGAGGCGGAAGAGCCGCTGCCTCCCGAGCGCGTGCTGATCCCCTTCGAACTCGTGGCGCGGGAGTCGAGCCAGGCCGTCGCCGTCTAAGCCGCTTTTCCGGAAACCGCGCGGCCAGCGCGCCGCATCCACGCCAGTTCTTCTTCGGACATCGGCCCGCGGCGCAAGGCTTCGAGCGCGCTCTCCACGTGCTCTGCCGTGGCCGGGCCGGTCATGCAGACGTCGACTTCCGGCCTGCTCAGGACGAAGCGGTAACAGTCGGTCGCCGTGGGGCGCGGCAAGTCACGCGGAATTTTCCGGCTCTTCAGCAGTTGCCCCCAGCTTGTCGCGGTGAAGGCCACCAGGCCCGGGCACGCATCCGCCGGAGGAAGGTGCGGAAAGATGTCCTGCTCCGCACCGGGATGCGCGGCGTTGTAGCGGAAGTGGACAATGTCGAAGTCGTTGCCCGAGGCGAATTCGGGAACCAGCTTCCGCTTGTGAGTTGAGATGGCAAGATAGCGGACCAGCCCGCGCGCCTTCAGCCGGTGGAACGCTTCGAGGTACCGCGGCGGCAGCGGCCGGTTCCACATACCCAGAAGAAGAACGTCGGCGTACTCGAAGCGGAGTTCGCGAAGAGCGCGCTCCAGGCTGAAGCCGAGAAGGCTCGCCATCCGGGAATAGGACTGGATGACGAGCACGAACCGCTCGCGGTGCGGGGCAAGGTTGCGGATAGCCTTGCCAAACTCTGCGCGGCGCATCGTGCCCCAGTAGATGTAGTTGACGCCCTGCTCAAACGCGCGCTCAACAGCCGCGCCCGGCACCCCATAAGACGCCGATATGCCAATCCGGCAAACTTCGATCCCCGTGCGCCCCAGAACGGCGCGGTCAAAAGAACAAATCACAGCTTCATGATATCGGCAAAGCGGCGCTGTACGAAAATGACAATGCGAACAGCCCTACAAAGCGGCATACATCACAGCGCACTTGTTTGTGTCCCAGCAGCTTACATCCTGCAGAAAAGTGAATTAAATTGAAATCGCCCCCTAAGGGGGCGTCCATAGAGGCTACTGTAGAACAGATACCTCGCGGTAGGACGTAACCTTACTCTGACACGGCAAGGAAACGGCCTCTTTGATACACTCTGGAGTTTAAAATCGCACAGGTGAAAGCCCATGTCAAGAGCCAACTCTTACATTCTCGGCATCGACCTCGGGGTTAATTCGCTCGGCGCCGCGCTCATCGATAAGTCGAACCGTGAGATCGTCTGGACTGGCGTGAGGATTTTTACTCCCGGTTTCGAGGGCGACTATGCATCCGGCAATGAAGAATCACGCGCCCGGCAGCGGCGCCTGGCCCGGCAGCAACGGCGGCAAACGGACAGGCGCCGCCGCAGGTTGCTCAATGTATTCCGCATCTTGCAGCAGTACGGCCTGCTGCCATGCGGAGACCGTGAAAAGATCCTGCCGGCAATCGACGCGGAGCTTGCCCTCAAGTATCCGGAAACCGAAGTGCTGCCTTACTACCTGCGAGCAAGAAGTCTGGATCATAAACTCACGCTCTATGAGATCGGCCGAGCGCTTTATCACCTAGCCCAAAGGCGCGGCTTTCGCGGCCGGGCGGCACTCGATCAGAGTGAGAATTCGAGTGAGTTCAAGAAAAGTATCGAAGGGCTGTGGAAGGAGATTCACGCCAGCGGCAGCCGGACATTGGGGGAATACTTCTCCAAACTGAATCCACACGAGACAAGAATTCGTGGCCAGAGGACGCACCGGAGGATGTACGAAGAGGAGTTTGCGGCGATCTGGACCGCTCAGCAGCAGCATTACCCCGACGTGTTAACCGATGCCAGGCGGCAGGTCCTGGAGCGGGCGATTTTCTATCAGCGCCCTCTGAAGCCAAGTGATGATCTGGTCGGCGATTGCGAACTGGAGCCGGGTGAAAAACGGGCTCCACTATGGACGATTGAGGCACAGCGATTTCGCGTACTGAACGCCATTAACAATTTGATGGTAGTGCAGAAGGGGGTTGCGCCTCGCAAACTGGAAGATCACGAACGCCAAACTCTGATCGAGGCGACACGCACGAAAGAAAAAATTTCTTTTCCGCAGGTTAGGAAGCTGCTGTCGCTCCCCGCTTCTTCCCGTTTTTCGATCGAAGAGGATGGCGACACGAATCTTCCCGGTGACATTGTTTCCTCTCGTATGTTTGCCGCTCTTGGGTCCTCCTGGCTGGAAATGCCCGAAGAGAGGCAACGGGAATTGGTTGCAGACCTTGGGGACGCGAGGCGGAATGAGACGGACGAAGATTTGTTCCGGTGTTTGACTGAAAAGTGGGGATATTCGCCAGATGTCGCGCAACGACTGTGTGAAGTCGCTCTGCCTTCCGGCTATTCCAGGCTCTCGTCAAAGGCTATCTGCAAGGCGTTGCCTTTCATGGAGCAGGGAATGACGTTTGGAGAGGCGCGGCGGAAACTCTGGCCGGAGCAATTCGAGGAAAAAGAACCGCTGGACTATCTCCCGCCCGTGCTGGAAGCTCCAGGGCTTAAGGACATACGGAATCCCGCTGTTATCCGGGCCTTGAGTGAACTGCGGAAAACAGTGAACGCCGTCATTCGCCGGTTCGGCAAACCGGCTTCGATCCATATCGAACTGGCGCGGGACATGAAGCGATCGAGAGAGGAAAGAAGAAAGGAGGCCAGGCGTAACCAGCAGCGCAGAAAACTTCGGGAGGAGGCCAGGGAGGCGCTACGCCCGTATCTCGGAGACAACGTTCCGAGCCGCCAGATAGAAAAGTACCTTCTGTGGTTGGAGTGCGGCAGGCATTGCCCCTACTCTGGACAGCCGATCAGCCTTGAAGCGTTATTTGGCGATCACCCCCGGTTCGACGTCGAACACATCATCCCCTTCGACCGGTGCCTCGACGACTCCTTCCAGAACAAGACTCTTTGCGAAGCCGGATTCAACAGGCTGAAGGGCAACCGAACTCCGTGGGAAGCGTTTGGGCATACCGAGGAGTGGCCATTGATGGTGGAGCGCGTGCGTGCCTTCCGCAATGTTGCAAAGCTGCGCCGCTTCATCATGACCGAAACGGACGCTGAAAAGCTGCTTGGGGAATTCGTCAGCCGGCAGTTATGTGACACAAGGTACGCTTCTCGTCTGGCTGCCAAATACCTGGGCTTGCTGTTCGGAATTGACCGGCCGGATAACAACCGAATTATCGTCTGTGCAGGCGCCGTTACTGCATTTCTGCGGCAGAAATGGGACCTGAACCGGATACTGAATGAAAAACCTGAAAAGAACCGCGACGACTACCGGCATCATGCCGTAGATGCGATCGCGGTCGCGCTGGCTACGCAGGCTCAGATTCAACAACTCGCCGACGCCGCGAGACGGGCTCGGGCCGAAGGGCATCGCCGGTTTGGATCGCTTCCCGATCCGTGGCCGGGTTTTCGCGAACAGGCCAGAAACGCAGTGTTGCGCTGCGTCGTGTCACATCGCCCCAAGCGGCGCCTGAAGGGAGCGCTGCACAACGAGACGTACTACAGCGCACCCGAACAGCGGGAAGGAAAGATGGTCGTCCGCTGCCGGAAGCCGGTGACCAGCTTGACGAAAACGGATATCGAGGCGATCGTCGACGAGAGAATCCGCGAGATCGTCAGGGCGGCTTGGGAAGCGGTCGGCAGCGACGCAAAGAAGTTCGAGGGTAACTGGCCATTTATTGAAAGCAATGGCCGGAAGATTCCGATCAAGCGAGTTCGGTGTTTTCAGGTTGAGACGGTTCGTTCGATAGCCGAGGACAGGCCTGAGCGCCGCCGGCACGTCATCCCTGGCGGGAACCACCACATCGAGATATGGGCGGAAACAGACCCAAAGTCGGGATTGCCGAAACGGTGGCATTTTCGAGCGGTATCGAGGCTTGAGGCGATGGAACGTTATCGGCGCCGTCATGAGGGCGTAAGAATCGTGCAACGGGATCATGGCCCTAATACGCAGTTCTGTTTCTCTCTCAGCGAAGGGGACATGGTTGCCGTGCGCCGCGCGCCCGATCAGCCGGAGACATTATGGTGTGTTCGAAGTGCACGGACGCGTGGATCTTTCGAATTGCAGCCTGCCACAGATGCCCGGTTGAAGAAGGATGCTGAAATCTGGGACGTGGCATTGAACACACTGATGAAACTGGGTTGCCGGAAGGTTGTAGTGACACCGCTCGGCGATATTGTGGACGCTCATGACTAACAGGATTTTGGATTTTTCCGAGCGGCCTGTAAGACTGTCCATTCGCAACGGCCTGCTCGTGGTAAGGCACGAAGGAGAGGAGTTGGATGCGATCCCCTGCTCGGAAATTGCTGCGGTGATTGTTTCTCATCGGGAAGTGGTGTTCACGCAGGCGGTGTTGGGAGAATTGGCGACTGCGGGCGCAAGCCTGGTGGCCTGCGACGCGCGCCGACGGCCAGTTGCCATGTTGCTGCCGCTCGAAAGCCACCACGTACAGGCTGAACGCTTCACTCACCAATCGCGCCTGACCCTGCCGCGCCGGAAGCGCCTGTGGCAGCAGGTCGTGCGCGCGAAGATTTCAGCGCAGGCGCGCGTGCTGGAAGAAAGGATGGGAACGGACGCTGGGCTTCGGGCGTTGGCTCGGCGTGTCCGGTCAGGCGATCCGGACAATATCGAGGCCCGGGCTGCGCACCGTTACTGGCGCCTCGTGTTCGGCGATCCCCGGTTTGTGCGGAGCAAAGAAGAAGACGAGCGGAACCACTGGCTGGACTACGGGTATGCGGTGTTGAGAGCCATGGCGGCTCGCGCTATTTGTGGCAGCGGTTTGCACCCAACCTTTGGTCTCGCGCATCGGAACAAAGCGAATGCCTTCGCTTTGGCTGACGACATCATGGAGCCGTTCCGGCCCATCGTTGATCGATGCGTTGCGAATTCCGACATCGGGCCACTTGAACGGGACGCAAAGAGGCGGCTCATTGAAGCCCTGGCTGCGCGATTTCTGGTGGAAGGTGAAAGCCGAACCCTTTTTGATATTCTCGCGCGGGTCGCTCAGTCTTTAGCCGCGGCGGTTACGGGTGAAGCTCAGCGATTATGGATACCTGAATGGTTGCCTGGGGATCGCCTTCCTGTGGAACGCAGACCAGTTGGCCGCGAAACGGGGCTCACTGCAAAGGAAGGCATCCGGCGAACGGGCTGAGCCGATGAGCAGCATTTCCGGCTATCGAGTCATGTGGCTGTTTGTGCTGTTCGATCTTCCGGTCAAAAGCCGGGAACAGCGGCAACAGTACGCCCACTTCAGGAAAGAAATCCTTTCACGGGGCTTCACGCAGTTGCAGCTCTCCGTCTATGCAAAGCATTTGCCAAGCGAACAAGCAGCAGACAGTTTGAAAACTCACATTGTACGTGCCCTGCCGCCGGGAGGGCAGGTGCGTTTGCTGCTCGTCACTGATCATCAATTCGGAAAGATGGAGGTGTACAACGCCAGGATTCGCGGAAGGGTGGAATCGGCGCCAACGCAGATCTCGCTTTTCTAGAGGGCCGGGAGGCCACGAAGTTCAAAAACTAAGAAAAATTGAAGATGCGCTATGGCCAGTGCACGCCTGAATGGTCGGTTTTCGATTGACGAACGAAACATAAATGGCTCGCATCTCATGGAGATGCGAGCCACTAGAGTGTATCAAAGAGGCCGTTCCCGACCAGCCAGAGCGAGACGTCCACCAGTAATCGCTTGCCTGTTGAGTGTATCAAAGAGGCCGTTCCCGACCAGCCAGAGCAGACGTCAGGTTCTTCTTCGACGACGTAACGAGTGTATCAAAGAGGCCGTTCCCGACCAGCCAGAGCCCCTCGGGCACCACTGCCCCGCGCTCCCAAGAGTGTATCAAAGAGGCCGTTCCCGACCAGCCAGAGCAATACCTGTCGATCAGCTCCTTGACCGTGAGAGTGTATCAAAGAGGCCGTTCCCGACCAGCCAGAGCTCTGAAGCATGAGTTTCGAGCGCTCTACGTGAGTGTATCAAAGAGGCCGTTCCCGACCAGCCAGAGCACAAGGACGGGCGGACCAAGATTGTCTGTCGAGTGTATCAAAGAGGCCGTTCCCGACCAGCCAGAGCCGGGCTTTCTGGATGGCCTCGTTGATGGGCGAGTGTATCAAAGAGGCCGTTCCCGACCAGCCAGAGCGCTGCCTCGATGCCAGAGAAGAGACTGAGAGAGTGTATCAAAGAGGCCGTTCCCGACCAGCCAGAGCGTCATGTCGCCTTTTGCGGCAGCGGAGAGGGAGTGTATCAAAGAGGCCGTTCCCGACCAGCCAGAGCGCGACCGTAGAGAATATCGTTCAGCCTGTCCGAGTGTATCAAAGAGGCCGTTCCCGACCAGCCAGAGCAGGCCGAGCGCTGCTGGAAGGCGAGCAAGCGAGTGTATCAAAGAGGCCGTTCCCGACCAGCCAGAGCCAAGCGCTGCTGTCATCCTATGCTACCTCCGAGTGTATCAAAGAGGCCGTTCCCGACCAGCCAGAGCGTCGGTGCTTCAAGCGATGTGCGACGGGGAGAGTGTATCAAAGAGGCCGTTCCCGACCAGCCAGAGCGCTGATGTCTGGCGAGGCACTCATGAGAGCGAGTGTATCAAAGAGGCCGTTCCCGACCAGCCAGAGCCCGCCTCCGCTTCGGCATTGATTCGCTCCAGAGTGTATCAAAGAGGCCGTTCCCGACCAGCCAGAGCGGCCCCACGAATATAGGGGCCTTCGGTGGGGAGTGTATCAAAGAGGCCGTTCCCGACCAGCCAGAGCATCTGAGCAACCCGCGGGTCAAGAAGATGGAGTGTATCAAAGAGGCCGTTCCCGACCAGCCAGAGCGCGGGGCCGCGGCTGAGATGTCAGAGGCTCGAGTGTATCAAAGAGGCCGTTCCCGACCAGCCAGAGCCTCCGGCTGTGCGGCGTCATGCTGGCGCCGGAGTGTATCAAAGAGGCCGTTCCCGACCAGCCAGAGCAGCGGACCAACTACGTGTGTCTCGATTTCGAGTGTATCAAAGAGGCCGTTCCCGACCAGCCAGAGCTTCGCGCAGTGGACATCTCCGTCCTCATCGGAGTGTATCAAAGAGGCCGTTCCCGACCAGCCAGAGCCAGCGATCGATTTCAGTTCTGAGTCGAGTTGAGTGTATCAAAGAGGCCGTTCCCGACCAGCCAGAGCCCGAATAGGCGACGGTTGGCTCGTGGTCATGAGTGTATCAAAGAGGCCGTTCCCGACCAGCCAGAGCCATGATGCGGAAAGACGTGCAGGAGCGCAAGAGTGTATCAAAGAGGCCGTTCCCGACCAGCCAGAGCATCTTCCCCTACGACCACAACATTGATGTCGAGTGTATCAAAGAGGCCGTTCCCGACCAGCCAGAGCTTCTGTATCTGTGGAACTCGGAAACTCAAGGAGTGTATCAAAGAGGCCGTTCCCGACCAGCCAGAGCCAGCGAGCAGGAAATACTTCGTGTCGCTGGGAGTGTATCAAAGAGGCCGTTCCCGACCAGCCAGAGCGAAGGGGATGTATTATCTCTCCCGGCCAAAGAGTGTATCAAAGAGGCCGTTCCCGACCAGCCAGAGCGAACAAGACTGATGGCATCGTTAACTCTCGAGTGTATCAAAGAGGCCGTTCCCGACCAGCCAGAGCACAAGCCTACAAGCGGCGAAGTCTCGGGCTGAGTGTATCAAAGAGGCCGTTCCCGACCAGCCAGAGCGAAGATGTAGTAATTACCACGGATGCCATTGAGTGTATCAAAGAGGCCGTTCCCGACCAGCCAGAGCACGGGCGTGATGTCTCCCAATGGGTCGATGGAGTGTATCAAAGAGGCCGTTCCCGACCAGCCAGAGCCAGATCGTCACCGTAGAGCGCAGGGTTGCGGAGTGTATCAAAGAGGCCGTTCCCGACCAGCCAGAGCAAACCGCCCGCAGGATCGGGCTGGAGTTGAGAGTGTATCAAAGAGGCCGTTCCCGACCAGCCAGAGCTCACGCGGGGTTCTTTATATTGCCACCACCGAGTGTATCAAAGAGGCCGTTCCCGACCAGCCAGAGCCCGGACACGTCTCATGCCGGCGCCCGCGACGAGTGTATCAAAGAGGCCGTTCCCGACCAGCCAGAGCAACGAAACGGACGCCTGTGGGCGCTGGATGGAGTGTATCAAAGAGGCCGTTCCCGACCAGCCAGAGCGGACGCTACGATATCCTCCAGCGTCGCTGGGAGTGTATCAAAGAGGCCGTTCCCGACCAGCCAGAGCTGGGCAGGACCGACGTTGTCAGTCCTGACAGAGTGTATCAAAGAGGCCGTTCCCGACCAGCCAGAGCAACCTCGCCAGCGGCACGCTCAGCGACCTCGAGTGTATCAAAGAGGCCGTTCCCGACCAGCCAGAGCGATGAAACCACGTGGGCCGAATTAGGATCGGAGTGTATCAAAGAGGCCGTTCCCGACCAGCCAGAGCCAGTTCCACGGCGATTACTTCGTAGTCCTTGAGTGTATCAAAGAGGCCGTTCCCGACCAGCCAGAGCCTGTAGGAATGTGGTTGACTAACTCGTTGTGAGTGTATCAAAGAGGCCGTTCCCGACCAGCCAGAGCCCAGCGGGGCTCAGGGAAAGAGCGGACTGAGAGTGTATCAAAGAGGCCGTTCCCGACCAGCCAGAGCCCGCGTGGTGGTTAAGACCACGCGCGCGCCGAGTGTATCAAAGAGGCCGTTCCCGACCAGCCAGAGCCGCAAGGAGTGCGCCCCATACTCCGCAGGAGAGTGTATCAAAGAGGCCGTTCCCGACCAGCCAGAGCATCCGAGCATGAAGCTCGAAGACCAGATCGGAGTGTATCAAAGAGGCCGTTCCCGACCAGCCAGAGCTCTCCAGCATCCACGCCGCCGCCTGCCATTGAGTGTATCAAAGAGGCCGTTCCCGACCAGCCAGAGCACATACGCCGGGATTCGTCCATCATCCTGTGAGTGTATCAAAGAGGCCGCTCCCGACCAGCCAGAGCCCATTCGTCGGAATACCTCCACCCATTTGTGAGTGTATCAAAGAGGCCGTTCCCGACCAGCCAGAGCCTCGGAGGAGTAAAGAGGTTTCCGAACGGGCGAGTGTATCAAAGAGGCCGTTCCCGACCAGCCAGAGCGGGCCGGCTCCGATCCCTATGCCGGAGTACGAGTGTATCAAAGAGGCCGTTCCCGACCAGCCAGAGCCGTTGGGATTGGGGTCCCACCAGCCTTCTGGAGTGTATCAAAGAGGCCGTTCCCGACCAGCCAGAGCGCAGACCACGAGTTGCCTATCAACAATCGGAGTGTATCAAAGAGGCCGTTCCCGACCAGCCAGAGCTCAGATGACGGTAGAGGAACTGAAGGCCAGAGTGTATCAAAGAGGCCGTTCCCGACCAGCCAGAGCCAGGATCACTACTCGCCACTGCAGGCATTCGGAGTGTATCAAAGAGGCCGTTCCCGACCAGCCAGAGCAACAGGACGGGCGCCTGTGGGCGCTCGAAGGAGTGTATCAAAGAGGCCGTTCCCGACCAGCCAGAGCCGATTGCTCGTCCTCGGACGGCATCACCGGGAGTGTATCAAAGAGGCCGTTCCCGACCAGCCAGAGCCAGGATGCCGTCAGAATCAAGCGCCCCTTTGAGTGTATCAAAGAGGCCGTTCCCGACCAGCCAGAGCTATCGCGGTCCCGGTGCGCGTAGCGGCCGTGAGTGTATCAAAGAGGCCGTTCCCGACCAGCCAGAGCGTCTTTCCGCTTGCCCTCTCCCGCGTAGAAGAGTGTATCAAAGAGGCCGTTCCCGACCAGCCAGAGCCCCGTTGCCCGACCGTCAACAGCTATTACGGAGTGTATCAAAGAGGCCGTTCCCGACCAGCCAGAGCCGCCGTGCCAGAGCTGGTGAAAACCGGAATGAGTGTATCAAAGAGGCCGTTCCCGACCAGCCAGAGCGGACAGGTGAAGCTACCAATGGTGCAGTGGGAGTGTATCAAAGAGGCCGTTCCCGACCAGCCAGAGCGCCAGCAGCGCGGCTTCCACCTGGTCGATGGAGTGTATCAAAGAGGCCGTTCCCGACCAGCCAGAGCACATTTTTCATCCCACCACGAACCATAATCGAGTGTATCAAAGAGGCCGTTCCCGACCAGCCAGAGCACGCCCGACCCAACGAAACAGCGCATAGGGCGAGTGTATCAAAGAGGCCGTTCCCGACCAGCCAGAGCGGAAAACAGCGAATATAGCTACTCAACTGGAGTGTATCAAAGAGGCCGTTCCCGACCAGCCAGAGCCTCCGGGGCGGTACTTTCCGCTCGCTGTCTGAGTGTATCAAAGAGGCCGTTCCCGACCAGCCAGAGCCGGTGGCTGGATCGGACGGAACAAGGAAAGAGTGTATCAAAGAGGCCGTTCCCGACCAGCCAGAGCGCTCGGACGCCAAGGGATTGCAGCTGTCACGAGTGTATCAAAGAGGCCGTTCCCGACCAGCCAGAGCCCGTCCAACTTCAGGGATTCTCCGGCCGCGGAGTGTATCAAAGAGGCCGTTCCCGACCAGCCAGAGCGGTGAACGGCCGACGTCCGGGGACTTGAAGAGTGTATCAAAGAGGCCGTTCCCGACCAGCCAGAGCCTCCGGGCCAGCTCCGCTCGGGCAATCTCGGAGTGTATCAAAGAGGCCGTTCCCGACCAGCCAGAGCCTTCTGAATCCTTCCGGTAGTTGCCTTCCGGAGTGTATCAAAGAGGCCGTTCCCGACCAGCCAGAGCGCGCTCACGAATTTCCCGCCGAAAATGGAAGAGTGTATCAAAGAGGCCGTTCCCGACCAGCCAGAGCCCAATGGAAGGTTTTGCTTTTAGGGGGCATGAGTGTATCAAAGAGGCCGTTCCCGACCAGCCAGAGCCTTCTGAATCCTTCCGGTAGTTGCCTTCCGGAGTGTATCAAAGAGGCCGTTCCCGACCAGCCAGAGCGGTGAACGGCCGACGTCCGGGGACTTGAAGAGTGTATCAAAGAGGCCGTTCCCGACCAGCCAGAGCTCTGTGGCAGGCCGTGCTCGAGCGGTGGTTGAGTGTATCAAAGAGGCCGTTCCCGACCAGCCAGAGCCCACGAGCCCATATAGCTCTGCAATAGCCTGAGTGTATGAATGAGGCCGTTTTCCGACACACCCCTACGACCGGCAGCGGGAGACGGCGGATTTCCAGCCTTCGAACAGGCGGTCGCGGGTGGCGGCGTCCATCGCGGGCTCGAAGGCGCGCTCCACTTGCCAGAAGCTCTCCACCTCCTCGACGCTCTTCCAGAAACCGGTCGCGAGTCCCGCGAGATAGGCTGCGCCGAGAGCCGTGGTTTCCGTATCCACCGGGCGCACGATGCGGCAGCCGAGAATATCGGCCTGGAATTGCATCAAGAAATTGTTGCTCGCGGCGCCGCCGTCTACGCGCAGCTCCGCGACACGCTCGCCGGAATCGGCCTCCATGGCTTCGATCAGCTCGCGCGTCTGGTAACAGATGCTTTCCAGGGCGGCCCGGACGATGTGAGCGCGCCCGCTTGCTCGCGTGAGGCCGGTAATGATGCCGCGCGCGCCGGAATCCCAGTGCGGCGCGCCGAGGCCGACGAAGGCAGGCACAACGTACACGCCCCCGGTGTCGGGCACTGATGCCGCGAGCGCTTCCGATTCAGCAGCCGTTGCAATCAGACCCAACTGGTCGCGGAGCCATTGCACCACCGCGCCGGCAATGAAGACGCTGCCCTCAATGGCGAATTCGGCCTGTCCCGAAGCCGACGCCGCGCGCGTCGCCACCAGGCGGTTCTTCGATGCGGGCACGCGGCCGCCGGTATGAAGCAGCGCGAAGCAGCCCGTGCCGTAGGTGTTCTTCGACAGCCCCGGACGGAAGCACGCCTGTCCCACCATCGCCGCCTGCTGGTCCCCGGCAATTCCTGCGATCGGCGCGGCCGCGCCAAACACACCCGCGCCGCACTCGCCGATGATGGCGCTGGACGGCGAGATCCGGGGAAGCATGGCGCGCGGTACGTCGAAGATGGCGAGCAGTTCCGGGTCCCAATCGCCCGTGGCGAGATCCATGAGCATGGTCCGCGAAGCGTTGGATGGATCGGTGGAGTGGACCGCGCCGCCGGTAAGGTTCCACACGAGCCAGCTATCCACGTTGCCGAAGAGAAGTTCGCCGTCGCGGGCGCGCGCCTGGCCATCGGGCACGTGGTCGAGAATCCAACGGATCTTGCTGGCGGAAAAGTAGGCGTCGATGACGAGGCCCGTCTTGCGCTCGATCACAGCGGCCGCGGGCGATGCGGCGAGCTCCGCGCAGTAATCGGCGGTGCGGCGGCATTGCCAGACAATGGCGGGCGCGACCGGCCGCCCGGTGGAGCGCTCCCACACGATGGTGGTCTCGCGCTGATTCGTAATGCCCACCGCGCGGATGTCCGAGGCGGCGGCGCCGCCGCGCTCCAGGACGCGGCACGCGGCAGTCTTCTGCGCGTTCCAGATCTCGACCGCATCCTGCTCGACCCAGCCCGGCTGCGGATACTGCGAGGGAATCGGGCAGGACTCCATGGCGACCCTCCGGCCCTGCTCGTCATAGAGCGCCGCGCGCGCACTCGTGGTGCCTTCGTCAAGCGACAGGATGAAAGCCATACATCTCTTTATAATGGAAGCAATGTTTTTCCGCAGACAGCAGCCGGCAACCAATGGCGCCCGCGACTGGACGGAAGCGGTACGCGAAGCGGGCTTTGAAATCGAGCCGCTGCCCGATGGCCGCGTGAAGGTGAGCCGCGGAGGGTGCGCGGCGATTGTCGCCGGCGGCCCCCGCGTGGAGCGCTGGGGATGGGTTGTGAACGGGGAGATCGCCGCGCTGGTGGATCGCGGATTCCAGAAGTTCTGGCGCGCGGGTGATCGGAGCGTTCCGGCGCTGGCCCAGCAGCTCAAGGCCCTTCACGAGTTCCAGGAAGACCTGAGAGAGGCGCTGGGGCTGGTGAGCCGGTACAATACGTCCCTCGGCACGACGAACGACCTACACCTTTACGACCGGCTTTCCGACCGCTGACGCAATCACCTACGGCTTGCGTGCCGCACTGCGCCGTTCAAAGGCCTCCAGGCGCGCTTCCAGTTCGCGAACCTGGCGCCGGAGCTCTTCGATTTCCCCGCTGTCGCGGTCGGGCGCGACCAGGCGGCGGAGATACTCCATGGGGTTGGAAACCGCCGACCTCGCCTCCAGCATGCGGAAAGCCGCCCCCGCATTCTTGTAGAGCTCGAGCGCCGTTTCGAGATACCAGGAGAGGAAGTCGTGTGTGGCGCGGTCCGAGGCAATCACGAGCTGGCGCAGGAGCTTCAACGGCAATGCGCACTCGCCGTCGCGGCTGTCGTCGACGATGATCTGCGTCAGCACCAGACGGGTGAGGTCCTTGCCGGTTGAGGCATCCACCACTTCCACGTCGATGCCCTCGCGAATCATGCGCGCGATGTCGTCGAGATTGACGTAGCGGCGGTTCGCGGTATCGTACAGGCGCCGGTCGCTGTACTTTTTGATGACGATCTTGTGCGTGCTCATGCTTTTACCGAGAAACGCTTAAAAAATCTTAAACTAATCCTTGACTGATAGCCGCCCCGGCCCTATACTCGGGTTATACTGCAACGCAGTATAGCGCAGTTCTTCCGCAAGGTAAAGAGGAGGCATATATGAGTGCGGCAGCTACGGGGCGGGCCTCTACTACGAGGGGCGTTCTTCCTTATTGGACCCGGCAGGGCGGCGAAACCCTGGCCGAAGCCATGCAAATCATCTCCGACCTGACCGCTCAAGAGGTGGCCCTCATCGAGGGTATGTTGCGCGAGCGCATGACCGTCCGGCCGGCTGCCTCGACAATGGAAACCGCCAGCGACGTCCTGAAAGGCTTCGCTGATGCCGGCAAGATACTGCTGGATCTGGCGGCCGATGAGAGCGCGGTTTTCACGGACGCACTGAAGCAGGCGCTAAGTTTGCGCCCGGGCCTGGCGGCTCTCGTCGATCTGATTCCCCGCAGCGTGGGAACGCTCACCGAAATGCAGAAGAACCTGCTGGACATGATGATGGGGCAAACCCGGGAAGCCGTTGAGGCGTACAAGGAATCCAAACCGCTCATAACTGGCGCCCGGCTCTCGAGGATGACCCGCCAGACATTCGAGTCCTTCGTTGAGACGCAGAAGATTTTTCTGGATCAGGTTGCCGAGCAGGTGAGCATTGCGACCCAGGAGCAAGAAACCAAAGCCTCACCGCAGGAGCGTTCCGCGATTCTGAACCAGCTCGCGCGGGAAGGCGTGGAGAAGTTCATCGACGCGCAGCGGGCGCTGCTGAAGCTGGCGATGGAAACCGTCGAGGCGAGCGAGCGGGTACGCGCCAGGCCCGCGCTGCGCACATCTTTGGCCGTCCTGGCCCGGGAAAGCGTGCAGAATTTCACCACGGCCCAGAAATCGCTGCTCGATCTCGCGTTCAGGCCCATTTCCCAGCCCGCCGAAGCCGAAGAACACGTCGAAGCCGGAGAAGAGGAGAAGAAGACCGAGCAGCAGCGCGTCCGTCCGAAGGCCGAAAGTCCAGGCGCGGCGCGCAGGTCCGAAAAGGGCCGAGGGCCAACGCGGACCATGGCGGCATCGGGCGGCGGCGGTCCGGAACCGGCCCGGTAGGCAACCCGGACTTGGGCCTTCGGTTTGGCAGGCGGCCAGGTGCGTGCCCGGTTCCGGCTGGCTGCCGCGCCTTTATGGGCAGGGAGGCGCGCCGTGGCTAACCGCCGGAAAGCGCTGCGCGAGAACGGCGCTCCGGGGATGTTTTCGCCCGGACAATTGGAGCACGCACTGGCCGCCTTCCTATCGCGCTACAGGACCTCTGCCGAACGGATCGCGGCCGTGAGGACCGCGCTCGAGGGGAGCGGCGGGAAGGTCTGGCGAACCGAACTCGGCCGCTGGATCACGCGGCTGGTCCCCGTCGAACAACTCGTGCCGCCGGCGTACCGGGACTGGCAGCCGCTGGTCCGCGACGCGATCGAATTCTATGTCTCCCGGCTGTCCGCGGAGCGGCTGGCGCCCAAGGTGGTGGAGCAGATCGAAGCTCCGCCCGGTCTGCCTGCGGAGCTTCGCCTGCTGCGTCTGATCGCCAGAATTCCGGGGCTTCAAAAAATCGGCCAGGTGCTGGCGCGCAACAGGCACTTCGACCGCCGCTTCCGCCACGCTCTCTCCCAGCTTGAAGACGCCATTTCGGACGTGACCCTCGAAGAGATTCGCGCCATCATCCTGCGCGAACTGTGGCCGCGGTTCGAGCAGTATTCCGTCAGGCTCGATTCGAAAATTCATTCGGAGGCCAGCGTCAGCGCCGTGGTGGGCTTCACCTGGATCGAGCCGCCGCACGGCCGCCGGGAAAGGGGCGTTTTTAAGGTTTTGAAACCGTACATCCCGGCCTGCTACGCCGAGGACATGCGAATCCTCCAGGAGCTCGCCGGTTTTCTTGCGCAGAGGCATGCCCGGGACCGGGCCCGGCTCGCCGCTCTGGCCGAGACACTGACCTCGATCCGCGCGCTGCTCGAGCACGAGGTCGATTTTCCGCGCGAACAGCGCTGCCTGGCGGCCGTGGCGCCGCTTTACGGCCGCCTGCCCGGAATCCGGATCCCGCGGCTGATCGGGCCGCTGTCGACGGCCCGCATCACCGCCCTCAGGCACGAAAACGGGGTCAAGATCACCCAGGTTGCCGGGGCCCCCGCTTCCCGCGCCCGGATCGCCGGGCGGCTCGCCGAAGCGCTGCTGGCGGCGCCCGCGTTCGCCCAAGTGGTACCGGTCCCGTTTCACGGCGACCCGCACGCTGGCAACCTGCTTTATGACGCCGCAAAAGACGAAATCGTCATTCTCGACTGGGCGCTCACCGAACGGCTGAGCCGCGAGCAGCTCCGGCAGATCGCGCGCCTGCTGCTGATGACGGCGCTGCGCGACGCCGGCGGAATTTGGAGCGCGATCGACAGGCTCTGCCTCCGCGGGCCGGCGGATTCCGGCGATGCTTTGGCCGCACGGACGGTGATCTCCAAATTCCTGAGCGAACTGCCGCTTCACCGCTTGCCCGGCGCAATCGACGCGCTCAGGCTTCTGGATGCTGTCGCGCGGGCAGGAATCCGCTTCCCGGCCCCGCTGGCGATCTTCCGGAAAGCCGCCTTCACGCTGGATGGTGTGATGGAGGACGTCGCAGGCGCTCCGGTTCAACTGGACTCGGTACTCATGCGGTACGTCCTGGCGCACTGGCCCAAGGCTTGGCATACGCTCTTGCGGCTGCTCTCGCCCGCGGACTGGGCCGAATTGCAGGCGAGCGCCCTCACCTTCGGCCTCAGGATTGCCGCCCAAACGGGGAGCGCGGCGACCCTGCGCCGGGCTGCTCCTCTTTCTGCCAAATGATGCGCTGATTGCGGGCCCTCCATTCGTCGACGTGCGGCGCGTAGAGGGCTTCGAGGGCGGCGCGGCGGAGCTTCATCGTTGGGGTGAGCAGACCGTTGGCGACCGTCCACGGGCTTTCGGCAATGACGAGGAATGCCAGGCGTTCGTGGTGTTCGAGCTGCGCGTTCACCTCGTCGAGCGTCGCTAGCAGCGAATCCTCAAGCGCCTTGCGGGCGGCCGGGTCGGCGCTGCGGCGGCGCGCTTCGGCCTGAAGCACAACCACGGCGAACGGATGCGGCTGTCCGGCGCCCATCAGGCAGCAGGACTCCACGTCGTTGTGCGCCAGCAGTTTCGCCTCGATCGGCGCGGGGGTAACGTACTCGCCTTTGCTGGTCTTGAACTGCTCCTTGATCCGGCCAATGATTCTGACCTGGCCGTCCGGCGCCATCTCTATGAGGTCCCCTGTGCGCAGGAATCCGTCCGGCGTGAAGGCATCCCGCGTGCCTTGCGGATCCTTGTAGTAGCCGAGCATGTTCATGGGGCTCTTTAGGAGAAACTCGCCGTTTGGGGCGCGCTTCGCTTCGACGCCGTCCAGCGCAGTCCCGATGTAGCCGGGACGCAGGGAACCGGGCTTGGAAAGGTGAGTGATCATGCCTTCGGTCAGGCCAAACCCCTCCAGCAGATTCAGGCCAAGCTTGCGATACCAGAGGAGGATGCCCGGCTCCAGCGCGGCGCCTCCGCAGGCGGCTACCTCGACCGCGTCCAAGCCAAGCTCGCGCAGCACCCGTTTCCGCACCAGGCGGCCGGCGAGCGGCACATGGAACAGCCACCCCAGCTTCCGTTCCGAAATCCTCGCCAGAACGCCTTCGCGCAGCTTCATCAGGACCCGCGGCACGGCGAGGAAAACGGTGGGGCGGGCGCGGCGCAGATCGCCGAGGAAGGTTTCAACGCCCTCGCTGAAGAAGATGTGCCAGCCCAGCACCAGGGCCGGTATCTCCAGGGCGCCGCGCTCGAAAACGTGCCCGAGCGGCAAGTAAGAAATTGCCCGGTGTTCTCCGGAGCTCGGGAGCCGGCGGGCAAGGGCTTGGGCAAGGAACGCCAGCGCCGCGAAGTTGTGCATGACGCCTTTCGGCGCGCCGGATGTTCCGGAAGTGTAGAAGATGGTAGCGAGATCGGCGGCTGGACGCGCGGGTTCGCCCTCAAGCGGGCTGGTCGTTGCGAGGATGTCTTCCCAGCCCAGGCCGGGTCCGTCCGGGAAAGTCGGAAACCGTATGCGCTCAACGCCGGCGGGGATACCGGGCAGAGACCTCTCGTCGGTGAGGCCGACGAAGCAGGCTTTGCTCTCGCTGTGCTCGAGAATTTCGCGCACCGTCGCGGCGCGAAAGGAGGCGTACACCGGCACGGTAACGTGTCCCGCCATCCAGATGGCGAGATCGGCCATGATCCACCAGGCGCAGTTCTTCGACAGGATCGCGATGTGGGTTCCCGGTTCCCAGTTCCGCGCTTTCAAGTAGGCGGCTATGCGGCGTACTTCATCGCCCGCCTGCGCCCAGGTCCACTCGCGCACGCTTCCGTGAAGCGGCTGGGTGAGGAACGGCCGGTTGGCCCGCTCACGCTCCCACCAATAAAACCGGTTCAGAGGCAAGGCTCCTTCATCGACGGAAATCAGGTTGGGCGCCCCCGTCTGCATCCCCCCTCTTTGCCCGCGGCGCGGTCCCAGTTAGCCCCTGTCTGCATCCCCTGCTTCGTCCGCGGCGCGATCCCGGCTGGCCGCTCCCGCCTCCAGCCCCTTCTCTCGCCCAGTCTTTCTACCGCACCCTCTACCGCACCCTGAAGACTACCTGACTGCCGCTACGGCTGTCCGCTCCGCACCGGCGCTGCGCTTACCTCTTTTTTATCCAGCGGGATTTCAAAGTAAAACCATTCGTTGCCGGTAGCGGCTTCCCGTATGCCCCGCACGAAGAGCGTCGAACCGCCCCGGAAGGGTGCGCGGAAATAGAAAAACCCGCTCGCGGTCTCTTTCGGCGGGAGCATGCGGGCGGTGAAGGCGCGGCCTTCGATTTCCCAGACGGCCAGCGGACCTTTCTTCTTGGATATGTGCGGCGGGCGGCCGGGGATCGGTCCTCCGTAGAGTCTGGGCTGGTTCGGTCCTTGCAGATAAGGGACATCGGCGGCGGGGGTGGCCTCGATCCGTTCGCGGTCCGGCGTCTGGAACTCCACCCGGAGATTCTCCAGCGACAGCGCTTTATCCGTGTTGTTCTGAATGATAACCAGGATGGGCAGAACTCCGTGGCGGTTCGGGTTCAGCTTCCCAAAGGCGGTCTTGGTTTCGGCGTCGGTGAGGAAGGGTTGGGCGGCTACGGTCAGATCTTGGATGGTCTGGCGGCAGGGGTAGCTTTCGATCGGGCCGGGGGTGAACCTGGGTCTATCCTTCTCCGCCCCGCTCGCTGCCGCTATACTCAGGAATGCTGCGAAAAACAACTTGCCAGTGAACGCCATTTTCATTTATCGCCTCATCCAGATCCTGTGCCTTCCCCTTATCGTAATGTACTTCCTCGTGCGCGGGCTGAAAAACCGCAGGTATTTCCAGCGGTTCGGTGAGAGACTCGGCCTGCTGCCGGGCTCATTGCGGCAGACGGAAGCGGGCGGCATCTGGTTGCATGCGGTTTCGGTCGGGGAAGTGCTTTCGGCGGTGGGACTGCTCAAGCGCCTGCGGGCCGAAATTCCGGGCGCGCCGCTGTTCGTATCGGTTACAACCCTCGCCGGAAGGGCCGCGGCGGAAGATAAGCTGCGCGGGGTCGCCGACGGCATCTTCTACGCGCCGATTGATTACTGCCACATCGTACGGCGTGTCTTGCGGCGCCTGCGTCCCCGAATGCTGGTCGTAATGGAAACCGAAATCTGGCCGAACCTCTACCGCGAGGCCAAGCGGGCCGGGTGCGGGCTGGTAATCGTCAACGGCCGGATCTCGGACCGCGCCATGCCGCGCTACCGCAGGTTCCGGTGGCTGTTCCGGCAGGTGCTTGCCTGGCCGGATGCCATTCTGGCCCAGACGGAAATCAGCGCGCAGCGCTTTCGGGAGCTGGGCGCTCCGGCCGGCCGGGTGAAGACCGCCGGGAATCTGAAGTACGATTTCGAACCGCGTGACGTGCGGGTTCCGCCTGCGATCCGCAGCCTGCTGGACCGCGTGGCGCCCGGCCGTATCTGGATTGCCGCCAGCACCATGCCCCCGGCGCGCGAGGGAGACCCGGACGAAGACGAAGCGGTCGCGGACGCTTTTCAAGCCCTTGCGCCGGGGCATCCGGATCTGCTGTTGGTGCTGGTTCCCCGCAAGCCGGAGCGCTTCGATACGGCGGCGGCCATGCTGCAAAGGCGGGGTATTCCGTTCCTCAGGCGGTCGGCTTTGCCGTCGCAGGAGGACCTGCCACTCCCGGGTGTTCTGCTGCTGGATTCGATCGGTGAGCTGAGCTCGCTGTTTGGGCTGGCGGACGTGGTGTTCATGGGTGGAACGCTGGCGCAAAGGGGCGGCCATAACATCCTGGAGCCGGCCTTTTTCCAACGCGCGGTGATCACCGGCCCGCACATGGAAAATTTCCCGGAGATCGCGGAGAAATTCCAGGCGGGCGGCGGGCTCTACGCCATCGCGGGCGCGGAGCAGCTTGCCGGCACCGTGGCTAAACTGTTGGAAGACAATGAATTGCGAGCCAGAATCGGGCAAAGGGCGGGAGAGCTGGCCGAAGCCGAACGCGGGGCGACGGCTCGGGCTGCCCAAGAGATCGCCCGCCTGTACTGGCGCGCCGTGCCGGCGTTCCGGCCGCCCGCGCCGGTTGCCGCCGCGCTCTGGCCGCTATCGCAACTGTGGCTGGCGGGAGGCTGGCTCAAGCGTACTCTCGGCCGGCGCGAGCGGCTGCGCACGCCGGTCGTCAGCGTGGGCAACCTGACCACCGGCGGGACCGGCAAGTCGCCGTTCGTGCTCTGGCTGGCCGGCAAGCTCAAGGCCCGCGGCTTGCAGCCGGCCATCCTGACGCGCGGATACCGGCGGCGAACGGCCGAAAAGTACACGATCGTGGGGCCCGGGGAGTACGCCGATGTCTCGCGAACCGGCGATGAAGCGCAGAGCTATTTGAGAGCGGCAATCGGGCCCGTGGGCATAGCAGCGGACCGCGCGGGCGCCGGACGGTTGATCGAGGAGCGGTTTCACCCCGCGGTTTTCCTCCTGGACGACGGGTTCCAGCACTACCGGCTGGAACGGGCGCTCGACATCGTGCTGATCGATGCGCTGAACCCGTTCGGCGGGGGCGCCGCCGTGCCGCTCGGATCGCTGCGCGAGGGATTGGGCGCGCTGCGGCGGGCCGGCATCGTCGTCATCACCCGGTGGGAAGAGGGCCGCAAAACGGACGGGATCGAAGCCGTGATCCGGCGCTACAACCCGGACGTGCCGATTTTCCGGGCGCGAGTGGCGGCGGAGACGTGGCGTCCCGAGCCGCCTTCGGGACCCGCGGCGGCCTTCTGCGGTTTGGGGAACCCGGATTCATTCTGGCAGACGTTGAGGGGCTTGGGAATCCAGCCGGTGCTGAAGCGCGTGTTCCCTGACCACCATCGCTACTCGGGGCGCGAGCTCAGCCGTCTGGTCGAGGAAGCCCGGGCGGCGGGCGCCGAGGTTCTGCTCACCACGGCGAAGGATTACATGAACCTGCCGGGGGACTGGAAGGAGGCGATCGGAGAGCTGCGGCTGGCCTGGCTGGAGATCCGGGTCGAGGTGGAGAACGAAGAGGAGTTCTTGGGGGCGGTGACGGCAGCGATCTTTCCGGGCCTGTGAAATCTTCAACGAACTCGCAGCCGGTGTGTCACAATCGACTCAGAGGGGCGCACGATGGCATTTCCATGTAGTTGTTATAATGTGAGTTCCTGATGCCGGTCGCCCGGATGCCGCTATGCAAAACGAAAGAAAGGTGATATTGCTCAAGCCGCGCGGTTTCTGCGCCGGTGTGGTGCGGGCGATCGACGTCGTCGAGATTGCTCTGGACCTGTACGGTTCGCCGATTTATGTGCGCAAGGAGATCGTCCACAACCGCCATGTCGTGGAGGAGCTCCGGCGCGCGGGGGCGATCTTCGTCGAGGAGCTGGACGAGGTTCCCGAGGGCGCGCGCGTGATCTTCAGCGCGCACGGGGTGTCGCCGGCGGTGAGAAGGCAAGCGGTCGAGCGCAAACTGCGCGTGATCGATGCCACCTGCCCGCTGGTGACCAAGGTGCACCTGGAGGCGGTCCGCTTTGCCAAGGCTGGGTACACGATCGTTCTGATCGGCCATCGCGACCACGACGAAGTGATCGGGACGCTGGGCGAAGCCCCCGACTGCACGGTTGTGGTTTCCTCGGTCGAGGACGTGGACCGGCTGGAGCCGCCGAACCCGGAAAGGATCGCATACCTGACCCAGACGACGCTCAGCCTGGACGAAACGCGCGACATCGTGGCGCGGCTGAAGCAGCGCTTCCCGGCGATCCAGGGTCCCCCGGCACAGGACATCTGCTATGCAACCGAAAACCGGCAGCTTGCAGTGAAAGCCGTGGCGAGCGAATGCGAGTTGCTTCTGGTTGTCGGCTCGAAGAACAGCTCGAATTCAAAGCGGCTGGTCGAAGTATCGAAGAACTCCGGTGTCCCGGCGTACCTGGTGGACGACGCCGGGGAGGTGAATCCTTCGTGGCTGGACGGCGTGAGAACGGTGGCGGTGACCGCAGGCGCGTCGGCGCCTGAGCACCTGGTCCGCGAACTCATTGCCGCGCTGAAGCAGCACGGCTTCTCTCAGTTCGAGGAGAGGGACCTCAAGCAGGAGGACGTCCGCTTTACGCTGCCCGCTGAATTGACAGAAGCTGCGCGGCGGCTGACCACGATCAGCACGCAATGATTCCAGGCATCCAAGTCGATGAAGCGCTGGCCAGCGGCGCCGCGCGGGCTTGCCGCCGCTCGGCCGAATTCCTGCTGAGCCGCCAGTCGCCCGAAGGCTACTGGTGGTTCGACGTGACCGCCGACACCACCCTGGAATCCGACTACATCCTGTTGCAGTTGTGGCTTCACCCGCCGGAAGGGAGCGTGTGGAATCCTCCCACCCGGCAGCGGATCGACCGCGCGGTGCGGTCGATTCTGTCCCGCCAGTTGCCTGACGGCGGCTTCAGCATCTACACCGGCGGTCCGGCGGATGTGAGCGCGACCGTCAAGGCATATTTCGCGCTGAAAGTGGCGGGAGTGCCGCCGGATGACCCGCGCATGGCGCGCGCGCGGGAGCGCATACTGGCGCTCGGGGGCATTCAGCAGGCGAACAGCTACGTCAAGATCAACCTGAGCCTGTTCGGGCTGTATCCGAGAGAACACTGTCCGAGCGTGCCGCCGGAGATGATCCTGCTGCCGGGCAGGTTCCTCTATCGCATGTCGTCGTGGACGCGCGCGATCGTTGTGCCGCTTTCGATCCTCCAGTCGTCGGACTCGGTGCGTCCCGTGCCTGCAGGCTTTTCGCTTCAGGAACTATTCCTGCCTGAGGGCAGCTTCGAATACCGCGAGAAGGAAAGGCTTTTCAGTTGGCGCAACTTCTTCTTCGCGGTGGACAGGCTTTTGAAGTTCTATGAGCGGCATCCGGTGCGGGCGCTGCGCAGGAAAGCCATTCGGAAGTGCGAACAGTGGATGCTCGAGCGGACGCGCTACAGCGATGGGCTGGCGGCGATTTACCCACCGATGATGTACACCGTGATGGTGCTCGACCTGCTCGGCTATCCCCCGGATCACCCCGACCGCGTGGAGGCGGAAGCGCAGTTCGAACGGCTGCTGACCGATGACGGCGAGCGCTTCTTCTTCCAGCCGTGCTTCTCGGTGGTGTGGGACACGGCGATCGCGGCGTTCGCACTAGGGAAATCGGGGCACGCCCCCAGCGAGGCATTACGCCGGTGCGCGGACTGGCTGCTGTCCAAAGAAGTGCGCAGAAAGGGCGACTGGTCCGTGTGGCGGCCGCACACCGAGCCTTCGGGCTGGTATTTCGAATTCGCGAACGAGTTCTATCCGGATATCGACGACACAGGCATGGTGCTGCTGGCGCTGCGGCACGCGCGGGCTTCCAACGCAACGGCCCAACAGGCCTGCGAAAGACGGGCGCTCGACTGGCTGCTGGCGATGCAATCGAAGGACGGCGGATGGGCGGCTTTCGACGTGGACAACAACTGGCAGCCGCTCAGCTACATGCCGTTTGCGGATCATAACGCGATGCTCGATCCCACCTGCCCCGACATCACCGGGCGGGTGCTCGAATCGCTCTGCTCGATGCCGGGCATCGGGCCCGACCATCCCGCGGTGCAGCGCGCCGTGGCCTACCTCATGAAGACGCAGGAGCAGGATGGAAGCTGGTACGGCCGCTGGGGCGTGAATTACATTTACGGGACCTTCCTGGCGCTGCGCGGGCTGAGGGCGGCGGGAGTGAGCGACCGCGAAGCCGCCATATTGCGCGCGGGCGAGTGGCTGCGAGCCATCCAGAATGCCGACGGCGGCTGGGGGGAGAGCTGCGCCAGTTATGATCAGGGAACGTTCTGCCCGGCTCCGAGCACGGCATCGCAGACGGCGTGGGCCGTGCTGGGGCTGATCGCGGGAGGAGACAACGCAAGCCTGAGCGTCCGAGCGGGCATCGAGTATCTGGTGAATACGCAGCGCGAGGACGGAAGCTGGCAGGAAGACGCGGAGACAGGCGCTGGCTTTCCCGGCGTCTTCTACCTCCGCTATCACCTTTACCCGCAAGCGTTTCCGCTTCTGGCGCTCTCGGAGTTTCTGGAGACCGCGCGATGAGGGGCGTCACAGCGAATCCAGCCGCTAACGAAAAGGCGCCACGGCGCGTTCCGGTTTCCTTAGGTGGGAGGCTATGCGATTTCCGCTATCGATGACCGCCGGCATGGCCGGCTACATCATGAAAAACAAGCTGCGGCCCCGGCCGGAGTGGCAGAAGAACGCCGCGCCGCAAAACGGCTCTTCGAATCCATTCCGGATCCTGCACCAGCACCGAAGCAGCAACGGCACGCAGCGCCATCCCATGATCGATAAGCGTTTCCCGCTGGTGCTGATGCTGGAGCCGCTGCACGCCTGCAACCTGACCTGCACGGGATGCGGCCGGATCCGCGAATACGAGGATTCGATCACCCAAAGGCTTTCCGTGGAGCAATGCCTGGCGGCGGTGGACGAGTGCGGCGCGCCCATCGTATCGATCTGCGGGGGCGAGCCGCTGCTGTATCCGGAAATCGGGCGCCTGACGGCGGAGATCCTCCGCCGGGGCAAGCACATTTACCTGTGCACCAACGGCATGTTCGTGAAGAAGCGACTCGACGAGTTCAAGCCGCACCCGAAGTTCTTCTTCAACATCCACCTGGACGGCATGGAGGAACACCACGACGCGGCGGTCGAGCGCAAGGGCGTGTTCCGCCAGGCGATCGAAGCGATCCGGGTGGCGAAAGCGGCCGGTTTTAAGGTCTGCACGAACACCACCATTTACAAAGAAACGGACATGCGGGAGATCGAGCAACTGTTCGAGTATCTGGAGCAGTTCGACATGGACGGGCACATGCTGTCTCCCGCATACGGCTACTCGGCCGTCAACGACCGCGAAATCTTTTTGACGCGGGAGGACGTGCACGAAAAATTCAAAGACATTGACAGGCTGGCGCGGCGCTTTAAGCTGAACACCACGCCGGCGTATCTGGAATTTTTGAAGGGCGAACGCGATCTGCCATGCACGGCATGGGGCAACCCGACCTACAACGTCAAGGGGTGGAAGGGGCCGTGTTATCTGATCACCGACGCCCACTATCGAACCTTCGAAGAATTCATGACCAAAACGGATTGGGAGAGCTATGGCCATGGGAACGATCCGCGCTGCGAGCACTGCATGACGCACTGCGGATATGAGCCTTCGGCCGCTCTTGGGATCAACGCGCGGCCCGGAGACAACTGGAAGCTGTTGAAGTGGGCGATCCGGTGAGATGAAACCTGTACTGGTGACAGGAGCCACGGGCTTTGTCGGATGGCACGTGGCGCGCGTGCTGCTGGAGCGAGGATGTTGTGTGCGGGCGCTGGTGCGTCCGTCCAGCCGCGTGAGGGAACTCGATGTCGAGACGGTTACGGGCGACCTGCGCGACCCGGATTCGCTGAAAAGTGCGGTTGACGGCTGCGGCCTGGTGTTCCACGTGGCCGCCGATTACCGGCTGTGGGCCAAGGACCCGAGCGAGATGTACCGGTCCAATGTGGACGGCACGCGCAACTTGCTCGAAGCGGCGCGCGCGGCAGGCGTGGAAAAGGTGGTTTATACGAGCACGGTCGGATGCATCGGCTTCCCGAAGGACAAGCCGGGCGACGAGGACACGCCGGTTTCTCTTGCGGACATGGTGGGCGATTACAAGCGCTCGAAATTTATGGCCGAGCAGGTTGCGCTCCAGTTCGCCGCCGAGGGATTTCCGGTGATCATCGTGAACCCGACCGCGCCCATCGGGGATCACGATTTCAAGCCCACGCCGACCGGCAAGATCATCGTGGATTTCTTGAACGGGGCCATGCCGGCTTATATCGAGACCGGTTTGAACCTGGTCGATGTGCGCGATGTGGCCGAGGGTCATCTACTGGCGGCGGACCGCGGAAAGCCGGGTGAGCGCTACATTCTCGGAGCCGCCAACCTGACGCTCGCGGAAATTTTCGGGATGCTGGAAAAAATCAGCGGCCGAACGGCACCGCGGCGGCGGATTCCTTACGCGGTGGCCTATGCCGCGGCCCTGGTGAGCACGGGCTGGGCTGCGGTCACGGGAAGGGCGCCCCGGGCGCCGCTGAACGGCGTCCGGATGGCGAGCAAGAAAATGTTCGCCTCGCACGAAAAGGCTGCACGCGAGTTGGGATATTCGCCCGGCCCCGTCGAAGACGCGCTGTGCCGCGCCGTCGAATGGTTCCGCGGCAACGGATACTGCGTGCAGTGAAGACGGTGCTGGTTGTTGCGGCCGAACCGCGCGAGTTGAAGGGCGTGCTGCGGAAATGCCGGAACGTAAGACGCCTGGACTGGCCCATACAATTCGCGCGGAGCGGCGAATTGAACGGCCAGCGGATGCTGATGGCGGCGCACGGGCCGGGGCCTCTGGCGGCGGAGGCCGCCGCCGTGGCGCTCAGCCGCGAAAAGGTTCAGGCCGTTGTGAGCACCGGCTCTTGCGGCGCGCTGGAGGACGATTTGAACACCGGCGACGTGTTCGTGGCCTCGCGGATTCTCGCCAAAGGCCGTTCGTACGAGGCGGCACAGCCGCCGGCGGGCCGGAAGTTCCGCTCGGGCGTGCTGGTTTCCGCCGAGCGCGTGGTGGGGACGGTAGAGGAAAAACGCCGTCTCGCCGCGAGCGGCGCCTCCGCGGTGGAAATGGAAGCCGCGGCGGTGGCCCGGCAGGCCGAAGAGTTCGGCGTGCCGTTTTATTGCGTTCGGGCCGTTATGGACCGGGCGTGTGAAGGCTTTACTTTGGATTTTGATGGTTTGCGGGATCGGGACGGGCGTTTCAGCCGTCTTCGGATCCTGAGGGCGGCGCTGGCCCGTCCGTGGGCATCGCTGCCGGAGTTGATTCGCCTGGAGCGGCAGGGACGTATCGCCGCACGGGCGCTTGGAGAGTTTTTTGCCGACTGCCGATTCTGAATTCGAAGTGCCGGAGACGATGCGGGCGGCCGTTTACCGCGGCAACAGCACGATTGCCGTGGAGACGGTTCCGACGCCGAAAATCGGACCCGGGGAATTACTGGTACGCGTGGAGAGCTGTGGCATCTGCCACACCGATCTGAAGAAAGTGGAGTATGACCTCCTCCCGCCGCCGCGCATATACGGGCACGAAACCGCGGGGGTCGTCGTGCGCGTGGGGCCGGGTGTTACGGGTTATTCGGTGGGGGACAGGGTGATCGTATTTCACCATATCCCCTGCGGGGAGTGCTTCTATTGCCGCCGCAAGCTGTACGCCCAATGCCCGGTTTACAAGAAAGTGGGAGTTACGGCGGGGTTCGAACCTGCCGGAGGCGGTTTCGCTCAGTACGTCCGCGTGATGGACTGGATCGTGTGCCGCGGGGTGGAGAAATTCTCCGACGACGTGCCTTTTGACCGCGCCTGCTTCGTGGAGCCGGTCAACACGTGCCTGAAGGCCGTCGTGCAATTGGACCCAAAGCCGGACGAGACCTGCCTCATCCTGGGACAGGGGCCGATCGGGCTGCTGTTCACGATGCTGGTACGCCGCACCGGCGCGCGGGTGCTGGCCACGGACACGATCGCGCGGCGGCGCGAGCTGGCGGTACGGTTCGGCGCCGAAGAGGCCTGGGACCCGAGGACAACGGAGATCGAGCCCCTGGTCGCCAGGCTTACGGAAGGGCGCGGCGCGGACCTCGTAATTTTGGCCGCTTCGGCCCCCGGTTTGGTGCAACAGGGGGTCCGGTGTTCGCGGCCCGGAGGGAGAATCCTTTTATTTGCTCAAACTTCGCATCAAGAAACGGTAGAATTATCAGGAGCGGACATTTGTGTCGGAGAAAGGACTCTGCTAGGCTGTTACAGCGCTTCGGTGGATCTCCAAAAGGAGTCCGCCCGGCTGGTGTTCAGCGGCGAATTGCCGGTGGAAGACCTCATTTCGCACCGGTTACCACTCGACTCGATAAGTTCCGCGATAAAGCTGGCGTTACATCCGGATGAGAGTTCGTTGAAGATTGTTGTTCGACCACAGAGGTGGGCACAGTGAATACCCAAATGCTGGCTGCCGTCCTATACGGTAAAGAAAACCTACAGATTGAGCCGGTAGCGGTCCCGGAACCTCGCGCGGGAGATCTACTGGTGCGTGTAAGAGCCGCCCTGACCTGCGGCACCGACGTGAAGGTCTTCCGTCGCGGCTATCACGCCCGCATGATCATCCCTCCCGCGGTATTCGGCCACGAACTGGCCGGGGACGTCGTCGCGGTCGGAGAGGGCGTTACGAAGTTCCGCGTGGGCCAGAGAATCGTGGCGGCGAATTCCGCGCCGTGCCAGGAGTGCTTCTACTGCCGGCGAGGCTGCGAGAACCTGTGCGACGACCTGCTGTTTAACAACGGAGCGTATGCCGAGTACATACGGATTCCGGCGCGCATTGTAGAAAAGAACACGTACGAGATTCCCGAGAACGTGAGTTACCAGGATGCGGCGCTGGTGGAACCGCTGGCGTGCGTGCTGAAAGGAATCGAGGACACGGGCATCCGCGAAGGCTACAACGTATCGGTCATCGGCCTGGGGCCGATCGGGCTGATGTTCGTGCGGCTGGCGAAATCGCTGGGCGCGCGGGTGATTGCGCTCGGCCGGCGCAAGACGCAGTTGGAGAGGGCCGCGGCCCTGGGCGCCGACGAGCTGATTTCGACAACCCAGTACCAGGATCCCGTGAGCGTGGTGCGGAGCCTGACCGAAGGCCGCGGAACGGACGTCGCCATCGAGGCGGTCGGGAAACCGCAGACGTGGGAAATGTGCGTCCACATGGTGCGCCGGGGCGGCACGGTAAACTTCTTCGGAGGCTGCCCGAGCGATAGCCGCGTTTCGCTCGACACCTCGCTGCTGCATTACTCGGAGATCACCTGCAAGGCGAGCTTCCATCACACGCCGGCGCACATCCGGAGAGCGCTCGATCTGATCCGCCGCGGCGTGATTGCGGCGCGGGATTTCGTCAATCGCGAGGAGCCGCTGTCGAATCTGCTCGAAGTCATGCGGCACCTGATGAGCCACAACGGCCACTTGAAGACTGCGATCATTCCCTGAGCCAGTGTATTTACAGCCCCAGGATTTCGTGAAATCCCCGGAAGCCCTGGCGCGCCGGTACACCGAGCGGGAAGCTCTCGAATACACGCGCTGGCTGGCGACCCACCACTACGAGAATTTTCATGTGGTGAGCGTGCTGCTGCCGCGGCGGCTGCACCAGGATTTCTACAACGTCTACGCGTTCTGCCGCTGGGCGGACGATTTGGGCGACGAAATCGGCGACACGGCCGAAAGCCTCCGCCTGCTGGAATGGTGGCGCGGCGAGCTCGATGCCATGTACGAAGGCCGCGCGGCGCATCCGGTGTTCGTGGCGCTGAAGGGAACGGTGGAGCGTCACGGCTTGCCGAAAGAGCCCTTTGCCGACCTGATCCGCGCGTTCGTGCAGGACCAGACAGTGGTGCGCTACCGCACCTACGAAGAATTGTTCGCCTACTGCCGCTGGTCGGCCAATCCCGTGGGACGGCTGGTGCTCCATCTTTGCGGATACCGCGACGCGGAGCGGCAGGAGCTTTCCGACGCGACCTGCACCGCGCTCCAGCTTGCGAACTTCTGGCAGGACGTGGGGCGCGACCTCGAGAAAGGACGCGTGTATATTCCGCTGGAGGCCATGGAGCGCCACGGCTACTCGGTGGAACAGCTCGAAGCGCGGCTGGAAAACGACGCCTTCCGCGCCGTGATGCGCGAGGCGGTGGGCATCGCGCGGCAACTCTTTTTGAAGGGACTGCCGCTGGCCCGCAGGGTGGACCGCCGCCTGGCGATCGATATCGAGCTGTTCAGCCGCGGCGGGATGCGCGTCCTCGAGAAAATCGAGCGTCAGAACTACAATGTGCTTGCGCGGCGGCCGTATATTTCTAAAGCCGAGCGGATCGGGCTGTTACTAGGCGCTCTCGGGCGTGCGGCATTCGCGAGAGCGGCATGAACGAAACACTCCAGCGATCATACGAGTACTGCCGGCAGGTGGCGCGGAGCCGGGCGCGAAATTTTTATTACTCCTTCGTGTTGCTCCCCAAGCCGCAGCGCCAGGCGATCTGCGCGATTTACGCCTTCATGCGGCGGTGCGACGATCTGAGCGACGATGCGCCGCGGGACGGCTGCCCCCGGAAAGCGGCTCTCGAACGGTGGCGCGAGGAGCTGGACTGCGCGCTCGAAGGGCGGTTCAGCGGGCACATCGGATGGCCGGCGTTTCACGATACCGTGCAGCGGTTCCGCATCCCGCGCGAATACTTCCGGGACATGATCGAGGGCGTGATGTCGGATCTGCAGCCGCGGCGCATCCAGACGTTCGACGAGCTGTACCGGTACTGCTACCAGGTGGCGTCCGTAGTGGGGCTGACCGTGATCCACATCTTCGGCTTCAAGTCGCCGGACGCACTGCCGCTCGCCGAGAAGTGCGGCGTTGCCTTCCAGCTCACCAACATTCTGCGCGATGTGCGCGAGGACGCCGCACGCGGCCGCGTATATTTGCCCGCCGAAGACCTCGAGCGGTTCCACGTCGACGTAGCGGACCTGCGCGAAGGCAAGCGGACCGACGAGTTCGTGGCCCTGATGGAGTTCGAGGCGGCGCGGGCCCGCGCCTACTACGACGAATCGAGGCCGCTGATCGACATGGTGGATGAGCACTGCCGGTCGTCGTTGTGGGCGCTAATCGAGATCTACTCCCGGCTGCTGGCCAGAATCGAACAGACCAACTACGACGTGCTGTCCCAGCGGGTGGAGTTGCCGGCGCGAGAAAAGCTTTGGATTATCGCCAAGGCGGCGCTGGGCGCACGGGGGTAGCGGCAATTGACCGGACTGGGCGAACGCCCCGCCCCTAAAATGGTCTTATGCTTCAGCGCGTTGCCGGAACCATCGAACGGCACGCCATGTTTTCGCCCGGACAGCGGGTTGGGGTGGCGGTTTCGGGCGGCGCCGATTCCGTTGCCTTGCTCTATCTGCTGCTCGATTTGCGGGCGCGCTGGGACCTGCGGCTTTCCCTCCTGCACGTAAACCATCATCTTCGCGGCGAGGAGTCCGAGGGCGACGCGCGTTTCGTGCGCGAACTGGCCCGAAGCCTGGAACTCGAATTCCGGTGTCATGAAGCGGACGTGCCGGGCATCCTTAATGCTGAGGGCGGAAACCTGGAGCAGACGGCGCGCCGCATCCGGCGGGAGTTTTTCGTGGGCCTGATCCGGAGCGGAGAACTGGACCGTGTCGCGGTGGGGCATACTCGCTCGGATCAGGCCGAGACCGTGCTGTTCCGCATCCTTCGGGGCGCGGGTACGGCGGGGCTGGCGGGCATCCGGCCGGTGACCGCGGAAGGGATCGTCCGGCCGCTGATCGACGTGAGCCGCGCCGAGGTCTTGGAATATTTGCGGGCAAGACAAATTCCCTGGCGGGAAGATTCGAGCAACCAGGACCGCCGGTTCGCCCGCAACCGCATTCGCCACGACCTGCTGCCCGCGCTCGAGCGCGATTGGAACCCGGCTCTCACGCAGGTTCTGGCCGGCATGGCCGAGGTCGCGCGGGACGAGGAGGATTACTGGCAGGAGGTTGTTTCCTCGGCTGCTCGCAGGCATTTGATCGCGCGGCCGCCCGAAGTGACCTTTGAGGCGAAGTGGCTGGCGGGTTTGCACCCGGCCCTGGCGAGGCGGGTTGTACGCGCGGCAATCGAGCAGGCGCGGGGCGATCTGCGCCGTGTCGATATGATCCATGTCGAGCGCGTTCTGTCGCTAGCGCGCGGCGCCGCGATTGCGAGGCGCTTCGAGATCCCTGGGCTGGAGGCGTGGCGGAGCTGCGGTTGGATCCGGCTGGCGCCGCCGGGGCACGGCTGCCTGGATTACGATATTGAGGTCCAAGTACCCGGGCGGGCGCGTCCGCCCGGAAGCGGCATCGAATTGGAACTGGAATTGCTCCTTTGTAGCTCCGATTGCGGCTATAATGAAAAGGAATACGAGCAATTAGACTGGGGTCGGGTTGGCGGTGCACTACGTCTACGGAACTGGAGGCCGGGTGATCAATACCGGCCGCGTGGACGCGCCAATCCAGTCAAAGTCAACACGTTACTGCAACACGCCCGAATTCCGCTCTGGAAGCGGCGATCATGGCCTGTCCTCACGCGGGAAGGAGCAATCATTTGGGTGGCGCGATTCGGAGCGGCCGCGGAGCTCGCCGCCACTCCCGATAGCCACGCGATTCTGAAAGTGCGGGAAATCCATGATAATTCCGGAATCCTGTAATCTTATCTCCGGGCAGCGGCGTCCAATGAAGAGGAGAGGGCGAGTTCCGTCCGCAGGCGGTGAAGTTTTATGAATTCGAACGTGAAAACGGCAATCTTTTGGGTGGTTTTGATCATGGTGGTGGTCCTGCTATGGACCGTCGTCAAGACGGGACAGAAGCGGGCCGACCGCCAGCTCACCTTCACCCAATTCGTCAACGACGTGAAAGCAGGGAAGGTGCAGTCGGTGACGATCAGCGGTATGGAGGTGAACGGCACCTACAAAGATGACAACGGCGGCCTGCACGTTCTCATTCCTGCCAACTACCCCGACATCATCACGCTTTTGCAGGAAAGCGGCGTCAACATCAACATCAAGGAAACCAACACCAGCAGTTGGGTAGGCGTACTGATCAACGCCGTTCCCTTCATCTTGCTGCTTGCATTCTGGATCTTCATGATGCGCCAGATGCAAAGCGGGGGGAATAAGGCCTTAAGCTTCGGCAAAAGCAGAGCCCGCCTGCACTCCTCGCAGCAGAAAAAGGTGACGTTCAAGGATGTAGCGGGCGTTGACGAAGCGAAAGAGGAGCTCCAGGAGATCATCGAGTTCCTGCGCGAGCCGCAGAAGTTTCAGAAGCTGGGCGGGCGCATTCCCAAGGGCGTGCTGCTGATCGGCCCTCCGGGCACCGGAAAGACGCTGCTGGCGCGGGCCATCGCGGGCGAAGCCAACGTGCCGTTTTTCTCGATTTCGGGTTCGGATTTCGTGGAAATGTTCGTTGGCGTGGGCGCGAGCCGCGTCCGCGACCTGTTCGAGCAGGGCAAGAAGAATGCCCCCTGCATCATCTTTATCGATGAAATCGACGCCGTCGGCCGGCACCGCGGCGCCGGTCTGGGCGGCGGCCACGACGAGCGCGAGCAGACGCTCAACCAGTTACTCGTCGAGATGGACGGCTTCGAATCCAACGAAGGCGTGATCCTGGTGGCGGCGACCAACCGCCCGGACGTGCTTGACCCGGCGCTGCTCCGGCCCGGGCGCTTCGACCGCCGGGTGGTGGTCGGGCGGCCCGACGTGAAGGGCCGCGAAGCCATCCTCCGGGTACACACGAAGAAGGTGCCCATCGCAGATGACGTCGACCTGATGGTGCTCGCGCGCGGGACTCCCGGCTTCGCAGGCGCCGACCTGGCGAATCTCGTGAACGAAGCGGCGCTGGTTGCCGCGCGGCAAAACCGCAAGGTGGTCACGATGGCCGACTTCGAGGTGGCCAAGGACAAAGTGTTGATGGGCGTCGAGCGGAAGTCCTTGATCATCAGTGAAGAGGAGAAGCGGAACACCGCCTATCACGAGGCCGGCCACGCGGTGGTGCTGGCGCTGTTGCCGAAAGCCGACCCGGTCCACAAGGTCACCATCATTCCTCGGGGAATGGCTCTGGGCGTCACGATGCAGCTCCCCGAGGACGACAAGCACTCCTACACCAAGGAGTACCTGGAGACGCAGCTTGCCGGACTGCTCGGCGGCCGCATCGCCGAAGAGATCTACATGGACCACATGACCACGGGGGCGGGCAACGACATCGAGCGCGCCACCGAACTCGCACGGAAAATGGTCTGCGAGTGGGGCATGAGCGATCTTGGCCCGCTGAGCTTCGGCAAGAAGGAAGAGCAGATCTTCCTGGGCCGCGAAATCGCGCAACACCGCGACTACAGCGAAGCGACGGCGGTCCGCATCGACGAAGAGGTCCGCAAGATCATCGGCAGGGCCTACGACCGCGCCCGCAGGCTGATCGAGGAGCACAGCGACGGCGTCGTCCGGGTTGCCGAAGCGTTGCTGGAACGGGAAGTGCTCGACGGCGACGAAATTCGTGCGCTGCTCGCAGGTGAAGAACTCGAACCGATACGTCCGTCCTCCGATCGAGGGCAGACCCAGCAGGTGGTGCGGCCGGAAGGCGGCCGGCGGCTGCCCGGACTCGTCGAAGGAGAGCGGCCTCAGCCAGCCTGATGCTGCCTCCCTTCCCCGTTTACCTGTTCGATGTAGACGGAACTCTGCTCGATTCCGCGGAGGATATCTGCGGCGCCATCCTCGAGGTGCTCGCGGACACGCCCTGCTGCTCCCTCACCACTGCGGATCTGAAGGGATACGTGGGGGTTCACCTCCTGGATATGTTCCGCGACCTGCTGCCGGACTACACGGAAGAGCAGTATGACGAGCTGATCCGGAGATATCGAACCGTCTATCCCGCCCGGAAGCACAGGGCCACGCGGGTCTACCCGGGCGTAAGGGAGGCGCTCGCAGCGATGCCCGGGCGAAAGGCGACCGCAACCACGAAAGCCTCCGAGACCACGCGCGCGGTTCTCTCCCAGTTCGGATTGATCGATTATTTCGACCACGTCCAGGGCACCGACGGATTTCCGTACAAACCGGCGCCCGATGTCGTGTTCACCTCTCTCAAGGCGCTTGGGGCGCGTCCGGAGGATTGCCTGTTCGTCGGCGACTCGCCCGCGGACATGGAGGCCGGGCGCCGCGCGGGCGTCAAGATCTGCGCCGTGCGGTACGGCTACGGCGACCCCAAGGAGCTTGCGCGGTGGGATCCCGATTATTGGATCTCCGACCTGCGGGAACTGTTGTAGCCTGCCCCGCCCCGTTCCGGAAGGGCCGTTGCGCGTGTGACAATGGAAGTGCCGGTCCGGAACTGCAAATCCGAGCCGGCGGAGGTCGATCGACTGCGAGCTCCGAAGAAAGAAGCGAGCCGCGACAAGCCCGCCCTCGTGCTTGGGTCAGGGCCGCTGTCCGGCACTCGCTATCTGCTGGAAGACGACATCACGCTGGTCGGCCGCAACCCTGAAAACGACGTTGTCGTTACGGGTCCGGATTGCGCCATCGTGTCCGGCCACCACCTGGAGATTCGCCGCGAGGGCAATTCCTTCATTCTCCGGGACCTCAACAGCACCAACGGCACGTTTGTAGACGGCCAGCGTGTCACCGAAACCAGGCTTGAAGCTCCCTGCGTGATTCAACTCGGCGCGGGCGGCCCGCAGCTGCTTTTTGTGATGAGCGCGCCCCCGCAAGTGGATCTCGACCGCACTCTGATCGCCACGCCCGGTGCGCGCGAAGGCGGCGCGGGCGACCAGACCGAACAGATCCTTCAGCACGCGGTGACGCGCGCGCGGCTGGCCCGGAGCTCGGGTATTGCCGACCAGACCGGCGTCATCATGCGCGAGGTCCTGCAGCACGTGGTCCGGCGGACGCGGAGGAGGTGGGCCTTTGCCATATGGCTTCTCGTCGTCGCAATGGCGGCTAGCACCGCCTATAGTGTGTGGCGCATCCGCGAGCTGAAAAGAGCCAAGGCCGAGATCGACGTCCGCATATACGACCTCGAAACCAGGCTCGCGCAGCCGGGACAGAACCCCGAAGCCGCCGATAAACTCATTGCGCTCCTGAATCAGTACCAGAATGAGGCGCTGGCGCTGCAGGCCAACTTTCTCTACCGCCTCGGCGTCCGCTCGCAAGAGGATTTCGTCCGGCAGGAACTCCGGCTGCTGATGGCCGAGTTCGGCGCCGAAATCTACAGCCTGCCGCCCGAATTCGTCGAAAGCGTCAATCGCTACACCAAACAGTTCCAGGGACCGGACCGCCCCAACATGGAACGCGCGCTCAAGCGCGCGAGGCCCGAGCTGGAAAAAATGCGCAGCATCTTCGAAAAGAACAACCTGCCTCCGGACCTCGCGTACATGGCGGTGGTCGAAAGTGCCTTCGATCATTCGCAGGAAAGCGGAGCGGGCGCGGCGGGCCTGTGGCAATTCACCCCGGCGACCGCCCGGTCGCTCGGCCTGATCGTGGACGAGAACCAGGACGAACGGCTTGATACGGTGAAAGCGACGAACGCGGCCTGCAAGTACATCCGCCGGCTTATTCTCGAGTTCGGCACCGGCAGTTCGGTGATGCTCGCGCTGGCGGCGTACAACCTCGGACCCGCCCGGGTGAAAGGGGCCATCGAGCGGAACGTGCGCGATCCTATCAAGCAGCGGAATTTCTGGTATCTGTACCGCACGCGCGCCCTGCCTGCGGAGACCCGCGAGTACGTGCCGAAGGTGATGGCGGCCATGCTGATCGGCCGCAACCCGGCCCGGTTCGGATTTTGAGTTCCTCGGTGTCCGAAAATGCGACCGCGTTTCCCAATAGCGGACGGCCGGGGCGCTCGCAGTTGGCTTAACCCGCTGAAACTAAAGCAAGCCATCCGCGGATCGCCACCTGCATCTCTGAAGGCGAAGCGGCTTCCCGAGGCGAACTTCCCGAACGGAGCCGCGTTCTTGTGCGTATAGGCTCGACACAATGCTGCCCCGCGATCTTCGTTACGCCATTCGGATGATCTTGAGAGACCCCGGGTTCTCCGCCGTGGTGGTCATCTCGGTAGCGCTTGGCATCGCCGCCAACACGACCGTTTTCAGCATGGTGAACGCCATCGTGCTCGGCGCGCTGCCGGTGCGCGATCCGGGCGGGCTGTACTCAATCTCGGGGGGCCGCACCTTCCCCTATCCCAACTACCGTGAGTTCCGGGACGAGTGCGCCGGCGCTTTCAGCGGTTTGGCGGCCCACTTCCCGCTGACGCCCGCCAACCTCGCCGGCTCCGGCCCCGCTGAGCGCGTTTGGGGGCAGCTTGTCTCCGGCAATTACTTCTCAGTGGTTGCGCCGCCGCTCGCGCTGGGGCGCGGCATCCATCCCGACGAGGATGCGGCGCCGGGGCAGAGCCCGGTGGTGGTGCTCGGCAACGCACTCTGGCGGCGCCGGTTCGGCGGCGACCCGAATGTGATCGGCAAGAAGGTGGTGCTCAACGGGCTTTCCTTCACCATCATCGGCGTGATGGCCCCCGGCTTCCATGGCACGGACCGCGGCATTGTTTCCGAATTCTGGGCGCCGCTGGCCATGTACAAAAGCTTCGTGCCCGATATCACCGATATGGAAAGCCGGACGGCGAACTGGATTTCGATCACGGGCAGGCTGAAGCCGGGGGTTAGCCGCGAACAGGCGGTGAGCGCCCTCAACGTGGTGAACGCGAGGTCGGAGACTTACAAACAGGGGCGGCGCCCGGATCCCGTGACGCTCACGCCGGCGGGCGAGTTACCCGGCGAGGCGAAGCGCCTGGGAGGTCTGTTGATGGTTCTGATGATGGTGGTGGTGGGCCTGCTGCTGCTGATCGCGTGCGCGAACGTGGCCAATCTGCTTCTGGCCCGCGCGGTGGCCCGCCAGCAGGAGATCAGCCTCCGGCTGGCGATGGGCGCGACCCGCGGGCGGCTGATCCGGCAGTTGCTCACCGAGAGCGTGACGCTCGCTTCGCTTGGCGCAGCCGCCGGCTTCGCGCTTGCCTCCTTTGCCGCGGACGCGCTATCCCGTCTCCAATTGCCTATCGCCGTTCCGATCAGGTTTGATTTCACCCCCGATCTCCGCGTTCTGCTGTTCACCGCGGTGCTTGCGGTAGTTACCGGCGTTCTCTTCGGTCTGGCTCCGGCCATCGCCGCCAGCCGCACGGACCTCATGTCCGCTTTGAAGGGAACGGGGGGCGGTTTCGGCAGGTTCCGCCGGTTCGGCATGCGAAACATTCTCGTCGGAGTGCAGGTGACGCTCTCCGTGGTCCTGCTTGTCACTGCCGGCTTGTTCCTCCGCAGCTTGCAGAGCGCCGCTTCCATCAACCTGGGCATCCGGCCGGATAACGTTTTGATGCTGGCCGTGGATCCGACCACGAACAATTATTCCGAAGAACGCCTCCGCGAGTTCCTTCGCCAGCTCGAGCAGCGTCTCACCGCGCTGCCCGATGTGCGCTCCATGGCGGCCGTCAACATCATGCCGCTCAGCCTGGCTCAGAATAGCGAGCAGTTCCGGGACGCCTCCGAGGAATCCGGCGAGCTTGCGAATGCCAACGTGTTCACCGTCACTTCGCGCTATTTCGAGACGGTGGGGATCCCGCTGCTGCGGGGGCGCGACTTCGACCCCGGGCGGGACACCCGGAACCCTGCCGCGATCATCAGCGAGCTCATGGCACGGAGGCTGTTCGGGGATAAGGACCCGATCGGGCAGCGTATCGCGATGCGCGACGGGAAAGAGGTCTTCGAGGTCATCGGCATCTCGGGCGACTCCAAGTCCGTGAGCCTTGGCGAGGAGACCAAGGCGTGCGTATACACATACCTTCCCAACCGCCCGCGCGAAATTATCAGCCTTTTGGGGCTGACGATCCTGGTGAAGACCAACGGCGACCCGGTACGGATGCTCCGCCCGGTTCGGGAGCAGGTGGAGGCGCTGGATCGCAACCTGGCCATTTTCAACGTGGACACGCTCGATCATCACGTATCGAAAGCGTTCCTGATTCCGCGGGTGTGCGCGGCGCTGTTCGGCATTTTCGGGCTGCTGGGCCTGGTGCTCGCCAGTGTCGGCTTGTACGGGGTGGTGAGTTACTCGGTGCGCAGCCGCACGCGGGAGATCGGGATTCGGATGGCGCTGGGCGCGGGGGTCGCCGGCATTATCCGGCTGGTGATTCGCCAGGCGATGGCGATCGTTGCCGCCGGGCTTGCGCTGGGCCTTGTCTTTGCGTTGATGGTGAGCCGCTTCGCTGCGAGCCTGCTTTATGGCATCAGCCCTACCGATGCGGCGACCTTCCTGGGCGTGCCCCTGGTGCTGCTTGCCGCCGCCCTGATCGCGGTGGTGCTGCCCGCGCGGCGCGCCTCGCGGATCGAACCGATGTCCGCGCTCCGGTTTGAATAGGCGCGCCTGTTCCGGTGCTGCGCGCGTTTGTGATTCTATGAAGCGATGGGCCTGGTCATTGCGCTGTTTGTGCGGCTCGTGGTCCCGTTGTCGATCCTGCGCTGGCCGCTGGGGGGATTGCTGGCCTCGATGGCGGCCGACGGGCTCGATGTCGTGTTCGTGCATGGAGTGGGAGGGGCGCCGTGGCCGCGAACCGAAGAGGTGTTCGCCAACAACTACGCCCTTATCGATAAATCCCTCGACACGTACTATCTGACGCTGGCGTTCCTGATGTCCCGCCGCTGGCCCGAGGCGATTGCGCGCCGCGCCGCTGCGGTGCTGTACTTCTGGCGGGTCGCTGGACTGGCGATGATTGTCTTTGGCGGGCCGAACTGGTGGCTTCTCATCTTCGCCAACTTTTTCGAGAACTTCTATCTCGTGTATGCCATCGCCCAGCGGTTCTGGCCCGGCTGGCGGGTGAAGACCGCGAGACGCCTTGCCGTAGTGCTGGTTCTGATCGGCATTCCGAAGTTAGTCCAGGAATACTACTTTCACGTCCTGGACATCACGCCTTGGCCCTGGTTTCAGCGGACGTTCCTGAGCTGAGTTTTGCGGCGTTACGAGCCTGTGATCCGGGTGTTCCAGCGCCCGCGGAGGCCGGGATTTGCGGCGCGCAGGAGAATGCGGAAGAGGCGGTCGCCCCACGTGCTGCGCAGCCGTGCATCCTTGAGGGGGATCTCCTCGATGTCCGGTTTGAAGACGCCGCCGTCATAGAAAATGCTCACAGTATTGCCCGACGCAGTCGTTAGAGTGAGCTTGCCCGCTCCGGTCTCCACGCGGCACGGCGTCATGAAGGTGAGTGTGATCTCCTTGGCCGCCTGCCTCAAGACGTATTCGTCCGTCAGTTCGATCTGGTTCTTGGCGCGGTCGAACCGGAAAGTGCGCAGCCAGCTTTCCAGGCGCGCTTCCGGCGGGTAGGCGCCCGCGATGTCGAGGCGGAATTCCGCCGCGCTGTCATCGCTCCGGTAAGAGACGTCGCGGGCGGCAAACCGGCGTCCCGGCGCCTGCATCACGCCGTCGATGGTGGGGCAGTTGTGATAGGCCGATTGCATGGTCCAGATCTCGTAGCGCCTGGAACTGAAGGTCTGAGCCGTGTAGGTTTCCACCCCAACGTCGATAATCGCCGGGCGGCCGTCTGAGAACACGATGAAGTTGCCCACATCGTTGTGATTGTGGCTCTCGGCATTGTGCCCGCCCTTCGCGGCTAGGTACAACCCCTTGGACGATCCTTCCTGGAGGCGCGCGGCTATCACCTGGACCCCGGGCAACCACACGTCCCGGAGCTGAGCCTGGGTCCTGGGCGCTTTCCGCAATTCCTCGAGGTTGAAAAGCGCGGGCAGTTGGCGGCTGATGCTGTCGCCGGGAATGGCCCTCTCATCACGGCGGAAGGCAGAGAAAGCGCCGTGGGCCATCATCGCCTCATCTCCGATCCGTTTCCCGAAGCGGTAAACCAGGTCCCCGTTTACGGACACGCGCGCGGGCGCGTCCGCGAAATTCGTGTACCAGTCGTCGTAGATGTGCGCTCTCAAAATGTAGCGCCCGATTTCTTTGACCAGCGGGGCTTGGAACAGATCGAACGCGCCGCCGGTGGCCTCGCGCAGCAGCTCCAGGCAATCGAAAAGGGATGCTCCCGCGCGCCCCCAGTAGCTGGGGCCTTCGTCGCAACCTCCATCGTCGTGGTAGACGTTCAGGAAGCTATCGAGACAGCGCAGGATTTTGTACCCCGCGGCCTGGAGGCGGGAGGGGTCCCGTTCCATCAGAAACGCGCACACCAGCCAGTTGGAACAGATCCAGGGGGTCCAGTTGTTGACGTTCTCGCCGCCGAGCCCCATCCACCAGAAGCTGCGGTCCAGGCAGGGCTCCAGCATGCGGCGGTCGATCTCAAGCCGGATGCGCTCCGGGATGAGCTTGGAAACGCCGGCAAGCTGCGGGCCCACGAGATAGTCTGTCCAAGCCAGCAGGCTCGCGGTTTCCGCGGCGAACAGATCGACGATTGGCTCGGTGACGTCCGGCAGCCCGACCCCCGCCTTCTGCACTCCGAGGTGCGCCGGCACGCCCCAGAACGATTCTTCACACGTGAGCCAGACGCCGTTGGCGATCTCGTCGAGGAAGCGCCCCTTGCCCTCGATGCACTCGGCGATCACCAGCGCCTGGAGCTTGTTCCTGCGCCGGTTGCGGAGGCCCTCGTAACGCGAGCGGTTGCCGTTGCGCTGGAATTCGAGAAATACCGTCGCGGGAAGGACCTCCCACGGCGTCTTGAGCTGGCGCTCTCCGGCCTCCAGCAGCGCGGCGCGGGCGTCCTGGGGGAGCGCCTCCCACGGGCCGCGCTCGCTTGCCGTTGGGAACGGACGAAAGCGGCCGGGCGGAGGCAGAACCGCAGAGAGTTTTTCCTGGGACCAGGAGGACGTGATCAGGTTGCGCTTGCCCGCTGTCTGCGGCGCTGCGGCGATGGCGGCCGGCAAACTCGCGGAGCCCGCAACGAAGGTGCGTCGGCTGAGCTGAGGCATGATCAGTTTTTTATCACATCCCTGGCCGGGAAGGCCCATGCCGCCGGGAGCCTGCCCGCCGCGCGCGGGGCCGCCCTATTGAGCCGGCATGTAGACTGGTTATACGGAGGTTGTATGGAACCCACGACCCGCAGGGAGTTCCTGGAGGTGAGCCTGGCATCCTCCGCTGCGGCGCAAAGTTTTCCTGTCCTCCGGCGCAAGGATTTCGAGCCCGCTTATCTTCGTCTGGAACGCACCGGGGAACTGGCGAAACGCGTGGCGGAGCTCTACTCTATCTACAAGAACTGCCGCCTTTGCCCCAGGCAGTGCGGCGTGGACCGAACCAAGGGAGAAAAGGGCGTCTGCACCGGGACATCGCGGGCAAAGGTGTATTCGGCGCATCCGCACTTCGGCGAGGAACGCCCGCTGGTGGGGCGCCGCGGATCGGGCACGATTTTCTTCAGCAACTGCAACCTGCTTTGCGTGTACTGCCAGAACTGGGAGATCAACCATCGCGGGGACGGCTCCTACGCCAGCGACGAAACCATCGGCCGCCTCATGACGGACCTTCAGGACGCCGGCTGCCACAACATCAACGTGGTCACCCCCACGCACGTGCTTCCCAACATTATCGGCGGCTTGCGTTTCGCCATTCGCCGCGGCCTGCGCATTCCGCTGGTCTACAACTGCGGCGGGTACGAATCGCTCGAGGCTCTCAAGTTGCTCGACGGGATCGTGGACATCTATCTGCCGGACTTCAAGTACACGGACGGCGCCCTGGCGGCGAAGTACTCGAGTGGCGCCCGCGATTATCCGGAGCGCGCGGCGGAGGCCATTCAGGAGATGCACCGGCAAGTAGGCGACCTGGTGGTGGACGAAAACGGAATCGCGCTGCGCGGCCTGATGGTCCGGCATCTGGTTCTGCCGGACAACATCGCCGGCACGGATAAGTTCGTCCAGTTCGTGGCCCAGAAGCTGAGCCGCTCCACTTACGTCAACATCATGGCGCAGTACCGGCCGGCGTACAAAGCGGCAAGAATCCCAGAGCTTTCCCGAAGGATCACGACATCGGAATACAACCAGGCGATACGCTGGGCGAAAGAGGCGGGTTTGACCCGGCTCGATCCGCGATAGCGCGCACCCCAATCAGAAGTAGAAACGAAGTTTCACTCCCGCCGTGCGAGGCTGAACCAGCCGCGTCCCCACGAAGATCGATTGAAAGTTGTAGAGAGCCGTCGTATTTCCCACGTTGGTCAGCGTGAAGCTGACGTCCCAGAGCCGGCGGTTTTCGCGCATGCGGTCGTAGCCCACGGCGATGTCAACGATGGTGCGCGGGCGGACGCGCGGCGGGTCGCTCTCCAGGTTCACATAGGGCAGCAGGTCGAAGTAATCCGGATCCGCTGCCACCTGCTCGGGATCCGAGGGGTTCGACACCAGGCCGCTGTCGTAGCGCACCGAACCGCTCACCCAGAGGTTCCAAGGCGAGGTGTACTGGAGCACGCCATGCATTCCGAGCTTCTGATCGTGATCGATGACGAACGGCCCGGCGGTCAGCAAGTCGATAGCGGTGCTGCCCAGGAAGAGCCCACCGGTGAACGGCGGGTAGACGACCACGTGGTAATGGGTCATGCTGAGTGAGCCGGAAAAGCCGCGCACCGGGACCAGGGCGGCGCGGAACTCGGCGCCGTTCACGCGCGAACGGGTCAGCGATGTCGGGAAGATGATGCCGGTGTTGAGGAAGTTGTCGTTGTCCTGAAGGTCGCGCGACGTCTTGTGGTAGAAGGATCCGTTCAGGCTGACGAACCGGCCCACCCCCTGCTGCACGCCGGCCTCGTACACGTTCTGCCGTTCGGGCCGGATCAGCACGACGGCGCTGCCCAACCTGCTGCGCACTTCGGGCGGCGCCAGAACGCCGGCTTCCTCGGAGCTAGACAGCAGCAGGTTCTCATTGGGCGGCGTCTGGTAGGTGCGGTTGTAGGAGGCGCGGAAAACGGTGTTCGTCTCGCGGAGGTGAAAGGCGACGCCAACCCGCGGCTGAAGCTGGTAGCCGTGCACGAGAAAACGGTAAGCGTCGTAGCGAACCCCGAGCGAGAAGGTGAAGCGGTTCCACTGAAAGTTGTCCTGGATGAACGCGGAGTAGAGATTGCCGGCGGCGCGCTTGGAGAAATGGAAGAGCTGCCCGCCGCGCGTCAGGTCATGAGCGACGAGGGTGGGGATGAAGCCGGGGGAGCCGGGGTCGTTGAGGTGCGGGCTTGTGATGCCGAAAGAAAAGTTCTCGCTGAGCGGAAAATGCTGTATGTCAAAGCCGCCGCGCACCGTGTGTGCACCCTCCTGGCGATTCAGGCGCGCGCCCGCGGTAAGCGTCGAGAGGTGGCGGGCCTGCGAGGCCGTGACGGGCGTGTCGCCGGGGCTCGGAAACAATTGCGCGATGGAAGTGCGGTAGGAGACGGTGCTGTCGAAGGTGGTGCGCGCGCTGAGCGCCCGCAGCCATCCGACCGAGGCGGAGAAGTCGCGCAAGAGCTGCCGCTGCCGCTGGCCGTTGGCGTGCTGGGAACGGAGGTTGGCCAGCTCGAACGACGAGCGTCCGGCCATGATGTTGGCCCGCAGGCTGTCGCGCGGCGTAAGCTGGACGTCAAAGCGCGAGAAGGCCCGCTCGGAATTGCCGCCGTTGTGCAGGTTGTCGAGCGACACCTGGTCGAGAAAGCGATTGCTCTTCAGCGTGTTGAAGGACGCGAAGTAGGCGAAGTGGTCGGTTCCGCCGGCGAGCTGCGTGAGCTGGCCCACGGTATCGAACTGAGACGCGGTGAGCTGCGTGCTGCCGGAGAACCCTCGGCCGACGCCGGTGCCGGAACGGGTCGTGACAACCGCAACGCCGGAAATCTTGTTGCCGAATTCGGCCGGCACGTTGCCGGTGTAAAGCTCGATGCTTTGAATGATGCTGGGGTCCACGGCATTGGCGAACGAGCCGGTGAGCTGATCGCTGATCGGCATGCCGTCGATGACGTACGTCATCTGGTTGTGCGCGCCCCGCGGGTGAATCGCGCCGTTGGCGCTGGCGGCGAATCCCGGAAAACTGAGCAGCACCGATTCCAGCCCGCGGTTGCCGCCCTGAATGGGAAGCTTGGCGAAGTTCGACGCGCTCAACTCCGTTCGCGTCCCGGTCACCTCGGGTTCGACCAGCAAGGTGGAATCGACCGCCGAAACCTGCACGTGGGTGGTGTGCTCGGCCAGCCGGAGCTGGAAGGAAAGGTGCACGGGGACATTCGAGCGCAGCGCCACCGTGCGCCGTTCAGGAGCGAAGCCGGGCGCTTCCACGCTGAGCTGATAGGTCTGCAGCGGGATGTTGGCGATTGAGAAGCGGCCTTCTTCCTCCGTCACCGTCTGGTGCCGGTATCCAGTGAGGGCGTTGCTGAGCGTAACGACTGCGCCCTCCACAACCGCGCCCACCGGATCGATTACCGTGCCGGTGAGGGTGGCGGTGGTCTGCCCGAAGCACGCCGCGGCCAGAAAAGCGAATAGAAATGGAACTGAACGCCCCATCTGAGTTCACTATGGCTACACGAACACTTAACAGATATTGATGAGGTTTCAGCCCAGAGGATGCAATCTTCATGAGCACTGGGCCGTTCTTAAACCACGGAAGGGAACGGCGGAAGGGGCGGCCCCGGCGGGCCATTCTTGCAAGCAGCTACAGGAATCGTTGCCGGCCGGGCGTTATCGGCTGGGTGGAAGAATTTGGGCTGGGCTTCGCGGCGCCGCGGCCGGGCTCAGTTGGCCCGCCTGCCGGCGAGGCTTCGAAATCCCGGCCGCGCCAGCGCGTTTACGTCGGATTCGGGTGAGCAGCTACACTCGTATCCGCTCCAGCGGCACGCCCTGCTGGCACAAGTCGCAGCAGGCGGCGTCCCGGTAATACATGGCGTCCAGCTTCGCCAGGTAATACAGTGGCAGCGGGCCGAAATCTTTGGTATCCGGCGTCGGCTGGTAGATGATCACTCCGATCGCGACCACCTGCGCGCCGTTGGACTCGACCAACGCCTTCAACTCGCCCAGCTTCCGTCCTGTACGCAGGATGTCGTCCACCAGCACCACCTTTTCTCCCTTCACCTGCTCGAGGTACTGGCGGAAGCGCAGCGGCTGGCCGGGTTCTTCCTCCTCGGCCCAGTACACCTGGTGTGCGCGAAGCGCTTCGCACACGCCGTAGGCCACCGGAAGCCCGCCTGTCGCAGGTGTCACGATGGACAATTCGGGGATAATGGCCCGAATCTCCGGATTGGCACGGAAAAGCCGGCTCAACCCGACGCTCAACACCTTGGCGTGCTGGTAGTAGCGCATTGCCAAGGCCACTTGCAAATATTCATTGCAGTGCAGGCCGTTCGGATACTCAAAATGTCCGGTCCGAAGCGCACCGGTAGTGCGCAACAGGTTCACGACGTCTTGTTGGGTTGGTACAAGGTCCATTTATCACACCGTCCCCTCTTTTATTAGTGTGCTCCCTTCCCCGACAGTACGTGGGGAATTGTGAGCAGTAGAATCTTCCAATCCAAAGCCAGAGACCAGTTGTCGATGTATTCCATGTCCATCTTCATCCAAGTCTCAAAGTCAAGGTTATCGCGCCCCTCGAGTGCCCACAGGCACGTCAGCCCGGGACGCATCCGCAGCCGGCGCCTCTGCCAGGTCTTGTATTGCTCCACCTCAGCCGGAACCGCCGGCCGCGGCCCCACCAGCGACATATCCCCTTTCAGCACGTTCCAGAGTTGCGGCCACTCGTCAATGGAAAACTTGCGCAGGTAGCGCCCGAGCGGAGTCAGCCGCGGATCATTGGGAATCTTGAACGCAGTGGACTTGCAGTTCAGGTGCTGGAGCCTCTCCTTCAGCTCCTCGGCGTTTTCGCACATGGAGCGGAATTTATACAGCGTGAAACGCCGGCCGTTCAGCCCGCAGCGCACCTGTTTGAAAATGGCCGGACCGGGCGAGGTCAGCCGGATCAGCACCGCCACGAGGACCATGAACGGCGCGAGCACGATGAGCGCAATCGCGGCCACCACCACATCGGTGATCCGCTTGATGAGCAGCCGGATCTCGTCGTGCGGCGTCGCCGAAAAGGTCAGCAGCGGCATCGCACCGAACCGCTCCAGGTAAATCTCGCTATTCACATGAGGGAAGAACTCCACCATCAGGCGCGTCCGCACGCCTTCCTCGTCGCACAATACGAGTACGTCTTCCAGGTCGGCCAGTTTCCTGCTTTCTACCGCGAACAGCACCTCATCGATCACTTGCCGCCTGAGCAGCAGCGGCAGGTCCGCCAGCGCGTGGACCTTGTATTCCTCTCCCAAGCGGATCGTTTCCGGTGCGTTCTCCGGATCGTCGGCCAAAAAGCCAGCCAGCCGGACCCCGAACTTTGCGGCGCCTTCGAGCGCGGCGCCCAACCGCCTCGCGCTCTCTCCCGTCCCGACCACCATGACGTAATTCGGCGCGCCTTGCCGCACGGCGATCACCACCCTGCTGGCGGCCAGCCGGAACACGCACACCAACAGAAAGGCATACATGCCGAACAAGCCGAGAAACGGCCGGCTCAGGTCCAGGCGCAGCGTGTACTGAAAAATCACCAGCGAAGTCAAACCAAGCAGCGACTGGTGGAAGCTGTCGCGCACAATCACCTTCGGGTTGCCTGCTTCCAGCCTGTCATAGACGTTCAGCCACAGCCCCATCCCCACCCACGCCAGCAGCGAGAAACCGAGCAGCAGCGCCCGCACTTCGACGGAAAGGTAAAAATGCCGTTCCAGCGGGAGCACGGTCCGGCTCATGTACGCCGCGGTGAATGCAATTGCGGTGAGAAGGATATCCGACAGACCGAAAAGAAATCTCGCCTTCCTGCGGCGCCGGCTAAACATCTCAGCGTAGAGAATACCACGTGCGCGACGGTGAGTACCGGCCGAAATTAGGCATATTTCATTTTGTGTTTGATGGCCGAGGCTGCCCGGCTTGTTACAATCGCCTTTTGAGGGCTGGCTGACTTACCCGTTGTTCTTAGCGCTTTTTCATTTCCCGGCAGTTCCTTCAATCGAACCGCGCAGCCCGCGGTAAAACGCTGTGAACCAGAAATCACATCCAGCATGGAGACTCCTGGGGCTGTTCTCCACCCGGAAGCGCGCCGTTTCGCTTCTGATTACTCTCGTGGTGGCCGCGGCCGCACTCGATATCGCCGTGCCGTTCGTCACTCAGCGGCTCATCGATTCGCTGGTTGCGTCTTTTCAATCTTCCTCGCCGCTCGAAGTGCGCGTGTTGCTGATACCGGCCCTGATGATCCTGGCGGCAACGGTTTCGGCCCGCGGCATTCGTTCGCTCTACAATTACTTCCTCTTCAAGACCGTCACGGGCATAGAAGACCAGGTTCGTTATCAGGCGTTTGAGAATTATCTCCGCCTGGATGCGCAGTTTCATCACAGCGCCAGCAGCGGCCAGCTCATCGGCCGCATCGATTCCGGCTGCGGCGCCGTGTTCGCCGTCCTGTTCGACATCCTGGGCCAAAACCTCGTACCGCCGTTGATCATCTTTGGCGGGGTCCTGGCCTCGCTGCTTTACAAGAACCCGTGGATCGCGCTTGCCATCTGCCTGCCGCTTCCCGTTTACCTCGCGGCGGTCCGCGGGCTCACCGTGCGCATCTACGAACTGGAGCAGCAAGGGTGCGAGCGGTTTGAAGAAGTGTCGAAAGAACGCTACGACGTCGCCGGCAACGTGATCACAGTCAAAAAGTTCTCCCAGGAGCGGGCGGAAATCCGGCGGCAGTACGCGCTGCAATGCAAAGCGCGCGAAACGCAGTTCCGCGGCGAACGGCTATGGAGCCTTGTGGAGAACACGCAGAGCCTGATCGCCACGGCGGGCAGCGTCAGCGTGATCTTTCTGGCGGGATGGTTTGTACGCTCGGGCCGCGCCACGGTAGGCGAGTTCGTGCTTTATTTGACGCTTTCCGGTATGGCCTATCACCCGATCTCGCAGCTCTCGACGATTCTGCCGCGCCTGCGCCGCAACATGGCCCGCATCGAGCGCCTCTTCGGCGTGCTCGATCAGCGTGCTTGCGTGGTGGATCTCCCCGGCGCCCGCGCCCTCCCGCCGTTGAGCCACGGCATCGAGTTCCGCAATGTATGGTTCCGCTACGGCGACGGCCAGCGCTGGGTCCTGCGGGACGTGAATCTCTTCGTTCCGGCCGGCGCCACGGTCGCTTTGGTCGGCCGAAGCGGCAGCGGCAAGACCACTTTCATCAATCTTCTGCTGCGCCTGTTCGACCCGCAGCACGGCTCGATCCTGATTGACGGCGTTGATATCCGCGAGGTGACCCAGGAAAGCCTCCGCGCCCAGATCGCCGTCGTGCCGCAGGAGGTCGACCTGTTCTCGCGCACCATCGCCGAAAACATCGCGTACGGCCGTCCCGGCGCATCGCGCGAAGAGATCGAGGAAGCCGCGCGGCTCGCCCTCGCTCACGACTTCATCTGCCGCACGGAGAAAGCCTACGACAGCCTGGTCGGCGAACGGGGGCTGAAGCTCTCCGGCGGCGAGCGCCAGCGTATCGGAATCGCGCGCGCCGTTCTGCGCAACCCGCGCATTCTGATTCTGGACGAAGCCACCAGCCATCTCGACAGCCAGAGCGAACATCTGATCCAGCAGGCCACCGACCGCGCCGTCCGGGGCCGCACGTCGTTCCTGATCGCGCACCGCCTCTCGACCATCCTGCATTGCCCCAACATCGTTGTCTTTCGCCGCGGCGGCATCGAAGCCATCGGCACCCACAGCGAACTCCTGGAAATCAGCCCGACCTACCGGGAACTGTACAGCTACTACTCGAACTCCTCCGGCGATGGCCGCGCCGCACGCGAGCCGGAGGACGAGGTGGACGCGGAGGACCTTCCGCCAGTCGTTCAACCCGATACGGCCGGGGTTCACAAGCCGTAAGCGGCATTTCACCCGACCCAATGGCCGGGCTCCACGCTATACTTTCCTTTCAATGCTCTTACTTACCGGTCCTCCGGGATCCGGGAAAAGTCACCGGGTCCTGGAGCTCATCCGCGCAGGGCTGCGCCGGGGTTCGTTGGATTTCCGCCTGCTGGTCCCGACGGCGACCATGGCCGAACATATCCGCAATCAGCTCGCCAGAGAAGGCTTCGCGCTGCGCCCCGGACTCATCACCACGCTCTGGAAATTCACCGCGCAATGGGTGCAGGGCCACCCTGAGGTCCCCGCGGCGGCGGTCGATCTGATCGTCGATCACGTGCTCGCAACCAGGCCGCCGGAAGCCTTTGCGGCCGTGGCCGGACTCCCCGGGTTCCGCACCGTGCTGGCGCGGCTGATCGACGAGTTTTCTTCGGCCGGCTACGATGCGCGGCGGCTCGCAAGAGCGCTGGATGCCGCGGACTGTCAGACCCCCACTACGGAGGCCTTCTGCACGGTTTACCGGCAGGTGGAGCGAGAGTTTCACCGCCGCGGGTGGATTTCGCGCCCGGAGCGGCTGAAGATAGCGGCCGACGAAATCCGCAACCGGGGCTTGGGCGGCGTCCGCGAGGTGTTCCTCGATGGCTTCTTCACGCTCAGCGAGCCGGAACTGGAGCTCATCGACGCCATCCGCAAGCATGTCGACGTCACGGTGACACTGCCGCTTTGGGAGGGCTCGGAAGTAGCCCGCCTGGTGCTGTTGCGGAAAAAGTTCGCGGAAACACGGCTGGACGGCGCTTCTTACAGGCAGCCGAAGGTCACGCTGTTCACCGCCCACACCATCGACCAGGAGGCGGAGGAGATCGCGCGCCGCATTCTGGAACAGGTTGCCGCGGGCCGGCAGTTCCGGGAAATCGGAGTCGTGCTCCGCAGCCGGACGCCGTACGTTCCGCTGCTCCAGGCAGTGTTCCAGCGATTCGGCATTCCGGCGCGCTTCTACTTCGCCGAACCTCTGGACAGCCACCCGATCGTGAGATACCTGACGGGCGCGGTGGAGGCGATGCTGGGCGGCTGGGAGCACGAAGCCGTGCTCGAACTCCTCAAGATGACGCCTTCCGGCTTCGGCGCGACGCCCGCCTGCGACCGGCTGGAATTCGCCGCGATCAGCGCGCTGCCGGGGAAGGGACTCGACCCGCTGCGGCAGCTTTGCGACGATCCGCGGCTCCATGCGCTGCTGGACCGCCTCGCGACACTCGCGCCCTGGGCGGGACTGCGGCAGACGCAAGCGGAGTGGGCTGCCGCGGCCAAGACTCTCCGTTCTCTCGTGCGGACGCCCGCTATCACCGACGGCGTTTCCCATGAAACGGCGGCGCTCTGGCGGAGCCAGGCGGCCGCGCTCGCTGCCTTCGATTCCGCGATGGACGAGGCTGCCGCGGCGCTGCCGGAGGGCGTTCTGCTGCCTTTCTCGGAATTCTGGCGGGCCGCGAAGATTGTGCTGGCGGAAAGCCAGCTACGTGTTCCCGACGGACGCCGGAACGTAGTCCACGTGATGGACGTGTATGAGGCGAGGCAGTGGGAGCTGCCCGTCGTGTTCGTCTGCGGGCTGCTGGAAAAACAGTTCCCAATGTATCACGGCGGCGATCCGATATTCCCGGAAGAGACGCGCGTTGCGCTGAACAGAGCCGGTCTTGGTGTGAAAACCACGGCCGCGCGCCGGCGCGAGGAGGAATTTCTGTTCGACATCGCCGTCAGCCGCGCCGCCTCCGAGCTCGTGTTGAGTTATCCGGAGACAAACGCTAAGGGCGATCCGAACCTGCCTTCGTTCTTTCTTGACAAGTCCCCGCTGACCCCGGTGAAGGCCCGTCCGGTGCGCCCCGCGCGAGTCCCGCAGAACGCCGGAGAAGCGCCCCGCGCCCCTTACCTTCGCGACGCGGATCTGCTCGATCTGGTCCGCGTGCAGCACGGCACGCTTCGCCCGACGGCCATTGAGACGTTTTTGGCGTGCCCGTTCCACTTTTTCCTGGCGCACACGCTCGGGCTCGAGGAGCCGCCGGAGAGGCCCGCCGACCGGCTCGGACCCGCGCTTCAAGGCTCAATCGTCCACCAGACGCTGGCCGAGCTCCAGAACACCGGAGATTCGCTCGATGCGGTGTTCGAACGCGTGTTCAACGAGGTGACGGCGCGAGAGCGCGTCCCCGCTGGCTGCCGCACGGAGATGGCACGCATCGCCATGTGGCGCGATCTTCGCCAGTATCTCAGCGAAGCCCTGCGCCTGGTCGGCTGGAGGATCTACACGGAACAGAACATACGCTTTCCGATCGACGAGGACACCGAAATCAGCGGCCGGATCGATTGTTACGCGGTGAGCCCGGACAAGCAAGCCGTGGTGATCGATTTCAAGTACAGCGGGCCGCAGGGCATCGCAAACCGGATCCGCGGCTACGAGGAGGGCTTGCACGTTCAAGGCGCTCTCTACCTGCTTGGTCTGCATCGCCTGCACGGGTATACTCCGGCGGGCTGGTTCTACTACGGCCTGCGCGGCGAGGTGAAAGTGGACGGCTGGCACATCGGCCTCCCCGGTTTCGAGCACATCGGCACGTCCTGCACCCCGCAGGAGCTTTGGGAACGGCTGGAAGCGGTTCGCGCGGCCGCGGCGCGCGCGGCGGCAGAGATTCGCCAGGGCCGCGTGGAGCCAAACGGACGGACTACCGGCGGATGCGACTTTTGCTCGTTTGCGGACGTGTGCCGGACGGCGGAAACCGAAGCGGTTCTGGTTGGAACGGCCGCGGAATCCCTGTAGCCGCTCATTTATGGAAACGGTTCGCACCACCGAAAAGCCTGCTTTCACGCTGACGCGCGAGCAGCTCGAAGCCGTCGAGCGGCGCGGCCAGGATGTGTGCGTAGTCGCAGGTCCCGGCTCGGGAAAGACCAGGGTGCTGGTGGAACGCTTCCGCCGGCGTGTCGAGCGCGGCGCGTCGCCATTGCGGCTGCTCGCCATCACGTTCACCGAAAAAGCGGCCGGCGAATTGAAGCAGCGCCTCGCGCGCGATTTCGCTGGGCAAAAGAAGGTGCGCGAGCAGATCGAGCGTGCCCCGGTCTACACGATCGACGCCTTCTGCGCGCACCTGTTGCGGGAACACGCCATTGAGGCCGGCATCGACCCCCAGTTCCAGGTGCTGGACGCCGTGGAGGCTTCCGCCGAGCTTTCCATGGCCGCCGAAGAGGCGCTCGACAGCCTGCTCCGGGACAAACCGGACGAACTGCGCAGCCTTTTCGCCGCTCTCGATCTTTCGGACCCCGTGCAGGGCCTGGTGAACGTTTACGAGGCCATGCGCGTCACCGTCCTCGACGTGCCCGCAGAATCGGTTGGCCGTAACCTGGCCGGCGCCGATGCCTTCCCCAGGCTGCTGGAGTGCATCCGCGGAATCGTATCGGAGCGGCCCCGCGACTGGTCCCCTAGCCAGAAACTGGCGCTGGCGCAGGTACAGGAGTGGTGCGTGCGGGCGCTGGAGCTGGAGAATCGCCCCGTTTCGCCGCAGCATTTCCACGTGCTGGCCGAGTTCGACTGCAATCTCAAAAGACTGCGCAGGAACAACCCCATCTACGAAGCCGTGCGGGGGATGAAGCAGAAGCTCGTGCCGGCCGCACGCCAGGCGCTCATCGCCGAATACTACGCGCCGCAGCGGGCGCTGCTGTTCGAGGCCATCGCCCGGCTCGACGCAGCGTACCGCCGCCGCAAGCAGGAGCTCAACGCGCTGGATTTCGCCGATCTCGAGGAACTCGTCATCCGCCTGCTGCGCGACCGGGAGCCGCTGCGCAACCGCGTTCGCGAGCGCTTCGACGAGATCCTCATGGACGAGTTGCAGGACACCAACCCGCTCCAGGCAATGCTCGTCGAGCTGATCCGCAAACCGGACGCGTTCTTCGCCGTGGGCGACATCAACCAAGCCATCTACGGCTTCCGCCACGCCGACCCCGAAGTGTTCCGGAAGTTCCGCGACAGCATAGCGGCGCAGGGGCGGCCGGTGGACCGGTTGCGCCAGAATCACCGAAGCCGCGGCGAGATCCTTTTTGCGGCCGAAAAAATCCTGGAAGGCGGGGACGGCATCGAGCCGCAGGAACTCGAGCCCGCCCGTAAGTTCACGCCGAAAGGCGAGCCGTCGGTGGAGGTGATCGCGGCGGTTGCGGAAACGGCGGAAGAAGCGGCGGCGCTCGAAGGGCGGCTTCTGGCGCTCAGAATCCGGGAACTCGAAGGCTCGCTGCTGATCGAACCGCGAGGCGGCAAACCGCGGCCCGCGGAGCTGGGCGACATGGCCGTCCTGGTGCGCAACATCAACGCGCTGCCCGCGATTGAAGAGGGGCTGCGCGAGCTCGGCATTCCCTTCCTGATCACCCGTGGAAAACACTTCTATGAGGCCCGGGAGGTCACCGACCTGGTTCATCTGCTGCGCGTGATCAACAACCCGCGGGATGAAATCAGCATGGCCGCCGTGCTGCGTTCGCCGCTGGCGGGTTTGCAAAACGAAACTCTGTTCCGCCTCAAGCAGATCGGCAACCTGGGCGCTGCCTTGAACTGGCTGGATCACGTCAACACCGCCGCGCTCGCCCCTGGTGAGCTCGATCGCGTGCGCGCCTTCCGCGAACGGCTGTGCAGGCTGCGGTCCATTGCCGACGAGGTTTCGCCGGATCGCCTGCTGCTCGAAGCCATCGACGGCACCGGTTACGAGAGCTCGCTCACCCCTCACGCCCGTGCGAATCTTCGAAAATTATTGGTGCGCTTGCGCGAGTGGTACGACGCGCGCCCCCGGCCGCTCAGCCGCCTCGTGCGGGAGCTGGAAGAGCTGCGCGAGGCCGATCCCGACGAACCGGCGGCGCCTCCGGAAGATTCGACATCCGCCGTCCGGCTGATGACCATCCATAGCGCCAAGGGCCTGGAGTTTCCGATTGTCTTCCTGGCGGCGCTGCACAAAGGGGTCTCAAACGAATCTCCGCCACTGACGTTCTCCCCGGCGGCAGGCGTGGTGGCGCGCTGGCTCGATCCCGCTACCGGCGAAGCTTTAAAGGACCTGCCGTACACACTGTTTTCCGAAGAACAGCGGGTCAGGTCGCGGGAGGAGGAGAACCGGCTGCTTTATGTTGCGATGACGCGCGCCGAGGAGCACCTGGTGCTTTCGATGGCGGTTTCCGGCAAGAGCAAGAGGCCGAAGAACTGGGCGGCGAAGGTTTCCGAGGGGCTTGGGATTAATCTGGCTGACGCCGATAACGTGGCTGCGGTGATCGAGCCGTCAGGGGTAAAGCCGGGGCGCGCCTTTCAGGTGCGCGTACTGTGCGCCACTAGCGCGGACACCGGCGAGATCCGCCCCATGGCCGCAGCGCCCGCCGGCAACGAGGAAGAGCTCTCCAGACCCCCGATCACCGGCCAGCAGGACTCCACGGCTTCCGTCACTTCCATCGCTCTCTTCCATGCCTGCCCGCGCCGCTACTACCTCTCCCGCTATCTCGGCTGGCAGGCCGCGCCCCGCGCGGAGATCGCGCGTGTCAGGGACGCCGAGGACGAACCGCTGGAGGCCAGCGAACTGGGCCGCCAGGTGCACGACCTGCTTGCCGATTTGCCCGTTCTCGACGCCACCCCTCAGGCGCGCGACTTGGTAGAGCGGTTCCGCGCAAGCGACCTGGCGCGCAGGGCGTCTTCAGCGTCGCGCCTCGAACGTGAGTTCGATTTCGTGTTCGCCATTGACGAGTGCGTTCTCCAGGGGCGCATCGACCTGTGGTTCGAGGAAAGAGGACGGCTGGTGCTGGTGGATTTCAAGACGGACGACGTGGACGCGGACAGCGCCGCCGAACGCGCGCGCACCTACGCGCTTCAGATGCAGCTCTATGCGCTGGCGCTCGAACGCTTCACCGGCCGGGCGCCGAGCCAGGCGCTGCTCTACTTCCTGCGGCCGAACGTTGTGGTGCCCGTGGAAGTGGAGCCCGAACACCTCGCCGCTGCCCGGGAGTGCGTCCGCGATTTCCTGAAGGCCCAGTCGGAGATGCAGTTCCCCACCAAGCCCGGCAGCCAGTGCTACCGCTGCCCGTTCTACCGCGGCCTGTGCCCGGCTGTGCAGGCGTGAGCGGGCGTCCTCACGATACCCACCCGCTACACTAAAATTTGATGCCTGTTGCCAAGAGGGGCTACTGGGCCGGGGTGCTGCTTGCCGTCTCGCTTGCAATCGCCCAGACGGGCGCGCGAAGGTTGCCTGGGCCGATCATAGCGGGTGAGGGCGAGTTGTTCGGCGGCCCGTTCGCCGTCAACGTCGGCCCGCACAGCGCGACGGTGGGCTGGGTGACCGGCAACACGAAGACGCCACGCGCGGGCAAAGTCACTTTCAACAACCTGCAGCCGGGCACAAGGTACTGCTACGATTTCCAGGCGGACGGCAAGACCATTGAGGGCAGCTTCAAGACTCCGCCCACCGGCCCGGCGCCGTTTCAATTCGTGGTGTACGGCGACACGCAGTCCGGCCACCGCGTGCACCGGCGCATTGTTGACGCCATTCTGAGAACCAAACCCGACTTCCTCATCCACACTGGCGACCTGGTCGACAACGGCAAGAAGACGTCGCAATGGAAAAAGTTCTTCGAGATCGAGCGCGCACTGCTCCGGAGCGCGGCGTTCTTTCCCGCAGCGGGCAACCATGAAAGGAACAGCCCGCTGTTTTTCGAATTCTTGCAAACCGTACCCTACTACTCGTTCGATTGGGGCTCGGCTCACTTCACGATCCTGCAAACGGATTTCGAGAATATCCCCGACCCTGGATTCTGGCAGAGGCAGCTAGAGTGGCTCGAAAAGGACTTGGCGGCGAACCAGAATGCTGACCTGCGGTTTGTGGCGTTTCACCGTCCGCCGTACAGCGCAAAGAAGAACCGCGGCATCAACCCCAACACGGTGAAGTTCGTTCCGCTGTTTGAGAAGTACAACGTGACCGCTGTCTTCAGCGGCCACGATCACGCCTACGAACATTTTCTGAGCAACGGAATCCACTACTTCGTATCGGGAGGAGGCGGCGGGCCGCTCTACGATGTGGATGCGCCGCTGCCCGGAATCACTCTAATGCTCGAGAAGACCGCGCACTTTCTGAAGGTGAGCGTGGACGGTAAGCGCGCGCTTCTCGAAGCCGTCACTCCGGGCGGCCGGATTATCGATCACGTCGAATTGAGAGGTTGAAGCGGGTGCTTACGAGCACCCGCTTGTTCCACCGCAGTTGGCGCACTTGAAGCAACTGCCGTTGCGGGTCATGATGGAGCCGCATTCCGAGCAGGCGGGCGCGTCCTCGGCCACGGGAGCAAACGGCAGGCTCGGCTGCGGGTCGGGCTCCGTCGGCGTCAGCTTTGTTGTCTCGCCCGCTTCGGTCAGTGCGTACTCGGGCCCCAGAAACCGCGCGCCCATCCAGCGGAAGATGTAGTCGAGCAGCGATTTCGCATAGGGGATCTTCGGATTGGCGGTCCAGCCGCTCGGCTCGAACCGCACGTGGCTGAACTTATCCACCAGGAACTTCAGCGGCACGCCGTATTGCAGCGCGAAGCTGATGGCAGTGGCGAAGCCGTCCATCAGGCCGGAGAGGGTTGACCCCGCCTTGGCCATGGTGATGAACAACTCGCCGGGCGTGCCGTCCTCATACAGCCCGACGGTAACGTAGCCCTCATGCCCCGCAATCGAGAACTTGTGAGTGACGGACTGCCGCTCGTCGGGCAGCTTCCGCCTGACCGGCCGGTAAACGACCCTCTCCGCGGGCGCAGCGGCGCGCTTCTCCTTCCCGTCGCCGGAACTGAGCGGCTGCACCCGCTTGGAGCCGTCGCGGTAAATCGCGACCGCCTTCAGCCCCAGCCGCCAGCTCTCGATGTAGGCGTTCATCACGTCCTCGACGGTGGAATCCTCGGGCATGTTGATCGTCTTCGAGATGGCGCCGGAGATAAACGGCTGCACGGCGGCCATCATTCGGATGTGGCCCATGTGGTGGATGAACCGCGAGCCGTTCTGCGGGCGGAGGCTGCAATCGAACACCGGCAGGTGCTCCTCTTTGAGGCCCGGCGCGCCTTCAATCGTGCCCGTGGCGTCGATGTAGCTGACAATCTTTTCCACCTGCTCGGGCGTGTAACCGAGGCGGATCAGCGCCTGCGGCACGGTGTTGTTGACGATCTTGATGACCCCGCCGCCGACCAGCTTCTTGTATTTCACGAGCGCCAGGTCGGGCTCGATGCCGGTGGTGTCGCAGTCCATCATGAAGCCGATGGTGCCCGTAGGCGCAATCACCGTCACCTGCGCGTTGCGGTAGCCGTGGCGACGTCCAGATTCGTACGCTTCGTCCCAGACCTTTTGCGCCGCCTCGACGATTTCCGGGGCGTGCCGCGGGTTGATGCGGCTCACCGACCCGCGATGCATGCGGATGACTTCCAGAAACGGTTCCTCGTTCTGCTCGTAAGCGGGGAACGGTCCCACTGCCTCGGCGATCCGCGAACTGGTGAGATAGGCCTGGCCGCACATCACCGCCGTCACGGCGGCGGCGTAATCCCGGCCCTCATCGCTGTCGTAGGGCAGGCCCAGCGACATCAACAGCGCGCCCAGGTTCGCAAACCCCAGGCCAAGCGGGCGGAATACGTGCGAGTTGCTGGCGATCTTCTCGGTGGGATAGCTCGCCGAGTCGACAAAAATCTCCTGCGCCAGGATGATGGTGTCCACCGCGTGCCGGAACGCTTCCACGTTGAACTTGCCGTCTGGCCCCAGAAACTTCAGCAGGTTGAGCGAAGCCAGGTTGCACGCCGAATCGTCCAGGAACATGTACTCCGAGCAGGGATTGGAGGCGTTGATCCTCCCGGAGTTCTTGCACGGGTTCCAGCGGTTCACCGTGGTGTCGAACTGCATGCCGGGGTCCCCGCACTCGTGCGTTGCCTGCGCGATCTGCCTCAGCAACTCCCTGGCCTTGTAGCGCTTCACCGGCTGGCCGTTCACAACGGACCGCGTCCACCAGTCGCCGTCCTCGACAGCGGCGAGCATGAACTCATCGGAAACACGAACCGAGTTGTTGGCGTTCTGGAAGAACACCGAGCTGTAGGCTTCGCCATCCAGAGAAGCGTCGTAGCCGGCGTCCACCAGCGTGTGCGCCTTCTTTTCTTCCTTGGCCTTGCACCAGATGAACTTTTCAATGTCCGGGTGATCGACGTTCAGGATCACCATCTTGGCGGCGCGGCGCGTCTTCCCTCCGGACTTGATGACGCCGGCAAAGGCGTCGAAGCCCTTCATAAAGCTGAGCGGCCCGGAAGCGCGGCCTCCGCCGGAAAGGGGGGCGTTCTCTTCGCGCAAAGTGGACAGGTTCGTGCCGGTGCCCGACCCCCACTTGAAGAGCATGCCCTCGGTCTTGGCCAGCTCGAGAATGGATTCGAGCGAATCGTCAACCGAGTTGATGAAGCAGGCCGAGCACTGCGGCCGGCTCTGGCCCGGCGCCAGCCGCGCGATGGCATCCGAATCCTGGTCGTAATACCAGCCATAGCCTCGAGCTTCCGCCACGCCGACGTTGAACCACACGGGGGAGTTGAAGCTCGCCTTTTGGGTTAATATCAGGTGCGCCAGCTCATCGCGAAAATTCTCCGCGTCGGCATCGGTCTTGAAGTAGCCGCCGGCCTTCCCCCACTCGGTGGTCGTATTCACCACACGGCGCACAAGCTGCGCGACGCTCGATTCGCGCTCCGGCGACCCGAGCCGCCCGTGGAAGTACTTGCTGGCGACGATGTTCGTGGCGGTCTGCGACCAGTCCGCCGGGACTTCCACGTCCCGCTGCTCGAAGATCACCGCGCCTTTGTCGTTGGTGATGCTTGCGGTGCGGATTTCCCAACGGCACTCGTCGTATGGTGTCCGGTCCTTCGCAAGGTGGGCGGTGAAATATCGCGGAAATGACAATCCCTTCCGTTCTGTGCTGTTCAGTTTCTTGTTCCAATTCTGGACACGGGCACTCAAATCGACACTAAGCTGACCCATCAGGTCCGGCTCCTCTCAGCAAAAATTATTTGGGAGCTCCTGCAAATCCCAGGCTAAGGAGCACCCCACGGCTTGCAATCATCCCCCAATATATTGGGCTGCGTCAAGAAAAATATCTATATGCAGTAGATCTATTTACAGTCTACCGCAAAATTCGCCGTTCCGCGCCCGGTACGGCGGTTCTACCCCCTACAGGCCCTCGGGAACGCTACCCCCTCCATTTTCCGCCGAAGGAGCCATGAGAACTGCCAACCAGAATATCCGTGATCTTGCCGAGTTCGCTGCCCGCGGCGGCGGGCCCCCTCATAGTCTACAGCCGGAACTTCGCTGCCGTCCGCCAAGGCCCTACAGAAAAACCGGCGGCCGGACGATTGTTTCGGTTCCGGTAGTGGCCCCGAACGGGGCCGAATAGACCATGAATGCTCTTGAGATTGTGACGGGACTCGTGGCGGCGGCCGCCGCTTCCTTCGGAGTGGCCCTCGTGCTGGCGCTGGCCGCGCTCAAAGGGCTGCTTGGCGCGCTCTGGAGAATTTGAACCGGTCCTGAACGCGATTGACGCATCCCCGGAGGACGGCGCGCCGGGCGGCGGCGGGTGAATCTAGGCGGGCTGAAAAATCCCTGGCGCCAGACGTTTAAACCCGGGCGCCGTTTCGTGCATCCCGGCCACCAGGAAACCGCCAGGTGCAAGGCGCGAGGCCAGCCGGCTGGCTATCTCGAGCTGAATGTCCTCGGCGAAGTAGGTGAAAACCAGGTTGCGGCACAGAATCAGATCGAAGGGGCCCTCCGGCATCTCCCGCCGGATGTCCTGAAGGAGGAACCGCACGCCGGCACGGAACTCAGCCCGCAGGCAGCCCTTTGGTTCGAAGGCCGCCTCGCGCCACGCCGGCGGAAGGTCGCGCAGGCTGCCCGCGGGATAGCAGGCTTTCCACGCGCGCTCGATCTGGTGGGCGTCCGTGTCGGTCCCGAGAATCGAATAGCGGCGGCCGGCGAGGCGGAGAAGGATCGCCAGCGTGTACGGCTCCTCCCCGGCGGCGCAACCGGCGGACCAGCCCCGGACCTCCGGCGCGCGGAGGTGCGATTCCAGAAATTGCCAGATGGCGCGGTCTCGATAGAAACGCGTGATGGAGATCCGGCAGGCCGCATCCAGTACAGACCATTCCTCCGGGTGAGTCTTCAACCAGTCGCGGTATTCCTCAAGACCGGTAAGACTCAACTCGGCGATACGCCGGGCCACGCGCTTGCGGACTTGGCCCCGCACTTTGCGGAATCCCGCCCAGCGGAGCCCCATTTGCGGCATCGCCCATTGGAGAAACGCCACAAAGTCTTCGTCCCGCACAGTTCACCGCTTCAGCACAGATGGCGGACGCCGGCCGGTTGTGGCAAAAAATCTCGCTCCTACTTCAGCGTTCCCGAGAAGAGTGTGACGCGGTATTTCAGTACGAGCGCGCGCCCGTCGATCACCGCGGGGCGCAGGCCGGGATAGGACACGTTTAGAAGACCGAACCCATGCCGCAGCAGCCACGGATTCGGATAGCCCGGGTTGGACCGCATATCCTCAATCCGAGCGCCCGCGGGCCGCCCATTGAAAACTCCTTCGAGCTGCGCCCAGGGTTGAATCGTCTGAATGCCGTCCTTGGAGAGGACGCCGGTGGCGGTTCGAATCACGGTTTTTTCCGCACCGCCGTCGCGCGGCGCGAAGCGGAAGCAGAAGCCGCCGAAGCCCTTGTTCTGGTCCGGCTCGCCAGCGATTTCCACGCGCGCGTCCACTGCGTCGAACTTCAGGGTGAAGTCGAGCCGGCGGGTATTGTTCCTGACCGGCTCAACGCGGATCCTTACCTCTTCCTTGACCACCCGTCGGTCTCCGATATACCAGCCGTTCTGAACGCCCAGGACGGCGTACTTCGCCTTCGTCTCGAGCGACGTCCAGCGCTCGAACTTCTGGCGGATGCCGCGGATCGTCCACAGGTCGTACAGCTTGCCGTCCACCATCACCACGGGCCACATCCAGGAAATGCCGCGATGGTGGGGGTGGTCAGGGTTGAAGTCGTCGGTGAGCACTTCGCCGCCCGGCGCGTACACGGGATGCAGGTAGGTGGAACGGCGCATCGATTCCGGGAAGCCTTCCTTCAGAATCATCCCGAAGTTATACCGGAAAACCGGCTTCCCGCCGTCGGTAAGCTCCATCGCTTCACCATTCACCTCGCGGAAGGCGAAAGGACTTTGGGCCGGCAACAGCGAGAGGGAACAGGTAGCAAGAATGGAGAGAATCAGTTTAGTCATGCACGGTCAGGCTCGGGCCGAGCATAAAGGGGCCCCCGGTTCAGGCCCCCCAAAGGCACTATCCTACCATCAACCGCACATTTGCGAACGGCTCGCCAGACCGCGAGGGGGCGCTCCGGTCCTCAGGCGGGTATACGAAACAGGCCTTTCGAAACTAATCGCGGTGGATCGCGGCGGTGTCGGCGGCAATCACCGTCCCGTTCAGCAACCTCGCGCCGGTGACTGCGTTGCGGGCCTCGTCCTGATATACAAAGGTCTCGAGCAACGACCCGCGCTCGTAGCTGGACGCCCGCAGCCTGGGCTCGCCGAATTCCGCGCGGAGTTCCTCGCGCCCCATTCCGGGGAGAATGTCTTGCTCAGTGGGGAACGGCGGCTCGCGCCGGACAGAAACCGGCGGTGCGGGCGCGGGCACGGCGGCGGATTCGGAGACCTTCGCGCGCGGCGCGGGAGCTTTCGGCTTGGCCGCCGGCGGCGCTTCCGGCGTCGTCTTTGCGGCTTCCACGTCCGGCGCCGCCTGTTCCGGAGTCCTCAAGAATCCGGATACAAAAGCCCCGATTTCCCACAGGGCGAAAATGCCTACGCAGAACGCCGAGGCCAAGAGAACAACTCTGATAATGTTCTGCACGGAAATGCCTCTCTGCTGGTTAGAACCTAACATCCATGTTCGGAACGGTCAAGTACCATTTTTTGGGTTTTGGTCCGCTCCGCATTCCGGCTCCGTCTTAACGGGGTATACGCCGGAACATCCCTGAGCCCCGCAATCCCGGTTTTTTCGAGGAAATACGAGGGACATTTCCATCGGCGTTAACATAGAACGTTCCCCCGGGTTGCATTTGGCACCCGTTTTGAGGGAAGCTGAAAAGCTTTGACCATGCGCGTCAAAATCCTCTATCACGACCATTGTTTCGACGGGGCTGCTGCCGCTGCATTTTTCACCCGCTTCATCCAGGGCCGGTTTCACCCGGACGCGGAATTCGCTTACACCGGGCTGGCTCACAAAGCCTCCAACCTCTTTGATGACGCGATGTTTGATGGCGACGTGAACGCCATCGTCGATTTCAAGTATTCGCCTCACCCACGCCTGACCTGGTGGTTCGATCACCACCAGAGCGCCTTCCTCAGTCCCGAGGATGCCGAGCATTTTCATCGCGAGCGCAGCGAACGTAAGATGTACGACCCCACGTTCCGCTCCTGCACCAACTTCATCGCTACGATGGCGCGGGAGAAATTCGGCTTCAGGGCTCCCGACCTGGACGATCTTGTGTCCTGGGCCGAAATCATTGACGGCGCGCAATACGAGAGCGCCAAGGCCGCTGTCGAACTCGGCGCTCCGGCGATGAAGCTCACCCTGGTCATCGAGGGCGTGAAGGGTTCGGAGATGGTTCAGAAGATCATCCGCTGGATGACGCACGAGCCGCTTTCGAAAATCATCGAAGAACCGGAAGTGCAGCGGGAATACAAGCCGCTTTACGAACGCCACCTCAAGACGATTGATGTGATCGCAAAGAGAGCCGAGTGCGACAACGGGGTGGTGTTTTTCGACCTGATTGGCCTCGACCTCGAGGGCTACAACAAGTTCATTCCTTATTACCTGTTCCCGCAGTCCATCTATACGGTCTCAGTCAGCACCTCGAGCTTCCGTACCAAGGTCTCGGTGGGATCGAACCCCTGGTCCCCCGCGCCTCTCGCCCATAACCTGGCATCCATCTGCGAGCGTTACGGCGGAGGCGGCCACGCCCGCGTGGGCGCTATCAGCTTCGATATCAAAGATGTGGAAGGGGCCCGGAAAGTGGCCCACGAGATCCGGCACGAACTCAGCAAGTAGCCGCGGCCGCCGCGCCCGGCTGGCGCTAATACCCCATCTCCCGCAGCTTTTCGATGGTCAGCCGCGACGCCGGCGCCCGGTCCCCAACCAGCTTTTCCACGTACTTGGCCAGGATGTCACACTCCAGGTTCACGCGGTCTCCACGCCGCCGCGTCCGCAGCGCCGTTTGCTGATACGTCAGCGGGATCACGGTGGCGGCAATCACGTCCCCATCCAGAGACGCCACCGTGAGGCTCACCCCATCAATGGCGATCGACCCCTTCTCCACCACATACCGCGCCAGCTCCTCGGGCACGCGCACGGTTAACCACCAGTTGGAGTTGCCCAGCGGCTCCAGCGCGAGAAACTCTCCCGTTCCGTCGATGTGCCCCTGCACGAGATGCCCGCCCAGCCGGCCGGAAAGCGACAGCGCCCGCTCCAGATTGACCAGCGAGCCCTCCCGCAGGTCTCCCAAATTGCTCCGCTCGAGTGTTTCCGGCGACACGTCCGCCGAGAACCCCGACTGATCGTAGGCCGTTACCGTCAGGCAGACACCGTTCACCGATATACTGGCGCCTTCCTGGATGTCGCCCAGCACTTCGCGGCAGCGTACGCGAATGCGCGCCCCCACCGGCTGGGTTTCCAGCCGCTCCACGACGCCCAGTTCCTCGATGATTCCCGTAAACATGCGTCATCACTCGCCAGGCTGGTCTTCGCTCTTGACCAGCCAGGCTTCCACGGCGAACTCCTCGGCGGTGATCTGGTGTATTTTTACGTTCCTCAGCAGGATGGCGTCGTTTCGGCGCCGCCGGCCCGGGCCGCCTACAACCGGAAGGGACTGCAAGCCGCCCAGAATCTTCGGCGCGTAATAAAAAAAGATCTTGTCCGCAATGCCCGATCCCAGAGCGGTCCAGTTCACCCTGCTGCCCGCTTCGATCATCAGCGAGAGATAGCATTCCTGAGCCAGCCGCTCCACTACTCCGGGCAGGCTCACGCGTCCAGCAGGTCCATCGATCGTCCAAATCGGAATGCCGGCGTTTTCTAACGCGCGCCGACGGTCGGCTGAAGCGGCCGACGTCGTGGCGATCACCAGGTCCCCCCGCGCGCTCGTCACCATCCGCGACTTCAGCGGCATACGGAGCTGCGAATCCAACACCACCCGCAACAGCGGCCGGCTCCGCTCCAATCCGCTGCGATCGTTCAGCAGGCAGTCGTCGGCGAGCACCGTCCCGATGCCGGTCAGAATGGCATCCGAGCTGTGGCGGAGTCTCTGTACGTGCGCGCGCGCCTGCTCGCTGGTAATCCAACCCCGGTTATCGTCCGGCGCGGCGATCTTGCCGTCCAGCGTAACGGCGGCCTTGACGAAGACCAGCGGCCTGCCGGTGCGCATGAAGTGTACGAAGGGCTCGTTCAGCGCGGCGGCCTCCTCGGCGTACTCCGCCGCGAGCTCCACTTCGATGCCGGCCTGGCGCAGCCGCGCGAAACCCTGCCCGGCGACGCGCGGGTTCGGGTCCTCCATCGCGGCGACCACGCGGCTGATGCCGGCCGCGATCAGGGCGTCCACGCAGGGACCGGTGCGGCCCTCATGGCAGCAGGGTTCGAGGTTGATGTATAGCGTGGCGCCACGCGCCGCCTCGCCCGCTTCCTCAAGCGCCAGAATCTCGGCGTGTTTTTTTCCCGCGTAAGTATGGAAGCCGCTCCCGACGACCGCGCCGTCGCGCACCAATACGGCTCCCACCGCGGGATTGGGGCTCGTGCGCCCCAGACCTCTCCGCGCCAGGTCCAACGCCTGGCGCATGTAATCCGGGTTCATGCTTCAAACAGGGAGGCGACAAACTTCTCGGGTTCGAAGGGCAGCAGATCCTCGGGTTTCTCGCCTACGCCCACATAGCGTATGGGCAGGTTGAGCTCGCGGGCAATGGGAATCACTACACCGCCCTTTGCCGTTCCATCGAGCTTGGTCAATACGATACCGGTGACGCCGGACGTCTCAGTGAACCGCCGGGCCTGCTCCAGCCCGTTCTGGCCCGTCGTGGCGTCCATCACCAGCAATACTTCGTGCGGGGCGCCGGGAATCAGGCGCGAAGCCGTCCGCCGCATCTTCTCCAGTTCCGCCATCAGGTTCGATTTCGTGTGCAGCCGGCCGGCCGTGTCCGCGATCACGTAATCGATTTTCCGCGACTTCCCCGCCTGGATCGCATCAAACAGGACCGCGCTCGGATCCGCCCCGGGCTTCTGCCGGATCACCTCGGTGGACGTGCGCTGGCCCCAGATTTCGAGTTGCTCGATGGCCGCGGCGCGGAAGGTGTCGGCCGCGCAGAGCAGCACACTGCGTCCTTCCTCGCGGTACAGCCGGGCCAGCTTCCCGATCGTGGTGGTCTTCCCCGTGCCGTTGACCCCGACTACCATCACAACCGCGGGAGGCGTGGTTACGCGCGGCAGCGGCCGCTCGGTCGCCTGCAGCACTTCTATCAAATGGTTCTGAATCAACTGCCGCAGTTCCCCGGCATCGCCCACCAACTTGCGGTCCACGCGCTGCCGGATAATCTCCAGCACTTCGGTGGTGGTTCTCACTCCGATATCCGCGGAGATCAACGTGTATTCCAGTTCTTCGAGAAGCTCGGCGTCGATCTCCTTGCGGCCCGCCAGCACCGTCTCCAGTTGCGACACCAGCCCTTGCCGGGTTCTCTGGACGCCGCTTTTCAGGCGTTCCAGCAGAGAAGGTTGCGTCGGCACCGAGCCGAATAGCGTTTGAATCATTGCTGAACTTAATTGTAACGATATTGCGCGTGGAATACCGGTAAGCCTCGCCCGTTTGCGCCGGACGCCCTGGCGGAGTTGAGCCCCGCCCGCCGGCGGTCCGCTCACCGGCCTGTCCGGGCCCGCCTGCGGCCTTTCCGGGCCCGCTCACCAAAATTTTCTAGGGTACCCTGGGCGCGCACCGAATACTGAAGATAGATGGAGAGACTCCCTGCGCTGCTTATAGCGGCCGTCCTGTGCGCGTTCGCAGCATTCGCGCAATCCCTCGGTGGCGGCGCGACCGTCGAGGGCATCGTGCTCGACCGGTCCGGAGGCGCAGTCCCGGGGGCGTCGGTGACGCTCGTCAACAGGGTTTCCGGACATCGCCGTTTTGCGCAGACCGGAGCCGGCGGAGAATTCCGGTTTGTGAACATTCCCGCGAACCGCTACCACATTGAGGTCTCTGCCCCGGGCTTCGAGACGACGCACCAGGATATCGAAGTGCGCTCCTCGGTTCCTCTTTCACTCAAGCTCTGGCTCGATGTGGCGGCGGAGACGGTCTCGATAACCGTCGAGGGAAGCGGCGCGGACCTGACCGAGAACGTGCCCTACGCCCACAACGACCTCGACATGATGGGCATGTTGAAGATTGCGGGCAGCTCGCCCGCTTCCAGCCTCAGCGATGCCATCGTGCTGGGCGCTCCCGGCGTCGCTGCGGATTCCAACGGTTTCTTTCACCCTCTCGGCGATCACGCGCAGGTGACCTTTTCCATCGACGGCCAGCCCATCAGCGATCAGCAGAGCAAGCAGTTTTCCACGCAATTTCCCCTCAACGCCCTTCAGTCGATGGAGATCATAACCGGCTCGGCCCCGGCGGAGTTCGGCGGCAAGACCAGCCTGATCGTGAATGCCATTACGCGGTCCGGGCTCGGCGTCTCCCGCCCGACGGGCTCCTTCTCCGTCGCTTACGGCTCGTTCGGCACAATTTCCGAGGAGGGGAGCGTCGCCCTGGGAAATGAGCGGATGGGCAATTACCTTGTCGCGAACGCGCTCCGCTCCGGCCGCTTCCTCGACACCCCGGAATTCAGACCGATTCATGCCGCCGGCAATAATCAGACTGTATTTGACCGTTTCGATTACCTGATCGATAACGCCCAGACTCTCCACGTAAACGTTCTGGCCGCGCGCAACTGGTTTCAGATCCCCAATACTTACGATCAGCCGGGCCAGGACCAGCGGCAAAAGGTGATCACTTACAATCTCGGCGCAAGTTATCAGCGCTCTTTTGGCGCCAATGCCCTGCTGAGCATTAATCCGTTTGTTCGCAGCGATCGTGTGAATTACTATCCCAGCCGCGATCGTTTTCTGGATACTCCCGCTACCATAGATCAGCGGCGGCAACTTACTAACTGGGGAATTCGGATTGATGTCGCGAGCCTCCAGGGCAGGCACACCCTCAAGTCCGGCGCTCAAATCATGCAGACGCGGCTGAAGGAGAACTTCGGTTTCGGCATCACGGACCCCACCTTCCTTGAGGGGTGCGACGGCCCGGCCGAATGCGGCCTGCTGCCTTACGATCTCACCCGCAACGGATCGCTGTTCCGCTTCAACGCCACCGGATCGGTGAACCAGTTCGCTTTCTACGCGCAGGATTCGGTCGCGTGGCGCGGTTTCAACTTCACGGGCGGAGTCCGGATCGACCACTACGACGGCCTGAGCCGGGCCACGTCGCTCCAGCCCAGGATCGGCGTTTCCTATCTCATCCAGCCCACAGGGACCGTTCTGCGCGCTGCCTACTCCCGCACTTTCGAGACGCCCTATAACGAAAACCTGCTGCTGTCGAGTGCCGCCAGCGCCCTCGTCTTCGGCGCGTTCGCCGCCGAACCGCTTCAACCCGGCCGGCGCAACCAGTTCAACACGGGCCTCCAGCAGGGCGTTGGACGCTTTCTCGTCGTGGACGCGGATTACTTCTGGAAGTTCACGAACAACGCCTATGATTTCGACGCGCTGTTCAACACGCCGATCGCGTTTCCAATCTCCTGGCGGAAGTCAAAAATCGACGGCCTCGCGGTGAGGCTTTCCACGCCGAACCTCCGCGGGTTCCGCGCCTCCACGACTATGGGGCACACGCGCGCCCGCTATTTCGGGCCGGAGAACGGAGGGCTCATTTTCAATTCGCCGCTGGAAATCTCGGTTTTCCGCATCGATCACGACCAGGCTTTCCAGCAGAGCACCGCCATTCGCTACCAGCGGCCGAACAATGGCGCGTGGTTTTCGTTCATCTGGCGTTACGATAGCGGCCTCGTCGCCGGTGAAGTATCGAGCCTGGAGGATGCCCTGGCGCTGACGGGAGCGCAGCAGGCCGCCATCGGCTTCTATTGCGGGGACCAGCGTGCCGCGCCGGGCAGGCCCATTACCGCCTGCACCGCGCCGGATTACGGTGCCACCCGCCTCCGCATCCCGGCCCCGGGCACGGCGCACCCGGACCACAACCCTCCGCGCATCGCTCCGCGCCATCTCTTTGATATCGCCGTGGGTACCGACAACCTGTTTCACCGGGAGCGGGTGCGGACCACGTTGAAATTCGCGGTGATGAACCTGACCGGCCGCGTCGCCCTCTATAACTTCCTTTCGACCTTCAGCGGAACGCACTTCGTGGCTCCGCGCACCTTCCAGGCCGCTCTGGGGTTCACGTTTTAGCTTAGTTTGGGGATGCCGCGGCTTGCTGCGTGAGCGCCAGATAGCGCTTCCGTGCCCGGTCCAGTTCCTGCAATCTGCCGTCCTCGTCGCGATATTGCCAGAACTGCCATCCGTTCGTCCGAGGGTACGGATAGCCGTGCGGAGCGCCGATCACAGACTTGCGCGCCATGCCGGCGGCCGTCGACAGCGATGAGTATGCCTTTCCACAGAAAACCACCTTCGCGTTGGCTTCGATAACAGCCGTCAGGCGCACGCCCTTGTAATCACGCTCCACTTCGAGCGGTGGTTTAATGATGCCGGCGGCAATTAAGTTTTCGAGGGTGGCATTCGACATGGCTTTCATGGTTTCCCAGGCTTTCTTGCCCGCCTCGTGGCGCGAGCCCGCCTTCTCTCTTTCGCGATTTCTCAGGAAAGTGGCGGTCTTCTCAGATGCCGGAGGAGCAAACGGCACTGGAAAGTCGATACGGACTACTGCGCGCTTCAACGAAGCACGGACGTCAGCCGGGGTCAAGCCGGGCGCTTTTTTCTGTATCAGCCGAACTAGTCTTCCGTCTTCGTCTGATAGCAAGCTTTCGAGCGCCATTCTGACGTTACGGTCGATAAAGTGGGCCTTCCAGAGCTCGTCGAGCCGGCTGCCGCGCATCATATCCTTCGACAGCAGAATCAGTGTCTCAGCCACATGTTTCGCTTCGGTGGCTGAGATCCGAACTGTCCGGAACAACTTGTCCTCTACGTCCACCGCGGCATGCGCGTTGTAGATGCGGTATTCGTCGCCGTTGGTGAGAACGCACCATTGCACTCCGGCCACTGTGGCGTAAGCCAAATTCTGAGAAATCCATTTACGATCGCTCAAGTCCTTCTCTAGCGACTTGGCTTCAACAAAAAGGCATTCGGTGCGGTTCAGGAACAGGGCGTAATCCACAGGGTTGTCCTGCGGTTTGCGTCGGTACTCGCGGCGTACCTCATCGATTTCCTGAAGGTTCCAGCCAAGTGCCGCGAGCACCGGCTCGATCAGGGTCGCCTTCGTATTCTGCTCGCCGATGCTCTCCTTTCGATCCCGAATCTGTTGAATGCGTCTTAAAACTATAAACTATGCCGATTGTTTCCGTAAGGACCGATAACTGATCAGCCATGATCAACTCTCGCTTGTAGTGGAAGGGGAATTATACTACTCCGGTCGCCTGGCGACTTGGTAGCCCCGTCACTGGTGTTCCAGCGGGAACCAGATTTGCAGCGTCCCGGCGGCGCCAGGCTGGGAGAAGGCGACAAAATCGCCGAGCCGATGTTCGTCGATGCCGCAAAACACGACTTCCGCCTGCGGCCCGGCAGCCCGGCCATAGACGCGGGCATCGATATTGGTCTCACCCACGAGATTTTCAAGACGGATATCGACGGCAACCCGGTGCCCGCCGGCGGAGGCCGGGACATCGGCGCATACGCATTTCAAAAACAGCCGAAGAAGTGAAGGCCAATCTGAGGGGGCTATTCAAACCGGGGAGAAACTCACGCCGGAAGTGCCCCGAGGTCCCAGCTCGCCACGGCGATTAGCCCTGCTGCTGATGATGGTATTTCACGAGCCCTCGTCGATCACCTCGATCGAGCGCACCGATGCATAGTCCCTGACCGGAACAAACGAAAGCACCAGTTTGCCTTGCGCGTTGGGCACCAATCCGGAAAAGGTCTTTTCCAGTGCAATGTTCGGACCGCCCGCTTCCTTGAGGATGTCGAAATTCTTCGCCAGGATCACCCTGTTGCAGTAGATATCGAAGATTCTGCTGCCCGTGCGGTCTGGAGCGGGGCTTGGGATGCCGAAATCCCTTACCCCGAAATTCGATTCGGCGAAACGCAGAGTGACGGAGTAGCGGCCTGGCGCGACGGGGATGTGATAACTGAAGTTGCCATACCGCTGCCGTGCATACAGCTCCGGATCGGGCGTTCCTGTCGCGTTCGCCAGCAGGTTTTCGGCGAATCCCCCGTCAAAATAGCGGTCCGGCCCCCAGAACTGATCCTTACGGTCGTAGTAGGTTCGGAGACCCGCCAGAATGCGAATCGGCCGCATGCGTCCTCGCTCGCTGGGTATGATTTCGATTCCGCTAAGCAGGGCCGACTTGAGAAATGAGGTGAACTTCAGGTGGAGGAAGCCATCCTCAGCGGGGGTGACGTCCTTGAAGACACGCTCGTCAGCCGTGCTGGTGCCGGGAGCATCCAGAGCAATGTCGAAATCGGTGAGCAAGGGCTTGCCGTTCATCGTCACATGAAAGCGGCGCATTTCGGCGGACGAATCCAAAGCCGGCTGAAAAATGATTTCAGCGAAATGGAGGTGGAGGTCGTAAACGCCGGGAGGCAGCGGGATATCGTACTGAAAGTCTCCTTCTCGCGCGGACTGATAGATTGGCTGGTCGAAAGTTCGCGCGATTCTCCTGCCCGGCCGGACGATGGTTGAGCCGCCACTGTAGTAACGGTCGCTTTCCCAGAGCTGACCTGAGCGGTCGAGGTACCGCGAAGATGAACCCGCGTTAATCCGGATCGCCCCCTTAGGCGCAGGGTGGCCCCCATTATTCATCGCGGGCTGCTGCGCTGGTTCCGCCGAGGCGGCCTCAATGACGCTACCAGCGTTGTCTCGCAAAAAAGCGACATAGACAAACGCGAACGCCAGGATCGCGACCGTAAACGCCACGGCCGAGTACCGGAGCGTCTTTTTCCTAGCGGCAGGAAAGAAAAAGCTCGGCCGCGGTTCGGAATACTCCTTTTCTCTATCGCCGGCGGCGTCTGGCGTTTTCACGTCATCCGGCGTTTTCGCGGTGTCGCCAACGGCCTCGTCTCTGCGGGTGAAAATCGGGACGTATCCCACTTCGGGCAGGGTGATCCGAAGGGCATTGGACGCCCCCTCGGTCGCATAGTAGTGAGCCAGGCGCTTGCGGAGGCGGGAGACTTCCGTTCTGACGATGCTGTCCCTGGTTGGATCGAAGTCGGGCGGCCGGCCCAGGGCCTGGACCGCGATATTGTATTCCTTAAGAAGCGCGGCCCGCCCTTCGAAATACTCCCGGCAAACATACCCCAGAATCTTTACAAGGTTGGGTGCGCGGCTGAGTGTTTTGGAAGTCAGCACCCTAACGAGTTCGGCGAGCTCTTCCACATGGTTGTCAGCCAAACGACCCCTCACCTCCTTTGTCGAGCGGCCATGATACCAGCAGAGTTGAAGCGATGTCAATGACGCTCACAAGCTCGTCTGTCCGTTTGGTGTCGCCCTCCGTTAACAGTTAACGTTGCTATGTAAGTCCCATAGATTCAATAAAAGAGACAAAACGCCCCTGGTTTAGCAGGTTTGGCCTACATCCAGGCTAGTCACGCCCCTATAATCTGCCTAATCTTTCGGGAGGTCAGACAGCCGGCGCGATGCATGGGCGGCTCGAACAGCACTTGCCAGGGCTTCCAGGCTGAAGGCTCCTGAGAGGGGACCAAAAGGTTGAGGGATTAACTAATGGTTCACAGAATAGCAGTGATCCTGTGTTCGCTAGCTGTAATGGCTATGGCCCAGTTGAACCGGGGAACCATCGCCGGAACTGTCACCGATCCAGAGGGGGCGGCGATTCCCGGCGCCAGCATCACCATCAGGAACCCGGCAACTGGAGCGACGATTAAAGCGCAGGCCAATGAATATGGACAGTTCTCCACTCCCAACCTGCAACCCGGGACCTACGAGGTGATTGTCGAAGCGCCAGGCTTCAAGCGCCTGTCGCGTCAGGGCATTACCCTCGGGGCGACGGAGGTCCGGCGTGTGGACGTGGCACTGGAAGTGGGGGACGTGGCAGAGTCGATCACGGTCACCGGTGAGCTCCCGCGGCTGGCGACGGACTCGCCTGAGGTGGGGACGAGCATCGACACTCTGCAACTAAAGGACCTGCCGCTTACGTTCAACGCCGGCAGGGAGGCCGAGGGATTCGCTTACAAGCTTGCCCCTGGGGTGAGCGGCTCGAGCTGGGCGACCCGAATCAACGGCAGCACAGAGTTCTCCAAAGAATCGCTGCTGGATGGGGCCTCGGTCACCACGTATCTTTCCGGCCACTTTGGGGAATCCTCCGTTTCGGTGGAGGCGCTCCAGGAGCTCAAGGTCCAGACCAGCGGAATCTCGGCCGAGTTCGGCCGGGCCCAGGGCGGCGTGTTCAACTATGTAATGAAGTCCGGCACGAATACGCCCCATGGAAGCGCCTACGTTGGCATCCGAAACGAATTTTTCAACTCCAACGGCTTTGTCAACAACTTCCGCGGCCTTGACAAGCCTCGCGACCGCCAGAAAAACTACGCCGCCAGTTTCGGCGGGCCGGTGTACCTGCCCAAGGTCTACAACGGCCGCGACCGGACCTTTTTCTATGTCGCCTACGAGAGGTATTCCCTCCGGAACGAAATGATGGGAGCCCCGAGCAGGACTGCTCCCCAGCCGGAATGGCTGGATGGAGATCTGAGCCGCCTGCTTGGTCCGGCCCTTCCGAACGTCACCGACGCGCTGGGACGCCCCGTTCTGAGGGGAGCGATTTACGACCCGGCTACTTTCCGCCAGCTTCCCAACGGACGCTGGGTCGGTGAAATGTTCCCTGGGAACGTCATCCCTGTATCGCGGATCAGCAAGGTTTCGCAGCGTCTCAACGAGAAGGTCCGTCAGGGCTACCTGCCAACCGTCCGGGACGCCAACGGTGTGATCCCGCTGGAGAACAATCAACATTTTCTGGTCACCAGCAACCCCCGCTTCGACCAGTATCAGTTCTCCGTTAAGGGAGACCATTTGATCGGGAGCGACCACAGGCTCTCCGGCTCCTACGCCTACAACGCCAGGCCCAGGCTCATGTACGACGGCGGTGTGCTGTTCGATGCCAACGCTGTGGACGGTGGGCCGCTGTCCTCGGCGCGCACCCAGCGCATCAAGACCCAAATGGGACGGATTGCCCATGATTGGACCATCACTCCGACCGTTCTGAACACGATCAACGTCCATTACAACCGCCAGGTGAACCCAAACATCAACGCCTACGCGGAAGTGGACGGCGCCAAGGAGATGGGTATCGCAAACCTGAGCTCGATCGCGTATCCGGAGATCAATTGGGGCGGCGGGCCTTTCGTCAGCCTCAGCCGGGTGGGGAACCAGATCGGCGACTTCAACTGGAGCGACGGCTACGGCTTGCTGAACACGCTTAGCCTCAATAAGGGACGCCACTTCATCAAGCTCGGCATCGATGTCCGGCGCTACGCTCAGCGGTTCCTCCGCCGCCACCGTGTCGGCTTCAACTTCAGCCCCCTGGCTACTGCAATTCCCAATGAAACCTTTGCCGGCAACCAGACCGGCTACGCGTTCGCCAGCTACCTTCTGGGCATTGTAGACAGCGGCAACTGGGTGGATCCCAGCAAGATGGGCGGCCGCCGCAGCTACACCGCGCTGTTCATCCAGGACGACTTCAAGGTGAACAACCGGCTTACCCTGAACCTCGGGCTGCGGTGGGACTATCAGCCTCCCTTCGTCGAGGACCATGACCGCATCTCCAGTTGGAGCACGGAGGTTATCGACCCGATCTCGGGGCTGAAGGGCGCCTACGAGTTCGCGGGCAAGTGCCCTGACTGCACCGGGCGCAGATATTTCGGCAAGAAGGTATACACCGCGTTCGGCCCGCGTTTCGGCTTCGCATTCCGGCCTGCAGGCAACTGGACCCTTCGGGGCTCCTACGGAATCATGTACGACGCCGACAACTTCAACGCGTGGGAAGCCACCCCGCTGGGGACTGCCACCAGCATTATGGTGGGCCGCACCTACCAGTTCTCAGCCGACCCCGTCAACCGGTGGGCGGGAATCTTTAATTGGGATGACGGGCTTCCCCTGGACCGGTTCACCGAGGGCTCGCGGGATCCGAGCTGGGGCAACTTCAACCGCCCCGGCATGATCGATCCCCTCTACGGCACCCCGGGATACATCCAGATGTGGAGCTTCAACATCCAGCGCGAACTGGCGAGAAATCTCGTGCTTGATATCGGTTATGTGGCCAACAAGGCCACCAGCCTCAAGAGCGAACTGGCTCGCCTCAATCAGATCCGGCCTGAGTGGATGGCTCAGTACGGCGCCGCTCTGAACAACCCTGTTACCAATGAGGCCCAGGCGGCCGCCAACGGTATCCGGTATCCGTTCCCCGGCTTCAGGGGAACCGTCGCGAGCGCGCTGAGAGACTACCCGCAGGTGCAGGGCAACTCGACCATCCGTTCCTACGGTACGCCCCTCGGCTTCAGCACTTACCATTCACTCCAGGTGATCCTGAACAAGGAGTTTTCGAACGGACTGACCGCGTATGCGAACTACGTCTGGTCGAAAAACCTCACCAATATCAATTCGTCGCTCATCGGCGGAGACACCGGAGGTTTGGATTACTACAACATGCGGAACTACAAATCCTATTCCACCTCCGATATGCCGCACGTCTTCAAGGGTTACATAAGCTACGACCTGCCCATTGGACGCGGCCGTCCGCTGCTTGGCGAGGCGGGACGTGTTCTGAATGCGATCGTTGGCGGTTGGACAATCAGTGCGATCGTCAACTATGCCTCCGGCACGCCCCTCGGCTTCTCGGCCTCGTCTCCCAGCAGCGCCTGGAATGGCGGCGGTAACGTCCCGAACATCGCTCCCGGCCCGCTGGTGAACCCGAATTTCGACGACAACAAGTTCGATTTCGCGAATCCGAATTCGCCTAACAACACCTATCTTTTAAAGGACAAGTTCAGCAACCCGCCTGCGCTCACGCTCGGCACTGCCGCGAGGCGGTACGGGAGTGCACGCAGGACCGCGTCGCTGAACGAGGACTTCGGCATCCAGAAGAACACGATGATTCGTGAGGGCGTGCGCTTCCAGATCCGGGCGGAAATGCTAAACGGATTCAATCGCTCGCGACTGGGCAGCCCCCAAACCAACGTGACGTCGCCCACCTTCGGGCAGATCACCAGCATCAGCGGCAATCGCCAGGTTCAGATCGCCGCGAGGCTGGACTTCTGATCCGGCGCACCCGGAATCGAATCGCGCCGGGGCCATCCACCGCAGGAAAAGCCCCGGCGCTTTCCTGCGAGTCGCTGAGTTGAGGGGGCCACTGGCGGGTTGCCGTTCAGCTAACAAGAGAGATACAAAGCAGTGGGAAGGTGAGCTGAATGACAAGAGAAAACCGAAAAGCTGAGTTCCAGATGCCCGCGCCTGGCGCAGGCCGCCGCTCGGGATTGGCCGCCCTGGCGGGACAATCCGCCCTTTTACTCGCGATGGCTCTGACGGGACTTCCCGGCGCCGCACAAACTGTATCCGTCGGCAAGCCTGCCATCATCGCGGGCGACGTGCAGGTGAACGCCGAAGGGGCAAAGCCGCGCATCGAGCGGCAGGTGCGCGACGTCGCTCCGGAAACCGTGCGGGTCGAATGGCAAGTCTCGTTTGACGCCCCGACCGATGTCATGGAAGCGGTCGCGCGCTTCCGCTTTCTGCCCGACGAGCCGTCGGCCTGGTCCGAGGCCGGAAAGGCATTTCACTGGATCCCGCACATCAAAGAGAAGCCCCATCAATTTGCGGCGGATCATAGCTTCCGCTCGCCCGCCGTCATCGTGACAGCAGGGCAGACGGCCGTGGCGGTGATCCCGGACGTCAAGGTGCTGGCCGCTTCGCGCCCGGCATCGCATTTTCTCGACTTGCGATTTCCCGACGGCGAAGCGCCCATCATCGACTACGGTGTGGCCGATTCCCGCCCCGAAGGACACATTTACTTCGGGCGGACGGGAAAACCGTTTCGCGCTGATTCGTTCCGGTTTGCCTGCTATGTTCTTTACTCTCGCAAGACCACGCGAGAAGCCTTTTTGAACCGGGTCTCCTCTTTTCTTTGGGACCAGTACGGGAAGGAGTACATCGCCCGGCACGAACCGCAGGTCGTCCCGTTTGAAACCTACGCCCGCTATGGCTACGAGATGGCGCTGCGGGACCTGTGGGTGGAGGGACCGAAGCCCGGCACCGGCGGCATCACGCTGGCGACTTATGTAGACAAGAAGACCGGGCAGCGGGGAGGCAGGGAGTCGCTGCGCGACCTCTGGTTCCACTCCTGGTTCAATAATCTCCGAACGGCATGGGGCCTGCTTCACTGGGGACAGCGGGTGTCCAACCGCCAGTGGACGGAACGCGCTTACGATGTCCACCGGCTCTTGATGACGTCTCCGAACCCCAAGGGGTTTTTCCCCATGATCTACCGGTCGGTCGACCGGACCTGGCAGAATTCCAGTTACGACCACGGCGGCGGGCCAGGGTTGTACCATTTGCCCGACCTGGCCTGGACGGCGATCTGGCTGCTGCGCTGGCCGGAGCGATCCGCGGAAGCCGACGCATTTCTTGCGCGGTTCACTCAGGCGGTCCTCAGTGTGCGGCATAGCAATGGCGGCTTCCCGACGCTCGTGCGCGTGGAGGATCATAGCGCCGACCCCGTTCTCGACTCTTCGGCTTCAGGCGCCCTTCCTATTTGGTTCCTCGGGGAGATGATTTTGGCGAACAGGCTCGATTCCCGCACGCGAGCCGAAGCCGAAGCGGCGGTCAAAGCCGGCGTGGACTGGCTGCGCTCGCATGTGTTGCCCGACCAGCGGTTCGACGACTACGAACTGTACTTCTCGTGCTCGAAAAAGCCACTCAATTATTACGATCCGGTCACGAAGATGTACGGGCAGAATACGCTGGCGATGCAGTGGTGCGCGGAGGCGTTCCGCGTGGCGTACCTCTTGTTCAAGCGCCCGGAGGACCTTTCAGCGGGACGGTTCTGCCTTGACGTGCTGTCCCTTTACCAGCAGGTGTGGAACCCGCCGTACCTGGACCTCATGGCCTTCGGAGGCTTTGGGGTCATGAACACGGACGGCGAGTGGAACGACGCGCGCCAGGCGCAGTTCGCCGAAACCTTCGCCAACTACTACGACGTAACGAAAGAACCCGCTCTGCTTGAGCGCGCCGTCGCGGCGGCCCGGGCCAGCTTCGCTCTCGTGGTCATGGAAGAAAACCGCGAGATTGCGCCGAGAAACTATTTCGGCAATCAGTACGAGACGAAGGGCGCAAGCGCCGAAAATTACGGCCACTCGGGAAGAAACCGGCGAAGCGGCCGGTCGGGATTCCATTGGGGCACGGGCAGCGCGCTCACCACGGCAATCGCGCTTGAGCGCCGCTACGGCGACCTTGTCGTCGATGCGGAACGCTGCCACGCGGTCGGCCTGGATGGCGTGGTCGTGAAATCCATCAAGTGTGCCGCAAAGCAAGTTGAACTCGATGTAAACACTCTGCCGCGCAGCGCCCGGTATCGGGGCCGGCTGCTCGGCAAACCGGTCCGAATCCGGCTGAACGGCCGCACCGTCGTTCCTGGAGAGAAAGGCGAATTCCAGTGGTGAGGCGGCGTCTGTCGCCGAACCACGTAGGTGTATGGGCAGGCAGTTCGAGTTACGAGCTCTTGCGAACCGCTATTGAAGAGAAAAGAGTCAGTAAGGGTGGAATGAACATGAAACGTCTGGACGTGGCGATCACGACGCTTATCTTCCTTACACTGAGCGTTACTTGCGCCGCAAAGGATTACTATGTCAGCCCGCGGGGCGACGATGCCAACCCTGGCACGATGGACAAACCGTGGAAGACGATTGAGAAGCTCAACAGCACCACGTTTGGGCCCGACGATCGCATCTTGTTCGAGGGTGGCCAGACCTTCAAGGGTACGCTGGTGCTCGACGCCGCCGACAGCGGCGCGCCCGGCAGGAAGCTGACTGTGACCTCGTACGCCGGGCGGGCGGTGATCGACGGCGGAACGGGACGAGCCATTTCGATCGACGGCTGCAATCATTTCGTGATTCGCGACCTGGAACTCAAAGGCGCGGGACGGAAGTCCGCGAGCACGGAATCCGGTCTGTTTGCGCAGTCGGCCAGGGACATCGAGGTGGACGACGTCGAAGTCTGGGGCTTCCGCAAGAACGGCATCCACATGAACGGGGTCGCCGACGTGCGCATCACACGGGTGCACGCGCACGACAACGGCAAGGAAGGCATCGGCATCATGGGCCCCGCCAGATCGCGCAACATCTACATCGCCCACTGCCTCGCGGAGAACAACGCGGGCGATCCGTCGTTCACCAGGACGCACAGCGGCAGCGGGATTTTCGTCGGCTACACGGATGGCGCCGTGATTGAATACTGCGAGGCGCGCTTCAACGGCTGGGACATGGGCTGGAGAGGCGGAAACGGCCCGGTCGGCATCTGGACCTGGCAATCCGACAGGGTCATCATGCAGTTCAACATTTCGCATCATAACCGGAGCACAACGGGCGACGGTGGCGGATTCGACCTTGACGGTGGAGTAACTAACTCGATCATTCAGTACAATTACTCGCACAACAATTTCGGCCCCGGGTTTTTGATCTGCCAGGTGGGCCGGAATAAGTTCTCCGGCAACATCGTGCGCTATAACATCAGCCAGGACGACGGTCTGAAGACCGACAAGAGGGAAGGCCGCACGATACGGCACGTCGCGGCGATTCGCGTCTGGATCGGCAGCGAGAACATGATCGACACCATGGTTCACAACAATACGATCTTCAACTCCCAGGGTGCGGCGGTTGATTTCGGCGGCACCGAACGCGGCGTTAGCGGCAAGCTGCCAACCATCACTTTTTACAACAACATTTTCGCCACGGGCGGCCCGCAGATTGAATATCACGACGCCGCGCGGCCGCTGGACAGCGTAGGCCGTTTTGTCGGCAATCTCTATTTCGGCTTGGGCGGCCGCGGGTTCCAGGTGGGCAAGTACACCGACCTGAACGCATGGGCAGCGGCCACCGGCCAGGAAAAGGTTGGGGACAAGGTCGTCGGTGTTGTGGGAGACCCGCTGTTCCGCGGCGGCGGCGTCGGCCTTTTGATGGATCCGAGAAAGCTCGCGACGCTTCTTGAATATCAGGTGCTACAGGGTTCGCCGGCCATAAGCAAGGGTCTGAATCTGAAAAAGCTGTTCAACATCGACCCGGGCACGCGCGACTATTACGGGAATCCCCTGCCGGCGGACGGCAGCCTGGATATCGGCGCACACCAATTCACAAGTGCCCGGTGAGTTCTCGCGCGAATCCGGACACCAGCGCGTAGAAGACGCAAGGAGAAAGGAAATGTCGCCCGACAAGAACACACTGGACGGGCCGAGTGTGGGCAGCCCGCATGGGCGCCGCAAGTTCGCTGGTATTGTGGGCGGCGCACTCGCAGGCTCGATCGTCCTGGGAGACCGCCTATGGGCGGATCCGGCGCAGCCGCGCAGTCTGTTCGACAAGTTTTACGGCTGTGTCGCCGGAGCCTTCATCGGCGCGGCTATGGGGGCTCCGGTCGCGCTCTGGTCCGAGGAACAGATCGCGAAGAAGTACGGCACGCTGAAATCGTTTCATCCGTTCCGCTCCGAAGGCATTGCCGCAATGCGGCCGGCCGGGACCACCGATGGCGGAGCGGAGCAGTTCAAGCACATCGCCCTGGCAATCATCGCAAAGCAGGACAGGGTCACCGCGGAAGATCTGGTCAATCACTGGATCGGCATAAAGGACGACAAGAAGTTTGAGGCGATGAAACTCGGCGCGGCGCCGTTCGACCGGCCGCTGATGGCGATGGGCCGAAGCGGTCTCATTCCGGCCGGGATCATCGGAACGCACGTTCCTTACAGCCACCAGAACATTACCGTGCGGTCCTTCCAGCCGATTGCCATGATCAACGCCTGCGACCCGGCAGAGGCGGTGAGGGACGTGCATGATGTAGGGCGTGTTTACCAGCCGCTGCACAGCGACGGCTACCACTGGGGAGCAAGCTTCCAAGCCGCACTGGCTATGGCCTTCCGGCCGGACGCCACCGTGGATTCCGTGATTGCCGCCGCGGGGGAGTATGCGGATCGTAAAATCCGCCGGAACCTGAAGCGTGCCCTGGCCGTTGCGGCCAAGCAGCCCGAACCGGCTCAACTCCGTAAGGAACTTACCGAAATGTACTGCGCCAAGGGCGTTAAGTGTGCGGAAACCTATGCGGCCGAGGCGGCCTGCAAGGCGCTGGCTATTTTCGCGGCGATGAAGGGTAACTTCGAGGATACGATCGTCTTCGCAGTAAACCTCGGGCGGGACACCGCGGGCGTGGCGTCGGCGGCAGGCGCGCTGGCGGGCGCTCTCTCGGGCGCCAGCGCGATACCGGCGGAGTGGATCCGGACGGTTGACGATGCGGCAAGGAGAAACAACTACACCGCATCGCAACTGCCCACAAAGGCGTACGCGGAGGGAATCTACCGCGCGCTCCAGAACAAAGTCCAGAAGTTGAAACAGCTCGCGGCCGTGTTGGAATCGGCCGGCGCGTGAGAGGCACTGTCCAGAGATAGGAAAGGATTATGACTAAACCCGACGGCAAAAGCCATCAACTCCGCAGGCGCGACCTGCTGAACTCGGCGCTGGCGGCCACGCTGGCGGGCTCCGTCCAGACAGCCTCTGCCGCGCCCGCCCACAACCTTTTCGACAAGATTTACGGCTGCCTGGCCGGGAGCTTTATCGGCTCGGCCATGGGGGTGGCGGTCGAGGGCTTTTCCCGGGAAAAGATCGCAGAAAAGTACGGCGTCCTGAAGACCTTCGAGCCCTGGGACCTTTGGTGGAACTTTCCCTACGTCGCCGGCTCGACCGAGGACGGCACAGAGCGCGTGAAGCAGATGTGCCTGGCTATCGCCGAAAAGGGCGACCGGATCAACGCCGCAGACCTGGCGCGGACCTGGGCAAGAACCAACCCCGACGAGCGAATGGAGCGGATGAAGAAAATCGTCACGGAGTTCGACGTCGAGACGACACAGGTCGCAAAGGTTCGTGGGTACAACAACCAGCTCGGCGTTGTTCCCGCCGGTTACATCGGCACCGTAGTCAATTACACGCACGGCCTGAACACCATGGTCCGCTCCTTTATGCCCATCGCGATGGTGAATGCGTGCGATGAAGAAGGCGCAATCCGGGACACATACGATGTGGGCCGCATCTACCACCCGCTTACGAGCGAGGGATTCCTGTGGGGAGCAGCCTACAACGCGGCGCTCGCGCACGCCTGCCGTCCCGACGCGACGGTCGATTCGGTGATCAACACGGCGCTGAAATACGCCCACCCGTCGATCAGGCCGGAACTGGAAAGGGGTCTGGACATCGCGCGGAAGTACGGCAACACGACCAAGATGCGGGACGCCTTTTACGAAATCTACGACGGTTCGGGCGGATTGCCTTTCCACTATTCCTATGCGGTCGAAATCGCGACCAAGGCGTTCGCCGCGTTTTTGGCCACGAATGGCAACGTCGAGGACACGATCATCATGACCGTAAATTTCGGGCGCGACACCGACTGCCTTGCCGCCTCAGCCGGCGCGCTGGCGGGAGCGCTCGCCGGGGCGAGCAAGATCCCGCCCGATTGGATCCGCACCGTCGACGAAGCCACAAAGAAAAATCCCAATACTTGCTCACAATTGACCATCAGGGAACACGCTGAAGACATCTTCAAGGTGGTTCAGAAGCGCGTTCAAGAGATGAAAGCATACGTCGCTTTCATGGAATCGGCAGGGATTTCGAATCCGGCTGCTTAGCGTTTTCGAATAAACTCGCGCAGCACGAGAGCGAACCAGTTTTCGGGCGGACTGCTCTGGGTGTGCAGGAGGAGTCCGTCCGTTTAAGAGACCGGCGCCGCATGTTTATCGGATGCTGGCAAACCATAACACAAACACATCGTGACCGGCCTGCACACAGCCGGTCAAGGAGTTGGATTAGTGCTGACTGAATTGCTTTCTTGCTCAACTACATCAAAGAAAGTACAGAGCATTCGATGTATCTGCGCTGTATTTTCCCTACTATTCCTGGCAGTATTTCCAGCTTGGGCGCAAATCGACACCGGCACCATCACCGGCCGGGTAGCCGATTCTACGGGCGCTGTTGTGCCCGGCGCCAAAGTCACGATCACTCAGACCGAAACAAACTTTCAAAGCGTAACGGAGACGAACTCGGAAGGGATCTACCGCGTGGGATCTCTCCGGCCCGGACCCTACAGGATAACCGTTGAAGCGGCTGGATTTAAGAGTTTCATACGCGAAAATGCGGTATTGAGAACCGGCGACACGATGGCTATCAATGCCACCCTGGAGGTCGGCGCGGTAAGCGAGTCGATCGAAGTCACCGCAGCGGTGCCGCTGCTGGAGACGGAAACCTCGGCGACCGGCCAGGTGGTAAGTGGCGACTACCAGTACGCGTTGCCACTGTATCAGCGCAACGTCAAGGCAATTATGTACCTCGTCCCCGGCATGACGATGAACGGCTTCGGCTATGCGGGCCAGATGAACAACTTCCACATCAACGGCCTGCGCAGTGGCTACATCGGGTATTTCGAAGACGGGGCACTCGCCACCGGCACAGACAACAACGGCTTGACCTCGGACACGATCCTCAACGCCGTAGAAGAGGTGAAGGTTATTACGTCGGCGCTCCCGGCCGAATACGGGCACTCCGCCGGCGGCGCGATCACGGTTGTCAAGAAGACCGGCACGAACGAATTCCACGGAATGCTCTCGATGCTCGGCCGCACCCGCAGAATGCAGCACCGCAAGTACTTCGACCGGGAGACCCCGACGCAGCGAGGCGATATGATCGTTTTCGCGCAGCCGGATGCGAACATCAGCGGCCCCGTATACATTCCGAAAATCTACGACGGCCGCAACCGTACGTTCTTCATGCTGGCCTGGCAAAAACTGATCGATAAGCAGGCCAAGCAGAATCAGTACACGGTGCCCACCGAGGAAATGAAGCAGGGCGACTTCAGGTTCGGAGGGATCGGCCAGCCGATTTACGATCCCCGTACGACCCGGCAGCTTTCTGATGGCACCTGGGTCCGGGATCCATTCCCAGATAACATCATTCCGAAGTCGCAGTTTGATCCGGTAGCTGCGAAGATCTTAAGCTACGATCCTTTCACTCACCCAAACCAGCCGGGAAGCATGTCTACGACGGGACCAACGCAGAATTTGGCGCTGGCGCCGGTAACTGCGGTCCTCTGGCCGAACTGGTCGATCCGCACCGACCACCAGTTCAGCCCTTCGCTGAAATCCTACTTCAGCTACACGTGGAACGAGCGCGACTACTGGACCAAGCCCACGACAATCAAGTACCTGCCGTTCAGCAGCTCGGAGGCTCGGGAGCCCATCCACATGCACACGGTCTCCTTGGGCACGACGTGGGTGCTCAGCCCCACTCTGGTCAGCGAAACGCGAGCAGGCTACTACCGCCGCAGGCAGGGGTGGGAAGTTCCCACTTACATGAAGAACATGGCAGCGGAGATCGGTCTGCCTAACCTCGCGCCGGACCACTTCCCGCTCGGCTTTTACGGCAGCCTCGGGCAGGGCACTCCCACGGTCGACGTGAACGAGACGCTGTCGTTCAAGCAGGATGTCTCCAAGGTCAGCGGGTCCCACGCGTTCAAGTGGGGCTACGAGCTCATGCGGTACAGAGTCAACTCCTACGGCATCGGCAGCCCCAGCGGAAACTTCTCGTTCACGAGCACGGCGGGACTCCGTCCGAACGGCACCGACCTGCCCAATACGGGAAACAGCTTTGCCAGTTTCCTGGTTGGGTCGATCAGTTCGGTCACCTTCAGCCAGACCCTGAATTCGAACCTTCCGCGTTCCTGGCAACACAGCTTCTACTTCCAGGACGACTGGAAAATCCACCCAACCCTGACGCTGAACCTCGGTCTGCGGTACAGTGTGGAGACCCCGCCGACGCAGAAGTACGGGTTCATCAGCATTTGGGACCCCAACGCTATCGACGACAATCAGTACACTGGCTGGAGCTGCCCGCCGGAAGGCTGCCGCGGAGCCTGGACGCACCCCAAGGGCGCCAAGCCGTACAACACGGACTGGAACAACTACCAGCCGCGAATCGGACTTGCGTGGCATCCGCACCAGAAGTTCGTCGTGCGGAGTGGTTTTGCGCTCTCGCACGTGGATATGAAACTGGGGTTCCTGTACACGGATGAGTTGATGTCCCGCTCCGTCACCCAGTCCCGGCCGACGGGCGATCCGCGGCCGTTGTTCCAGTTGAAGGAAGGACCCGCTCCGGTGGTCTATCCGGCTCTTCGACCGGACGGTTCGCTGCCGTATGTCGGCAATCCGGGAGGCCACAGCGCCAACATCGTGGACAGGAACCTTCAGGCTGCGTACACGATGAACTGGAATTTCGGCATCCAGTACGAACTCAGCCGGGATTACCTTCTGGAAGTTCAATACAACGGCAGCAGGCAGGTGGGCAACAGCGGCAGCCTGCAGTTCAACACCCTGCCCTGGGGCTACCTGGCCGACGATCCGGTTGCCCGGGATGCCTGGATTCCCGTTGCGCAGTACTCGCGGCCCTTCCCGAACTGGGGCAACCTCTATTACCAGGGCAACTACGGGCAACTGAGCCACCATTCCGGCACGGTGAAAATCGAAAAGCGCTTCTCAAAGGGCCTGAACTTCCTGGCCTTCTACACGTTCGGCAAAACGATCGACGAAAACGTTTCCAACATCTACCTGGAGCGCAAGCTGAACAGAGGGCGCGCCGATTGGGACCAGACACACAGGTTCTCCGGCAGCATGATGTATGAAATCCCGATAGGCAAAGGCCGCAGGTTCCTGAACCGCGGTGGATGGCTGAATATGCTGATCGGCGGTTTCGATTTCGTGTGGACCTACTCCATCTACAGCGGTGAGCCGCTCGGAATCGGCATCTCCGGTATGGACACTCAGAACTACCCGAGTTGGATGCCGCAGACCACCAGCGCGGTCCTGCTGCGCAGGCCCAGACTCCGCGAGAACTGGCAAGATCTCGGTCCCGACCGGTGGACCCGCCAGTATCAGAACTCCCTGATCGATTGCGGACCGGCAACCCCCTTCGGGAACGACTGCGTGACCTACGCGCCGTCTTATGAACGGGGCAACGCCGGACGCAACATCTGGAGCAAGCAGCGCGTCATCGCGGCAAACCTCTCGGCATCCAAGGAAGTGCCGATCAAAGAGCGCGCTCGCGTCCAGTTCCGGTTCGATTTCCAGAACCCGTTCAAGTGGTACAACTTCGCGGAACCTAGCACCACGCTCAACCTGAGAAACCCGCACTACTTCGGAAAAGTGACGTGGGATGCAATTAGTGCCCACTACGGTGGTCAACCGCTCATGAACCTCACACTTGCAGTTAAGTGGTGATGCGGGAGCTAACTCCAGTGGCCGGATGTTACTATCCGGCCACTGGCCTCCAACGCCGGCGGAAATTGCCGCCTTCCGCTGGTTGAAAATCCCCCTCAATACTCAGCCCCCTCCGCGACTGGCCCGCATGTGGACGCAGCTCGTGCGCCTTTTTGTGATATGCTCGGACACGCCAAAATATGACGAAACGTGAGAGAGTGGAGGCGGTCTATGCATTGAAGCCGGCGGACCGCATTCCCTTCGTTCCGGCCATCTACGAGCACAAGGGTGCCTTGATCGGAAAGTCGCCCTCCGAGATCTGCCGCAGCGCCGACCTTCTCTACGCGGGGCTGATGAAGGAGCTTGAGGTTTACGATGCCGACATGCTGGTGATCGGCATCGATGTTTACAACGTCGAGGCCGAGGCGCTGGGATGCAAGGTCGTTTATTTCGAGGATTCGAACGACTGCCCTGCCGTGGTCGAGCCGGTCGTCCATTGCCCCGCCGATCTGCGCAGGCTCGGCGTGCCCGACCCTGAGTGCGCAGGGCGCATGCCGCTTTACCTCGAGGTGGCGGACCGTTTGAGCCGGGAAATCGGAGCGTGGATCATCGTGCGCGGAGCGGTCACCGGGCCGTACTCCATGGCGGCAGAACTGATCGGCGCGGAACAGTGGGTCTTACTTACCGTAGACGACCCCGGCTTCGCGCGGGAAGTGATTGAGTTCTGTGCCCGCGTCACCGTGGAGTTCGGAAAGGCTTTCCTGAAACGAGGTGTGGAGCCGATCATTTTCGACTCCAGGGCGACGCCGACGCTCGCTTCGCCCCGCGTGGTGAAGAGCCTGGTTCTGCCGGTCTATCGGGACTATGTGATCCCCGAGTTGAAGGCCGCCGGCGGACGGTTTCTGCCGTTGATCATCGGAGGCAACACAACGAGCATCATTGACGATTTGATTGCCACGGGCGCCACCCAGTTCCTCTCGGACCGTCCGGCGAATCTGGCAAAGTGGTGCGAGAAGGCGCTGGCCGCCCGCGTTCCGGTGCGGGCGAACGTCGACGCAGTGCTTGTCAACCGCGGACCCGCAGCTGCCGTCCGCCGCCAGGCAGTGGAAATCCTGAAGGACTTCCACGCGCACCCCGGCTTTCTGCTGGGCTGCGGCGTGGTTGCCTACGACGGAAACCCGGAGCACGTTCACGCCATCAGGCACGTCATAGACGAGCTGGCGGCGGGCACTCTCGACTTCGAAAGAGAACTCTCGTAAACGCGCCCCGCTGTTTAATTTCACCGCTGTGCTATCATTCAGGGCAGAGGGGCAAATTCTCCCTTCTTGCGTGGAGAATCGTGCATCCGCCAGAGAACAGGGGCGTGGTAGGCTCTCTTCTCAAGTATTTCGGTATCGCGGCCAGCCCGCACCGCGAGCCATCGTACACCTCATATCGGCGGGCACGGGCGACTGAGGCATTGGAGGGCCGGTTTTTCGCATACTTACTCCGCGAGAACCTGGGTGCCGTTTATGTCGCCCGGCCTGGAACCCGCACCGATTTCTGCCGGAATCCGTTCCACTGCGAATAGCCCCGGCCGTGACCTCGCCAGACGGTTTGCGGAAGGAATTATATGGCTGCGCGTCATCCTTTGCCCGGGCATTACACGGCTCAGTCGCCACCGGCGCGGCCGCGCCTGGAAAAACGGTCCAAGCCGGAAAGCGGCGGCGCCCGCAGGTCGGTCGGACTCAGCCTGATTACCGGTGCCGCGGATAACGATCCGTCGGCGATCGGAACCTACGCCGCTGCGGGCGCCAGGTTTGGGCCATCATTCCTGTGGGCCGCTCCCGTTGCGTTCCCGATGATGATCGCGGTCGTGTATCTCTCCTCGAAACTGGGACTGGTCGGAGGAGAAGGCCTGTTCGCCAAGATCCGGACTCATTACTCGCGATGGATCCTCTATCCCGCGTTGATCGGAGTCCTTATTTCGAACACCATTGAAGCGGGAGCCGATCTCGGTGGAATGGCGGCAGCGCTCGGGCTGTTGATACCCGTGCGCACTGAATGGCTCGTGGTTGGGACGACCTTCGTAATCCTGACCCTCCAGTGCCTGGGCTCGTATACGCTCATCCGGAACACATTCCGTTGGCTTGCTCTGGCCCTGCTGGCCTACATAGGATCGGCAGCTCTCGCCAGACCCGACTGGGCGGCAGTCCTGAAAGGGACGTTGATTCCCGCCATCCATTTCAATCGTGAATTCCTTCAGTTGCTGGTCGCCGTCATCGGCACCTCGCTGTCCGCCTATCTCTACACATGGCAATCCAATATGGAAGTGGAAGAAGCGATTGCGCACGGACACGCAGGCGCCCCAGGGCGTAGAGACGTCACAGACAGAGAGCTGAGAAGGGCCAGATGGGACACGATCGCCGGCATGCTCTTTGCCAGCATCGTAATGTACTTCATCATTCTTTCGACCGGCTCGACGCTGTTCCCCGCGGGGAAGACCGAGATCAGCACGGCCGCAGAGGCCGCTCAGGCTCTTCGGCCGCTGGCCGGTGATGCCGCCGGACTGCTTTTTGCAATCGGAGTTGTTGCGGTGGGTTTCCTCGCGGTGCCGGTGATGACCATCGGAGCGGCGTATGACCTGGCTCAGACTTTTGGCTGGAAGAACGGCCTCTATGCGAAGCCCTCAGAGGCAAAAAAGTTCTACGCCGCTATATTCGCAATTACCCTGGCCGGGATGAGCATGAATTTCTTCGGCATCAACCCCATCAAGGCTCTGATTTGGGCCGGAATCGTGCAAGGCTTATTGACGCCGCCTCTGATGCTGTTAATCATGCTGATGACGAACAATAAAGCGATCGTGGGAGGGCGCGTGAACAGCCGCGCTATGAACGTGCTGGGGTGGATCACGACGATCGCGACATTTGCCGCGAGCATCGGCCTCCTCATCACGTGGATCGCGTGATTTTGATTTGAGGAGCACACGAAGCTTTTCGGGCTACGGTCTCACCATGAATGAGGCCCGCCAGAAGGGGCATGGTATTCAGCCTGTTGCGCAAAGCATGCGCGGCTTTCAGCGGCGGAGTCTCGCGGGCAAGGAACGGAATCGGGTAGGTGCCGGAGATGGAGCTGCCAGCGCCTATGCAGTGGCACGGTCAACTGCGTAGGGATGGAGCCTCAGACCGTACTCTTCGAGGTCGTATTCGATGCCGTGGACCGTGCCGCGGCCGTTTGCGATCGTCAGTTTGCGGGCGCGTACGTCCTCGACAAATTCGGGGCGCGCTGCCGCCGCCCGCCGCTCCGCGATAATGCGCATGCGGACGACTTCGGCATCCGCAGATCCTGGCGGGAAACGCAGCGCGGCGAAATCCTGGAGGATCTGGGCACGAACAAGCGCACTGATAGATCCGTTCTGCGTGCAGATATCGAACATCAGCGCCACTGCGCGCTCGGTCTCCAGCCCGTATTCGGCGGCCATGGCCACCGCGCGTTGGTGAACGGCGCCGGCGGCCTCCACCTGAATCGCCTGGAACTCCGGGGTGCGGGCGATTGCCTTCAAGAGTCCGCGCCACGGTTCCAGGACCCCGTACGTCCTGGATAGACCGGGCCCAGGCGAGCTGCTCGGCTTTGCTTGAGCCCAGCATGGCTTCGAAAACCGGCAGGTGTTCGTGCAGGATTGCACTGCACACGTCGCGGTGCCGGGATAGCATCTCGATGAGTAGCGGCTGCAAGCTGCCCTGTCCCAGATTCCACTGGAGCACGCCCAGGCTGAGCCCTTGCCCGTCAAAGTCTCCGGTCAGCCCCGCATAGCACTCGGGAATGCCGGCTCCGGTTTCGAACGAGCCGGTCAGCGCCAGGCACCGCTGCGCCAGCGGGTAGCTGGTGGGATCCTCGGTCTCGGGCGCCGGCTCCCCTGGAAACAGCGCGGCCCAAGTCTCGAATCCGACGATTCCATCCACCGCCAACGCGCGCGCCTGCTGGAAAGTCTTGACTGCGGCTTCCGTCCCTCCTCCGTACAGACCGTCCACCGGCCCGCGATATAGACCGAGTTCACGCAGCCGGCGCTGGATCTCTTCCACCTTCGCGCCACTGGAGCCTCTTCTGATCCGCATGCTCCGGAACCCCTTTCGGCGAACGTCGCGCGGCGCGCGCCAGCGAGCTGCCGCCGCCTCCCAGTGTAAAGCAGCTTTTCGGGGAATCGAAATTCTTGCCCGACAGTCACTCCCGGTGGCTCCGTGCAAAAAATATCTCGAAAAGCGATACACCGTCGAGATGAACCACCAGGCCAGGAACAACACCCGAACTTCCGGCCGCGCCTACACGACCACAGTGTTGTCTCAACGGGCCGAACCTACTTGAACCAGAACCTGTCATCGGAAAAAAACAGAGAGTTCGAGGGGACAGACTTTCGGACCATATTGCCGAACGGATGGCGGATACGCGTAGATTCAGGCGTATGGAATGGCTCCCCTCTCTCAACGGTCCTCGAACTTTCTACGGGTCCGACATTATGTTTTGGGCGCAATTCGTGCCATGCCATTGCACGAAACGCACACAGACCATTATCATAGGACTGGGGTGATCCTACGCCACGCATCTTGCGCGCCGAAGCCAAGGTGCCGCCGAAGACGGCTGGCTCCAGGACCGCCCAATTGCTGACCGCCCTCTACGAAAATGGCCAGACAACCTTCACGCACGCCGAGGTCGAGAGCATCACCGGGTTGCCGCCGGCGTCGGCGCGGAGTCTGATCCGGCATGCTGTAGCCCGAGGTGTGGTGTCGAGGTTGCAGCCTGGTCTCTTTGTGCTCGTGCCTCCGGAACTCGGCCGAGAGACGGAGTTCGCCGGCAATCCGTATATCATCGCCCGACACCTCGCGGCTGGTGCCGAATACTTCATTTCACACGCATCCGCCATGGAGCTGCACCGAATGCTCACGCAGCCCCAGTTTGTGATTTTCACCAGCACAACGAAACGCCTTCGCAGGCGAACCATTCACGGTACGGAGTTCCGGTTTGTTCTCGTTCGCCATGAAGATGTTTCCGGTGTGACGACTCACTGGATCTCGAAACAGGAATCGGTGAAGATCAGTGATATCGACCGGACCGTAATCGACGGGCTGCACCTGCCGGCGTACTGCGGCGGGATCACCGAGGTCGCCAAGGGCCTTTGGATGCGCCGCCAGGTGTGAGGTGGACCCCAAGGACTGGACAGTTTTTGCCCTTTCCTTAAGTGGGTCGCGGCGGGTTCGGAGGGCGGCATTACTACCGCCCTTTCAGTCCGGACCTCGCGAGGCGCTCGGGTCGCATCCCTGCGTTGCCCTGTCTTCCCGCGAGGCTCCTTGATTGTACGGCAGCCCGGCGGCTCTCCAAACGCGAAGCAGCCAGTCTGGCCGAAAGCGATAAATCCCGGGGTTTGGGGCGGAGCCCCAAGTTCAAGTCATCGCGGGTTGCTGGATGCGAGCAGCGAAAACCTCGGCGGGCGTCCGGTAGCCCAGCGCCTGATGCGGACGGCTGTGATTGTAAAAGCGGAAATAGCCGTCCAGCGCCATCCACAATTGCCGCCCGTCGGCGAAATCGCCCGGGTAGATCAGTTCGCACTTCACCGAGCGCCACAACCGCTCGATGAAGACGTTGTCCATCCAGCGGCCGCGGCCGTCCATGCTGATCAGGATCTGGCGTTGCCGCAGGACGCCGGTGAAATCGGCAGAAGTGAATTGCGATCCCTGATCGGTGTTGAAGATGTCCGGCGCGCCCTGGCCCAGGGCGGCTTCCAGGGCCGCCAGGCAGAAGCCGGTGTCCATGGTCGTCGACAGTTCCCAGCTCAGCACATAGCGGCTGAACCAGTCCATCACCGCCACCAGGTAGAGAAAGCCCCGCCGCATCGGCACATAGGTGATGTCGCTCGACCAGACCTGGTTGGGCCGGTCGATGACCAGATCGCGCAGCAGGTAGGGATGGATCTCGTGACCCGGCCCCGGCCGGCTGAGTCGCGGTTTTGGGTACAGCGCCTCGATGCCGGCGATGCGCATCAGCCGCTGCATCCGCTTGCGGTTCACGCCGAGCATCGCCGCCATGCGGCGGCTGCCGAAGAACGGCAGTTCCATGTACAACTCGTCCAACCGGCGCAGCAGCGCCAGCGTTTCCTCGCTTTCCGGCCGCGGCCGGTAGTAATAGCTGGAGCGGGCCAGCCCCAGCAATTGGCACTGGCGCCGGATGGCGAGCTCGGGATGGAGCGGATCGATCCATTGGCGTTTGTCCTCAATCGTGCAAGCCGACTCTTTTTTTGAGAAAGTCGAGCTCCACTTTCAGCCTCCCAATCTGCTGGTAGAGGGCGTCCTTTTCGGGATCGGAATCCTGGCGGCCGGCCTGGGCGCCGGCGAAGATCGTTGGCATCTGCTCCAGCGCCTGCTTCTTCCATGTGGCGACCAGATTCGGATGCACGTCAAAGGCCTTGGCGATCTCAGCGGCGGTCCTCACGCCTCGGATCGCCTCAACGGCGACCTTCGCCTTCAAGCTCGGCGGGTGGGTTTTGCGGGTTCTCGGCATTGCTTCTCTCCATTTTCAATGCCGCCGATCCACTTAAGCAGACTGTCCAGAAAACGGGGTCCACTTCAGTGAAGCCTGTTCGGCTGATTGACTACGCCCTGCGCTTGGGAGTTGGGGCTGTCGTCCGGCGGCTCGGATACCTGCTCGATTTCTATCAGATCGCCGCGCCGGAGGACCTGGATCGCCTTCGTAGTTCTCTAAGCGCGACATATGCCGTGCTCGACCCGATGCTGCCGGTCGAAGGGCCACACGTTTCCAGTTGGCGCCTCCGAATGAACGTGGCGCCCGACGAACTCGAAGCCGCCCGGAGGACCTGAACTGATACCGCAGCGCAATCTCTCTCTCCTCGCCAACCGTCTCGCGAAGGCCGGCGGCCGTCGCATTCCCGAAAGCGTCCTCGAACGGGACTACTGCCTGGCTTGGTTCCTGGCCGAACTGGCTGAAAGCGAACTCCGGCGGAGCCTTGCCTTCAAAGGCGGAACCGCACTCAAGCGCTGCTACTGTGGCGACTACCGATTTTCTGAGGACCTGGATTTCACGCTAACAGGATGCTGAAATTCCTCGCTCGGTCATAAAAGAGAGATCGTAAGTCACAGATTTTATGTTCGCCAAAATACTGGACCGTGCGTTCTTCAGCATCCTGCTAATCGAGCCGATGCCATTCGAGGAAATTCGCCGGCGATTGGAATCGGTGTACGCCGCCGTTCGCCACGCCTGCGGAATGGAATTCGCGTTCGACCGCGAGGACCGCCACTCGCACGCGAACAGTCACACGTTCTACTTGCGATATGTCGGACCGTTGCCAGCTGGCGGCGGCGTTAAGGTAGACATTACAATTCGGGAGCAGATCGTTTTTCCGCTTGAGGGCCGACCGGTTCTTCGGGCCTACGAGGAATTCTCAGACCTGCCGGACGGCCGAATAGTCCAGGCGTACTCGCTGGCCGAGACCACCACGGAGAAAGTTCTGGCACTCGCCGATCGCGCCCGCAATGAACCGCGCGATCTCTACGATCTCTGGCATCTCGTCTCCTGCGAGGGCATCGACCTGTCAGAACTGGTGCCCGCGATGAGTGCCAAGCTCGCCTTCCGGCAGCAGGAGGCGGCGGGAATCCAGGAGGCCATCATCAAGAAGGAAGCGCGGCTGAAGGCGCTCTGGTCTACACGGCTCTCGAATCAGATGGCCGTGCTGCCGCCATTTGATCAGGTTTTCCGAGAGATCCGCCGGGTCCTGCGACAGGCAAACCTGCCATGAGCGCGCTTCTCGTACCGCGATCAAGGCACCGACGATCCGTGACGTTATCATGGCCATGTGAACTCGCATGGCCATGGGAATTATGGAGGCACTGAGATCTGAGATCAAGCCTGCGCAGATGCGTCCAGCAGTTTCGGAAGTCCGCGACAGAGCAAGCGCGGGCAGTGCTTGAAAGCGGTCGATTCGAAGCGGCACGAGGGCGGTTGGGGCGCTTGGCCTATTTTCGAGGGCAGTTCTCCAAGCCCCGATTGGGGTTCAGGCGGATGAAATTGCGGGGGCAGCGCGGACACGAGGAGGCGAGGGAAGCGATGATCAACTGGTGTCGGGTGCGAGCGACCGCGACAGGCCCAGCCAGAGCAGGAGGCACAGTTGGCTTGCTGAGCGCACTGGGTGCGTACCGCGATGCAGATAGCGAATGCGATAGAGCCGTTCAATGACCATCGCCAACAAGGTCAGCAACCAGTTCACCAAGATGCTGTTGGGCTGGTGATGGCAGATGTGTTCGAGGCCGTAGCGGTTCTTGGCGTCGTTGAAACCCTGATTCTCAATCTCCCAGCGGCTTTTGGCGATGTGAAACAGGGCGAGAGTGCCCGCCTTGCGGGTGGGAAAGTTGGTGAGCCAGTCGGCCTGGATGATGCTGCCATCCGGCTTGTGCTGCCGGTAACGGAAAGCTCGCACGGTCTGCCAGCGGAGCGTTTCCCAGGGATCGAAGTCGTCCGCATCCCAAACTTCCACACGGTCTTTGCCGACGTGGTAGATGCGCGTGGGCGGCTGTGAGCAGAAGCGCTTTTCCACGGCCGCCTTTAGTTCGGGCAGGTTGTCTTTCAGGCGCGCCACCACGAACGTGCCCGCCCTGTCGGCGGCGTGCAGAAACGGCGCGGTGGCAAACTCGCCATCCACCACCAGGTAATCGGCGAAGCGCGCCCCCCGGGCCTGGATGGCCCGCGCCAGTAAGCGCTGTGCGGCGGAGTATTCGCTGTCGCCTGGCCCGTAGGGCTCCACGTCGAATGTCAGCGACAGGCCCGTTCCGACCACGCTGATGGCGGCGCAGGGATGACCGTAACCGATGACTTTCTTCTTGGCATTGTAGATCGGGCGACACAGCGGGCAATCCCGCTTGGATCTGCGCCCGGCGGCGGTCCCGTCAATCGCCAGGCCGATGAAGCGGCAGTTGTCAAAGGCCTTGTTGCGCTTGGCCAGACGGATCACATCGACCAGGGCGGCACGGGTCACGCCGGCATCCAAGCGCTCGGTGAAGTAGGCCAGCGTGTCGTCGCCGAACGAGCTCGCCACCCCTAAGGCACGGCAATCCGCGGTCTGCACCAGTTGCTCGACCGCATGAAAGCTCAGTTCGCGCATCACGCGGCCGATCAACAGAGACCACAACAGCGTGCGCGCTGGAATCTGCGGGTGCGGGCGCGTGTCGCCGGGCGATTTCAGGTACGGCTCCAAACGAAGATGCTGCGTCACATAGCGCAGCAGGCTGCGTGGCGTGGGACCTTTCATCGCCGGGGTTTACGCCGCTGCTTGCGGGCCAGCACCAGCAGTTCAGCATTGGCGGTCAGCACTTCCCGGAGCGCGTTCTGGAACTCGTGGCCGGCCTCGACCTGCTGGCGCACATGCTCGATCCACTCGCGCGGGATGCGTTCGACGCGCCGCTTGCGGCCAGACATGAAGGTGAGGGTCCAGGCGGGGTGGCCTTCACCTTCCGCGCAGTGGCAAGTGGGCTTGCCACAACGGGTAGTACTGAGGGTGAGAGAGCCGGGCAGCAGATCAGCAGGGAGAGTGAAGCGCCGCAGGAGGTCGAACTTGCGCTGCCGCCAGTGGGAGGCGAGGGAGCCTCTGGGGTCCGGGATCATCTTGTAGCAATTATGTTACAAGACAAACAAGAATGCAAGCGAATGTTTTGAACGCGAAAATAGGGAAGCATCGCCGGAGCGGGGCAGAACACTCTCCGCGCCTTACTCTGCAGGCTCGCCGCGCACCTGCCGTTCAGCGGTGTTCCGAAACTGCTGAGATGCGTCCTCCCCGTGGCGGCGTCAATCGCTGCCGGCAGAAGGGTGACTCCGGAAGCCGTGCGCGAAAGTTGTCAGTACGTCAGTACGGACTTCAACAGCTCATGACCGGTGTTCGCCAGTAATAGCACGATTAGACGGTGAACTTAGCGGGAGTTGAGCGGACACGATCCGAGTTGTGGGGGCCGGCGTAGGGAGGGCGAAGCCCGACCACGTGTGTTGGATATGAGTGACCGATTGGGGGTGCAAGTCCCCTACAGGGCCTGTTGGAGGCAACTGTGAGCCGAAGGCAACTGCGCGACACCGCGAGGGCGCGTGGGGAGAAAGCTGGAGGCGAACTGCAGCACCGAACGCAAGTGAAGCCCCGTGAGGCCGGCCTGGTGGAGGCAAGCGTGCTCGGGAACGCGACGCCCGATATCCAACCGTGGCCGGGACGGTATGGGGGACGGGAGCGGCAGGACATGGGTCACTCTTACTCCAAGAGATCTCCCTGGGTCCGCGCAAGCGGTAGGGCGGAAGGCAGGATCAACGACTGTCCGAAGCCCGGAGAGAAGTCGGATCTCCTCATAGTAGCCGGGAAGCCGGTGAAAGCCGGTGGAGCGAAGGGGGAGATGGATTGAAAAGCGCAGAACCACGGCAGTTGGCCTTCGCGTTCGCCGACTGCCCGAAAGGGGACAAGGCACGCGCCCCGCGGGACGAGTCCTATGGGAAGCGATTCTTGGTGCATACAGCGAAGGGCAGCGGCCGGATGGAGCCTGCCACTTGCGCAGCCGCCGAGGGGCGGCTGATGGAGGCGGTGGCGTCGGCGAGCAATCTGGCGCAGGCGCTGCTGAATGTGTTGCGAAACAAAGGGGCGCCCGGTGTCGATGGGCGGAGTGTGGAGCAGGTGGTCGATGAGGCGCCGGCTCTGCTGCCCGAGTTGCAGAAGTCTCTTCTCCAGGGAACCTACAGGCCGGGTGAGATTCGGCGCGTATGGATTCCCAAACCGGGAGGCGGCGAGCGCGGCTTGGGTATTCCGAATGCGGTGGACCGGTGGGTGCAACAGGCCGTGCTCCAGGTTCTGGAGCCGATCTTCGAGCCGCGGTTTCATCGCAGCAGTCACGGATTCCGCGCCAATCGGGGCGCTCACACCGCCATTGCGGAGGCGAAGCAGTATCTGGGAGAAGGCTACCGAGTCGTCGTCGATTTGGACTTGTCGAAATTCTTCGATCGAGTCCATCATCAACGCCTGCTCAACCGCTTGGGGCAGCAGGCGGGTGACGAGCGGATCCTGGACCTGGGGCGGCGGATGCTGAAGGCGAAGGTGGTGATGCCGGACGGTACAAAAGTGTCCACGGAAGAGGGCACGCCGCAAGGCGGCCCGCTATCTCCGCTGCAGTCCAATATCGTCCTGGACGAATGGGACTGGGAGCTGGAGCGCCGGGGACTTCGGTTCGTGCGCTACGCCGATGATTGCAATATCTTCGTGCGGAGCCAGCGAGCCGGGCAAAGGGTCATGGCCTCGACGCGTCGTTTTCTGGAGAGGCGATTGCGTCTTCAGGTCAATGAGGCGAAGAGTTCAGTGACTCAGCCGGGGGAGGTTCACTTTCTGGGATTTCGATTGGGAACCGACAGGGGTCCCAACGTCGAGGTGCTCAGATCGGCCAAGACAAAGGCGAAGCTCACTGCCCGGATTCTGGAGTTGACACCAAGAAGCTGGGGGAACTCGCTGCGGGCTTGCATGGAAGGACTGAACGAATATTCCCAGGGGTGGATCGCAAATTTCCGGATTTGTACCGAAGCAGGAGCGGAGGAATTCCGAAGGTATGACGCGCATGTCCGCCGCAGGCTGCGGGCCATCGTGATCTGCCAGAAGAAGCGCCCTCGGTTCCTGTACCGACACTTCGTGAGACGAGGCGCCAGCCCGGCGCAGGCGGCTGGGGTCGCCTATCAGGATGCTGAAATTCCTCGCTTGGTCATAAAAGAGCGATCGTAAGTCATTGATTTTACGTTCGCCAAGACGCTGAACCGTACGTTATTCAGCATCCTGCTATTCTGGGCGGGGTGTCTGGCACCGTAGCAACCGACCGGGGATGACCAAGGCATACCCCAATGCTTGGTTCCATGGCCAGCTTGGTTCATTGTATGACCGCTGGCGCGTGGCCAACCCTCTACCGCAAGTTCCCCGCCAGATGCTTCTGGCGTGGTGAGACATCGATCCAAAGAGCCGGATGCGAGGCCCGCAAGTCCGGTTCTGTGAGAGGCGCGGCAGGGCGACCTGCCGCGCCTACTCGACAGCGGCCCCCACAACTCGGGCGCCCACGCGGTCCTGGTGATAGCGTTTTGGTTTCCAAGACAAAACGTCACAGGAGAACCCGCATGAGCACCCGAGAACAACTTATCAAAGCCCGCCTTGGCCTGCTGCAACTGGCCGAGGAACTGGACAACGTCAAGCTCCCCTGCAAGCGCGCCGGCATCAGCCGCAGCCATTTCTACGAGATCAAGGAAGCCTTCAAGAAGTTCGGCCGGGAGGGGCTCGCCCCGCAGCCCAAACGCCGCCCGCGCATGCCCAACCAGACCCGCCCGAGGTCGAGCAACAGATCCTCGACATGTCGGCCCGCTACCCCACCTACAGCTACATCCGCCTCAGCGGCCAGTTGAAACTCGCCGGGTTCGGCATCGCCCCCTCCACCGTTCGTGCCGTTTGGCAGCGCCACGGCCTGCTCCACCGCTCCGACCGTCTCCTGTGGCTGGAACGCCGCAGCCTGGAGCAGGGTGGCCCGTGCTCACCGAAAGGCAGATCCGCCTGTTGCGCCTTCACCGCGGCCGCACGCAGGACCCGAAGAGCACATCGAGTCCTCACATCCGGGCTATCTGCTCTGCCAGGACACCTACTTCGTCGACACACTCAAGGGCGCTGGCGAGATCTACATGCAATCCGTTGTGGACGCCTTCTGCTCCCACGCCTGGGGCAAGCTCTATCTCTCCAAAACGCCCATCACCGCCGCCGGTCTACTCAACGACCGCGTGCTGCCCTTCTATGACGAACATGGCCTGGCCGTGCAGCATGCGCTCACCGACAATGGCCGCGAGTACTGCGGCCGGGAACTCCACCACGCCTACGAACTCTACCTGGCCATCAACCAGATCGGCCATCGCCGCACCGGCGTCTGCTGCCCGGAAACCAACGGCTTCTGCGAACGCTTCCACCGCACCGTCAAAGAGGAGTTCTTCAGCGTCGCCTTCCGCCAGAAACTCTACGGCAGCGTCGCTGAACTCCAGGCTGATCTCGACCGCTGGCTGGAGCTGTACAATACCCAGCGGCCCCACCAGGGCTACCGCACCAAAGGAAGAACGCCCCACCAGGCGTTCTTGGATGGACCCGACCGTATGCGGCAGGCGACTGCCGCCAAACTGGCTACCGAAACACCCCACCAGACTTCGGCGTGGGTGTCCGGTGACCTCCCGCCAAATACAAGTTATGGATTGGAAGCGAGCGGCGGCGACGGCGAGGCGGTCGCCTTCACCGACTTCGAGAGCCCTGACGGCCGCGCGCTCGCGTTCCGTCTGAATGACGATCAAGCGCCTTGCCGTCTTTGAGCGTCTGTCTTCCTCCAAGCGACCTCTTCGTAGATTCTGCGGAGAGCTGACGCGTGCGCGAAGAGGGAAAACCTCTCCTGGACAGTTTTCCGGGCAGTGCTCCCCAGCCGTTTGCACAATGCGGCCGATGCCGCGAGCTTAAGTATGCGCTGCGCCAACGCCTCGGCATCGCCGGCATTGAACAGCAATCCGTCATGATTGTCCGTAACTATCTCAGGGAAGCCGCCGGACTGTGACAAAATGATCGGCTTGGCCATCGCCATCGCCTCAAGTACGGAACATCCAAGCGGCTCGTCGTCAGAGCATAGGGCTACAGCGTCCGCAGCAGTAATAAGTGTGCGTACATCGGACACAAATCCTGTAAAAGACACTGCATCCTCAACACCTAGGCGTGACACTAGCGCTTGCATTTCGGACATCGTACTCTGACCATCCCCATCTCCAGCGAGTAAGAGACGAAGACCTGGGCGCTGAGCGCTTGCCCTAGCAAAGCCGTGAATCAGAAGGTCGTGCCGCTTGTAAGGCACAAACCGTGCTATGCAGAGTATGGTGAACTCGTCGGCTCGCAATTGTAACTTCTCGCGCATGCGGAGCCTCATTTTAGGCCCCCCAGGACTGAAGTATTCCGTGTCAATGCCGTCGTAAAGCACCCTAATTTTCTCAGGATCGATCATCTCCTCCTTCAGTCGCTCACGGACGAAGCCAGAAACTGCTGTAATGATGTCCGCTGCGATCAGGTGGTCCAGTATGCCATCGAAGCGCGCCAGTCTCGCCCATTGTAAAATGGGGACTCCGTTCGCCCTCGCCTGTGCTAGCAAGGGAGTTCCGACGTAAGCATTGCAGTGAAGAATCTCAGGGCGGACGGCGTCGAATACGGCTCTGGAGAGCAGGAAATTTGGAAGAGTCGGGGCCGCGAAGTCTCTATTCGGGCAGTGCAACTTGGCGCCAGCCTTCTTCAATCGTTCTGTGAACACGCCTTCTTCTCCAATCAGGCAATGGAGGTCGATATCGCCACCGCGGAGGGATTGAACGGTCGAGATGAGCGCCTGTTCACTGCCGGAAAATGCACTCGGATTTGATGCGAAAAGCACGACGCGTTTGCCACTCGTCCGTGTCGCTGTCGGCCAAATGACCTGGCGACTTTCTGCTGCCCAATCTCGTATCAACAAGTCTCGGAAGGTTCGCAGAGCATCACCAGTCCCCTGTGCATCGGACAGAGCAAGGGCAGTCTGAATTCGCTCGACATCAACCTCGCTTTCCATCGGAATGCACCGTGGAATGCAGCCCCGATTGAGACCGAAACCGTGCAGCAACTCCAGTCGTCGAACTATGAGTTGGTTTGTTTCTTCTAATGTCCCTGCAATGCTCGCCAAATTCGCGAATACAGATCTGGGATCACCATTTGCTGCTACGCCCTCCGGCAAACTGGCGAAAAACTCGAGGGCCCTCTCCTCACAGATTCCCAAGTATAGCGGAGCGGGTAAGTCACCACAAAACGTAACATCGGAGCGTAGCTCGCCATGCAATGTTATTAGTTTCTTGATGACGGATTCCGGCAACAGATCCAATCCCACTAATCCGTGAGCCAGAACAACACGGTTCAGGCCGTTGTTTAAACTGACGAACCCGATTGAGCGCAGCCAAGCTCCGCCGCGCGATTGCAACTCCTTGACTTGAAGCTGCGCTAAGGTGCTCGAGATTTTCATATTACAGGGGGGGGTCACTAGCGCGGCGACCGGCCAAGGCGATCTTCCTTTCAAGCCCTCCAGGCATCGGGTAAGCAGGGTTGAATTGCCAAATGGCCTTAGCCAGCCGAAACGGTTCAGAGTCGATGGCACATGTCCTAAAGGCACCAGGCACGCAGCACTTAGTTCACTGCCAGAAACCTCTGTCTCTTGCCTAACTTGCACGTCACGCATGCTGCTTCACTCACGTTTCACGTTCAGTCCGAAAGAAAAGTGCGAGGCACGGTCTCGGTTCCCCAGCATTCAAACACGCGTAGTAATGCGTTATTCTGCGCAACAGCTAATATTTTCTACCTACTACAGTTATAAGACATTAATTCTTGCTACACGTTAACTTTGGGACCTCATGCGTGTAGAGGGCTCCATCCATTCTCTAGGGAGTAATTACCACGGGCGATTGCCAGAATCGCGCCCGCCCGCGAGCCGGGTCCACGATGTTCACTTGGCAAACATATTCGCCAGGGTCGAACTGTTTCAAAGGAATGCGGAAGCGCAGGACGTGGCCGCGCAGCGGTTCCCGTAAAGAATAGGCTGGCCCAACCGGAGCTGTTTCGAAGGCCAGGGCTTTATCGCGGTAGAACGTCACATACGCCAGGGGCTTCTCGCTTTGATACACCTGAAGGTACAAGAACAGCTCCTCCTTCTTGCGGAACACTTTGGTCAGGGAAGGGAGGAGCTTCAGCCCGTTTTCCACGAGCGGATTGCCAGCCTCAAGGCGCTGATCTTTTTGCTTCAGCGTCGCACGGATCGATTCGCGCAGGTCGACGCGCTGGCTGCCGAGCACCACGGAGCTGATCGGAAGTTGGCTCACCTCTTTGTTGAGATTGAGAATCACAAACGGCATGTGATACGTACCGATTCGCCCGGTTTCATTGTCGCGGGCAAGAAACTTGATGTGATATCGGCCAGGAAGAAGGGTAAATCCGGTGTCGTACTGAACGATGCGCCGCGACAACTCAATCGCGGAGTTCGCACCAAGTTTGATATCGACGCTGTCCCGTACGTTCGACACCGTTTCTCCGTAGTCACTTTTGATTTCGCCGATAAACTCGATGCGTGTGCGCTCCTGGCTTTGTGCTTTGCCCGTCATCAATTCGTGGCCCGGAATGGTTACCGAAAGGTTGAGAAAATATTCTGCGTTATTGATCTGAAAATATGCGATTCCCAACGCCAATTTTAGGTCCGTAATCGGATCCTCCAACATGAACGCTTCTTCCAGCTGGTGCTCCCTGTCGGCAGCGTCAAACGCGCTGAATTCTTTCGGTGCGTAGTAGCTTTTGCGGTACTCGAGCTTTGCCCCAGGATATTTTGGCAGCGCGATACTCACTTTGCGAAGCTTGCCATCACGCTGATCGTTGGTGGTGTAATAGCCCAGAATATAGTGGCTGCTCATGGATTGTTGCGCTTGCACGATTCCTGACAACAGGTCGTTGGAATCCAGCAGCGCCCGGCCCCCCGTTTCGGCGGCCAGGGTCCATAATGTGTCCTGCCGGCGCTCCCGGTTCTCGACCGCACGCTCCAGAGCTGCTCCCGTATACAAGGCAAGTCCGCTCACAGAACCGCTCCGGGCATCCCCAAGCGGCGGCTCTGCGTCAAGTCCGCGCGCGTCTATAGGCCAAAGCGAAACCCCCGCACGGACTGCCGCATTGATGGTCGCGCGAAGCTGTGCTAAGTTGTTCACGCCCTCCAGCCGAAGTCCCGTCGTGAAGTAAACCAGGACCTTCATCGCATTGACGCTGCCAAGAAGATTCGCTGCTGTTTGCAGGGCAGAAAGTTGGCGGTCATTGAAAAAGATATTGAACTCCGGGCTGTTTTGGCCGAAGGAAGCGCCCGGACCTGGCTTTTCGGCGCCCAGCCCGCCGAAGCCTTCACTGTATTCATTGGATCGTCTAAGAGTTTCTAATGCCTGAAGCAGAACCTGGCGGTCGGCGGTGAAATCGAGTAACACTTGAACACTGCCGCGAGTAAACGCGAGGATGGCGACCAAGTCCTGGGAGGACATGCGCGTCTGCACGAACCGGGCAGCGGCATCAAGAGCCTGCAGTTGATCTGGTATTGCTAAAGTGGCGAGATCGAAGTAAAAAGCCAGAAGCCGCCGGTTGCGGTAGAGGGCATCGTCGGGGCGGATGGAACGGATAGAAGGGCGCGCCCGGTGGACGTTGGAAGCCGTTGGCTGATCCACCGATATGGGCGGCAAAGGCGCCGGCTCTGCGAGTTTCTGAAATTCAAAAAAGCGGATCTGTTGAGGAACTCCGTTTTCTGTCACCACAAAGTCGTCAGCGGTCAGACCTTCGATGAAGTTGCCGCGCCTGTCCTTCACGATTACGACTTCGGTGACTAACTGCGTCGTGATGCGAAAATCGGCATTTTGGCCGGTTTGTGTGTTTGGCGCGACTTGGGCGGAGAGGAGGGCCGGCGCGAAGAGCAAGAGTAACCAAGGCCGCATAGCAAATGGTCAAAACCGGGCGCGCAGGACCACCCGCACGGTCCGCATCGGGTTTACCGCATTGGGTAAACCGAACTGACTATTGCCAATGATTGTGTTCCAGCGCGTATACACGACGTTGTTCAGCGCATTGACCGCCTCCAGGCGGACGTCGAAGCTCAAACGGTCCCAGCCGGCGAAAGTACGGCCAGCCGACGCGTTGATCCCAATCCTCGCTGGACCGTTGATGATGTTGCGGCCGGCGTTACCCCATCGGCCAGGAGGAGCCGGGGCGAAAGCTGCCGGATTCACGTATAGACCCGGAGGAGTGTCATATAAGGGAGCGCCAGTGTAGTCTGGCCGTATGCTCCCCACAACGCCCGTACCCGGCAGGTTTACAAAATAGATTGGAGTGAGCGGCGATCCGCTGCCCGCGACAAATTGAGACGTGAATGTCCAATTGCGAAGAAGCGGATTGCGGGCCCAGATGCTGTACTCCAGGGTTGCGTCCAGCACATGACGCTCGTCGAAATTCGAGCGGGCGCGTTCGGCCTTGAAATCCAGCCAATTCTGTGCGATCAAAGGTCCGGCCTCGTTGCGCCCGCCCAGCGAGGCATTATCGATCGATTTGGCGTACGTGTACTGCATCGTTGCGGCAAACCCGTTTGAGAGCCGGCGGCGAAGTCGCACTTGACCTGCATGGCGAATGGAATTGCCGTCAGAGACCAGGTAAGTAAATCCTGCCGGTTCGAGGAAGGTGTCCGGAAAAGTGTTCGGCAGGAATTGCTGCTGCGCCCGCGTACCTTTGATTCCTTGATAACTCACTGCCAGTTGCATGGCGGCAGGAAGATCTGTCTGTAATGTGAACTGCCATACCTGCGCGTAGCCAACCCGGAAGTTAGGAGTCACGCCGAACGTTGTCGCCTGGGTGATGGAGGGCGGTCGCGGAAAGCCGTTCGCCAGCGTGAGGGGCGTTTCAGGCGTACTCGCGACGCGCAGACTGGTGGACAATGGCGCCTGTTGCGCCATTCGTAAAGCGACGGGCTGGTAGACGCCAGAGTCGTAATAGATGCCATAGCCTCCCCGGAAAACCATGGCCGCCGCAGCGAATGGGCGCCAAGCCAAGCCGATGCGCGGGGCGATATTGTTGCGATCCGGCCGCGGGAACCAATCACCTCCCGTGTCGTCCCTTTGGATCACGGGCACGGCAGACGAAAAACCGGGAGAAATTGCCAGATTTACTAGGCGGCCGTATTTTTCCCGTACTGGCGACGAATAGTCCCACCGTACCCCGACGTTAACCGTAAAAGTGGAGCTGGCACGCCACTTGTCTTGGATAAATAACTCGTAGACGGAGTTCCGCAGATATTTATCAGCATTGCCAAAGGCAATCGAGCTCACCGCGGGAAGACCCAGAAGAAACGCTTGAAAGTCACGATCCCCCGTAAAGCTAAAAGTGCCACGTGCATCTTCCTGTGACAAAAGATTCCAATGCTGTCCTTGAAAGGCAAATCCGAGGGCGATGTCGTGACGGCCGCGAACCAGACCATATTCCAGGGGTACCTTGAAGCTCTGATACCGGTTGAAGGCCGCTTGTGGAAGTGTGAGGCCAGCGATGCCACTGGCAAATTGCAAGTTCGGCGGTCCCCAGTTCTCAGGGTCCTGGTTGTTGCCCTGTATGCCTGCGACCGCGGAGAAATTGATTCGATTCGAAAAGAATGGCGTCACGCGATCCGAGAGGCGGCTGAATTCCAGACGAGCGGTAAAAAACTTTGGCGAGCGAAACAGACGGCGATAACCCAAGCTGGAAGTTAGTCCGAGGCCGCGGCTCGTGTTCAGGAAACCGAATTGGTCTGGCTTGCTGTCACGGCGGCTTTGCGCGCTCAGGTTGACCTGGAACGTGTTCCGGTTTACCGCTTGGTTGAAACTGGCCTGTAAGTCGTCTCGATGCCCACCGGATACGGCAGCCACTTGGTAGTTGTATCCGGACCCGCCGTCGAAGTTCGGCAAGGGATACAGCGCAAGCAGCGCCTTGGCCTGCGGGCTGATGCGATCCTCCGGGACCGAAGTCCGTTGCTCGAGCGTTGGCATCAATGCCGTGAAGGTCTCAGCAACGCGGTTTCGATAGCGTTGATACTGGACAGTAAACCAGCCGAGATTGCGTCCCTGGAGAATGCCCGGGATGCGGAGTGGTCCGCCGAACGAGAGCAGACTCTGCACCCGGCTGTAATCCGGTTTTGGAGTATTCTGCCCGGTTAGCGAATAAGGGCGGGCATCAAATGACGCATGGTTCAGGAGGAGGCCCAGATTGCCGTTGTAGGGAGATCGCGCCTTGGGACGGTTGTTTCCGAACGACGGTGTCAGTGCAAAGGGCGTAGTAGCGCCGTTGTTCTGGCTGCCGGAAATCAGAAAGATACTGGCGCCACGCGCTCCAATATCCTCCGGTTCGGATTGGGAGGGGGCCACCTGATTCGGTGGTGGGTCCGGGGGCCTGTCGACGGATTTTGCCGGCTTGACAGCGCGCACCTCAACCAGTTCGAAGTTGGGGGGAACTGTGCCCAGTCCGGACGCGGTTGCCTCTGGGAGTGAGGGGGCAAGGGGCAATTCGAACTCAACCGAGCCAGTTGTCGGAAGTACGATCTCGCGACGCTGGGAAGCAAACAGTTGCATGTTTGTTTCCACTATCCAGACTCCATCGCTCAGGTTGGAAAACTGGAAGAAACCCGCGGAATCCGTGATGACGGACTGTACTGCACTTCCTTGGCTGGCAGTAACAGTGACGCCAGGAACGGGAATACCGCCGAACGTAATACGCCCGCGGATGTCCGCCGTCTCCGCCGCGGAGCAGGCGCCAAATATGCCGAGGCAGGCAAGAAACACTCCAAGACGACTGTGCTGTCTTCGGCTCATCGCACAAATAGGCTCGAATTGCGGCAAATTGGCTGGTGCAGCACCGCTCGAAGGCGGCGATCTCCACCGCGCGACCAGTTATTTTGGGTAGGCAGTGCCACATGTTGGACTACCCAGTAGTCGGCAGGACCCTTCGCTCGCGTCAGGCGGAGTCCGAACTGGCTTCGCAAATTGGAGATGAGCATGGCTAGACCCTCCGCACCGAGGCCGCCCGAGGACGCCGCATCCGGGTCCGGACTTTTCCAGGCGGCGTCCAGGTCGTAATACCCTTTAAGGCCGGTTTCATCTCTTACCGGAGCGTCAAAAAAAAGAGACAGGGCCGTCGCTAGCCCCTCCATCGTCACCTGTCGGCCAATGATCCGGCCTGACTGGTCGCCAACGGCTATGTTCACTCGTCCCGGCTTCACCGGCGGATGGGCAGGCTTGACCTCCGGAATCTTCAAGCCCCCTTTGTCAACTACGAGGCGGTAAATGGGGCCTACCCATGTTTCCTTCTGGATTTTGAGCTGGAAGTGCTTCGCCAACATTCTGCGCAACATGGCCTTGACCGCCCTCTTGTTCTCTTCCGGAGGAAGATCCGGAAAACCGTCGGCGGGCTGCGCTGATACCGCGTATGCCTTCTCATGAGCCCACTTTGGCAACCCAAGTAAGTGCCTTGACGGGTTGTTCACATCATAAGCGATCGCGATCATGAAGAAAAGGGTTGTTCTCGGGTCGCTGAAGCGACCGCCTGGTAGAATCGGCGTAAAGTCGGCTGACCGAAGAATATTCGGGGCGTTGGGCGGCACTGGTCGGATGGAGACCACTTCGAATTCGGGCTCATTCACCTCGGCTGCTGGTGTGCGACTTGTCAGGAGAAGGGCAGCAAGGCCCAATGCCATCAGCGCGAAACCTCGTCGACCCTTCACGTGAGAATCACTCCTTTCTGATTTGGCTAACAAATAGTGGTGCTTTGCATAGAGCAGAACCTAATCTAGAAGACACTATCGGTTAGCGACGCAGACGGACTGTTCCTGGCTCCGACTCTTATCTTCGTTGGAGATACAGTAACAGTGGGTCTTGTCGCCTTCCTTTTCCCCACATGTTCCTGGAAGCGGCCGACCTCTGTCGTCAAAGTATGTACATGGCACGCTTCTGCACCGCCCACCTCGCAGGCTATGGCTGATCACGAGCCACGAAGCCAAGCAAACGACGGCTGTTGCCACAGCAACAAGGATGAGACTTCTTCTTCGGGGGTTCAATCTGGCCTCCCTCCGGCACAATCCGTCTCCTTGCTACACTAGGGACACCGTACTTGCAAATCTTTTTCCAAACAACACCTGCCACGACACCATGGCACCCCGAGCTCAGCCCGTTTTTGCACCTCGATCCGAATGAAGTCTTGCCAATTCGCGAAGCGCCTTGGCCAGAGCCTTCTGGTCCATAGTCCCCTCCCGATACCATCGAATACGTCCATCTCCGTCCAGGAGAATGGTCTGAGGGGTAACAAATGGGACTAGGATACGCCCAAGGCGGTAGTCGACAAACCGAAGATGGATGGTACCCCAAGCATCGCCTTGGAAATTCAGTGGTCCACTTCTAGGAGAAACAATAACCGATTCGCATCCAGCGCGACGCACTTGCTCGGCAAGGCGACGATAAAAAGGCTGGTCGACCCGGCAATAGTTGCACGAGTCAGAGGATACGCGAAGCAAAACGCAGGGGGTAACGGCAGGAATATAGCGCTGAGGGTTTGACCCAAAGCCGGCTAAGGAAGGGAATGTGGAAGTGGGTTGGTAAAGCCCTGTTTTGCCTCGTACCCAGTAGAACAGCTCCAATTCAAATACGTTGACTACAATGAGAGCAACAATCAGGCACTCATTGAAATGCCTCCAGTTTATCCGCATACATCATCCTCTCAGGTGCTTCACTATGAGGCTAGCTTGCAGTGACGGTTCGTTTGAGGACGGGATGTGGGACCGCAGGATCATTGCCCGGTCGTACAGCAGCGCTCCATGGGCCTGGATCGTGTTGGCGACGACGTGCATTTGATAGAGATCGAGGAACGCAACGATCGTGAAATTTGCAAGCCGCTGATACTGATTGCACGCGTTTCCGGCGTTACAAATTCCCCAGTAATAAATTGGTCGGCCTCCTTGAGGACGCGCTGCGGCAACCGTCTCGATAACCTTATTCCAATACTCGATCTCCTCAGTGCCTTTTCCTACATCGATGACGAAAAGCAAGAGGAAACCTTCGCCTTCGAGACGACCGTTAGCAGCCACCGCAGGCGAGATCACCTTCCCGTCTGACGCGATACCGTTCAGGCTGCTGTCGCGTGGCAAGTATGCAAATCTATCGCGGCGCGCCTTGCAAATCGATATCTCGTCAGAAACCCTTATACCGAGGTACAAAGAGTTCGCGGACAGCAGAACGATTGCAATAGCAGGGAGCCAACTCGCCAAAGGGGCCCTCCGATGGCAACCAACCATCAACCCTCTCCAACACTCGCACCTAACCCTTGACCGCTCGCTCAATTTTGTGAGTGTCGCGAGGGATCGAGTGAAGGTCGGCAGTCTGGAGCAGTTCGCTACAAATCACAAGCCGACTGCTGTTGACTGTTGTTGTCTTTAGTGCAAGCGCAATTACTGCCAGAGCTTCCAGTATATGTCCCGCAACTCCCCGTAGTCGAGGAGCCATTCCCATAATAGTAAGTACACGTGCTGTTCTGGCATCCCGATGCATACACTCGGTCAGTACTAACGGCCAACGTAAACGTCGCGAGGGCAATCGAGAGACTGAATAATGGTAGACAGCTTTCCGTTTTCATGGCAAATACTCGTTCTCCTTAGAGTTGATCTGGATTGGTCTTCCTGAGATTCAGAGTTGCCGCGCCGTTGGACTTCCCTTCACGAAAGCCCACGGCAAGGAGAAAGCCTGCAGCCGCGAAAGGTTACACCTTGCAGGCATCCTGTTGCTGCTGATCTAAGCCATTGGAACAGCGGTCGCAATTGCTTCCGGAAGAGGCACAACTCCCAGAGGATGGGGTACCACTAACGTAATACGTGCAGGACTTGCTCGTGCATCCGTCGGCGAACACACTGTCCGTGGGCAAGCTCAGTGCGAATGCCAATGCAGCTATGGAGGCTCCTAGCACAGAAGTACCGTGTTGCTTCAGCGCCATTTGTCGAGAAATCTCCTTTCTTTAGAGATAATGGGAGGCCACAACGTGTCTGTATGGATAACAGGCCGCAGGAGAAGTGCCGAAAGCCGCGCTGCGAGTGCCGCCGGTTTGAACTGCGGGCAGCGGCGACGACGGCGCGGACAGCCATCGGTAAGGAGAGAAGGCAGAGCAAAGTCGCGGGGAATCGCAAACCGAAGGGCAGCGATGATTTGCGACTATAGCTGGCTGACTGTTCGTAAGCGAACCGCATCAACCCTCATTTACTCCTTGGCCTTTCCTAGCATGGGTTGGGTGGGTCTGTCAAGTCCCAAAATCTTCCGTGTCAAGGCAATTTAGATACGTCATGCCCCGGGGCAAAGTAGAAAGGTCAGCTTTTTGGCCCGACGCCGGAGGGAGCGTGTTAGTTTGGGTCGTCCGGGAGGGGTCGCGCCCGTCCGGATGCCCAAAGCCGAAGCGACGGGGCTGGCTCCGGCGTGATCGGTTGCAGAACCCGGGACTGTGTTCCCGGGTTTTGCTTTGTGTGCGATCATGCTGGTGAAGCTCTTGAGCTTCGGCTTGTGGGCTTTAAACGCGAAGATGAGCCGGGCGCAGTTTGCCCGGCTTTTCCTTTTTTAGCTGGTGGCGTTAGCGATGTGGATCGCCTGGTCTAACGTCGGCGACTTGGACTTCCAGAAGTTCTTCATCCATTTGCTCTTGCCGCCAGCGTTTGGAGCCTTTCGCGAAACAGCCTGAGCCGGCTTCGATGTACCCTCCTCTTTGACCGGAGTTGACGCCGGCGTGGGTTCGCACTCACGTACGGCCAGGTAAGTCCCCTCAAATCGAGCTGCTATGGTTCCGTCGCGCCGCTGCTCGACTGTGATGAACGCTCCGCGCAAGCGAGGCCGCACCTGCAATGGGTCGCTTTGCCAGCTTCGCCCGTTCAGACGGAATGTATAGTCATTGGTGACCTTTCGCTGCTCGCTGCGGCTGAGAATCGCGTGTAGATCGTGATGCATGGCAAGCGGTCGGTGCGCGTCGTCGCTACAGGCTGGAACTTCCGCAAAACGGGCATGCCAGTCGGGCAAGTACTCCCGCTCCAGAAACTCGTTGGCTTGCTCCAAGGTCGTGATTCCTTCTACTCGCATTAGCTTGACCAGCCGGTCCTGCGCCGTTTGAAAGCTTCGCTCCACGCGGCCTTTGGCTTGTGGCGAATGCGCAGCAATGCAGCCGATGTTTAGTTCCCGTAGCGTTCGGCCGATCTGGGTAGGCGGCAGTGGCTCCTCGCGCGCCGGATGATTCTTCTTCGGCGTGGTGTGGAAGATGCTCGACTTGTCCGTATAGAACTCGAGCGGTCGACCATAGCGGTGTAGGTATTGCTCCAGCACCGCCATGTTTTCCTCCGTCGAATCGTGGCGTACGAACCGCGCAAACACGCGGCTGGTTGCGTCGTCGATCAACGTGATCAGGTACCGCAATTCGCCCCGTCCTTCCAGCCAGTCGTGCTCGGACGTGTCCCACTGAACCAGCTCCCCAAATCGCTCGCGCCGCTCACGCCAAACGTGCACTTGGCGCACTCGCTGTGCCTTGGGACGCCACAACCCAGCGCGCGTCATCCACGTTCGCATCGTCTCTTTGCTCACCTCAATGCCGTGCTTGTTGGCCAGAACTTGCGCCGCCAGTGTCGGCCCGAAGCCGTCGAACTTGGGATCGCTCAGCATCGTCATCGCTTGCTGCTCCACATCAGCCCCGACCCGGCGATTCGACGCCCGCCCACGCAAGCCATGGATCACGGCCTTGTCCTTACGCTCTTTGAGCGCTGCCAGCAGCCTGTATACCTGCCGTTCGCTCACCTTCAACTCTTGCGCAGCCTGCTTGCGGGTTATCAGCCCCTGAGCCGCTTTCTTCAATGCCACCAGGCGGTCCCGGTCGGCTTGGGTCATCAGCAGACCTCCGTTTTCTGCTACCTCCCCAGCGTCAACCTGTCAACCTGACATTCTTACTTTGCTCTACCCTGACATTCTCACTTTGCCGCGACAGTCCCAAAATCTTCCGGCGTAACTGAATGTAAGAGTGGCCGATCTAATGCTATTGGGGCATGCCACAGCCCCAGTTCCTGTTTCGGCTCCACATAGTCGCGCTCGACAATTTAGCGGTGCTTGGCCAGCCGCACCAGCTCTTCGAGCGGCGTCTCCTCGGGCAGATTCGCCAGCCAGAACTTCGCCGGCTCTTGTGCTCCGCGCGGCCACTCGGCCAGCAGCCACAGCTCGCCGTGCGGCTTCGAGCGCCAGTAGTCCCGGTGCACCGGCCGCACCCGCACGGCCACAAACCGCGAGCCGAGCGGCTTGCTGGCGCCCTCGCGCCACCTGACGCGCTTCAGCTGCTTCTCGCCCAGCTCCATCACCAACTCGCGCGCCGTCAGCGGCCGGTGATCCTGGCTGCGCCGCAGCAGCTTGGTGGGCCGTCCGCGCCCGCTCCAGGGCTTGGCCTCCAGCGGCGCCTCACCCGGCCGCCACAGGCTCGTGCTGCCCTGAACGCCCACCACATAGCGCAACCCAAGCTCCTCCAGCGCCTCCCGGACCCGCGTGTCGCTGCCATCGGCCGCATCGGCGAGCACCGCGCCGGGCGGGACCCCATCCTTCAGCGCCTGCCCGATCATCGCGAGCGCGATCTCCGGCTTGGTCTGGAACTCGACCTCGTCGGGCACGCCGGCCTTGCGACGCCGGGCGCGGTCCTCGGCCCAATTCGCGCGGCAGATACAGCCGCCAGACCACCGGCAGGCTCGCCTCCCAGGTGGCCACGCTCAGACTCACACTGACTTGGCAATTGTCCTGCTTGCCCAAGTGGCCGCAATACTGCCGGGCCACGCCCACCGAGTGCTTGCCCTTCTTCGGAATCCCAGTGTCGTCGACGATCCATGCTGCCACCGGCCCCTGCCTTTGCACCCTGGGCAGCACGTAGCGACGCACTTCAGCCAGCAGAGCGTCGCTCGACCAGGGGGCCTTGGCAGCCAAGTGATGCATCGACTGCCGGGCCGCCTGCACGCGGCCCGGATGCAGGCGTGCGGCCATGGGCTCGATGCTCTTGCGCTCGACGTCGAGCAGCAGGCCGGTGCAGTAGTCCTTCAGCGGCTGATGCCGGTCCTTGTGCCCCACGGCTTGGCCCAGGCGGTTGAGGTAATCCGTGAGGCGCGTCTGTTGAGAGCCTGGCCCGGAACGGGCGGCAGTCACAAAACAAGCATAGCATGAAATGTTCTATTTATGACCCAGTAGTACTAACGCCAAAGGAAGGCGGAGAAGCGCACAGAAGCACTGGAGCCTCGCCGGAACGCGACAGAAACGTGGCATTTCCCCGCTCTTCGTTTTGGGCAGTTACGGATTGGTGTACAGCAATATGTAGCCGAGGGTGGTCCCGGCGGGGGTCTTCACTTTGATTACGCCGGCCCAGCCGGAAGGATTGTTTGCGGCGCCCAGTTCTGCGAGACGGTAGCCGTTGCCGGAGCCGCCAGCGAGGATGAGTTCGCCGTTGGCGGTGAGCTCGAGGAGGGTGCTGTCGGCAAGGTTGGAGGCGGGGCCGTGGATCTTGAGGGGTGAGGCGGAGGAGTCCGGCGCGGCGATGACGGCGGGGCCGGCGGCGAGGCCGGAGGCGATGTGCGGCGTTTGGGAGGCCCAGGTGCGGGTTCTGTGGGTCGCTGCCCTGCTGGAGACAGGCGCCCCAAAGGTGGATGTCGCCGGTGGTCCAGTCGTCGCCGTTGGCGGCGTACTGGCGGATGACGATCCACAGGCCAGTCTGGCCGGTCGCCAGCGTGCCAGTGATCTTGAAGCGCTGCCACGAGGTCGTCAGCGTCACCTGCGTGGGTCCGGCCAAGTAGGCCGCGTATGCATTGTCGACGATGGCGATGGACACCTTGCGGTTGCCGGAGGGGACGCGCGCCCAGACGTAGAAGGTATAGGTGCCGCCGTCGGCGAGGCCCGCGACCTGCTGCTGGATTACCGGCGTCTCACTGATGGCGGTGATCACGTCTGCGGTCTGATTGCCGTCCGGGGCGATGACAGCATTCGACGTGACTGAGCAGGAGCCGCCATTCTTGTCCCAGACGGTCGCGGCGAAGTCTTCGGAGTGCTTCGCCATGTTCTCGAGCGGGCCTCCGACGGTCTGATGGGGACCGCAGTCGATCGGCCCGGTGAAGTGCTCGCCCGCGCGGTTGGCCGGGATGTAGGCGAGGGCGTTGGTGATTTCGCCGGCTTCCGGAGGACTCGCGCTGATGGTCACGCTCACGCGGTCGTTGGCGGGATCGTCGGCGGCAGCAAGTGAGACGCGCGTGCCTTGGACGAGGTTGAGCGCACGGCGCGTGCCAACGTCGGCGCCGTCCTTCTGGACCTTGTGCGGGAACTCGCCGCTGACGATATCGCCGGCGGTGTGCGTGTGGCCCGGCAGGTCGCCAGCCGCGAGATTTGCCCCGGCGGTCACGCGCCCCCTGGCGTCCACTGTGACCTTCGGATACGTGCCTGGCGCTGCGCCGGACGCAGCCATCGAGAGCACACCCGACTCGATGGCTAGGCCTCCGGCGGCATCAATCTGTACGATGCCCTTGTTGCCATAGCCCGCATCCGGGTATGAGAACGCGCCGAAGGTCTGCCCGGGCGCGAAGTCGATGATGGCGTCTACGACGAGGTGGTCGTTGGCGTTCAGCGCCAGGCCCAGATCACCTGAGCCGTCGGCCTTGCGCCATTTCAGCGCGCCGTTGTTCGGCAGGCGCACCAGGCCCGTTGCGGCCTTGTTGCCGGAGCCGAATTCTGCGCCGTCGACGAAGGTCTTCGCGCCCGTGATTGTCACCGCGCCGTCTTTACGGACGTAGTTGCGGCTCGATGCGACCCCAAGTTCCTGTTCGATGGCGACGACGGCCTCCTGAAGAGCCTTGATGTAGGCCGAGACCATGTTGGCCCGCACGGTGGCGCCGGAGGTGTGTTGCGCCGCAACGGTGCCGAACGCGCCGCGCTGGCAGCCGGTGAACTGCGTGGCCGTCTTGCCCGTGTAGACGATCAGTTCGTCGTCGATCGAAAGAATCCCGTACTCGTCGGGGAAGCCCACACCGGTGGACTCGACGCCGATAGTCGTGTCGCCGGCGTAGACCGGCATCGTAGTGATCGTTTCGAGCGGCTTTGCGGAGAAGGCATCGGCGGGCGAGTAGAGACTCGATGCGTCGTCGATCGCGTTCGGATAGTTACTCATCCGTTCAACCTCCTCGCGTTCAATCGGAATGTGTTCAGCCGGCTGCTCGGCTCAGGTGCATAGGCAACAGCGACAGGCGCTTCGGGCGAGCGCGCGGCGCGCGGCCGGCGATAGGAGACAAGCGTCGCGGCGGCCTGCGCAGGCACTTCCAGCGGTACTGGCCGCGAGTTCAGGCAGAACTGATCGAACGCCCAGAAGCAGAACGAATACAATCCGCGGTTGCGCCACATGCCGTAGGCCTCGCGCATCGGCGGGTCGGGCGGGCCGTAGATGCCGGCCAGGTACATGCACTCCGACGCCGGGCGGCCGAGCTTCAGTGGGAACTCGAGCGTCTGCCGCATGAGCCGTGCGTTCTTCTGCCAGACGTCATAATCGAAACCCTCCGCGCGGAAGTACTTCACACCGTAGCCGGAAGTCTTCCATTCGTTGGGCAGGTTCACGTGGAAGTTGAGCGCGCGGAATGCCGGGTCAGGTGCGGGTTTGCCCTGATTGGCGTCGAGCGGCCAGAGGCACTCGAACACCGCCGAGGGATGGAACCGCCGGACGTAGCTCATGACCTCGGCGCAGTACTCCCAGATGCGATCGCGCAGGAAGTTTGCGGTCTCATAGGGGTGAGCCGGGTCTCCGATGGGGTCATCCGTGTTGCGGCGGAATGGCCAGATCTGACGGCCGAAGCGCTGCTGGAATGCCTGGATGGTCTCCGCGTCGTAGAAAGGCATGCCGCCCTGCGGGTCGAGACCTTGTTCGGCCGGGCCGATGTTGTCGAAATACCACCACTGCGTCTCGCCGAACTGGAGCACGATCGGAAGCCCCGCGGAGGCAAGCTCGTCGGCGCATTCCTTGTACATCTGCCTGAGATAGGCCCGCACGCGCTGGCCGAAATGCATCTGGTGCGACGGGATCGGCAGGAACACCTCCTCGCCAGGTAACACTACCCCGTTCTCGTAATGCAGGTACCGCGCACGCATGGCCGCTGGCGGCAAATAGCACTCCATGGAGAAGGCGAAGCTGGCAAGGATGCCGGCCTGCTTAAACTCGCGCGCCAGGTCACGGATCCAGTTCCGCGCCCCGTGCGTCAGCACGGGCGAGATCGAGTCGATCATCTCCCAGTCGCCTTCGGCGCCAGCCTGATGCAGTGCGGGTGTGCCCTGAGAGATGCTCCATTGCGGACTGGCCGAGATGCTGAATCGATAGCTCGGCGCGCGGGAGCGGATGTGAATCGAATTGCCGTCGCTCGTGCACCAGACGCCCGGAAAGGTGACATTGATCATCGCGCGCACATGCGAGGCGATATCCTCCGTGGCGAGGGCTGCACCAGGTGAGAAGTACAGCGTTGTGCCAGGCTGCTGTCCTAGCGGGTCGCCCAGCGTGATCCAGAGCGGCTGGTCCACTTGCCAGGAGTTCAGGGTCAAAGTGCAATTTGGGTAGGTGGCCTCAACGCGCCGGCGCTTGTTGTTCCAGAAGACGCCCATGTAGACGTCGGCTTGGCCCATGAAGCCAAGCTGCTTGAGGTGCCACACGTGCCAGGCAGGCGGCTTCTTGTAGCCGTGGTCGGTGTCGAAGTCGATTGCCGCGGAGACATCGGTATAGACCTTCGGAGGGTCTGGCGGATCCTGCGGCTCGAGTGGCCAAAGATAATCGAAGTAGAAGTAATAGCCGTTGCTTGCTGGATGCTTGTCGAATAGAGCGCGGATCTCGACCGTGTGCATCCCGCCGGGCAGCGCACTGGCG
>JAKOTR010000111.1 GCA_029776225.1 Acidobacteriota bacterium | reverse complement strand
CGTACATCCCTTACGGTCAGGGGTTCGCGCTCAATGGAACGAAATCACTCGTTAAGCTCAAAACGCTTAACGTAGGAAAATTAATGAGATGGTCACTCCCTCCTTCCCGGTACTATGCTGAGGACAGGCTTTCATTCGGAGAACTATCATGGAAAACATTGCGCTCATTGGTATCGATCTGGGTAAAAACTCTTTCCATATTCATTGCCAGGATCGTCGCGGGAAGGCTGTTTACCGTAAAAAATTTACCCGGCCAAAGTTGATCGAATTTTTGGCGACATGCCCCGCTACAACCATCGCAATGGAAGCCTGTGGCGGTTCTCACTTTATGGCACGCAAGTTGGAAGAGTTGGGGCATTCCCCAAAGCTGATATCACCACAATTTGTCCGCCCGTTCGTTAAAAGCAATAAAAACGACTTTGTCGACGCCGAAGCTATTTGTGAAGCTGCATCGCGTCCGTCTATGCGTTTTGTGCAGCCCAGAACGGAATCTCAGCAGGCAATGCGGGCTCTGCATCGTGTCCGTGAATCCCTGGTTCAGGATAAGGTAAAAACAACCAATCAAATGCATGCTTTTCTGCTGGAATTTGGCATTAGCGTTCCCCGAGGAGCTGCCGTTATTAGCCGACTGAGTACCCTTCTTGAGGACAATAGTTTGCCTCTTTACCTCAGCCAGTTATTGCTGAAATTACAACAGCATTATCACTATCTTGTTGAGCAGATTAAAGATTTGGAATCCCAGTTGAAACGAAAGTTGGACGAAGATGAGGTTGGACAGCGCTTGCTGAGCATTCCCTGCGTCGGAACACTGACAGCGAGTACTATTTCAACTGAGATTGGCGACGGGAAGCAGTACGCCAGCAGCCGTGACTTTGCGGCGGCAACAGGGCTTGTACCTCGGCAGTACAGCACGGGAGGTAGGACGACATTGCTGGGAATTAGTAAGCGAGGTAATAAAAAGATCCGAACTTTGTTGGTTCAATGTGCCAGGGTATTCATACAAAAACTGGAACACCAGTCTGGCAAATTGGCCGATTGGGTCAGGGATTTACTGTGCCGGAAAAGCAACTTTGTCGTCACTTGTGCTCTGGCAAACAAGCTGGCCAGAATAGCCTGGGCCCTAACGGCACGACAGCAAACTTATGTAGCATAACGGCAGAAATACACCGGTTTAAAGAATTACTGATCTGGTTTTGCGAATACTGATATTGATGATACTAACGGCCCACCGGCCTGTTGAGGAACCTGTAAAACGGAAAGGCTCATTGAAGCCGTATATTTTCTGGAGGTTCATCAGGCGCGGAACTCATCAAGGCGCGGGAATAAAATCCCATTCAGACGCCGGATAGATTCAAGCAAGCCAACTTGTCGTCAAAATCGGTGTTGCAAAAACGGGAGTGACCATAGATTCCGTTTTCTGAGACGACCCCTGGCTGCGCGCCTACGACTTCACGACTGACCGCGGCGCCATGGCGCTCAATGACTACGCCCGCTCCAACGACCCCTTTACACGGGTCGGCCGGCAGCAGGTCGCTGTCGACGTCTCCAGCGTCATCCGCGCGTCCCCGGACAGCTTCCGCGTCGCCTGGGTCGAGCGCCGATACGAAAATGGCCAGCTCGCCGAGACCACGCGCTGGACCGCGATCCTGACGATCGTCGTGCAGATCCCCCGAAACGCCGACCGGCTCAGGGCGAACCCGCTCGGCATCTACGTCAACGCCATCAACTGGTCACGGGAGCTTGGGCAATGAAGCCGTATTTCCGTAAAGCCGGAAACCCGGCTTCACACACACACGTACTCCCGGCTCTCCGTAGAGCCGCATTCCCGGTCGTTCTGCTAGCGGCGACCGCGCTCGCGGGCTGCGCGACCACCAATCCGCCGCCGGAGATTTCCTACGACAATGCGGCTCCGGCGGTGCAGACCGTCGATCCACCCGCGCCGGTCACCGTGGTCGAGCTGCCCCGGCCGCTGCCGCTGCCTGGCCAATTGCAGCGTGTGGAGGAGACGCGGCGTGCCCCGGAGCCTTCTAATCCGACCGCTCGCGTCAACCAGGCAAACGAGGCGGCACGAGTCCAGCCGGTGCGCGACGGCTTCATTAACTCGATGCAGGTCTACCCGTGGACTCAAGGGGCGCTTTATCAAGTCTATACCGCCGTCGGGCAGATCACCGACATCGCGCTCCAACCCGGGGAGCAGCTTGTCGGCGCAGGCCCGGTGGCCGCCGGCGACACAGTGCGCTGGATCATCGGCGACACCGAGAGCGGATCGGGGGCAACGCGCCAGATCCACATCCTAGTAAAGCCCACCCGCGCCGACCTGATGACAAACCTCGTCATCAACACCAACATGCGCACCTATCACATGGAGCTGCGCTCGACAGAGCGCACCTATATGGCGTCGGTCTCATGGCAGTATCCGCAAGACCAGCTCATTGCGCTGCGCCGTCAGAACGCCGAGGCGCAGGCGGCCCAGCCGGTGGCGAGCGGCGTCGATCTCGCGAACGTCAACTTCCGCTATGCGATCGAGGGCGACCGTGCGCCGTGGCGGCCGCTGCGCGCCTTCGACGACGGACGCCAGGTCTTTATCGAGTTTCCGCGCGGCATCGGTCAGGGCGAGATGCCGCCACTCTTCGTCGTCGGCCCCGAGGGCAACACCTCTGAGCTCGTGAACTATCGCGTTCGCGGCCACCACATGATCGTTGATCGTCTGTTCGCGGCTGCCGAACTTCGCTTCGGCTCCGGCCGCGAGCAGAAGCGCGTCAGGATCGTCCGCACAGACGGGAGGCCGACCTCGTGAGCGAGAACCCGCCCCGGATTGAGGAAGTGCCGGACGACGATGCGCAGCCCCTGACCGGCGAGCCGGTCGGGCCTGCGCCGATGCGGCTGCGGGCCGAACCGCCCCGCGTCACCCGGTTGTCGCGGAAGGTTCTCGCCGGCCTCGGTCTTGTCGCCAGCGTCGGGCTCGGAGGTGCGCTGATCTACGCGCTTCAGACCCGCGACGCCGGTCGGCCGAACGACGAACTCTATTCGACCGAGAACCGCTCGACCGCTGACGGACTGGCCGGCCTGCCGCGAGATTACAGTGGCGTGCCACAGCTCGGTCCCCCTCTTCCCGGTGACCTCGGCCGGCCGATCCTTAGTACCCAGGATCGCGGACAGCCGGTGCCCACACCCGGGACGGCCACGCCCAATCCCGGCATCAGCCCGGAAGAGCAGCGCCGCCTTCAGGAAATCGAGACCGCGCGCACCAGCCGTCTCTTCTCCGGATCGGAAAGCCGGGGCACACCCGCTGCTGCGGGAGCTGCCCCAGCGCTCGCGCCGGTGCCGGATTTGGCGAGCATTGGCCTCGCTCCGCCGCCCGCCACGCCCTCGGCGCAGGACCGGCAGAACGCGTTTCTGAACGCCGCGGCCGATCGCAGGACGGTTGCGCCCGATCGCGTCGCTGCGCCAGTATCGCCGAACGTCCTTCAGGCGGGAGCAGTGATATCCGCGGCGCTGATCACCGGCATCCGATCCGATCTACCCGGCCAGATCACCGCGCAGGTCACCGAAAACATCTACGACAGCCCAACCGGCCGTATCTTGCTTGTGCCGCAAGGCACTCGTGTGGTCGGGCAGTACGACAACAACGTGCAGTTCGGCCAGAGCCGAGTCCTGCTCGTCTGGACTCGGCTCGTCTTCCCGAACGGGCGCTCGATCGTTCTCGAGCGCCAGCCTGGTGCTGACGCTGAAGGGTTCGCCGGGCTGCAGGATGGCGTCGATTACCATTGGTGGGATCTGGCCAAGGCTGCGGGATTGTCGACACTGCTGAGCGTCGGCGCCGAACTCGCGGTCGACAACGACGATCAGCTCGTTCAGGCGATCCGGAACGGTGGGCAGGACACCATCAACGACGCAGGGCAGCAGATTGTGAGGCGTCAGCTCAACGTCGCGCCCACGATCACTATTCGGCCCGGATTTCCCGTGCGCGTTCTCGTGACGCGAGACTTGGTACTGGAGCCATATGGAGGGTGATGATGTCGAAGCTTAAGCTAGGCCCCATCGCGGACGACAAGCCGCTTAAGGTACAGGTCGAGCTACCTGCAGCTCTCCACCAGGACCTTGTTGACTACGCCCACCTATTGGGCCGAGAGCAAGGTCAGTCCGCTGTTGACCCAGCTCGGTTAATCGTCCCGATGTTACAACGGTTCATCGCGACAGACCGTGGCTTCGCCAAAGCCAGGCGAACGTTGACGCCGGGGAGCGCCGATTAATCCGTGGTCCCCGCTCTAGAGGGGGTGTCGAAACACTTCAGCAGCAGCGGCAGAGTCGGGTTGTCGTTGTCACTGGAAGAAATTATAGCGGCCGTCGGCGCCCGCGCCGATGGGAGCGGGATCAACGCGATATCCGGCCGGTAGATCACGCTGGTGATGGTCAAGCCGAAGCCCTGTTCGACCATCGTCAGCAGGGTTTCTCGGCTGACTTGTTGGATCGAGAGTTGAACCGCTCCGTCTCCGGCGCCCACCATGCGCCGGAGTATGCCAGCGAGCTCACGCCCAGCGCCATCCGAGCGAACGAGGAAGACTTCGTCACAAACGTCCTCCCACGACAGCTGTGGCCGTGCTGCCAACTCGTGAAGCGGGGACAATGCCACGAACAGATCTGGTTCGCAGAGACGTCGAACTTGGAACTGAGGGCTCTTGCTCGCACTCAGGCTGATTGCTGCGTCCAGTAATCCGCGCTTCACCCCCAAAGTGTTTTCTTCTGAAGTGCCTTCCTCAAGCTTTACCTCGATCGTCGGATGTCTATTTCTGAATGCCGAGAGAATGTTGATGATCGGGCACGCCGGGAACGCTTCAAGCATTCCAAACCTCACGAGCCCGGTCTTGAGTTTCCGCGCGGAGCGGATCTCCGTTGCGGCGTTACGAAGGTAGCGCGCTCCCACCACCGCTTGTTGAAGGAAGCGCTCACCTTCTGGAGTCAGCCCTGCCCCCGCTCGCGTACGCTTGAAGAGAGAAAAGCCAAGTTGGCGCTCAAACAGCTGCACACGTCGGCTGACGGTGGATTGCGATATCGATAGGCGCTCCGCCGCTCGGCGGAAGCTGCCGGCCTCGGCGACCTGAACGGCGTACTTCAGGTATCGGAGATCAAGAGTCAGGTCGGGCATGAGACCCGTCCGATCATACCGGCGGTCTCATCGGCGAACCGCCTGCGCCCGGTGAGCGGCACCCATGCACGTCCACTTTCATCGAGCCCACCCCCGCTAGCGCCTGGGGAACGAGCACGTCCGTTGATCTCAGATGTGGAATCCGAGCTGAGCCCCTCAATGAGCATGACCATGTCCGAATCTGTCATAGATGCATGCGGCGGTCATACATTTTCACACGCTTGAAGTCTATGCGCGAAGCATATATTCTTGCGGTATGGAGCCTGAGGTCGCCAAGTACCATTTAGGTGCACTCGCGTTGGCCGTTGCAGACAGCATCGCCAGTGTCTCGGCCTCGTTTTCACCAAGCGGCCCGGGGACCGCCGTGATGGTGTTACTCAGCATGGAGCCCGGACTGCCGATCAGCGTTTTGGCTACCTCGATCGGGCTTTCTCATGCCGGGACGGTGCGATTGATCGATAGGCTCGAGCGCGAACAGTTGGTGGAACGACGAAGACAAATCACCGACAGGCGGGCGCGCTTCATTCACCTCACCAATTCGGGGAAGAAGATAACGGACGCCTTGCTCAAGGCACGGGAGCAGGTGATCTCCGAATGTATTTCGCCCCTGTCGCCCAATGACCTCGACATTCTAGGCATGCTGTCGGAGCGGCTCCTTGTGGCAAACGGCTTCGACAAAGATGGCTCGGTCAGCCTTTGCCATCTGTGCGGCTACAGCAGGATCGCGCCTTCCCGTGGTAAAGCTAAGCCGGGGCGCTCGCCACGCTGGAACGTCGCATCAGAAGGCTGACGATATGATCAGGCAGGCTTGAAATAATGGGATCGTTTGCGCTCGAACTTCTTCTATGCGTACTTGCCTTCGGGTTCGGATATGCGGCGAACCAAGGCGGAACCTGTTTAGTGGTGGCCGCTCATGAGTTACACAGAAGACAGCCGCCGAAAATGTTCGTCGGATTTCTCGCAGCGTCGGCAGCGGCAGGCCTGGTTGCGGTCCCGATAGTCTGGACGGGAACACTGGGCGCAACACTCGCACCCTCGACCAGCATCAATTTCCTCCTGCTCATCGGCGCCATCGCCTTCGGCCTCGGCGCACTCATTAATGACACATGCCTGCTCGGATCGCTGGCGCGGCTTGGGGATGGGGAGATGCGACTTCTAGCTCTACCCTTGGGATTAACGATTGGTATCTTGGCTGCCGACCATGGCAGGTTCGGCTACGATTCAACATGGCCAAGCTTAATCTCCAAACCGAGCGCAACAGGCCTCGTTACTCTCCTAGCCTTCCTAGTTGTGCTCGTGCTGGCACTCGTTTTCGTTTCCACGAAGAGCGTTCTGCGAACAAAGCCGGGTTGGTCGTTCGGCGCTTCGATGATTGGACTCGGTATCACTGGCGGACTTCTATATGCACTCTCGCCGGCCTGGACCTTCGCAGACGTGATTCAACGCGCCCTTCCTCTCAGAATGTCCCCGGCCGGCGAGGTCGCGCTCACTGCGGTGATCTCTTCGATCGCAGGCGCCCTAACCGCCTCCTTTCGCCAAGGCAATCTGCGTCTCCAACTGCCGACAGCCAATGGCATTCTGCGATCTGTCGTCGGCGGCACATTGATGGGTATCGGCATCGCGCTCATACCCGGCGGGAATGATGGGTTGATCCTCGCAGCGGTTCCGACTCTTTCACCTGGTGGGATAGTCGCCTACCTTCTGATGACGACGACAATCGTCTTCGGATTTGCAGCGCGTGGTAAGTTATTCCGGCGCTGCCTTTCACGGCCATGATAAGGGCAACAGAGGACTTGCCCTCCTGACATGAGCATTTATCCCGACCGGGAATATCGGCTGACTAGCTCGTATGCCTTTGCAGGCCCTTGGACCATGATGACCACTTCAAAGGCCGCCGGCCCCAGAATCCTGTAGGTTGCATGGTAGGTGTCGTCTCCGCAGGCATAGACGCCACTCGCTTCCAACCCGGTATCCGTCCGCGAGAAACTCAAGCTGAGGAACTGCGTCCCGATATGAGGTCCGTCTGCGAACTCGACGACAACACTGTCCTCGCTCAAGCGATAGCGATACTGCCGGCACGCGGAGAATACTCTGCCATCTGCCAGTGAGAGAATGCCGCTCTCTCGATAAGCGAGCGCGCCTTCGCCGATCGCTGCTACGATTTCGGTGGGCATGGTTATCTCGTCCAGGGCCGCGTCCATCCGTACAGGCTGGACGTTTGCCAACGGGCTATAGGCCCACCCGGAGCGCCAGCCCCATCAAGTCAAAATCCCGCAAAGGTCGCGCGTTTGCTGGGTAAAGGCATCGCCGATGAGGATGGCTTCGTGAGGCAGCGAAGCGCGAGCCAGCCGCTCGACATATCTCGCTTATTAGTATATGCGTCGCGCATATACTGCAACGCCTGCCCGAAGCACGTAGACGACGTTCGTGACGTTCCCACGGGACCACTGTTGAGGAATTTTAGATGAGCATTTTCGACCGTTATGAATTTCTTGTCCCCGAGCACGGTCGGAGGGATCTTGGCCTGCTTAGATGGGCTCTCGTGATCGTATTTCTGTGGTTCGGCGCGATGAAGTTCACAGCGTACGAGGCCTATGGTATCGCCCCGTTTATCGAACACAGCCCGATCATGAATTGGCTCGGCATGTTCGGGACGCAGGGGCAAAGCTATTTCATCGGCGTTATCGAGTTATCGACCGGTCTCGTTCTGATCCTTGGTGCATTTCGTCCACTCTTCTCTGCGCTAGGCGCACTAATGTCAGCAGCGACCTATCTGATCACGCTGACCTTTTTCATCACCACTCCAGGTGTCGCGGAGCAGACTGCCGGCGGCTTTCCTGCGATTTCGGCTGCACCAGGGCAGTTTCTACTGAAGGACGCAGTTCTGCTAGCGGCGTCCCTCGTGCTGCTGCGTGCTTCGGTCCGCCACAGAGGGGCGCTTGTGCTCTCGTGACTGTGGTCCTCTCGTGACGGCGGGCGTGCAAATCCTGCAGAACCTCCGCGGGGCATGGATGCTCCGTCGCGATATCGAGCCCGGAGGCGCTCAGCTGCATGGCGACGCGGTCTTCGCCCGTTTCGCCGCAATCCCCGACGTCGTGGAGCACGGACTGTTCCTCAATGGGATTGATACAATCGTGATCGCGCGCGGTGACACGATGGAAGTGCGACGCCGGGGGCAAGCTAGGTCTCGCTGATCTGCACCTGCGCGGCCTGGATGACAGCGCTGACGCGGAGTGATTCTCGGGCGCGACCTACGGCGATTCCGAGCGAAAAGGCTTGCCCTATAGCCGCCAGGTATCAACGGTTCCGCGGCCTTAACGAGCCGGACCCGTTTTTTTCGGCGCGCTCGATCAGTCGAAATCCTCCGAAACCCTTCTAAAACAGGACATTTTCCACAAGCCGCGCGGAGGAAGAGGACCACGGTATGGCTTGCTGTCTATGCTCCGCGCACATATAGATGTGGCAATGGATGGACCTCGAGATCGAAACATTTTCGGGGCGTTCGCACTCATGATCAGCGACGACATCGTTCGCGCTAGTTCATCGCGGGCGCCGGAAGCTGGACCCGCCGCCTCAGCGCTGGCGTTGCTCGCGCACAAGCCCGGGCTCTCGATCCGTATGCTTGCGATCGGGGTGGGCCTTTCACATGCTGGAACTGTTCGCCTGGTGGATAGATTGGTAAGCGAGGGATTGATCGAGCGTAGGGAGCATTCGACAGACGGGCGCGCGCGATCCCTCTATCTTACTCCAACTGGCAAGGTCGCGAGCGACGAGGTCCTGGCCTCGCGCGATCAAGTGATTGCCGAAGGGCTATCGATCCTTAATCCAGACGAACTGAAAACCTTATCGGACATCGCTGAACGCGTTCTCCGAAATCGCTTGGAAAACCTCGAGCAGTCATACCGCATCTGCCGCTTGTGCTGCTACGAGGGCTGCACGAACTGCCCCGTCGATGCCGAATTGCATGAGCGAGGTGTGGACCGCGAGAAGAACGACGACGCGTAGGAGACTCGCAATTGCGGCAGCTCAACGCTGCTCAGATGGCGGGGCTTCATAATGTCAGCGAGCCTACCATCAGCCGCATTCTTTTGGCTACGCGTCAAGCCGGCCGATCGGGCATGGCGGTCTCATTCTAATATGTCGGTGATCGCCCCACTTTTAGCCGCTCAATTGATCGGAACGCGGTTTCGGAAGCGGCCGTTCAAACCACTCGCTGCATTCCCATTTCTCTATGTCCGATAGGTAGTTTCGGGGAAAAGCAGTCGGGAACAGGTTTCGGGAACGCATGCTCCGGCAGGAGCGCAGCGCGCGTCCCAAACGCGTTTTCCCGGTAGAGCTTCCCAATCGGCAAAGTGCGGGCCACCTCAGACTGCGAACGCGAAAAACCGCCTGGCTGGTCACTCAAGGCAGGGTAACGACGATTTTCGCTGCGGATACACCCGCCTTCAGGGCTTCCAAGGCAGCCTGGAGCATTTCAAGGCCCTGGCCCACGATCTTCGCCGGAGGGGCGGGGACGAACGTGCGCGCCGCGAGAGCCTGCGGCAGGAATTCGCGGTAGATCATTGGACCAACCTCGTCATCCTTGAGGCTCGTCCCGGAGATGTGCGTCGCCTCGACTCCAAATGAACGCTCGTCGGGCGGGGCCAGCGTCGCTGCCACCCGGCGCGAGCCCTCGCATCTCGCAACTACGGCAAAACAGTCTTTCATGTGACCGGTCGCGTGAAGCGTTCCAGCGAGACTGCGCCCGCGCATTGCCTCAATCACGTCTTCCACGATGGCTGGACTCGAGTGGTCAAGAACCTCGCTTGCACCCAGCTCCTTCAACAGGCCGACGTTGCGCGCCGAAGCGGTGGCGACGCACCTGTAGCCCGACGCCACCGCGAGCTGGATGGCGTTGCAGCCAACGCTCGACGATCCACCCCAGACCAGAACGACCTCTGGACGCGCGGTCGGCGAGTGTAACGGTGGCGCGAGAGCCAACTGTGTCCGTCCGTAGAGCCCGCTTGCGGCGGTGCCAAGGCCAAGCGGGAGGACTGCCGCATCAGCGAAGGCAATGTTGTTGGGGATCGGCGCCGCCATGTGGTCCAGCACGATCGTGTGGTGCTGGAACGCACCCTGCGCAGGTTGATTTACGGTTGTCCCGACCGCCTGTCCGATGACTCGATCGCCGACCTTGAACCGCTCGACCGCGCCACCGACCGCCGCGACCTCACCGGAGACGTCGCTGCCGAGAATCGCGGGATAGTCGAGCCATGGCAAAAGCGCGACGTCCTGCAGAATCCAGTCGAGTGGGTTGATCGCGATGGCCGCGTTGCGGATCAATATCTCGTTCGCCGCCAGATGCGGCAGAGCGGTGACACCGATCCTCAGTGGCTGCCCCGGCGCTTTCTGCCAGGCGGCCTGATTAGTCACGGTTTCGGTCATCATCAACTCTTTCTGTCAAGTATTACAGCTGGGCGTTCGTCTGAGCGGTCCAACCGCCAGGTCGGGCGCACGAAGTGGCAGCTATAGCCCCCAGGATAGCGCACCAGGTATTCTTGGTGCTCTGGCTCCGCCTCCCAAAAGGGTTCTTCTGGGTTGATCTCCGACACGACCGGGCCTGGCCAGCTTCCTGATGCCTCGATTTCCGCGATGGTTGTGAGGGCGACTTCCTTCTGCACTTCGGTGGTGTAGAAAATCGCCGATCGATAGCTCGGACCGACATCGCTGCCTTGTTGCTCGTAGGTCGTGGGGTCATGTATCTGGAAGAAGAGTTCCAAGAGCGAGCGATAGGCGAGAACGGAAGGGTCGAAGGTCACTTCCACTGCTTCCGCATGGCCGTAATGTCTCGCGTAGGTCGGATCAGGCATTTCTCCGCCTGTGTAACCGACACGCGTCGAAATGACTCCCCTGGCTCGGCGCAGCAAATCCTCCATGCCCCAGAAGCAGCCGCCTGCGAGAATTGCTCGCTCTGTCGCGGCCGCCCTATTGCCGGTAGGCGATTGGCTCACAGTCCGTTCGCCCTCCTCCGTGTGCGCCACGGTCAAGCCAGCCTCGCGGGATCCGCAGCCTGACTGGCGCTCAAGAGCTCGGTCTGCACGTCCGAACCCCGGATGAGACTCAGATCGACGGGACACCGATCAGCGATCGCGAGGATCCGAGCGCGCTGATCATCACTCAGCGGCCCATCGAGGACAATGGTGCGGGTGAACCGGTCGGGTGGCATCATGTCCGGCACCTTCTCGTGCTGCACGGTCGTGCTCGCCCGTTCGAGCGGAAAGCCCTTGCGGTTCGCATAGAGACGCATCGTCATCACCGTGCAGGCTGCGAGGCCGGCAGATACGAGTTCGTAGGGAGATAGTCCGGTCCCGAGGCCACCGACCGATGCTGGCTCGTCGGCGAACAGAGTGTGCTCGCCGCTGCGGACCTTGAGCTGGAACGTCCCTGCAAGAGTTTCGGTGGAGACGACGCCCTCCGCAACCTCGACCTGCGGAAGATCCGCGCTGAGTGGTGGGAGAAAGCGGCTCGCCCAAACCGCCACCATGGCCGCGGCGTAGTTCGCGTCCGCGACGTCGGTGAGAAGGTGATCCGCGTTGTCGAGCGAGATGAAGCTTTTAGGGTGCCTGGACGCGACGAAGATGCGCGACGCGTGGTCGATGCCGACCACCTGATCCAGCGGAGAGTGCATGACCAGCACCGGCCGTCGCAGGGAGGCAATGGCCTTCTCGACGTCGATCCCCTCAACCGCCTCAAGGAACCCTCGGCGAATGAGGAAGGGCCTACCGGCAATCTCCACCGAGGCCTCGCCCTCGCTCGCGATGGTGTCCAGATCATTCGGTCCGAAGAGGCGCAAGATATGCTGAAGGTCGGCCGGCGCACCAATCGTCGCTACCGCCGCAATATCAGGCATGTCGGCGGCGGCTACGATCGCAGCGGTGCCACCCAGGCTGTGCCCGACGAGGAGGGACGGTGACATGCCCGCCGCCGCCATCGCATTTGCGGCGGCCCGAAGGTCCTCGACGTCCGACGCGAAGTTCACAGGTTCTCCCGTCCCACCGCCGATCCCGGTCCCGGCGAAATCGAACCTCAAGACCCCGATGCCCGCACGCGACAGCGCGCGCGAGATGTGAACAGCGGCGCGACTGTCTTTCCCGCACGTGAAGCAGTGGGCGAAGATCGCCCAGCCCCGCGGCGTCCCTTCCGGCGGTTCGAGGTGCCCGGACAGCGGAGAGCCAGCCCCACTGACAAACGTAAATGATCTTCCTGCCATGTCCATCAAACCTCCAGCACGCGGCTTGGCGGTTGCGCTCTCAGAACCTTCGACGGAGCTGAGCGGAGCGCACCGCCAACCGGTAATCGTCATCTCAGGCTATCATTTATATGTCTGGCGCATATAGACAAGCCCCTATACCATGATTATATGCGCCAAGCATACTTCTGCGACCTGCTTTCCAAAGGCGGTCTCACGGAAGAGGTATCAGTCAGGCGCGTGGGCCAAAGGACTATGGAACTCAATCAAGTCAGCTATTTCATCAACTTGGCCGAGACGCTGAATTTCACAGCGGCCGCTCGCTTGAGCGGTGTGTCACAGCCAAGTCTGACCCGCGCGATCCGCCGCTTGGAAGATGAGCTTGGCGGGCCGCTGATCTATCGCGACGGGAAGAACAGCCGCCTGACTGGCCTTGGCCATGACGTCGAGGCAGAATTCCGGCGCATGGTGGTCGCGATGAAGAGCGTTCGCAATCACTCGGAGCACTGGGCGATGGGGGGGCACCGCGTGCTGGATGTCGCCGTCGCGCCCACCGTCGGACCAAAGGAATTTACGGCATTCTTCGAGAGCGCATTGGCGGAGATGCCATCCATCGAAATCAAGCTGCACTCGCTCCAGTCGAACGAGGACACATCGGAGGTGCTTTCAGGAAAATACCACGCGTGCATCATGCCGCGTGAAACAAGACCGGAACGCAAGCTGGATGTGCATCCTCTATTTCGGGAGCGCTTCGTGCTCGGCTGTTCTGCAAACCATCCCTTGGCTGCCAACGAGATCGTGCGCGGCGAAGACCTGCTCGAGTTTCCTTTCGTCGATCGCCTGAAATGCGAGTTTCGCGATCGGATCCTCGATCACTTCGCGCGACGGGACTTGCTCATGCGACCTCGCTTTCGATCAGATCGCGAGGACTGGGTGCAACGGGTCGTCGCTGACGGCCACGCCATATGCATTCTTCCGGAACGATCGCCGACCGTGCAAGGCCTCGTCACTCGGCCGATCGACGGATTTGTCTTGGAGCGCGAAGTCGTGATCGCGACAGTATCCGGCTCCACGGCAACGGTCGAGATACGGAACATCGCGCAGCTGGCAGCCCGGTATGAGTGGAACTGAATCACGACGTGAAGAGCTTCGGCGCTATGGAAAGGCGGTTTCAAGTCTGAAGTGCAACACCGGGTTGCAAACTCATGATTTCGCGAGCGAATACCTCGGCGGGTGTTTCAAAGCCGAGACATTTACGCGGACGGTCGTTTAATTGTCGCGCTATCGCGTTGAGGTAGCCTTGAGAGATCGGCGCCAAATCCAGCCCCTTCGGCAGGTACTCACGGATCAGGCCGTTGGTATTCTCGTTTGTCGGCCGCTGCCAGGGACTGTGCGGATCAGCGAAATAGACGTTGATCTTCAGCCGCTTGGCCAACAGCTCGTGGCGCGCCATCTCCTTGCCTTGATCGTAGGTCAGCGTCTTTCTCACACACGGTGGGACGTGGCGGAACTTGCGCGTGAAGGCCTCGAGGGTGGCTTCGGCGGAGCAATCGCGCAGCTTGGTCATCAGCAGGTAACGGCTCTTGCGCTCGACCAAGGTGCCGACTGCACTGCGGTTGCCCGCGCCCTTGATCAGATCGCCCTCCCAGTGGCCCGGGATGAGGCGTGCCGCCACTTCGATGGGCCGCAGGTGGATCGAGGTCGTGTTCGGCAACTGGCCACGTCGATCCTGGCCCCGGGTGCGGGGCATCCGAGCCTTGTGGGCAAAGC
>JAKOTR010000107.1 GCA_029776225.1 Acidobacteriota bacterium | reverse complement strand
CATGGACGGCAAGTTGTCGAGGCGGGGATTTCTGCAGACCACGGGAACAGCAGCCGGGGCGATGTTGCCGGCATCGGCAGCGGTTCAGGTGTCGCCCGCGGGCGAGCCGCGGTTAACGGTCGGCGAGGGCGGCGTGATTCACGTCGAGACGAAGACGCTGCGGGCGAGGATCGAAAAAGGGTTTTTGACCTCGCTCAGGAGCAGGAGTTCGGACGAGGAGTTCATCCGCGAGTTCGACCGCACCAAGTCCGACGCTCTGCAGCTCATCTACCGGGGCAACGAGGCGGTCGATGTGGGCGAACAGGGATTCGGGAACGTGACCGTTCGCAAGGTTTCCGACCGCCGCGTTGACATCATCTTCCACAACTGGAACGGGGATGGCGTGATGACGGTGTCCGCCGACCCTGACAACGGCGATCTGATCATCGAGCCTTCGGCGTTCTCGTCGCGTCCCGGCGTGCGGGCCTGCCGCTGGCTGATGAAGGGGATCAAGCCGGGCCTCAAGCTGGTTGCTCCCTTTTACCAGGGGGTGTCTCTCGAACTGGAGGACCGGCTGATTGCGAACAGCTCCTGGAACTGGCCGGTTTCGTGGGAGGCCGGCCTCGTCATTCTGCAGGGGCGCTCCAGCGGATGCTGGGTACACACGAGGGATACGCGGTTCCGCTACAAGCGCCTGCACGTCGGACTCAAGGACGAGGCGCGCGGTCTGGGCTTCGACACCGATGCGTACGGGCCGATCGACAACAACCTGGCGGCGGGCGGTCTCGCCTGGCGCGTCAATGTCTTCGAGGGCGACTGGCGAGTCCCGGCCGCGCAATACCGCTCATGGCTGTGGGACGCCTACGGGCTCAGCCGCGAGGAGCGGCGGCGGAAGGAGTGGATCCACGATCTTCAGATGGCCATTTCGTGGTGTCCGGGCGACATTGCAATCCTCGAAGCCATCGCCGCGCGCGCCAATCCCCGGAAAGTCCTGCTGCACTTTTCCAACTGGCGCACCGACGCCTACGACGAGAACTACCCGACCTACGTCGCCAGCGATTCGGCGCGGAAGTTTATCGCGCGGGCGCACGAGCTGGGCTTCCGAGTGATGCCGCACTTCAACACGCTGGAAACCGATCCGAACAATCCCGTTTACACCGCGCTTAGGGATTTCGGGTACCGCGACATCGAAACCAAGAAGCTGCAGGGCTGGAGCTGGGTGGACCGCCGCTCGATCGGCGTGCCCGAATCCAACGCCAGCCGCCTGGAGTTCAGAGACAAGAAGGTGATGGTGAAGATTCACCCCGGGCTTTCGATGTGGCGGTCCACGCTGTGCGACCGCATTCGACAGGCAGCGGAGCAGTTGTCGCTGAAAGAGGTCTTTGTGGACGTGGCCCTCAACAGCTTCAACCTGCACAACGCGCTGGTGGAGGACATGACTTCGACGGAAGGCATGCACCGCCTGCTCTATGAGGTGGGTGAAATCGGCGACGGTCTGGCGGTGGGCGGCGAAGGCCTCAATGAGATCATCTGCCAGGGGCTGTCCTTTGCGCAGGTGCATCTTTTCCGGAGCGCTCATACCAACATTGAAGGCTTGGAGCGGACCGGCGGGTGCCCGCTGAACAACTTCCTTTTTGGCAAACTGACGCGCTCGTTCGGCTACTCCGGACTCAGCGGACGGAATCCCGCCGAGGAGTTGCGGGCGCGCATCCACGAGGAGCACGAGGCGCTGGCAACCATCACAGTCCGCTCGGCCACCGACATCACCAATCCGACTCCGGCTGTAAAGCGTGCGCTCGACCGCGCGAGGTAG
>JAKOTR010000102.1 GCA_029776225.1 Acidobacteriota bacterium | reverse complement strand
GGTACCGCTGGTGCTGGCAACCGTAATGACAGTGGCGAACATGTCCGATTGAACCAGCGGGAGGGTGTAGTTCTCGCAGCCGGTTCCCTGGCAACTGGCCAACGCAATCGTTCCCGGCGTGAGCAGCGTGTCGATTTGCAGAAGGAGAGTGGCGTCGGTGATCGTGCTCCCGGGCGTCAACAAATTGGAGAGCGTCAGCGTATACTCCGGAGAGGTGAACGTAACGGGATTACCCAGCGCTGTGGTGCCGTCGAGGAACGTCGGCGTCCCGCGTATCTGACCGCCAGGATTTGTAACGACCTGAAACACGGCTGTGTAGTCGAAAGTTTCGCTGGCCGAGCCGACAGCGATCGGCGTTGCGCCCAGAGGCAGGGAAGCAAGCGCGATGACCAGCGCGGGGGCGAACATCCATTTCAGGGTGTAGCTGAGCATAATCTAAGATCCTTTATACCCGCTTTGATCCCAGTATAGGGCTCGTATGCGGGGTGTCAACACCCTCATGCTGAATTTGCGTTGTAGGCAAAGCGGTTTAGTACCAAGCACATGAGTAGTCCTTATAGTACCCCCAAAGGGGGATGCAGGATTTGAAACCGGTCCACGCCTACCTGTGATATAGCTGTTAACGGAAGCCGATGAAAATTACCCGCGTGGAGTCCTTCCTGATGTCCTATCCGTTGCCCGAACCGCTCAAAATGCGGTTCTACGGCGGCGAGCGGACGATTTTCAAGCGGGATGCGATGCTGATTCGCATCCAGACCGACAACGGGCTGGTGGGATACGCGCCGGGGCAGGGCAGCGAGAAGGCCGACCGCGCGATCCGGGAAGTCATCGCCCCGTTTCTGGAGGGACGGACGCTCGCGGATACCGATGCGCTCCGGGTCCTGTTCCTGCAAGGCCCCGGCAGGGACCCGCACCTTGCCAAGACGTTCTGTTCCGTGGAAATCGCGCTGCACGACCTGATCGGCAAGGCGCTGGGCGCGCCTGTTTCGGAACTGCTCGGGGGGCGCGTGCGGGACCGGATCCGCCTCTACGGGAGCGCCGGCATGTACATGGAGCCCGAAGGGTATGCCGAGGAGGCGGCCGCGGTGGCCGAGATGGGGTTTTCGGCGTACAAGATGCGGCCGGCGCTCGGCCCGGACCAGGACGTGCGAACGGTAGAGTTGATGCGGCGGGCGGTCGGACCGGATATGGAGTTGATGGTGGATGCCCACGCCTGGTGGCGGATGGGCGACCTGAGCTACTCCCTGGAGACCGTGGAGCAGGTGGCCGAAGGCATGGCCTCGCACCGCATCTTCTGGCTCGAGGAACCCTGGCTGCCGGACGACCACGCCACCTACCGGCGCCTTAAAGAGAAAGGTCTCGTTCCGCTGGCCAGCGGCGAGCACGAGCAGGGCGAGGACAGCTTTCTCGACCTGATCCAGACCCAGTGCGTGGATTACGTGCAAATGGACCTGGTTTGCCAGGGCGGATATCCCATGGGCCGGATGATACTGACGGAAGCGGCGCGGGAGGGCATCCATTTCGCGTTCCATAGCTGGGGCACGGCACTGGAGCTCGTCGCGGCGGCGCACCTGGGCGTCTGCTGGCCGGAGATCGTGGCGGAGTGGCTCGAATACCCCTGCTACTCCGGCTTCGACCGGCGGGGCATGTATCCCTTCCCGCTGGCCGAGGACATCCTCGCCGAGCCCCTGGAGATCGAAAAAGGCGAACTGATCGTTCCGCGGGGCGCGGGGCTGGGCGTGTCGGTCAACGAGTCGGTGATCGAACGCTATCCGTGGATACCGGGGCCCTGGACCTGCTTCACCTTGAAGTCGCCGCCGGAGACCCGCTACATCAGCTCGGACCACAGCGTGAAGTGGGAGGGGAAAGCGCAGGCGGGAGAGTAGGGGGTTAGGGTTCTAGAACTTACAGGGTCAAGATTGGTATTGCGCCGGCCCGGGGGTTGTGTCACATTGCAGGAAGTCCTCGCCGCACTGCGGCGTGCGAGGAGTGTTGTGGAAAACGGCCCTGCCGTTTCGCGAGGAGAACAACGATGATAGTGACACGCTGTTTGCAGCTCCTGATCATCGTAATTATGGCGGGCGGGTTCCAGCGCTGCGCGCTGGCGGCTTTCCAGTAAGCCCTGAAAGCCGGCTTTCCACGCTCCCGGCAGCCTCCATCTACGCAGAAAACCGCCCTGCAGGTTCGGGCGGTTTTTTTTCGCCGCGTGAACCGGTGCGCAACGCGCCGGGCGCGCACCCACTGACGAGGCGCTTTACGGCGCCGGACTTCGAGGACGTAACAAGAAAAGGTCTCGCCTGGCCCCAAAAACCGCCGGGAGCGCCGGTGAGTGTGCGGATTCTGATATTCTGGACTTCTCGGCATGTTACTGGAATTGGTCGGAGGCGCGGCGTGCGGTCTTGCCGGGCTGATGACCTACGGAGTTCGGGGGCGGTCGTCCACGCTGTTTGCCCCATCCGTATGGCGCGGCGCGAACCGGAAAGCCATCGCGTTGACCTTCGACGACGGGCCGAGCGAGTCCACGCCGCTGCTGCTGGAGTTGCTGGCGCGAGAGGGCGTGCCGGCTACGTTTTTCCAGTGCGGGGTGAATGTGAGGCGGCTACCGGGGATTGCGCGTGAGGTGGCTCGAGCGGGCCACGAGATCGGAAACCATAGCGATTCCCACCCGCGGTTTTATCTCCGGTCGCCGGCGTTTATGGAAGAGGAGATGGCGCGCGCGCAGGCCGCGATCGAGGACGCGGCGGGGGTAAGGCCGGCGTTGTTCCGGGTCCCTTACGGCGCGCGCTGGTTCGGGCTGCGGCGGGCGCAGCAACGGCTGGGGCTGATGGGAGTGATGTGGACGGCGATCGGCCGCGATTGGAAGCTGAAGGCCGGCGCGATCACGTCGCGCCTGCTCGGGGCGGCGGCAAACGGAGCCATCTTCTGTTTGCACGACGGCAGGGAACTTGAGCCCCGGCCCGATATCCGCGAGACGCTGGAAGCCGTGCGGCGCCTCATTCCCGAGCTGCGGGCGCGGGGATATCATTTTGAAACGGTGAGCCAAATACTATGTCCGATGAATTGATCCGAAGAGTGATTTCGTGCATTGCAGCGAGCCAGAAGCTTCCCGAGGAGAAGATCACCATCGACAGCACGTTCGAAGAGTTAGGGATCGATTCGCTGGACGGGGTGAACATCCTGTTCGCGCTCGAAAACGAGTTCAACATCAGCATTCCGGACGAGGGGGCGCAGGGTATACGCGGCGTGCGCCAGTTGGTGGAGGCGCTGGAAAAGCTGATTCCCTCGAACGGGCCGGCGGACGCGCTGGCGCAGGAATCCTAGCCGGTCCGGGCGCTGCCACATGAGCCGCCGTAGGGTTGTCGTCACGGGCGTGGGAGTGGTGTCGGCGTTGGGCCGCAACGCCCGGGAGTTCTGGCAGTCGCTGGTTGAGGGGAGATCGGGGATCGGGCCGATCACCCAGCTCGACGTCAGCGCGCTTCGCTTCAAGAACGGCGGCGAGGCGCGCAACTTCAATCCCGCCGAGCACTTCGATCAGAAGCAAATCGACTTTCTGGACCGCTTCGCGCAGTTCGCGCTGGTGGCGGCGCGCGAGGCGCTGAAGGATTCGGGCGTGGAACTGACCCCGGAGCTGCGGGCGCGGTCCGGCATCGTGACGGGTTCCTGTGTCGGCGGCAAGATCACCGAGGACGAGGGGTTTCAGAACCTCTACCTGCTGAAGAAGCCGCGGGTCAATCCGCTGACCATCGCGCGTTCGATGGGCAACGCCGGGGCGAGCCACATTTCCATGGAAACGGGCATCACCGGACCCGCGTTCACGCTCTCGACGGCGTGCTCGTCGGCCAACCATGCCGTGGGGCAGGCCTTCCGGATGGTGCGGGACGGAGACATCGAACTCGCGATCACGGGGGGCAGCGAAGCGCCGTTTGCGATGGGCAACTTGAAGGCGTGGGAGGCGATGCGGGTGGTTTCGCCGGACACCTGCCGTCCGTTCTGCAAGGACCGGCGCGGGATGGTGCTGGGCGAGGGCGGGGCGATGCTGGTGCTCGAACCGCTGGAGGCTGCGCTCGCGCGCGGCGCCCGCATTTACTGTGAGATCGTGGGGTTCGGCATGTCCTCGGACGCGCACCACTTGACGCAGCCGTCGGTGGAAGGGCCGGCGCGCGCGATGTGTGCGGCGATGGAGGACGGCGGCCTGAAGCCGGAGCAGATCGGCTACATCAACGCGCACGGCACGGCAACCCCGGCCAACGACCCGACGGAGGTGGCGGCGGTGCGGGCGGTGCTGGGCCCGCAAGCCGGCCGCGTGGCCATTAGCTCGACGAAGTCGATGCACGGGCACGCGCTGGGCGCGGCGGGAGCGATTGAAGCGGTGGCGACGGTGCTGGCGCTGAAGCACGGCATCCTGCCGCCGACGGCAAATTTCACGACGCCGGACCCGGAGTGCGACATCGACGTGGTGCCCAACCAGGCGCGGCGCGCCGAAGTCGAATGCGCGCTCTCGAATTCGTTTGCCTTCGGCGGGCTGAACGCCGTGCTGGCTTTTCGCCGCTGGGACGGGTAAAGGAAGGGGCCGGGCGAACGCTTCGAAGCCGCGGCGGTTGAATTACCGGCGGGGAAAAGCAGAGAATAAGGGGAGTCGGGGCGTAGCGCAGCCTGGTAGCGCGCCTGCCTTGGGCGCAGGAGGCCGGCAGTTCGAATCTGCCCGCCCCGACCAGAATCAAGCACTTACAATCCTACTCCTTCCGTTCGTTGGCTTTTATCTGTTTTCTCCGCGGTGTATGCGTTTACATCCGCGGTCCCGCCGGTAGATAATAGTGCTCTGCTTATGAAACACGCATTCTTCGCAGTCTGCTTATGCGCGGCGATCCTGCAGGCCGGCGAGCGCTCGCGCCCGGCCCCGCGCCCGATCAGCGTCTACATCAACTGGGCAGCCTACGACGAGCTGTCGGACAATGTGGAACTCACGGAAGAACTCGCCCTCCGGCAGCTCAACGAAGTGCTGCGCCTGCGCCGCCTGGGCGTGCGCATCGATTACTACGTCAACGACTGCTTCTGGTTCTCCAAGGAAGGCGGTTACCGGAGCTTCCGCAAGCCGCACTGGCCGAACGGTCCGGACCGCTGGCTCGAAGCCTGCCGCCGGAACGGCCTGAAGCCCGGCCTGTGGGTCGCCACCAACACCCTCCGCGGCCTCACTCCTCTGCCCGAGTGGAAGGACTCCCTCAACCGGAGTGGCGACGCGCTGTGCCTGTTCGAAGGGGGCTATCTCCGCCATTTCATCGGCTCGCTGCAGTACTGGTATGACCGGGGCGTCCGCCTCTACAAATTCGATTTTTCGAATTTCGAAGCCGCCACCCCGGCCGCCGAAAAGAAGTACACGCGCGAGGAGATCGTGCGCCGCAACATGGACGCCTTCCGCAACGCCCTGTTCGAGTTCCGGGAGAAGAACCCGGAAGTGGTGCTGATTGCGTACAACGGTTTCGGCTCCGAGCAGCGGGGCACATTCGCGCCCTTCCGCAAGTCCGTGGATCTGAGCTGGCTGGATGTGTTCGATTCGATCTACTGCGGCGATCCGCGCCCGGCGGACGTCCCGGCCATCAATTTCTGGCGGTCGAAGGACATCTACAGCGACCACATGGTGCGGCGCTTCGAGCAGGATAATTTCCCGCTCGAGCGCATCGACAACAGCGCTTTCATGATCGGCACCACGGGCACCTGCTACAACCGGCGCACCAGCGCGTGGAAAGGCATGCTGATTCTTTCCCTGGCGCGCGGCGGCTGGGTCAACACCTACTACGGGAATCTGGAACTGCTGACCGAGGACGACGCCCGGTGGTTCGCGAAGGCTCAGAGCATGTTCATGCGCCTGCAGGAACTGGGGCGCACGCGCACCTTTGGCGCCGTCCCCGGGGAGGGGAAGCCGTACGGCTACGTTTCCGCGGGGGAGACGGGCGAGATCTACACGGTTGTGAATCCGTCCCAGAGCATTCTCAAGGTGGATCTGCCGGCGAAGGGTGAAGGCCGCGTGCTGTTCCGCGACGCGGGTTTCGTCCCGGTGCTCTCCGGCGGCGCGATCACGCTCGGCCCCGAGCAGATGGCGGTTGTGGGCTTCGGGCGGTACGCGGACGCTTCTTTCGATCTTGGCGTGCAGGAGGATGTGGTGATCCCCACGCGCATCCGTCCACTTGCGGCGCAATTCAAGCAGACCGCCAGAGGCGAGCTGACGGGCACGGTGACGGTCCCCGCCGGCGAGGACCTGCGGATCATCATGCAGCAGTTCGGAAAGGACGGCTACCCGCTGCGAACGACCGGCGGCTCCCCGCCCGACGGCACATCGCTGGGGAAGCTCCTGCGCATCACGGCGACGCAGGATGGAAAGGAGCTGCCGATTGAGATCCAGTACGACAAGGCCATTTGGAGCGGCCTGTCCTGGGCTGCGGGCGAGATCAAGGCACGCGATCTCGATCCCGGAAAGCCGGTTACGATCCGCTTCACCACCGAGGAAAAACAGGTGCACCGGATGACCGCCCAGACGTACGGAGTAGTTTACTAACGGGCAGGCTTTGAAAACGGGCCGGGCGTGCGGGGGCATGTCTGGCCCGGGATTCCAACTTAGGCCAAATTGTCGAACTTACACGGTAGAGATGGGGGGCGAGACTCGAACGCCGAGAGGCATGGACTGGAGGACTAGGACCGGCAGAAGATTTATGGACCCTCGTAACATTTTGGTAACGACTTGTCGGCTAAGCCCCTTTATTTCTATGAGATCCGCCGAATTTCTCCCGCTATAGGGCCCAGGAGGCCTGGAGTTCAAAACTGGCTGCCCCGACCCAATATTTTCTCTTTAGGAACCTGCTTTAGCCCGCCTGGAACACTTCAGATTCAGGGATTCTCCATCAGACGCCCCATGCCGGTGAGCGCAAAAGAATCCGGCGCTTCTGGGAAAGCCAAATTCTAGTGCTTTGGTAAGCCTCCCACCGGCGACGTGTGGATACCAGTTAGTTCACTGCCACATGTGTAAACATAAGTCTTCACATTTGTGGCTTTGATATGTATAATAGGGCCCCAGAGGCAAGCTAGCGTTGCTTCTGCCGGAGGACCGGCGTCGTGCGGAGTGGACGCTGATTGCGCCGCACTCCATCGTGGCGGATGCAAGTGGCAGTAAATCCGAGCGCGTGCACCGCTTTGGAATATAGGCCCCCGCTTCAAAACGTTGTTCAATGTCCAGCATACAATTGCTTGGTCAAACGTTTGGCCAAACAGATACCGCGGCGACCGGTCCACCGGAGAACGTGGACCTGGATTTCGAGTCCTACTTTTCAGAGGAGTCGATCATTCGCGAGCTTTGCCGCCTACGGGCAAAGGAGGCAAAGCAGCGTAATGACAAATTGTTCCTGGATCGTATTGCAGTTAGCCGGGGGTCAAGACAGGCGCAGCGTGCTTTTGGGAACGCTTCTTGGGACATTTTCCCTCCTCGCCGGATCTGGCATAGATATCGGCCACGGCAGCATGCACGTGGGAATAGGTCCGCATTGGACCTGAACGAGGACAGTCTCTTCACGGCAATTACTACTCTACGGGCGAACACGCCCAGCGAAGGCTGGGTGCAGCGGCTCAACGCGAAAATACAAGAACTGCGCCAGCGTGTTCTCTTCTCCCAAGACTTCTCGTTTAGTCCTCCTAGAGTTATAGGAATTCCAAAAAACCGCAAAGAGCACGAATACCGTCCCTTGGCGCTGTTTTCTCGAGACGATCGCATCGTTATTTCTCTGGTCGCTCGGTACCTTCGGGAAGCTCTTGACCGTGTTTTGCTGCCCTGTTGCCTCGCGTTTCGACCAGGAAGTAGGTTGTCTCCGAAGAATAGCGGCAGGCAGCCACCGACAATTCATGACGCTTTAGAAGCGATCCTTGAAATCAACGAAAAAAACCGACATTCTGGGTTATACGTCGCGGAATGCGACATTCGCGCGTTCTACGATTGTGTTGCGCATGGCACCGCTCAGAGGGCGTTGGAGGAGGCCATTGACGAAGCCAAGCAAGTGTCGCCAAGTCTGGAAATCGATCGCCGAGCACGACGCGTGTTTGAGGCATATCTAAAATCGTACAACTTTGAAGACAGTGTGCTGCGACGCTGCCTAAGCAACCTGTGCAAACGCGATGTTAAGGCCAAGTTCAACTGGCCGGCCGAAGACTTGCGAGTGCTACATGGCCGCGAATCGCTGCCTCGGATTGGCATACCGCAAGGCGGTGCGCTCTCGTGCCTGATCGCGAACCTGGTGCTGCACGCCGCAGACAAGGAAATTAGGAAGGTGTGCCACGAAAGTACAGCCGATTTCCGTTACATGCGCTACTGCGATGACATGATTATTCTTGCCGCTGACCGCAATCAGTGCGAACGCGCTTACCAACGATATTTTGACACGCTCTTGCATTTGCGGCTGCCGGCACATCCAGCAAAAGAAGTTGAGAAGTATGGACGGTCTTTCTGGGCGGGAAAATCCAATGCGACCTACCATTGGTTTGACAAGTCCAAAGGGGGGATACCATGGATCCAGTTTGTGGGCTATCAGATTCGCTATGACGGTTTAGTCCGTGTCCGCCCAAAGTCGCTGCGGAAGCATTTCCGTAAGCTGACAACGACCGCCGACGAACTGTTCAAAGCACTAATTGTGGACGGAAAGGATGGTTCACGCATCGGTGCGCGCAAGACCAAGCACCAAATTTTGCACCGTTTCCGGCAGAAGATGATCTCCTTGTCTGTAGGCAGAGTCAAACTCGCCAAACCGGCAGACGGCCCATTGCCCATGTGCTGGGCGAATGGCTTTCGGGGCTTGCTCGGCAAGCGAATAATAGCTACACATCTCAAAGCTCTTGATCGCCACCGTGAACGGCAGATTAGACGCGTTGAGCGCCGGATTGCTGGGCTCCAGGTGCCGCGTGATAGAACCAAGTCCCCGAAGGGCGTGCTACCCTTCTATGGGTATCCATTTAGCTACTTCGCACAATTCCGGGTTGCCCCACCTAGGACGCCTTCCCGTTTGGCGGCATGGTGCGGCAAGTGTAAAACCGTCGGGGCCGTCCCCTAGTACACCCGGATCTGAATTCGTGCGCTTTCGCGGAAACGCAGGTTGCTCGGCGGATGCTCGATCGGGCCGAGACGAAGCCGGAAGGAATCAAGCCTGACATAGCGAGAAAACGAAGTCTGTGGACCTTCAGCACTTTAGGCTGCAACGCCAACTATCGGGATACTCGCCTTCCTCGATGTCGTGATAAGTACGCCGCCCTGCAGCCGCCCCCTTGCACAGCCGATAAGAATATGCGGAGAAGCTGTGCATGCTGCTGACGAAGAGGGATATTCAACTTGCGGCGTTGGCCTCAGCAAGCGTCCTTACAGTTTCCGTCTGGTCGCTTCAATTCCAGACTCCGCCGGGATTGCTTTTGTCATCCGGCGTGATCTTCCTGATACTGCTGATCACAATCCTCGGCTGTTACCGGGGGCTGATCCGCGCGATCAGGTTCTATAGCGAGAAGGAGTTTGCCGTGGATCACAAGCGGCTGGAGGAACTGATCCTCTTAACGTCCGCCGTGACTCCGGCTGTACCTTTTCCGCCGATGCGTGGTTTCGCCATTAGTCCGGACTTCGGCAACATCCTCGCGCGCGAAATCATGCACAGGAAGCCGCGGCTGGTAGTGGAACTGGGATCCGGTGTATCCACCCTGATTTCGGCATATTGCCTTCGGAGACTTGGCGCCGGAAGGATCGTTTCGCTCGAACACGACGCGAATTACGCCCGAGCCTCGCGCGAAAGCGTCGCGGCGCACGGCCTTCAGGATCTGGTCACAGTGAGACACGCGCCGCTCGTTCCCGTCCCGCTGAACGGCCGGAGATGGACATACTACGACCCTGCGTGCTTCCAGGATCTTTCGAACATTGACCTGTTGGTCGTCGACGGCCCACCGGCCAGCGTTCAGGAGATGGCGAGATTTCCCGCCCTGCCGCTCTTCTTCGAAAAGCTCAGCCCGGGAGCCGTGATTCTGGTGGACGATGCCAGCCGGCCGGATGAGTCCGAAATGCTAAGGCTCTGGCAGGAGCGCTATCCGCAACTCAGCATTCAACGCATCGCCACCGAAAAGGGCACGGCCCTCCTCTCTTTCCAGGCCGCCTGATGCGTGATATGCAGCCCCCGGCTTAAGCGCCTCACCCCTATTGCTAAAATGGGCTTGTCCGCATTGCATGCGCAAAGTGCTGCGAGTGTCGCTGGGGTTCTTGCTGCTCGGAGTGGGCGCGATACTGTCTCTGCCCGGCGTGCCGGGTCCCGGCATTGCCGTAATCATCCTTGGCCTGATCATCCTGAGCGACCACTTTCACTGGGCGCGCCGGATGCTCGATTGGGCCAAGGCGAAAGCGGAAAAGGTGCGCGAGCGGGCGGGCATCCGTCCCCGCCCGTCTTCGGAGTCCCGCTAGCGCGGCCGCGGGGCCCTGCCCCCTACCGTTGAAAAGTTAGCCGGATGCCGGAGGTGAACAGCACGTCGTTCTTCTTGCGCCCTTCCAGCGGGTTGCTCAGAAAGCGGTCGCTCACGCTGAACTGCCATCCGAGCCACTTGGTCAGCGACGTCACCGCGGACATATCGAAGCTCATGCGGTAATCGCCGCGGTTCGTCAGGTTCGGGTTCATGATGAACTTCTGCGTGATCGTTGCCAGCCTCGAAAGCTTATGCGTGAACTCCTCGCCGATAAGCGCCTCGCCCGAGGTCCGGTTCAGCCCGGAGATGAAAAACTCGCGGTTGAGCGAGGCGCCGCCGAGCAGGTTGAAGGTCGTCCGCTCGTTGTCGATCAGTCGCCAGCCCAGGCCGCCCGCAGGCGAAAACCGCAGGTCCAGCCCCTGGAACTCGTCGAATTCCAGGTCGGTCGACCCGAACCCCAGCACCGAGGGGGTGATGTTCAGATTGTAGCGGACCCCCCCGCGGATCGCGTTCGCCGTCACCTGCGATACCCCGCTCACGTTGCTGCTCGCGTAAAGCGACGTGAAGTTCACTTCGATCTTGTCCCGGCTGGTCGTGCGGTTCGCCGCGGCGCCGACGTTGATGTTTGAGGTCCGCGCGTTGCCCTGGGCCGCCGCAAGCCCGAGATCCACAAATCCGGTCCACAGGTCGGTGAGCCGGGGATTCCGGTATCGCTCGATTTCCGCTTCGTAGGCTGCCTGCTCCTGCTTCGAACGGATGAAAACAATGGCCGACTTGGGAGCGCTCAGCGTCCCGGCGTCCGCCGTACTGATCACAAATGATTCGTTCTCCGTCTCGACCGTACCGATTACTACCTGCCCGCTGCGCAGGCCCACGGTCAGGGGTTCCGTCGAGGAGATCGCCGTCACAGCGTCCCACGGAATGGTGACCGTTCCGGCCAGCTCCGATTCGAACACCAGTTGCTTGCTGTCGGACTTCACGACCGTGCCCGACAGCCGGTCGCCGTTCTTTAGCGTGATGTGGCCGGCAAACGCCGGCAGCAAAAACGGCCCGGAACAAAGGGCCAGGGCCAACAAACAGAAACGCATTTTGTTCGTTTTTCTCCTGTTCTGTCTCACCCAGGCAACTCGCGCCCGGGAATCGCCGCTGTGCGCGCGGTCCTGATTCGACGCGCCGGGACCCTTCCTCGATAAACCCTGCCATCGGGGAGCCCCAATTTCAGATCCTCGCAGATTATATCGCGCTTTGCCTGCCGTACTGGTACTTCGGTGCCATACACGGAGCACACAAGGAAGGAGTACCAGAACCCATTCCCCCCGATCCTGCGAGTAACCTATTGACCTCTGCTCCGCTGCCCACTAGATTAAGAGCTTACGTGGTGGAACAACGAAAAGCGAAACGGTTCGAAGTAAGATTGCCGCTCCGGATCGTGCGGAACGGCGCAAGGCAGGTTGCTGCGTTTGGGGAGACGAAAAACATGAGCTCCGCGGGCGTGCTGTTCGCGTCGGACACCAGGCTGGAGGTAGGGGAGCCCCTGGAGTATGTGGTTACCCTTTCCAACCAGGCGCCCAACACGATCCACTTACGCTGCCTGGGGAAAGTTACCCGGCTCGACACGCCCAATAAGGGATCGGAGGAGTCCGCGCGCTCGTTTGAAGTTGCCGCTACGCTGGAACGCTACGAATTTATCCGCTCTTGATAGGAGGGCCGCCCACCGCCTATACTAGCAAAGAAAAGGCGAAACAATGGGCGAAAATCTCTCCCTAAACTTTCCCGAACCCGCCGAACTCGGCTTGAGCCGCCCGGCCGGCCTCGATGCGGCGCTGACCCGCTTTGAGACACTCCAGGGCAAGCCCGGATCGGTAATCCGGGCGATTCACCGGCAGCCCGCCAGTTCCGGCACTTACTCCGAAATCCCTCCGGCTGTTCACCCAAGTCTCAGGGAGGCGCTCGAAAAACAGGGCATCGCGAAGCTGTACAGCCATCAAGCCGAGGCGTTCGAACTGGCCGCTTCGGGAAAGAACGTGGTCGTGGTGACGCCCACCGCCAGCGGCAAGACGCTGTGCTACAACCTGCCCGTACTGAATCGGATCCTCAACGAGCCGGACGCACGCGCCGTTTATCTCTTCCCCACGAAGGCACTGGCCGAAGACCAGCTTCACGAGTTGCAGCAGGCGCTGGATAGCATGGGCTCGGGCATACGCGCGTTCACCTACGACGGCGACACGCCCCAGGACGCGCGCAAGGCCATACGCGAGCGCGCCAACATCGTGCTGACGAACCCGGACATGCTGCACTCCGGCATCCTGCCGCACCATACGAAGTGGGCGAAGCTGTTCGAGCGGCTGCGGTACTTCGTCATCGATGAGCTTCACTATTGCCGCGGCGTTTTCGGCAGCCACTTGGCGAATATCATCCGGCGGCTGAAGCGGATCTGCGAGTTCTACGGCTCCGCGCCGCAGTTCATCTGCTGCTCGGCGACGATCGCCAACCCGCGCGAACTGGCCCAGGCGCTGGCCGGCGAGCCGTTTGAGTTGATCGACAAAAGCGGCGCTCCGGTGGGGGAGAAGTACTTCATCTTTTACAACCCGCCGTTCGTGAACCGGGAGCTCGGGATCAGGCGCAGCTATCTCCAGGAAGCCAAGCGGGTGGCGATCGAATTTCTGGAACGGCGGCTCCAGACGCTGGTGTTTGCGAATAACCGGCTGGCGACGGAGGTGCTCGTCACTTATCTGAAGGCTGCTTTCGAGCGGCTGCCGGCGGGGCCGGACGCGGTGCGAGGTTACCGCGGCGGGTATCTGCCGCGCGAGCGCCGGGAGATCGAGCGCAAGCTGCGCGACGCCGAAGTGCAGTGCGTGGTGGCGACGAACGCGCTCGAGCTGGGAATCGACATCGGTTCGCTCGACGCGGTGGTGATGGCGGGCTACCCCGGCACGATCGCCTCCACCTGGCAGCGCGCGGGCCGCGCCGGACGGCGGCAATCCGCCTCCGCAGCCGTGCTGGTGGCCTCCAGCGCGCCGCTCGATCAGTACGTGATCGAGCACCCGGATTATTTCTTCAGCCAGTCGCCCGAGCACGCGCACATTAATCCCGACAACCTGGAAATTCTGCTCAACCATTTGAGGTGCGCGGCGTTTGAGCTTCCCATCCGTGACGGCGAAAAGTTCGGACCGCACCCCACCGGCGAACTGTGCGGCTTTCTCCAGGAGTTGGGGCTGCTGCACCACTCGGCAGGCGCCTGGCACTGGACGTCGGACACCTATCCGGCGGATGCGATCAGCCTGCGTTCGGTAACGAGCGATAACTTTGTCGTGATCGACATCACCTTCGAGCCGAAGGTGATTGCGGAAGTGGATTTCCCTTCGGCGCTGACCACGCTGCACGAAAAGGCGATTTACCTGCACGAGGCCCGGCAATACCAGGTGGAAAAGTTCGATTACGAAGGCCGCAAAGCGTACGTGCGGCGGGTGGAGTGCGATTACTTCACCGACGCCATCGACTACACGCAGGTCAAGGCGCTGGAGGAGTTCGAATCGAAACCCATCGGCGGCGCGCGGGGCGTGCATGGCGAGGTGCGGGTCAACCGCCAGATCGTCGGTTTCAAGAAGGTCAAGTTCTACACGATGGAGAACGTCGGGGCGGGAAACCTCTCCATGCCGGAACAGGAGATGCATACCACGGCGTTCTGGCTGCATTTCCCGGAAAGCTTTCTCGCGCAGTTCCCGGACCTGTCTCCTACCGAGAAGCAGAATGCGCTCACCGGTCTGGGCAACGCGCTGCGGACGGTGGCCGCGTTCCTGCTGATGTGCGATCCGCACGACCTCGGCGTCGCCTTCGGCGAGGACATTTCCGGGGGCCTCAAGACGTACGAGCCGGACCTGTTCCTCTACGACAACTATCCGGGCGGCATCGGGCAGAGCGCGCCGCTGTTTCAGATGTCGGGAAAACTGCTGGAGCACGCCGTCGCGCTCCTGGCCGGCTGCCCGTGCGAATCGGGCTGCCCGAGCTGCGTGGGCCCGGTGGGAGAGATCGGCGAGCGCGGAAAAGAGGCGGCTACGCGCATCCTGGCGGCGCTGCGTCAGGCGTAACGCCAGACCGTTATGACGGGTTCTGCGCCCTCACTGCTGCAGGTCCTCGGGGAAGACGGCGTAGCCCGAGGGCGGCGGGAAGACCTCCTGCAGAAACTCCAGCCGCTTGCGTAGGTAACGGCTCGGGATCTGTCGCGGGCCGGTTTCGACGTCGATATCGCAGCAGATGCCGTGCAGGTATAGCGTGAGCGTGTCCACCAGCGATTGCCGGGCGTAGTTGCGGAAGAGCTTGGTGTCGCGCCGGACGTCCGACTGGCGCTGCAGCAACGACTGCTTCAATTGCCACGATTCCTCGTCCACCTCGCCATGGACGCGGATGCGGAGTTCTTCCCGCAACAGCTCGGGGTAGCGTTCCAGGGATTCGATACTCAGCTCCTCCGCGATCATGGTCGCGAAGGCGCGGTAGAAAGTGTAGTGGTAATCGGCGGCCGTCGTATCCTTCACGGCGAACACGAAGATCGCGTCGGCGCCCGACATGAAATGGGCGGACCAAACCTGGTTTCTTTCGTCCGGCTTCTCGAACGTGACCACTTCGTTGCGCTTCCCGATGCCCTTTTCGAGATAAGGCACCAGGAACACGTACACGTGGGCGAAAGCGTTCTGTATGTTCGGAGGCAGGGCGGAGATGGGGTCCTGGAGGAACTCCTTCACCTCCTCTTCGCCCAGCGGCACCGCCGAAAAATACGAGAACCGGTTGTTCAGCGGGATCATCTCCTGGCTGAAACGCTGGGCAAAGTCCTGCACACTAATTTTCGAAAGCTCCGCCTGCGTGGACATCGATCCTGAAGCCATTCTAGCAGTATGTCAGAGTCCGCTTTCAGCGCTGCCAGCGATTTCTACGCTCAATCGATCAGATGCAGGAAGCGCGGCGGCGAAGCTCGTTATAAACCTCGGCTTCGTCCTGGAACTCAGACGCGTAACGGAGCTTAACCGAACCGGGCACGGAATAATCGCGGACGCTCCATGCGGTTTCGCCCGGTCCTCTGTCAAAGAAGAATACGAAGTGTTCGGAGCGATGAGGTCTTGTACGGCAGACGGCACTTGCTATCCAACGGCATGGCGTGAAGCATTGGTCTAGCGGATCGCGCGGCCCTATAGTCTCTGAATGAGGCGCCCCGGCCTGCGCCCTGGAAAACTCCTCGCCGCCGCGGGCGGTTCGGCTAGACTGGGCTTGTTGGCCTATAAGTTACTCGTTTCAGCGGGAGAAGCGTCCGGCGACCTGTACGCGGCGGAGCTGGTCAAAGCGCTGCGGCAGCGCCTGCCGGATGCGGAGTTCTTTGGCAGCGCGGGACCGCGCATGAGAGCGGCCGGGGTGCGCGCGGCGATCGAAGCCGAGAGCCTCTCCGTGGTGGGGCTTGTGGAGGTCGTCGCGCACATCCCCCGGATCTACGCGCAGTATCGCAGGCTGATCGAGGCCCTGGAGCGCGAACGGCCGGACCTGGCGATCCTCACCGACAGCCCGGACTTCCACTTCCGAGTCGCACGGCGGCTGAAGCGGCTGGGCGTGCCCGTCGTGTACCTCATCGCCCCGCAGGTCTGGGCCTGGCGCAAAGGCCGCATTCCCACGATGCGGAAGCTGATCGACCGCCTGCTGTGCATCTTCCCGTTCGAGGAGGACTTTTTTCGGCGGCATGGGATCCCGGCCACTTACATCGGGCATCCGTTGTCGCGCAGCGTCCGGGCCACGCTTTCCAAGCAGGATTTCTTGGACCGGTACGGCATCCCGGCGGATCGTCCGCTGGTGGCTTTGCTTCCCGGGAGCCGTGCGGGGGAGGCCGCCCGCCACATGCCCTACGTGCTGGATGCCGTCGAGGCGATCCTTCGGGCGCAGCCAGCCGCTTTCGCGCTGGGGGCCCCGGCGCCAAGCTTCTTCGAAAACCGGGAGTTAAAACTTTTTAGGGAACGCATTTTCCGCTCACCCATCCAAGTAATTGAAGGCGACACTTGGAATTTACTGGCCCACGCCGATGTGGCTTTGGCCGCCAGCGGCACCGTGACTCTCGAAGCAGCGCTGCTTGGCGTTCCTATGGCGACCTTCTACAGAGTCACCGGGCTGAGCTGGGCGCTGGGCCGCTTGCTCGTGCAAGTTCCTTATTATTCAATGGTCAATCTGGTCGCGGGCCGGGCGGTTGTCCCTGAATTGATGCAGAATGAAATGAGTGGGCAGCGCCTTGCCGCCGAGACGCTCGCGCTGCTTAACGATGGCGTGAAGCGAGAGGAAATGCGCCGGGGCCTGCGCGAGGTGGCCTCCGCGCTTTCCGGCATCGGGAATCCGATGGATTTGGCCGCCGGCATCGTGGAGGACCTGCTGACAACGCGGCGGCGCTGAACGTTTTTGTGGAGACATCGCATGGCTTGGAGAACCTGGATTGGGTTTGCGCTTCTGGTGACCGCGGCGGCGGCCCAGCAGCGCCAGCCGCGAATTGAAGTCCAGCATTACCAGATAGACGCGGAAATCAATCCGCACACGCAATCGCTGAGGGCCACGGCGCAGGTGCGTTTCGTCCCCCAGGAGGACTACACTTCTACTGCCGCATTCGAACTCAATAACGCATTGAACGTTTCCAAGGTGGAAGACGAGTCGGGGCAGCAGCTCTCCGCCACGCGTTCCCACCAGGATTTCAGCATCACGCTGACCTTCCCGCAGGCTCTGCCGAAAGGCAAGCCGGCGACGGTGACTTTCTACTATGACGGGCGGCTCACCGGAAACGAAGAGTCGCCGGTGTTCGGCATCAAGTTCGCCGCCATACATCCGGACTACGCTTACCTGCTGTACCCGGCGCGCTGGTTCCCGGTGGCGAATTACAGCACGGGGCGGCACACGGCAGACCTGCGCATCACCGTCCCGGCAGGCTTCAAAGTGATTGCGCCGGGCCTCGCAAAGAGCGAACCGGCGGCGGACGGCAACCAGCTTTACACGTTTCAGTTCAGCCAGCCGGCGTTCCCGTGCAGCCTTGCGGTGGTGCAGGGCGACCCGGTCACCGTCGAGGCCGAAGGCGTGAATACGACGATCTACTTCCGCGACGCGGAAAAGGATATGGCGAACGCCCACGGCCAGGAGATCGGCAAGGCGATGTCGTTCTTCACCAGCCTGTACGGTTTGCCGCCGCAGGCGAATTTGACGGTGGTCGAGACCGAGTCCGGCGCGCCGAACGGCTACGCGGCGCCGGGCATTCTGTTCTTCTCTCCGGGCGGCATCGGCAGGCAGCCGAACGTGCGGCTCGTGGCCAACCAGGTGGCGCGGCAGTGGTGGGGTTCACTGGTTTCCGCCGCCACGCGCAATCATCTCTGGCTCACCAACGGCATGGCGCGGTACTCGGAAATGCTCTATCTCGAGCACACGAACGGCCCGGATGCGCTGGCGGCCGAGGTTCGCGACGTTTACATCGACGCGCTCACCATGAACGAGATTCCCGTCATCCAGACGCCGCGCCTTGAGGACTATTCGCCGGAGTTCTGGGCGCTCACCGCGAGCAAAGGCGCCGCCGTGATGCACATGCTGCGCTACGTGGCGGGCGACGCGGCGTTCTTCAAGGTGCTGAAGGAGTTCCCCAACCAGCACGCGTGGAAACCGGTAACCACGGCGGATTTCGAGGCGGCGGCCTCGGCTGCCTCGGGGCAGGACCTGAAGTACTTCTTCCTGCAATGGATTGAATCGAGCGGAGCGCCCGAGTTCCAGCTCGATTACATCGTTTACCGCACGCAAAAGGGTTTTCGCGTGATGGGGAAAGTCGCGCAGGACCTGGACACGTTCCGCATGCCGGTGGAACTGAGAATAGAGACCGAAGGCAACCCGGAGGAGAAAAAGATCGAGGTGATGGGCACCTCCTCCGAGTTCGTCGTGGAGACGTTCGGTAAGCCGAAGACGCTGATTCTCGACCCGAACAACCGCGTGTTGCGGTACGACGACCCCACCCGTGTGGCGGTCGCCATCCGCCGGGGCGAGCAGTTCGCCGAAATCAGCGACTTCAACGAGGCGCTCAAGGAGTACCAGAAAGCGCTCGAGGTGAACCGCAACAGTTCGCTTGCGCACTATCGCATCGCGGAGATTTTCTTCCTCCAAAACAACTACCAGGCGGCGGCCAACGAGTTCCGCGAAGCGCTAAACGGCGACCTGGAGCCGAAGTGGACGGAAGTCTGGTCGCACATCAACCTCGGCAAGATCTTCGATATCACCGGGCAGCGCGAGCGCGCCGTGAACGAGTACACGCTGGCAATGCGGACCAAGGACAACACCCAGGGCGCCCTGGACGAAGCGGCGAAATACCTCAAGCAGCCTTACGAACGAAGCCGCTAAGCCGTTTCCCGTGGCGGGCCGCGCCCACGCCCGGCCCGCTCTCGCACGCCGTAACTAGATGTAAGCGATCACGTCGATTTCCACCAGCGAGTTGCCGGGAATTCCGCCCGCCGCGGCGATGGTTGTGCGCACCGGCGGCTCGTCTCCAAAACGGCCAAGAAAGACCTCGTTCATTGCCTGATAATCTTTTAAGTCGTTCAAGTAAACGTTACACTTCAAAACTTTATCCATCGAAGAGCCGGCGCTTTTCAGTGTGGCCTCGATCTGATCCAACACCGCTTTGGTGTGCGCTTTAATGTCTCCCTCAAAATGAGCGCCGACCCCAGCGATGAAGAGCAGATTGCCGTATGACACCGCGGGAGAGAACAGCGGCGTTTTAGTGGGCTTAGCTCCACGGTAATGGACCTTTTTCTTTACTTCCTGGGCCTTGGCGGCCTTAGTAACCACGGCTGCGCCCGCAGCGGCTTTCAAAAAAGTTTTCCGGTTGATGGGTTTTTGCTTCATGGGTCAATGATAGAATCATCGCGAGGGGAATTGCTATGCTCCGCCGCCGGTTTCTTCAAGCTATTCCTGTATCCGCGCTGGGACTCGAACCTCGCTACAAGATTGTTACCTCCTTCTCTCCCGCCGCGCAGCCCGGTATGCCGGGCTTGTTTCCGGGCGCCGTGGTCTCGGTGCATTCGGAAAAGTCAATCGACGCGGACACGGAGAAAGTAGACGCCTCCGTCGTGGCTGAAATGATGGCGCGCGGAATGCGCGCGCTTACGGGCGAGCGCGACACGCGCGACGCGTGGCGGCGGTTTTTCGGGCCCGCCGACGTCGTAGGCATCAAGGTGAATTGCTCGGGAGCGCCCAATATCATGTCCACCCCCGAGGTGGTGGCGGAGATTTGCCGCAACCTCATCGCCGTTGGTGTGAAGCCCTCGCAAATCTACATCTACGAGCGCTTCCTCGACCAGATGGAAAGCGTGAATTACCCCCGCTACGTGCCCGCCGGCGTGCAAATCCACACCGTGGAAAAACCTCGCGGCTCGATCGCGAACTACGACCCCAAGACCTATGTCGAAGTGAATTTTTTCGGTGAGGAAGACACGCGCTCGAACATGGTGCGGCTGATCACGGAGCGCTTCACCAAGATCATCAACGTACCGAACATGAAAGACCATGGCGCGTCCGGCGTGACGGGTTGCCTCAAGAACATCGCGTATGGCAGCTTCAGCAACGTCGCGCGTTCGCACAGCGGTGCGAAAACCGAGACGCTTTCGTTCATCGGCACACTGGCCTCGGTGGAGCCGCTGCGGTCGCGCACCGTGCTGCACATCATGGACGGACTGCGCGGCGTCTGGCACGGCGGGCCCTTCTCGCCCACGCGGCGCTTCCGCTTCTACCCGAAACGCATGATGTTCGGCACGGACCCCGTGGCAATCGACCGCCTCCTCCTCGACATCATCGACAACAAGCGCAAGGCCGAGGGCGCCATTTCGGTGTGGGACCGCTCGATGGACCGCGTGAAGCCGGGCTCGCGTCCGGACGCCGATCCGAACATCAACCGCTTCGTACGTGAGCCGGGCCACATCGGATATGCAGCCGGGCTCGGCTTGGGCACCTACGATCTCAAAAAGATCCGCGTGGAGAACATCGAAATCTAATGCTCCTGCTTGCGCTGGCTGCGATTCTTCCGGGATTGTTTTGGGAGCAGGGAACCGGGACGGCTCCCTCGCTCGAGAAGGCCGGCATCAAACGGATCTACGTTCCCGCCGCGCTTGCGGACGCGTGGCGCGCCGCGGGGTTCGACGCCGTTCCGGTTGACGATGCCACGCGCAGCCGCTATCAAAGCGCGCAGCCGCCCGGCGTGCAGTGGCAGGTGAACACCGCCTCGGCCACGCGGACCCCCTGGATAGACGCGAACGGCTGGCAATTCATCCGCAAGCCCAGGGCCGCGTGGTGGTACGAGCTGCCTGCGGGCGCAGCCGCGCTGGCGGCGGCCGAGGCGTTCGCCTACGGCGTTGATGCCGTGCTGCGCATTGACCCGGCCGACCTGGAGCCGCTCGGCCGCATGCTAACCTTCCTGCGCTCGGTGGACGGGCCCGCTCTACCCGCGCTGACCAACATTACGGTCGTGGACGACAACTCGCCCGAACTCGACGAGGTGCTGAACATGCTTGCCCGCCGCAACCTGCTGTTCCGCGTGGCTTCCGCTCCGGACCCTTCATCCGACCTCAACCTCCGTCCCGGGCCGGACGCGGCGGACCCCGTCCTCTTCGCGGTAAAAGCCCGGCAGCAGCTCACCGATGAGCGGCGGCTGGTGCGCATCTACGGCAGCGACACCGTGCTGGTGCGGCTCGCGGGAGACGGGACCCGGGCACGCGTGCACCTGTTGAACTACGCGCAGCGGCCGGTCGAAGGACTGCGAGTGCGCGTGCGCGGGATCTACAAAACCGGCGTCCTGCACGTTCCGGAAACGGAAGGCGCCGCGCTCGCGGATTACGCCGCCAGCGACGGCGCCACTGAGTTCACCGTTCCGCGGCTGGAAGTCTACGCGGTCATCGACCTGAACCGCTGACCTTGCGCTACTGAGTCTTCAGGCTCTTCAGGTATTCGATCAAGTCCGTTTTCTCCGCCTCCGTGAGGCCCAGGCTCAGGCACGCGTCGTAGTGATTCACGACGTCCATCAGCGTGGGGAAGCGCCCGTCATGATAGAACCCGCCCTGGGTGTGCGTGAACAGGGCGCCGAGCGGCGCGGTGCGGTAGACGCGGTCCGGCGAGCGGTCCGCCTGGAACGATTCGATGCAGATCTCCTCCGGCGTGTGCGCGTTCCAGCCCGCATCCGTCCACAGGGGCTTGACGTGGCAGTTGTTACACTTGGCCCTGCCGACGAACACCTCGGCGCCGCGTTCGGCCGCCTCCCGGTCAAAGCTGCCGCGAGGAGGCTGCGGCGAGGGAATCGCCAGTTGATAGAACTGAAGGTCCGAGAGCTTCCCTGTGATCCGGTCTTCTTCGGGATCGATGATCGGGAGATTGCCGAGCCCAAACGCAGCCGCGATGGGGAACTGGTTCGCGTTGTTCAGCCGCGGGTCCCAGAAGCGGCCTTTTCCCTGCATTTCCAGGTTTGCGACGAACGCGTTCCAATGCGGAATGGACCCCCAGCCGGTCCAGGTGTGGAGGGTAACGCCGCCGAGGCCGAAGGCAGGCGGAATGAGAGTTGCGGTCACGCCCTGTGGCGGTAAGTTTACAGTTGCGGGATTGAAGAACTTACCGTCCAGAATCAGTTCGGCGTCGAACTTGCCGGGTCCCCATGCGCGCAGCACCATCCTCACGTCTTCGGCCGTAATCGACGGGTGGACCACCTTCAGCAGATCCACGAACGGAGTAAGATCCGGCGCCGAAGCGATGATGTCCCCGACCCGGAGATCGCGGTTTGCCCAGCCATCCAGGCGGCGCCCGATGCCGGGAGCGAAGGAATTGTCCACCGTCGAGTGGCAGAGCGCGCACTGAATGCCGACCGATTGCAGTTGCTGGCCGTTCTCGTCGAAAAAGCCGGTAAGCCCGACAACCGCATTCAGCCTCAGAAGTTCAAGCGTGACCGCCGAATCGTTGAGATTAACTCTGCCCATGCGAAGCTGCTGAATCAAGGGCTGCGGCAGCGCATCCACGTCAACTTTCAGGCCCAGGTTCAGCGCAGCGGCCGGACTCAGCGTGGCGACTGCTTCGTGCAGGCGGAGCCTCCCGCCCCAGAATGCCTCGCTGCCGAACGTATCGAACCGGAACGTTTGCTTGCCCCTCTCGATTTTCAACGCCGCGTTGGCGATCAGTGGTAGCGTCGCATCCCGATCAGCATCCCGATCAGCGTGGACTCGCAGCGGGGCAAGGCCAAACAGGCCGAAGCCCACCAGCGCGCCCACGCAACAGCCGGCGAGCACCAGACTGATTTGTTTTCTGTTCATCCCATCCCCCCTCTGATGACACTACAGCGTTAGCTATTCAGACCGGGCATATTCCGTAGTTACACCGTTTGCGTCCCACGGCTGTAAACAAACCACCACAGGATTAGTGTGGGTGTGTACACCTACCTTGAAAGTAACCCAGGCCTGTTGCGAGCCGCCTGGATTTGGCTGCCCGCCGGCTGCTATTAGCTTTTGAGGGTTAGACTTCGAACAGCCTCCGCGAGGCTTGACAGGAGTTGGCCGGAATTGGCACGACCTGACAACTCACGCACTTTCAGGAGAGTACAAGCAGCTTCTGACGGGATCGGTTACTTTTCCGGCTCACCGTCCGGTTCCGGCACGCTTTCCTGACCGTACTTGGAGTAGTAATACGTGTACTTACTGTATAGCTCGCCCGCCCGCGCGCCGTTTACGATCGTCCCCAGCACGTTGTTCTCGCACAGGGACTGCATGGCGCGGGTGATGGCGTCGATCGTGGTCGAGCCGATGCGGACCACCAGAATTGTGCCGTCGGCCAGCGTGCTGAGCAGGTTGGCGTCAGCCGAGAACAGCAGCGGGGGGCTGTCGAGGATCACCCAGTTGAACCACTGGGGAAGATCCTGAAACAGCTTGCGGACCTCGCGCAGGTTGAGCAGTTCGAGCGGATTCTTGACCGCCGTCCCGGCGGGCATCAGAAACAGGTTGGTTCCCGCCACCCGCTTCATGCAGTCGGCAAGTTTGGCGTTGCCGAGCAGAAAGTCGGTGGCGCCTGGCGTGCGCTCAATCTGGAAAAGATTGTGTATCACCGGGCGGCGGAAATCGAAATCGATCAGCAGAGTAAGATTGCCGGCAAGGTGGGACTCGGCCAGGGCGAGATTGGCGGCGGCGAAAGACTTGCCCTCGGCCGGCGACGGGCTGGTGACAACCACCGTATGAATGGGCTGAAGCGTCTGCAGATGATTCAACCGCGTGCGGATGCTTCGGAACTCCTCGCTGGGCGCGTCCTGAGGGCGGTTCTGGTCGAGCAGCAGCGCTTCGGGCGCCGGCGTAAAGGGGACTTGCTGCACCTGCTCGAGCAGCCCGGTCACCGGCGTCACCAGAGCCCGACGGCCCGGCCGGACGGGCTCCGTGGGAACGGCTGCCGGCGGCGCCCCGGACAGCGGCACCCCGGACGGCGGCGCAGCGGGGGCGGACTCGGGCTGTACAGGCGGCGTGGCCGCCATCTGCTCGGCGCGGCGCAATGCGTCGTGAACTCGGCTCATTTGGCCTCCAACTCGCGGCTGCTGATTCTACACCCTGGTTGCGTAATAGTAATAAATCGAACCCGACATGGCAATCACGCCGACAAGACACGCAGTCGACCAAGCCAGCCAGACCAGCCTCCGCTTCCGGCGCACCACCAGATCATTCTCCAGCAGCGGAATGGTGCCAAGCACCGGAAGGTTGGTGTAGGCGCGGGCGTCTTTCAGATTCTTGAGCGATGTGTCCTTCATCTCGCGCGCGCCGGTGAGAAACACCCCCAGCATGAGGCCGATTCCAACCCCCGCGCCGATGATCATCAGCCGGTTCGGCTTGTTCGGCGTTTCCGGCAGCGATGCGGATTCCAGCACTTCCAGGCGCTCGCCGTAGTGCCGGGTTTCGAGCGCGGTGGCGATCTCCGACTGCGATTTCTTTGTATTCAACTCTTCGTACCTGGCCTTGGCCAGTTCGTAGTCGCGCGAGAGCTCGGCGTACTCGCGCTCCATCAGCGGGCTGGACTGAATCCGGGCGTTATAGGTGTTGATGGCCTGGGTCAGGCTCTTCTGTTCCTTGGTGCGCTCGGCCAGTTCCAGGTCCTTCACCTGGATTTGAGCCTGCAACCTGGCGATGGCGGCTTCGAGTTCGCGCGTGCCGCGCAGATCCTCCTGCGTCGGCACGACGGGCGCGGACTCGGACTTTGCCTGCGCCAGTTCCCGGACGATTTCGTCGCGGCGCTTGCGGATCATTTCAAGCTGCGCCTGAGCGTGTTGAACGTCGGGGTGGGTTTCCTTGTACCGCTGCCTGAGCGCGGCCAGGTTGTTCTCCATCGCCACAACCTCGCGCTCAACAAGGGCAAGGCGCTCGTCCTGCGCCCGCGCGCTCAGGGTGCTGCCGCCCCGCTTCAGCGCCGCAAGCTGGTCCTGGTAGATCCGGATCTGATTCTCAAACAGCAGTTTTTCCTGCCCGATCCGGCTGATGGCATCATTGACTCCCGCGAGTTGCGTTTCCAGCGACCGCAGCGTCTGGAGATTCGCCTGAAGCTGCTCGGGCAGCCGCCCGGCGTTCTTCAGGCGGAACTCGGTCATCTTGTTCTCGAGTTCGTCGAGCCGCTTCCTGGCTGCCTCCCACTGGTCTTTCAAAAAATCGGTGGTGGCGGCGGACTGGCTGGAGAGGGTTCGGATGTTCTCATCGATGAAGCCGCGCGCCAGGTCGGCGGTGACCTTCTGGGCGGCGTGCCGGTTGGAGTAGGCAAAGGAGACCTTGAAAGCTGAAATCGCAGTCCTGCCGTGGGTCGGCGTTTGGATAGTGGTCACCGGGCTGATGTGGATATTGCGCTTCATCTCCTCGATGACGTCTTCCAGCGGCTTGCGCTTTAACTCCGAGCGGTAAAGACCATGCGTATTGATGAGATTGGCGAGATTAGGGCGGCTCTGGATGGTCGCGGCCATCTGATTGATTCGGTGGGTCATCTCCGAATTAACGTTCGAGGGCACGTAACGCTCGGGCACTTGCGGCGGAAGTACCTGGATGGTGGATTCGGAGATGTACGTGTCCGGCCAGAGAAACGCGACTACGACCGCTATCACTAAGGACGCAAACGTCGGGCCTGCAATCCAGCTCTTGTGCCGGCGGACGACATCGATGTAATCCTCAACGTCCATGGGACGCCGGCCAACACTCAGGACATCCTGCGTCGGTTGCATATACTTCCCCTCTCCAGGGCCGGGAACAGCCGGCGCTCTATGGCGCTAAGGGTCTTATCGGCCCCGCCCGGCCATTTCCCTCAGGGCACGATGATCTTGTCGCCGGGCTGAAGCAGCACGTTCTGGCTCAGATTCTTGCCCTTTACGACGTCGTTGTAGTTGAATTTCAGCCGCTCCTTGCCCCGAATGATGACGATGTTCTTCTTGTTGGCGAAATCGCGGAAGCCCCCCGCCAGAGTGATCGCATCAAACACCGTGGTCGGAACCGCTAGAGGATAGGCGCCCGGCCGTAAGACCTCGCCGTCAATCAGATAGCGCTTGCTCCTGACGGCCATAACCTGAACCAGCACCTGCGGGTTGTTGATGTATTTCGAGAGCGCCTCGCTGATGCGCGTGGCCAGCTCGTCGGGAGCCACCCCGTTTGCATCCACCTCGCCGATGAGCGGCATGGTGATCCTGCCGTCCGGCCGGATTACGAGTTGTCCGGAAAGATCGGGCTCCCGCCACACACGGACGAAAATGACGTCCTCGGGACCAAGACTGAAGGTTTTTGGGTCAACCGAAACCGGGAGGGCCGGTTTCGCGGATTCCGCCTGGGTTTCGGCAGCCATGCCGGGTTTCACTTCTTGGGGCGCCGCGGCTCCCTCCGGCTGCTGCGAAGATTGCTGAGCGGCCGCCCAACCCGCAACCAGGAAAACACTGAACGCCAGTGTCACGCTTGCGATAGGGATTCCTCTCATTCCGCTCCTCATTTCGAGCAATGCTGGACCAATATTGCGGCAGGGTATAGGGACAGCTATTCTCCTGTGCCCTCCATTTGCTCATTATACAGCACTGCCCAGAGCGGCCCGTAAACATCCTGCAGCGGGGCAGGGCCCCTGAACGAACGCGGTACAATGAAACTTACAAAAGAGGGCGACTCTTTCGCTGATTTCTGGGAATCCAATTATCTATGGTCAATATCTGGCTGCATCGCTATGCCGTTTTTGTGGCCTTCTGCACGCTGCTGCTCTTGGTGGCGGGCGGCATGGTGACAAGTAATGCGGCGGGCCTTTCGGTGCCGGATTGGCCCCTTTCCTACGGCAAGCTCATGCCCCCGATGGAAGGCGGCGTCTTCTACGAGCACGGGCATCGGATGATCGCCACCGCTATCGGCTTCTTTACAATTATTCTGGCGATTTGGATTTGGAAATCCGATCCGCGCCGGTGGATGCGCAATCTCGGATGGGCTGCGTTGGGTGCTGTGATTGTTCAAGGAGTACTAGGGGGGCTTACCGTACTGTACTTACTACCTAAGGCGATTAGCGTAGGTCACGCCTGCCTGGCGGAACTGTTCTTTTCGGCTACGGTCGCGATCGCCGTCTTTACTTCACCGGGGTGGCATCAAGGCCCCCAGGTGGTAGAGGACTCGGGGTGGCCTTCCATGCGGTCGCTGGCTGCGGCCGTTCCCGTCGTCATTCTGGGTCAGGTGGCGTTAGGGGCGGGGGCGCGGCACCAGGCGTTCAGTGTGATCCCGCACGTCGTCGGCGCGATGGTGGTGGCGGGAATCGTCTTTATGGCGGCCATCCCGGTGATCAGCCAGCATGGATCGCACCCGGCGCTCGGGCGCAGCGCGCGCATGCTGCTCGGAATCACGCTGGTGCAGATATTCCTTGGAATCGCCGCGTACTTGAGCCGCATCATAACATCTGAGGCCGTAAAACCTACGCCGGGAATGGTTTTCTGGACGGTGCTGCATCTGGCCGTGGGCGCCTTGACGATGGCCGCCGGCACGGCATTCGCCATACAGGTGTTCCGACATGTGCGCCGTACCGCCGCCGAGCCGGCCGCGCAGAGCGCGACGACGTCCTGATGAGGAATTACATCGAACTGACCAAGCCAACGATCACCTGGCTCATTCTGATGAGCACGGCGATCGGCTATTACTTCGGCCTGCGCGGCGGCGAACTGCACATCCCTACGCTGTTGCATGCGCTGCTCGGCACGGGGCTGCTGGCTTCGGGGACGGCGACTCTCAACGAGTGGTTCGAGCGCGAAGCCGACGCCAAGATGCGGCGGACGAGAATGCGCCCCATTCCGTCGGGCCGGGTAACGCCGCGGAACGCCCTGATCTTCGGCATTGCGCTCTCGGTAGCGGGTTTTCTGGATCTTTTGCTTGCGGTTAACCTCCTGGCCGCGGTCTGGGGGATGCTCTCGCTGACCACGTACCTGTTCCTGTACACGCCGCTGAAATCCCGGACGCCCCATTCCACTACGATTGGAGCCTTTCCGGGCGCCATGCCTCCCTTGATCGGTTACGCCGCGGCGGCAGGCAAGCTCGGCGCCGAGGCCTGGATTCTTTTCGCCATCCTGTTCCTCTGGCAGTTCCCACACTTCCTCTCGATCGCCTGGATATACCGCGAAGACTACGGCCGCGCCGGCATCGTCATGCTTCCGGTGGTCGAGCCTGACGGCAAATCGACTGCGCTCCAGATCGCAACTAGCTCGGCGCTGCTGATACCGGCCAGCCTGGCTCCGGCCTATGTGAACATGTCCGGCCAGGTTTACGTGTTCGGGGCGCTGGCGCTCGGCCTCGTTTTCCTGTACGCGGGGCTGCGGGTGGTCTTCGAGCGGACGAATCTGAGGGCGCGGCACGTGTTGCGAGCTTCGGTGATCTACCTGCCCCTGCTTTTTGGATTGATGCTTTTGGACAGGTCGGTCCTGTAATCAATGGTTTCGGTTGAAAACCTGGTGGTGAAGTACGGCGAGCGGATCGCCGTGTCGAAGGTCGCTTTCGAGGTTCGGGACCGGGAAATCTTTGGTGTGCTGGGCCCGAATGGCGGCGGGAAAAGCACGCTGTTCCGGGTGCTGGCGACGATGCTTGCGCCGGCGGCGGGATCGGCGCGCGTGGCCGGTTTTGACGTGGAGCGTCAGCCGCAGGAGGTGCGGCGGCGCATCGGCGTGGTCTTTCAATCCCAGAGCCTGGACCGGAAGTTGACGGTGGAGGAAAACCTCCGCAGCCAGGGGCGCCTGTACGGTCTTTCCGGCCCGCTGCTGGCGGCGCGGATCGAGGAGGTCCTGGAAAAGTTCGGTCTCGCCGACCGCCGAAGCGAGCGGATCGAATCCCTTTCGGGCGGGCTGCGCAGGCGGGTGGAGATCGCCAAGAGCCTGCTGCACCGGCCGGCCGTGCTGCTGATGGACGAGCCCTCCACCGGGCTCGATCCGGGCGCCCGCCGCGACCTGTGGACTTATATCGAGGAGCTTCGCGCAGCGCAGGGCATCACCGTGCTGCTCACCACGCACATTCTGGACGAAGCGGAGCGCTGCGACCGGCTCGCCCTGATGCACCGGGGCGCGCTGGTGGCCTGCGGCGCGCCCGCGGAATTGAAAGCGCGGATTCGAGGCGACGTGGTCGTGCTTACCACGGCGGATGGCGAAAGCCTGCGGCAGCGAATCGAATCGCGGATGGGTGTGCGCGCGATCCCGGTGAACGGCGCACTGCGCGTCGAGATCGCCAACGGCCACCGCTTCATCACCGAGGTGGTGGAGGCGTTTCCCGGCGTGATCGAGTCGGTGGCTTTGCACAAGCCGACGCTCGAAGATGTTTTTCTCAATGAAACCGGGTCGGGTCTCGGAGGGGCGTAAGGGAATGCATTTCTGGCTTGCAGTCGGAACGCTGTGGCGCCGCGATCTGGTGCGCTTCTGGCGCGAGAAGGCGCGCGTGCTGGGCTACGTCGGCTCGCCGCTGGTGTTCTGGCTGCTGATTGGTTCGGGATTCGGCGATCTGGCGTTTTTCTTTCCTGGCGCGCTGGTTCTGACCGTGATGTTTTCGGCGGCGTTCTCGACCATGTCGCTGATCGAGGACCGCCGCGAGGGGTTTCTGCTCTCGATGCTGGTTTCGCCCGCGCCGCGCAGTTCCATGGTGTTGGGCAAGATCCTGGGCTCCTCGACACTGGCGTGGATTCAGGGGGTGGTCTTCCTGTGTTTCCTGCCGGCGACGGGTTATTGGCCCGGCGCCGCGGGAATCCTGGGGGCGGCTGCGGTGATCTTCCTGATCGCATTCACGTTCACCGTACTGGGCTTTGCCATCGCCTGGCAGATGGATTCCACGCAGGGCTTTCACGCCGTGATGAACCTGGTGCTGCTGCCGTTGTGGCTGGTGTCGGGCGCATTGTTTCCGATAGCAAGCGCGCACGGCTGGGTGCAGTGGCTGATGCGGCTCAATCCGGTTACGTACACGGTGGCTGCCCTCCGCCAGTCGCTCGAGCGCGGCGCCGCGGCGGGAGTGCCCCCGCTTTCCACCAGCGTCCTGGTCACGGCGGCGTTCGCCATCCTGCTGTTCGCCGCTTCCACCATGTTCGCCCGGCGCACGAGCGCCGGGAGTTTTGCATAGCTTTGCATAGTTAGGAGCGCGTATGAAGTACTCCGGCTTGATTCTCGCCTGCGCCCTGCTGGCCGGTTGCGCTTCGCGCAAGCCGTTGCCTGTGCTGGGGCAAGTGCCCGAATTCACCCTGACGGCGCAAGACGGCGAGCCGTTCGACAGCAAGTCCCTCGAAGGGAAAATCTGGGTGAGCGATTTCATCTTTACCACCTGCCCCGGCCCGTGCCCGCGCATGTCGTCTCAAATGCGTTGGGTCGGCCAGCAGGTTGCGGACCTCCCCGATGTGCGCCTGGTGTCGTTCACTGTGGACCCGGAGCACGATACGCCCCCGGTGCTGGCGGAGTACGCCAAACGCTTTGGCGCCGACCCCGGGCAGTGGCACTTTCTCACCGGCCCGTCATCCGTGCTTCAGCACATCGATCGCGAGGGCTTCAAACTGGGCGGCGTGGATGGCAGCCTGACGCACTCGACCCGCTTCGTCCTGGTGGACCGGCAGAGGCGGATCCGCGGCTATTATCACACCGACGACGACGAGGGGCTGAAGCAGCTCGTCTCCGACATACGGCGGCTGGCCAGGGAAGGCACATAGCATGGACGTATCCGATCTGCCCGCGGTGAACGCGGTCCTCAACGCGACTGCGGCGGGGCTGCTGGTGTGGGGGCGCATCCTGATCGGGCGCGGGCGCAAGGATGCGCACCGGCGCGCCATGCTGGCGGCGTTCGCGGTCTCCGTGCTGTTTTTGGTCAGCTACCTGGTCTACCACTCGCAGGCCGGCAGCGTGAGATTTCAGAAGACAGGCCCCATCCGGACGGTGTACTTCTCGATTCTGCTGACGCACACCGTGCTGGCCGCAGCAGTGCCCGTGCTTGCGGTGGTGACGCTCGTGCGAGCCTTGCGCGGGCGCTTCCAGGCGCACCGCAAAATCGCGCGCTGGACGCTGCCTGTGTGGCTTTACGTCAGTGTGACGGGCGTGGCGATTTACGTGATGCTGTACAAGATGTAAGCCCGCGGCGCCGCCCGATCCTCAGATCTCGAGCTTGCCGTTGTACACCATGTCCTTCAGCTTGAAGGTCCGTTTAATCTCCCGGTTGGGGATCTTGAAGATCACCTCAAATTCCTTGTCCTCGACGACGATGGGTGTGTCTTCCCGGGAGAAGAAGGCGTAAACGTCGATCATCGGGCCGTTTTTTTGGATTTGCAGGTCGCGGGGATACGCGGCAGGCTTGTTCTTCACTTTGAGTTGGGTGGTGTTCTTAAGTGAAGCGGCATCGGCTCCCTCCAGCATGCGAGCCGGCAGGCCGGTGATGCTTACGATATAGGCGGTCTCCTGGCGTGACAGGAGCTTCACGGCATCGGGCGATTCCACCTCAGTTCCGAACCGGACTCTCGCGATCGCCTGTTTCACCGGCAGCGCGCTGAGTATCCGGAACTGAAGCACTGCAATCGGCCGAGCTGGCCCGCCGCCCATGCTCCCTCCTCCTTCGCCGCCGCCTCCTTCGATGCCGGACTCGGCGCTAAATCCGCCGCCGCCTCCGCCACGCCGCCCACCTCCGCGGCCGCCGCCGCCTCCACCAGGCGCGAAACCTCCACCGCCGCCCATGATTTCATAGGAATGCGCCCACGGTGAGTCCGTGAGCATCCGCCGGACTTCTTTTTCGTTCCACTCTGTGAACTTCTTTTTCTCCCAAAAATCGGCGCCGTACAGAGTTGCCGCGGCGACGCCGAGAATAACCACAAGAGCAACAGAAATGCGAGTCATAGGTCCAAATGTATGCTACTCCCCGCCACTGCTGCGCGCAAGGGTGAATTGCGGCCCTCAGTTCCCCTGCGGACCGCGAAGCGATTCAGAGGTTGCTTGGCGTTCTGACTGAGGTAAGATGACACCCGTTGCGGAGACGCGCGAAGAAGCAGAGGTTTGCTTTCCAGCGGCCGGCCTACCACCTTCCGGCGCAAGATTCTGTCCTGCGTGTGGGACGGCAAGTGAAGAGCCGAAGGTACCGTCACAAGCTACCATCGAGAGTGCGAAAGGCGAAGGTGTCCTGGCAGGTTGTTTCGCAGGGTGGGGAGCGGCAGGGTGCTTTTTACCATCGGCATTCTTCTCTGCTTTACCGGCATTGGTACAATCCTCGGGGTTCCGCTTATCCTTAGCGGTTTGTTGGCGCCGCTTTTGGGTCCGCTCCTGGGCCTAGGAGTGCGGCACATGAAGGGGAATTGCCCATGGTGCGGCACTCCAATCACGTGTTCACCCGGCTCCATAGGCGTCGATTATCCAGCCTGCAAAAAGCGGATCGTTATCAGAGATAAGCAGTTCATAGGAATAGACTGAGCACGATCACTTCAAAACCTTTCTCAGCACCGTGCCCACGAACGGGCCTGCGGGATGTTCTGTTTTTCACACTTCCGCTCGAAGAGAGGATAGAATCCATGAGGATGGGTATCCTAACGGAAAGCCGCGGGAACGGGCCGGGGCGGGGTCTCTTTTCCCCCGTGCTGATCGGCGTGGTGGCCGTGGCGGTTGCAGTCCTCGGAGTCTTCGCGTATCTGAACTCCCGTTGGACCGGTCCTGAGACGCAAGCGCCGGTTCTGACCGAAGAAGCGCGGGAATATGTTCGCAGGGGAGCGCTGCCGCTCAGCGACGTCGAGATGTCCGCCAAGGAAAGCTTCGCCGGACAGACCCTCGTCGAGATCACCGGTAAAATTACCAACACCGGGGAGCGCGCGGTGAGGCTGGTCGAAGTGACTTGTGTGTTCCGCGATCCCTACGGACAGGTAGTGCTTCGCGAACGCCTGCCGATTGTCAGCGCGCGCGGCGGCGGGCTCAAGCCCGGCGAGACCAAAGACTTCCGGCTGCCTTTCGACACGATCCCGAACACGTGGAACCAGAGCCTGCCCGACCTCGTCATCGCGCAGATTCAGTTCGAGTGATGTAGAGGGTCCCAGCGGCGGGCGGGGCTTTTGTTGTCAGCGGCCGGATTTCACCAGCCTTCATGAGGTCGCGGGGGATGTTGCCACCCGCAGCCCGGGCGTCTGTTGTCAGCGGCCCGACGAGCCGAACCCGCCGTCGCCGCGGTTGGTTTCGCTCAAGGGGCCTTCCACCCATTCCACCTGCTCGTAGCGGGCGATGACGAGCTGCGCGATGCGGTCCCCGCGCTCGATGCAGTAGTCGTTGCGTCCCAGGTTCAGCAGAATGACGCGGATTTCGCCGCGATAGCCCGGGTCGATGGTCGCGGGGCTGTTCGGGAGCGTGATGGCGTGCTTCAGCGCGAGCCCGCTGCGCGGCCGCACCTGCGCCTCGAAGCCCGGCGGCAGCTCTATGGCGATGCCGGTTCCCACCAGCGCGGGCTCTCCCGGGCGCAGCACCGCCGGTTCCACTGCCCGCAAGTCCATGCCGGCGTCTTCTTCGGGGCCGTGCGCGTATTCCGGCAGGAAAGCGTCGGGGCGCAGGCGCTTAATCTTCACTCGCATTGATTAGCTATCATAGCGGTTCATGCCCGAAACACCGAAGCGCGTCCTTACACTCGCTCCGATGCCGCCCGAGAAGTCGGCCTACGCGCTGGCGCGATATAGCCGGTCGCCGGACTCCATCCGCCAGTCGCTGGAATGGGTGCGGGCTCACGATTCGCAGAAATTCCTCGAACACTACTATTTCCAGTACGGCCACGCCTCCATTGCGGACCTGGGCCACGCGGCGATCTGTTTCGAGGGAATTTCGGAACTCGCAGCGACCGAGATAGAAGATGAGCCGCTCTGGGATGGCCAGGCCAAGTCGTCGCGCTACCAGGATTTCTCGCGAACCGGTTTCATCACTCCCGAGGAGTTCAACCCGGCGCAGGCGGCAGCGTACCGGGCGGCTGCCGGGAAGCTGCTGGCGGCCTACAAGAACGTTCACGCCGGCGTGGTGAACTACCTGCGAGAGCGCCTGCCGCGCCCCGCTGAGATGAGCGAGCAGGCGTACGAGCGCAACATCGCGGCGCGAGCGTTCGATTGCGCCCGGTACCTGCTTTTCCTCGGTGTTCCCACGAACGTCGGCCAGGTCGTGAGCATCCGCACGATCGAAAAGCAGATCCGGCGGCTCCGCGCTTCCGAGTACGCCGAACTTCGATCCCTGGCTGTAGAGCTGGCGGAGGCATGCGCGGCAAAGCCCGACTGCATTTGGGACCCCGCCGCGGAGTGCGAGCCGCTTTGCCCCACACTGGCCCGTCACGTCGAGGTGGACTCGCACGCCGTGGAGTCCCGCCGCGACCTGAAGCTGTGGGCGGAACAGAACCTGCCCCCGCCAGCCACCGAAGCGTCCGAACCCGTGGACCTGCTCCATCCGGCGAACGTGCCCGCCGATATCGTTGCGACGCTGCTGTACCCGGTCGTCACCCGGCCCTTCCGCGAACTCTACGAGATCGCCTGTGGGTGGAGTGCGGCGCAGCGGGCCGAAGTGCTCGACCTGGCTCTCCGGTCGCGCAAGCGCCGCGACGAGCTGCTGAGGGCGTTCCGTGGCGGCCTGTACGTGTTTGACATCGTGATGGATATCGGCGCGTGGCGCGACCTGCACCGCCACCGCCGCTGCCAGCAGTTCCGGCAGGAGTTCACCGTGCGGCTCGGCTTCGAAACGCCGCAAACGCTGATCGACGCCGGTCTGGATGGCGCGTACAAGGCCGCGCTGGAGGAGGTCTCCGCCGCGCTTGGCGAGCTACCCGAGCCCGGGTCTCATTACCTGATTCCTTTCGGCGCCCGGTCGAGATTCCTCTTCAAGATGGACTTCGCCGAGGCGGAGTACATTTGCAAGCTGCGAACCGGCGTGAAAGGCCACTTCAGCTACCGCCGCATCGCGTGGCTGATGAAGCAGCAAATGGAACGCCTGGAGCCTGAACTGGGCAGGCTCATAGAAGCCACTCCGCCCTGGATTGAAGATCCTTTGAAGCGATAGTCCTAAATCCCTGCGAGCCCATGTAAAACTTGCAGAAATAGCCCAAGGTAGCTGGCTTAAGTAGCACATTCTAAAAGTCTTTTCCATTTGGCACCCAAGATGCCCCCCGCCATAGTGGCGAGTTGCAATGTCGCCCCATTGCTGCGCCGTTGGATTCAGCGGGTCCGAAAAGGACGCTGAGCCAACCCGAGAACTCAGAGCGGGCTGCGCCGGCACCGGGCCTATGGCCGATGGGCGCAGTCGGCAAGCTCCGGGAAGCGGCTGTCGCTCTCCGGAGTGGAAGAAGGAGGAACAATGAATCGCATCAAAGCACTCACCATTGGATCCTGCCTGGGGCTGCTCGCAGTGGCTTTCCTGCCTACTTTGAACGCGGACGAATTCAACAAACTCACGAAGCTGACAGTGAACGAGCCAGTAGCGATCCCAGGCCAAGTGCTCCAACCAGGCGAATACTGGCTCCGGCTGGCCGACACCCCAAGCAATCGCCGCATCGTGCAGATCTGGAACGAGGACCAATCGGAGCTGATCCAGGAGATCGTGGCAGTTCCCATCTACCGGCTGGTGCCGTCCAGCGACACAGTGTTCACATATTGGGAGCAACCCGTCGGCACAGCTCCTGCGCTGAGAGCATGGTATCACCCGGGTGACAACTTCGGACAGGAATTCGCCTATCCGCAAGACATGGCGACCCGGTTGGCCGCGGCAAACGGGCAAGCGGTGCCCATGGCCGCCGGAGGGGAAGTGAGAAGAGTCCCACCGCCTTCCGCGCCGGGTTTTCAGGCCGAGGCGGCAGCGGCTTGTCCGGCGTGCCCGGCGTGTCCGTCGCGGGCGACGGAGCAGCCGGCGTGCCCCCCGGCAACCGTGACGCCAATCCAGCCGGAAGCCCAGGCAGTACCTCCGGCTCCGGAGTGCCCGCCGTGCCCGCCATGCCCGCCGTCCGCGCAGGCTCTACCACCCACTCAACCTGAGGTCCAGGCGGCGCCTCCGGCGCAGGTCTGCCCGCCTGTGGCCGTTATGCCACCGTCCACACCCGAAACCCGGGTAACGCCCCCGGAGACGCCCGAAGCCCAGATAGCACCGCCAGCCGAGGCGCCGGAAGTGCAGGTTGCGCCTCCCGAGCAACCCGAAGTGCTGGTTGTGCCTCCGGAGCAACCCGAAGTGGTAATAATCACGCCTCCGGCGCAAGCTCCTGAGGCACAGATGGCGCCTCCGGCAGCGGAGTGCCCGCCGTGCCCGGCTTGCCCGCCAGAAGCGCAAGCGGTCCCGGAGTGCCCGCCTTGCCCGCCGTGCCCGCCTGAAGCGCAAGCGGCTCCAGAACCGATCGCACCGGCTCCGCCGCCGGCCGAGGCCTGCCCGCCGCAGACCGTGACACCCGAAGCGCAGGCCGTTCCCATCGAGCCGCGGCCTGCACCCGAAGCACAGATCGAGCCCGGCGTCGAGGTGATCGTGCCGCCTGCTCCGGCTCCGGAACCGGAATTTGAAGTTGAGCCCCAGGCGGCGCCTGTCTGCCCGCCCGCAACCGTAACTCCCGAAGCACAGCAAGCTCCAGAACCCACTCCGGCGTGCCCGCCTTGCCCGCAGTGCCCGGACGAGTCGTTTGTGCAGCAAGCTCCCGAACCGGCGCCGTCCTGCCCGTGCACGCAGTGCCCGCACGAACCCTCTGTGCAGCAGGCTCCTGAACCCACGCCAACTTGTCCGCCGTGCCCGCAGTGCCCGGATGAGTCGTTCGTGCAGCAGGCTCCCGAGCCCACGCCGGCCTGTCCGCCCTGCCCGGCGTGCCCAGGCTCAGATTCCTACACCTACCCGGACAACTACGACAACAACGACAACAATTACAACAACAACTACGACTACGACGGGACTCCGGACACAAGCGCCGTTCAGCCTTCAGCGAGCGGCGCCTTCGCGCAGGCATGACTCCCCGAATCGAGAAGGCTAGCGAACCTGGCGCCCATGGGGGCGCCAGGTTACGGCCGGGCTTTTTGAAACGGTACGGCAGGGCGCTGCGCTGGTTGGAGATCGTTTGCTGGTGCGTGGCGGCGGTCGCCCTTGGGGCTTACGCGTTGGTGTACCTGGACCGCTCCCTTTACCAGGCCTATCAGCAATGGTCTTTTCAACAGGCGTTGGAGCGCAAACCCGCGAACGTGCCCGGCTTTCTCGCCCACATCGTTCGCTCAGGCACCGGCGCGCGTGATTCCGCCGAGCCCGGCGGCACATTCGGGGAACTGCACCCAGCATCGAAACCGGCGGTAACGAAACCCCCTCTCAAACCCGGCTCACCGATAGGCCGCATCGAGATTGAGCGAGTGGGCCTCCAGGCGATCATCGTCGAGAGCACGACGCCGGAGGCGCTGCGCCGTGCCGTGGGGCATGTGGAGGGGACTGCGCTGCCGGGCGAGGACGGCAATGCCGCGCTGGCGGGCCATCGCGATACGTTCTTCCGCGGTCTGCGCGATGTGCGCCTCAACGACATCATCCGCATCGACACGCTGGACGGGAGCTGGGAATACCGGGTCGAATCCATCCGGGTGGTGGACCCGGAGAACGTCGAGGTTTTGAAGGCTTCCGCCAGCCCCATGCTGACACTGGTGACGTGCTATCCGTTCAACGCCGTGGGGCCGGCGCCGCGCAGGTATATTGTGCAAGCTGGCAAGGCCCGGATTACTAAGCCGAAACCTTCGCCAGGCTCTTAAGCTTCGCCGAGAACGTCGTTCGTTTCAGGCGAAGCATTTCCGCCGCCAGCTTCTTGTTCCCGCCTGTCCGTTGGAGCGCCTGGTCCAGAATGGCCCGCTCGAAATCGCTAACCGTGCGCTCAAAGTCCAGCCCTTCCTTGGGAATCCGGATTGACGGCGTCGTCGCTACGCAGACCGGTTTGCGGAGCGCGCTCGAGGGGAGCGGGAAATCGCCCGGGTGCAGCTCGCGCCTGTCGCCGCTGAGGGCGATCGCCATCTCCACCGCGTTTTCCAGTTCCCGCACGTTGCCCGGCCAGTGATACGAGCGAAGCCTGTCGAGGGCTTCCTGTGAGATTCGCTTGCTCGGGATGTCCTCCTGACGGCAGATCTTCTCAATGAAATGATGGACCAGCAGCGGCACGTCTTCGAGCCGCTCGCGCAAAGGCGGCAAGCGGATGGGGACCACGTTGAGCCGGTAGTAAAGGTCCTCGCGGAATCTGTTCTCGCGGATGCGTTCCGCCAGGTCCGCGTTCGTGGCGGCGATCACGCGGACATCCAGGCGCACGGTTTCCGAGCTGCCGAGCCGCTGCATTTCGCGTTCCTGGAGCACGCGCAGGAGCTTGGCTTGCAGATCCAGCGCCATGTCGCCGATCTCGTCCAGAAACAGCGTGCTGCGATGCGCCTGCTCGAACCGGCCGATACGATGGTTCACCGCGCCCGTGAAAGCGCCCTTGACGTGGCCGAACAGCTCGGCCTCAAGGAGCGCCTCGGGGAGCGCGCTGCAGTTGACCGCCACCATGGGCAGGTGGGCGCGGCTGCTGGCCATATGGATGGCGCGGGCGACCATCTCCTTGCCCGTGCCGGTCTCACCGGTAATCAGCACCGTACTCCGCCGCGGCCCAACCAGCCGGATGATGTGCGCGATGTCCTGCATGGGCCGGCTCTCGCCTACCAGCAAACCTTTCCAGGGCTCGTTCAGAGCCTGCCCGAACAGAGCCAGCTCACGGGTACGCTTATACTCGACGGCTTCCTCCAGCACGCGGGCCAGGGCGGCGACGGTCGCGCCCTCGCCGAAGAAATGGTAGGCCCCGAGTTTCGTGAGGCGGACGGCATCGTCCATGGAGCCCCGGCGGTCCCGCAACACCACGGGGACGAAGGAGCGCACGCGCTGCACCTCCTCCAGCCACTCTTCCGGAGTCCACTCGCCGAGTGGCAAATCTGCCAGAAGGCAGTCGAAACCGGAGTCTTTCAGCTCGTCAAGCGCCGCGACGGGTCCGCTTACTGTCTCGATCGAGAACTTGCCGAGGTTTTCGAGCGCTCGCTTTTCATCGTCGCCGGGCGCTGTCCCCTCGGCGCACACCCACAGGAGTCTCATATGATTTTGCAGGTTTGAAGCTGCGACCGCAGTGCTCCGCAGAATATCGGCTTTGGCGGTGGGCAACTTTAGAGATTTTTTAGCCTTAGGCTTTCTGGTGGGGGAAACACCTGGAGGAGGTGGTGGAACAATCCCCACTTTGGGATGGTTCGGTAAGAACCATTTAAGCTCTTTACCCTGCAGAGACTTACATCAGTCTTAAAAAATTTTCAGGTTGCTTATTGACAATTCCTCCAGTGTACGGTTAAATACATTCGACAACATTAGGGAATGTACATGGAGGCCCCCACCTGTTAGTGGAGGGGCCAGGGATGTCGCGGGCTGGCGCCCGCCGGTTTGGCTGGGATGCGGGCAAGGACGGCGTTCTTCCGCCGCGCCTGGAGGGGCCGGCCGTAAAGGGGCTGGATAGGATGCGGATAGCTTTGCCCGGGGACCTCGCGGACTCCACATCGCTTGGGGATCAGGGGTTGACGAAAAAGCCGGTCCGGGTCGCGAGCCGCCGCCTGAGGGCAGAAGCGGCAGCGCGCGGTGAAGCCGCACCGCCCAACCAGTAAGAAAAAGTTTCTGTTGCTGAGTTTTTAAGCGGCCCCGGCCGGGCAACCGCCGGCAGCCGTAACCCGATAACGCTTCCGTATTGAATCGAGGGCGGGGCGGCAAGCCCCGGTGAAGGGAATATTCTATGGCCACACCGATGGTTCGGCTCATCAGTTTCCGGCTCTCCGAGGAGGAGTACCAGGAGATGAAGCGGCTCTGCGCCGACGAGGGCTCCCGGAGCCTGTCCGATTTTGTCAGGTCGGCGTTCCACAACCTGATCAGGGAAAACGGTCACCTGGAAACCGTTCTCGAACTCAAGTTGCGGAAGATAGACCAGCGTCTCGCCGATATACAGCGCGAGTTCAAGGAGCTTTCCGCGCTGGTTGAGACGGCGGGGCTTTCGAAGAAGCCGGCGGATACCGGCATTGTGGAAAAGACCCAGGCCGCAGGCCAGTCGGCCTAACGCGAGCTCCGGGGCGCGGCGCTCCGGCGGAAAGGGAAGTGTCTTCCGAGTGGATGGCGTGGGGAGCGTCGCGGCCTCGAAGCGTCGCTGGCCGGCGTCCTCCACGGCATTGAGGGACGGCGCGGTTTGCCGCTGGAATGCCGCGATCCGGGCGGTCGCGAGAGCCGAGGGAGAGATGGATGCCGGGTATCTGCGGCGTCATCCACAGAGACCTCGACTTTCGATTCGATCGAGCCCGGCTGCGGAACATGCGCGACAGCATGGCTTGCCGCGGCCCGGACGGCTGGGGCGAATTCGTCTCCGGCCGCGCGGCGCTGGCCGCTCGGCGGCTCGCGCTGCTCGATCCCAGTGAAAGCGGCCAGGCGCCGGTAACGGCCCTCAGCGGACGCTATGCGGCCGTTTCCGACGGCGCCGTTCTGAACTACCGCTCGCTGCGCCGCTGCATCGATCCGCTCCCTCCGGGTTTTCGCACGCACACCGACACCGAAGTGCTGCTGCACTACTATGTGCGCAGGGGTCCGGCGATGCTGGACTCACTCAACGGCGCGTTCGCCCTGGCGATTTGGGACGATGCCGAGGGTGAGCTATTCCTGGCGCGGGACCGGCTCGGAATGAAGCCGCTGTGCTACGCGGTGCGGAACGGGGCCATTTACTTCGCCTCGGAAGAGAAAGCGTTGTTCGCCGCCGGGCTCGCGGCCGAATTCGACGAAGCCGCCTGGCCGGAACTGCTACTGTTCCGGTACGTCGCCGGGGAGCGAACGCCCTACCGGGGCGTCTCCCGCCTGCTTCCCGGACACTATCTGGTCTGGCGGGACGGTAAGGTCCGGACCACGCGCTGGTGGAATTTAGGGGAACGGGCGCGGGCGCGGCGCGAGAGCCTGGTTCCGCAGCCGGGCGAATGGCTTGTGGAAACCATCGACGATGCCGTGCGGCTGTGCCGCACCGCCGTGGTCCCCGCCGGACTGCTGCTCTCGGGCGGGCTGGGTTCAGCAACCATCGCCGCATCCCTCGCCGCCGCGGGCGCCGCCGGGGTGGCCAGCTTCACCGCGCGTCTTACCGAGCCGGGCTGCGACGACGGGATGGGGGCGCAGGCGGTCGCCGTGCGCTACGGGCTGGACTCCCACGAATTGCCGCTTTCCGCCGGTGAGCTCATCGGCCTGATCGAGCCGGCGACCTGGCTGGACGATATGCCGCTGGCGCACGGCTTCGAGATGCAGTTGCTGGGGGTGGCCGAGTACGCCAGCAGCCGCGCCCGCGTGCTGCTCTCGGGCGCGGGCTGGGACGTAATCATGGGCGGATACGCCCGCTACTGGCGTCTGCGGTGGCCCTCGCTGCTCTCCGGGAGCATGCTGCCGCGCGCGATGGGGTTACTGTGGCCGAACGGGCCGTCGGGCCGTTTCGCCCGCTCGCTCGCGCTTCGCCCCACGAATCGGCTAGTGCTGTTCAACGGCTGCGAATTGCTGCCCCCGGACATTGAGCTGCTCGGTGTGGGCCCGTGCGAATTCCCGTATCGCGAGCAGGTGCTGGAGGAGGCCCGCCGCGTATACCCCGACGAGCCGGTCCGGCAGGCCATGTATCTGGACCACCACACGTATCTGCCTTCTGTGGTGGACCGCACGGACCGGATGACGATGGGCGTCTCGGTCGAATGCCGGCTGCCATTTCTCGATCACCGGCTGGTGGAGGCGCTGGCGGCTCTGCCCACTTCGGTGCTGCTGGCCGGAAGGCGGGCACGGTGCCTGCTGAGGCGGGCAATGCAGGAGCGGCTGCCGCATCATGTCGGGGCGGTGCGCAAGTGGGGCGCCGGCATCCCCTGGCGGCGCTATCTCCGAAATGTTACCCGGCTGCGGCGTCTCGTCATGGCGCTGCCGTCGATGGAGCCCATGCGCAGCGGGCCGATCGAGCTGCCGATGGTCCGCCGCGCAGCGGACGCGTTCCTGCGGGGAGACGACCGCTGGGAACCGCTGATCCGGCAACTGCTCATGATCGGCGCCTGGTACCAGATCTGCGTGCGGAGAAAGAATCTAGGCAGCCGCGCGGCACGGGCCGGAGGGATCTATTTGTAAGGGGTCACCACTTTGGGTTACGTTGAGTCTCCCCCGGAAAAAAGCTCTGCGGATAAGGGACCACCACTTCCGGTGCGTCGAGCTTACCCCAGAGAAGGCCACACCGGCTTGCGCTTTTCGTGAAACGCGCGGACGCCCTCGCGGAAATCGGTGCTTTCGAACACCTCTTGGCGGGCGCGTTCGGCCAGTTCCAGCGCGGCTTCGGAACTCATCTCGCGGGACTCGTTGACGAACGCCATCCCGCGGCGGATCGTGCTGGCGCTGGAGACCGAAAGCCCGAAGGCGATGCCCCAGGCGCGGTCCTCGAGTTCGAACGCGGGCACGACATGGTGCACGAGCCCCCATTCGAGCGCCTCAGTGGCGCTGAAGATGCGGCCCGTGAGGGCCAGCTCGAGCGCGCGGCGTTCCCCGATGGCCCGCGCGACGGCCCGGTGAACCATGAACGGCCACGTGCCCACACGGATTTCGGTCAGGCCGAAAGTGGAACCCTGCGCGGCCACTGCGATGTGCGCGTTCGCGACGAGGCCAACGCCACCGCCGAGCGCGGGCCCGGAGACCGCCGCCACCACCGGTGTGGTCATGCGCGCGCCGGCGGTGAACAGTTCGCGGTGGAGGCGGTTGTGTTCGGCCGCGCTGCCTTCCAGCGCTTCGTCCAGATCCATGCCGGCGCAGAACACGCTGCCCGTAGCGGTGAGCAGTACCGCGCCGATTGCGGCGTCCCGCTCCGCGCGATCGAACGCCTCGATCAGGTCGCGGCACATCGCCAGGCTCAGCGCGTTGCGCTTTTCCGGCCGGTTCAGCTCGACGCGCAGGACGCGCCTTTCCAGACTAACCTGCAAGTTCGTGCTCATCGACGTGAATCTCCATGCGCAGCAGGGCCGCGCCGAGTGTTTTGGCCTGCGCATCGAGGCGCAGGGAGACGGTTCCGCCGCCGCCTAGCGCTTCATAAAGGACAAAGTTCAGCGCGCCCAGGTTCGGGAGTTCGTACCGCTCCACCCGGCCCTTGACCCGCGATCCGAAAAACGCTTTCACGCGCTCGGCGGTGACTTCGCGGACGAGGATGGGATAGTAACGCTCCTCGAGCGCGATGACGCCGATGTTGGCGGTGTCGCCCTTGTCGCCCGAGCGGCAGTATGCGATGCGCAGCAGCGGGATCCTCACCCGATCACCTCGACTGACGGCCGCACCCGATCGCGCGGGATCAGAGCCGGCCAAAAAGCGACCACTTCGCGCACCGGGGGGCGGCCCTCTCCGTACCCAGTCGCCGAAGGAGGCCCGCTCAGCACCAGGGGAACGATTTCCCGCGTGAAGCGCTCCACCGTCTCGCGGTCCGCCGCGCGCACGCCGATGCGCAGCTCGACTTCCGGCGGATCGTTGCAGGGCGCCGCAGCGGGACCGTGGCAGGCGTCCACGCCCACGAACTGCGTCTCGATCACTTCGAATTCGAGTCCGAGCCGCCGCAGCCGCTCGCGGATGATCCCGTCGGCGCAGCGTGCCTTTTCGAGCGCCTGCGGCCAGCTATACACAAGCGTTCCGACGGACTTCCAACCGGCCGAGTAAGTGATGGAAACCTTCAGCGTATCGGTGCGGGGCGCGCCGCGCACTCCCGAGATGCGCACGCGATCCTCGCCCGCCTGTTCGATGCGGATTGAAGTGAAATCGGCAATGACATCGGGCGTGATGTAGCGCCGGGGATCGCCGATTTCGTAGACGATCTGCTCTTTCACCGTGCGCACGTCCACGCGCCCGCCCGTGCCGGGGTGCTTGGTGACGACAAACGTGCCGTCGAGTTCCGCTTCCACGATGGGGTATCCGATGTTGGCGAGGTCGGGAATGGAGCTCCAGTCCGGCTGCGAATTGCCGCCTGTCGCCTGGGCTCCGCACTCGATGATGTGCCCGGCGACGGTTCCCGCGGCCAGCAGGTCCCAGTCGTCTTCGCGCCAGCCGAAACGGTGGATCATCGGCGCGAGCGCCAGGGCGGCGTCGGCGCAGCGCCCGGAGATAACGACGTCGGCGCCGGTATCGAGGGCCGCCGCGAGGGGGAACGCGCCGAGGTACGCATTCGCGCTGAGCACGCGGTCGCGCACGCGCGCGAGCGGCTCGCCGGTGTCCAGGTTACGCATCTCGCAGCCTGCCGCCAGCAGCTCATCGATGCGGGGGAAAACATCGTCGCCGAGCACGACCGCCACCCGGAGACCCGGCGCGAGCCTTCGCACCTCGCGCGCGCACGCCATGGGGTTCACGCCGCCCGCGTTCGCGATCACCTTGACGCCGCGCTCGCGGATACGTTCGGCCAGCCGCCCGATCAGGGGAGGGAAGTCGTGCGCATAGCCGAGGTTGGGGTCCCGGAGCTTTTGCTTCTGGAGAATCGACATGGTGACTTCGGCGAGGTAGTCGAGCGTGAGGTAGTCGATGGGTCCCTGCTCGATGAGGCGGACGGGCGCTTCGAGCCAGTCCCCCCAGAAGCCCTGTCCGTTGGCGATGCGAATCATAGGGCTGTCATAACGTTTCCAGCACGCGGTGTTCCCGGTGAGCGCGGTAGGAGGCGACCTCCAGCGCGAAAGCGAGCGCGGCCCTGGACTGCTTGGGATCGATTACGGCATCGCAATGGCCCCTGGCGGCGGCATGCAGCGCGTCGAGCCAGCGCTCGTAATCGGCGCGCGTCCGGGAGATGGCCTGTTGGAGTTCCGGCGGCACGGGCTGCCCGGCTGCGCGATATTTTTCCAGCTCCGCGCCGTGCAGGGCATGAACTGCCGTGTCGCCTTCCATCACTCCGATGCGCGCGGTAGGCCAGCTAAAGGTGAAGTGCGGATCGAACCCCTGGCCGGCCATGGCGTAGTAGCCCGCGCCGCTGGCATGGTTGAGCGTCAGCACGATCTTGGGGACCGTGGCGCACGCCATGCTCTCCACCATTTCGGCGCCCGCGCGGATGATGGCGCTCGCCTCGGCTTCCACCCCCACCATGAATCCGGAGACGTCCTGAAGATAGATGAGAGGCAGACCCTGGCGCTCCGCCATTTCGACGAAGTAAGCCACCTTGCGCGCCGAGCCGGTGTACACGATGCCGCCGACACGCGGTCCTTCGGTGGTCTTGACGAAGCCGCGGCGGTTGGCGATCACACCCACAGGGCGGCCCACAAGCCGCGCTTCGGCGCAGAGCATCTCCGGGGCGAATTCGGGCTGGAATTCCAGGTAGTCGTCGGCGTCGAAGATGCGGAAGATGATTTCCTCGACGTCGTAGGGGAGCCGGTGATCGGCCGGGATAAACTCGTAAAGCGTTTCCGGGGGCCTGGCCGGCGCAGTCCCTTGCGGCGCGGCGGGCGCAGGCGGCAGCTCACGGAATTTCTGGCGGATCAGCTCCAGGCAGGCGGGGTCGTCTTTCGCCCTGTAGTGCGCCACGCCGCTGGTTTGCGTGTGCAGCTTCGCGCCGCCGAGCTCTTCGGCGCCGACCACCTCGCCGGTGGCGCCCTTAACCAGGTTCGGCCCGCCCAGCCCCATGAAGCTGGTCCCCTCGACCATGATGATGGAGTCGCTCAGCGCCGGAAGATATGCGCCGCCGGCGATGCACGGGCCCATCACCGCCGCGATCTGCGGAACGCGCAGGCGGCGCCGCATCAGTGAGTTGTAATAAAAGATGCGCCCGGCGCCGTACTGGCCCGGGAAGATGCCGTCCTGAAGCGGCAGGTTCACGCCCGCTGAGTCCACGAGGTACACGATGGGCACGCGGTTGCGCATCGCGATCTCCTGGGCGCGAAGGATTTTGGTGATCGTCTCCGGCCACCACGCGCCTGCCTTAACCGTGGCGTCGTTAGCCACGATGACGGCGGGCCGGCCCTCGATTCTCGCGACGCCGGTGACAACACCCGCCGCGGGCGCCTGCCCGTCGTACTTGTCGTAGGCCACGAGCAGGCCGATTTCGAGAAACATCGAGTCCCGATCGATCAGCCGTTGAATACGCTCGCGCGCGGTGAGCTTGCCTTCGCGGTGCTGTTTTTCGATCTTTTCCGGACCTCCTCCAGCGCGAATCTTCTCCTGGAGTTTTTCGAGGCGCTCGAGCAGACGCCGCATGTGAGATACGTTCTGCGCGACTTGGACGGGCCCTGGGGAACCGGTTTTCACGGCTTACTCCTAGAATATCCAAAGCAGTGACGTTGGAAACCGCAGGTGCGGTTTTATTTACGGGGTTGCGCTTTCGGAGATCCGGATATCGAGCGGCTCTGCGCTAGCATACAAGCATGTCGGGGTTCGATTCGAGAACGGCGAAAGCGGTCTGGACAATATTCCTGCTCGCGCTGGGGCTGGTCGTAATTTACTATATCCGCACGGTACTGCTGGTCTTTGTGCTGGCGATTCTGCTGGCTTACCTGCTCGCGCCCGTTGTGGATCTGGTGAGCGGCTGGTTCCGTCTGCGCGCGCGGCGGGTGTGGGCTCTCGCCATTGTTTACACCGCGTTCGTCGGCGTGCTGGTCCTGGCTGGAGCCCTGGTGGGAGACCGCGTCGCCCAGGAAGCGTCGAACCTGGCCCAAGGCTTTCCGAAGCTGGAACAAACACTGGAGCAGCGCCTTTCCGAACCCGGACCCGCATGGATCCAGCCGGTAAAGAATTACCTGCTGACGCAGATCCGCGAGCATGGCCAGAGCTTCAGCGGGGTGCTGGTGCCGGTTGTGCAGAAAGCGGTCAGCCACGCGTTCTCGCTGCTCAGCAGCATATTGTTCGTCGTGCTCATTCCCATTCTGAGCTTCTTTTTTCTTAAGGACGGCAAGGAGATGCTGGAGAGCGCGCTCGGACTCCTCAGCGAGGAGCGCCGCGAAGTGTGGCTGGATATCTCGGCCGACGTGCACAACCTGCTCGGCCAGTTCATCCGCGCGCTTGTGATTCTGTCGATCGCGACATTCGTTTTCTATGCCGCGTTCTTCGCCGTTGCCCGCATGCCGTACGCTGTGCTGCTGGCCACCATCGCGGGCGCGCTCGAGTTTATTCCCGTTTTCGGGCCGCTCAGCGCGGCGGTCATCATTGTCACGGTGGCGATTTTCGCCGGCTATCCCCACATACTCGCCATTCTGATTTTTCTGGGCGCGTACAGGGTTTTCCAGGACTATATCCTGAGCCCGCACCTGATGAGTTCGGGGGTGGCGCTGCATCCCATAGTGGTGATCTTCGGCGCGCTGGCGGGAGAGGCGCTCGCGGGCGTTCCCGGGATGTTCTTGTCGGTTCCCGTGCTGGCGACGCTGAGGGTCGTATTCGTACGTATCCGGAAATCCTCGCGCAAGGCGCTTCTTGAACACACGAACCGGCCTGCAGGCGGAGTATGAACGGCTTGCGCAAGCTTCTGGCGGAAGCAGCGGGGGGCTGGCCTGGTCGTGAAGGACGGCAAAGGCAAGGTTGCGCACATGTTACTCGACCAGAATGGCCGGGAGTACGACGTACTAAAATTGAAGCCATGAAACCGCTGCTCGCCTGTGGGCTGCTCATCGCTGCCTGCCTCACCGGAGCGGCACAACAGCAGGAGCTCTGCACGGTTGAGGGGAGAGTGGTTAAGGCCGGAAGTGGGGAACCGCTGAGCAGGGCGAGAGTCCTGCTCCAGAAAGTCAACAGCCGCGATGGCTATTCTGCGTCGACGAACGAAAGCGGCCGGTTCGTCATACAGAACGTCGCACCGGGCCGTTACCGCTTGGGCGCGGAGCGCAACGGCTATCTGCGGGCGTATTACGGCCAGCGCCGCCTGAACCAGCCGGCCAGCGTCCTGACGCTGGAACCCGGCCAGCGCGTGGAAAACATTGTTCTTAATCTGGTCCCGTTTGGAGTCATCACGGGACGGGTGGTGGATGAGCATGACGAACCCGTGGCGCGCGTCCGCATGGCGGCGCTGCGTTTGGGCTACGAGAACGGCCGCCGCGAACTGAGGTCGGGGGGCTCAGTCGCCACCACCGACGATCGCGGCCAGTACCGCATTTTTGGCCTGGCTCCAGGCAAGTATTACGTCAGTGCAACCCCTTCGTCGAACTTTGAAAACATTGCGGAGGACTCCGGCGACGAGCAGTACGTTCCGTTGTACTATCCGGGTGTTACCGATCCCGGCCAGGCCGCGCCGCTCGAAGTTGCAGCCGGCGCGGAGATCAACAGCGTCGATTTCCGGCTCGCCCGGATGCCCACCGTGCGCGTGCGGGGCAAAGTGGTGACGTCCGATCCGGATGTCCGGGTTGACCGCCGGATCGCGGTGTTTCTGAATCCGCGCGGGACCCCCTTCACAGCCAGCAGGAACGCGGTTATCGACCAGGAGGGCAACTTCGAAATCCGGGGCGTCGCGCCGGGTTCCTACGTTCTGACTGCCTTTCGAACCGACCGGCAGAGCAGTCTGTTTGCCCGCCTGCCCATCGAGGTCGGAGGGTCTTCCATCGACGGCATCCAGTTAATGCTTCTCCCTTCCCTGGAGGTGACGGGCAGGGTCCGGTTTGAAGACGGGGCGGGGAAGATGGAGGGTTTGCGTGTTACGTTGGGACCACGCAGCGGAGGCATTGGAACAAGATTCAACATGGCGCAGGTGAAGCCAGATGGCACGTTCGTACTCCCAAACGTGCCGGCCGACGAGTACCGGATTTCAGTCACGGGGTTAGCCGAGGACTGCTACTTGAAGGCGGTCCGGCTGGGAGGAATGGACGTTTCCGGTGGCCACGTAAATCTCACTCAGGGTGGTGTTCCCGGTCCGCTCGAAATTGTGCTGAGTGCGGCCGGCGGGCGGGTGGAAGGCACGGTGCTCAGAGACGATCAGCAACCCGCCGCGGGCGCGACCGTGGTTCTGGTGCCCGATTCGGAGCGGCGCCACAGGTCCGATCTGTTCCGCAGCGCTGTCGCCGACGATTCCGGGAGCTTTGTGCTCCGGGGCATTCCGCCCGGGAATTACCGGCTGCTCGCCTGGGAGGACGTCGAAGACGGGGCCTGGCTGGACCCCGATTTCCTGCGCGGCTTCGAGCGCAGCGGCGAGACGCTGAGCATCAGCGAGCGCAGCCGCCACAAACCTCAGCTCAAAGTAATTCAGGCCGGAACCTCCTCAAGCTGACGCGTCCCGCCCGGCTGCGTGCCTTTTTTCGCGGCGGCGACGCAATTGTTACACCATCCCGTGCGGGACGGCGCTGCATCTTCGAAGCTTACTCCTCCGCCTTCAGACGCCATCCGGCTGGCAGACCATTTGCACCCTCCGTCCTGGGAGGTACCTACATATGGCAAAAGCTCAGGCAGTGATAGGTGTATTCGACGATTTCTCCGAAGCGCAAGCGGTGATCGATGATCTCAACCAGCACGGATTTGAGACGCGGTCGCTGTCCCGGCAGGCGGCCGGTCAGGCCGGAGGCGCGGGCGCCGCCATGGCAACGGATCCGGCAAGGGCGTTTGAGGGCATCGAGATTTCCAAGGACGAGCGCAACCACTACGAAGAGCGTCTCAACGAGGGCAGGTGCATCGTGATCGCCAAAGCTTCCGGCGAGAGAGCCCGCGAGGCAGCGGACATCATGATGCGGTACGGAGCGGGGAAGGAAGAAGAAGCTCTCCAGGAAGGTCCCGTGGAGGCCATCCCGCCTCGTGAAGAGGCCTTCGCAGGCCGCGAGGAGCTCAAAGAGGAAGCCACAATTCCGGTTGTTGAAGAGGAGCTCAAGGTCGGCAAGCGCGCGGTACGCCGCGGTGGAGTCCGGATCTACTCCCATACGGAAGAGGTCCCGGTCGAAGAAGACATCACGCTCAAGAGTGAGCGGGTAACGGTCGAGAGGCGCCCCGTGGACCGTCCAGCCGGCCCGGGCGACGTGGCGAGCGGGGTCACGGAGATCACGGAGACGGTTGAAGAACCCGTGGTGTCGAAAGAGGCGCGTGTGGTCGAGGAGGTCGTGGTCGGCCGGGAGGAAACCGAGCGCACCGAGACAATCAAGGACACGGTAAAGAAAACCGAGATCGACGTCGAGCGGATGGGCGAGGAGGTGGATCGCTTCGGGCGCGAGTTTGCGGCCGACAGACGCTACGCCGGCAAGGACTGGAACGAGGTGGAGCCGGAGATGCGGCGCTCCTGGGAGGAAAAGCACGCCGGCACCTGGAACGACATCAAGGACCGCTTCAAATCGTTCTGGCATCGCCGGCACGAGAAATAAGCCGCGCGCAACGAGCGGAGCCGCCGAACGCGGGGTGTTGGCCTAAGCGGGCCAGACAGGTAAGGAATACACGAACAAATTACACAGCGGGATCCGATTTGAAGGCCGAGCTCGTTGTACGCTAAAGCTTTACGCGGCCATTCCGAAAGTGGCAAACAAAGTGCTCCCCAGAACACTTCTATGATCCTGGACCAGGGAGCACCGGTTGATTTCGCTGCATTGCGCTGCGAAAAGGGGATCTCCCTTAAAGATATCTCCGAGACCACCAAGATCGGCATAACGTATCTTCAGGCGATCGAAGAGGGCAACTTTGCCGTTTTGCCGCCGGGAATTTACGCCCGGAGTTTTGTCCAGCAATACGCCCGCGCGATCGACTATGACGAGTCCGAAATTCTCGAATGGTACAACCGGAAAATGGGGGTGGTCCCGGAAGTCTCGGAGGCCCCGAGCCGGAAAAGAAGCTTTTTCAACCTTCTTCAGAATCCTTCGCTCTTAAATTTCATTTTCCGGAAGACGTGATCCGCGCCGGGGAATAGAAATAGAATTGGCTGCTAAGGAGATTAGCAGCCATGCATCTGAAGCGCAGGTCATTCCTTCAGGCCGCCGGAGGAGGTCTGGCCGGCCTACTCAGTCTGGACCAACTGTCCGCAGCCGTGCAGACGGCGACTTCACCCTACCAACGGCCCAGGCTGAAAATCACGGACGTGAAGACCGCATACACCCAGAACCTTCATGTTCGAATCTATACCGATCAGGGCATCACCGGAGACGGCGAGGGTGTGGATTCCATCAGTGGGGCGGCCGCCATCATTGAGGGCTTCCGGAGATTTCTGATTGGGCAGGACCCCTTGAGGGTGGAAGCCATTTGGGAGCGCATCCGCACCTCCGGAATCTTCGCCGGCGCTCAGGCCGGACAATTTGTAACCGCGCTGGGCGCTGTAGAGATTGCGCTGTGGGATCTTACTGGCAAGGCGCTGGGCCTGCCCATCTACCAGTTGCTCGGCGGCAAGGTGCGCGACCGTGTCCGGGTGTACTGCGACTCGGGCACCAACGACCGCAAGGACCCGAATGCGCCGAAGTACATCCAGCAAATCATTGAAATGGGCTTCACCGCCGCCAAGATCGACATCGACGACGCCAGCGACCCGGCGCGGTTCGACCGCGTGAACTGGACCGCCAGCAACGCCGAGATTGACAACATGGTGGACAAGGTGAGGTTCATGCGCGAATCGCTGCCCAGCCGGATCGAACTCGCCGTGGACATGCATGGCCGGTACGACCTGGGCACCGCGAAGCGGGTGGCCAAAGAGCTGGAACCCTTCCGGCTGCTCTGGCTTGAAGAACCCGTGCCGCCGGAAAACGTGGACGCCCTGCGCGATGTGAGGCAATCCACTCACACTCCCATTTGCTGCGGGGAGAACCTTTTCCTGCGCCACGGATTCCGCCCACTCTTGGAAAAGCAAGCCGTGGACATCATCATGCCCGATATCCAAAAGTGCGGAGGCCTGCTCGAAGCGCGCAAGATCGCGGACATGGCGCACACCTATTACGTGCCGATGGCCCCGCACGCGCAGGCGTCGCCGATCGGCATGATGGCATCCTGCCACGTCATGGCCGCCATCCCCAATGCGCTCGTGATCGAGTGGCACTGGAGCCATCCGCCCGCGCGCCTTCAGCGGTGGAGGCAGTACGTCAAGCAGGGCGAGATTATCGAAAACGGATACATCACCGTGCCGGACCGCCCCGGAATCGGCCTGGACATCAACGACGAGGCGGTGCGGAAGATGGTGAGACCTGGCACAACCTGGTTCTCCTGAGCGCGCGCGGCGCCTCTGTTAACAGAGGACAATCGGATCCGATTGTGCTGATATACTGGCAGCTTGCTGCCGGCGCACGTGGTTCCTGTGCGATCGCTTTCGATTAGCATTTCTCGACATTCATAAAAAGGAGCGCAATCACAGGTGAGTTTCAGGGCATCGCAACTGTCCAGGAGGAAGTTTGTTCACAGTGTATCCGCGGGGAGCGCCGCTGCCCTTACGGCCGGTATGGGCCTCGCGGCCCGGCCTCCGGCGCAAAGCGGCGCCGGCAAGAGCCAGGAGGAACAGGGGACTCCATACCCCTATTACCAGGGCAAGTCGGTGGTCTCCATCGTGAAGGGAGAAAACCGGCGAAAGCTGATTTGCGAAGCGCTCATTGGGATTGATGACCAGATTCTTCCTAAGCTGAAAGAAAAGAAATACGTCATCCTGAAGCCGAACTGCGTCGCCGCCGACTTCCCCGCGGCTTGCACGGACCGCGACGCGATTCTCGGGGTGCTGGATTATCTCGCCCCGCGGTTCAAGGGCCCGATTCTGATCGCCGAGTCTTCGGCCTCACGAACGACGCGCGAGGCGTTTGAGAACCTCCGCTACGCCTCCATCGTTTCCGAGCACCGTCCCAGAAACATCAGCCTGGTGGATCTCAACGAGGGCGAATACGAGGTCATCAACGTCATGGACGCCAACCTGCACCTGACGCCGGTGCGCCTCATCAAGCGCCTCATGGATCCCGACGCTTTTGTGATCTCCATACCGAAAGCCAAGACGCACGTGATCTGCACCGTGACCCTGTCGGTAAAGAACGTGGTTTTGGCCGCTCCGCTGCGGCTTCAGCCGAAGCAGGCGCCCCCGCAGCGTGCGGGATTTGCCGTGCCCTGGAACGACAAGTGGAAGATTCACCCCACGTACCGCCTCGCCAACTACAACATGATGCTGGTGGCCCAGCGGATTCGCCCTTCGTGGGGCGTCGCCGTGATCGATGCCTTTGAGGGAATGGAACGAAACGGCCCCGTTGCCGGCATCGCTGTGGACCACCGGGTTGCGGTGGCATCCACAGACTACATAGCGGCGGACCGGGTAATGGCCGAGGCCATGGGCATCAAGCCGGAGACGGTGGGCCATCTCGTGTACTGCGCGCAATCGGGGCTGGGGCAGTTCGATCCGGCCAAAATCGAGCTGCGAGGGGAAACCCTGGCGGCTGCGCGCAAGGAGTGCCTTCTTCCGGCCAATACGGCGCCGCTCGAGGAATGGATGAGCCCGATGGACGACGTCCCCTCGGTGGTGCCGGCGCAGTAGGCCGGATTCCAGCATCGGAACCTGCTATCATCCGTGGCCATGAGGCCGACTCTCAAGCTGCTGGATGAGGAACTGATCGACCGCATTGTCGCCGAAGCCCGCGACGTGCTTTTGAAACTGGGCGTGGAAATCCACAACCCGGGAGTGCTCTCGCTGCTGGCCGACCACGGCGCCTCAGTGGGTCAAGGCAGGCAGCGCGCGCATCTCGGCGGCGACCTCATCGACCGGGCGCTCAAGACGGTTCCGCGCTCGTTCAAGCTTTTCGACGCGCTCGGCAACGAGACGCACGACTTCGCCGGTGACAACGTGTACTTCACGCCGGGGTCCGCGGCCATCAACATCCTGGACGGCCGGACCGGCGAGATGCGCAGGCCGGAGACGGCGGACTACGTGGACTTCGTGAAAGTGACCTCCGGGCTGCAACACATCGCGTCCCAGAGCACCGCGCTGATTCCCGCCGACGTCGAGCCGCGGATCTCGGACAGCTACCGCCTGTATCTCAGCCTTCTGCACGGCGAAAAGCCTGTCGTCACCGGGGCGTTCACGATCGAGGCGTTCGAGATCATGAAGGACCTCCAGCTCGCGGTGCGCGGGAGCGAGCAGGCGCTGCGGGAGAAGCCGCTGACGGTCTTTTCCTGTTGTCCCACCGCGCCGATCAAGTGGAGCGACGTCACGAGCCAGAACCTGGTGGACTGCGCCCGGGCGTCGATCCCGGTGGAGTTCATCTCGATGCCGCTCTCCGGCTTCATGGCGCCGGTGACGCTGGTGGGCAGCCTCGTCCAGCAGACCGCGGAGACGCTGAGCGGGCTGGTGATCAGCCAGCTTGCGAATCCCGGCCACCCGGTGCTCTACGGCGGATCCCCCGCGGTTTTCGATGTGCGGTACGAGACCACGCCAATGGGCGCCATCGAAACGATGATGCTCAACTGCGCGAACAGCGAGATCGGCAAACGGCTGGGAATGCCGACCCAGGGCTACATCGCGCTGAGCGACGCCAAGCAGCTCGATGCGCAGGCGGGCCTGGAGAGCGGAATCGGAGCCGTGCTGGCTGCGCTTTCCGGCATCAACAGCGTCTCGGGTCCGGGCATGCTCGATTTCGAGAGCTGCCAGAGCCTGGAAAAGCTGGTGGTCGACAACGAGATCTGCGGGATGGCTTACAGGCTGCTCGACGGCATCGAGCCGCGCGAAGATTTTCCGTCGATCCCGTTGTTCGAGGAACTGCTGCGGGAAAAGCACCTCCTCATCGCGGACCACACACGGCGTTATCTGCGCCGGGAAATCACCTTTCCGGGACCGGTGATCGACCGCTCCAACCGGGACCGGTGGTTCAGGGAGGGCCGGCTCACGCTGCGGGAGCGGGCGTCGCGGGAGGTGGCGCGGCTCATCGAAAAGCACGTTCCTTCCCGGCTGCCGGCGGAAACCAAGAAGGAACTCACGCGGCTGATGGAAGCGGAAGCGCGGCGCTGCGGGATGCAAGGGCTGCCCACGGCCGCGTACAGCATTCCGTCCTAGTCGGCGGAACGCGCCATCGCGCGCGGGCCGGGAACCGGCTCCCTGCGGCTCTGCACCCACGTATTGGCGAGACTCGCGCTCAGGATCAGCGCTCCTCCGGCGAGCGCGAGCAGGCCAGGGCGCTCGTTGTGGACAAGCCAGGCCCACACGGGATTCAGCGCGGGTTCGAGCATCAGCAGCGTGGCCGCCTCGAACGCGGGCACGTGGCGGAGGGCCCGCGTCATGCAGAAGTAGGCCAGCCCGATTTGAAATATCCCGAGGTAAAGGATTACCAGAACGTCGTTCCATCCGGCGCGCGTGACCGGCAGCGCCATCGGGAGCGCGACGATTGCCGCGATGAGGTTGCCGGCCACGACGGTCGCGGTTGCTCCGAAGTTGGATTCCCTGCCGAGCCACCTCAACCCCGTAATGGTGAACGCCCACGCGATGCCGGAGAGCACCGCCAGCACGTTGCCGCGCAGCGGATGCGGCGCGGTGGATGCGGGTGCTTCGTGACCCACGAAAAACAAAACCAGCCCGCAGGCCACCACGGCGCCGAACAGTGCGTCGCGGCGGTGCACCCGCTCGCGCAGCAGCCACGGGCTTAAGGCCAGCACGTAAATGGGCGCAGCGCTTTGCAGGTAAATCGCGTTGGCGGCCGTGGTGGCTTTGTTCGCCAGTACAAAACACAAAAGCGTCGCGGCATAGGCGCACGCCACCAGCGGCACGCGGCGATCCCAGCCCCGCCGCGCCTCCGGCAACAGCAGAATCACCGCCGCGGCGGCAACCGCCGAGCGAAATGAGGCCACCTGCCAGCTCGTGAGCTGCGTCGCTTTAATCGCCGCGCCGCCGGTTGAGAACAACAGCGCGGTCAGCAGTAGTAGCAGGCGGTTCACGGTGCGGGGGCTCACTCCGCCCATTTTAGAATCCTTCCGTGCGGCCCTCCGCCGCCGGAGCACTTGACACAAAAAAGTACTTTACAAAACCGCCGAACGAATGTACATTTGTACTGACAAGTACTTTGCACAAATGAAAATCAAGCTCATCCTCCCCGCTCTCACCGAGGCCAAAAGCCCTTTCTGGCGCCCCATCAAGTACTCGCTCTTCCCCCCGCTCGGCCTGGCTACCCTCGCCGCCTATGCATCATCCTCCGATGAAGTCATCATCGAGGACGAACACGTTGAAACCCTTCATCTCGAGGATGAGCCGGACCTGGTGGCGATCCAGGTCTACATCACCTCGGCTTACCGCGCGTATGCCTCGCCGATCACTACCGGCTGCGCGGCGCGTACGTCGCTCTCGGCGGTCCCCACGTCTCCTCGCTGCCGGAGGAAGCCGCGCGGTAGGCCGATACCGTGTTCATCGGGCCGGGCGAGGATACGTGGCCGGCGTTCCTGGCCGACTTCCGCGCGGGCCGTCCGGAACGGGTGTACCGCTCGCGGATCCGTACGCTGGCGGGCGTGCCTCCCGTGCGCCGGGACCTCATCAAGCGGCATCTCTACCTGGTGCCGAACTCGATCGTGGTTTCGCGCGGGTGCCCCCACCACTGCGACTTCTGCTACAAGGATGCGTTCTACGCGGGCGGAAAGTCCTTTTACACCCAAACCGTGGATGCGGCGCTCGCGGAGATTGACCGGCTGCCGGGGCGCCACCTCTACTTCCTGGACGACCACCTCTTCGGCAACGCGCGTTTCGCCGCCGCGCTGTTCGACGGCATGAGCGGCATGGGGCGGCTGTGGCAGGCTGCCGGCACGGTGGCTTCCGTGCTCGAAGGAAACTTGCTGGAGAAGGCGGCGCGGTGCGGGCTGCGCAGCCTGTTTGTCGGCTTCGAGACGCTCAGCAGTGCGAACCTGGAGGCGCAGCACAAGGCCCAGAACCTGCGGCGGGATTACGCCGCTGCCGTGCGCCGTCTCCACGACCTCGGCGTGATGGTGAACGCGAGTTTTGTGTTCGGCATGGACGATGACGACAGCAGCGTCTTCGACCGCACGGTGGAGTGGGCGGTGGGGCAGGGAATCGAGACCGCGACTTTCCATATCCTGACCCCCTATCCCGGCACGGCGCTATACCGGCGCATCGCGGCCGAGGGGCGCATCGCCACGAATAACTGGGATCTGTACGATACGCGGCACGCCGTGTTCCGGCCCGCCCGCATGTCGGCGGCAGCGCTCGAACAGGGCTACTGGCGGGCTTACCGCGAGTTTTACCGGTGGAGCGCGATCGTCCGGGGCGCTCTCACGACGGAAACCCTGACCGGTCGACTGCGCCACCTGGCCTACGCGGCGGGATGGAAGAAGTTCGAGTGGCTATGGGACTGGATCATCCGGGCCGGGCGTGTCTCTCATTGCCTTCCATTGCTCGAAGCGGTGCTCTCGGCCGCATCGCCGAAGTCAGAGAAAGACGCCGCCGCGGCTGTGCCCGGCAAGAGCGCCGCTGTGACGCCTATGACACGTTGAAGCAGAAGACCGTCAGCGTTAGCGTCGCGATCGCATGGTGTCCGACACTGAGAGCGATCAATTTTCCCGCAGGCACGTCGACTGAAAACAATCCCCTCTCTTCGGGCAGGTTTGCACCGGGTCTTGGGGCCGGAGCGACGAAGGCGCGCAGCGGGTTGTTCGATTGTTTGCCGAAACGGCTACACAGCGGGCTACGTACAGAGATGGGCATTTCGCTGCTCAACGACTCCGCTCTGTGAAGGGAAGGCACGGTGCTTCAGATTCGGGGTGAGGCGGAGAACTTCCCTAACACGATCGGAACCGACCTGAACCGCCGGAAGCCGGTCGCAATGGAGAACGGAAGAGTCTGCTTGACATTTCGGGAAGTGGAGGAGCAACCGCGCGTTGTGATATCTTCCGTGGGCAAATGCAGATCGTCCTTATTCAGTGTGCTTTGCTGGCTCTTCCGCTGGTGGGTCACCGAGCAACCCAGGAAGTTTTGAGGAGACAAACCGTTACACATGAGGAGACTGAACCATGAAAATTCCGATAGCGGCACTGACTTTATCGTTGGCGATCGTGCCGGCCTCAGCCCAAACGCAGTCTGCGAACCGGATTGTCGTGCAACCAAAGGATACCGGCGTCGCTCTCGTAAATCCGGGCATGGGGTGGCAGTTACACCACTACGACAATGGTATCCGGCGTTACGGGCTTGAACTCGAGCCGTCCGATACGGTGGACGATTTTCCTGGGCTCAGTTCTATCTACCTGCGGCTGGCTTGGTCATATATCGAACCGGAAGAAGGTAAGTTCAATTGGGCGATCGTGGACACTCCGATGCAGCGCTGGGTTGCAAAAGGAAAGCAAGTGGCGTTCCGGTTCACTTGCTCCGAGTCGGGCTCGACCCAGCCTTACGCGACGCCGGAGTGGGTTCGCAAAGCCGGCGCGAAGGGCTATTTCATCACTCCCGGCAAGGGAATCGATCCGGAAGGCAAGATTTGGGAGCCCGACTATGACGACCCCATCTTTCTTGAAAAGCTGGATAAGTTTTTGGCGGCCGCTGCAGCGCGTTACGACGGCAATCCTCATGTTGCTTTCATCGATGTTGGATCCTTCGGCGTCTGGGGCGAGGGCCACACGTACTCCTCGTCTCGGCTTCCGTACAGCGCCAAGACCATTCGGACTCACATTGACCTTCATAAGAAGCACTTCAAGAAAACACTGTTGGTTGCTAACGACGATTTTATAAGCCAGGGCCGCGGGCTTGAGACGCTGTTATACGCGAGGCGTCAGGGGCTGGCGCTGCGGGACGATAGCATTCTGGTTCAGCCGGGCGAACAAGCTTACCATAGTGCTTACGTTGCGCCCATGTTCTGGCCGGACCTGCCGGTAATTCTCGAAGGTGAGCATTGGGGAAATTCGATGAAACGCGGCTACTGGGGCGATGGCAGCCGGTTCCTCGATGCCGTCGAGGAGTACCATGCGAGCTACGTGACCGCTCACTGGTATCCGCGTGAGTTCCTTGAGAAAAACCGGGAGTTGGTGCGCAAGGTGAACATGCGGCTCGGTTACCGTTTGCAACTACTCGAGGCTTCCTGGCCAGCGGAGGTAAAACCGGGCGAACCGCTTCTTGTGGGGTATCGCTGGAGGAACGCGGGAGTTGCACCTTGCTATCCAGGGGGGCATCCTGCTGTGACTCTGAAGGACACGAAAGGTGGTATCGCCGCCGTCTTCGTGGACGAGGAGTTTGACGTGCGGATGCTGCCGGTCGGCCCCCCGGGTCAGGCAGTTCCGGTAGGGAGGGAGATGAAGGGGCAATCGCAAGCGTCCCGGCCGCTGATTCCGTTTGCTCTGCCACCTTCGAACATTCTGAAGCCAGGCACGTATTCTTTGTACATCTCGATTGGCGACCGGACGGGCACACCAACCATCGCGCTGCCGCTGCCCGACGATGATGGACAGAAGCGATATCGACTCGGTACCGTCGTCATTCGCGGAGCGGCGTCGTGAGACTTTTACTGCGCTGTCGTGTTTAGCGAAAAGAACGAGACTTGATGAAGGTGGGGACGATGTTCGTGCTGCCGGCCGCTTTGTTGGCAGCCTCTGCGCTTGCACAGCAGCGCGTGGTCATGCGCCCGCCCGGTCACGGCCGCGCCCTGGAGAATGCGGGCATGGGCCGCAATTGCGCGTGTTTCACCGGCAACCAGGATACCCGGTATGGCGGAAGCAGGCCCATCGACGACACGTTGGACTGGTTTCCCGGTGTGACCGCAGTGTACTTTCGATCCGGCGCCGCTGTGGTGCGGCAGCCATTCGCGTAGAATACGCCTTATGACACGCTCCGAGTTCCTTAGGTTAGCGGTTGCGAGCCCGCTATTGCCGGCGGTTTCCCCGGCCCAAACGCGGCGGCCGAACATCGTCCTCATCCTGGCGGACGATCTCGGGTACGGCGATTTGGGCTGTTACGGACAGAAGCAGATTCAGACGCCCAACCTGGACAGGATGGCTGCGGAAGGCATGCGGTTCACGCAAGCCTACGCGGGCAGCACGGTTTGCGCTCCTTCCCGATGCTGCCTGATGACGGGCCTCCACACCGGCCACGCGCGCACGCGGGGCAACAAGTACCCGGATCTGCCTTTGCGCCCGACCGACATCACCGTTGCCGAGGTGCTGAAGAGAGCCGGTTACCGCACGGCCCTGATCGGCAAGTGGTCGCTCGGGCAGCTCGGCTCCAGCGGCTACCCGACCCGCAAGGGCTTCGACGAGTGGTTCGGATACTTCAGCCAGCTCCACGCCCACAACTACTATCCGGAGCACCTGCTTGAGAACGAGACCGCCTATATCTGCCGCGGAAACATGGGGACGCAGAAGAAGGACTACGCCCCCGACCTGTTCACCCGGCGAGCCGTAGAGTTCATCGAGCGGCAGCCCGCGGGACAACCGTTTTTCCTCCACCTCTGCTACACGGCTCCGCACGCCAATAACGAACTCGGCCGCGACACCGGCAATGGCATGGAAGTGCCCAGCGACGAGCCCTACACAAACAGGCCGTGGCCGCAGCCGGAGAAGAATTTCGCCGCGATGATCACGCGCATGGACGCGGACATCGGGAAAGTGATGGAGGCGATCCGGCAGCGCGGCTTCGACGATAACACGCTGGTGATTTTTGCGAGCGACAACGGCCCGCACAAAGAAGGCGGGCACTCGGCGGAATTCTTCCAGAGCAGCGGCCCGTTCCGAGGCATCAAGCGCGACCTGACCGAAGGCGGCATCCGCGTTCCGATGCTGGCGCGGTGGCCGGGACGCATCAAGCCCGGTTCGGTCAGCTCGTTCCCCTGGGCGTTCTGGGATTTCCTGCCCACGGCGGCGGAACTGGCGGGCGCGGAGACGCCGCGCGGAATTGACGGGCAATCCATCGTTCCGGTGTTGCTGGGCGGTTCGCAAAAGCCGCACGAGTATTTCTACTGGGAGTTCCACGAGGCGGGCTTCCATCAGGCCGTGCGGATGGGGAACTGGAAAGGAATTCGCCTCGGGCCGAAAGAACCGGTGGAGCTCTACGATCTCGAGAGCGATCCCGGCGAGCGCAACAACGTGGCGGCGCGGCATCCGGATGTCGTCCGGCGCATTACGGAGATCATGGCGAGCGCGCGCACAGAGTCGTATGAATGGCCGATTTTAACACCCGAAGAGGCGAAAAAGCGGGCAATTTGAGCTGCAATTTCCAATAGCCGCGGGCGCGGAAACGGCGTGTTCCCGTTACGTGGAGAAATCTTAAGACGGCAAATTACCGCTTCGTTGTATGCTGAAAAAATGTTGTATTCAGGGAAATGCAGTTTTGTTTCCCTCCTGCCGTTCTTCCTGCTCGCGATCTCGTTCTCATCCAACGCGGCCGGAGTGCAGTTTGGGGAGCCGGCCGCGGCGCAAAGCGGCCTCGAAAGCAGCACCGTAACAAGCCGGACGGAGTTTTTTGTTCCACCTTCCCGCCTCGCAGCGCCGCTTGATACGCAATTGCCGCAGCCCGCAAGCTCTCCGGGATGGCCTTCTGGTAGTGACGAGGCGCCTCCGCCCGTTCCGAAAGCGTCATCGTCTCTCGGACTGGACGGTCCCGCGTGGGCTTCCGCGATCAACACGCTGCTGAAGGATCAAAGGGACATCTGGCTGGCCCCGATGAAAGTCCAAAAGAGCCATCTGCCGTGGCTGTTGCCGGCGATCGGCGCTACCGTGGCGATGAGCCAGTTTGACCACCGCGTGGCCGGCGCTCTGCCGAACTCTTCCACTCAGGTAAACGTCGGGCGTGCAGTGTCGCACGCCGGCACGTACTACGCACTGGGCGGGCTCACGGCATCTTTCCTGCTGGCCGGAAAGCTCGGCGGCAACCGCCGCGCGACGGAAACCGGCCTGTTGTCGGCCGCGGCGCTGCTCCATACGGAGTCCGTCGTTCAGATGTCGAAGTGGGCGTTCGGAAGAGAGCGTCCGGATTACGGCGCGGGCAAAGGAAATTTTTTTAGCGGCCAGCAGTCGTTTCCCTCCGGGCACGCGGCCGGCACGTGGGCAGTGGCGGCCATCATTTCGCGCGAATACTACGACAACAAATGGATCCGCTACGGCATCTATGCGCTTCCGGTCACGGTGAGCGCGTCGCGGATCGCCGCCCGGCGCCATTTTGCTTCGGACGTGATCGCTGGGGCGGTGATTGGAAACCTGATCGGCGCCTTCATTTATCGAAGGCACCACGATCCGTCTCTGGGCGGCGCGCCCATTCGGGAGCGGTCGCGTGCCATCCCGACGCCCGGCATCACGTTCAGCCCGAGCACGCGTACGTACGCACTCTCTCTGACCTGGAATCCGTGAGTTGGCGCAGCGGCGGGGAGGACCTATGCCGCCTCGCTTCCCTCTCCCCATACGGGAGAGTCGTCTCGCTTCGTGCTCCGCTCCGTCAGGCGCCGGAAGCCGCGCGACGCCGCGAAAACCATGATGAGCCAGATCGCGACGATGGCCAGCGTGACCAGCGAAAGCCAGCGCACCGCCGTCACCGCGACGGCACTTAAACCGAGGTTGAACACCACGGAGCCGGACTTGGCCATTCGCTGCACGAACATGTCGATGAACGCCTTCGCCTTGTACTTCTCGTCGGCCGAGGTCGGCGTGTAAAGCGCCTCTTTGGCCGACTGGTTGATCGAGTAATTCAGCGCGTTGTCGCTGACGGAAATGGCCGCGGCGAACGCCAGGGCCGGCATCGCGAGGAATCCCAACGAGCCCAGGGCCACGGCCACCGGCAGAAACAGCAGAGCGGCGCGCAATCCGTACTTCTGCATTACGAAGCCGGTGAGCAGCAACTGAACCAGGACCGACATAATGCCGATCGCCTGTCCCACGGTGGCGAAGAACGCGTCCTTGGCAAGCGCGTCTGAGATAGTGCGCTCCACCGTGACCGCCAATTGGAAGTCGACCACGCTCGAGACCAGCTCATAGCTCGCCACCAGGCCCGCGATCGACACCAGATACCACGACCGAAGAACCAGCTGCCCGCCTTCAATGGCTGCGCTGATGTTGTGTGGCTGCGGAGGCGGCGCGACCGGCCGAGGGCTTCTGTCCAGCCGCCGCATCAGGACCGCGATCACTGCGATCCCGGCCATGGGCACGATGCATAGCAGCATCAGAGGGGCCCTTCCGAAATCCTGGACCAGGATGCTGACCATCGAGGCTCCGGCAAAGCCGCCCAGCACGCCGCCCAACCCGATCACGTTGTACGTGCGCTTTGCGCCGCCCGCCGTCGTGAGATCGTTGGTGTACGCCCAGAACAACCCGACCATGAGCGTGTTGAACAGGTCGCCTAACATGTAGAGCGACCAGACGGTAAACTCGCCGGGATGATCGACGGCTTGCGAGTAAGCCGCGAACACTGCGGCGAAGAGAGCTGTGAAGACCAGCACCAGCCGCTCGCGCCGCAGCCTGCGCGCCATCCATGTGAAGAGGATCACGGCCAGGTAGGCGCCCACCACATTCATGACTTTCGCTACCTGCTCGGCTTCCGCGCCGCCCAGGCTGAATCCCAGGATGTGGAGCGGATCGTGGCTGAAGTGATCGATCAGAAGACCGCGCTTGACGGGCTTCAGCACCCAATAGGTGGCGATCAGCAAGAAAAAGTAGGCCGAAAGAAGCAGGGCTTTCGGCCATTCCTCCGGCCGGATGCTTGAGTACTGCCTGACGAAGATCGCCCGAAGCCAACGCATCGCCCCTGCCGCAGGAATCCGCACCGGCGCGGTTGTGCAGTCCTACCGCAGCCGGTCTATGTTCAGGTTCCCATTGGCCCCGAGTGGACGCAAGAAGCTGAAAAATAAGGGGCAGGTGCTCGTGGAGTCGCGGAATCTCCGTGTTTTCAGGGATAATGTGGGTAACTGGGAACCGGGCCGCTCGGGCCGGGTTGACGTTCCGCGATTTTCCGGCTTCCGGGGAGAGCTGTGAAACACACCCGTACACGCGCCCCATGTTTCCTTGCCGCCGCGACCCTTCTGCACGCTTCCGCCAATCCACCCCCGGCCACGCGCGCCGCTCAGATAGAGGCGAAGCGGGTAGAAAAAGCCGCTCACCTCACACCGGAACGGCTGCCCGCTTTGCACCGGGGTTTTCTCTATTTCGAGGAGAACCGCCTGTATTACCGGATCACGTCTCCGACCCCGGAGGTGAGCATACGCTTTGACGCTCCGGGCGGCGGGTTCGCCGCCGGTCCGCAGTATCTCAGGCGCGGCTTGTTTGGCGGACGGGGCGAGGTGCGCACTTCGGTGGTGGGCACCACCGAGGCTTTCTATCTGGCGGATGCGGCGTTCGGCTTTCCGAACCTCGCCGGCGGCCGCGCGTCGCTCGAATTCCTGGCGCTGCGCCAGTGGTCGCCTTACCTCGATTACTACGGGCCTGGCCCCGGCTCACAGAAGAGCGGGCGCACCGCCTACTCATTCGAGAACACGGGTTTCGAGGTTCGCAGCGGCTACAATCTCTCCAGGAACATCAGCACCGGCGGGCTGACCCGATATCTGTTGTTCAACGTCGGCCCGGGGCGCAAGGACAAATTCGCTTCCACCGACGAGGTCTTCACGCCCGCCACAACTCCCGGGCTGGACCAGCAGACAAACTTCATCAATCCTGGCGTATTCCTGGATTTCAATTGGGTCCGCTATCCGAGGGGCCGGCGCAGCGGCACGAGGCTCCTCACGGAATACGCGGTGTTCTTCGACACCGGGGCGGCAGGATTTACATTCGGCCGGTTCGATGTTGATATCCGCCGCTACTTCGCTCTGCTGAACGGACAGCGCGAAGTGTTGCTGCGCGCAAGGGCGGCCTTCGCCGACCCGTTTGGCTCGGAGGGCGTGCCGTTCTACATCCAGCCCCGGCTCGGCGGCGCGGAGAGTCTCCGAGGTTTTCGCAACCGCAGGTTTTACGACAACAACATGTTCGTCCTGAACGGGGAGTACCGTTGGGAAATCGCGGATCAAACCGACGCCGCCCTGTTCGTCGACGCCGGAAAAGTCTTTCCCAGCCTCGGACAGATCCGTCCCTTTCAGGAATTGAGCACCTCCTACGGATTCGGCGTGCGCATCCGCCAGGGCAACGTTGTAACCTGGCGTTTCGACGTGGGTTTCAGCCGCGAGGGGCCGCAAGTCTGGTTGATCTTTGGTGATCTGTTTTGAAGGGTTCCGGTGCGCTTCTGACCGCGTTCATCTTCGTGGCGTCTGCGCCGGCCCAGTCTTTCTTCCCCGACGACCCGCTGTGGCGCGAGCCGCCCCCGCTGCGTGTGGGAAAGCTCAAGGCGCGCAAAATCAGCGACTCGTACGACATGATGCAGCAGATCGTCCTCCGGCCCGGGCGCAACCCCGATGCGGCCTCGGGCGCCATCAACACGCTCGGCGAGGTTCCCGACAGCGCGTGGTATCAGAACCGCCATGACCTCAACCGCCCGATGAGCGTCACTGAACTGGTCCGCGGCGCCACCGCCGCCGGGCCTCCCTCTACCGCCGGGCCCTGGAAAATCGTCAGCGCGAAGGGCATCGGCGCCACCCCCGGCCTGATTATCGAGGACGCGCGCGGGGACAAGTTCCTCATCAAGTTTGATCCCGCCTCGAACCCGTCCATCACCACCGCCGCCGAGGTGATTTCCTCGCGGTTTTTCCACGCCATCGGCTACAACGTGCCGGAGACTTACATCGTGCGGTTCCGGGCCAGCCAGCTCGTTCTCGCCCCGGACGCAAAATACTTCGAGCCCGAGGGAAGGGAACGGCTGATGACGCACGTCGATCTGGTCCGCATCCTGAAAAGCACGAGTGTCTCCAGGGACGGCCGCTACCGGGCCATGGCGAGCCGGTTCATCGGCGGTGAAATCATTGGGCCATTCCAGTATTTCGGCACGCGGTCCGACGATCCGAACGACATCGTCCCACACGAGAACCGGCGCGACCTGCGCGGGCTCTACGTGTTTTGCGCCTGGTTGAATCATTACGATGCGGTCGCGATCAACACGCTCGACACGGTAGTCGAGGAGAACGGGCTGCGGTTCGTCAAGCATTACCTGCTCGACTTCGGCTCCACGCTTGGTGCGAGCGCTCTCGGGCCGCGGGTATTGCGGTCGGGAAATGCGTACATTTTCGATCTTCCTTTCGCGGCGAGGCAGTTGCTCACTCTGGGGCTTGCGCCGCGCCCCTGGCAGGTCACCCCCGATCCCTACCACCCGGAACTCGGAGAATTCGGCTACGCTACCTTCGATCCCCGCCAGTGGAAGCCCATTTACCCCAACCCAGCCTTCCGCAACGCGCGTCCGGATGACACCTACTGGGCCGCAAAGAAGGTGATGGCGTTCACGGACCAGGACATCCGCGCCATCGTCGAAGTCGGCGAGTACAGCGACCCGAAGGCGCGCGAATGGCTTGTGAGAACCCTAATTGCGCGCCGCGACAAAATCGGGGCTACTTTCTGGGAAGACGTGCTGCCGCTGGATAACTTCCGGTTCGAAAACGGCACGCTCGAGTTCGAGGACCTCGGGGTGGAGTTCGGCTTCAGCCCGCCGCGGCAATACTCGATCCAGTGGTTCTCCTTCGACAATCTCTCCGGCAAGAAAACTATGCTGCCGCGCGCGCGGTCCGTCAGCTTGCCGCGCGAACTGGCGCACCTGCCGCCGGGGTCCTATTTCGGCGCTGAAATCCGCGGCCCCGCGCAGCACAAGTCAGTTACCGTCTATTTCCGCACGGGCAAGAGCGGCATGGAAGTGGTTGGAATTGACCGCCGGTACTGAGTTGATGCGCCCACGCCGCGCTCGTGAGGTATCATTGCAATTCGGATGGAAGAGACTCAAACCGTTCCCCAAGTGTCTGTGCTGATCGTGTCCTACAACTGCGCAGACGCTCTGCGCAGGTGCCTCCAGGCGGTGGAGGCTTCCGAGGATCGCGAAAAGATAGAAGTCATCGTGATCGATTCGGGATCGGTTGACGGGAGCGCGGAAGTGGTGCGCGAGTTTCCCCAGGTGGTCCTGCTCACGCTGCCGCGCAACTTCGGCTTCGTGCAGGCGCTGAACATCGGCATGCGCACCGCCAAGGCCGAGCTCTATTTCTATCTCAACCCGCGCGTTGAGGTGCTACCCCGCACCATCCCGGATCTGGCGGCGCGGCTCACCGAACAGACCGACGCCGTCGCGGTCTGTCCGCTTCTTGTGACGCCGGACGGCAGGCCCGTGCCGGAGCTGTACCAGCTTCCCGATGCCTCGACCGTGGCAGCAGTGGCGCGCGCCGGCGCTTTCGTCCCCGCCGCCATTCCAGATCTCGAACAGGAAAACGTCGCTGTGCCGTTTGCCGGCCTCGGCGCCTACATGGTGCGCAGCTACTTCCTCAAGGGCCTGCGCTACATCGACAAGCGCTACGCGCAGTCCTGGGCCGATGCGGAGCTGGCGATTCAGATCCGGCGCGCGAACCGCAAGATTCTGCTGTACCCGAAAATTCGGGCCATCAGCCGCCGCGAGGAAGAACCTGAGCGGCCCGCGCCGCCCGCCGTGCGCGCGCTGCTGGCCTCGGACTGGGCGCTCGGCGCCGCGGTTTACGCGAGCAAACATTTCGGGTTTCTGGCCGGTGTGAAGGTGCGGCTCTTTGCGATCCTGCACGCACTCGCCGGGTTGCTCACTTTCAGCGACCTGCAATTCCGCTTTTCGCGGTTCTTCAATTTGCTGAGCGGGCAGAAAATCGACGGCACCCAGCGCGCCATGTAGGCGGGCGGTAAGGCCCTTGCCCTAAGCCGCGCGAGCTTCTTACCTTACTCTCGCATCCTTGGGCGGTCTCCGCCCGATGAAATACCTGATGGACGAGACATCCCCCGTCTTCCTGTGGGTTCTCATGCCCATGCTGATTGCAGCCGGCGCGGCCTTCGTCACCGCCGTCGTCATGCAGGCCCGCGCCGAGGCCGAGATTTCGCGCCAGCGGGAAACCATAGCCGAGGCGCGCGCCATGCTCGCCGCGCAGCACCGCGCCATGGCCGACCGGATGCGTGCGGTCGAAGAAGCGGTGCGGCGGCAGGCGCTCGACGAGTTCATGGCGGACATCCGTGTCGAGCAGCGCCAGCTTGTGCGGGAAACCGCCACGCGCCGCCGCTCCCTCGTACTGCAGGAGCGCGTCTGCTTCCGCAACATCCCGCTCACCGGATGGATGGAGCGCGAAATCGCCGGCGCCTCCGGCTTTGCTTCACCGCAGGCCGCAGTGGTGGCCCCCTCTGAGGCGTGCAATTACTTGCCTCCGAACATCATCCGGGCCGCCATCACGAAGAGAAAGCCGGCGTAAACCCGCCGGACCACATCCGGCGGCAGGCTGATCGTGATCTTGGCTCCGAAATACGCTCCCATGAACAGCCCGGCCGCGACGAGTGCGGCGTATCGAATGTTGATATAGCCGTTGTTGTAATACTCGAGCGCGCCGAGCAGCCCCACGGGCGGGATGAGAGCCGCGAGGCTCGTGCCGATCGCTTCAGCCTCCTTCAGCTTCAGCAACAGCAGGAGAGCCGGAACGATGATGAGCCCTCCCCCGATCCCGAACATTCCGGCAAACACGCCAGCTACCAGTCCAATCCCCAGAAGCACCAGGTTTGTCATCGCACCAACAAGAATAAGCCGCCTGGCTTGGGTGCGTCCAGCGCGCGCCGCGCACGCGTAAATAAGCCCCGCGCCTGCTAAAATAAGAAGCACCATTCCAATGCCGGCGAGCTTAAGCGTACAGGACGAGATTCTTCAGTTGAAGCGGGACCGCCGCGCGATCCTGCTCGCGCACCACTACCAGGAAGCCGAGATCCAGGATCTGGCCGACTGCGTGGGGGACAGCCTGGAGCTTGCGCGCCGTGCGCGGGAGTTCGACGGCGACGTCATCGCTTTCTGCGGCGTCTGGTTCATGGCCGAAACCGCCAAGGTCCTCAACCCTGGCCGGATCGTCGTGGTGCCGGACCGCGAGGCAAGCTGCAGCCTGGTGGAAAGCTGTCCGGTGGAGCCCATCCGCGCTTACCGGCAGAGGCACCCGGACCACGTCATTGTCAGCTACATCAACACCTCCGTGGAAGTGAAGGCGGAAAGCGACATCCTGTGCACCTCCCGCAACGCGGTGCAGGTAGTCAATTCCATTCCGCCGGAGAAGCACATCCTGTTCCTCCCCGACCGCAATCTGGGCAACTACGTCCAGCGCATGACGGGACGCAAGAACATGAGCATCTGGCAGGGCACCTGCGTCGTGCACGCCACCTTCGCGGCACGCCGACTCGCCGCCGCGCGCATGGAGCACCCCAACGCTCTTGTGGCCGCGCACCCCGAGTGTCCGCCGGAAGTGCTGGAGCAGGCCGACTTCGTCGGCTCCACCACGGCAATCATCAAGTACTGCGTCGAGACCAAGGGCGACGAGTTCATCGTCATGACGGAGAGCGGAGTCGCGCATTCGCTGAAGAGACTCGCCCCCGAGAAGCGCTTCTACTTCCTGCCCAACGACAACTGCAACTGCAGCGAGTGCCCGTACATGAAGCGCAACACGCTCGAGAAGCTGCGCGACTGCCTCCAAAACCTCGAGCCCCGCGTCGAAGTCTCTGAAGACCTCATGAGGCGCGCGCTCGTCCCGCTCGAACGAATGCTTGCCATCCAATGAACGTCTCCGGATTGCGGGACAACTTCGGGCGCCTGCACAACAATCTGAGGGTCAGCGTTACCGACCGGTGCAATATCCGCTGCTTCTACTGCATGCCCGAGCGCGACGCGGCTTTCGTCCCGCGCGCGGAGATTTTGACTTACGAGGAAATAGAGCGGTTCGTGCGGATCGCGGTGCGGCTCGGCATCACCAAGCTCCGCATCACCGGGGGCGAGCCGCTGGTGCGCCGCGATCTTCCTGAACTGGTTCGCAAGCTCGCGGCGATTCCCGAAATCCAGGACCTCGCGCTTACGACCAACGGAGTGTTTCTCAGCGAACTCGCCGAGCCGCTGTACGAGGCGGGACTGCGCCGCATCAACCTGCACCTCGACACCCTGGACCGCGAGCGCTTCCGCCAGATCACTCGCCACGACAGCCTCGATCGCGTGCTCGCCGGTCTTGAAACGGCGAAGCGGGCCGGTTTCCACCCGATCAAGATCAATGCGGTGGCCGTGAAAAACCTGATCGAGCCGGACATCGTGCCGCTGGCCCGTTTCGGGCGTGAAAACGGCCTCGAGGTCCGCTTCATCGAGTTCATGCCCCTGGACGCCCAGGGACTGTGGGACCGCAGCCGCGTCCTGCTGGCCAGCGATATCATCGAAATCCTCTCGCGCGAGATCTGCCCGCTCGTTGAGGTCCCCGACGCCGATCCCCGCGCGCCCGCCACCGAGTATCGCTACGCAGACGGCGCCGGCACCGTCGGCTTCATCGCCTCCGTGAGCCGCCCCTTCTGCCTCAATTGCAACCGCATCCGTCTTACCGCCGACGGCCATCTGCGCTACTGCCTTTTCGCCATCGAGGAAAGCGACGTGAAGCCGCTGCTTCGGGGCGGCGCCTCGGATGAGGCGATCGAGGAATTCATCCGCCGCGTAGTCTCGGGGAAGTGGGAAGGCCACGCAATCAACAGCGCCCGCTTCGTCGCGCCGCCGCGCCCCATGTACTCCATTGGGGGATAGCTACCGCCGCAGCACGCTGTTATTCGGGTCCAGCACCACTCTGACGGGCGCCTGCTTCACGGTCACGGAAAAGGAAACCGGTTCGTTGGCCGTTCTCACCCAGTGAATCACTGGCGGGCCATTGCGCATCTGGATTTCGATCGGAACCAGGGTGCTGAACTCCCCGCTGACGCCGCTCTGCGTGACGGTTCCGGTCACGCGCACCGCCGGCGCTTTGCCCCGCACGTTATAGGAAAGCTTCAGGGAAGGAATTCCCGTGCCGTACACCCAGTGATCGAAGAAAAGTTCCAGGTCCCGGTCCGGGAATCCCGGCGGCAGAGCCTCAGCTGCGACCCGGCGGAACTGGTCGGTGGTGACGGGCTGGAACTGGTACTTCCGGCGGAACTGGCCGAGCATCTCCAGGAACCGCTGGTCGCCCATGCGGCGGCGAAGCATGTGAATGATCCACGACCCTTTCTCGTAAGTGATGACGCGCCAGGCGTCCGGTGCCTGGGAAGTCGACAGGCGCGGTCCCCAGATAATGGGCCCGGCGGAATCGACCGGCTCGCCGCTTTCGGTCCTCTGGAGCAGATGTTTCTTGTACTCGGCCAGCACCAGGTCGAGGGCGCGGGCGCCTTTGCGTTTTTCCAGGTAGAGCAGAGCGGAGTAGTTGGCGAGCGCCTCCATGATCCAGTCGTCTTCGTAGCTGGCCGACGCGACCACGTTGCCCCACCACTGGTGCGCTGTTTCGTGCGCGTGCAGAATTTCCGAATAAAAGAGTTCCTGAATCGTGCTGCGGGCTCCAACCGGGCGTTGCTTCGGATCCAGATAAGCAAGCGTGGAAAGGTAGATCAATCCGGGAAAGCCCTGCCCAAAGGTCCCGGGGATCGGCGCAATCGTCAGCCGGTTGAGGACCGGCGGGCCGAAATGCGACGCCATGAATTCCAGCGCGCCCGTGACCTCTTCCGCGAGGTGCTCCAGCCGCGCGGCCGGGTCGATTTCGGGCCGCTCAATTGGCACGGGTTCCAGGTCCACCGTCCAGCGCTGATCGCCGGGCAGGCCGATTCTCGGCGACCTCGTCGGGGACCTGGGCACGAGGACGACCTGCGGTTTGGGCTCCAGCGCGGTTTCGACACGGCGATTCGCATAGACCTCAACCGAGTAGCCGCGGCGGTTCACCGTTCTGTGCTCATAGTTGCCGAGGTTGAAACCCACCATCCGCACCGGCGAGTCGATACGGTACCGGGTGACGCGCCACGGCCCGTCGCTCTCCTCGCCGACAGTCGTGCCTGTGGCGACCAGAGCGAGTTCCTTCGGATAGCGGAACGTGAGTTCGTATTTCGCGAACTGTGCGAAGATCTTCGGATACCACGAGCCGCGCGCGCCGACGTAGTAAACGCCGTTGCCGGCATCGGTAATCACCTCGCCCTCGTGGCGGAACTCGATCGGATATGCGCGGCCCGGCTCCAGCGGCCTGGCGGGCATCACCAGGAAGGTCTCATTCTGGTCGCCGCGGATCAGGGTGGAACGCAGCGAAGCGGGCTGGAACACCTCCGCCGGCTCGCCGTCGATCCGCACCTCGGTGACGCGCATGGAGGATGAAATGTCGAAGGGAAGCACCCGGCGAGCGCCCTCCGTGGGAGTAACGGAAGCCTGCGTCACCACCCGGAGGCGAAGATCGGGTTCGAGCGTGGCGTCGATGCGGTAGCTGTCCACCTGCAGGTCCGGGGACGGCAGCGGCCGCGCGCCGGTGCGGAAGGAGCGCGCCTGGAACCGCGTCCAGATATCGAAAAAGGACTGCTCCTCGCGGAAGACCACGCGCCCGATGCTGATCTGCTCCCGCGCCATCGGGTCGTACACCATGTCGAAATTGCCGAGAGTTCGCCCCATGACCGCCATGTAGAAGAACCCGATCGTGCTCCGGTCATTGCGGTACAAATCCCTCACCAGGCGGACCTGGAAGCTGGAGACGAAGTTGCGAACGACTTCATTCCACGTCTCCGCGAGGAGAGCACCTTGGTCCGGCTCTTTCCGCGGCTCTCCGCGCGCCAGAATCTGTTTCATCAGTTCGGCGTGGGTCTCGTCGGTGAAAACCATGACGCCGGAGCGGAAATGTTCGGCCAGGTTGGGCGTCCGCGCGAAGGAGGCCAGCGACATGCGTTCGGCCCGCGACGGGGGCATTACGAGGATTTCCGCATCGCCGTGTTCCACGTCGCTGCTGAAAACGGCCGTGAGCCGGGCGCCATTGACCGCTTTGCCGAAGATCAACAGGCCCTCGGTGAGGTAGATGCGCAGGTCCTCCCTTGCAAACTGCAGGTCGCGGACGCGATAGCACTCCTCGGGGTCAAGTCCTGCGTCGATGATCTGGCGCGCGAGTCCCGCAGCGGCGCCTTCGGCTCCGGAAAGGGAAAGGGGCAGCAGAAGTCCCAGAATCGCGCCCAGACGCTTCACCCCTCCAGAGTAGGACAATGTTTTCTCCGGGAAAAGGCCCCGAGAGCGGATTATTGGGGTTGAGCGGAATCTTCGCCGCAGCCGTGCTCGGAGTAAACCTGGAGCTTGATCGGCACCCCGCTCTGCGGCCGCTCGGGCCGGTAGGAGAGGTCGTACGGGTTCACCAGCCGGAGATGAATTCGTTCGAAAAGCGCCGACAGCCCGCTGAGATCGTTGGCGCCCATGCAGGTGCCGCCGGTCTGGGCGCACACTTCGGCGAGCGTTCCCGGGGGTTTGCCCGAGTCGGTGAGGACAACCGCGTGAATGGCGATTGACGCGGCCTCAGCGTCGGCAACCAGGGATGTCCAGCGGGAGGCCGGAATCTCCGGCAGCGTGGACTGGGCGGTGCGGTCTTCGATCAACAGCAGGTTGCGGTTGCCGCTGGATTGTGCCAGCGTGTTCAAGAACGACTGCACGGTTTGGACATAGCCGTAGCGGTTTTCCGGGTTGTCCAGGGCGGCGGCCAGCGCTGCTGTTTCCGGAGTCAAAACGCAGGGCGGAAGCACGTCCGTGTCGAGGGGCGGCGCATCTTCATCCCGCGGGGCCCCGAAGCGGAGGATGGCCCAGCGGTCCAGGGGCCGTTTGGCGCGGAGGCAGCCCCGCACGGTCTCCTCCAGCACTTCCCCGTGGGGGTGAGGGCAGGTGCGGGCGGCGGGCATGGCAATACCGAGCGCCATCCAGTCGGCGGCGCGGGTTCGGCGGAAACTGTAGTCGGCGACTATCCTCTTGCCATCCCACAGCACCACGTTGGTGGGCCGCAGCCCAGGAATTTCACCACCATCGGCCCGCGCGATGGCGACCTTCACCAGCCGGGAGCCGTCCGGCTCATCGGAGACCTGGCAGATCCGAACGAGAGCCGGTGGCGATTCGGCGTACCGCGCCACGGCGGCCTTGATGCGGGCAATCGCGCGGAAGACGTTGTGCCTGGCCCGGGCGTCCGTCTCCCGGACCATCTGCGCCAGAATGGGCAGGAAGCGGGGATCGTTGCTTTCTCCCATGACCCAGGCGGCGGTGGCCCGGAACAAGGGCGCTGGGTTTACGGCGAGGCTGAGCACACGGCTCACAATGGACATATCACCCAGCCGGTAGAGTCCCAACAGCGCATTGCCCAGCACACGGTTATTCGGGTCCTTGGTGGCCGTGCGGAGCACGTTGCGGACCGCCTCGGTGTCCACGCCCCAGAGCGCCTCGATGCTGTTGGCCCGCACGCGGGCGTCCGGCTCCCGCAGAATTTGCTCCACCCACTGGGCGCTCTTGTTGGTCCTGCCGACCAGCAAGGCCGCCTTCGAGCGCAGCCGCCCGTCCGGATCCCGAAGCACCTGGATCAGAATTGGCAGAATGCGCGCGCCGTCCGTGATGGCGGCCAGGATGTCCAGAATCCTCTGCGCGATGGCGACTTCCGTCTGCCCGCGGGTGGGATTCGCCACCAGCGCAGAAATGCGCCGCGCCAGCTTGACGTCCAGCAGCGGGTCCTTCTCCAGGACCGCCCGGGCGATCACGATTTCCTCCTCCAGGCTGAGCAGAAGGGGATTACAAAGCGGCAAAAGACTTTTTCCGGCAAGCAGCTCAAGCAGGAACTGGCCGGCGGCGGTTTCCTTGCCCTCAATGAGAAAGGGGGCGGCAGCCGCGCAGAATTCCTCGGGATTCTCGTTCAGCAGAAGGCGCAGGCCGTTGCGGGCGGTCGAGGGGTCGTCCTCAAAGCGGTCCAGGTTCGCTTTCAGGCGCTCGCGGAACGAATTTTGGCCGGCCGATGCGGACACGTGAATTCATCGTCGAAAAATCAAAAACCTTTAGGGGAGAGAGCTTTGCGGCCACAACTTCAGCCAGGTGCGCCGGCGCTCCGGCCAGGGGCGGCCGGGTTCCGGGAGCGGCTCTCCTTCGAGCACCGCCCGCGGGTTCGACACGAACAGCCGCTCGGCGGCTGCCTCGCCGTACTTCTTCGCGACATGCCGGCGGGCGAGATCGAGGCGCGGCGGGCGGTCCTTGCTGTCGTGCGCGTCGCTGGCGACGATATGCACCAGGCCTCGTTTCATCAGCTCCTTGCACACAGCCCGGGCTTCCGAGCCAAAGCGCCCGAGAAACGACTGCGCGGTGACCTGGACCAGGCAGCCCTGCGCGACCCAGCCGGCCAGCTCGTCCAGCCTGCTATGCAGCAGAAAATTCCGCTCGGGATGCGTAATAACCGGAACAATTCCCGCTTCCAGCATGGACGAGAATATGCCGGCGGTCGTCTTTGGAATCAGGATGTCGGGAAATTCGACCAGCAGGTAGCGGCGGTGGTTGATTGTGTACCGCTCGGGGTTGGCCAGGGCGTCACGAACGTTGTCGGGAGTCAGGTGCAGATCGCACCCGTAGTGCAGGCGAATCGTTGGCGGCGCGGAGGCCTGAAGCTCGGCGAGCTTGCGGGTGACAATCGAGGGATCGAACCCGTACTGGAGGTTCGCGTGGGGGGTGGCGACCAGATCCGTCGTGCCCGCTGCGGCCGCAATTTCCAGCATCCGCAGGCTCTCTTTGAGATCGGGTGAGCCGTCGTCCAGACCTGGAAGGACATGGGAGTGAATGTCGATCATGGTGGGCATGGCTCCGGGCCGCGGCCGGCTCCTGCCGCGATCCCGGAGTTAAATGAACATCTCTTCGTCGTGGGTGGCCTGCTCGACGGTCCGGCGCGCCCCAAGCAGGGCGGACAGCGCAGTCCGGACGCCAATGGTGAGCCCGCTGATCTGCCTGAGAGGTTTCATGATGCCGTTCTGAAGCAGGGAGGTCGTTTCCTGAAAGCGGTTCACCGTGTCGTCGAGCACCATTTCCATTCGATCCATTTGGACGCGCGTCCGCGTGGTCGCTTCGGCCAGGACCTCATCGACGCGCCCCAACTGCTTGCGGGTTAGTTCCAGCAGATCGCTTGTCCTGGTGGACAGATCCCCAAAAGTGGCCCGCGCCTCTTCCAGAAAGCGCTGCCCGCTCTCGGCCATCGGCTCCACCTTGGCGAGAAACTCGAGGATCCGTTGCTTCAGCCTCCGCGACGTCAGGAACATCGCAATCAGCAGGGCAGTCTGAACCACGATGGCAACCGCCGCCACCACGATAGCGGCTGTCATCACATATACAAGCGTCTCTGAGGTCATGAACGGGAAGTCTCGATGATTATCCTTGAGTTTCCGCCTCCGTACGTCCCGCGACTGCGTCTCGGTAGGCCTGCTTGCCTGCCTCTACCGCCGCCGCCAGATGGTCGCGCTGCCGGCTCACCACGGTCTTGCCGCGTTCGACGAGTTCGGAAGCCTGCGAACGCAACTCGTCGCTCCGCTTGCGAATGTAACCCTTGCCCTCATCGGCTTTCGAGCGGATGAATTCGCGCGTTTCTTCGCCGGATTTCGGAGCGAACAGGACGCCAATCGCGATGCCCAATCCCAATCCAAATGCAAAGTACGAAAACTTGCTGCCTTCTTCCGCCATTTAGCACCCTCCTATGCTTTTCGGCTCAACTGCATACTAACATACTAACTGAGATGTGAAAGGGAATGCCACGTTTTAAGCGACGTGCGCATCCTTTTTCACCGCGACTTCGCCATGGCTGCACGCGTGCCGCGCCGTCTCGCGGCTGACTCGTTGTGGGATTACGCGCTGCGTCTGCTCGGATCGCGCGCCCACTCGACTGGAGAGCTCCGGGAGAGACTCTTGCGCCGCGCCGAGTGCGCCGGCGACGTGGAACCCATCCTGCTGCGCCTGAAGGAGCGTGGATATCTGGATGACCGGCGTTTCGCCGAAGCCTACTCGGCCGCGCGCCTTGAGAACCAGGGTTTCGGGAAAGCCCGCGTGCTGCGCGATCTCCGCCGGAGGCGCGTCGCGCCCGCCACGGCCGCCGAGGCTGTGCGCGAAGTCTACAGCGGCACCGACGAGATCGAGTTGATCGAGGCCTATCTTCAGCGCAAATACAGGGGCAAGCAACTCGATACCTGGCTGGCGGAGCCCAAAAATCTCGCCGCAGCCTACCGGAAGCTGCGCACCGCCGGCTTCACGGCCTCGAACTCGATTCGCGTGTTGAAGCGCTTTGCGGCCGAGCCGGAGCTGCTGGATTCTCTGGAAACGGAAGAAGCGGACGAAGACCAGGGGACTTGAGCGCACAAGGTCCTGTGGACCTATAAAACGCTTCTTTCTCTTAGGCTCTCGATCAGATTACGCATGCGGTCGTAGTGCGATCCTTTCCAGTAGACTCGCGCGCAGGATTCGCACCGCAGGAATTCCGTTTGTGTTTCGGCGATTTTCGTAGGAACCGCGTCTTTCACGGCTTCCCTCTCCACGGGCCGGAGCACGCCGTTGCAGACCATGCAGCGGGAGAAAGGCGCGATCAGCCTGAACAGGTCGAAGCGGCGCAGCACTTCCTCGAGCTGCCGGCGCGGGCTGGTCTCACGCACGCAGTAGCCGCGGGACACTGCGGTGCGTTTGAGGAGCCCGCGGTCGCGGGTCAGCAGAATCCTGTCTTCGCCGCCGGCCACGGCCGCGAGCTCGGCGTCCGTGAAGCTGTTCCGGTACAGCGTGTCGAATCCCACCATCCTCAAGTAGGCCGCCAGCCGTCCGAGGTGAACGTCGAGCACGAAGCGCGGCTGCCGCAGCGGCCGCGGCCGCACCTGCAGTACCGGAGTGATGTCAATCGATTCGAACACGGGGTACACGCTGATGCGGTCGCCGTCTTCGATCACGTGGGAAAATCCCACCGAGCGGCCGTTCACCAGGATGAGATCGACCTCCGTGTGGGGAACGCCGGCCGACTCAATCACGTCGCGTACCGGCGCCGGAACGCAAAACCGGTAGGGAAAGGAGACCATGCGCCGCTCGCGCGGCAGGAAGTCGTTCAGCTCCGCGTAGAAACGTAGGAACGCCGTCTTCATGACTGTTCCTCGTCTTTTTGCTGTTCCCAGCGGACGAAGAGTTATTCGGCCAGAGCAACCGGATTCGAAAGCTCGCCAATCTCCGGAACCCGGATCACCACGGTGTCTCCCGGCGCCAGCGCCGCCTCCTCCTGGATGCGCAGCCCCGTTCCGGTCAGCAGCACCGAGCCGGCCGGCAGAGGGTTGGCGCGCAGCAAGTGTTCGATCAAAGTGTTTACACTCCTGGAAAGCCGCGCCAGCGGAATGGTCTCGGAAAACCGCTGGACCCCGTCTCTCTCGATGGAGCAGGTGATTTGAAGGCAACTGAGGTCCGGAAGCTCGTCGGGAGTGACGATGACCGGGCCGAGGGCGCACGCGCCCTTGTAGAACTTGGCCTGCGTGAGGTAGAGCGGGTTCGCGCGCGCGATGTCCCACGCGGAAATATCGTTGCCCAGCGTGTAGCCGAGTACGGTCCCGTTGCGGCCCAGCACCACGGCCAGACAGGGCGCCGGTCCGGTAAGGGAGGAATCCGGACGAATCCCAGCGGGCTGTCCCGGTCCCACGCAGATGCGCGCGGTGCCCTTGAAGAAGAACTGGGGCCGCGAACCCGCATAGGCCTGTTCGTACAGTGCTTCGCCGGGTTCTCCGGCATGGGAGCGCGGCTCGTCGGGATGCGTACAACCGCAGCCCCAGACCTCCACCGGAAAGATCGGAATCGCGGGTGTGGACGGCTGGCTGTGGTGAATGGCCATCTCCCGGGCCAGGTCGATGAGGGAGACGCCCTCGGCGTCAGCCTTGCGGATTAGGGAAGCCGTCGTGTAGCCGGGAATCGGCCGCGCCTGGTCGCCTTCGAACAGAGCAGCGGCGATGTTGTTCTCAAATCGTATTTGTCCAAAACGCATGATGCAATGGCGCTAGCGCCAACCGTCCGGAAAATGCCCTTCTAACCAGGCGCAAATCGCCGGGGGCGCGGCTAGAACTCCACCCGCGGCGCTTCGCGCGCCGCGCCTTCGGTACGGAAATAGGCGTCGTTTCGCTGGAAGCCGAACAGCGCCGCCGCCAGGTTGTTGGGGAACAGTTCGATATCGGTGTTGTAGCGCTGGACCGCCTCGTTGTACTTCCGGCGTTCGACGGCGATGCGGTTTTCCGTGCCGGCCAGTTCGTCCTGCAACCGCAGGAAGTTTTCGTTCGCTTTCAAATTCGGGTAGTTCTCCACCACAACCAGCAGGCGGGCAAGCGCGCTATCCAGCTGGTTGTTGGCCTGAATCTTTTCTTGCGGCGTACGCGCGCTGGCGAGCGCCGCCCGGGCGTCGGCGACCGCGGCGATTGTGGATTCCTCGTGTCTCGCGTAGCCCTTCACCGTCTCCACGAGATTCGGGATGAGGTCGGCGCGGCGGTTCAATGCCACGTCCACCTGGGACCATTGCGCCGTGATCGCCTCGCGCTCCCTCACGAGGTCGTTTCTCACGCTGATCAGCTTGCCACCGATTGCCAGCCCGGCAACAAGCAGGACCACCAATCCAATGATGAGACCGACTCTCATTCCTCCGCCTCTCCTCCTACTATTTTTCCAGGCCGTCGACCGCGTTGATCACCACCTGGATCTGCTTCATGTATTCCTCCAGCAGGGGCACGGGATCGACTTCCCGCGGCTTGATCTTATCCTCGCGCAAGTCGAGAAGCTTCTCGAATGGCGCGGCCGAGATTCCGAACCGCTCTTGCGCCTGGTGGATCACCGCCCGCTTCTCGAAACTCGCCTCAACCCCGACCAGCCGCAGCGCATGCCGGAACAGGACGCAGAACGTGGAAACGGAATCGCTCATCAGGCTGCGGAGCAGGCCGGAATCGGCCAGTGCTTCGGCGGCCTTGTGCCGCAGCCGCAGCAGCTTGGCGCGGAGCTCATACTCCACCTGGGCGCGGTAGAAGCTGTCGTCGATTTCCAGGTTCCGCACGACATCCTCTCCGTAGAGCACGCGATGGCGCTCCCGGATGTCGTGGAATTCGATAGCGAAGCAGTCGGTGGCGCCGCGCACTTCCTCATCGCTCAGCATGAGCGGCGAGGGGTTACCCTGCTCGTGCCACCAGCGCACGACCGGCGTGGAAGCAGCCAGCTCGTGCGGGGTCACCTGCTTCAGCACGCATAGAATATTCAAATCGGAGAACTTCCCGTCGTAATCGCCCGCCGCCGCCGAGCCGTATAGGATCACCGAAGTCAGGCTCTCTCCGTGCGCCTTCTTCAAGCGATCCACCAACTGGTTCAGCTTTTTTTCCATGTCCACGGCCATGTCTCCGGTCACCACCTGCTGGAGGCTCCGCCGCCTCCGGAATCGCCGCCGCCGAATCCGCCGAAGCCGCCGCCCCAGGAGTCGTACCCTCCGAATCCGCCTCCGCCTCCGCGGTAATGGCCACCCGGACGGTTCATCAGCGCACCGATCAACATGCCGGTAAGCAGGTCACCCATTGCGCCATGGCCGCGGCTTCGGACGCGGCCGCGGGAATGGGAATTGAGCACGAGCAGGGCGAATATGATGGCCGCAAAAGCGATTCCAGGCAGCACGGGAGCTTCCCGGCTGCGGCGGCGGGGACGCACAGGAGCGGGCTGATCGAGCGATACGTTTTTCGCCCGGGCAATGCGCGAGCCGATTTCCGCGGATGCCGTCAACAGCGCCGGGCCGTATCGCCCCGCGCGGAGGTCGGGCGCCATCGCCCGGAGCAGACTGCCTGCCGTGCCGTCCGTGATGATTGGTTCCAGGCCGTAGCCCACTTCCAGCCGGCTCCGGCGATCGCCGATCGACAACAGCAGCAGCACGCCGTTGTTTTCGCCCTTCTTGCCGATGCCCCAGGCACGGAAGAGCGCATTGGCGACATCCTCAATCGGTTCATCCTGAAGCGACGGCAGCGTCACCAGGGCAAGCTCAGCGCCGGTGACGCGCTCGAGGTTGGCGCAATACCGCTCCAGTTGCGCGCGGCTGGCGGGATCGATCACCCCGGCGAAATCGCTCACGTAGCCCTGGGGTTTCAGGGCGGCGAAATCCGCCGCGAGTGCCGCCGCAGCGCACAGCAAAAGCGCGAGCACAAGGCGGCGAATTGGCGTCTCTGTGCGCAAACGATTAGTTTACTACCTTGAAAGGACGCTTTAACAGGCGAGATCTTCGCGCGCTATGCGGAAATTCTTGAGGTTACCCAGCACGGTGAGCGCCACCTGGCTGGGGTCGAAGAACCGCTGCGCGAGGCGCTGGACGTCGTCCGCGGAGACCCGGTCGATGCTGGCCACCAGTTCGTCCAGGCTGAAGAAGCGGCCGAAGTACATCTCCTGCCGCGCCAGGTTGGCCATGCGGCTGGTGGTGGATTCCAACCCGAGCATCAGCGAGCCTTTCAGATAATCCTTCGCACGCCGCAGCTCCTCTTCATCCACGCGCTCCTGCTTGAGGCGGGTGAACTCGGAGAGGATCAACTGAACGACGCGGCCCGCCGATTCGGCCGACGTGCCCGCATAAACCGACAGGCACCCGGTGTCACGGTAGGGGTTCAACTCGGAAAACACCGCGTAGGCCAGCCCGCGGCGCTCGCGAATGTTCTGAAACAGCCGGGAGCTCATCCCTCCGCCGAGCACCGTGTTGAGAACGTAGCAAGCGAAACGGTCGCTGTGCGGAAACGGATAGGAAGGAACCCCCAGGCAAAGGTGTGTCTGTTCGAGCGACTTCTTCTTGCGCACCGCGATTCGGGCATGAGTCGCGGGAACGGGGTCGGAGGGAACCTCCGCGCTCGCGGGCACGCCGTCAAAAAGCTCGCTCACCAGTTCCACCAGCCGTTCGTGCGTCAGGTTCCCGGCGGCGGTAACGAGCATGTTCGACGCAACATAATGCCTGCCGTAATGCTTCCAGACCAGCTCCTGGGAGAACGCCTTCACCGTCTCCTTTGTGCCCAGGATCGGTTTCCCGAGCGCGTGCCCCATCCAGAAGTTGCTGGTGAAGATTTCATGGACGAGGTACTCCGGGTTGTCCATGTCCATCTTCAGCTCTTCGAGGATCACCCTCTTTTCCTTCTCGATGTCTTCGGGGCGGAACACGGGGTGGAGCACCAGGTCCGAAAGCACGTCCAAGGCTTGCGGCAGATGCTCGTCGAGAACCTTGGTGTTGAAGCTGACCAGTTCCTTGGCGGTGAACGCATCGAGGTTTCCGCCGATGGAATCCACGGAACGCGCAATGTCTTCGGCGGAGCGCGTAGTGGTCCCTTTGAACAGCATGTGCTCGATGAAGTGGCAGATGCCGTTCTCTTCGGGCGTTTCCCTCCGTGAACCCGAGCAGATCCAGATGCCGACGGCGACGGATCGTACCTGCGGCATACGCTCGCTTACGATGCGCAGGCCGTTGGGGAGTACTGTCTTTCGAATTTCACCACCGGAAGGCACGGAAGCAGGCATGAAGGTAACGAACTGTTTTTACTACCTGAATTGTCCCACTTTCCGGGGGTGGCTTGCCAGTGGGGCGGGGGCCGCCAGGCTTGTCCCGGCGGCGCCGTGGCTGGCGCTCAGGGTTCCAGCCAGATGCGTGTACGGTTGCTTTCGCGGCCTCCGCTTTCCAGGTAAAGCTCGGCGGGACCGGCGTTTACGATGGCGGGCAGCTGGATTTCAACGAGATACAGGCCGATGTAGCCGGGGGCCAGGATCGCGCGGGTGACCTCCACGGGAGCGCGGTCCAGGTAGGCTCGAACCGGCTCGATCACAGTGGGGGGATCGTCCACTGGACCCGGCATGCCCGCGGGCCAGTCCGGACGAACCCTGCCGAGCCCCGTCGCCAGGACCTGGATCCTGCCGTTCGACCGCGCCGGGTTCATGGCGTCAAGAAGCACGCCGCTGTCGGCGTCCAGAATCAGCGGGGTGCCGTCGCGGTCGATAAAGATTGCGGGCGAAACGTTTTCGACCGGCAACGCCAGCCGTAGGCTGCCCTGCGCCGTGTCGAGAGCCACCGAAAGAGACCCGGGGGAGACTGCAAACGGGACCTGAATCTGCGTCTCGCGGTCATTGGCCGCCAGCACCGGGAAATTCAACTCTCCGGCGCGCGCCGTCCGGACCCGCCCGCCCAGAACGCTCAGCAGCGAACCGGGGGCCGCCGGACGGCCGCTGAAGTCGGCCGCACTCACGAGGCGGAGGTCTCCCAGGCGGTGCGGGGCCAGCGCGGCGTAAACGCCGTAGCCCTGAACCGTTACGAACAACTGGTTGCCTTCCGGGTCGAGCCGGACGTCGAGCGCCGCAGCTTCGGGGAGTCCTCGCAGGGGCGACCAGTTCGTCGCCGCCGCAGCGGCGTTCAAATCCGCGCGCGTGAAGAATACGCCCCGGCCGGTAGCGACGTAAACGGCACCGCTGGAGCGGTCGGCCGTGATGCCCCAGGCCGGGCTGTGGGGGAGATCCGCGGTCAAATCATCCCAGTACTGGCCGCCGTTGATCGTTCGCAGCACAAAAGGAGGCCTCAAGCCGCTGAGCGCCGCTAGTGCCGTTCTGGGGTCCCTCGGGTCCACCCAGATGCTTTCGACAGGGCCGCGGCCCGCGAACGAAGGGAGCCCCCAGGTCCGGCCTTTGTCCTGCGAAACCCAAATGCGCCCGTCGGAAGCGCCCGCGTAAACCGTGTCTCCGGCCGCCGTCAACGCGGTGATCTGGGCGCCGAGAGCCTCGGAAGCCGCGACCCGGGCCATGATCTGCTCGCGGGCTGCCGGGTCCAGGACGGGACGCCAGGCGAGTTTCTCGCCGGGGGCCCACTCGATGACGCCAATCCCGTCCGCAATCAGGCGGATGCCTCTGCCACCTTCCGGGAGGGCCGCCAGTCTGCGGGCGGGGAGGTTCGGCAGCACTTCGTTCAGGCCGGTCCAGGTGACGCCTCCGTCGAGCGACCGCCATACGCCGCGGTCGTTCGCCACGACCACCTCATCGCCGTCCACAGGCGAAACCGCCAGGTCCCGCATGCCGCCGCCGATGATCGACCGCTGCTTGTAGGCCGTCAGATCCATCCAGGAGCCGCCGCCGTCATCCGACCGGAGGACCTGCCGCCCCAGGGCGTAAAGCCGCGATGAGCGTGAAGGACTGGACTTGATGGCGCGGACGCCTTCCGGCAACGGCGTCCCGGCAGGGTCGTCGGCAGGGGGCGGAACCGCGTTGGAGGGTTGCCATTTCTCGAAGTCCGAGGTCACATAGACGCGTCCGGCCGCTGTCCGGACAAACAGCCGCGCGCCGTCCTCGGAGAACCATACTCTTGCCACCGGGCCCGTCGCCGGGGAAGCCAGCGCAAGATCTATGGCCGAATTGCCGATACGTCTCCAGTCCGGGCGCGTGCCATCCCTGCCCTCTTGCGTCTGCGCCGGTGCGGCGACCGGAAGAATGATTACGAGGAGAAACAGGACCCGCCGTCCCAGCCAGCCCGACCCTGTGGCACTATGACACATGAATTGAGTCCATTCTAACCCGGCCAAAGGCCGCCCGTAAGATATCGGCATATGAAACTTCTTCCATCACAAGTATTTCGAGAAAAAAACTCAATGGTCTACCTTTTGCTATGCAATTAAAGGTGATAGACTAAAGTCTCCGAAATGGCCCGGGTCGGTCCGAACCGTGCCAGAGGCTTGCAATGTTAAGGTGGATGGGGTGTAAACCGTGTCGCCTGCTGCTGGCGTTGGCAGTAGTTGGGGTGTGTTACGCCCAGGCGCCGTCCTCTTTACTATCACCTGACGCGGCTGCGACCGTTGTCACTGTCGGCGGGCGCGTCAGCGTAATGCGCGATTCCACCCCCTGGGCCCTTGCGGCCGGCGATCAGATTCGTCCTGGCCAACTGATTATCACCGGCGAGGACGGGTACGCGCTTTTCCGCATTTCCGACGGCAGCACGTTCGAGGTTTTCCCGAATTCGCGCGTATCCTTCCGCGCAAATCCGGGCAACTGGAAGGACTTATTGGACCTGCTGCTGGGCCGCATAAAGGTCCATATCCAGAGGCTGGGCGGGCAGCCGAACCCCAGCCGCGTTCACACTCCCACGGCCATCATTTCGGTGCGGGGCACCGTATTCGATATCACCGTCGAGGACAGCGACACGACCCTCGTGCTGGTGGAAGAGGGCCAGGTGGAAGTCCAGCACCGGGTGATCCCGTCCGGCTCGAAACTGCTGAACCCCGGCGAGTGGCTGCGGATTTACAGGAACGAACGGCTTGCGCAAAAGTCGTTGGACAAAGGCTCGGTCCTGCAGAACGCGCTGCGCGCCGCGGCTGACGCGATCTACGCCAGCATCTACAGGAGCCCGCGGGTTACTACTGGTAGCGGCGCTCCACCGCCCGTGGGTGGTGGAGGGACCCCGGGAGGCCTGCCGGGCGATCACGGCCAGACGGAACCCCCGCCGCCAGGCGGTTCCGACACTCCGCCTGCGCCGCCGCCTCCTCCAGCGGGCGGTAGTACCGGCCCGCCGCCGCCACCGCCGCCTCCCGGAAAGTAGGCGCCGCTTTTTCCGTAAGTGCCGAACTTTGCGCGCTCACCGTGTGCGAAACTGGCACTTGAGGGTACAAAACGGAAAGGCTTTGAGCATGCGGACGGCGCTTCTCGGATTCTCGCTTGTGTTGCTCTCGCGGGCCGCGGCCGGCCAGTCGGGCGGCCTCCCGCCGGAGTGGGAGATACGAAAGGACATCACAACGCTCGTCGAGCACGTGGAGGCGTTCAAACCCATTCTGGCGAAGGTGACGCCGCAGCAGTGGGAGAGCGCGCCTGCCGCCTACGCAGAGCAGGGCAAGCGCATCGATGCCGAGATCGATTACCTCATCACTACGAGCAAGGCTCTGGCCGAGCGTCCCGACGGGCTCACCAATGCTCTGACCACGTATTTCCGCTTGCAGTCGCTGGATCTCATGCTGCGCTCCTACGCCGACGGGATCCGAAAATACCAGAACGCCGCGCTGGCGGAACTTCTGCTGGGCGCCGTTTCCACCGCAGCGGCCGACCGCGAGAAGCTGCAACAGTACGTAATCGATCTGGCGGCCGACAAGGAGGCGCAATTCCGCGTTATCGACGAGGAGGCGCAGCGCTGCCGCGGACAGATTGCCCGCCAGCCCCAAAGCGTTCAGAGGCCCCCGGCTCGCACGAAAACCGAGGAGAAGAAATGAGCGACGCCCGTACTTTCGATTGCAGTATCTGCGGCGAACCATCCACCCAGATTTGCGTCTACTGCACGAAGGACGCGTGCCCGAACCACCTTTGCTGCAAGTGCAAGCGATGCAGCGACTGCTGCGAGTGCGAGGTTCCCCTCGACTCGGCTCAAGACGCGGGACAGGACACGTCCTCCCAGCAGCCGGCCGAAAAAGCCGTCTGACCTCTACCGCGGCGGGCCGGCCCTTGTAACCGCGTAGACGGCGTACAACCACTCGGCAGGAACCGCGTTTTTCCACCCAACGGATGAAGATACATTCACCCTCTTTGGTGCGATTTCTCGCCCGATTGGGGGTTTTCCCCCAGAGATGTTTGCCGCCGGCGCGATGACGGTGTGAGGGCGAGCCTTTTCTTTTGCAATGTTAACGGCGGTCCTCCCGCCATCCAAGGGCTGGCCCCAGGCGTGCAGATTAATTCATGGCAGACGGGGACTCTCCAGGTTTGCTGTAGGCGCGTCAATGTCCACTGCAAGGCGGTCAAGACGGAACCGGCTGTGTTCGCCCGCGGCGGGAGCTGCCGCCGTGGGGCGAAGCGGCTATATCGGACGAAAAAGTCCTATAATGGTTGTCTACTTCCCTTCCACGCCGTGGGGCGGACGCACGGTTCGCGCCACCGAAGGAATATTCCAGAAGAAGATCGAAACCCAATGACAAGAGCAAAAGTAACCATCGACGGGAACGAAGCTGCTGCTTACTCGGCGTACCACGTGAGTGAGGTTTGCGCTATATACCCGATTACACCCTCCTCGCCGATGGGCGAGTGGGCGGATGAGTGGTCCGCCAAGGGAAAGCCCAACATTTGGGGTACCGTCCCCACGGTTGTCGAGATGCAGAGCGAAGGGGGCGCCGCCGGTGCGTTGCACGGCGCACTGCAGGCCGGTGCGCTCGGGGCGACCTTCACGGCGTCGCAGGGTCTGCTGTTGATGATCCCCAACATGTATAAGATTGCGGGCGAGCTTACGTCGGGCGTAATCCACGTCACGGCGCGGGCGGTGGCCACGCACGCTCTGTCGATTTTTGGCGATCACAGCGACGTGATGGCGACGCGGCAGACCGGCTTCGCGTTGCTGGCGTCCAACTCCGTGCAGGAAGCCATGGACCTCGCGCTCATTGCGCACGCGGCCACCCTGGAATCGCGGGTGCCGTTCCTGCACTTCTTCGACGGGTTCCGCACTTCGCACGAAGTGGCCAAGGTCGAGCAGCTCACCTTTGACGACATGCGGGCGATGATCCCCAACGAGCTGGTGCGCGCGCACCGCGAGCGCTCGATGTCGCCGGACCGCCCGGTGCTGCGCGGAACCGCTCAGAACCCGGACGTCTTCTTCCAGGCGCGCGAGACCGTCAACCCGTATTATCTGGCCTGTCCCTCCATCGTGCAGAACGTCATGGACAGGTTTGCCAGCGTGGTCGGGCGGCAGTACAAGCTGTTCGACTACGTGGGCGCGCCCGACGCGGAGCGGGTGCTCATCCTTATGGGTTCCGGCGCCGAAGCCGCGCAGGAGACGATTGAGTACCTGAACGCACGCGGCGAGAAGCTCGGGGTTCTGAAAGTCCGGCTTTTCCGGCCGTTCTCGGTGGAGCACTTCATCAAAGCCCTGCCTGCCACGGTGAAGAGCATCGCCGTGCTGGACCGCACCAAGGAACCGGGCGCAGCCGGCGAGCCGCTGTACTGCGACGTGGTTACGGCGACAGCCGAGGCCATTGCGGCCGGCACAGCGCCGTTCAAGACGTTCCCGAAGATCATCGGCGGGCGCTACGGGCTCTCGTCGAAGGAATTCACGCCCGCGATGGTGAAGGCCGTGTTCGACGAGCTCGCGAAGCCGAACCCGAAGAACCACTTCACGGTTGGCATCGTCGACGACGTGACCAACACGAGCCTCGACTACGATCCGGAGTTCTCCACCGAGGATCCGCAGACCGTGCGCGCGCTGTTCTACGGGCTGGGTTCGGACGGCACCGTGGGCGCGAACAAGAACTCGGTGAAGATCATCGGCGAGGACACGGACAACTACGCCCAGGGCTACTTCGTGTACGACTCGAAGAAAGCGGGCGCGATTACGATTTCCCACCTGCGCTTCGGTCCGAAGCCGATCCGCTCCACCTACCTGATCAGCAAGGCCAGCTTCGTGGCGTGCCATCAGTTCTCGTTCCTGGAGCGCTACGACGTGCTGAAGGCGGCCGAGCCCGGGGCCGTGTTCCTGCTGAACAGCCTCTACGGCCCGGACGAGGTCTGGGACCATCTGCCGCGCACCGTACAGCGCCAGATCATCGAGAAAAAGCTGAAGTTCTACGTCATCGACGGCTACAAGGTGGCCGAACAGACCGGCATGGGCAGGCGCATCAACACCATCATGCAGACCTGCTTCTTTGCCATCAGCGGCATTCTTCCGCGCGATGAGGCCATTGCCGCGATCAAGAAAGCCATCGCGAAGACCTACGGCAAGCGCGGCGAAGCGGTGGTGCAGAAAAACTACGCCGCGGTGGATGCGGCGCTGGACCACCTGCATGAGGTAAAGGTGCCCGATGCCGTGACGAGCACCTTCGATATGCGGCGCCCCGTTCCGGAGGAAGCTCCCGAGTTCGTCCAGAAGGTCACGGCCCGCATCGTGGAAGGCAAAGGCGACGACCTCCCGGTGAGCGCTCTCCCGGTCGACGGCACGTTCCCGACCGCCACGGCGCAGTGGGAGCGTCGCAATATCGCCCTGGAAATCCCGGTCTGGGACGAGGCGCTCTGCATACAGTGCGGCAAGTGCGTGCTGGTGTGCCCGCACGCCAGCATCCGCGCGAAGGTTTACGATGGAGCGCTGCTTGCCAATGCTCCGGAGACTTTCAAGTCCGCGCCCGCCCGCTGGCGCGATTTCAAGGACATGAAGTACACGCTCCAGGTGGCGCCGGAAGACTGCACCGGCTGCGCGCTGTGCGTGGAAGTCTGCCCGGTCAAGAGCAAGACCGAGGTGAAGCACAAGGCCCTCAATATGGCGCCGCAGGAACCGCTGCGCGAGCAGGAGCGTGTGAACTGGGAGTTCTTCAAGTCGCTGCCTGAGACCGACCGCAAGGTGCTCAGCCTGGCGCAGGTGAAGGACTCGCAGTTGCTTCAGCCGCTGTTTGAGTTCTCCGGCGCGTGCGCGGGTTGCGGCGAGACGCCGTATCTCAAGCTGATGACCCAGTTGTTCGGCGACCGCGCCATCTGCGGGAACGCGACCGGCTGCTCGTCGATCTACGGCGGCAATCTGCCGACTACGCCTTACGCGGTCAACAGGGACGGGCGCGGTCCGACGTGGTCGAACTCGCTGTTTGAGGACGCCGCCGAGTTCGCGCTCGGCATGCGGCTTGCCGTCAACCAGCAGACCGCCTATGCCCGGGAGCTGGTGAAGAAGCTCTCCTCGGTGATCGGCGACGAGTTGGCTGAGGCGCTGCTCAATGCCGATCAGACCGGAGAGAAGGGTATTGAGGAGCAGCGCCAGCGTGTTGCTCTGCTGAAGCAGAAGATCGCGGGCCTGCGCACAGCGGAGGCGCTGGACCTGATGGCCGTGGCCGACATGCTGGTGAAGAAGAGCGTGTGGGCGATCGGCGGCGACGGTTGGGCGTACGACATCGGCTACGGCGGGCTGGACCACGTGCTCGCCTCTGGCGAGAACGTGAATATCCTGGTGCTCGACACCGAGGTGTACTCCAACACCGGCGGCCAGATGTCCAAGGCCACTCCGCTCGGCGCGGTGGCGAAGTTCGCCTTCGGCGGCAAGCCGCGGCCGAAGAAGGACCTCGCCATGATGGCGATGAGCTACGGCAACGTCTACGTGGCGCGGGTCGCCTTCGGCGCCAACGATAGCCAGACCATCAAGGCGTTCCTCGAGGCCGAGGCCTACGACGGCCCCTCGCTGCTGATCTGCTACTGCCATTGCATCGCGCACGGCTACGACCTGATCCACGGGCTCGACCAGCAGAAAGCGGCGGTGCAGAGCGGCTACTGGCCTCTGATGCGCTACAATCCCGACCTCGTTAAGCAGGGCAAGAACCCGCTGCAACTCGATTCGCGGGCTCCGACCCTGAGCCTTGACAAGTACATCTACAACGAGACGCGTTACTCGATGTTGCGGCACGGCCAGCCGGAAGTGGCTAAGGCGCTTTATGAACTCGCCGAGCAGGACGTGCGCAGGCGCTGGAAGCTGTACGAATACTTGGCCTCAATGCCAGGTCCAGGTAATGGCGGCGAGCCTGCGGCAAACCCGGTTCCGGCCGGCACCAGGGAAGAAAAGAAATGATCGACCTGACAACGAAGTACCTCGGTTTAAACCTTGCGAACCCTCTGGTGGTTGCGGCTTCCCCGCTTTCGGAGGACATCGGCAACATCCGAAAGATGGAAGATTCAGGCGCTGCCGCCGTGGTGTTGCATTCGCTCTTTGAAGAACAGATTGCGGTCGAGAGCACGGAGCTCGACCGCAATCTCTCCCTCGGCGAGAGCTACGCCGAATCGCTCTCCTACTTCCCCGATTTCTCCACCTACAACTTGGGGCCGGATGGCTACCTGGAACACATCGCGAAGGCGAAGGCGGCGGTGAAGATTCCCATCATCGCCAGCCTGAACGGCACGTCCGTTGGCGGCTGGACGAGCTTCGCGAAGAAGATCGAACAGGCGGGCGCCGATGCGCTCGAGCTGAACATCTATACGATCCCCACCGACGGGAACGTCACCAGCGCGGAAGTGGAACAGATGTACGTGGACCTGGTGAGCCGGGTGAGGGCGAGCGTGAACATTCCTGTGGCGGTTAAGCTCGGTCCATACTTCACCGCCATGGCCAATCTCGCCTGCCGGCTTCAGCAGGCCGGCGCGAACGGGCTGGTGCTGTTCAACCGCTTCTATCAGCCGGACTTCGACCTGGAGGCGCTGGAGGTCGTGCCCTCGCTGCAACTCAGCAACTCCTACGACCTGCTGACGCGGCTGCACTGGGTGGCGATCCTTTACGGCCGCGTGAAGCTGGACCTGGCGGTCACGGGCGGCGTCCACACCTCCTACGACGTGTTGAAGGCGATGATGGCCGGCGCGCAGGTGGTCGAGATGGCCTCGGCGATTCTCAAGCGTGGGATCGACTACCTCAGCACGTTGAAAACCGAGCTGACCAACTGGATGGAAGACCACGAATACGAATCGATCAGGCAAATGCAGGGCAGCATGAGCCAGCGTTCCGTGGCCCATCCGAATGCGTTCCTGCGTGCGAATTACCTGAAGGTCCTCAACTCTTACGCGTTGAGAGGATAGTTTCCAGCTGCTCCGGGGAGCACTTCTCGGATAAACTAGACACCCGAGGAGTGCTCTCCCTATGACACAACTATTGCTCCTGGCGGTGGCGGGTGCGCTGGCGCTGAACGCGGCGCCGAGAAAAGTGGACCCCACCTTTCTGCGCCGGCACCTGTCCGGCATCCAACCGAAACAGATGGACGTATCCACGGATACGTGTCTTTACAAGCCGGTGTTCGGCGCAGGCGATACGGACACCTCGGTCGTGCGCGGGGTGGCTCGGTTCGGCGAGATCACGGTATCACCCGGGGGAAGCTGTAATCCCGTCACCTACCCGGCCGAGGAGCAGGTGTACGTCATCATGGAGGGCGCCGGCACGCTGCTCTACGGCGATGAAACCGCGCCCGTAAAGAAAGACGACTTCATGTACCTGCCGGCGGGCGTCAGGCACGGCGTTTCGAACCCCGGCGCTGCGCCATTGCGGCTGATTGTGATGGGATTCCGGATCCCCCAAGGTACGCCGCCTCCGCCGAAGCTGCTGATCGCCAACCTCTCCGAAGTTCCGAAACAGACGGTGGCCGGGCACCCGGATACGGTGCTTTACCAGCTCATGGTGGGCCCGGCCACCAGCACGCGCGACCGCATCGCCGCCGGCCATCTGCTGACCAGCCTCTTCATCATGGAATTCAAGCCGGGCGGGACCAACTTCCCGCACCATCACGATTCGGAGGAGGAGATCTACCTGCTGCTCGAAGGGGAAGGGCAGATGGTGGCGGGCGGCGGCATGGACGGCGTAGAGGGCCGCCACCCGGTCAAGCCCGGCGATGCGTTCTTCTTCCGCCTCAACTGCACGGTGGGCTTTTACAACGGCGACGGCGTTTCGCGGATACTGGCCGTGAGGTCGCTGTACCCGCGCCGCCGGCAATAGCTACCAGTCGGAGTAGGGGGTCCCCTCCAGCGGGCTTATCTGGTCGGAGCCGCTGCGCACGTCGAAGATGCCCGGCTCCATCTGATTGATGCTCGTCATCGCATCTTCCATCACCACTTGCCAGGTGGTGTTCGAGCCGGTGATCGGGTCCACCGGTATCTTCGACAGATAGCCTTCGGTCACCAGGTCTTGCAGCGTCTGCGGCGCTTTCTGCTTGTCGTAGGTGTACTGGCCGATCACCATCCGCAGGGTGAACAGGTTGTTCTTCAGCAGGCTCTCCTTGGCCCGCAGAATGGCTTTCTGATACATCGGCACGGCGATCGAGACCAGGATCGAGACGATCGCCATCACGATCATGATCTCGATCAGCGTGAATCCGCGCCGGGACCGCGGTACGCCGCTACCACTCCGAATACGGCGTTCCATCGAGCGCTCTCTCCGTGCTCTTTGTATAGACGTCAAAGACGTTTTGTCCACCCCAGCTCAGCGAGTTGGGGTCGTCGCGGGTGCTGCGCAAGCCCCAATCGGTCGAATTGGTCATCGGGTCTTTCGGGATCCGCCGCAGAAACCGGATTTTCTTGTCGGGGCTGTTCATCATCCTGACGCCCTCGACGAGTTGCTCCAGGCTTTCCGGGTAGCCGTCGCTGTCGATCTTGCCCGGAGGAATCAACTTATAGTCGGAGGCGTCCTTGTACTTGTCGATCGCGGTCCGGATCTCGCGCAGCGCCTGGCGCAGCTCGCGCTCCTTCTCGCGCCTCACCTTGGTACGCGCGAGCGGAACCGCCATCCCCGCAAGCAATGACATGATCGTAAAGGCCACGATCAGCTCCACCAAAGTCAATCCACGCTGATTGCGACGCCTGCTCCGCATCTTACTTGACGTTTACGACCGCCTGCGGAATGCTCACCTGAATCGGCTGAAGCTGCGAGTTCCGCGGCGTCAGGTCCGTGAACGTGATGGTGGCGTTGCCCGGCTTCAACGCCTGGAACGTGAATACGGCCAGGGTTCCCGATCCGCTCACTCCGCCGGTGCCCGGCATGCGGTTGAGATTGACGGTGGCATCACCGGTGTCGTTCAGGATGTTGCGCGTGAAGATGATCTTCTGGCCGTCGCCGCCGAGAAGCCCGCCGGCCTGAATCTCGTTCAACCGCAGAACCTGCGGATCGAACTTCAGGCGGAACGGCGCGGCGAACAAGTCTCTCGCGTTTTCGGCTTCAAGCACAATCGTGAAAGTGCCTCCCACCTGCGGCTGCACGACCGGGGGCCGCAGCGAGAGACGCAATGCGCCGTCAGGCTGGGGCGCGGGCTGTGCCGCTTGAGGCGCTTCCTGCGCCGGTGCGCCCGGCTGCTGTGCGGGAGCTGCGGGCGCGGGAGCAGGAGCGGCGGGCTTGGCTTCCTCGGGCGCCGGAGGCTGGGTCTCCTGGGGAGGAGCGAAGCTCAGCTTGGTGAATGTATCGTTGCCCGCAGCCACCGGCCGCAGGTTCACGTCGGTGATTCCCGGCGTCCGCACGATGTGCGGCACCAGAGCGATCAGCAGCTCGTTGCTGCTGCGGACCGTGTTGTGGCTGGAAAACAGCCGGCCCAATCCCGGCACGTTCATCAAACCGGGCACGCCGGAAACGGATTTGGAGTCCTGGTCCTGCATGAGCCCGCCGAGCAGGCTCACCTCGCCCTCGCGGAGCCGCAGTTCGAGTTCTATCTTGCGCTGGCCGATGATCGGCTGCGAGATGCCGCCGATATCGATGCGGTCCCGGACACTGGATATCTCCAGTACGGTCTTCAACGTGACTTCCTTGTCCCCGTGCACGATTGGCGTGACGTCCACGTTCACGCCGACATCGACGAACTGGAATTGCGAATAGAGCGAGCCGTAGCCGATGCCCGTGCCGCCGAACGGTTGCACGCCGCCCGAGGCGATCGGCACCTTATCGCCGATGCGCAGGATCGCCTTCTGGCCGTTGGCCGCGCGTACCTGAGGAGATTGCAGGATCTTGGTCTGGCTGTCCTGCATCATCGCCTGAAGCAGCGCGCCGGGCAGGGTGATCGAGAAATCGTTGGTTGAAATCCTTCCGATGCGCGCCAGCGAAATCAACTGCTGCGTCTTGCCCGCGCTCAGGCTGCCGATTCCGGAAAGCACGCTGCTGGGGTTAGGGTTGCCGTCGCCGTCGCCGTCGCCATTCTTGTCGTCTCCTCCCAGCAACACCGGGTTGCGCGGAGTGAACAGGATCGGGGCGTTGATGCCCGGCACGCCTTGCGACGCGATGGTGGCCGCCAGGTCGCGAGTCTTGTTTTTGCTGGCCTCCATCACGATCACGTCCACGACCACCTCTGCTTTCGGTTTGTCGAGGTCAGCCACGAGTTTTTCGGCCAGCCTCACCTCGTCCGTGGTTCCGCGCACGACGATCGCGTTCAGGGCGTTGTACGTGAACACCTTCCGCAGGTTGCCCACGGTGCGGAGTGTGGTGGTGATTTCCTGAAGCTCCTGCGGCGTGGTGAGATTGCTCAGATAGAACACCTTCACCACCGACTCTTCGTAGTCCCGGCGCTTGGCCTGGTTATCGTTGGTGACGAGAATGGCGTTTTCGGAAAGCGGCTTCCAGAAGGACTTGGTGATCACCGAGAGATAGTTGAGCGCGTCTTCGAGAGTCGAGTTGTTCAGCTCGATGCTCGCGGGGCGCTGCGCGTTGGGATCGTTCCTATAGTCCGGATCGAAGAGGACGTTGATGCCCGCCAGCTTGCCGACGGTCTCAAACAGCACCCTCGGAGGCTGGTTGGACATGCGGAGATTGAGCGGTTGCCGCGAAAGCGGTTTCAGCTCCGGGGGCGGCTGGATGCGCGAGATCCGCTCCAACTCCTGCTGGCGCGCGAGTTCGGCCGCGGTCAGTTTCCGCGCTTCCGGCGGAAGCTCGGCGCCCCGTTCAGCGGCCTTCTTGTTGCGCTCGATCATTTCGACGGTCTCCCTGATCTCCTGGATGGCGACCGCCGAGGAGGGGTCCATGGCGTAGGCCTTTTGAAACTCGGCCAGCGCCTGCTCGAGTTGCCCGCTTTCGCGGAGCTTCTGGCCCTCCTGGACATGGGCCTGGGCGGCCTGGAAGCGCACACGCCGCACGGCCATCTGATAGCCGACGTCGTTCGGATCTTCGGCTAAGGCGTTTTCATACAGCTCCAGAGCCTTGTCCCACTGCTTGCTCTGCTCCGCCTTGCGGCCTTCGTTAAAGAATTTGTCACCCTTTTTGGTTCTCGCGTCGATACCGTTGCAGGTCGCCAGCACCAGGGCGACTGCGGCAATCCAAATGGCTGAGCGCTTGCGGATGTGCATCTTATTGGTTTTGCAAAGGTTGTGTTAATATAGTTGCGGCGACGCAACCCATGCCATACAACTCTTGACGAGCACTGGTTTCGGCGCGTGTAGAACAAACTTGCAGAAACAGGGGAACGACATCAAAATTCTGGCCGCCAACCGGCGCGCCGGACATAATTATTTCTTCCTGGACCGGTTCGAGGCGGGACTTGTACTCACCGGAACCGAAGTGAAGGCGGCACGCGCCGGCAAAATCCAGCTCACCGACAGCTACGCCGAGGTCAAGGGCAACGAAGCGTGGCTCGTGAATGCCCACATTAGCCCTTATTCACACGGCAACCGGCAGAACCACGATCCTCTACGCAACCGGAAGCTCTTGCTTCACCGCCAGGAAATCGATAAGCTCCTGGGGAAAACCCGTGAAAAAGGCTTAACGCTGATCCCCACCCGGGTATACTTGAAAGGCGGGTTGATCAAGTGTGAGCTGGCTTTAGCACGCGCCAAGAAGCTGCACGACAAGCGCGCCGCCGAGCGGGAGCGCACGGCCGCGGCTGAGGCGCGCGAAGCAATGCACAGAGCGCGGAAATCTTAAGATCAGATGCAAATCAGACTGGAAGTTCAATCCATCGAGCAGGTGGAAGCGGACGCCATTGTGGCGCCGGTATTCGATAAGAATAGCCCCGGAGGCGGCCTGACCTCGGAGATCGCGCAGGCGGCGAACGACCTGGCAGGCGGCTGGATCGAGGAGCTGTATCGCAGCGGCGAGTTTTCCGGCGAGCTTTTCGAAACCGCGATGCTCTACCGGCCGCCGGGGCTCAAAGCCAGGCGCCTCGTGGTGGTGGGCGCGGGCAGGAGCGACCGCTTCACGCCGGCGGTCCTCAGGAACGTCGCCGGCGCCGCGCTGCGTTTCCTCAAGCCGAAGGCGGTGGCGTCGATCGGTTTCCTCCTCGATGCCGGGGCGGGCATAGCGGAGCGCGCAGGAGCCGCCGTGGAGGGCGCCATCGTGGGGGACTTCGAGCCGGATCAGATGAAAACGGACAAGAAGGACTCGAAGTCCGTTGAATCGTTCGCCGTGATGGTTCCGGGCGGGGACGCGGGCCTGGAGGACACCCTGGATCGCGCCCGCATCGTCGCCGAGTCGCAGAACTTCGCGCGCGCCCTGGCGAATGAGCCGGCCAACCGCCTCACGCCCTCTGCCCTCGCCGCGAGGGCGCACGAGATGGCGGCGCAGTTCGGCCTCGAGTGCGAGGTGCTGGACAAAGAGCGCATGGCGCAACTGGGCATGGGCGCCCTGCTGGGGGTGGCGCAGGGCAGCGCCGAGCCTCCGGTGCTCATCATCTTACGCTACCGCCCGCTCGAGGAAACGGGGAACACCCATCTCGGACTGGTCGGCAAGGGAGTCACTTTCGACAGCGGCGGCATCTCGATCAAGCCTTCCGAAGACATGGACAAGATGAAGTTCGACATGTGCGGTGGCGCGGCGGTAATCGGCGCCATGCGCGCCATCGCGCAGTTGCGCCCGCCCATTCCGGTCACCGCCCTGATCCCCGCGGTCGAGAACATGCCCGGCAGCCGCGCGCAGCGGCCCGGCGACATCGTCACCACGCTTTCGGGCAAGACAGTGGAAGTTTTGAATACGGATGCGGAAGGCCGCCTGATTCTGGCCGACGCGCTGACCTACGCCCGTTCGCTCGGCTGCACGCACCTGGTCGATGCGGCCACGCTGACGGGAGCGATCGTGGTGGCGCTCGGGCACGTGCACACCGGGGTGTTCGCGAGCGACGACGCGCTGCTCGGGCGCGTGATGGCCGCCGCGCGGCGCAAGGGCGAAAAGATGTGGCTGATGCCGCTCGACGACGAATACAAGGAGCTGCTCAAGAGCCCGTTCGCCGACCTGCCGAACGTAGGCCCACGCTGGGGCGGCGCGATCACCGCAGCCATGTTTCTGAAAGAGTTCACGGACTCGGTCCCGTGGGTCCACTTGGATATCGCCGGGACCGCCTGGCTCGACGATGCCAAGCCGTTTTTGGCGAAAGGGCCGTCGGGAGTGGGCGTCCGGACGCTGACCGAGCTGGCGGTGTGCTGGGCCGGGCAGGGCTGATGTCCCCGGCCGGACGCGCCGCTTGCGGCTCTACTTGAAGCGGCGGACCATCTCCAGAACGAACTGATCGCGGCGCCTGATCAGGTCCTCGAAATCCCGCTCCGACCAGTCGTAAAATCCCTTGCCGGCGCGCGCCCCGGTTTCGCCGTTCGTTACCATTTGCCTCAGCAGCTCGGGCGCCTGTGGCTTGTTGTACAAATCCTTCGCGATGTAGTCGTTGATGGCGAAGGCCATCTCGAGCCCGACGGCATCCGCGTGCTCGAGTATGCCGTAGGCCGGCAGCCTCAATCCGAAGCCCTTCTTCGCGGCCAGGTCCACGTCCTCGGCATCGGCGATCCCTTCGGCGACGATATTCACCGCCTCGCGAAGCAGGGCGTGTTGCAAGCGGTTGCCGAGCTGTCCGGGGCGGTCCTTCTTCACCAGCACGGGCGTCTTGCCGCAGGAGATCAGCAGCTCGCGTACGGCGTCGGCCGCTTCCTGGGAGGTCTTTTCGCCCTTTACGATCTCCACCAGGGGCATGAGGTGGGGTGGGTTCCAGAAATGCATGGAGAGCACGCGTTCCGGATGCGCGCAGCGGGATGCCACCGCGGTGATGCTCAGCGAGGACGTGTTGCTTGCCAGCACGGCGTGCGGCGGCGCAGCGCAGTCGAGTTTCGCGAACAATTGCTGTTTGATGCCGAGGTCCTCGGGCACGGATTCGACGACGAGGTCGGCCTGCGCGACCGCCTCTTCGAACAGCGTGCCTGCGCCGAGGTCCATGATGGCGGCCTGCGCCCGCGCGTGCCCGACGATGCCGTTGTCTTTCAGGAAGCGCACCAGCGAGAGCGCCTTATCGAGGCCCTCCCGCGCGCCGCTTTCACTGCGGCTGAGAATCGTGGTGCGCAGGCCTCCCAGCGCCAGCGTGGCGGCGATTCCGGGGCCCATCATGCCCGTTCCGATCACCGCCGCCGTGTTGAACGATATTGTCATCTTGCCTCCGCCCCTCCGGGCGCGTACTTCTTCCTGACCAGGAACACGTATGCCGCCACTCCGGCGAGCAAAAAGACCCAGATCGCCTGCATCGGCGCGTCGTAGCTTCCGGTGGTCTCCTTCAGCCATCCGGTCAGCAGCGGCGCGACGATGCCCGGGATGTTTGCGGCGCAGTTCTGGATTCCCACGATGCGCCCGACGGCGGCGCCCGGAATCAGGGTCTGCGTCAGCGCCCAGTAGTTCGCGGTCATCAGCCCGAGGCCGCTCAGCGAGAACACGGCGAAGAACAGAGCCACGGAAGAGGAATCCGACATTGCGCCGATCAGCTCGGTGGAAGCCACCAGAAAGCCCGCGATGGTAAAGCCCTTACGAACCCTCACGGGGTCGCCGCCGCGCGCGATCATGCGATCGGCCGCCCATCCGGCGAGCGTAGCTACTACCGCCATCCCCATGAAGCTGAACATAGTGTACAACCCCATCGAGTTGAGCGAAAGGTTCCTGCGCTCGACGAAATAGGCGGGCATCCACGTCATACAGAAGTAAACGAAGTACTGGTAGCAGAACGTGCCGATGACGGTGCCCCAGATCACCGGGCTGGCCAGCACCTTGGAGAAGGGGACCTGCGTTCCGGGAGATTTCTTTGCCTGGAGCGCCTCGATCTGGCGGTCGTCGTTCTTGACCAGCTTCATCCAGGGGAGCAGCCAGATCAGGCCGCCCAGTCCGAGCACGACGAACATCATGCGCCAGCCGTAAAGAGCGATCAGCCAGGCGGCCAAGGGAGCGCCCACGCCCGGCCCGATCTTGGCCGCAGCCATGTACAGGCCCACCGCCAGCCCGCGCTGGCTCTCCGAGCAGTGATACCGGATCCACCGCATCCCAGCCGGGGTCGTGATGGATTCGCCGACTCCCAGCAGCAGGCGCAACGCAAACAACTGCCGCACCGAAGTCACCAGCGCCGTGCCCGCGGAGGTCAGGCTCCAGAACAGCAATCCCAAAGCGAACGGGAATTTTACGCCGTAGCGGTCCACTACCCATCCGGCGGGTATTTGCAGAGCCGCGTAGGTCCAGAAGAAGGCCGAGTTCAGCGCGCCGCGGTCGTAGTCGGTGAGATTCAGAAAGGTTTTAAGCGGCGTGTCCGAATCGCTGTCGGCCAGCGCGACGGAGAGGTTTACGCGGTCGAAGTAGGCGATCATCATGCCGAGGCACAGCAGGCCGATGATCGTCCACCGCATGCGGGAAGAAATCGGGGCAGGCTGCGGCTGTGGGGCTGCGGACATGTCTGCTATACATATCACACCGGCCGGGCCGCCGCCCCAGTCGGAATTTCGGTCATCGGACACCGCAACCCGTGACACAATAGTTTTCGCAGGAATGAGTCTTTTAGGGTTGTGCCGAGGAGTGATCGAATGCAGCTTCGCGTACTCGCGTTTGTGCTCGCCGGCGGCAAAGGGACCCGCCTTTATCCGCTCACCAAGGAGCGCGCCAAGCCGGCGGTTCCTTTTGGAGGCAAGTACAGGATCATCGACTTCGTTCTGAGCAATCTGATCAACTCGGGAATTTATTCGATATACGTTCTCATCCAGTTCAAGAGCCAGTCGCTGCTGCAACACCTGCGCGACGCCTGGCAGTTCGCCGGACTGCTGAAAAGCCAGTTCATCATTCCGGTCCCCGCGCAGATGCGCTCGGCGGGCGAGACGTGGTACCAGGGCACGGCCGACGCCATTTTTCAGAACGTCAATCTCATCGAGCAGGCGGATCCGCACGTGGTGGTGATCTTCGGCGCCGATCACATCTACCGGATGAATATCCGCGACATGATCGAGTTCCACGAGCGGAAGCGCGCCGACGTCACGGTGGCGGCCATCCCCGCGCCGCGGCGCCACGCCCGCGAGTTCGGAGTCATCGAGGCGGCCCCCGACGGCCGCATTCTGGGCTTCCACGAGAAGCGGGCCGATGCGCCTCATATTCCCGGCGATCCCGAGCGCGTCTTCGCGTCGATGGGCAACTACATCTTTTCCACGCGCGTGCTGTTGCAGGAGCTATATCAGGACGCCGCCAACGAGCACAGCACTCACGATTTCGGCCGCGACATTCTGCCGTCCCTCATCGGACGCGCGGCGGTGTACGCTTACGATTTCCAGACTAACGTCATTCCGGGGGAGCCTCCCGGCAAGCCCCCCTATTGGCGCGATGTCGGAACCATCGACGCCTATTACGAAGCGAACATGGATATCCGCGCGGTCGAGCCCGAATTGAATCTTTATAACCGCCAGTGGCCGCTTATTACCGCGGGTTACTCCGATCCGCCGGCGAAGACGGTTTTCGACGAGGAAGGCCGGCGCGGGCAGGCAATCAACTCGGTGGTGGCGGGCGGAACCATTCTATCCGGCGGAACGGTTCGCGACTCGGTCATCGGCCGCTACGTGCACGTGCACTCCGGCGCGCTGGTCGAGAGTTCGATCATCTTTGATGGGTGCGATATCGGCCGCGGCGCGCGCATCCGCAGGGCTATCCTTGATAAAAACACGCGCGTACCCGAAGGCGCCACGATCGGCTACGACCTCGAGCACGACCGCAAATACCACCACGTCACCGAGAGCGGGATTGTCGTGGTCGAGGGCACGCGTTCGCGCGTGGAGCTTTCCACGGTGACTATTTGATTCGGTGTTCGGCGGATTTCCGGGTTTGCAACCGCCGCAAAGACGCGCGCGAGAGGCTGGATCCTGCGTCTTATTCTAAGCTTTTCTCCGGCATAAACAGTTCTAATTCAAACTGATTTTTCCCATTTATTAATTTGAATAACTGTGGTAAGCTGAATTTAACTTTCGCGTGAAGAGGGGACGCGCGCTCCGGGTTGACTTGCCGATTTCAGCCGTATCTCGTATCTCGTTTCTCGTTTACCGCAGATGTCGCTGTGTACACATCACAAGGAGGAAGGAAATGCGGGTAAAACTCAGAGGGCAAAACGACTCTATTCCAATCGTCCCTGCCTTTTTCAAAGGTTTGGCGCCGATCGTGTTGACTCTGGCACTTTGCATGCCGGCGCTGCCGCAGGTTGTCCCCGGTGACAACGGCACAGACCTTCCGAGCGCTGTATATTGCGCCGTTCCCGGCCTGTCGGACAACGTAGACAACAGCGCGGGCGCGGGGAGTGGCAATGGAACAGGCAACGGCACCGACAACGGAACAGGCACGGAGAATGGCACGGGCGTGACCGGCAGCGCCAACGCCGACGGCTCGCTTACGGTGCGCTGCTCGGCCCCCGGTATCACACCGACCTTGCTGGACGTTCGATTCGCCGCCGAAACGGTGGTGCCGCCCACGTTTGTTCTCTCCGGCCGTGCGCCGCTGTTGCCGCCGGATATCTTCAACGGTCTCAGCCTGGGCACATTGGAACTGCGTAAGTTTGTCCGGCTTGCGGGCGGTATCCTTTCGTCGAGTCTGATCGCCGTCCAGGCGAATGCTCCCTTCCCGACGGTGGGCCCCGTGCTTCCGGGCGGCACCGCCTCGCTGGCGATACCGACCGGCACGCTGATCAACCAGGTCCGCATCCAGGTGAGCAACATCACCGTAACGCGCGGGCAGCACACCACGATGATGCTGTCGGGCACCGTCCTTCCTTCCGACTCAACGGCGGGATCGAACGGGCAGACTCCTTTGGTTCCCAACCTGTTCGGTGACCTGGACAACAACGCCGCGGCTATTTCCATGGCGTTTCAGGCCAGCTTCCCATTCCCGGGCCTGACGGAAACGGGTCCGTTCGGAACACCCGACATCGCGACAACATCCTTCTACAGCGAGATGGTCGCGGGCGCTTATGTGCTGGCAGGACCCAGCGGTTTCGCCACCGTGGATGTCACCACCACCAGCGCCGTCGGGACACCCGACACGATGAACTTCCCTGTGATCAGGATCGTTCCCGTCAGCCTGGCGGCGACATCGCGCATGATCATGCTGGACGCCAGCCAGTCGTTCAGCCCGACCGGCGGCCCGCTCACGTTCTCCTGGACCAGCCCAAGTGGCGCCTCGATCGCCAATGCGAATACGCCGACGCCGACGGTCACGTTCCCCACATCCGGTCCGTTCAACGTCCAACTCACGGTGACAGACGCCTCGGGCATCCAAAGCAGCGTTTCGCTTCCGTTCGTGTTCGTGGGGCAATAACGCTTACTGGCCTTCCCGGTCCGGCTCCGGCCGGGCCGGGAATTTTTTCTCGTGTTCGACGGATGATAGCGTTCAGTGACCTTCGCGGTCCGGCTTCGGCCGGGCCGGGAAGTTTTTTTTGTTCGGACTCGAGGGGCGTGTTTGCGGGGCGGGTTCCGGCGCCGGTCAGGCTGCTATAAAACCGCCGGGCGCCGCTCGAAACGCGAGATCAGCAGGCCGGTCCCCACCACGATGGCGCAGCCGATGACGTTGTACCAGAGGAAGGAAATCTGGGTGAACCAGTGCGAATAGAAAATGGCCGCTTCCCCAGCAAGAACACCGATGAAGGCCGCGTTCCCGCGCACGCGGGGGAAGTAGAACGCCAGCACGAAGACGCCCAGCATTCCGCCATAGAACAGCGAACCCACGACGTTCACCGCCTCCACCAGCGATCCCATGCTTTTCACGAACTGCGCGAACAGGACCGCGTACACCCCCCAGAAAGCGGTCGCCAGGCGGGAAACCCACAAGTAGTGCCGGTCCGAGCCCTCGCGCCGGATGTGCCGCTTATAGAGATCGATGACCGTGACAGTGGCCAGTGAATTGATCTCCGCTGAGGTGCTGGACATCGCCGCCGCGAATATCATCGCCATGACCAGCCCCACGAGTCCGGCGGGCATATACTTGGTGACGAACGAGAGGAAGATGTAGTTCGTGTCGTTAAACCCGGAGCTGCCGCTCGCCTTTTTGACAAGCTCGGCGCCCTCGGCGCGGGCCTCATTGAGCTTGCTGTGCGCCTGCCTGTAGCGCTCGAGGCTCTCCTGTTCGTACGCCCGGTCGCCGCTGCGGCGCGCCTGGATCAACTCTGTCGCCGCCGCTTTGCGTTCCTCGAAAGCCTGACGGTAGCGTTCGGCCAGCGGGCCGTACTCTTCGAGCGCCTGTATGTTATTCAGCTCGACAGGCTGAAAAAGCAGCGGCGGCTGCTGGTAGATGTAGAACACAAACACCATCGCCCCGGTGAACAGGATGATGAATTGCATCGGAATTTTCGCGATCCCGTTGAACAACAGGCTGATGCGGCTGTGGGTGATCGACTTCCCCGAAAGATACCGCTGCACCTGCGACTGATCGGTCCCGAAATAGGCCAGGGCGAGGAACGTCCCGCCGATAAGTCCGCTCCAGATGTTGTAGCGGTTTTGCAGGTCGAAACTGAGATCGACGGCATTGAGCTTGCCCGCCGCTCCGGCGAGCGACACGGCATCGAGCAGTGAAACCTCCGGAGGCAGCAGCCGGATCGCCGTGACCAGCGCCACCAGCAGCCCGCCCATCACGATGGCCATCTGCTGCACATCGGTCCAGGTCACCGCCTTGATACCGCCCAGCACGGTATAGAGGATTACAATCCCTCCCATCACCAGCGTCGTAATCTGATCGGGCCAGCCCAGAAGCACGGTGAGCACGATCGCGGGGGCATAGATTGTGAAGCCCGCGCCGAGGCCGCGCTGGATCAGGAAGATCACCGTCACCAGCGCCCGGGTTTTCGCGTCGAACCGCTTCTCCAGGTACTCGTATGCCGTGTAGACATTGGTGCGGTGGAAGGCGGGAACGGCTGTGGCCGCCAGGATCACCATTGCGACCGGCAGGCCGAAGTAGAACTGCACGAATCGCATGCCGTCCACGTAGGACTGCCCGGTGGTGGAGATGAAGGTGATGGCGCTGGCCTGCGTCGCCATGATCGAGAGCGCGACGGCCCACCACGGCATCGTCTTGCCGGCAAGCAGGTACTTGTTTACCGTGTTGCTGCCGCGCCCCTTGTAAACGCCGTAAACGGCTATGAAGACGAGCGAAGCGCCCAGAACAATCCAGTCGAGCGCTCTCATATGGAAAACACCCGCGTGAAGATGTAGAACAGCAGGATCAGCGAAGCCAGGTAGAGCAGGACGGCGGCATACACGCGGCGCCAGGTTCCCAGAAAGGGCGGTGGTTCGTCGGCGTCGGGCCGTTCGGAGCGATTCGCGTTCATGGAAGCACCTTTCCCGCGCTCAGCAGATTCGCAAAGATGCGAAACGCGCCGGGCACACCGGCAGGAAGCTGCCGGAACCATGAGTAGGCCGTGAAGACGTACACGCCCTTGCCATACCGCGCATACAGCGTGCCGCCCGGACGCGGCGGTTCGCCAGGGTCGTGAGACTCAAAGAGAGTGTTGTACCGCGGGTCCCACTCCGCGGCGAAATACAGGCCGCGCTCCTGAACCCATCCGTCGAAATCGGCCGCAGTGATGCGGTTTGGCTGCCGGAGCAATGGGCTTTCCGGATTCGGGAACGTCACCGGCGCTTCTTCCACGCTCACGCGGTCTCGCGATATTTGCAGCGGGAAGGGCCCGATGTTGCGGATCGTTTGACCCTCTGGTGTGACGTACTGCACCACCAGCGTGCCGCCGTTTCTGACGTATTCGAGCAGCCGCTGCTGGTTCGCCCGGAGATCGGGCCGCACATTGTAGGCGCGTATGCCGGTCACGATTGCGTCGAAGCGGCTCAGGTCCGCCTTCGCGAGGTCTTCCGCCTCCAGGAACGTCACGTCACAGCCAAGCTGCCGCAGGGCTTGCGGCACCTCGTCTCCGGCGCCCGCCACGTAGCCGACGTTTTTCACGAGCACGGCGGCATCCACACGCACGGCTTTCAGTGCCGCTTCCGGAAAGACCGTTTGGGTTCGTATGTGCGGATGGGCAATCACTTCGATACCGGAAGAGATCCGCTGCGATCCGTATAGTGCGGTTGCGCGGATCCAGCCTGGCGCCGCTTCCGCCTCCGCAGCCGCTTCGAAGGACAACGTCTGCTCCTGGCCGGCTTCGCCCAACTGGAATTTTCTCGCTGCCGGCTCGATCTTCCAGCCTCTTGGAGCATCAAGCGTGACCTCGCCGGATGCCCCCGGCACACTTCCCCGGACTACCACTTCGAATTTGCGCCGCTGCGGGCCGGGCAGGACCAGGACGGGCTCGGCGAATCGCAGCGCGATCGGAGGCGCGATCACGAACGGCCGCGTCAGCTCGCCCCTCAGCCGGTCTACGTAGCGGTGGATCACCGGTCGGGTGAACTCGATCTCCTCGGCGCCGATGCGCAGTTTGAAGCGCACCTCCAGCTCCGGCGGATTTTCCGGCGCTCCCACCAACTGCTGATCGGGGATCGAGTAGACTTCGCCCTTCGGCGCCTCGCGCAGCCAGTATGGCTGTGAATACGCGGCGTCCTCGGGCACTTTCCATTGGAATTCGCGGACTACCGGCTGGTTGAAAGGCAACTCGGCGTCGACGAGCGCAGTGTCTTTCAGCGTCACGGCCGCGAGCCGGATGGGAACCGAAGAACGGTTCAGCGCAGTGGCGCGGATGGTTACCGTCGAGCCGGGCGCCGCCTCGTAGCGGTCAGCCGAGGCGTCCAACCAAAGGCCCGCGCACAGCGCGATGACCTCGTCCAGTTCGCGTAGCTTCTCGCGCGCCCAGAAGTCTTTGAGCCCAGCGATTCGCCGCCGCGCGTCGAGCAATAGAGGAACGATCTTCTCGGGCTGCGCTGGATCAAACGACCGCTCCGCCTCGGCCAGAATGCGGCCGGCTTCCGCTCCGCCCTCGACGCGGTTCCAGCTCGTGTCGATGTTCTCGAAGATGTCCTTCGTGGCCGGTTCTCCAGCTACAAGAACGAGGTTGGCCGTGGCGGCGCCGCGCCGCTGAGGGCTGCCCATCGCCTGCGAACGGTGCATGCTGCGGCTCATCCCGGCGATCTCGTTGTAGGAATAGCCGAGCACGGGGTTGTAAGCGCCGGTTTCGATCTCCAGCACCCTGGACGAGCCGCCCGGCGCGCGCCCGAACACATTCCACAGCAGCCGTTTGGCGTGCCAAGGTCCGGCGAACTTGAGTTGCTCGGGGAAACGATTTGGGTCCGCCGCGGCGTTGAAGGCTTCCTTGCCCAGAACGGCCGAGGCCTGGTGATGCCCGTGGCCGCTCGAGGAGGTGTCGGAGAAGCACAGGATGATCACATCGGGACGGAAACGCCGTATGTTCCAGACGACATCGGCGAGGATTGTTTCGCGCCCCCACTTGGCCAGCGCTTCGTCAACGCTCTTGCTGAAGCCGAAATCGATCGCTCGCGTGAAGTACTGCTCCGCGCCGTCGATCTCCCGAGCAGCGAGCAATTCTTCCGTGCGGATCAGGCCGAGCAAATGGCCGCGCTCCGGACCGATCAGGTTCTGCCCGCCCTCGCCGCGCGTCAGCGAGAGATAAGCAGTGCGAATGCCCCTGCCGCGCGCCAGGTACGCGAGCGTTGCCGTGTGTTCATCGTCGGGATGGGCCCCGATCATCAGCACGCTGCCAAGCGTGTTCAGCCTCTTGAGCGCGAGGCGGATACGAGCTTCGCCGGACAGGTTCGGCTGGGCGCCCGCGCCCAACGCAACGCAGAGAATCAGCAGAAGCAGCCTGCCCAAACACGCCCCTCCCTTTGCTGTTGCACGCACGGAAACCCCACAGCCGCTTGCGCACATCTAAATCAATAATAGTAGACGATTTCACGAGGGCCCCGCGGGGATGGGAAGGGCACAGGGGATACTTACAAGAATTCGCAGATGGGCGCGGCAATCGCCCTCCGGGTCCGGTCCGGTGATCGGGCTTGCCCTGGGCGGCGGCTTTGCACGCGGCATCGCTCATCTGGGCATTCTGAAGGTTTTGGAGGAATACCAGGTCCCTGTCGCGATGATTGCAGGGGTGAGCGCCGGTGCGGTTGTCGCATCGGCTTATGCCAGCGGCGCGGAAGTGGGCACGATCGCCGCCATCGCGAAGGAGATGAAGTTCCGGGACATAGGGCGGTGGACCATCAGCCGGTTGGGCCTTGCCGGCAGCGACCGCATGGTGGATTTTATCGCCCGCCTGCTCAAGGTCTACCGGTTTGAAGAGATGCGCATTCCGCTGGCCATCGCGGCCACCGACCTCAACACCGGCAGGCCGATCGTCTTTCGCGACTACGGCGACGTGGTGCTGCCGATCCGCGCGAGCTGCTCCTACCCGGGCCTTTTCCAGCCCGTGCGGTATCGCGGCCATTACCTCGTGGACGGGGCCATGACCATGGAGGTGCCCGCGCATTCGCTCCGCCGGATGGGCGCGACTCACGTTATTGCGGTCAGCCTTCCCGTGAACGGCGACGGCTTCGACCCGCGTAACATGCTGCAAGTGGTGAACCGCTGTTTTCAGATCATGCAGTCGCGCGCTGAACGCGAGTGGCGGAGGTTTGCGAATGTGGTGATCGAGCCGGATGTGAGCGGGATGGAGTGGGATGGATTCGCGAACGCTCAAAAGCTGATCGAGAGGGGCGAGAAGGCGGCGCGGGCCGCCCTCCCTCGCATTCTGTCCTGGCTCGGCCGGGGCGCGCCCGCTGCCGAAGCAGCCTGAAATCTTAGCCCCGGATCTGCTCGGTGAGATAGCGCTCCAAACCGACTTCGCTGATCAGGTGGAGCTGTGATTCGAGGAAATCCACGTGCTCTTCTTCGTCCTTCAGCAGCTTCACGAAGAGCTCGCGGCTGGCGTTGTCGCCCACCTCGGCGCAGAGCTTGATGCTGGCGTTGTAGCGGGCCACCGCCTCCAGTTCCAGCGCCAGGTCGTTTTCGAATTGGGCTTTCACGTTCTCCCCTACCTTGATCGGGAACAGCTCGGACATGTTCGGGGCGCCTTCCAGAAACAGGATGCGCTCGATCAGACTTTCCGCATGCTTCATCTCGTCGATCGATTGCTTCTTGGTGATCTGGTAAAGGCCCTGATATCCCCAGTCATGGCGCATCTCCGCGTGCAAAAAGTATTGATTGATTGCGGTCAACTCGGACTTTAGAGCTTCGTTCAGTGCTGCGATGACTTTCTCGTTTCCCTTCATTAGGACGCGTTCTCCTGCTGACAGTAATTTACCGCTTCGTTATCAGAATAACAGACGTAAGCGCCGCGCAAGCTCAGAGCTTTGTTGTATTTGACACGCTTCCAGCGCCCTGTTAGGCTTCTGATTTGATGACTCCTTCCGCCGGTTTGAAGCAGACGCCGCTTTATTCTGTCCACCGCCGCCACGGCGCGCGCATGGTGGATTTCGGCGGCTGGGAGATGCCGGTGCAATACTCCGGCATCGTCGAGGAACACAACACGGTCCGGCGCGCGGTTGGCCTGTTCGACGTCAGCCACATGGGAGAGATCGACGTTCGCGGGCCTCAAGCTTTTGAACTTGTAAATTTTGTCACGACGAACGCGCTCGCACGCCTCCGCGCTGGCCAGATTCAGTATTCGGGGCTGCTTTACGAGCACGGCGGCTACGTCGACGACATCCTGGTGCACAAGGTTGCCGACGACCACTACTTCCTTTGCGTGAACGCCTCGAACCAGGAAAAGGACGCCCGGCACATCCAGGCGCACAACCGCTGGGATGCCGAGGTCGAGCTTTCCAGCGACCGCTACGCGCAGCTTGCCATCCAGGGGCCGCACGCTGCGGCTACGCTTCAGAAGCTCACGGCGGTGGATCTGGCAAGCCTTCGCTACTATTGGTTCACCGACGGCGAGGTCTGCGGCACGCCCGCGCGCATCTCGCGGACGGGTTACACCGGCGAGGACGGTTTTGAAATCTACATTCCGCCCGAGGAGGCGCCGCGCATCTGGGACAAGATTCTGGAAGCGGGCAAAGAGTTCGGCATCAAACCATGCGGCCTTGGCGCGCGAAACACACTGCGGCTGGAAGCCGCCATGCCGCTCTACGGACACGAAATCAGCGCGGAAATCACCCCTTTCGAGGCCGGCCTCGGATGGACCGTTAAAATGGAGAAAGGCGATTTTTTGGGGCGTGATCGCCTGGAGCGCCAGCAGCGGGAAGGGGTCCGAAGAAAGCTGACAGGTTTTGAGATGACCGGACGCGGTATTGGCCGCGACGGCTATGAAGTGTATGTCGATGGTTCGCCCGCGGGCTGGGTCACCAGCGGAGGGCCTTCGCCGGCACTGAACAAGAACATCGGGCTCTGTTACCTTCCGGCGGAGCTGGCGGCGACCGGGCGAAAAATCCAGATCTCGATCCGCGGCCAGCTTGTCGAGGCGATAACGGTTCCAACGCCCTTTTACAAGCGAGCGAAATGAGCACATATCCAGAGCAGTTCCGTTACACGAAAGAACACGAGTGGGTGCAGGTGGATGGTGAAATCGGCACCATAGGCATCACCGACCACGCTCAGCGGGAGCTGGGCGACATCGTCTATGTGGACCTGCCCAAGGTCGGCGCGGTTGTCGAGCAGGGCAAGCCCCTTGGTTCGGTGGAATCCGTAAAAGCCGTTTCCGATATTTATTCGCCGGTTTCGGGCGAGGTGGTCGAGGTCAACGAATCGCTCGCCGACGCGCCCGAGAAACTGAATCAGGACCCGCACGGCGCCGCCTGGCTCGTCAAGATCAAGCTCAGCGCCCAGGACGAGTTGAGCGGCCTGATGTCCGCGGCCGAGTACAAGAGCTACGCCGGCGCTGAGTAGATCCGGGAGCAAATCATTTGCGTTACCTTCCGAAGTCGGAATCCGAGCGCCGTGAAATGCTGGCGGCGTGCGGTTTGAGCTCCATCGAGGAGTTGTTCGCGCATCTGCCGCCTGAGGAGCGCTTGACGCGCCCGCTCGCGCTCGAGAGCGGCAAGTCGGAGTACGAGATTATCGACTGGTTCCGCGCGCGCGGCGCCGCGAACGTGACCGGTTCTCCGTGTTTTCTCGGCGCGGGGGCATATTATCACTACCGCCCCGTGCTGGTGGATGCGGTGGTGTCGCGGAGCGAGTTCCTCACTTCGTACACGCCCTACCAGGCCGAGATTTCACAAGGCACCCTGACGGCCATCTTCGAGTTCCAGACGATGATGTGCCAGCTCACCGGCATGGACGTGGCCAACGCGTCCATGTACGACGGCTCTACGGCGATGGCCGAAGCCGCTATGATGGCCGTGCGGATCACCGGCCGGAAGCGGGCGCTGGTGGCACGGACCGTCCATCCGGAATACCGCGAAGTGCTGGCTACATACGCGCGCAACCAGGGGCTGGAGGTGGTCGAGTTCGGGTACGACGCCGTAAGCGGCGCGCTCGATCTGGAAGACCTCGAACGCAAGCTCGACGGCGCAACCGCGGCGGTGATCGTGCAGTCGCCGAACTTCTTCGGCGTCATCGAAGACATCAGAGCGGCGGCGGAGCTCGCGCATGGCGCGGGCGCGCTGCTGGTGGACGTGTTCACCGAGGCAACGGCGCTCGGGATCATCGCTCCGCCTTCGGCTGCGGACATTGTGGCAGGCGAGCTGCAATCGTTCGCCATTTCCCCGAGCTTTGGCGGTCCATTTGCCGGTGTGATCGCAACGCGGGAGAAATATATCCGCCAGATTCCTGGGCGGCTGGTAGGCGAGACCGTGGACACCCGCGGCAACCGCGCGTACTGCCTGACGCTGGCCACCCGCGAGCAGCACATACGCCGCGAGAAGGCCACATCCAATATCTGCACCAACCAGGCGCTGGTCGCGCTGATGGCCACGGTTTTCATGACCGTCTATGGCAAGCAGGGCCTGCGCGAACTTGCCGAGCAGAACCTGGCGAAGGCGCACTATCTTGCCGGCAAGCTGCCGCTGCGGTTCAACGGCCCGTTCTTCAACGAGTTTGTCGCCACCGTGGAAGACCCCGTGGCTCTCAACGAAGCGCTGCTCGAGAAGAAGATCATTGGCGGCCTTCCGCTGGGCCGCTTCTATCCGGAACTGAAAAACGCGATGCTGCTTTGCGCAACCGAGATGAGCCGGCGTCCTGACATGGATGCAGTGGCGGAGGCCTTCGCAAGCGCGGCCGAGCCGCGGGAGGTGGAGGCGCAATGATTCGCGAGGCGCGAACCCACGTCAGCCGGAATGAGCCGCTGCTGTTCGAACTGAGTTCCCCCGGCAAGAAGGGCTACCAGCTTCCCGAGCTGGACGTGCCCCCGGTGGACGCCGCCGAAGTTCTCGGCGCGGAAAACACGCGCGCGGAAATCGAGGGCTTCCCCGAGGTCAGCGAGGTGGAGGCCATACGCCACTTCACGCGCCTTTCCACCTGGAATTACGCCATCGACCTCGGTGTTTACCCGCTCGGCTCCTGCACGATGAAGTACAACCCGCGCGTGAACGAGGCCGTAGCGCGGATCGAGGGACTTGCCTGGGCGCACCCGTATCAGCCCGAGCCGCTGGTGCAGGGAGCGCTCGAAGTGATGGCGCGCCTGGAAGCCGCCCTCGCTGAAATTACAGGCATGGACGCGGTAACGTTGCAGCCCGCCGCCGGAGCGCACGGCGAGCTCACGGGCATCCTGCTCATCCGCGCGCTGCTGGAATCGAGGGGCAATCCGCGCAAGAAGGTGCTGATTCCCGACTCCGCCCACGGCACCAACCCCGCCACCGCCGCCATTGCCGGCTACGCGGTCGAGAACATACGCTCGAACGAACGCGGCATGGTGGACGTGGAGGCGCTCGCCCGCATCGTCGATGAGGACGTGGCCGCGCTGATGATCACCAACCCCAACACGCTCGGCGTGCTTGAGGTGAACATTCGCAAGATCGCCCAGATTCTGCACGACAAAGGCGCGCTGCTCTATATGGATGGCGCGAACATGAACGCGCTGGCCGGCATCACGCGGCCGGGCGACAACGGCGTGGACGTCATGCACCTGAACCTGCACAAGACGTTCTCGACCCCGCACGGAGGCGGCGGTCCGGGCAGCGGTCCGGTGGCGGTGAAGCGGCATTTGGAACCCTTTTTGCCCGTGCCGCGCTTGAAGCAGCAAGACGGCAAGTGGGTTTTCGATTACCAGCGCCCGCTCTCAATCGGCCGTGTCCGCGCTTTTTACGGTAATTTTGGAGTGCTGGTGCGCGCGCTGGCCTACATCATGGCGCACGGGGGCGAAGGCCTGCGCAACGCAACGCTCGACGCCGTGCTGAACGCCAACTACATCCGCAAGAAACTCGAAGCGCATTACGAGATTGCCGCCGAGGCGCCTTCGCTTCACGAGTGCGTGTTCAGCGACGCGCGACAGGCAAAGCACGGCGTCCGTACCGGCGACATCGCCAAGCGGCTCATCGACTACGGCTTCCACCCCTACACGGTCAGCTTTCCGCTGATCGTTCACGGGGCGTTGATGATCGAGCCCACGGAAACCGAGAGCAAGCGCGAACTGGACGCCTTTATCGACGCGATGATCTCCATTGCCCGCGAGGTGGAAGAAAACCCCGAGCTGGTCACCAAGGCTCCGCACAACACGCGCATCGGCCGGGTGGACGAAGTCACCGCCGCGCGCAGGCCCGTCGTACGCTGGCGCCCGAAATAGGGGCTTGCTGTCCGGTTCCATACAGCGGCGTCCCGGAAGCGGACAGTCCCGGCGCGGCGCCCCGCCCTAACCTATTGATAGTCAGGGACAATCCTGGCAAGCAACTTGCCCGTAAGAGAGCGCGTTTTCAAAGCCGGTTTCATCCGTTTGGAGGAGCAGGAGCCTTCGATGCGGGCGCTATTCGACGAACTCAGACGCAACCCGGATATTATCGCCGTTGTGGTGCTCAGCCTGTTGCTGGGAGTGGCCCCGCGGGCGGGGTTCGAGACCGCGGTCTGGGACGGCCGGTGGGTCGAAATGAAGATTTACCGCGGCCTTTCGGCGCCGGAGCACACGTTCGATGTCTCGGGCCGGCCGTTTGAAGTTTTTCGCGCCCGCACGCACCGCCGGCAGCTTGGAGCGATCGACTTTTGAGAAGTCCACTCACCCTCGTGTAAAGACTTCACGCCCGCGCAGGCCCTTCCCAATCGTGTCATCACTCAAGGCGCTGGCGAGCCAATTGCACCGTTTTCCGGAGAGGAGGGGTGTTTCCATGGGCACACACATGCAACAGGAACCGCATCCTGAATACCGGGAGGGCCGCATCGCGCGAGCGATCGAGGAGCGGACGGCAAAGCTGCCTTCGGATTTCTTCCTGTGGGGCGCCGCGGGCTCGATCTTCGGAGCGCTTGCTCTCCGCATGATGGGGAAAACCGAGGACGCCAACTTTTTGGGCCACTGGGCGCCCGTGTTGTTGATCTTAGGGCTTTATAACAAGCTGGTGAAGCTGGAAGGATCGGAAGGCCGCGGATAACCAGGCTGCCGTCGGTGCGAGACCACCCGCGCCGGCGTGCGAATTATGAGGCGTTTCTCGGGCGGCTCAACATTTTTGCGCCGAGGGCGCCGCCGGCGATCGAGAGCGTAGTGAAGACCACGAAGAGAACGGCCAGGCTCACCAGGACATTGAAGGCCAGGTAGAGAGGGTTCGCGAACAGTTCCCGCAACTGGTCGGCGCTGCCCTGGAAAAAGGGAACGTCGCTCAAATTCTTCAGAAGCTCTCCGCTGCGCACCTGGGCGACGAAACTCAAGGTGAAGAGAACGGTGAAGATCACAAAGCTGAACAGTCCGGTGATCCAGCCCATTCTCGCGCCGTTGCTCACCGTCAAGACCTGGCCCGTGCGGCGCTGGTAGAAGTAGACGCAAAGGAAGCCGGCCATCAAGAGCCACACCGGGCACGCGTAGACAAGCATCGCGTTGAACAGGCTGGCCAGCAGCGCCGTGAGGAAACCGACGCGTACGGCCATTGCATTGCGGAAATCGATCGGAGCCTCAGCCACCGCCGTGGGGGCAGGCAACTGGGTGGGCGCGGGCGTGGGCTGAACGACTTCCGCTGCCGGCTCGAGGTTTAGATCCTCTTCCCGCTGTGGCTTGCCGCACTTGTGACAAAACCGGGCATCTGGTGGCAGTTGTGCACCGCAGGTGCAAAAATCAGGCACATGTTCAGTTTGACGCAGCGCGCTCGTGCGAATCAAGCGTCATCATGTATGACGCGGCAAGCCAGAATAGCGGCAACGCGAGCAGAAAGCGCGCCTCGTTGCCGGTGAAGCCGCCGAGCCAGTCCAGCCCGTTCAGGACGGCGAGCGAGACGAACAATCGAGGATATGGCCGCGAAGACGGACGCAGCGCCGCCGCCAGCACGCCCGAATACAGAGCCAGGCACCGGGCGCACACCGGCAGCGGACGTCCCAGCCATTCGAAGCACCGCTCGGGAGCCTGATGACAAACGGCCTGGAGCGCGAGGCCGAGGGCGGGCAGCAGCGGCGCCGCGTAAATTGCCGCCAGCACAAACGCCACCGCCGTCCCCACGATGATTCGGACGCGCATCTCCTCCAATCTTAGGGCGATTGACGCGCGTCCGGAACGGCGCCGGCGCCCGCAGGCGGCTTCTTAGTGCCGCAGCGTGATCTTCGCCGGCGGGCTGCACACGTTCTGGCCCGCGGAGTTCCGGCCGCAGAGGACCACCTCGGTCGTCATCGGCGGCAGGTCGGCCGGGATGCGGATGTTCACCTGTTGAACTCCGGTGAGCGTTGGGGCAGGCCCGGCATATTCCGGCTGCGTGATCTCCCGGTCGTGGATTTTCGCCGTGATGGCGCCCTCCACCTCCGGCAGTCCCGTAGCGAAGATCGCGACGATGCTGCCTACTTCCGCCGGATTTTCGGCGCTGTTCAAAGAGCCGTTCTGGTTCAGAATGCCGCCCGGGAAAATGCCGGGACTGACTTCGGCCAGCGGGACGGTTACGGGATCGCTCGCAACCCCGTCCACCGTGACGACCAACTGCGCCGACGTGCGCAATCCGAGCTCGGCGGGCACGAGCAGGTTGATCTGCTCCTCGCTGACATAGAACAGCGCGGACGGCAGCCCGTCGAAGCTGGCCGAAACGGTCTCTCCTGCCAGCCCGCTCCCCTTCACCATGGCGATCGAACCAGGCGCGAGCGGCGTTGGCTCGTAGGTGGCCGAGTGCGCGACGAGGTCGATCTTCGGGCCGGGCGGCGTGGCCGGTGTGACGGTCAGCTTCACCGGCAGGTCTACTGTCCCCGCGCAAACGCCGGCATCGACGTGCAGGATAGCCTCGTAAACTCCTGGAGCGAGGTCCTTTGGCTTCACCCAGATCCAGCCGTTGCCCCAGGGGTCGTTCTGGAGCCGGATCCAGTTGGAGCCGGTCTTGTAGGTGACGTACATGCTGTAGGCGAGCACTCCGCCGCCGTCGTTGATGATGAGGAACCAGTCGCCTTTCTCGGGATCGCCGCTCTTTGCCGTGTACTCGAACGGCGGCGCTTTCACTCTGAGCTTAGGGAACAGGGCGGCGCATTCCGTGCCGGACGGGCAATCGGCCGGAGGCGTCACGGCCAGGAAGCGGGGCACGGGTTCGGCTTCGGCCGCCCGCGCGACGGTGGAAACCGGACCGAGCGTCACGGACACCTTGGCCTGCGGGGCGAAGTTGCCGCTGACATAAGGTATGGCAAGGAAGATCGGAACCTCGACCGAAGCGCGTGTCAGCGGATTAGCGTCGACCACCTCGAAGACGACCTGCCCGGCGCCGGAGACCAGCGGCACTTCGGATGCGCCGTTCAGAACCACGGTCCCGGAGCCCGGAGCGCCGGGAGTGAAAACGGGCACCCCGCCGGCGCCGTTCGCATCCGCGCCTTCGACCCGTGCGAGCAGCAGCGAACCCTCAAGCGTTGGAGTGTACGCGCCTGCCGCGCGCGGGGCCACCAGGCCGCCGCCTCCCGTGGGCTGGCTGGCGTCGGACCCAGCGATCGCGTCGGGAACAAACACGCGCGCGCCGAGTGGGAATCCCGAGAGGTTAAACACGAACCGGACGCCCGAATCCGCTCCCGGAACACGCTTCTGAAACGCGCCGTTGAACCCTGGTGTCAGTCGCATGGTTGCAGACCGGGTTCCGGCGGCGAACAGGCCCTCCATGGAGACGGTTTTGGGCGCGGGCGAAGCGTAGCACTGGATGCTGGCCGCCGCCGCACCAACCAGCAGCGCGCGCCTGGGCAGGCCAACGGTGAGCACTGTCTGGGTGAACAGCACATCGTCGCCCATGTAGCCAAGAGCGGCCTGGATGGGCGCCGTGTTGTCGACTCCCTGGGACGCGACCGCGCCCCGCAGGTTCGAAATGCGGAGGGTTATCGTGCCCTCCGGCGACAAGGTCGTGTTGATCCCGCTGAATGTGATCCCGTTGCCGACAAGCGTCGGGATGGCTCCCGCGGAACCCGGTGTGCCGCTGCCGTTATCCACCGTAAGCACGGCGTCCACCGCACCCGAGGGCGACACACGATTGGTGACCGGGACGGAAAGGAAGACCGAGAGCGCGCCTTTCAGGCTGCCGTTGGGGACGCCGCCCGAGCAGTTCAGCACGATATCGCCCATCTGCTCGGAAAGGCCTTCCGAGCGCACCAGGACGGGCGCGGCGGAAGACACGCACACCAGCGATGCGGCGGCCGGAGATGCGGCCAGCGCGAGCAAGACTACCGGGATGAACAGAACATGACTTCTCTTCGACATTTGTGACAAACCTTCACGCATCAGAATTGACGCCGGTCGAAGATGAGCCTGAGACGGTGGGGAAAGAACCGGCACAGACCAGCGGGACGCGGGGAAAACTCATTATGTCATCAGCAATGGATTTCAGCAAGGGTTCAGGCAAAGACCGCAATTCCGTGATCCGCCGCTCGGAATCGCACTAAGATGACGAAAAGGTGCACACGGGAACAGCCACAGCGGCGCATCGATATCGCGAACCGCTCCTGCTCATCGCCGCGGCGCTCGCAGCGTTCGGGGCCTCGCTGACATGCTCGTTTCACTTTGACGACTACGGCATTTTCTCGGACCCGGCGGCGACCTCGCCGTCCGGGTGGCGCGAAGTCTGGGGACCGCTGCGCACAAGGCCGCTCACTTATCTGAGTTTCTGGCTCAACTATCAGCTCGGTTCGCACGCGCCGGTGGGCTATCACGCGGTCAATCTCGCGCTGCACATCGGAGTGGTTCTGCTGCTGTGGGAGTTGCTGCGCCGGGTGCTTCCAGCGCGTGCCGCATGGATTGCGGCGCTGGTGTTTGCGATCCATCCGATTCAGAGCGAGCCGGTGGCGTACGTGTTCGCGCGCGCCATCATCATTGCCGCGCTGTTTTGCCTGCTTGCCGCCCTGGCGTGGATTCGCGGCCGCCCGTGGCTTGCGGTGTGCTTTTTCGCCCTGGCCCTGTTAGGGAAGGAGGAAGCCGCGGCGTTTCCGCTCGCCCTGTGGCTGCTCGATAGGGCACGGGCGCGGCAATTCAAGCTGCCCCTGCTTGCGATGCTCCTGCTCGCGCTCGCCGCCGGGCTGCACGTGATGTGGGTGGCCGCGGCGCTGGGAGAATCCGTCGGGGCGGGATCGGGATTCTCTCCCTGGAGCTATTTTTCGCACCAGGGCGCGGTCATTCTGCGGTATTTGCGGCTGGTTGTCTTGCCCTGGGGGTTCACCGTGGAGCCGGAGATCCAACGCACCTGGATCAACCTGCTCGCCTGGCCGCTGCTGGGCGCGCTCGTATGGTTTTCCTGGAAACGCAACTGGCGGTTTCTTGGAATCGCTCTGGTGTTGCTGCTGCCATCCTCTTCGATTTTTCCCGCGGCGGACCTGGCGGCGGACCGCCGGATGTACGTGCCGATGCTGGCGCTTGCCGCGGGCGGCGGAGTTCTGTTGAGCCGGCTGCGGCGGCCCTGGATTGCTGGGATCGCGGCCGCGCTGATTCTGCTCAGCGTGGGGCGGATGCGAGTGTGGCAGACGGAGCGCTCGCTGTGGGAGGAAGCGGTACGGGCTTCGCCGCGCGCCGTGCGTCCTAAGATTCAGCTTGCCCGCGCCGTTGGCGGCGACCGTGCCCTGGAGCTTCTCCGCGAGGCTGCGGAGTTAGCGCCGGAAGCGCCTGAAGTGCCTTCGGAGATGGGGCGGATTTACCTCGAAGCAGGGGACCCGGTCAAGGCCCTGGAGTGCTTCGGGCGGGCGCTGGCGCTGGCCCCGTCCGATCCGCGGGCTTTAAACAACCGCGGCACGGCCCTGCTCGCGCTCGGGCAGAAGGATGCCGCCGCGGCGGATTTCAAGCGGGCGCTCGAACTGGATCCTTGCCTCTTTGAAGCGCGATTGAACTTGCGGATGGGGCCGGGCAAAAACTGCCGTTACACGCCGGAGCAGCGGCGATCGCTGGACGCGGCCGCCGTGCGGTGATCCGCTTCCCGGAGAGGAGTTCCGGGCGGTGTACAATGCCGCGTATGCGCCGGGCTGTCTTGTTTCCGCTGCTCTTGATATTCGCCTGGGCCGGGTTTTCCGCGCAGGTCTACCAAAAACCTCCGAAGGAAATCCTGGATGTGCTGCACGCGCCCGCCACTCCCTATGTGGTGCTCAGCCCCACGAACGATTACCTGCTGCTGGCCGAGCCGGTTCGGTATCCCCCGATTGCCGACCTCGCACAGCCCATGCTCCGGCTGGCCGGGCTGCGCATCAGTCCGGTGACGAACGGCCCGCACGGAGCGACCACGATGGCATCGCTCGCGGTGCAGAAGATAACGGGCGGGCCAGCGGTTAAAGTGGCGCTGCCCGCCGGCGCGCGGCCGGGAATGCCGCAATTCAGCCCCGACGGGAGGCAGTTCGCCTTTACCGTTGTCGCGGAGGGCGGTGCGGAGCTGTGGGTCGGCGACACGGCCACGGCCAAAGCCCGCAGGCTCGGGACGGCAAAGCTGAACACCGTCATGGGGAGCGCGTTCCGGTGGATGCCGGACAGCCGCACCCTGCTGGCGCGCCTCATCCCCTCCGGCCGCGGGAAACCGCCGGAGGCATCGCGCCAGCCGGCGGGGCCCGTGATTCAGGAAAGCTACGGCAAGGGCGCGCCCGTCTGGACCTTGCAGGACCTGCTCAAGAACCCGCACGACGAGGACCTGTTCGACTACTACGCCCAGTGCCAGCTTGCATTCGTCGATAGCGCGACCGGAACGGCAACGCTGGTAGGCAAGCCGGCGGTGTTCGAGACCGCTTCTCCGGCGCCCGGCGGACGGCATCTGCTCGTGGCGCGCATCCATCGCCCGTATTCGTACCTTTACCAACTGGATTCGTTCCCGAAAGACGTGGAAGTCTGGGACCGCGCGGGCAACGTCGTGTACAAGCTCGCCAGTCTGCCGCTGGCCGACGCGGTCCCTGTCGACGGGGTGCCCACCGGCCCGCGGCAGTATGGTTGGAGGCCCACGGAGCCGGCCACGCTGGTTTGGGTCGAAGCGCTCGATAAGGGCGACCCCAGGGTAGACGTTCCCTTCCGCGACCGCGTGCTCATGCTCAGAGCGCCCTTTTCGGCGGATCCCATCGAGGTGGTGAAGACCGAGCAGCGCTTCATGGGCATACAGTGGGGCGCGGAGGGCGGCTTGGCCCTGGTTCGCGATTACGAGCGCGGCCGGCGCTGGGTGCGTGTTCTCGCGATCAACGTCGACAAGCCTTCCGAGCCGCCCCGGGTGATTTCCAGCCGCGATTCGCGCGACCGCTACAACGATCCCGGCACGCCGCTCACCCGCCCGCTTCCGAACGGCTACCGTGTGCTGCTCCAGCACGGCGAATATCTCTACCTTTCCGGTCAGGGCTCCTCGCCCGAAGGCGACCGCCCGTTTCTGGACCGCCTCAGCCTGAAGACGCTGGAAACCGAACGCCTTTTCCGCTGCGGAACGAACGAATACGAGGAAGTGGCGGCGGTACTGGACCCGGCCGCCGGAACCATCCTCACCATGCGCGAGTCGCCTGCTGATCCTCCGAACTACTTCATACGGACGCTGAAAGCGGACACGCCGCCCAAGGCCGTCACCAGCTTCCCGGACCCCACCCCGCAGCTTCGCGGCATCACCAAGCAACTGGTGAAGTACCAGCGCCCGGACGGAGTCCAGCTTTCCTTCACGCTCTACCTGCCGCCCGGCTACAAGCCGGGGACCCGCCTGCCAACGGTCCTCTGGGCGTATCCGCTGGAATACAACGATCCCGCGACGGCGGGACAAGTCGCCGGCTCGGACCGGCGCTTCACCCGGATCACCGGCACGTCGCACCTGTTCTTCCTGCTGCGCGGCTACGCGGTGCTCGACAACGCCACCATGCCGGTGGTAGGCGACTTCAAGACCGCCAACAACACCTACATCGAGCAGATTGTCGCCAGCGCGAAAGCGGCCATCGACAAGGCGGTGGAAATGGGCGTGACCGATCCCAACCGCGTCGGCGTGGGCGGGCACAGCTATGGCGCGTTCATGACGGCCAACCTGCTTGCTCACAGCGACCTGTTCCGCGCCGGCATAGCCCGCAGCGGCGCCTATAACCGCACGCTCACGCCGTTCGGTTTCCAAAGCGAGCGCCGCACGCTATGGGAGGCGCCGGAGGTCTACCTGAGAATGTCGCCGTTCATGTACGCCGACAAGATCAAGGAGCCGATTCTGTTGATTCACGGCGAAGCGGACAACAATTCGGGTACCTTCCCGATGCAGTCCGAGCGCTTGTACCAGGCGATTCGCGGGAATGGGGGCAATGTGCGGCTGGTGATGCTGCCGCACGAGTCGCACGGCTACGTGGCCCGCGAGTCTGTGGAGCACACCCTGTACGAGATGATCTCCTGGTTCGACAAATACGTGAAACAGCAGTAGGCGCATTAGCCGGTCGCCATGCGCGCGCCGTATCGCTGCGGTCAGCCCACGAGAACGAGCCTGACGTCCATCACGTTGGTGTTGGTTGGCCCAGTCTTGAGCAGGTCGCCCAGCGGCTCGAAGAAATGATACGAATCGTTGGCCGCGAGGAATTGCCGGGCGTCCAGACCCAGGCGTTCGGCGCGGCACAGGGTCATGCCATCGGCGATGGCGCCCGCCGCGTCGGTGGGCCCGTCGGTGCCGTCCGTGCCGCCGCTGAGCACCACTACGTTGTCAGCGCCCGCCAGATCGATTGCGGCGGCCAGCACGAACTCCTGGTTTCGGCCGCCCAGTCCGTTGCCCCGCAGCGTGACCGTGGTTTCGCCGCCCGAGATCAGGCACAGCGGCGGGCGCGCCGGGCGTCCTGAAAGCAGCACTTCGCGGGCGATGGCGGCATGCATCCGCGCCACGTCGCGCGTCTCGCCTTCGATGAGCGTGGAAAGCACGAGCGGCCGCAGCCCGAGTTCCTTTGCTTTTCGCGCCGCCGCATCCACCGCGAGCCGGTTGCTGCCGGCCACCAGGTTGACGGTGCGCTCGAACGCCGGGTCGTCCGCCTTGGGCGTTTCCGGGATTTCGCCCGCGATCCCGCGCTCGATGCGCTCGCGCACGGAAGCGGGGATGCGGTCGAGGAGTCCGTACTTTTCGAGAATCGCGCGCGCGCCGGAGAAGGTGGAAGCGTCGGGCGCGGTGGGCCCGGAGCCGATCACATCGAGGTCGTCTCCGATCACGTCGGAGAGCAGCAGCGAAAGCACGGTCGCCGGATAGGCCAGCCGCGCCAGTTGGCCGCCCTTGATCCCGGAGATATGCTTCCGCACGGCATTGATTTCATGAATATTGGCGCCGCAAGCCAAGAGAAGCTTCGTCGTCTCCTGCTTCTCCTCGAGGGTGATGGGCGCGGCGGGCATCGGCAGCAGCGCCGATCCGCCTCCCGAAATGACGACGATCAGAAGATCGCGTTCACCCGAGCTGCGCGCGATTTCCGCGATGCGCTCCGCGCCCCGTATGCCGGCGGGGTCGGGCACGGGATGGCCGCACTCGTTGAGTTCAACGCGCCGGAGCTTGGCGAGGTGTCCGTACTTCACGTTTACCAGTCCGCCGCGGATGCGGGAGCCGAGCAGGCGTTCTACGGCCAGCGCCATCGCCGCGCTTGCCTTTCCGGCGCCGATGACGCGAATGTTGTCGAACGCGTCGAGCCGGTACCGCTTCTTACCGGCAATCAGCGTATTGCCTTTTACCTGGACGTGGCGCAGAACCGCCTGAACCGGGTCCGCCGCCGCAAGTGCGGCGCGAAAAATCGCCACTGCTTTTTTTCTGAGAGCCTGAGTGGACAAGCCATCCTCCGCACCAAATCCGGCGCTCAAAAGATGGGCAGCGCGCAGATTGCGTCTACCACCTTTTCGGCGTCGTCGTCTGTGATTTCGATCCTGTATTCGGCGCGGGCGTATGCCGGCCGCCGCGCTTCGAGCAGCTCGGCGAAGCGGGCGCAGTCCTTCGCCAGCGGCCGGTTCTGGCACTGCGCAACGCGCCTCCACGCGATTTCGAGCGGGCAATCGAGCCACACCGTCACGCCGTTGTCGTTCAGCAGTTCGGAATTTTCCTTGCGAACGAACGCTCCTCCGCCCAGCGCGATCACCATGGGCCGGCCGCAGCGCACCATCTTCACCCGCTTGCGGATCGCCTCGGTTTCCAGGTTCCGGAAGTGCTCCTCGCCGTATTTTTCGAAAATTTCCGCGATGGTTGCATTCTGTTCCGCCTCGATCTCTTCGTCGAGGTCGACGAACGTCCATCCCAGTCTGTCCGCAAGCAGCCTGCCCACGGTGCTCTTCCCGCTGCCCATGAAGCCGACGAGGTAGATGCCTGGAGTTCGCACGAGCTTGAGTATCATCAGAGACCCCGATTCACGCGCGCGAGCACCCGGTCCGTCAGCCACGGGAAGAACCGCGCTGCCATCACGGCGCACCAGCCGGACTTCGGCGCCAGCACGTTGCGCGCATTTCGCTCGACTGCGCGGACAATCGCCTCCGCGCAATCCGCAGCCGATATAGCGAACTTATTGTATCGGGCCAGGCCGGCCGGCGGTTTGCCGCCGAGAGCGCGGTCGTGAAAGCCGGTCCGCACATAGCCGGGCGCGACTTTGATCACGTGGATGCCGTGCGGCCGGAGCTCGATCCTCATGGCGTCGGCCATCGAATCCATGGCCGCCTTGGATGCCGAGTACAAACTCAGCCAGGGCAGACTCATCATTCCGGCGATGGACGTCACCATGACGATCGCGCCGCTGCCGCGCTCCTTTATGCCGGGGATGACAAGTTGGGCCAGATCGAGGGCGGCGAAAAGATTCAGTTCGAAGATCTGGCGCACTTCGGGGAGCGGGGCGGACGATGCCGGCGCGTACAGCCCTACGCCGGCGTTGTTGATTAGAATGTCGACGCGCCCGAATCTTTCTAGCGTTCGCTCGACAACGCGCTGGCGCACTTCGGCGTCGGTGAGATCGCCGGCCGTCACCAGCGCGTCCGGCCCGCCCGCTTCCTTAAGCAGCGCCTCCGACCGCGCGGCGAGCGACAGCAGCGCGCCCCGCTTTCGAAACGCCGCGGCGCACGCCGCCCCGATGCCGTGCGAGGCGCCTGTAATCAACACAACTTTGCCAGCGATATCCATGCCGGATCACAGCCCGGAGCGAGCGATGAGCCATAATATTAACATGCAGCCGGGGCTCTTGCCGTTGTTTCCACTCCCCGTTGTCCTGTTCCCCAGGACGCCGCTGCCGCTCCATATTTTCGAGGACCGGTACAAGGAGATGATCGGCGACGTTCTCCCTGACCGTTCCGAGTTTGGCGTCGTCCTGGCCAGGGAAAACGGGATTTTGAACGCGGGTTGTACCGCGGTCGTCGTCGAGGTCTTGGCGCAGCATCCGGACGGCCGTATGGACATCCTGACCGTCGGCCGCCGCAGGTTTGAAATCCTCGAGCTGAACGACGAAAAATCCTACCTCCGCGGCGCGGTCGAATTCTTTGACGACGACGAGCCCGCCGAAAGACCCGCCGGGGACGTGCGCGAGCGGGCGATCGAGGCTTGCCGGGTTCTCCGCGAAATCGAAGGCTCGGGCGCGGAACCCGAGCTCGAGGATCCCCAGCTCAGTTTCCAGCTTGCGCAGGTTATCGAGGACGTCGACTTTCGTCAGAGCCTCCTCCGGATTCGCTCCGAGGCCGAGCGTCTCCGGCAGTTCGTGCGGTTTTGCGATACCTACATTCCACGCCAGCGGATGATCGCGGGCCTCAGGCGTGTTCAGCCGTTGAATGGCCACAGCCGGCTCCGCTTTCCCGGTTCGAAATGAGTGGCCGGCAGCCCCAGCAGCTCATCTTCGACGCCGACGATACGCTCTGGGAGAACAATATCTATTTCGAGGCGGCCTTCGAGCAATTCGTCGAATTTCTCGACCATTCGACGCTCTCGGCGGAGGAAATCCGCAATGTGCTCGACGAAATTGAGCTCACGAACCGCGAAATTTACGGTTATGGCTCGATCAATTTCGGCCGCAACCTCATGCAGTGCTACCAGCATCTCTGCGAGCGGGACATCTCGGACGAGGACCTTGCCCGCGTGATGTCGTTCGCCGAGCGGATTCTCGAGCAGCCCATCCAACTGATCGACGGCGTGGAGGAAACCCTGCGGCAGCTTTCCGAGCGGCACGAACTGCTGCTGTTCACCAAGGGGCACCCGGACGAGCAGAAGCTGAAGATAGACCGGTCCGGTCTCGGCCGCTATTTCCGCCACTTCGCCATCGTGAAGGAAAAGGACTGCGAGTCGTACCGCCGCCTGGTGTGCGAACGGGGCCTCGATCCGGACCGGTGCTGGATGATCGGTAATTCACCCCGCTCGGACATCAATCCGGCGCTCGAAATCGGCCTGGGAGCCGTGTACATCCCCCACCCGCGAACGTGGTCGCTCGAAGAAGAGGAAATCCGCAACGGAAACGGCCGCCTGCTTATTTTGAACTCATTCAAGGAATTGTGCTGTTATTTCTAAAATTCAAAGCCGGAAAACCGAAAAGAAATAGAAGGCGAACACGGTGGTCTTGGTAGTGCCGGCCGGGCGGAATTGTTTCCGTCCGGCCAGCCAAGATCCCCTGCAACCAGAGCGGACCCCCAAATACGCGATTGCGTGATTGCTGCAGAATAGTGTCAACCCGGCCGGCCGGAATCACCGGATCAGGGCGGGGAAGAGGCCCAGAACCACCACGGCGGCGGCTGAGGTCCAGAGCGCGGCGCGGGTGGAGACGGCCATGCCGGGCAGTTCCAGCAACGAATCGCCCGGCTCCTTCATGTACATGATGACGATCAGCCGCAGGTAGTAATACGCCGCCACCGCGCTGTTCAGCAGGCCGAGCACCGTAAGCCACAACAGGTCCGCTTTCACCGCCGCCTGGAAGATGTAGAACTTTCCCAGGAAGCCGGCGGTCGGGGGCACGCCGATCAGCGAAAGCAGAATCACGGCGAACAGCGCGGCAAGCACGGGCTGGCGCACGCCGAGACCCGCCAGATCCTCAATCTCCACGTACCGCTCGCCCTTCCGCGAGAAATAAGCCACAACGGCGAAGGCGCCGATGTTCATGAACACGTAGACCGTAAGGTAGAACATCGCCGCCTGGACGCCCTCTTCCGAGTGCGCCGTTACCGCCACCAGCACGTATCCAGCGTGAGCGATGGAGCTGTACGCCAGCAGCCGCTTAATGTTTGTCTGTAAGAGCGCGGCAAAGTTGCCGACGATCATGGTGAGCAGCGACAAGCTCCACATGATCGCGAGCCACCGCCCAGTGAGGGGCGCGAACGCCGTCATGAAGACGCGCAGCAGCACGGCGAACGCCGCGGCTTTCGGGCCCGCGGCGAGAAATGCGGCCACCGGCGACGGCGCTCCCTGGTATACGTCGGGAGCCCACACCTGGAACGGCGCGGCGGAAATCTTGAAAGCGAACCCGACCAGCATCAGCGCCACGGCGGTGCCGGTGAGGATTCCCGCCGGCGCCATGCGCGGATCGGAAAGCACCTGGGCAATCCCGTTCAGGCGCGTGGTGCCGGTTGCGCCGTAGATCAGCGCGATGCCGTATAGCAGAAAAGCCGTAGCGAAAGACCCGAGCAGGAAGTACTTTGCCGCGGCTTCGTTGGCCAGCTTCTCGCGCCGCATGTAGCCTGCGAGCACATAGCTTGCAATCGAGGAGATTTCCAGCCCGATGAACAGGACGATCAGATCCGCGGCGGAAACCATGATGGTTTGCCCGGCTACCGAGTACAGCAGCAGCGCGTAATATTCGCCGCTCTCGGCCTCCTCGCGCCGGAGATAGGGGAATGACACGAGCGTTACGAGCAGGCCCGCCAGGATCACCAGGAGCCGGAAGAACGTGGCGAAGCCGTCCACCTCGAGCATGCCGCTGAAAGCCGGACCGGTCCGCCACCCTGCCGCCGCCGCCCCCGCCAGCGCCCCTGCGAACCCTGCAAGCGCCAGGTAGCCGAGGGCGCGTTTCCGCGGCGCCGGCGTCAAAGGTTCGAGCACCATGATGAGGGTCGCCACTGCGGCCAGAATGATCTCCGGCAGAACGCGGATGTACTCGACGCCGCTCGGGGGAACGAAGTTAGCGGGCATTGGCCAACTCCTGGCGGGGCATCTGCCGCTCGACGTGAAACTCCACGTTCACCTTGGTCTGTTCAAGGATCGCGGCGCTGGACGCCGTGATCGGCGGCAGGAACGTCTGCGTGTAGGTTCCCATCCACACCATGAGAATGATCAGCGGAGACATTACGGCCCACTCGCGCAGATTCGCATCGCGCATGGAAAAATCTTTGCGCGCCTCGCCGTAAAAGACGCGCTGGTACATCCAGAGCATGTAGCACGCGGCAAGAATCACGCCGATGGCGGCGAAAACCGCCCAGCGGAAATTCACCTGCGCGGCGCCCTGAAGCACCAGATACTCGCCGACGAAGTTGTTGAGCACCGGCAGTCCCATGCTCGCCAGCGACGTGATCAGGAACATGGTGGCCAGCACCGGGGCGGGCGTCGCCACGCCGCCGTAGTCTTCAATTTCGAGCGAATGCCGCCGCTCGTAGAGGAAGCCCACCAGCGCGAACAGAGCGCCGGTCGAGATGCCGTGATTCAGCATCTGGTACACCGCGCCGTTCGTGCCCAACTCGGTGAACGTAAAAAGCCCGAGCACTACGAACCCCAGGTGGCTGACGGAGGTGTAGGCTACCAGTTTCTTCATGTTCGGCTGCACCATCGCCACCAGCGCGCCGTAGAGGATTCCGGCGATTGCCAGCATCACAATCCACGGGGCGGCGCCGCGTGCTGCCGCAGGAAACATCGGCAGGCAGAACCGCAGCAGCCCGTAGCAGCCCATCTTCAGCATGACGGAGGCCAGCATCACCGAGCCGGCCGTCGGCGCTTCCACGTGGGCGTCCGGCAGCCAGGTGTGCAGCGGGAAGAGCGGCACCTTGATCGCGAACGCCGCGAAGAACCCCGCGAACAGCAGGTTTTGCTCCATGCGGTCCAGCATGAGGCTGCCGTTCATCATCATCTCGATCAGCGCGGGGTAATCGAACGTGCCCGCGCGAATGTAGAGGTAGATGATGCCGGCCAGCATCAACACCGAACCGGTCATGGTGTAGATGAAAAACTTCACCGCCGCGTAGATGCGCCGCTCGTGCCCCCAGACGCCGATCAAGAAGTACATCGGGACCAGCGACACTTCCCAGAACACGTAGAACAGGAACAGGTCCAGCGCGACGAACACGCCGATCAGGCCGAATTCCATCGCCAGGAAGAGCGCGAAGAATTCCTTCACGCGCCTGTCGATGTGTTGCCATGAAATCAGCACGCCGATGGGGCTCAGCAGCGTGGTCAACAGCACGAGCCACAGGCTGATTCCGTCGATGCCGATGTGATAGCGGATTTCGGGAGAAGAAATCCAGGGCAGGTTCGTCTCGTACTGGAAGGCTGCGCTTGTGCGATCGAAGCCAACCAGCAGCGCGAGCGAGAGCAGGAACGTTGCGGTCGTGATGCCGAGCGCAAACTGCCGGATAGCACGCACCCTCTCGCGCGGGATAAGCAGCAGCAGGACGAATCCCGCCAGCGGAAGCCAAAGGACCGCATCCAGCAGGTTCATCTCGTGCCTCCGATCGCCAGCATCAACACCACCGCGCCGAGCAGCACCCACGCGGCGTAGTTTCTGATGTAGCCCGACTGCATGCGGCGCAGCATGTCTCCGACGCCTCGCGCCCGCGCGGCAATGCCGTTCACGCTGGCGTCGATCAGCTCGACGTCGATGCCCTTCCACAGCAGCGAGCGCGACCCTTCCACCACCGGCTTCACGATGGCTGCGTTATAGATTTCGTCCACGTAGTACTTGTTCAAAACCGTTCGGTAAATGCCGCTGAACCTTGTGGCAAGCGCGCCGGGCAGCTCGGGCCGCGCCACATAGAACAGCCATGCCAGAAAGATGCCCGCCAGGCCGAAAGAGACCGAGACAGCTACCAGCACCGGGTTATGATGCGCGGACGGCGCGCCAAACAGCGGCTCCAGCCAGCCCGGCACCGGAATGAATCCGCCGGCGAGCGAGAGCAGGGCCAGCGCCGCCAGCGGCAGCGTCATCACTGCGGGCGATTCGTGCGGATGTCCCTCGCCGCGGTACTCACCGAAGAACGCAAGGAAGAACGCGCGGAACACGTAGAACGCCGTCATCCCGGCCGCAAGTGTTCCCACCCAGTACATCCACGGCGCGTGGTGGTAGGCCGCGACGAGAATTTCGTCCTTGCTGAAGAAACCGGCGGTGAACGGCACGCCCGCAATCGATACCGAGGCGCACGCCAGCGTCCAGAACGTCCACGGAGTTTTCTTCCGCAGGCCGCCCATTATCCGCAGGTCCTGCTCGCCGCTCAGAGCGTGAATCACGCTGCCTGCGCCCAAGAACAGCAGCGCCTTGAAAAACGCGTGCGTCACCAGGTGGAAGATGCCGGCCGCGAACGCTCCCGTCCCCACGCCCAGGAACATGTAGCCAAGCTGCGAAACCGTGGAGTAGGCGAAGACCTTCTTAATATCGTTCTGCACCAGCCCGATGGTGGCCGCGAAGAAAGCTGTCACGAGGCCGATCAGCGCAACCATTTCGAGCGCCATCGGCGCCTTGAGGTAAAGCGGCGCCGTGCGCGCCACCATGTAGACGCCCGCGGTCACCATAGTCGCAGCGTGAATCAGCGCGGAAACGGGAGTGGGACCTTCCATCGCATCGGGCAGCCAGACGTAGAGGGGAACCTGCGCGGATTTTCCCGTTGCGCCGAGAAGAAGCAGGAGGCCCACCAGCGTCAGCGTCCCCACGGTGTTCTCCACCGGCCACCCGCTCAGCTTCGCGAACACTTCTCCGAAATCGAGCGTGTTGAAGTTGATCACGAGCAGGAAAATCGCCAGCGAAAATCCGAAATCGCCGACGCGGTTCACGATGAATGCCTTGTTTCCCGCATTCGTTGCGCTCTTCCGCAGGAACCAGAAGCCGATCAGCAGGTAGCTGCACAGCCCCACGCCTTCCCAGCCGACGAACATCAGCAGGTAGTTGGCGGCCAGCACCAGCGTGAGCATGAAGAACATGAACAGGTTGAGGTAGGCGAAGAAGCGCGCGTAGCCGGTGTCGTGCGCCATGTAGCCCGCCGCGTAAATGTGGATCAGCAGGCCCACGCCGGTCACCACGAGCACCATCACGGCCGTCAGGCGGTCCATCATCAGGTCGCAGCCGATCCTCAGGCTGCCCACCCGAATCCAGTCGAAGTAGCGCTCGACGTAAGCGGCATCGAGCGGCATCAAACCGGTGACCGTCTTCAACACCCAGAGGAAAGACAGCGCCACCGATGTGATGGCCACCGCGGTAACGGCCGCTTTCGGGAGACGCCTCCCCAACAGCCCGTTCACGAGGAAACCGGCGAGCGGAAGCGCGGGAATGATCCAGAGTTGTTGCTCCATCGGCTAGTTCTTCATCGAAGCGATTTCGTCCACTTGCAGCGTCGCGCGGTTCTTAAACACCGTCAGTATGATTGCCAGACCGACCGCCGCTTCCGCCGCCGCCACCACCATCACGAAGAAGGCGAACACCTGCCCGTCCACCTGCCTCAGGTGATAGGCGAAGGCGATGAACGTCAGGTTCACGGCGTTCAGCATCAGCTCGATCGACATGAACATCGTGATGATGTTGCGCCGGAACACGAAACCCGCCGCGCCAAGCGCAAACAGCACCGCGCTCAACACCAGATACCAGGAGAGCGGAATGGTCTGCGGCATCTAGTCCAACTCCTTGTAGCCCAGCACTACCGCGCCGAGGATCGCGATCAGCACCAGCAGAGACGTGATCTCAAACGGCAGCAGGTAGGTAGTGAAAAGCGCGCTGCCCACCCGCTCCACCGTGCCGGCGGCGAACGAGCCGAACTTCACGCCCACCGAGCGCGGGTACATGCGGAAGATGACGAAGCTCAGGATGGTGAGCAGGGCCACCAGCAAAGGCACGCCTGCCAACCTCGCCATCCACGCGCCGCGCGATTTCTTCTCCGAGCCCGCGTTCAGCAGCATGATCACGAACAGAAACAGGACCATGATGGCGCCCGCATAGACGAGCACCTGAACCGCCGCCAGAAACGGCGCGCCGAGAAGCAGGTAAATCACCGCCAGCGACGCCATCACGCCGATCAGCGCCAGCGCGCTCGATACCGGGTGCGTCCGCAGCACGACGTTGATCCCGAAGATCACCGCCGCCGCCGCAAAGATGAGAAATATGATCGCGTCCATCGCCTACCCAAAAATCGCCACCAGCAGTGCCGTCGCCATCAAGTTGACCGCCGCCACCGGGAACAGGAAGCTCCAGGCGAAGCGCATCAACTGGTCGTACCGGAAGCGCGGCAGCGTCCCGCGTACCCAAATGAACGTGAACAGCAGCAGGCCCGTTTTCAGGCCGAACCAGAACAGCGGGCTGAAAAACTGCGCGAACGCCGGAATCAAAAACAGCGCCGCGAGGCCGAACGACACCATCGCGATGACCTGAAAGCTCCGCCGGTCCCGCGGGCGCGCGCGATACAGCCCGTGCCGCAGCGCGATCAGGCCAGCGGCGGCGAACATTACCGAGGGGAAGAATACCGACCCCTTCTCCGCCGGCCACGGCGGCAGCCATCCGCCAAGAAACAGCACCGTCGCCATCGAGCAAACCGTGAACATGTTGGCGTATTCGGCCATGAAGAAGCCGGCGAATTTCATGCTGCTGTATTCGGTGTGGAAGCCTGCCACCAGTTCGGTCTCGGCCTCGGGCAGATCGAACGGTATGCGGTTGGTTTCGGCGAACGCGGCGATCATAAAGACCACGAACGCGATCACTTGCGGCAGCGGGCCATGCAACACATTCCATGCCGGGATCCAGCCCCAGTAATAGTGCGACTGCGACAGCACGATTTCGCGCAGGCTCAACGTGTTCGCCATCAGCAGCGGCGCCGCTATCGTCAAGCCCAGGGGCAGCTCGTAGCTGATCATCTGCGCGGCGCTCCGCAGGCTCCCCAGCAGCGGGTACTTGCTGTTCGACGCCCAGCCGGCCAGCACGATGCCATACACCGCCAGCGAAGAAATGGCCAGCACGAAAACCACGCCGACGTTCAAATCCGTCAACTGCATCCACGTCTGGACGCCCGCCACTTCGATCGCCGGCCCGAACGGGATCACTACGATCGAGATCAGCGACAGCGTGATCGCCAGAAACGGCGCAAACACGTACAGCCCTTTGTTCACGCCGGGCGGGGTGAGGTCTTCCTTGAGGAGCAGTTTGAGAGTGTCCGCGATGGGCTGCAACAGGCCGTGCGGGCCAACGCGGTACGGTCCGAGCCGCACCTGTATGTGCGCGACCACTTTTCGCTCCGCCCACTGCAGGTACAGCAGCGTGAGCATCAGCACGCCCATCACCATCGCCATCTTGATCGCGCTCAGCAGGAAGAAGTTCATGCCCGATACAGCTCCCCGGGGGCTTCCCGCACCGCATTCAGCATCTTCGAGTAGCGGCCCAGCGTGCCTGAAGTGAACAGCGTATCGCCGGCCGATTGCACCGGCGCCCAGACCGCATCCGGCAGGCCGTCCGATGGGCCCGCCTGCACCGCGCCGCCCGCCTCCAGCACCTCCACGGGCAGATCGTAGCCGGGCACGGTCCGCGCAATCTCGGCGAAGACCGCGGACGGAGTCCACGGGCCGAGTTGCTTGAGATCAAGGCCCATTTCCCTGGCGATCAGCCCGAAAATCTCAAGATCCGTCTTCGTCCCCGGCGTCTCGAACGCCTTCTGAAGCCGCTGCACCTCGCCGCAGACGTTGGTCACCGTGCCCGATTTTTCGTATGCGGATGCCGCGGGCAGCACCACGTCGGCGGCTTGCGCCGTTTCCGTCAGGAACAGGTCCTGAACCACGAGGAACGGCTTGCCCGCCAGCGCGTGCCGCCTCAAGGGATTCGCCCCGACGACCCACAGCGCGTCGAGATCGCCCGCGGCCATCATCTCCGGAAGCGTCATTCCGCCTTCAGCCGGCAGCACGCCCATCTCCACCGCCCCGCGCGAATTCGAATAATCCACGAGGCAGACGTACTTCACCGGAATGCCGAGCGAACTTCCGAACTCCGTCAGGCGCGCCACGGCTTCGCCCTGGATCGCGTCGCCGAAAAGGATCACCAGTTCGGGTTCCTTCGCGAGGTCATCCCGCAGCGTCTCGACTCCGGCCAGCTCGCCGCCCGGCTCCACGGATACGATCCTCGCCGCGATCTTGTCCTCGCGCACCGGGCCGCGCCGCACCGTGTACACGCGCGCCTGGTGGTGCCGCCAGTTCGCCCGGATCTGATACGCGAGAAACGAATGCTGCTGCGCAAGGTCTACGCCCACGATGAGCACGGCTTTGCTGTGGTAGAGGTCCGCGGTGGTTGCCAGCGGCACGCGCGCCCGCAGCAGGCTCAGCACGTCGCCCGTGCGATGGTGGTCGATGTTGTTGGTCCCCAGTCCTGTCCGCGCCAGCTTTTGCAGGTAGTAATTCTCTTCGTTCGTGGTGTGGTTCGACCCGATGACGCCGAACTTCCCGCCGCGCTGCCTGATTTCCGCGAAGCGGCCGGCCACGGTTTTTATCGCTTCTGCCCACGAGACCGGTTTGAAACCGTCTTGGGACCGCACCAACGGAGTGAGCAGCCGCTCTTCATGGTGCGCGAAGTCGCCCGCATAGCGCCCCTTGATGCAAAGGAACTCGCCGTTGACGCCCGAGCGGTCGCGGTTGTTCCCGCGGTGTATGCGATTGTTCCGGATGCCGAGCGTGGTCTTGCAGCCATCGGCGCAGTGCGTGCAGATGGTGCCCACGTGCTGCATCTCCCAGGGCCGCGTCCGGTAACGGTACGTACCGCTGGTCAGCGCGCCGACGGGGCAGATATCGATGCACATGCCGCACTCGTCGCACTCGAGATGATCGCCGCGGTTCGGCGCAATCTCCGACGACGCGCCGCGGTTCACCACGCCGAGCGCCGCCACGCCCATGCCCTCCGCGCAGATCCGCACGCAGCGGAAGCAGAGGATGCAGCGCGGCCTGTCATAGAACACCACCGGCGACCACTCGCGCTCGTCCACGTGCTGCTTGACTTCGAGGAACCGGCTCTCGCCCGCGCCGTAGCGGAACACCATGTCCTGGAGTTCGCACTCGCCGCCCTTGTCGCACACCGGGCAGTCGAGTGGATGGTTTGTCAGGACAAACTCCAGCATACTCTTGCGCGCCTGGGCCACCTGCGGCGTATTGGTGCGCACCACCATGCCTTCGGCGACCGGCAGCGTGCAGGCGGTCATCAGCTTCGGTGCTTTCTCGACTTCGACCAGGCACATGCGGCAGGCCGCCTGAAGCGCCAGCCCTTCGTAGTAGCAGAACGCGGGAATCTCGATCCCCGCGCGCCGCGCCGCTTCGATCAGCAGCGTATTCGCGGGCGCTTCCACCGTCTTTCCGTCGATCGTGAGTTTAACGTTCGCCATTTACGCGCTCACCGGCTTGGATTCAAACGGGCACGGCGCTCCGTTGAGGTGCGCTTCAAACTCTTCCCGGAATTTTTCGACGAACGCGATGGTGGGCATGGCCGCCGCGTCGCCCAAAGGGCAGAACGTGCGCCCGAGCATGTTCTTCGCCAGTTCGCCGATCAGCGGCACGTCGCTTTGCGTCCCCCCGCCCTCGTGCACCCGGGCCAGCAGTTTCCGCAGCCACAGCGTCCCCTCGCGGCAAGGGATGCACCAGCCGCAGCTTTCGTGCTGGTAGAAACGCATGATGCGCAGCGCCGCCTTCACCATGCACGTGTCCTCGTCCATCACGATCACGCCGCCGGAGCCCAGCATGCTTTTCGCCTTGGCGAGCGAATCGAAATCCATGGAGATGTCGCATTCCTCGGCCTTCAGCACCGGACACGATGACCCGCCCGGAATCACCGCCTTCAGCTTCTTGCCGCCGCGCACTCCGCCGGCGACTTCGTTGATCATCCGCAGCAGGTTGAATCCCATCGGCAGCTCGTACACTCCGGGCTTGTTCACGTGCCCGGAAATGCAGAACAGCCGCGTGCCGCCGTTCTTCGGCGTGCCGAGCGCGGCGAACGCGGCCCCGCCGTCGCGAATGATCGCGGGCACGGCCGAAAAGCTTTCCACGTTGTTCAGCACCGTCGGGCACTGGTAGAGTCCCGCCACAGCAGGGAAGGGAGGGCGTATGCGCGGGACGCCGCGTTTGCCTTCGAGCGACTCCAGCAGCGCCGATTCCTCCCCGCACTCATAAGATCCCGCGCCCGTATGCGTGTAGACGTCGAAATCGAAACCCGTGCCCAGAATGTTTTTTCCGAGATAGCCGCGCTCGTAGGCTTCGGCGATGGCGCGGTCCAGGATCTCGATCACATAGCGGTATTCGCCGCGCACATAGATGTAGCCCACGTGCGCGTCCACGACGAAACCGGCGATGAGCATGCCCTCGAGCAACTGGTGCGGGTCGTTTTCCATCAGCAGCCGGTCCTTGCACGTGCCCGGTTCGCCTTCGTCCGCGTTCACCACCACGTACTTCGGCTTCGGGGAGTTGCGCGGGACGAATCCCCATTTCATGCCGGTGGGAAAGCCTGCGCCGCCGCGCCCGCGCAGGTTCGACACCTTCAATTCTTCCAGGACTTTCTCCGGCCCCATCTCGACCGCTTTGCGGAACGCCTTGTATCCGTCCGAGGCGAGATAGGTGTCCAGCGATTGCGAGTTCGGCAGCCCAAAGCGCCGCGTGAGCACCTTCACTTCCAGCGGACTCGGTTCGTTGTACAGCATCAGACAGCCTTCCGCAGATTGTCGATCAGCCGGTCCAGCTTCTCCGGCGTCATGTGGTGATGAAACTCGTAGTTGACCTGAAGCGCCGGAGCCCACGAGCACGCTCCGATGCACTCCACTTCCTCAAGCGAGAACTGCCCGTCCGGTGTGACTTCCTTGTTGCCGATGCCGAGCTTGCGGCAGGCATGCTCCCAGAGCTCCTCCCCGCCGGTGAGAAGGCAACTGATGTTGGTGCAGATCTGTATGTGATATTTGCCGCGCGGCTGGCGGCTCAGCATCGAGTAGTAGCTGACCACCTCGTTCACTTCGAGCGGCGTGATGCCCGTGCGCCGCGCCACTTCTTCGACAAGCTCACCGGTCACAGACCCCAGCTCGTCCTGCGCGTACAACAGCATCGGCACCACCGCCGACCGCTGGCGGCCGGGAGGATAGCTCTTCAGCAGCTTCTCAAACTTCGCTTCGAGTTCCGGCGAGAAAGTCATTATCTGTCGACGTCTCCGAGCACAAAATCCGTAGAGCCCAGGGCGGCTATGGCATCCGAGACCAGCCGGCCCTTGATCATCAGCGGCAGACCCTGAAGGTTGCCGAAGCTGGGCCCGTGGATGAACACGCGATACGGTTTCGAGGTGCCATCGCTCACCACGTGGTAGCCCATCTCGCCCCGCGGCGATTCCACCACCTGGTAGACCTCGCCTTCCGGCACGCGGAAACCCTCGGTCACAATCTTGAAGTGATAGATGAGGGCCTCGATCTGCGTCTTCATTTTTTCTCTGTCGGGCAGCACCACGTGAGGCGCATCGGCCTTCCACGGTCCCGGCGGCATGCCTTCCAGCGCTTGCTTCACGATCCGCGCGCTCTGCCGCATTTCCTCCACCCGCACCTGGTAGCGCGCGTACACGTCGCTTTCGGTCCGCACCGGAACATCGAAGTCGAACTTGTCGTAGCTGGAATACGGTTCGGACTTGCGGATGTCCCAAGCCAGCCCGGCGGCGCGAATTATGGGTCCGGTGACCCCGCAGTCGAGCAGGTCTTCGAGCGGCGCGTACCCCACGCCTTTGGTCCGTTTCAGCCAGATGGGGTTGTTGGTCAACAGGTCTTCGTACTGGTCCACGCGGCTGGGAAATGCGTCGATGAACTTCTTGACCGCGTGCTGCCACCCGCGCGGCGGATCCAGAGCCAGCCCGCCGATCCGGAAGTAACTCGTCATCATGCGCTGGCCCGCAAACATCTCGAAGATCCGCAGGATGTCCTCGCGCTCGCGGAAACAGTAAAGGAATACCGACATGGCGCCGAGGTCCATCGCGTGTGTGCCGAGCCACACCAGGTGGCTGTTAATGCGCGTCAGTTCGTTCAACAGCACACGCATCCACTGAGCGGCGGGCGGAATTTCCAGGCCAAGCAGCTTTTCAACCGCGAGGCAATAGCAGAGATTATTGGTCAGCGGGCAGAGGTAATCGATGCGGTCCGTCAGCGTCACCGCCTGCTGCCAGGTCTTCTGCTCGAACTCCTTCTCGATTCCCGTGTGCAGATAGCCGATGTCGCACTCAACGTTGGTGACCGTCTCGCCGTCCAGCTCGAGGACCATCCGGAGCACACCATGCGTGGATGGGTGCTGCGGTCCCATGTTCAGCGTCATTCGCCGCGCGGTCGTTCCCATATCACTCGCTGTAGGTGTATTTCTCGCCCGTCACCGGGTAGTCTTTGCGGAGAGGGTGGCCCTTCCAGCCCTCCGGCAGCAGGATCCGGCGCAGGTCGGGGTGATTCCGGAAGCGCACGCCGAATAGATCGAATACCTCGCGCTCGTACCAGTTCGCCGAGCGCCACACGCACGTCACGGAATCGATTTCGGGCTGCTCGCCGCCGAGCCGGCATTTCACGCGCAGGCGTCGGCTTGGCTCGATCGAGTGCAGCAGGTAGAGGACCTCGAAGCGGGGTTCCATCGGATAGCGATCCACCGCCGTCACGGCGCTCAATCGGATGAAGCCCTGTTCGCTCTTGAGAAACCGGCACAGGGGCACGATTTGTTCGGGCGCCACTTCCACCGTCAGCTCTCCCCGGTCGAACTTCCAGGCGAGCACGGCGCCGGCGTTCCAGTCGTTCAGAATTTCCACAAACTGTTCCGGATTCATCGGGCTACTGTTTCTCCCGCGGCTTTTCTTCCATCGACCAAGCCAGAGCCCCTTTCTTCCAGATGTAGAAAAAACCCGAGAGAATCAGCACAACGAAGACCAGCATTTCGAAAAACGCGAACAGACGCAGCTCGCGGTACACCACCGCCCAGGGGTACAAAAACACGGTCTCGATATCGAGCAGGATGAAGATCATCGCCACCAGGTAGAACTTGACGCTGAACCTCTCCCGCGGTGAACCCTCCGGTTGGATGCCGCACTCGTAAGGCTGGTCTTTCACGGGGTTCCGCACGCGGTGGCCGAGCAGCGCCGACGCGGCGATCATGCCGCCGGCGATGGCCATCGCCACGAGAACCTGAAGAACAACCGGGAAATACTCCTCCGCGACCGATGTGGGCAATCAGCCTCCCTTAAACCCTCTTACTAAACCCTCTTACGTGCCATGATCCCCGCCGCCGGCATCCACGCCTACACTGCTCCCTCCGGCGGAGGGGGCAAAACTCGACTATAATGAGGGACGAAACAGGGTGTCAAATCCGCGGGTTGCGGAATGCTACTGCAAAATGCACCTGTTCGGTCCAAGAACGGCGCCCTGAGTGTTGTTTCCATGCGGATTGTAGTGAATGGCGAACCCCGCGAGGTGGCTGACGGCATCACCGTGCTCCAACTGCTGGAATCCCTCGGCCTGGACCCCAGCCGCGTCGCCGTCGAACTGAATACCCAGATCGTGAAAAAGCCCGAGTGGCCGCACCGCACGCTCGAGTCCGGCGCCCGTCTGGAAATCGTTCATTTTGTGGGGGGAGGCTAGCTTTCGGGGTTCGGCGCCCGCCCTGTCTCGCGGCTGCTGGAAATTAGTCATTGACACCGCCGCTCAGCGAAGTACAATCCTATAGGCAAGCATTTTTTTAAACGGAAGCTTCACCCGATGTTCAAAACAAAAAAGGCCCGGCCTGCTCCGATTTCGCCCGAAGAAACCTACTCCTCCAGTGATGTCGCCCGGGTGGCCAATATCACCCTGCGCCAGTTGCAGTGGTGGGACGAGCGCCACGTAGTATCTCCGCGGCACGAGGGCCATAAGCGGGTTTACACCCCAGAACAGGTCGTCGAAGTCAGCGTGATCGCCGAGCTGCGCCGGAAAGGGTTTTCCCTCCAGAAGATCCGCCGGGTGCTCCGTTATCTCCAGCGCGAGATGGACCGCCGCCTCTCCGACGTCCTCTCGGTGGACTCGGATCTTCACCTCCTCACGGACGGCAAGACCATCTACCTGGAAGACAGCCACGAGCGGATCATCAATATCCTCAAGAACGCCCGCCAGCCCATGTTCCTGGTCTGCGTGAGCGACCAGGTCCGCCGGCTGGGAATCGGCCCGCGAAAGCCGCAGCGGAGTGAAACATCCGCGGCAGCCGCGCGAAAGCTGGCCGCCCGCAGCTCTTAACCGCGGGAGAGAGACACCGCCCCGCTTATCGGTCGTACAGAGTGACGAGTTCCTTTAACCGCGCGGCGAGGGCGGGTGTCATCGCGTCGCGGCGGCAGCGCCAGCGCCAGTTTCCGGTTGGCCGTCCCGGCAGGTTCATGCGCGCTTCGGTTCCCAGCCCGAGCACGTCCTGCATCGGGTAAAGCGCAATATCCGCCACCGAGGCCAGCACCGTCCGGATGAGCACCCAGTTGATCTCCGTGCCGTCCGTGGCCAGATACTTGCTCGCGAACTCGCGCTCTTTGCGGATGTCCTCGGCGGTGCGGACGCTGCCCGTGGCGGCGGTTGAGTTCCACCAGCCCACGGTGGTGTCGTTGTCGTGCGTGCCGGTGTAAGCCACGCGCTCGCGCGGGTAATTGTGCGGCCGAAAGTCGGGGCCTTGCGGATCGTTGCCGAAGGCGAACTGCAAAATGCTCATGCCCGGGTAGCCGAAGCGCTTGCGTATGGCCTCGACCTCCGGCGTGATCACTCCCAGGTTTTCCGCCACGATCGGCAGCCTGCCGAGCGCCGCTTCCACCACTTCGAACAACTGCGCGCCGGGCCCCTTCACCCACTCGCCGTTCATGGCCGTCGATTCGCCCGCCGGAACCTGCCAGTAGGCCTCGAAGCCGCGAAAATGATCCACGCGCACCATGTCCACCATGCCGAGGGTCGCCTGGAACCGCTCCATCCACCAGCCATAACCGCGGCGCGCCATCACGTCCCAGCGGTAAATGGGGTTGCCCCACAACTGCCCCGTCGCGCTGAAGTAATCGGGCGGCACGCCGGCGACGTACGCCGGGTCGCCGTTCTCGTCCAGCAGAAAAAGTTCGGGATCGGCCCACACGTCGGAGCTGTCGTGCGCGACGTAGATCGGCAGGTCGCCCATGATCACGATCCCGCGTTCGTGGCAGTAGTTCCGCAGCGCCTCCCACTGTTTAAAGAAAAGGTACTGCTGGAATTTTTGCGCCTCCACTTCCTCGCGCAGCCGGCGCCGCCACGCCTCCATTGCGGCGGGTTCCCGTTGCGCGATGCCGCGCTCCCAGCGGGTCCAGACTGCCCCCTTGTGCGCCCCCTTGACGGCCATGAAGAGGGCGAAATCGTCGAGCCAGTCGGCGTGCCTCGCGGTGAAGTCGTCGTAGTCTTCGCGCTCGCTGCCGGAAGCGCGAGCATGGAATGCGCGCGATGCCTTGTTGAGCAGCGGAATCTTGAACTCGATCACGCGGCCATAGTCGACCTCATCCTCGGGAAAAGAGGGCGCGGAATCGAGGTCTCCGCCTTCGAGCAGCCCCTCCTCCACCAGGGGTTCGAGATCGATCAGCAGAGGATTTCCCGCGAAAGCTGAAAAGCACTGATAGGGGGAGTCGCCGTAGCCAGTCGGTCCCAGCGGCAGCACCTGCCAGATCTTCTGTCCCGCCGCGGCCAGCCAGTCAATGAACCGGTACGCTTCAGCCCCCATCTCGCCGATCCCGAAGCGCCCGGGCAGGGAAGTCGGATGCAAAATGATCCCGCACGACCGTCGAAACTTCATCTGTTCACAGGCTACCGCATGCGCGCGTGAACTTATGCATCCCGAATTGGCGAACCACTACAATAAGATTTTGCATGCGGATAGCCCTGGGGCAGATCAACACCACTGTAGGTGACCTCGCTGGCAACACGGATCTGATGGTTCGCACGGCCCAAAAGGCCGCCGCCGGAGGCGCGCGCCTGGTCGTGTTTCCCGAACTCTCGCTGACCGGCTATCCTCCGCGCGACCTTGTCGAAAAACCCAGCTTTTTAGAGCGTACGGCCGAGCAGCTCAAGCGCCTGGCGGCGGAAACCGCGGACCTCCCGCTGGCCCTGATCTGCGGCTACGTGGGGCGCTCCAACGCGTCGGCGGGCAAGCACGCCACCAACAGCGCCGCGGTCATCGAGCGCGGGCGCGTTGTTTTCACTCAGACCAAAGTCCTGCTGCCCACCTACGACGTTTTCGATGAGGCGCGCTACTTCCAGCCGGCCGAGAGCCAGTCGCTCTGGGTGCTGGACGGCCTCCCTGTCGCACTCACCATCTGCGAGGACGCGTGGAACGACAAGCAGTTCTGGGAGCGCCGCCTGTACCGCCGCGACCCGGTCGAGGAGCTCGCGCAATCCGGAGCGCGCCTGATCATCAGCATCAACGCCTCGCCGTACCACATGGGAAAGCGCGAGCTGCGCCGCAGCATTTTCGCCAATACCGCGCGCCGCTACAAGTTGCCCGTCGTTTACGTAAACCAGGTGGGCGGCAACGATTCCCTCATCTTTGACGGCTCCAGTTTCGTGATGGATGCCGATGCCCGCGTCATAGCCTCCGCCGCGTCCTTCAGCGAGGACCTGGTGTTTGCCGATACGGACAGCGGCGAGGGCGATCTTCGCGAGAATCTCCCAGACGAGTGCGAAGCCGTCTACGAAGCGCTGGTGCTCGGCACGCGCGACTACATCCGCAAGTGCGGCTTCAGCCGCGTGCTGCTCGGCTTGAGCGGCGGCATCGATTCTTCGCTCGTCGCCGTCATCGCCGTGGACGCGGTCGGGCGCGAAAACGTCGTCGGCATCGGCATGCCCGGTCCGTTTTCCTCGGAGGGCAGCGTCCGGGACGCCCGCGCGCTCGCCGAGTCGCTTGGCATTCGTTTCGAGGTGGTGAAGATCACCGAAATCTATGAGAGCTACCTCCGTGTGCTTGATCCGCTGTTCGCGGGCCAGCCCCGCGATGTTACGGAGGAAAACATTCAGGCGCGTGTGCGCGGCGCGATTCTGATGGCGCTTTCGAACAAGTGGGGCGCGCTCGTGCTCACCACCGGCAACAAGAGCGAGCTTGCGGTCGGCTACTGCACGCTCTACGGAGACATGTGCGGGGGGCTGGCCGTCCTCAGCGACGTGCCGAAGACACTGGTCTACGAACTTGCCCGCGTAGCCAACCGCCGCCATCCCGGCGCCATACCGGAGGCCGTGTTCACCAAGGCGCCTTCCGCCGAGCTCCGCCCCAACCAGACGGATCAGGACTCGCTGCCGCCCTACGAAGTGCTGGACCGCATTCTCAGCGCCTACGTCGAGGATTACAAGACGCCGAAAGAGATCGCCGCCTCGCTAAATCTTCCGGTGGGCTTCATCAGCGACGTGGTCAACAAGGTGGACCGCAACGAGTACAAGCGCCAGCAGGCCGCGCCGGGCCTGAAGGTGACATCGAAAGCGTTCGGCATCGGCCGCCGCTTCCCCATCGCCCAAAGGTTCTACGAATGAGATTCGCAGCAGTGATACCGCTGGTTGCTCTGGCGGTTGTGCTTTCCTCGCAGCCTGTGCCGCGCGAGCAGCCCGGCCCGCTTCCGAACGGCGGTTTCCTCCTGGGCAGCGGATGGCAACTGCGTCCCGCGGGCCGGCAGGTCCCGGCGAGCACGCTGCCGATGTCGGCCGCCGTTTCGCCCGACGGCAAGTATCTGCTGGTTCTCAATGGGGGCTATCTGCCGCCGTCGATTTCGGTGATCGATACCGCCACGGAACGCGAAGTCGGCCGCACCCCGGTTCCCGACGCCTGGCTCGGCCTGGCTTTTTCACCGAAAGGCGACCGCGTTTACGTCGGCGGCGGGTGCCAAGCCGCGGTCTTCGAATTCGTGTTTGACGGCGGCAAGCTCGCCCCGAGCCGCGTTTTCCCGGTCGCCGCTCCCGAAAAGCGCACCCACAGGGACTTCATCGGCGACGTGACTCTCGATCCCGCCGGACGCCTGCTCTACGCCGCCGACCTGTTCAACAACGTCATCGCCGTGATCAATCCGCAGTCCGGCAAAGTGATCGACCGATTCCGCACCGGAAGGCGCCCTTACCGCATTCTCTTCCCGCCCGGCGGCCAGTCGTTCTTCGTTTCCAGTTGGGCTGACGGCACCGTCTACCAGCACGACACCGCCAAGGGCACGGTGATCGACCGCTTCCGCCTCGGCCAGCACACGACAGACATGCTCTGGGTGCCTGGAAAGCCAGCCGCACTGCCCGGAGAAGCGGAGGTGGAGCAGGCCGAACTGCCGTTTGATTGGGTCACCGCGCGCCTGTTCGTGACCGCGTCGAATACGAACAACGTGTATGTACTCGGGGCCACGGAAAGCGGCGAGATTCGGCGAGTCGAAGTGATCAACGTTTCCATGGGGGCCTGGCAGCCCGCCGGTATGACGCCGAGCGCGCTAGCCCTCAGCCCAGACGGCAAGCGCCTTTATATCGTTTGTTCGGATGCCAACGCCGTCGCCGTGGCCGACATTTCCGGCGTGCGCTCGGTGCCGCTGGGCTTCATCCCTACGGGCTGGTACCCGACGGCCGTCCGCGTGCTTTCCGATAACCGCATCGTCGTGTTGAACGGCCGCGGCCTGCGCTCGTTTCCGAATCCGCGCGGGCCCAATCCCACCAGGCCGGAAACTGAACAGGCGGGCGAATCGGTGCAATACGTCGCGCGTATGCAGACGGGCACGGTATCGTTCATCGATCCGCCTTCGGAAGAACAGCTCGAAAAGTACTCACAAACGGTTTTCGAGAACACGCCCTACCGTGACGAACTGCTCGAGGACGCTGGTGGCGGCGGGAACTCCCCAATCCCGTCCCGCCCCGGCGACCCCTCGCCGATCAAGCACGTGGTCTACATCCTGAAGGAGAACCGCACGTACGACCAGGTTTTCGGCGATTTGAAGCCCGGCAAGGGCGACCCTTCGCTCGTTCTGTTTAACGAGGCCGCTGCGCCGAACCACCGGAAGCTGGCGCGTGAGTTCGTTCTGCTCGACAATTTCTACGTGAACGGGGATACCAACGCCGACGGATACAACTGGTCTATCGCCGCCATCGCCCCCGATTACGTTCAGAAGCTCTGGCCAAACACTTACGGGCGGCGCCGCAACTATCACGATTTCGAGGGCGGAGATCCGGCCGCGATGCCGCCCACGGGCTACCTGTGGACGCAAGCCGCGGCGGCCGGCATTTCCATGAGGAACTACGGGCACTTCGTCGTGAACCGGCCGCTGGACAAAGTGCAGGACGGCATCCACGTGGAGGTGGTCAGAGAGCCAGTGCTCAACCGCGTCACCAACCTCCGTTTTCGCGGTCTGGATCCCGATTACCCTGACGTCGAACGCGCGAAGGTGTTTCTTGCGGATCTCGCCGAGTTCGAGAAAACCGGCCAGATGCCCTCTTTGCTGCTCATGCGCCTGGGCAACGATCGCACCTCGGGCCTTGCGCCCGGAAAGGTCGCTCCGCTCTCGGCGTTCGCGGACAATGACGCCGCTCTCGGCATGATCGTCGAGGGGATCTCGAAGAGCCGCTTCTGGCCGCAGACGGCGATTTTCGTCATGGAAGACAACGCGCAGAACGGCCCGGACCACGTGGATTCCCACCGCTCGGTGGCCTTTGTCATTTCCCCCTACTCGCGGCGCGGAGCTGTCGACAGCACGATGTACAATACCACTTCAATGCTGCGCACCATCGAGCTGATTCTCGGCTTGCGGCCGATGACGATGTTCGATGCCGCCGCCCGCCCGATGTTCAACGCGATGCAAAACACGCCCGACACCCGCCCCTACACCGCCGAGAAGCCCCGTATCCCGCTGAACGAGCGTAACCCGGGGACCCGTCGGGGAGACAACCATGCACCGTAGATACAGCTCCCAGCAGACCGGCGTGGGAGCGGGAGTGGAATCGGCGAATTGAGAAGCATTGGGCCCGGGCAGACGTACAAACAAATTCAGATAGCGAGTTGAACAAATGCCTCAGATTTATCTTTGCGTCCTCTGGCACATGCACCAGCCCTTCTACAAGGACCTCATATCGGGCGAGTACAAAATGCCCTGGACGCGCCTGCACGCGCTGAAGGACTACTACGGCATGGTGCAGATCCTCGAAGAGTTTCCCGAGATCCACCAGACATTCAATCTTGTTCCCTCGCTGATGGTGCAAGTGGAGGAGTACGCCGCCGGCAATGCCGTCGATCCCCACCTGCGTATCGCCACGAAGCCGGCGGAAAACCTCACGCAAGCCGAGCAGGAGTACATACTCCGCAACTTCATCCCGCTCAGCCCGACGAAGATCGTGGCGCGTTTCCCGCGCTACGTGGAGCTTTGCCAGGCGTGGCAGGCGGCGGACCGCAACGTCGGGCGCGCGCTGCGTCTGTTCAGCACGCAGGCCTTCCGGGACTTACAGGTGCTCTCCCAGCTCGCCTGGTTCGACGAGGAGATTCTTGCCCACGACCCGGAAATCCACGAACTCGTGCTCCGCGGCCGTTCCTTTACCCTGGAGGACCAGGCGCTTGTTGCCCGAAAGCAAACCGAGTTCCTCCGCAAAGTGCTCCCGGTCTATCAGGAATTCGCCTCGCGCGGCCAAATCGAAATCTCGACCACGCCCTTTTACCATCCCATCCTGCCGCTCATCTGCGATTCCAACATCGCCGGCGTTTCGCATCCCAACGTCCCGCTGCCTTCCCGCTTCCGCTATCCCCAGGACGCGCGCACGCAGCTTGAGCGCTCGCGGGAGTTCTGCCGCGAACGTTTCGGCGCCGCGCCCGCCGGCCTCTGGCCTTCGGAGGGGTCCGTTTCCGACGAGGCGCTGTCCATCGCCGCCGAAACCGGGTTCCAATGGGCCGCTACGGACAACGGCGTGCTCAGCCGCACGCTGGGCCGGGCCGCGGGCGTTGAAGAAACCTACCGCCCGTATCTCTGGCGCCACGGCGGCCGCGAGCTCCATATGATCTTTCGCGACCACTATCTCAGCGATTTGATCGGCTTCGTGTACCAACGCCTGGGCGCGGCCGAAGCCGCAGCGGATTTCCTCGGCCGCATCCGCGAGAACTGCCGCGGCATCCTGAGTTCGGGTCGCGACGCCTTCGTTCCCATCATTCTCGACGGCGAGAATGCCTGGGAGTCCTACGACCAGAACGGCCGGCCGTTTCTACGCGAGCTTTACCGGGGAATTGTCAATGACCCGTCCTTTTGCGCCCTCACCGTCTCGGAAGCGCTGAAGCGCATCGAGCCGCAGCCGCTCGATGGCATCTTCCCCGGCTCCTGGATCAACGCGAACTTCGACGTTTGGATCGGCGCCGAGGAGGACAACCGCGCCTGGGAATACCTGCTCCGCGCACGCCAGACCTACGACCGCGCCGTTGCCTCCGTCCCCGAAGAGGCGCGGAAGCTCGCTTACGAGGAACTGCTGATTTCCGAGGGCAGCGACTGGTGCTGGTGGTACGGCCCTGAGCATCATTCGGATTTCCGCGCCGAGTTCGACCAGCTTTACCGCGCCCACCTCGCCAACGTCTATCGCGCGCTTCAGCTCACGCCGCCCGAGGAGTTATCGCGCCCGATTCTGAAGGTGGAGGTGGCGGAGCTTCACACGCCGCCTACCGGGCCCGTCCGCCCCAAGATCGATGGGGTGGTGACGTCGTATTTCGAATGGCTGGGCGCCGGAATTTACCGCGTGGATCCGCGCTCCGGCGCCATGCACGGCAAGAAGCTTGTGATCCAGGAACTCTGCTACGGCAGCGACGGCCAGAACCTCTTTGTGCGCATCGACTTCGAAGCCTCCGCCTTGGCCGCTCTATCCGGCGTGGATGCGCATTTCACGGTGCAGCCGGCGGCCGACCCCTCGCGCTCCAGCTTCATCGTGCTGAGTTTCCGCAACGGGGCGGTCCACGCCGCCGATCTCCGGCTGGCGAAGAAGGACGCGGGGCCGGACGCCGTGGAGTACGCGTTTCACAAGGTGCTGGAAGCGCGGTTCTCCCTCGCGGCGCTTGAGGTTCCCTCCGGCCACGCGCTCAGGATGCAGCTATCCATCTGGAAAGAAGGGCTTCCGCTCGATGCCATCCCCCAGCAGGGCTGGCTGGAGATTTCGACCGCCGAGCCCACCGACTGGCCCCTCTAGACCGGCGGCGCTACTTGCGGCTCGAATACTTGTTCAACAGCTTCAGCAGATCCGCGGCCGCCTCCGGAGGAGGTACGTCGCCGAAAACAACCTCTTTGTTTTCTAAAGTTTTTCCGTAAAGCTTGCGGTTTACGTCCAGGTCTTGCCGCAGCGTGGCGCCCGAGAGCGACACCCCCGCGAAAACGCCCCGCGAGCGCGACCACGTCAGGATTTCGGCCGTCATGTAGGCATCGGTTTCAGCCGTTGCCGTCCGCCCGACCGGACCCGCGGCGACCGACGCGTCCCCACCCAGGGTGAACTTGCTGTTCATAAGCCGCTTCGCGCCCCGCTCGTTCATCACGAGCATGACAACGTCTGTCTCGGAGCCGCCAATCTGGAAGCCGATGCTGCCGCCTTCCACCCGCACCGCGCCGGGAGCGCCCCAGCCAACATTGCCCTTGCGGCAGGAGACGAATCCCCGCCCGTACTTAGCCCCAATGATAAACGCGCCCTTTTTCAGGCCTGGCACAATCACCACGCACTCGGATTTGTCCAGCAGCGGTTGCGGCACGCCGCTGTCGGGCGCTTGCATAATCTCCTGAAACACCTCGGCCGACCGTTTCAGGCGCTCTGCGTCCGGGTCCTCCGCGGCGTAGAGCATACCCGCCAGAATCGAGAGAATTACGAATCTCATTTTCGGTCTCCTAAGACTGGGTGTACCATATCCAGAACCGAAACGTGTGGGGGCCACCGATCCCCTGCCGGCGCGCCGTGCGGTTCGAGTGGTCAATAAGTTTGCAATGCGGACGCTTGTGGCGGCGCTCCGCCCGGCACTACACTGGGTGTTGCCCATTACCCAGGAGCGAGTCTCCCGCAGCCGGCTTATTACGCTTTTCAGCAACCCCTTGTTTCCCGGCTGGTTATGGCTGCTGTTCGCTGGAGCCGTAACCGTTGTCTACCGGGGGCTCACCCAATCCCTGACGACCGACGAGGCCTATGCCTACCATTTGTTCCTGAATCAAAAGGCCGCCGTTCTGTTTGAAAAATACGACGCCGCCTATCATGTCCTGCACACCTGGGCCTCCTGGCTCGCGGTGCACAAGTTCGGAAAGTCGGAGGCGATTCTGCGGCTTCCAAGCATGGTGGCCGGGCTGTTTTACCTGGTGGGAGTCGGGGTGCTGTGCAAGCGGATTACGGCAGACCGGTGGCGCTTCCTGGCGGCTGTTGTGCTGCTCAGCGCCAATCCCCTGGTGGCCGATTATCTGTCCGCGGCGCGCGGCTATGGAGCCGCCCTCGCTTTTTTCGTGTGGGCCTTCGACGCGCTGCTGTCCCACCGTCCCGCTCGCGCCAGTGCGCTGATGGCGCTCAGCGTCGCCTGCAATCTGACTTTTCTAGTGCCCGCAGCAGCCGCTAGCGCGGTCTACCTCGTGTACCGGGCGCGTGCCGGAGAGCAGATCGTGCCGCTTGTGAAAAAGCTCGCCCTGCCGTTTTTCGCCATTGCGATTCCGATTCTCGCCGTTCCGCTCTTGCACGCCGAACCCTCGAACTTCTACTACGGCGCGCCCGATTTCGGCACCTCGCTCAACACGCTGGTTGAATCCTCTCTGGCGCATGGCGATGCGGCCCCACCGGCATGGGCCGGCACCACCGCACGCGCCGTGTTGCCCCTCTTGGCCGCCGCCATGCTCCTGTGGGGCATCAGAACGGCTCGGGAGCGTGCCTTCCATGTGACGATGGCCGCCGGCGCGCTCCTCCTAAGTACGCTGACACTGGTCGCGGCCCACCAGATCCTAGGCGTGCCGTACCCGTGGACGCGCACCGGCCTTTACCTCATCTGGCTGTTCCTGGTGCTCTGCCTCACGTTGTGGGAGGCGACCGCGCGGGAGCGGGGCTTCCGCGGCTTGCTACCGCTAGTATTTGGAACGGTTTGCGTGCTGCTGGCGGGGATGTTTGTCGCGCAATTCGAGACCCGCTATTACTACGATTTCCGGGATGACGCCCAGGTGAACGCCATGATGCGGCGTGTGAGCACGATCGATTCCGGCAGGCCCGCCTGCATCGGGGGTAGCTGGCGTTTCGAGCCGACGGTTAACTACTACCGGCTTCGCTACAGGCTCACCTGGATCGAAGAGATGAAGAGAACCCCTGAACCACAGAGCGGATGCCGGTTCCTGATCCTGGAATCGACGCACCAGGACTTTCTGAACCGGCTCGGCTTGCGCCTTCTGTGGCGCGATCCACTCTCCGGCGCCATCCTGGCCGAGGCGGCGCCGTAATTGCCCAATCCCAGTCTCCTCTCGCGGCGGTGGAAAGCGGTAGCCTTAGCGGCTCTTGGCTTTGCGCGTCGTGGGCGGGTTGACGGGCAGTTTGAGCGCCGCGAGCTGGTCCTTGGCTTTCGCGGCCAGATCGGAGCGCGGGCTGCGCTTGATGACCGCCCGGAATTCCTCTGCCGCTTTGTTCGGCTGGCCCATCTCCACAAGCGTCCGGCCCTTCATGAAGAGGGCGTCGAGGATCTTGGTGTTCCTATCCTCCGGGAACCGCTCCAGCACCAGATTGAAGGCTTCCAGCGCGGTCTCGTAATCCTTGCGGGCGAAGGCGATCTCGCCGATGTAGTATTGCGCATTCGGCGCGCTTTCCGTGTCGCCGTAGTACCTCAAATAATCGGTGAATTCCGCGATCGCCATGTCGAAGTTGCCCGCGGCCTTGTCGCGCAAGGCGTTGGCGTAGAGGTCTTCGGCCGAGAGGCCCTGCGGGGGCAGGGAAGCGGAAGGCGGAGCGGGCGGGGCCTGAATCACTTTGATCGTATTGTTCAGGTCCACCAGGCTCCTTTCCAGTCTCCCGAGCCGCGCCGTCATGTCGTCAATCGACACCCGAACCGCCTGGAACTCGGACGCCATCTGGTCCACCTTGGTGCCTACGGTTGTCACCGGCGCAGCCAGATTCTTCTCGCGGTCGCGCAGCGAAGTATCCAGCACCGCGATGGTGGTGTTCAACTTGTGTATGGCGTCGATCGACTGCTGGAGGAGCGTCGTGAGCCCTCCCATCTTTTCGTTAAACGAGCGCTCCAGACTCCGGATCTGGTCCTGGAGCGTCGCCACGTCGCGTTGCAGCTCCACCAACTCCCGCTTTTGCCCGAACGCGAGCGGCGAGATCAATACAGCCGATAAAGCGAGCCGCAGCCAATTCATGGTCACTCTCCTGCATAGTGAAGCGGGCGCGGATCGCGCCGCGCCCGCGTTTCATGACGGCTGAAAGCACAGCTAAGCTGTCGGGTCCAGCCTACAACCTTGGTGCGCCGTATTACTGCGCCGCCGAGAAGTGCACGCGGCGATTCTTCTGCCAGCAGTCCTCGTTCGACTCAGTGCACACCGGCCTCTCTTTACCATAGCTGATTGTTCTCAGCTTGTCGGCGGCCACTCCCAACTGCACGAGGAACTCCTTGGCCGAAGTGGCGCGGCGATCGCCCAGTCCGAGGTTGTACTCAGACGATCCGCGCTCGTCGCAATGGCCCTCCATGACCACCACGGCGTCCGGCAACTCCGCGAAGATCCTCTTCAGAGCATCGGCGTTCCGGGTGAGCGTGGCGCGGGCATCCTCGCGGATGTCGCTCTTATCGTAGTCGAAGTACACGTCCTGGACTTCGGTCGAGAGCAGTTCGCTCAGGCTCTTCTTGGGCGGCGCCGGCGGTGGCGGTGGCGGCGGCGGAACCGTTACGGTAACAGTCGCCGTTGCCGTTGAGGTGCCACCCGGGCCCTTAGCCGTCAGCGTGTAGGTGGTGGTTTCGGTGGGGTACACCTGGCGGCTGCCCCGAGCCGTTACCGTGCCGACCCCCGGCGTGATCGACACATCGGTCGCGTCGCTGACTGTCCAGTTCAGCGTGGCGGCATTGCCCCGCTCGATTGTGCTGGGCTCAGCCGAGAACTGGATGCTGGGCTTAGCCGGCGGTGGAGCAGGCGTCTCGGCCGGCGGTGGCGGCGGCGGTGGCGGCGGCGGCACCTTCTTCTTGCAGCCTGCCGCTATAAAAAACAGGGATAAGGTTAACAGCACTACACCGATATTTCGTTTGGTCATCTACGGACTTTGCCTCCTAGTCTTCCCAATCAAATCCTTTTATCATTTATTAGCCCACACCGGCATCTCGTTCTGACCCTGTGTGGTGAGTTGCTTGAGCTGGGTCCCATCCGCCAGCATCGTCCAGATCTGGTTGGAACCGCTTCGGTTAGACGAGAAAACGATATGCCGGCCATCGGGCGCCCAACTCGGATTTTCGTTTCGCCCGGCGCCGTGCGTGAGCTGCGTGAATTGCCGCGTCGCGACATCCATGACGAAAATGTTGTAATTGCCCGGCGCATAGCCGCGCGTCCAGGCAAACGCAATATGCTGTCCGTTGGGATGCCAGGCGGGATTCACCGCTTCGCCTTCGCCGGTTGTCAGCCGCTGCACGTCGGCGCCTTCGATGTTCATGCGGTAGATTTGCGGCGGCCCCGAGCGCCCGGAAACAAAGACTATATCGGTTCCGGTCTTCGGATTTACCGCCGGTTCCATGTCGATCGAAGATGAATAGCTGATGCGCCGCAACCCGCTGCCGTCCGTGTTGGCGATATAGATCTGGGGCCACCCACCCACGGAAGACGAAAACACTATCCGCTGCCCGTCCGGTGTGAAGTCCGGTGTTGCCACCATCGAAGACACCGGGCTATAGAACGGCAGACGCCTTCCCGTCTCCAAAGAGAATACAAATATAGCAGGATTACCTCTTTGGTAGGTAGTAAAAGCGAGCTTTGTGCCGTCGGGCGACACCGCGGGTGTGATTGACGTGGAGCCGTACTGAGTGATCGGCCTCTGATTCGAGCCGTCGTAATCCATCACCCAGATCTCCTTGGTCCCCTTTCCGCCGCGCGACGAGACGAAGTAGATCTTGGTGCCCGCAAGGCTCGTGCCGCCGAACTGTTTGAGAATGTCGGCCGCGAATTCGTGCGCCACCTTGCGCGCGCCTTCTTCACTGAGCGGCGCCAGATACGTCTTCCCGAACACCTGCGCGTTCGTCAGGTCGGCCTGCCGGACGTTGTACAGCCAGCCCCGCAGCACGAACTGCCCGGCCTGCGCGGCCGTATACCCGAACGCCAGGTAGTTGGCGTTCACGGGCGGGTCGGACCAGTCCGTCAGCCAGGGACCGCGCGAAACCGGCCGCGGCGGCGGCTCTCCTCGCCGCGCGGGCTTCGACGGCATCACCGGCGGCCGGAAGTCCTCGGGCCGTTGCGGCACTTGCAGGGGGTACAAGCTCTTCGGCGCCATTCTGTACAGCCCCGACTCCTCCAGATCGCTCCACAGCGTCTGGTTGAACACGTTCATGTATTGCTGGGCTTCGCCGGCGCCGCGGAAGTCCGGGACGGCAATCGACGCCCGGTCCCCCCTGGTGAGCTCGATCTTTACGTCCTGGGCGGCCAGCACGATGACCGCCACTACGACGCACGATCCGATCCAGACAGTCTTCTTTGTCATCTCTTTAAGTGAAACCAGAATTCAATCTGGGCGCTGTTCCGTTCGAAATCCTGCGGAAGCGGAGGGAACGGAGACGCCTCATAGATCGCGCGCTGGGCCGAGTAATCCAGCGTCCGGTTCCCGCTGCTTTGCAGGATGCGGACGTTGCGCGCCGAACCATCCCTCAGAATCTCGAACGTAATAATGACCGGAGGCGCGGTCTGCACTCTCGGGTCCACTTCGTCGGTGCGCCATTTCTGGGCGACGCGCTGCTCCAGCAGAGCGCTGTACCAGCCGTAGCGGTGGCCGAAGCTGCCGCGAGGGCCCACGCCGACCCTGCCGCTCATGCCGCCGGCCTGCCCATACATGCCCGAAGTCAGCCGCTGCCCGGCGCTGCTGTAAAGCTGGTTCGGGGCGTCCGCTTGCGGCCGGAACTGCTGCGCGGTCTGCCTCGCCGGTTTTGGCTTCGCCGGAGCGTCCGCCTTCCGCGCGCGCAGCGGGATGGCGTCCGGCTCGGGTGGTTTGACGGCTCTCGGCTGCGGCTTGGGCGGGCGCGGGACCCGCGACTCCGTGTCGTCCGCCAGCGGGTTCTGCTGCCCGGAGGCACGTCCCGGAAGAGGAATCTGGCTCACTGCGGTGATGCCCACCGCACCTCCGCCCCCGACCGCGTGCGGGTCGCCCCAAAGAAGCCCGCTCCCCTCCATGGAAGCGTACAGCGCTATGGAAGCGAAAAATGCCGCGTGCGCAATCGCCGAAATCACCAGCGGCCTGCGCAGCGACTCGCGCTGTTCCAGAACATCGACATGACCTGCCATCTGGACTGGCATACAAACAGTCTCGCGCTCAGCGCTTTCTTTCCGCTTCGTCCACCGGCTGGGTCACCATGTTCACTTTGAACTTCGCCTCGTTCAGCTCGCTGACTACCTGCGCAATGACGTCCCAGATAGTGTCCTTATCCGCCCGGACGTAAACCGCGTCGGCGGATTGAAACTTGGCGCGCACTTGTTTCCCCAGCTCGTTGATGTTCACTGCCTGATCGTTCAGGTAGAGCATGCCGTTCTTGGTGACTGTAATCACCGGCAGCTCCTCCGCGGTATCCCTGGTCTGCCTTACCTTCGGCACTTCGACTTCCATGCCGAACTCCATCACGTGCGCCGTCAGCATGAAAATCACCAGCAGCACCAGAACCACGTCCACCAGCGGAATGATGTTGATTTCCGCCAGCGAACCCGTGCCGCGGAACCGGCTCCGCCCCAAGCCGCCGTCGAAAGAGAATGCCATGGTTTACTCCTCGAAGTTCCTTTCCGACGCGTTCAGAAACTCGAGAGCAAAATCCTCCATTCGCGCTCCGATTTCCCGGATTACGTGGGCGTAGTGGTTGTAGAAAATGGCGGCTGGAATCGCGGCGCCCAACCCCATCGCCGTCGCCACCAGCGCATGCGAAATGCCGGGCGCAACCGCGCGCAGGCTCGCGCTGCCGGCCAGGCCCAGGCCCTGGAAGGCATCGATGATTCCCCACACCGTTCCGAACAATCCGATGAACGGCGTTACCGTCGCCGTGGTGGCGAGCCAGTTCATGTGCCGCTCGAGCTTCGCGATTTCCTGGCTCACCCCAAGCTGGAGTGTGCGCTCCAGCGCCCCCAGGTTTTTCACCGTGCCCCGCGACTTGATCTGGCGCGTTACCTCCTCGTACCCGAAGTCGAACACCGTGGCCAGCGGGCAGGGACGGAACTGCTCCGCCACCACCGCCACCGCGTTCAGGCCCGCCGACTTGCGGAACGCGCGCAGAAAGCGCGCATTCGACGTGCGTGCCCGCCCGAATGCCCTCCACTTCGCGAAGATAATGGCCCAGGACACCACCGAAAAAATCAACAGCACAATCAGGACGGCTATCGGCAGCGGCCCGGCGCCGCTTATCATGTCCCAAACGCTGTATTGCAGAATTAGGTTGGCGGGATTAAAGAGATTCAATATGGTTCCTTCCCCCAAGCTACCATCATAAACGAGGCACAATGGTTTTGCGCCGGTAAAAAGCCGTAACATCACAGTCTTACACAGAATATTTATGACGTGTGGCAAGTGACTGCCGATTCAATTTCGGCCGCCGGCTCCCCGGTTATAATTGCCTCGAATGCTCCTGGATCTGGTGGTCGAAAACTACGCCGTCATCGAGCGCGTGCGGGTACGCTTTCATCCCGGCCTCAACCTTCTGACCGGCGAAACGGGCAGCGGCAAATCGATCATCGTGGACGCCCTGGCGCTGCTCTTTGGCAGCCGCGCGTCGCAGGAATCCGTGCGCTCCGGCGCCGCGCGGGCGCGCGTTTCCGGCCTTTTCGAGATCCCGGACGATGAACGCCTCCGGCAGATCCTGGAATCGGCCGGCATCGAAGTGGAGGACGGCGAACTGCTGCTGGAGCGCGAGATCCTCGCCGAGGGAAAATCCCGCGCCTTTGCCGGCAGCCGCCCCATTACCGCGGCTCTGCTCCGGGACCTGGCGCCGTTTCTTGGCGATATTCACGGCCAGCACGATCAGCAGATGCTCTTCTCCCCCGCCGCGCAACTGGAAATGCTCGACGCATTCGCCGGCACGGGCGCCGCTGTAGCCGAGGCCGGCGAGCTGTACCGCTGCTGGCGGGGCGTTACCCGGGAACTGGAAGAACTGGATCGCACCGAGCAGGAAACGCTCCGCCTCCTGGACATTTGGAACTTCCAGCGCAAGGAGATCGAAGCGGTTGCGCCCAAGCCGGGCGAGGACGCCGCGCTCGAACAGGAACGCCGCGTCCTACAGAATTCCGTCCGGCTCGAGGAAGCGGCCGGCGCCGCCTGGACTGCGCTATACGACGCCCCCGACTCGGCCGCCGCCAGGCTGCGCGCCGCCATCCGCAAGCTCGAAGAGCTTTCCCGAATCGACCCGCGGCTGGACTCCGTCCGCGAAAGCCTCGGCCCGGCCGCCATCGCCGTCGAAGAGGCCTCTTACGCGGTGCGCGACTATCTATCCCGGCTGGAAGCCAATCCCGCGCGCCTCGAGGAAATCGAGAACCGGCTTGCTGCCCTGGATCGCCTCAAGCGCAAGTACGGCGCGACGGTGGAAGACATCCTTGCGTTTCTCGACGACGTTCGCGCCAAGATCGCGGCCGTGGAAACCGCCGGTGAGCGCCGCCAGAGCCTTGAACAGCGGCGGAAGGAGCTGGCCGCCCGCTACCAGGCCGCCGCGGACGCCCTTTCCGCCCGGCGCAAGGAGGCCGCGCTTGAACTCGAAAAACGGGTCGAGGCCGAGCTGGCCGCGCTGGCGATGGAGCGGACGCGCTTTAAAGTACTGATTGAACCCGCCGCCTGGTCCGAGCGCGGTGCCGATTCCGTTCGCTTCCTGGTCTCGCCGAATCTTGGCGAAGAGCCGCGCCCGCTGGAAAAGGTTGCTTCCGGGGGAGAAATCTCCCGCATCGCGCTGGCGCTGAAGACCTGCATCGCGGGAAGGGAGCGCCCGGCCCGCACGTCCGCGCCACGGACCCTCGTCTTCGATGAAGTGGACGCGGGAATCGGCGGCCGCGCGGCCGAGACCGTGGGCCGGCGCCTGAAGCAGCTTGCCGCCTCGTGCCAGGTTCTCTGTGTGACCCACCTGCCGCAGATCGCCGGCTTTGCCGACCATCATTTCTCTGTTGAGAAGCGGGAATCAAACGGCCGCACGGTCGCCGTTATCGAGGAATTGACGGGCGAGGCGCGCACGCGGGAGATCGCCCGCATGCTTTCCGGCGAGCGCCTCACGCGCGAGGCCATGAAGCACGCCGAACAACTGCTCAAGACCGGGGCGGAGGCTTGATTCCCCGCTTGTGCTTTCCGGTCCCGATCGGGTTCGGATTGTACCCCGGCGGCAGATCGACGTTGAGGGCGGCGTTGATCCGGTCTTCCAGCCCCATGGCCCAATAGCAGCCGTTCAGCAAAAGCCGCCGGAAGCCCTCGTTCTTAAAGTCCTCCGCGTGCCCCATCGTCGTGACGAACACGCGCGCGGTCTTATTCGACTCCCCCGTGTAGGTCTTTATCCACGCTATGGGCATGAGTTTCTTATCGGGGCGGGGCGGGGAATCGGGCGTCATCCCGGCGAGCACCTGCCCCATCACGATAGGCTTGCTGTCCCCGCTGAGCGTGGTGATCTCATAGACGTCCGACTCGCCCCAGATGTCCTTCACGCCGGTGAGGATGGGGTGGCGCTCCATGCCAGCAGCGGGGATCCCGCGCGTGCTTTCCTTCTGGTGCGCGCCGTAGTGATCGATCCAGGTTTCTCCGAGAACCAGCCGGCCGTAGCCACCCGCTGGCGCGGTGCTGCGAAAGCTGTATTTCGCGTACGGGCTGTCCTTGCGCGTGCGGTAGTTGAAGGCGTGCGTCGAGGTGCGGAGCGCGACGATGGGCCGGCCTGAGTTGGTGTAGTCGATGATCTCTTTCATCTGCTCGTCGGGCAGTTCGAGAAAACGGGTGAAGAGGACCATGAGGTCGGCCGCGCGCAGCGCTTCGAGTCCGGGGATGTTGTCGGTTGTGGCGGGGTCGACCTCCCCCGTCTGCCGGTTGATGGGCAGCAGGACGGTGCATTGGAACCCGTGCCGCTCGAGAATCTGGGCGAACGCCGGCATGGACTCCTCGGAGCGGTACTCCTGGTCGCCAACCACGAAGACCACGCGGCGCTGGCCCGCACAGAGGCCGGCCAGCAGAACGGGCAAGGTGAGCAGAGCGGCAACACGCATGGATATAGCTTATCTCGCGGCGCCATTCCGGGAGCCCCCCATCGGCCGCCGCTCAGGGTATATTAAGAAAGAAGACCATCCGAAAAGCGGTGAGGTGCGAGAGTGGTTGAATCGGGCGGTCTCGAAAACCGTTGACGGGGCAACCCGTCCGTGGGTTCGAATCCCACCCTCACCGCCAGTCAGCCCCACCGGCAATTGACCGCGCCATCCACGCTTGCCATGAAGTCCGGGCTTCACGCCAAAAGCGGGGGCCGAGACGGATCCAATCTGAGTTGATTAGATTAGACCTTGACTGGAGCCTCGATCAAAGCCGATGACAAGTGGTACTACTCTGTCTTCGGCGGCAAGGACAAGAACGAAGGCAATGTGCAGCTAATCAGCGTGAAAGACAAACAGGTGGTCTGGGCAGGTGAAGCTGGCGACAGGTCGCTCTGGTGGGGTGGACTCCGACGCGGCGGCCAGCGTAAAGTTGCCGATCGAATCGTGAAGCAGATGAAAAAGGCTCTGTTTGAAAAGTAGCCGAAGGGGGCACGAAGCCCGGCGAACCAACAAGCAGTCGCCCCCGTGCAGACTAGGGTCCTCGGGTGTAATTGGTTGCAACGCTCCGTGGCGAGGGTTGGATCGGTGGAACAGGCGGGTAAGAAAAATTAGCAAGTTACCTGATTTCGAAACTCCGAATCCCACCCTCACCACCACAGAATAAAGACTATTGGAATCAATCAGATAACCAGACCCGCCTTGCCGTGCACATTTTGTGTACCCTTTCCTCCGGCAGATGCGGGATCGGACCGCGGCTCCAGTTTTCCTTAGCTCGGTCTCAACCTGCTCCTGCCGTGTCTTCACCCAGGGCGGGTAGGGCTTCTCGGTCACCTTGAGGCTGGTGTGCCCCAGCAGGATCAAGACTCGCCCTTCGGTGCGATGAGAAGAGCCCCATCGGTTATAACGCCATCCTCGACGTAGCGGCGAAAATCTCTGAAAACCACAGGAAGATCTGAAGATATTGTGCTCCCGATGCGGTACACAAATAACCTGATCAGCACAGGACGCAGCGCCTGAAACAGGAGAGTGCGATGGCATACCAAGTCTTGGAGCGAGCGGCCGAAATCGAGCAGGTGCGAGAAAAAATCATCACGGCCTTTCGAAACCATGGGCAAAACTGGTGCGTGCGAACCTGGGGTTCCGGGGCAAGAACGTGGACGTCCGGGTACTGTGACTGGAAGACTTCGGTATCTGACTTGCTACTTCCGCGTCCTTCCGGAAACCGCTACTGGAATGCGTTCGGAACGAAGGACCCTAGCCGTGGCTCCGTTCCGATTACCTGTGAGATAAACCTTCCTCTCATGGAATTAACCGGCGTGTTGGTGGAATTGCTGTGGTTGACGAGCAGGGGCGCACTCTTCTTGCTCATCGAGGCCGGATCGGCGGGGGACGAAAGAACATCGGTTCCGAGTTGTTCTGGTCAAATTACGACGGGAAGCGCCTGACAGTCTGGGATGGCGACCGAGAGACAGAGGTCGCCGCGGTTGCCGAAATCGGCTCTCCAAGATTCCTTCGGCAGATCCAGTTTTTCGTTTATGAAGTGGAGCGAATCAAAGCTCTGGCCGCGCGCGATCTTTCGGATGGGCAATCGACCGGAAGAAGCGGCCACACCGGTTCAGCAAGATTTGAGCTCAAATCCCTTGGAAAGGAGTTCGAGGGTATTAAGACCTACAGGATCAACCGCGAAGTGAATGCGGTTTGCGACCATGGTCCAATCGTTGAGAAGTTGCGGAAACTGCTTCGCAGTCGAGGCTACTCAACCGGTAAAGACAAGCTTCGGGATCTCTACGTCTACCACGGGAGGAAGGTCACTTCACTCTTTGAGGTGAAACCCTCGGCGGACAGGCAGAGTATTTATTCGGCAGTAGGACAGCTTCTCTTACACAGTGCAAACGTGAACCCACGATCGCGGTTGATTCTTGTAACTCCCGACGGTATCAGCCCTAACCTTCAGAGCGCACTACGGCGGATCGGTATCGAGACTCTTGGGTTTAAGTGGGCAAGATGGCGAACCGGCCTTCCCCGGATTGAAGGATTGAAAGTTTTGGTGACCGGCCACAAAACGGGATTATGATTCCACGATGACAGGCGGCGCCTGCGCTGCCGGGTACTGGAGTACGTGGGCGTGTGGGGTCAACAGGCCGTTCGTGTCTGGTATCCGAAAGCGTAAACCATCCTCTTGGTCGACGCAAGTCAGTTAACGCCAACTTCGGCCAGGTGAACACCGAAAACAGCGTGCCGCGGCTGGTGCGCCTCGGTCTGCGCGTTCAGTTCTGAGCGCGTATCTCCGGAGGGAGTGAGCCGGATTCCGCCGCCGGTGGCCAGGCGAACGCCCCCGGCGGGGGATCTACTGAACCTCGATTTTTCGCCAAAACGCTTTGCTCGGCAGGCGGCCGAAAACCAGAGTCCGCTGGTAAATGCGTAGCTGCAGATCTTGCCCGGCATACTGCTCAAGGCCAACCTGAATCTGTTGCCACGCGCGCTCCCCTTTGGCGCCCACGATGCGTTGCGACAAGATACGATCGTTCCCGGCAAAAATCTCCAGATGCCACGCCTTTCCCGCCTCGGCGCTCACTTCCAGATAGAGCTTGGGCGTTCCGCTCAACCGCAGAGTCCGCCGCAGCATCACCCCGCGAATCTCGTCCCGCGGAAACGTCACCAGAACATCTCCATCCAGATAGGTCGACCCTCTGGAGAGGCGCAGCTCGTCACCCTCGTTGCCCAACCCGGCGCCGATCAGTTCCCACGCAGGATTCCAGTACCGCATCAGGTCGGAGACGCGAAAAAGCTCCGGAGGCAAGGCCACGGGCGACTGCCGCCGGATCCGCAGCACTCGGCCATCGACCGCCCCTCCATTCGCGACTACGAATTTCTCTCCGATTGCGGCCGTCCGCCGCGCCAGTCCGCTCATGCTCTCATCCAGCGGAGGAGTGATCCGGATGCCGGCCAGCTCGTCGCCGCGCACACGATCGTTGAACTGGGCGACGAGCTTTTGGGGCAGAGCCCGCATGCCGTGCATCACGCCCACGACGGCGGCGGCGGTGGCTGCGTTGCAGTCCGCGTCGGTGAAGTCGGCGGCCTGAAGAGCAACGTTTACCGACCGGGAAAAATCGCCTTCGCCGAACCACACTGCCAGCGCGGTTATCGCTCCGTTGATCACCGCGCTGTTCGTGGTCTGGTATTCCACGCCCCAGCGGTCCTGGATCTCCCGGGCGATCTCACCGTAGGGCCGCCCACGCTCGGCCATGGCTATGGTTTGATCGAGCGCCTGGCGATACGGAGAGCTTGGATCGATAAGCCGGGCCGCCTGCCGCACCACCTGCTTCGGGTCGTTTTCGGCAAAGGCCAGACTCAACAGCCCGGCGACAAACGCCGAACCGTCGGCAGCCTCCGCATAGCCCTGAACATGGCCCATCTCCCTCCCGAGGCGCGCCGCCAGGTTGGGCATGCCCGGAGCCACCATTCCGTAGATCTCGGCGCTGAACTGCGCGCCAATGGTGAACCACGAGCGGTTGTAGCGGGGATGTCCTGTATCGGGGGCTTGAATCCCCCGCTCCAGTAAACGGAGGGCCTCACGGCTGCACGACCAGAAACCGGCCTTGTTTTCCAGCCACTGTTCACCGAGCTGCCGGACGGTGAGCCCGATGCCGTGCTTCTCAAACGCGCGAAGCGCGACGATCTCGTAATACCAGTCGTCGTCGAGCGGCACAAAGTCGAGGCGCTGCCCGCGGAAGATTTCGGGCAACCGGTCCACAGGGGCAACTGCCCCTTGCTTGTGCTCGAACTGATAGCCCATCAGCATGCCGAGGACCTGGCCCATCCAGGCGGCATGCACACGATCGATGTATTCGTCTTTGGGAAGGTTCAGGGTGGCCTGAGACTGTGGGAGCGCCGGGCGGGCGGATACACATAGCGCTATCAACGTGAGAACGGCGATTTTCCTGGTCACGGCCGTACCGCCTTGCCGCTGAGAACCCTTCCCATGCGGTCAAGGTTGATCGTCAGGAACGCCTCGAGGTTTCTCATGAGCACCTCCAGACGATCGTTGACGTGGCGCCGCATCGCCTCTGCCGCCTCCTCCGCGTTTCCGCGGCAGAGCACCTCTACAAGGTCGCGATGCCAGCGGCTGGGCATCGGGGTCCCGCCGTACAGCTTCCGGTTGTGCATCCAGGGAAACAGCAAGACGTGATTCATCTCGATCGCTTTCCGGAGCTCCGGCAGCCCCGCGCTCTCAGCTACTTGAAGGTGCAGGTGCATGTGCCGGCAGCGGTGTTCAAACAGAGCCTCCGGATCGGCATCCGCCTGACCGCTGAGCCGCTCTTGCTCGAGATCGAACTCCTCCGCCAGGCGCCACAGCTTCGCGCGCTCCTCGGAGTTGGCCCTCAGGGCAAACATCCGGGCGGCCTGGACTTCCAACGCTTCCCGAACCACCCACTGGCCGCGGATTTCGGCAGGCGTCGGCACTCTGACAATCGTGCCCACGCGCGGCCGGTTCTCGACCAGACCTTCCGCCTCCAACCGGGCCAGAGCCTCCGCAACCGGCACAGTGCTCATGCCGAATTGGCTTGCCAGTTCCCCGCGCACCAGAGTCGTACCGAGGGGGTAGGTCCCCTTCATAATCAGCGTGCGGATCGTGGAATAAGCCTTTTGGGAGAGCGAAGTTGCTGATTTATCACCAGAAGCGGCGCTTGACATGGTTCAGTTTTGTAACTGATAATATCACAGGTCTTTGCTTAAGAGGTCAATGTGGGCCAGTGCCACGGCCAGATCGGGGGTCCTAACCACTCCCGGACTGTCCGCCTCCCCGGCCCACCGTCAAAGGTACACAAGATCGGTTTGGCCATCAACAGCAAACCAGACATTGATCGAAGGAGAAGTTGAATGAGGTCTCTAGTTCTTCTGCTCGTGGCCGTACTCCTAACGAGCCTGTGTGCCTGGCCGCAGGCCAGCACGGGCACCTTTCGGGTACCGTCCGCGATCAGAGTGGTGCAGTAATTCCTAATGCCCCGGTGTTGCTCACCAACACGGGGACCAACGTTAGCATTCCTGGACGGACCAACGAGGCCGGCCGCTATTACTTCCCTGGGGTTATCCCCGGCTCATACAAGCTGTCGGTTGAGTTCCCCGGCATGAGGAAGTACGAGGCAGCCTTAACGGTTCAGGTTCAACAGAGTGTCGTGATCGATCCGGTGCTCGTTCCAGGCGAGACCACCACGACCATAGAGGTGACCGACGTTACGCCCGTGGTCACCGTCGATAACGCGACTGTGGCGCACGTGCTCGAACGCGAGCGCGTCGAGCAGCTGCCGATCAACGGTCGCGGTTTGAAGATCCTTCTGGGGACCCTCCCTGAAATCGAAAACGTTCGCGCTTTTGGGGCTCCCGAGGGCTCGATGGAATTTGTGCTGGACGGCGCGCCCAGCATCAACCGCCGCTGGGGCAACCACGCCACCATGCAGGGCATGCTCGATTCGATCCAGGAATTCAAGGTGGAAACCAACGCCTCCTCGGCCAAGTACAGCAGGCCGGTCACGCTGGTCATGTCCACCAAGAGCGGAACGAACGAGTTCCACGGCACGGCCTTTGAAACGCACCGCAACAGCGCGTTTGGCGTTGCCCGCAGGAGGGAGCAGTACTTCGACAAGCCGCCGCAGTTGATACGAAACGAGTACGGCCTGTCGGGCGGCGGTCCCGTTTACCTGCCGAAGATTTACGATGGCCGCAACCGGACCTTTTGGTTCGTAGCCTGGGAGGGCGCCCGGCTCGTCCAGGGAACCAACCAGAACTTCGGGGTGCCCACTATGGCCATGCGCCAGGGGGATTTCAGCGACCTGGTGCTCAGCGATGGCACCAGGCCGGTGCTGTACGATCCGTGGTCCACAGGGACGAAGGAGGAGAATTACGCGCGGGTGCCCTTCAGTGACGGCGGGGTGTTGAACAAGATCCCACTGAGCAGGCTCAGTCCAGTGGCTAAATACCTGTTCAGCATCACTCCGGAGCCGACCACCGCGGACAACCCGCTCGTAAGGAGCAACTGGTACGGCATATTCAAGAGCACGAGCGCCAGTTACAACCTGTCCATGCGTTTCGACCACCACTTTTCGGAACGGGACCAGGTGTACGTCCGCTGGTCGCAGAACAATAGCAACAGCCGCACTCCATTCAGCTACCAGACGATGTTGAACGACGCAACCGGCTGGTCGTACGGTTCGGCGCCGACCAAGACGCTGTCGTTCAACTACGTGCGCACCATCTCGCCGACGTTTTTCAATGAACTGAACGTCAGCGGCTACTACAACAAGTACTTCAACGAACCGCCCGTGATCGCTCCCCCATCGGGTTCGACCTGGCAGGAGTATCTGGGCCTTCCCAATCCGTTCAATTCGCAGTACTTCCCGATGTTCCAGTCGCTGGGCATCAGCAACTACGCCTTCCGGAACAATGCGCCACAGAACTACCGGGCGGCTTACATCGTGCTCGAGGACAACGCCACCAAGCTGGTGGGCAAGCACGAGCTCCAGTTCGGCTTCCACGTCCGCTACAACCAGTCCAACCAGCTTCCCCAGCAGTGGTTTGCCGAGGGCATTCACAACGCTTCGAGCGCTGCGACGTCGGTGTACGATCCTGTCGCGAGCACGCCGACCAATCCGGTTCCGCTGGGCAAGACCGGCCACGAACTGGCGAACCTGTTCATCGGCGTCCTCAACTATCAAAACCAGTTGAACCGCGGATGGTACAACCTGCGCGAGCGCGATTATGCCCTGTACATCAACGACACCTACAAAGTCACGCCGCGCCTGACGGTGAATATCGGGCTGCGCTGGGAGTACTGGCCGGTCCTTACGGAAAAGGACAATATCTTGGCGACGTATGATCCTAACACCAAGTCCGTCGTGCTGGGCCAGCCCCTGGACACGCTTTACAGCAAGCTCGTCACGGTTCCTTCGGTGGTGGCTCGCTACCAGGAATTGGGCGCGAAGTTCGCTTATTGGAAGGACGTAGGTTTCCCCAAAGAGCTCATGACCGGGTCGAAGGGAGACTTCGGACCGCGCGTGGGCTTCGCTTACCGTGTGGGTGATGGCAAGAAGGCGTTTGTCGTGCGCGGCGGCTACAGCCTGTCGTACTATCCGATCCCCCAGACCCGGTGGATGGATTACGACCGCGGCAACGTCCCGTTCAATGCCAACTTCGTGTACAACATGAACTCGGCCGCGCAGACCCCTGACGGGCTGCCGAACTGGACCATCCGCAGTGCTCCCCACGTAATCGCCGGGGTGAACTCGCGCGACGTGATCACCTTCGACCAGCCCCAGGGAATTTCCCGTGGTTCCGGCGGCATGCAGTACTTCGGCCCTGACCAGCCGACGTCCCGTGTGCATCAATGGAACCTGACCATTGAGAAGGAAGTGATGCAGTACACGGCGGCTCGTGTTCGCTACGTGGGCAACCACGGCGCAAACCTGGAGCAGTTCTACGCCTACAACAACAACCCCACGGACTACATCTGGTATGTCACGCGGGGAGTTCCCAAGCCGACGGGTGAGTATGCGCCCGTGGCGATGAGGCCCTTCGATAACACCACGTTCGGTACGCTGAACGAGTTCCGCAAGACCGGGTACTCCAACTTCAGCGGTATGGAGTTTGAAATCGACCGGCGTTATTACAAGGGCGTGGCGTTTCAATTGGCCTACGTGGTGGGCAACACCCTGGCCACCACGCTATCCAATCAGGGCTCGGTCGGCTCCGTGCACGACTTCCTGCCCGGCGCAGTTCCGGAGGATTTCGATAAGCGGAACCGCTTCCTCACCTACCGGCGCGACACCGGGATTCCCAAGCACCGTGTGAAATGGAACTTCCTGGTGGACCTGCCGTTCGGCAAGGGCAAGCCGCTTCTTGGCAGCGCGAATTCCGTGCTGGACAAGATTGTGGGTGGATGGCAGATTTCCGGAATCGGGACCATCCGCAGCAACTACTTCAGCCTGCCGACGGGAATTTATCCCACCGGCACTCCCATCGAGATCTACGGCTACAAGTACCCCATCCAGGACTGCCGCAGCGGCGTCTGCCGGCCCGGCTACCTGTGGTGGAACGGCTACATTCCGTCGCACTTGATCAACAGTGTGGATGCCAACGGGAAACCCAACGGCATTATGGGTGTTCCGGCTGATTACAAGCCGGCGGGTCAGCCGCTGATCCCGCACAACACCCCGGGCTATCCTTCGAACCTGCAGGGTACCAACACCGTGTGGGTGACGATGAAGGACGGAAGCACGCAGCAGGTTGGCTACAACAACAACCTGCACCCCTGGAGGCAGCAGTATCTTCCTGCAAACCGCCAGTGGGTGATGGACGCGGGGCTGGTGAAGAACTTCAACATCGGAGAGGTTCTGAAGTGCCGGTTCAACATTGATTTCTTCAATGTGTTTAACACCCCCGGCAACCCGGTCAGCATCAGCCAGGAGGGAATCCTGAGTACGAACAACTCCGGCCAGGATGCCCGGACCGCCCAGCTCAGCATGCGGCTTACCTGGTAAGCGCATTCGTAGCACGCTTTGCCCGGCCAGCCTGAGCTCCCGCTCGGGACTGGCCGGGTCCCCTCCAAAGACGCCCCCTCGTTTTTTCTCCTGCACGCGGTATCGCCGGAACAAACTGCTCATCCGCTGCGTCTGTGGAAGGCGATGCGGCTGGGTAAAGACGTGGTCCGGTGTGTTTACGCCGGTATGACTGGCCCGGCGTTGTTCGTCGCTGCCACTCTGTTCATGCATGGCGTTCAGCCGGAGCTGAGCGTTCTGAACGATGCTGTCAGCTATTACATGAACGGCCCGTTTGGGTGGGTCCTCGGCTTCGGATTGATCGCCATCGGGACCGGCTCGCTGGCCTTGTGGCTGGCTGTGCGGCGCGTACACCTGAAAAGCGCGGCTGGGCAGGCGGCGCTGGTAGTTTGGGCGATCGGAGCTATAGTCGGCGGCATTTTCCCGCCGGACCCGCGCGGGGTCGTGGGACAAACCGCCGTCAATTTCCGGGATGATTCACGCCAACACGGCGATGGTCGCGCTGCTGGCGCTTCCGGTTGCGGCGCTGCTGCTTTCGAAGCGAATCGCAGCCACATCGGGCTCGCGCGCCATCCAACGGGCATTGCGGGCGCTCGGGATTGCCAGTCTGGCGACGGCGGTGATCTTCTTCGCCTCTCTGGCGCCTGTCTTCGCCGGCGGCCCGCCATATCTGCTCGGCCTCTCGGAACGAGTGCTCCTCCTCGTATACGTAGCCTGGCTCACGGTAGCTGCGCTCGCAGTTCGCGGCTGCCTGAGACCGGAGGAACGTTAGGCGCAGTCAACGCGGGCTGCTTGATCCAAGATGGCGGGCGCGGCAAGTCGGATGAAACAAAAACGCCGCTGCCAAAATTTACACGGCGCACATATTGGCGCTTCGACGGGCGCGTGGTAATAGTACGTCTAGAGTGTCAGAGGGAATTCACAGTTTTGGAGGGATCACGATGAGAATTCTGATTGCAACGCTCATCAGCGCCGGTCTGTTGATCGCGGGAGTCGTGAAAGTCAGCTTCGAGTCCGGCGATCTTTTCATTACTGGGAGCAGCAAGACGACAGGGAACGGGAGTTCCTACACCGTCTGCGTGTACTTCGATGCGGAGACCGGAGCATTCCTCGAAGAGAAGCAATTCCCAGGCGTGGGGATCGATAACCCAGCGGATCTCCAGGCCTTCTGCGAAGCCCAGGCGGGGCAAGAATAGCTTAACCGCCACCAGTTGCGCCAGTCCGGACTGGCGCAACTGGGCGCTCTAAGTCAGCGCTTTCCTGGACAACATCAGCGATTCAACAGTCACCAATACCCGCCCGTCCGCGGGCGGCTGCTGCGAAACGAATGTTCTCCGGCACGATGGGCACATCACGATGATCGTGAGGGGCTTCTTCCGTGCCAGCGATGCCAGGAAGACGCCGCCCTGCGCTCGAACGAAGCCGCCGAAAAACCGGGAACTGAAGCCAGCCACGACCATCGCGAGGTGGATTTTGCGAACATAGTGAGAAAATAACCTGCTATGAAATCACGCATTCCACAATTTCTTTTAGCCATCCCGTTGCTGGCCGGCCTTATGATTTCCCAGGCCGCGGCGCAGACTGCCAAATGGCCGAGTGAGTATCAATTCCGGGAACACAGTTCAGGCGGCGATACGCTCAAGTACGTAGTTTATGTGCCCCGAAACCTCGAGCAGGGCCGCAAATATCCGCTGGCAATCTATTTACACGGGAGTTGCCAGGAGTGCACCACGCACGAACGGATCCTCATGGAGAGCGACCTGCAATGGTGGCACGGATATGAAAAAAACGTGCAGCGGGAACCCACCTTTTTGCTCGCGCCCGCGGGCGGAAGAGGCGGATGGACGGGAGAGGCGCGGCGCAAGGCCGTATTTGCAATCATCGACGGCCTGATCGAGGAGTTTCCAATCGACAAGCAGAGAATCTATCTCATGGGCTTTTCCATGGGCGGCGGCGGCGTGTGGAGCTACTTGCACGAGCGGCCCGGCTTTTTTGCGGCCGCCAACGTTCAGGGTTCCGTCGCGCGTACGGTGGACCCGGAGGTGGTCAAGCACACGCCGATTTGGGCAACCATGGGCATCAATGACAACGACAGCAGACTCGAAAGCTTGATAGCCAATGTGGCTCGGATCCGGGCAGCCAACGGAGATCCGCGGGGAGCCCTGACGTGGGTCACGGGAGTGAATCCCAGGCTCACCATCTTCCCCAGCACGGATCACGGTGGGGCGATGGCACGCACCCAGCAACTGCCCGAACTGGCCGACTGGTTCTATTCTCAAGTCAACGATGGCAACGCTGCTCCCACGGTCCGGTTCATACGGCCGCTGCAACTCGAGCTGCCGTACACAAGTCCGGTGAAAGCAACGGTGAAGGCAACGGATCCGGAGGGAGCGATCGAGAGGGTCGAGTTCCGCGTTGGCGAAACGGTGCTGTTTGTCGACCGTGAGGAGCCGTACGAATACACCTTCGATCAATTAACCGAAGGGACTCACACGCTCAGCGCCCGGGCTTTCGATAAGGGCGGAAAATCGAGCACCGCAACGGTTACCATCCGCGTCGTTGCTGGCAGGCAGAGATAATCACTGCCGTTTGCGTGCTTCCGGTTCCATGACCTGCGGCGCCAGGCTGTGACGGAACTGGCGGAGGCAGGTGATCCCGGATATCCTTACTGGTTCGGCGGGAGGCGGACAGCCCGCAGCAGCTCGATCGCGGCGGCAATGCGCACAGGCGGTCGATCCGAATCCAGAGCGGTCTCAAACAGCCGCAACGCCTTGCTGCCGGCCGTTTCCGCAATTGCCGATGCCGCAGCGGCAATCACCTCGGGGTATTCTCCGGGAGCCAGGAACACCTTCTCGGCATCGGCGAGGACCATCCCGGCGAGATTCTGGCCGAGGAGTTCATGAAGCCCCTCGGTATTAGCACCAACGCCCTGGCTCGCGACCTTCATGTGCCGCCAAACCGCATCCACGCGATCGTGCACGGGCAGCGTTCGATCACCGCCGACACGGCGCTACGGCTGTCAGCCTACTTCGGAACCCCGGCAGAACTCTGGCTCAATTTGCAGTCAGACTACGATCTGCGCCAGGCACGGCGAACGCTCGGGCCGGAGATCGAGCGCACCGTGCGGAAGCGGCCAGCGGCGTAGGAATCCCCTCTTGTTGCCACGTTTCCGGTGCAAGATCCGCAACTCCTGCGCCAGTCGTGGAGCGGCAACTTCAACAACAACAGACTTCGAGTCAAGGTCATATGCAGTTAACTGAAATGGGATCCGCCTCAGCCCCCGGTTTTGGGCGTAGAGCCTCAGCAGCGGGGTGCCCCCATTAATGGCGTAGAGCCCTAGCTTTTCCATTCAGTAGAAGGGGATGGTGGGCGCGACAGGACTCGAACCTGTGACCTCCTGCGTGTGAAGCAGGCGCTCTAACCAACTGAGCTACGCGCCCCTCGGGCAGAAATTTTGATTGTAGACTATCCGGGGCGCCCGTGTCACTTGCCTGGGCGGGGCTAGTCGAGAAACTCCACCCGGTAGTCCTCGATCACCGGGTTTGCCAGCACGTCGCGGGCGATCTGCTGCAATTCCGGTTCCGCCTGGGCGCGGGCGGTGCCGGGGGCGAACTGGATATCAAAAAACTTCCCCTGCCGCACATCGGTGATGCTTTGATGGCCAAGCCCCGCCAGCGCGGAGCGAATCGTCTGACCCTGGGGGTCAAGCACGGTCGGTTTGAGCGAGACGTACACGCGAGCTTTCATGAAAGCACTATTCTAGCAGGCGCAGTCTGATCCGGATATGCTACAACTGAAATTCCGGGAGGACGCCATCGTAAAGATCTGCGTGCTGGCCAGCGGAAGTTCCGGGAACTGCACCCTGATCGCCACTGAGCGCACGAAACTGCTTGTCGACGCAGGCCTCAGCCGCCGTGAGATTTGCCGTCGGCTGTGCGAAGCCGGCCAGAAGCCGGAGGAGATCAGCGCCGTCATCGTGTCGCACGAGCACAGCGACCACGTGATGGGGCTGCCCGTGCTTGCCCGGACCCTCGATATTCCGGTTTATCTCACCCACCTGACCGCGCCGAGCCTCACCTGGAACGGCTACGATCCCAAAATCGAGACCTTTCAGGCGGGCTCACGCGTCACGATCGGCGACATCGACATCGACACGTTCACCGTCCCGCACGATGCCGTCGATCCCATCGGCTTCTGCTTTCGTGCCGAAGGCGTGAAGATCGGTTTGGTGACCGACCTCGGTTACATTCCGGAATCGATCAAGTATCATCTGCGCGGCGTCGACCTGCTCATCCTGGAATCGAACCACGACACCGAGATGCTGAAGGTGGGGCCGTATCCGTGGTCGGTCAAGCAGCGCGTGATGGGGCGAAAGGGCCACCTCTCGAACGAAGTGGTCTGCGACTTCATTCGCAAGGAGCTGGACACCTCCACCTCGACGCTGGTGCTGGGCCATCTCAGCGAGCACAACAATCATCCGGAAATCGTGAGGCTCGCGGCCGAGCAGGCGCTGGAGGGCCGCAGCGTTTTCACGCGGCTTGTGATTGCAAGCCAGCGTCAGCCCACCGAAGTATTTGAGTTCTGACATCCTATGATTCCTCGATATACCCGGCCTGAAATGGGCCGAATTTGGAGCGACGAAAACAAGTACCGCGCCTGGCTGGAGGTGGAACTCGCCGCCGCCGACGCCCTCGCCGAAGCGGGCGAGATTCCGGCGGATGCCGCGCGCCTGCTGCGCGAGCACGCCAGGATCGACGTTGCACGCATTCTGGAAATTGAACAGGAAGTCAAGCACGACGTTATCGCGTTTACCACCGCGGTTGCCGAGAGCGTGAAAGCAGCCGGCCACCCGGACGCCTCGCGCTGGCTGCATTACGGCCTGACGTCGAACGACGTCGTGGACACCGCGCAGGCGCTCCTGGTGTGCCAGGCCTCGCGGCTTCTGATCGCCGGCCTCGAAGCTCTCCGCGATGCGCTCAAGGAGAAGGCGCGGGAGTACCGCCACACCGTGCAGGTGGGCCGCACGCACGGCGTTCACGCCGAGCCCGTCACTTTCGGACTCAAGTTCGCCCTCTGGTACGACGAGGCGAACCGCAACCTCACGCGCCTGAAAGCGGCGGCCGAGGAGATGGCGGTCGGGAAGATCAACGGCGCGGTCGGCACCTTCGCTCACATCGGTCCGGAGGTCGAGGAGCGCATCTGCGCGAAGCTCGGCCTGAAAGCCGCGCCCATCACCTCGCAGGTCATCTCCCGCGACCGACACGCCGCGTACATCTCCGCGCTGGCGCTGGTGACGGCGCTGCTCGAAAAGATCGCGCTCGAGGTGCGGCATCTCCAGCGCACTGAAGTCCGCGAGGCCGAAGAGGCTTTTTCCGCCGGGCAGAAGGGAAGCTCGGCCATGCCGCACAAGCGGAACCCGATCACCTGCGAGCAGATCTGCGGGCTGGCCAGGGTAGTGCGCGCGAACGCCCAGGCGGCGTTCGAGAACATCGCTCTCTGGCACGAGCGCGATATCTCGCACTCTTCGGTCGAGCGCGTCATCCTGCCCGATTCCACCATCCTGACGGACTACCTGCTGGCGCGCACCACCAGTCTCGTGCGCGGGATGCGCGTCTATCCGGAGCGCATGAAACGGAACCTGGAGCTTACGCGCGGGCTGATCTTCTCCGGCCAGCTTCTGCTGGACCTGGCAGCCGCCGGCATGCTTCGCGAAGAGGCCTACCGGATCGTCCAGGCGCACGCCATGCGCTGCTGGGAGGATGGCTCCGATTTCCGCGCGGCCATCGAAGCGGACCCGGCTATCCGCGCCGTCCTCACGCCGGAGCAAATCGCTGCCAGCTTTTCGCTCGAGCGCCAGTTGCGCAACGTGGACCGCATCTTCGAGCGGCTCGGGATTGCGTAGCGTTTGCAGCCTTCGCTACCCGGCCGCGTTGCGGCGCTCCAGCCGCGGCAGGCAGATCTCGAAGCAGGCGCCGCCGCCCGGCGCGTTACAGACCCGAATGCCGCCCCGGTTCTGCTTCACCGCGCCGTAGACGGAACTCAAAGCCAGGCCTGCGGACTCGCCAACCTGTTTGCCACGAAAGAAGGGTTCGAAGAGCCGCTCGGCCGTGAGGGGGTCGATCCCGGGGCCCGTGTCGGAGATGGACAGCAGCACATAGTTGCCGGGAGGCATCAGCCAGGGGCCGTGTTCGTCTTTGCTCACCGCAATGTTGCGCGTCGTGATCTCGATGACGCCGCCCTCGGGCATGGAATCCCGCGCGCGCAGAACCAGCGTCAGGATGATGTGTTCCATCTGGCCGGAGTCCGCGTGAACGTCGCCGAGATCCGAATCCAGTTCCGTGCGCAGGAGGAAGGCGCCGCCCAGAAGCCGCTGGAGCGGCCCCTTCATCCGTTCAATCAGGGTGTTCAGGCAGACTGGAGCGGGCCGGATGATCTGGCGCCCCGCAAAACTGAGCAACTCCGATGTGAGCGACGTCAGCCGCTGAGCGGCGTTGAGCACCGGAGTGACGTGCTCGCGGACCTTCGTGTCGGCCGATCTTTCGATCAGGAGCTGGCAGTGCCCCGTGATCACCGTCAGCATGTTGTTGAACTCGTGGGCGAGTCCTCCGGCGAGCAACGCGGTGGCTTCCATCTTCCTGGCATTCAGCAGTTCGTTCTCGAGCCGCTTGCGCGCGGAGAGGTCCTGCCAGACGAGAACGGCGCCGGTGATCGTTCCCCCGGCGTCGCGTACGGGTTCCACGTCAATCAGAACGGGGATGCGGTCGCCGCGGGCCGTCTCAAGCAGCCATTCCTCGCCGGTAACCGGGGCGTTGGCACGTATGGCGCGGGCCAGCGGCAGCTCGGATATTTCCGCCGGCGCGGAGCTGTCCGGCCGAAAGAGCCGCCAGCTCGAGAGCGCGATCTCGCAGCGATTGTGAGGGTCGCCGGAGACGAAGCCGGTCATGTGCTGGCCGTGGCTGCTCATCACGCGCAGCGTCCCGGTCGTGTCCGCGATGCCGATCCCGTGCGGGGCATGCCTCATGAGTAGTTCGAGCAGCCTCCGGCCTTCCTCCGCCTCGCTATAAAGACGGGCGTTGTCCAGCGCCAGCGACAGCGCGGCGGCGAGCTTGCCGGCGAAATCGATCTGCGCCGGTTCAAACTCCCGCACGCTGTGTTGGTGGAACGCGAGCAGGCCCGCCAGCCGGCCCTTGAGTCCGAGGGGGACAAACAGCTTCGTGCTGACCGAGCTCCTCTCCAGGACTTCGCGCAAATCGGGCGGGAGCAGGAGATTGCCGTGTACGACGAAAGGCTTGCCCCCTCTGGCCTGAGCGGCGATCGATTCCGGCAGTTCGGGCGTATCGGGAAACCGCATCCCAACCAGTTGCGGCAGATTGGAGGTGTACCGGATCACCCATTCGTTGTTTTCCAGCAGAGCGATTCCGGCGCTTTCGGTGCCCATCTCCCGCGCCGCCTCGACCACTACGCGCCGCATGATCTCGTCGAAATCCAGGGTGGAACTGATGGCCGCATTGATCCGGTTCAGAGACTCGTTGAGCCGCCATGAGCCGCGGAAGCGGAGCAGGGAGTGGACGGCGGCAATCAGATTTTCCGGGCTGAGCGGCTCGACGAAATGCGCTTCAGCGCCGGGCGCCCGGGCCGCTATCCGGGGGTCCACTCCTTTCTCCGAGATGCAGATGACCGGAATCGCCGCGTTGGCGGGGTTGTCTTCGATCTGCTGGCAGACCGCGATTCCGGAGCCGTCGCGGGGATTTTCTACAAGGATCAGATCGGGAGCGGTGCGGGCAATGGCATCCAAGATGCCGGAAAAACCGGCTGTTTCCTCCACTTGAAAGCCCGCTTTCTGCAGTATTTCTGTGCGGGTTCTTCTCAGCTTCGCGGATACGGCGGCATTCAGAACGAGGGGTGGAGGTCTCACCGCCATAATCCCCTCCGCAGTTCCAACCTAGCACCAACCCCGGACCCGTGCAACACGAATTTTGGACATACCTGTCCTGCTTGCTAAAGGAAGGTAAGAGCGCAACTCCCATCCAGCGGTTCACACGCGACGGATTGCTTCTGCCAAAATAGAAAAATCATGAACGCAGGCATCGAGAACATCCGTAAACGTGGTAGCCGTATCATCGCCGAAGGCAAACACATGCTTCCTGCCGCGTCGCTGATGATTGCCGAAGGCGTCATTCGCTCATTGGATGATCTGAAGCGTCCCTTCGTTACCGTCATCAACTCATATACAAACCAGATCCCCGGACACGCGCACCTGGATAAGATCGGCGCGGTCGTGCGGGATGAGTTGAAGGCCCTCGGATTCAACGTCTGGTACGTAAACGTGGGCGGCGCCATCTGCGACGGCATCGCGATGGGGCACTTCGGGATGAAGTACTCGCTGGCGTCTCGCGAATTGATCGCGGATCAGATCGAATCGATTATCGGCGCGCATCCCTGCGACGCCTGGATCGGCATCGCGAACTGCGACAAGATCGTTCCGGCGATGTACAACGCCATGGTGCGGATCAATATACCCGCGGTATACGTGAGCGGTGGGCCGATGCTCGCCGGCCGGGGCAACACGGACCTCATCACCGTTTTCGAGGGCGTGGGCAAGAACAGCGTCGGCAAGATGAGCGATGCCGAACTGCGCGCCCTGGCGGAAAAAGCCTGCCCCGGCTGCGGCAGTTGCTCCGGAATGTTCACCGCGAACTCGATGAACTGCCTGGGTGAGGTCATCGGGCTGGCGCTGCCCGGCAACGGGACCATACCGGCGGAGCGCTGGGCCGGCGATTCCACCGAGCCCAACCCCGAACGCATCGAACTGGCCAAGAATGCGGCGCGCACTTTGAAACGGTGCCTGGAGAACAACATTCGCCCGCTGGACATCGTGACCGAGCAGGCGCTGGTAAACGCCTTCATTCTCGATATGGCCATGGGCGGCTCCAGCAACACGATCCTGCACGCGCTCGCGCTGGCGCACTCCGCCGGAATTAAGTTCGATCTGGCGCGGCTGAACGAGATTGCGGCCGTCACGCCGAACATCTGCAAGGTGTCTCCCAGCCGCCCCGAAGTGCACGTCGAGGATGTGCACCGCATGGGAGGGATCCCCGCGATCCTCAAGGAGCTGGACCGCAACGCGAACACCGGCCTCAAGCTCGATGTCCCGACCGTCTGGGGCAAACTGGCCGATGCCGTCGCCTGCGCTCCCGACGCGGACGGAGACGTGATCCGGAAAGTCTCCGCGCCGTTCTCCAAGACCGGCGGGCTGGCGGTGCTGTTCGGAAACCTTGCGCCGAAAGGCGCGGTGGTGAAGGTGGCCGGCGTCGATCCCTCGATGATGGAGTTCGAGGGCCCTGCGAAAATCTACGAATCGCAGGAAGACGCGCTGACCGGCATTCTTGCGGGCGAGGTGAAGGACGGGGACGTGGTGGTGATCCGCTACGAAGGCCCCCGCGGCGGTCCGGGAATGCAGGAGATGCTCTCGCCGACGTCGGCGCTGGTCGGCGCGGGCGTGCGCGCGGCTCTGATCACCGACGGGCGCTTTTCAGGCGGCACGCGCGGCTTGTGCATAGGGCACGTGGCGCCGGAGGCGGCGGCCCGCGGTCCGATCGCGATCGTCCAGCCCGGCGACCGCATCTACATCAACGCCAACACGTGCCGGCTGGAGTTGAAGGTGAGCGATGAGGAGATCGAGCGGCGCCTGGCCGCGCTGCCGCCCTTCGAGCCCAAGGTGAAACGCGGCTGGCTCGCCCGCTATCTGCTGCACGTCACCAGCGCGGATACCGGCGCGGTGTTCGAGATTTAGGAAGGCGCTGCCTGCTGGATTTCATGGGCGGGAGTGCTGAATGCTCCTCCCGCCCCTGAAATGTAACTGATCTAATCACGTGCGAGAGCGGCAACTGCCTCACGCTCGAGGTCAAGGTAAACCTCGTCGCTCACGTCAACGGCAACCCCGAGAATCTTGCCGCCGGTGAAGAAGTACGGGGCTTCGTATTCCTCGCTCACCCTGTCTGCGCTGTCGAATCCGATGCAGAGCCCGTCGCCGCAGAGCGTGAAATGTCCGGTCTGTGCCCGCATCGGGCCTTCCGCTACGACCTTGTCGTCGACATAGAGCTGCGTTCTGCCAAGCGACTCGCCGTACTGGCCCGGCTTCTCCCGAATGAACGCCATGCCAAGCGCGTGCTTGCCGGTAGGGAGCTCTCCGGAGACGAACTTCTGCTCCGGCTTGATGCCGAGAAAGTTGTACACGTAGTACAGCTTTCGATTTTTGATGAACAGAGCGTGGCCGCCAAAGCGCGAGCCATGCGCGAAGATCACGCCGCGAGAGTCGGATGTAAGGTCTACGTCGGCAATGATTTTGTAAGACCGCCCGCGGATGTTAACCGCAACGGCCTCCGGAACGGGCGTCGTACCGGGATAGTAGATGAAGCGCGTGCGAGGTGGCTCCGGTTGCGGACGCTGGATTGTTAGTAGTTCCGGAGCGGAACGATCGTCCAGCGGCAGCACGAAGTTCTTGTCCGCTTCCTCGAACCATGCCGCTATGAGCTCCTTCAGCTTCTCGGGATGTTCACTGGCGAGGTTCTTCGACTCGGACCGGTCGCTGTCCACGTGATACAACTCCCACCGGTCCTTCTCGAACTCGCCTTTTCCACTGAGTGGCGCGTGGAGCGCGGCGGCCTTCCACCCGTCCTGCCAGATGCCGCGCGTGCCGAGCATTGCGTAATACTGCCGCTTTTTCCGTGTGGGGGTCTCCGCATCGTCGAACGAGTATCGCATCGAAACTCCGCTGAGCGGGTACTGTTCGACGCCGCGGTAAACCTTCGGCATCTCCAGGCCGGTGACATCCAGGATCGTGGGCACGATGTCCGTGCAATGGTGGTACTGGTGGCGTACTTCTCCCTTCGCCTTGATGCCCTTGGGCCAGTGGATCACGAGCGGATCGCAGGTCCCGCCCGCAAACTGCGAGTACCGCTTGAACATCTGGAACGGAGTGCTGAACGCCACGGCCCAGCCGGTGGGATAGTGATTGTAAGTATCCGGTCCACCCAAAACGTCGAGATACTTGAGGTTTTCGGACAAGTCGTCCGGGTACCCGTTAAAAAACTTGTTCTCGTTCACGGATCCGTTCGGGCTGCCTTCGCCGGATGCCCCATTATCCGCGCAATAGAAAATCAGCGTATTGTCGAGCTGCCCGGTCTGCTCGAGATAATCGATGATGCGCCCCACCTGAACGTCCGTGTATTCGGAAAAACCGGCATACACTTCCGCCATGCGCGCGAAGAGCCTCTTCTCGTCGGCACTCAGCGTGCTCCATGGCCGGACGTAGTCGGCCGGATTCGCAACGTCCCCCGGCATCGGATTGATCGGAGTCAGTACTGTCCCTTCCGGCAGAACTCCTTTCTCGATCATGCGCTTCAGCACCCACTCGCGATATGCTTCGTAGCCGTCGTCGAACATGCCTTTGTACTTGTCCGCGTATTCCCGGGGGCTGTGGTGCGGCGCGTGGTTGGCGCCTGGACAAAACCACATGAACCACGGTTTGGAAGGGTTCGCCGACTGCTGATCGAGCAGCATCTTGAGCGCCTGGTCGGCGAGGTCTTTCGAGAGGTGGTAGCCCTGCTCCGGAGTATACGGCTGCTCGATGAACCGGTTGTCCTCGACAAGGTCGGGATACCAGTTGTTGGTCTCGCCGCCGAGGAACCCGTAGAAACGGTCGAACCCTTTCTGGAGCGGCCACTCGGACTTGCTGCCGCCGCTCGAAATATCCTCCGTGGGGACGTTGTGGTTCTTCCCCAACCAGAAGGTGCTGTAGCCATTGTCCTGAAGCACCTGGGCGATGGTGGCGCACTCGGCTGGGAGCCGCCCGGCCGCGCCGGGAAATCCGTCGGCTGCTTCGGTGATGGACGCAAAGCGGTTCACGTGGTGATTGCGTCCCGTGAGGAAACACGACCGGGTCGGCGAGCACAGCGCGGTGGTGTGCCATTGCGAGTACATCAGACCGTTGTCGGCCAGTCTTTGCAACGTGGGCATGTTGATGCGGCCGCCGAACGGCGACCACGCAGCCATTCCCGTGTCGTCGAACAACACGATCAAAACATTCGGCGCGCCCGCCGGCGCTTTCTTCAGCTCATATGGCTTCCAATCCGGTTTAGAGTCGCGGACGTCGAGCTTGATGACACCATTGAATTTTCTTGCCATGGATGATCCCCTGTGATTTTTCCGCGATGTCGCGCGTGTCTGGATCCCCTCCTGCTGCTGACGCATCCCTCATCTTCGAGCAGGATCGCGGAGTGAATGCCCCTGCTTACGTAGACGCCTAGAGGAATCAGGCGGATCCAAGTTTGTCTTTCAGGCATTCAACGACTTGGCCACGCCAGCGATCGAGGAGCACCTGTGTACGGACGTACCAATTCAGAACAGCCCGTTCATTTCTTGCAATCGAAGAGCGGGACGATAGGTGGAAAAGCGGGTTAGCCTCAGGCCGGCGCGTTCTGTCCGGAATTGGCGATAATGAGACGTTCGAGCCCGAAGCACCACGCGGGATCCTGGAACGACGATGCCTCACGCAACAATCCGAACCACGGTCGAGGGTCGCGAAGAGACTCTCTCGGGGTACTTGTGCGACTGGCCCGGTTGCCCGAATCTGGCCGTCGAGACGTTGGGAGTCTTGCCCGCACTGAGAATTCGCGCAGCAGTGTGCGCGGAGCATGCTGCGCTCCTGGCGAAACGGCGGAGCGAAGATTCCCGCTGACGGATCACCTCTGGAACAGCCACGCCGTGGTCAGCCCGCCCAGGATCAGAACCGCCCCCGTAGTGACCCAGATGATGACCGGATCGGGCTTGTATGTTCCGCGCTCCAGACTGTCGTAAGTCCGCTTATACCGGAACGCCGACAATACCAACCCGAGCATTCCGAACAGAATCAAGCCGAGTCCAAGCCGCTCTGCATCGACGAACGACCCTTCGCCCAGACGCTTCGCAGTGGTCTCCTCCAACCGGCTGAGATACAGGCTGAAGCGATTGATCGCAATCCCCAGACTGATCAGCGCAACCGCTGTGCGCAGCCATGCCAGGAACGTTCGCTCGTTCGCCAGATGATCTCTCGCGCTGGCGTGAGTGCCCCCTTCGTTTTGGCGTCCTTCAGGCATCACTCTCCCGGCCGCTGTCTGGGGCTGGTTCAGAACCGGAACGACACGCCCAGCAGGAAGCCGCTGAGGGCGGTGTCGAAACGAAAATCTCCGCTTCTGTAATCGACGTCAAGATAGCGGTAGCCGGCGTTCACGGCAGTTTTGTTCGAGAGTTCGTATCCCAGCGAGGCAACCACCTGCCATGTCAAGTCCGAACCTGCGCCGAATCCCCCGGCATCGCCCTGCAGCCGCGCCCGCCAGCGCCCCGGAAGCTTCAACCCTATCTGTGCTCCGAGCACCGGATCCACCCAGTCCTTGCTTCCCGAGACCTCCGGCGCGCCCGGCAAAACCTCAGACTCGATCTCCAGCGAGTTCTTGATGTGCCAGTATCGGATTCCGGTCAGGAAATCGACCGAGGCTTTGTCCCCACCCAAAAGCCGGAACCCAACATCGGGGTTCAAAACGAACGTCTTCGAGTTGGCCTTTAGGTTCAACCCGGACGGAATGGAGATCGACTTCTCGTCCGTGAGACTCACATAGAATCCGTCCACCAAGGTTGTGAACCTGTTTTTCCGCGCTTCAAAATTCACCATGGCGCCGAAATTCAACTCGTCGAAGACATCCCGAAACGGCGCGTCGATGTCTGCCGTGCGTCCGCCGGCCCCAACGGTCCCTGTAAAGCCCGCAAACCACAGATACGGCGTGAGTCGAAATTCCCAGTCACTCGCCGGCCTGCCGGCTTGACTCTGGGCGTTCGCGTTGGCCGCGCCACACACAAGAGCGGCACAAAGAAACGCTGCTGCGGTAGTTCTGGTGAAGCCAGCCCGTATGTGTCCGGGCGCACGTAGGCCCATACCTGCGACCCCTCCCTTGCCCCCGCGGAGTCTCTGTCTAGTTCCAGGGTAGTGCATTTCCGGCGGCGGTTTGGCGGGGTTTGCTACCGGGCGGGCGCGTACTACAGAGCGATCACGCGCTCGATGGCGCGTACAGCAAAGGTGCAGGTGGGCCGGGGCAGGGAAGTGCAGCGATTCGCCGAACGCGCGCTTCTATCTGGTCTTCAGAAACGCCAGAAACTCGGCCGGATTACGCGTTAATCCCGGAAAAGTCGCGACCACCTTCTCATCCGGGGTCAGAATGGCGTAGTAGGGAATGGCGACGGTGCGGAACCGGGACTCCTGGAGCTTCTGGTTCGCCTCGGAAGCTGCGTCCGTGCCGTCCGTGTAAAGCTCCACCGCCACGAAGTCATTCATCGCGGCGGCGATTTCCGGCCGCGTGAACATGTTGGCCTTCATCCACTGGCAGTTCGTGCAAGCGTACCCTGTGAAGCTGATCAGCACGAGTTTGTTTTCCGCGCGCGCCCGCGCGAGCGCTTCCTCGTACTGGTTTTTCATCCACGCGACCTCGCCGCTGCGGCCCTGCGCGGGAGGCGGAATAAAGGCCTCCAGTTCGCCGAGATGGCCGCCGAGCATGCCCGGCACAAGGCTGATGGCGAACGTCACCAGCGCGGCGCCGGTCAACAGCCGCCATATCCCGAGCGGCTCGTCGGGCTTGATCCCGTGCATTCGCAGGAACCCGAGCAGGTACAGCCCGGCCAGCGAGAACAGCACGATCCAGACCGCCAGAAACCGCTCGCGGGTGATCACGTTCCACTGCATCACCTTGTCCACGGAGCTCAGGTACTTGAGCATCGCCGCCAGGATCAGGAACCCCATCACCACCTTCACCCTCTCCAGCCAGCCGCCGCTTCGCGGCAGGCGTTTCAGATACGAGGGAAAGGCTGCCAGGAAGAAAAACGGCGTGGCCAGTCCGGTTGCGAACGAGAGCATCCCGGCCAGCGGGCGCACTCCTCCGCCTGTAACCGAAGCCGCCAGCAGCGTGCCCACAAACGGTCCGACGCAGGCAAACGCGGTGAGCGAAAACGTCAGGCCCATTAACAGCGTGCCCGCGATCCCGCCGCCCTGCGAAGCGCGGTCCAGCCGCGTCAGAATCCCCGAGGGGATGGTGATTTCAAATGCGCCCAGCAGGCTCAGGCCGAACACCAAAAACACGAGAGCGATGAAGGCGTTCACCCAGACATTGGAGCCAAGCTGCACCATGCCGGACGCTCCCAGCGCCGCCGTCGCCACCGCGCCCAGCGTCGTGAACAGCACGATGATTCCGAGGCAGAACACCACCGCGTCGAAGACGCCCCGGCCGCGCCCCGCTTCCGGCTTGTTCAAAAAGTACGAGACCGTGATCGGGATCATCGGAAACACGCAGGGAGTGAAGATGGCGGCCACTCCGACGCCGAAGGCCACCGCCATGAAGAGGAGCAGTCCTTGCGAAGAGGCCGTCGTTTGAAGCGGCACCCCGGCCGTGGTCTCTGCAACTGCGGGCGCCGCGGCTGCCTGCGCCTGCGGGCGAGGCGCTGCGGGATCGAACAGGGTGTATCCTGCCGGCGGAACGAACTGCGCCGTCTCCGCCTTGGGGTCAATCGTTATGCTCACCGGCGCCGTCACACGCCGCGGAGGCAGGCACATCTTGTTATTGCAGGTCTGGTATCGCACGCCGGCGGTGAGTTCCACCGTGCCCGGAGGAGCGTTCTTCGCAATCCGCACGTCGAGCAGAAAAACCGCCTCGTCTTCGTACGTCGCCACGTCGAAGCCGAAATTGGGGTCGAAGGCGACTGCTGCCTGCGGCTGATAGAGCTGGAAGGATTCAACGGCCGGATTCTCGGCCAGCGTGATGGAGGTGGGAATGATCGGCTCCGGCACGGCCAGCGAGTAGAGGTGCCAGCCGGGGTCCAGCCGGGCCGTCACCCGGATGGTTGTGCGCGAACCGGGCGCTACCCGTGCGGGCTCCGCCTCGGCGCTCCACCGCACGGGGTTCAGTTGCTGTGCGGGAAGCGGTTTCCACCCCACGCCGAGCAGGCCCGCCAACGCCAGGATGGAAACCCGCAATTTCACTTCAATGGAATGGCTGCTTCTTTTGTGCTTTCAGTCCAGCGGCGGAGTTCGTTTTCAATCCGGTCGTTGATACGGTTTTCAGCGAACTCTGCCGCTACGCGGATCGCGTTCTTGATTGCATTGGCGTTCGAGCGGCCGTGGCAAATAATGCACACGCCGCGAACGCCCAGAAGCAGCGCCCCTCCGTACTCTGAATAGTCCACGCGCTTTTTGAAATCGTCAAAGGCGGTTCGGGAGAGCACGTAGCCGATCTTCCGGGTGATGGTCGCCTGGAGCGACTCCCTCAGCATCTGCTTGATCACTTCGATCAGGCCTTCGCTGACTTTCAGCGCCACATTCCCGATGAATCCGTCGCAAATCACCACGTCGGCTTTTCCCGTGTAGAGGTCGCGCCCCTCCACGTTGCCGATGAAGTTGATGGGCAGGGACTTCAACAGCGGCGTCGCGTTCCGCGTCAGCTCGTTGCCCTTGTGCTCTTCTTCGCCGATCGACAGCAAGCCCACGCGCGGGTTTTGCGTGTGCAGGATGATGCGCGCGTAAATCTCGCCCATCAAGGCGAACTGCGCGAGCATCTGCGGGCTGCAGTCCACGTTGGCGCCCACGTCCATCATGACGGCGGGCGTGCCTTTGATCGTTGGAAATGTGGAAGCCAGCGCGGGACGGTCGACGCCCGGCACCATGCCCTGCACCATCTTGGCGGTGGCCATGGCCGCGCCGGTGTTGCCCGCGGACACCCAACCTTGCGCCACGCCGTCGCGCACCAGGCGCGACGCGACGCGGATGGAGCTGTCCCGTTTGGTCCGCACCGCGCGCGCGGCGCTGTCCTGCATGGTGACTTGCTCCGAGGCGTGGACAATTTCGATCGGCAAGCCCAGGTTGCCGTTCTGCTGTGCAAGCTCCTTTTTCAGGACGTCTTCCCGTCCGACGAGCACCACGCGGATGCCCAGGCTCCGCGCTGCCCGGATCGCTCCCTCGACTTCTACTTTCGGGGCGTTGTCGCCCCCCATAGCGTCAACAGCGATCGTCACCATGGAAGTACTCGGCCGGCTACGTCTCCGCTACTTCGATCACCTCGCGGCCCTTGTACTGCCCGCAATGGGGGCAAACGCGGTGCGGCTGTTTCGGCTCGTGGCAATTCGGGCACTCGGACAACCCGGGCGCTCTCAACGCATCGTGGCTCCGGCGATTTCCCCGCCGCCGCACGGAATGTCGTCTTTTCGGATTCGGCATGGTAAGTTCCTATTGTACTGAATTGTTTTCGCTTTTCACGATTTAAAGATTTTGGTTAAAGGTTCTTCAGCCCGGCCCAGCGGTCGTCAACCGCCAGCTCCTGACGGCATCCGCACTCGGTCTTGTTCCGGTTCTGGCCGCAAACCGGACAGATTCCCCGGCAATCCTCGCGGCAGACCTGATGCATCGGCAGAGCTAACAAGACCTGTTCCCGAAGAAGATCCTTGAGGTCGAGCCCGTCACCCTCGTAGAACCCGACTTCCGCCTCCCGATCGATTACCTCGACCTCTTCGGACGTGGGCATATACTCCGCCGACCGGTAGAGGACGTCGAAGTCGGTGTCAATGGGCAGCGAGATCGGTTCCAGACAGCGGTCGCAAAAGACCTCCATCTGTGTCTTGAGGTGCCCCTCCACGTGGATCTCCATCAGCGCTTCCTTCAGTTCGGCAGTACCGGAGGATATCAGGGGAGCGGTCTGCCGCTGCTGCGGATCGAAGAAATCGAT